>CAZHNM010000008.1:137812-146352 GCA_964533855.1 uncultured Brevinematales bacterium
GCTCGCAAGGCTCGCTAAGCATAAGTTGCACTAAGCTCGCTGAGCTCGCTAAGTGCAACTAAGGAGTATATGATGGCAGTGAAAAAGAAAAAGAGGATCGGCAGGGATGACACGCTGGTTTCAGCCGAAATACTCGGCCTGGCTGTAAAGAATATTCTGAAAAGGACAAAGCTCGACAGGACATGGGATATCCCTTACCTTGCCGGATACAGCAATGATTTCAAGAAGATCTTTATCGACAGGCATCTTCCGAAATACCTGGAAACTTCCTATGGAAAATACGATGTAGACCCTTTCCTGATACTCCATGAATCCGTTGAAAAAGCCCTGCTCGATGAGCTCGGGCTCCATTACCAGCATGCCCACCAGATAGCCCTCAGGGCTGAAGAAGCGGCAGTAAGGGCCGCGGGGATAAAATGGAAGGATTACGATAATTTCATGCAGACCTACATCAAGAGCGCCGGGCATGAAAACCTTAAAAAGATCCCGCCAGATCTCGATATAAAGCCCTATCATGACGAAAAGGACACGAAAATACTCAGGGAAATGCAGAAGATCGTCCGGAAGGAAATTTCGAAATAATTACTGCGCAGGGAGAGCCACGGGCGTGAAGAGCTCGGGCACATAGTAGCCGGTATCGTCTATCCCCATAAGGTTCTTGTACCTGACCTTGATATGGACGTTTATCCACTTGTCCCTGAGGCCTTTCAGGTCAAGGCCCTCGTAGCTGATAATGTATTCGAGCGGAGGCGCGTTTTTAATATCGCTGTAGATATTGAGAATATCTTTCAGGTCTTTCATCGAATAATACCTGCCGAAAGTCTCTTCGGTGATCCTTTCGTAAATTTCCCTGTTTTTATCGGTAAAATTGATCACGTAAACAGGTATCGAGTTCTGCTTCGCGTAAGTCGAAAGCATGTCGGCGTCGTAATTGGAGAACGTCGAAGGGCCTATTTCTCCAGCAGTGAAGATGATAATAGCCTTGTTCCTGTTGATGTTGAGAAGTCCGGTTACAGCGGTATGGAGCGCCGAGTCGAGCTCCTCGGGGTATGGACCGCTGTATTGTATCTTTTTGACAAAATCCACCGGGCGCAGGATGCTCGACGGTATCCTGCCCGTACTTTCCATTGTATCGTTCACGGTCACCATATCGAGCCAGTCGTCCCCCGTGGACCGGGTGAGGAATGAATTGAGCATCTCGATCAGTTCCGGCTCGTATTCGCGCATCGTTTCGCTTTTATCGATAATTATCTTGGCATACATATTTTTCCTGAACTCGAAGGTCGGGCCCATCCTGATAAAAGGTATCTCGGTCCCTTCCTCGAATATCGATATGTTCGCCTCTTTAAGGTTATAAACCGGCTTGCCCGTTTTATCCCAGACCCTCAGGTGGATAAGGTTCCTGGGGTAGCTCGATAGCCAGATCTGCGAAACCTGAAGGCCGAGATTAGCGTACTGGAGCTGCAGGGGATTGAATATCGCGATATTCGGGGTGTTGAAATCCGTCTCGTATAGAATATTCTTCGAGTCCAGGCATGCGTCGAAGGCGAACTGGACCTTGTGTTCATCCGTGGAGAACTTTTCAAGGCTTTTGCCAGCTATGTCATAAATGTACAGGCCGTTTTCAGCGTCGCAGATATAGAGTTTTCCGTTTTTTATCGAAAGGCCTAGAGGCTCCTGCAGGACGCCGTCGCCTATGGATTCGAGCATGTTTCCGAAGGTATCGAAGGATGCGATCCTTTTATTGAATGTGTCGGAGACATAGATTATGCCGTTAGCCCCGGTTACATCGGTAGGCCTTTTAAGGACTCCTTCGCCGATGCTCTGTATCCATTCGCCCTTGAGGCCGAATTTCTGGATCCTGTCGTTGCCGTTGTCGACGGCAAAGAGGTATTCGTCCTCCGAAATATAAAGGCCCATCGGCCCAGCAATATTGGTCGGCGCTACGCCGCTGGAGCCGAATTTGGAGAGGAATTTTCCCTCCCTGCTGTATATGAAGATCTCGTCCGCCTTGTAATCGGCCACGTATATTTTATTGTCATAGAGGCATATTCCCATGGGAAGCTGGAAAGTCGAGAAATCGCCGAAATTCCTGCCTATTTCCCTCACGGTGTTCCCGGACCCGTCGAGTTCGACGACAAACTTTGTAAGGGTGGAGGACACGATCGTCGAATCGCTTTTGCTGTCGTAAATTATGAAAGACGGCCTGTTGATCTTATGCTTGCCGTCGGCAAGGCCGCTGTAAAGCTTGGTAAAAACGTAGGGATTGGAATAGTCGTAGCTCTTGTCGATGGCGAGCCTGAAATACAGGTCGTTCAACTTCTGGCGGATCTGGTAGGATGTGTCGCCGAACTTGACGATATTTTCCCATTCGTCGATGGCGTTTTTCGTGTATCCGGCGTTCAGGTAAGAGCATCCAAGGTAGTAACGGGCCTTGCTGTCGAGCTTCTCGAAAGACAGGGCTTTCGAAAAGAGCTGGATTGCGGCCTCGTATTCCCTGTTATAGAACCTGATCATGCCGCTTTTGAAGTTCTTTTCCGCGTTGATCGCGTCAATTGTCTGGGTGTACGAAACAGCGGATGTAAATAAAAGTGTTAGGATCGCCAATATTCTCATTTTATCATCCTGCGAAGCGTTTATGACTCCTTATTATATAACAGCGCGGGAAAAATTTCTAATTTGCATCAGCGGCATACCAGATGTCGCAGTTTATCGTTAAGGCTGACCAGCGATGAGCAGGAAATTAAAATAGTAAAAAAAAGCATCGCCGGTATAGTATTCCGCATAAAGAGCCTCTTTTTTTAATTTAAAACAATTGTAGTTTAATTTTGTTATTTTGTAAAGAAAGACCGGGAATGCAAATAGACTGTCAGGAATCAAGATTATTTTCCAGTTCAGACAGAAGCTCATCAAATACGAAAGCATTTTTCTTTACAGAATCATAAACCCTGACAGCAGTTTCAAACCGATAGGTATGAGATGTTAAATTACGGCATTCAAGGAGTTCAAGAAATATCTCTTCGTTCTTCAGCCAGCCATTACGGAAAGCTTCTTTAATGCAGTCCCTTGGTGTTAAGCAGTCAATACCTTTAATGCGTAAAGTCTGTTTTATAGATTTCCAGGAATTTTCAAAGGTGAATTCAAAGCGTTGAATGACAGCATTCAATACAAGATCGTCCTTATCTTTATCTCTTTCCAGGGCTTCATTAAGCCGTTTAAGGGAGTTTTTAAATTTATCAAGCTGGAATTGTAATGCTTCCGTCATAAATAATCCGCCCTTTATTTAATACTATCTGTTTAAATTCTTTATCCAGGTTATAAAAATCCACAAGGTCGATCTTCTTTAAAGTATGGAGTTCATTAATTTCATCAACGATTTTAAAGAAAATTCCGGCAGGAATTTTCCCCCTGCAGCTTACAGCCACATCAAAGTCTGAAAATTCCCTGAAATTATTTCCAATCCTTGATCCGAAAAAATAGACTTTGCATTCAGGCAGATGTGTTTTTATTATATCTACAATGTTTTTTAAAATCTCGTCTGCAGTTAAAGGTTTTACCTGCATCTGTTCATCCCTTTTCTAATATTATAATTCTATATGAAAAGAATATAATTTACAACATTTTCCTGTTCTGCAGGTACCATTCGACGGTTCTGGCAATGCCGGTGCTGAAGCTTTCCGAGGCTTTCCATCCGAGCTCTTTTTCTATCTTCGAGGCGTCGATGGCGTATCTCCTGTCGTGGCCTGCCCTGTCTTCGACGAAGGTAATGAGTTCCCTGTAAGGTTTTCCCGACGCGAGAGGCTCGATCCTGTCAAGGATGGAACATATCATTGAAGCGATTTCGTTGTTGGCCAGCTCGTTCCTCCCCCCGATATTATAGGTCTGCCCTGAAACACCCCTGTGAAAGACAAGGTCGATGCCGGAGCAGTGGTCCAGCACGAACAGCCAGTCCCTGACGTTTTTTCCGTCTCCGTAGATAGGGATGGGTTCGCCCCTGAGGGCATGCCTGATGATCGTGGGGATAAGCTTTTCCTTATGCTGTTTAGGCCCGTAATTGTTAGAGCAGTTCGTCGTGACGGTGTCCAGGCCGTACGTGTGGTGGTAGGCCCTGACTATCATATCGGCCGACGCCTTCGAGGCGCTGTAGGGCGAATTGGGAGCGTAGGGCGTCGCTTCCGTGAAATACCCTGCCGGACCGAGGCTGCCGAAAACCTCGTCGGTCGATATATGGTGGAACCTGCATCCCCTGTATTCCTCTTTATATGCAAAGGGCTTTTCCATCCAGCGGGCGCGGGCTGTTTCGAGAAGGTTGAAGGTCCCTATGACGTTAGTCATTATAAATTCAGAAGGGCGGCTGATCGAATTATCCACATGGGATTCAGCAGCGAAATGCACGACTCCGCGTATATCGAATTTTGAAAATACGGTTTCGACTGTCTTTTTATCGAGAATATCGCCCTTTATGAATATATACCGGGGATGGCCCGCGACTTCTCTCAGGTTTTCCGGGCTTCCGGCATAAGTGAGCTTGTCGAGGTTCACAACCGCGTATTCCGGGTATTTCTCGAGGAAAAAGGGGATGAAGTTGGAGCCTATGAAACCGGAGCCGCCGGTGACCAGGATATGCTTTAAAACGTGATTTTTGTTCATTATAAAGGCCTCGGAAAGAACAGATTATCCCTTAGCAGAACTCAGGGACTGATAAAATTATAAGACGATCGCGCGGATTTTTCCAGAATTATGAACAGGGCTGACGGTCTTTTTCATCAATCATTTTTAATCCTTTATCAATATGCATATATTATAATGCAAAAGGGGAGGATTGTAAAAAACGACGGGTTGAATTTTGATATATTGTGCCAATCACTATATAATTACCGGAATTATTTTTAATTTTATCCTGCGGCAGGAATACTTTGTAAAAAAGGCGATTTATGATCCAGTTATTCGTAGTATTTTCCCTTTTATTATGGGCGATTTCACTCACAGGATTGGGCTGCCTGGCAGGGCAGCTTATCAAAATATACTATAGAGACATGGAAATTACAGATGATTATAAAATATGTTATTATGGAATACTTGGTTTTATAACAATATCGGTTACAGGTACAATTTTTAATTTTTTCATTCCCTTAGGCGCCGCTTTTTCAACAATCATTTTAGCGGGCGGTATAATATTATTTTTTATATATCGAAAAACCATTTTACCATCTTTCAACAGGGTGAATATTTTAATCATATCTCTATTGCTGGTCTATTGTTCCGTAATGTCATTGATGAATATGGATTGCTACGATACCGGCCTTTATCACCTGCCTATGATCAACTGGATTACGAATTCTTCACTGCCTTTCGGGTTAGCGAACCTGCATGACAGGTTCGGTTTTAACAACTCCTAGTTTGTCGATGCATCGATCGTTTATCCGTTAAGGTTATTCACAGGATCTCCGTTTTTTATCATAAACGCCGTTTTGTTTTTCTTTTATGGTGCCTTTGTTTTTAATACATTAACCAGGACAATCAAAAACAAAAAAATGAAACTGTCCCAGGCATTTGCGATAATAACTTTTGCCCCGGGTTTTTATTGCCTTTCCGACACCCAGTCATTCGGCAACCTGGCTTCCCCTTCACCGAATCTCCCGTCGATGCTGATTACATTTTTTATCACATATTTTATTATTAAAACTTTTGAAGAGAACGAGTCCGACTATCTCCTGATCTCATTTGTTATCTCTTTCTACCTTGTGACCGTAAAGCTGGCGGCGGTACCATATTTCGCTGAACTGATGTTTATCCTCCTGCTGCTTTTTATATTCAGGGATTTTTTAAAAAAGAAAAACGTTTTGATCGCTGATAAATTAACTTTATCTAAATGTATTTTTACAGTTATTATATTATTTGTTATCGCGATTCCATATTTAATAAAGGGGATTATCGCCTCAGGATACCCGGCCTTCCCGTCGGCCTTCGGATACTTAAGTTTAAAATGGAGCGTCCCTCCCGAAACAGCTGAGAGTACCGCCGACTGGATTAAAAGCTGGTCGAGACAGTACGGGGTTATTCCGGAAAAAGTTTTAAGCAACTGGAACTGGCTTGGGCCATGGTTTAAAAATTCAATAACCTCATTTCATTTTGTAAATTATATAAACATGGCAATTATAGCCGTGATATTTTTTATGGCTACCCTGTTCACCGGTAAGAAAAAAGATCTGCCAGTCACATTGTTTATCCTCTGCCTGTCGTCAGCAGGCTGTTTGTTCTGGTTTTTTTCCGCACCAGATCCCAGGTTCGGCTATGGGTACATATACTCCTTTGTCGGCATATTATTAAGCTTCGGAATAATAAATTTTACGGTTAAAGAGGTTTTTTCCCCGCTCCTTTCGAAGGGGCTGCTGATTGCTTTTATTTTGCTGCTTGCCTTTAAGAGCAGTATTAAATTCGATGAGCTGATCAACACCAAAAAAGTTCCTGAAGCCCTTCTCACCGGAAAAATGACTGATGAAAACGTTTTAATTTACGTGCCTGAAAAAGGCGATCAGTGTTTTGACGGTCCTCTTCTGTCGACCCCGCTTTTCAATAAAAACCTTAAGATAATTTTTGAGAACAATAAGCCCAGGATGTTCTGGCTGGAAAAATCCCGGTAATTTAATGCAATAAACGGAAACCTATAGTCTGCTGAAATGATTTAAAAGTTGCTTTAGCGAGTTTCCATTTTTTTATTGAAACATTGCCGGTCCTTCTTGTTTCGTATTGTACAGGAATTTCAAAAATCCTGAGCCTGTTTAATGATGCAATCCCCGAGATAATCAGGTTCGGGGCAAAAGTGTTTTTTGGAATTACCTGAAAATAATCTTTAAAACATTTATACCTCATTAATCGATAAGGGGAATTTACATCCCATACTTTTTTTGTAAATAATGTCCAGACAATAAATCTGGATACAAAACTGACGATTTTCCTCGAAAAAGGCTGCCGTCTGTCGCTTCTTTTACCGATCAGGAAATCATAATCATTTCTCTTTTTCCATAAAATTTCGAAAGATTCCGGCCCGATCTCATCATCCGAATCTGTCTGGAATATCCATTCGGCATCGTTGTTCTCAAGATAACCGAGCAGTATCGTCGGTCCATGTCCGCTGTTTTTTTTATCATGAACAACAATTCTATTATTTCCTGATGCATATTTATTTAATGTTTTTAGTGATGAATCTTTGGAGCCATCGTTATAAGCATGGATGATATAATTGATATCTAATTTATTTAATTCATTACACCATTTTTCTAAGACTGTTTTGATAGCGGCTTCTTCATTGTAAACCGGAATTATGACATTCAAATCCTTTGAAAAGTTATGCTTGGTTTCATCATGCTTTGTATATTTCTTGAATGATAAAAATTTATTTAAATTATATTGAACCAATGTAACAATTACAATGGTAAAACATTTAGCTGCAATCTGGGAAAACGACAGGAGATCGATTAAAATGTAAAGCGATAATGAACTTAATCCTAATCCCAGCATGCCAATAGAATAGAATTTAACAAAACGCCTTTTAAACCTGTCAGTTTTCTTAAAGTTTATTAAAGAATTTAAAATAAAATTATTCGTAATTCCGCAGCTGACGCTGATTAAATTAGCATATTGATAATATAAATGCAACTGCCTGGTCAGGAGAAAAAACAGCATAATATCTATAGATACGCCTATTACTCCGATAGCCGAATACCTGATAAAGTATTTGTATCTAATTAAAATGTTAGAAATATACTCTTTTGTTTTATTCATAGTTTTCCTTTTAGTTTATTTTTTTAAAAAGATAAGACGGCGGTGAAGATGCAGTTATTTGAGTAACTTTGCAATTAATTCTATTTTCCAGATAATTTGTCAATTCGGATGGACCGATTTGTGTAAATACAAAAATATTTATGTTTGATGTGTTTATGATAATATTTTTGTTATATTGATACTCTGTTTCGAAAATAAAATGAGAGGGATAAAAGCCGCTGTAATATTTGTCTTTTAAGGGGCCGTACTCGAACAGATACTTGACAGTCGGCGTAGCGTTTCTTGCTACAAACAAATTATAATCTTTATAATTTTCCGCAAATAAAATTTTTAATTTAGGGTATAATGAGTCATTCGCATTATAACCATGCATTTTAGCATAAAAAGCAGTCATGCTTATGAAAGAAATAATAAAAATTAAAGAAGCGAGGATATTGATCCCCGGGTATTTGCCCGCTTGCGATAACAGAGGCTTAAATAATTTATAGGCTATGGCTAACAGACAGGACAGTGAAATAATAAAAATGGCGTTTAATCCTATCGACCATCTCGAATAAAAATACCAGGGATATCTGCCTGCCGCAGAGAGTATAAAAAAAGAGAGGTTATAAAGCACAATAAAAAACCATATTAATAAAAATTTATTATCGATTATATCCGGAAATTTACTCATGAATTTTTTAAATATTAAACAAGCCGGGATAAGCAACGCTTTTTGTCAAGGTAGTTGTCGCCCTTATTTCATGCTGCAATCA
>CAZHNM010000009.1:0-125182 GCA_964533855.1 uncultured Brevinematales bacterium
AATTCTATATTCTGTATAAACTTTCGAGATCCTTAATTATCGGAGGAGGAGGGATTCGAACCCCCGATACCTTTCGGTATAACAGTTTTCAAGACTGCCTCCTTCGACCGCTCGGACACTCCTCCGGTTTAAGAAGAAGTTATTTTATAATGTATACCGTCATTTGTCAAAATTAGACCAACTTAGCTGCGAAGCCGGTTAGCGGGTCTTATGCTGTGCGTTATGTGAGCAGTGTTATGGCCCTTCCGCATGCTGCTGCCGAAAAAGACTGCCGCGCCGGCCATGAAATATGAAAAATAAAATATGAAAACTGCCATGTCCGACAGGCCCCTGACGCCGAGTAATCCGCCGAAGTACAGGGTAAAGAGCGCGCCTGTCACGAAGAGCATAGGCAGGCTGATTAGTCGTTCCGGGGAGCCTTTTTCCGAGCCGGAAAATTCAGCGAACAGAAGAGCTAAAAAAACATACTGGAATAAATTGTACAGGATAAAAAAGTTGCTGAGTCCCGCAATAAGAATAAGTCCAAGGTCCGCAATAAGCGCATAGTCCCAGTTCGATAACCTGCCCTTGTATATATAGGAAAGTTCACATAGCCCGTATCCGAACAGCGAGTACAGGAAAACAGCATGATCCAGCCTTATCAGGAAGGGCGACAGCGCCAGTATCAATCCTGCGATAAAAAGATTTCTCCAGTTCACAGCTTCACCCCGTCCCATCTGAATATTGGCCCGTCCGCGCAGGCAAGCTTGTAATCCCCGGCCGGGGTTTCCACGGCGCAGCCCTTGCATGCCCCGAAACCGCAGCCCATAATAGTTTCAATAGAATACCAGGCATCTGCGCTGCTGTATTTTTTAAGCTCTGCATTTATAGCCCTGAGCATGGGATTCGGCCCGCAGGCATAAAGGGTTTTATTTCCTAAATCGAATTCTTTCAGAAGGTCGAGAACAGAGCCTTTTGTTCCTGAACTGCCGTCTTCGGTCGCTGTCCTTATCTCCATTGCTTCCATGAAGGGCGCCATATCCGGAAGAAATTCTTTCGATTTTACTCCGAAAAGCAAAACTTCCGGCTTTAGAACCCTCGAGAAAAACAGGAACGGGGCTATCCCTATTCCGCCGGCCGCAAAAACTGCCTTTTTCCCGGTCTCAGGGAAGGAATTCCCGAGAGGCCCGATTATATTAAGATAATCGCCTGCGCATTTTTCAGAAAGGAGCTTCGTCGATCTGCCCTTGACCAGGACAAGGATCGATATGCAGTCTCCGTCCCTGCCGCAGATGCTCATCGGCCTCCTGAGAAGAGGATCGAAGGAGTCCTCATATGCCCTGATATTGATAAACTGGCCGGGTTTAGCCTCGGAAGCAATTTTTACAGTTTTAAGCTTCAGATAAAGATAATGCGAAAAAACTTTCTTCTCGACTATCTCGCAGATTTCCCTGTATTTCATTAATAAACCCAGCCTTTTTACAAAGCATTATCTTAATGGAAATACAGGAAACTGTCAAAGGATAATACCGCATTGCTAATTCCAAAGAATCCGTCAGACGATCTTATTTGAACAGTTTCACAAACTCCCCGTAGCCTTCTTTCTGAAGATCCGCTACAGGAATGAACTTCAGGGCCGCCGAATTCATGCAGTAGCGCTTGCCGGTCGGTGCGGGTCCGTCGTCAAAGACATGCCCGAGGTGTGAACCTGCAATTTTGCTCAGTACTTCTGTCCTTGTCATGAAAAAACTCGTGTCTGTCTTTATAACAACATTATCCGGACTGATGGGCCTGGTGAAGCTCGGCCAGCCGGTGCCGGAATCGAATTTATCCTTCGAACTGAAAAGAGGCTCTCCGGAAACTACGTCAACGTATATTCCTGCCTCTTTATTCTCGTCATACTCGTTCTTGAAAGGGGGTTCGGTTCCGCTCTCCTGCGTTACATGGAACTGCAGAGGCGTCAGGATCTTCTTCAGCTCCGCCTTGGACAGTTTCTTGTAATTCTTATAATCCGGCGGATCCGAAGAAGCAGGATCAGCTGCCGCCGCTTTTATCTTATTCCTGTCCTTCCCCCAGATTTTGTCAAGATACTGGTCGCGGCCGGAATTAAACCTGTAAAATTCATATCTTACATGATGGGTTTTGTAGTAATCCTGGTGGTAATCCTCTGCCTTGTAAAAGTTGGTGAACTTTGTGATCTCAACTGTAATCGGTTTATCGAACTTGCCTGATTTTCCAAGATCGGCTTTTGATTTATCGGCGGTAATCCTCTGTTCCTCGCTGTTATAGAAAATCGCGGGCCTGTATTGCGGCCCCCTGTCGACAAACTGCCCATAACTGTCGGTCGGATTGATCTGCCGCCAGAAAGTATCGAGGATTTCCTTGAAAGTTATCTTAGAAGGATCATATGTCACCTGTACGGCTTCCACATACCCTTTATCGGCATAATCATCGTAGGTGGGACTTTCGCCTTTGCCCGCCGCATATCCGGCAAATACTGATATAACTCCGGGTAGTTTTTCAAAAGGCGGCTGCATGCACCAGAAACATCCTCCCGCAAGAGTTGCAGTTTCGGTGGAAACCGCTTCCACAACAGCTGGAACCGCCATTAGAACTGCAGCCCCCAGCATGGTTATTGAAAACATATTGAATTTTAGCATATTACTCCTCCACATTATTATGATAATACGATTAATATATCGAATCGTCAAATGTCTCCCGATATTGATTTAACAGGACTCATAATTTAAAATATTTAGAATAAGAATTGAATGGAGGCCTTCCGTGTACTCTCCCAGGGTCAAGATCTGCGGAATTAAAACTCTTGAAATCGCCCTTTACGCCGCGGAAAACGGCGCCGATTCCCTTGGTTTTGTTTTTTTCGATAAAAGTCCCCGCGCTGTCTGCGCAGCTGCCGTCCGCGGCATAACGTCGAATCTTCCTCCTTTTATAAATAAAACCGGTGTTTTCGTCGATAAAAATATTGATGAGATATTAGATATCGCCTTCGCTTCAGGCATCGATACCATCCAGCTTCATAGCGGCAGCGCCATTTATAACAGGGAATTTATAGAAAACTTATCCCGGAGATGCTCATTTCCGGTAATAATGGCAATGGGGATGGAATTCATCGATGAAAACTCGGTTGCCGCTTTGATGAACGACCCTCAGCCCGGCATCAGCGCCTGGATGATAGACAATAGCGGAGGGACAGGCAGACCTGCTATATGGCATGAAATATCGGATAAAAGGACGGCGGCATTCCTGAGATCGAGGGTTATTATAGCCGGCGGCATCAATATTTCAAATGTCGGCTATCTCTTAGAAAAGATGCTGCCTTACGGGATAGATGTATCAAGCGGCCTTGAAATCGAAAGGGGTGTAAAGGATAAGGGCCTCATTAAAAAATTCATGGGGCATGTAAGGGAAATTTCAGAAGTTTATCTGGATTCCGAAAACGGCGCCCTTTATTAGACCCCCGGGGGAAATGTTTATGAAATCTATTATATTATTTCCGGCTGTTTTAATGCTGATCGCCTCCTGCGCCGCCATGCCGGCCAGGCCTCCCGTTAAAACGGTCAAAGCGCAGAAAAGCGGCCCTGTCGAAGCTGAAAGGGCCTACGACCTTTACACGGACAATAAAGACAATCCTTCATTTGTCATCATCGATGTCAGGACAGAGCAGGAGTATGCCGAGTGTCATATCCCCGGCTCTATCAATATAGATTTCAAATCGAAAAACTTCAGCAATACAATGACAGCTTTCGACAGGGGCAAAACCTACCTGCTTTACTGCGCTACAAGCCGCAGGAGCGAAGAGGCTGTTTCAATGCTCAGAGACCTCGGATTTCTTGAAGCCTACCACATCTTCGGAGGCCTGGATGAATGGATACGCAAAGGCTATCCAGTGGTCCGGTAATTCGCAAAAAAGATCAAAATATGTTATAATCAAGGCGTTAACTTGTTAAAAAACTGGGAGGGGACATGAGCAAAGCCGCGGATTATAATGCCGAATCTATCGCCGCCTTGAATTATCCTGACGGGATCAGGAAAAGGCCGGACATGTATATCGGCGACAGGGGCATGGACGGTTTCCACCACCTTTCATATGAGATAATAGACAATTCCGTTGACGAACACCTCGCAGGTTTCGCAAAAAATATACGTGTATCGATTCTTGATTCTTCCCTTATCGAAGTGGAAGACGACGGAAGAGGTATACCGGTCGATATGCACCCGACGGAGAAGATGTCGGCCATAGAAGTTGTTCTTACAAAGCTGCACTCGGGCGGAAAGTTCGACAGGGTTTCCTATAGGGTTTCCGGAGGGCTTCATGGCGTAGGCCTTTCCGTGGTAAACGCCCTCTCCGAGTACCTTGAAGTGGAAGTTTACAGGGGTGGAAAACAATACAATATACGGTTTGAAAAAGGCTTAAAGGCGACCGAGCTTAAAGCGGTCGGACCCTCGAAAAAGATGGGCACTCTCGTCAGGTTCAAGCCCGATCCCGAGATCTTCCAGGATCAGAAATTTTCCTCGAGCGCGATCGCTTCCAGGCTGAGGGAAATAGCTTTCTTGAATCCGGGACTATCGATTCTTTTTGAGGACAGGCAGACCGAAGACCCGGATAAACCCGATTCATTCCTCTCAAAGACCTATAAATACGATAACGGCATAGTCGAATTTATCAAGAACGAACTTAACAAGGACATAGATGTAATCTTCCCGGAACCCGTCAAGATCGAGGGCGAGCATGACGGCATAGACGTCGAGGTTGTTTTCCAGTACCGGAATACCGGCGACGAGCCAGAGATCTATAGTTATGTGAACAGCATTCATACAAAAAACCATGGCATACACGTCGATGCTTTCTGGATGGCTTATGAAAAGGTCATGAAGAAATTCGCGGTGAGATTAAACCTGGATAAGAACGCCGAAAAGGTCGACAAGAAGACATTGGCATTCGGTTTCACCTGCGTTATCAACACAAAGATCCCCAACGCCGAATTCAAGGGCCAGACGAAGGACAAGCTTACGGAACCTGTCGAATCGAGAGCCATCATCCGCGATATACTCGACAAGAGCCTTTCGATCTATTTTGAAAAGAATATAGAACTCTCCGAAGAAATAATTAAAAAGGCCATCGTGGAGTTAAAAGCCCTTCAGGAAGCCGAGAAGGCCAGGGAGGGCGTCAGGACAGGCCTTGGCAGGGGCAAAAGAGGGACAGCGGCTATTATAGCGGGAAAACTTGCCGACTGCTCTTCCAAGAAAAGAGAGCTACGGGAACTCTTCATCGTCGAGGGAGACTCCGCAGGCGGTTCGGCCAAGCAGGGAAGGGACAGGGAAATACAGGCAATTCTGCCTCTGAGAGGAAAGATCCTCAATGTCGAGAAGAAGCTGGAAAAAAACTCTCTTAACCTCATCCTTGCAAACGAGGAAATCAAGACAATGATAGCCGTGCTCGGGGCGGGATACTATACTAATTTCGAGATTGAAAAACTGAGTTATCACAAGATCATCATTATGACCGATGCCGACGTCGACGGCGAGCATATAAAGACCCTGCTGCTGACATTCTTCTACCGCTTTATGCGGCCGCTGATAGAAAACGGCCACATTTTTGTCGCAAAACCTCCCCTATATAAGATATCGGCCGGAAAGCGCACCGATTACGCATACAGCGATAATGAGCGGGACAACCTTCTCAAGACAAAGTATAAGAATGCAAAATCGGATACTCAAAGATATAAAGGCCTTGGTGAAATGAACCCGGAACAGCTATGGGAAACGACAATGGACCCGGCAACGAGAAAAATGACAAGGGTCGCAATAACGGATTTCGATGAGGCTGAGAATATGATCAAGGTGCTTATGGGTGACGATACGAACAGCGGAGACAGGAAACGTTTTATCCTGTCGAATGTCAACTTCGTAACAAATGTCGACGATATCGGCTGAGGATTAGCGGCCAAAACGTTATAAGGATTTGATTATTCTTTAAAGAAGCCTTATAATAACCGTCACTACAGTCCTATAAGGGAGGATGAAATGTCTAGAAAATGCGATGTATGCGGAAAGGGACCTATGTACGGCAACAATGTTTCACATTCACATAGAAAAACAAGGACCCGCTGGGAACCTAACCTTAAGAAAGTCAAGACCGTTATCAACGGAACTGTCAAGAAGATAAAGCTCTGCATGAGCTGCCTTCATGCAGGAAAAGTAGATATCAAGCTTTAGGCTTCACTGCATTGGAAGCGCACAAGCAGCGCACGAATCGCTACCTGACTATGACGTCGTCCCGTTCGAAACCCGTCGATATGTATGATATTTTCCTGCCTATTCCAAATTCCAGGAATTCTATGTAGTTCCTGGCAGCCTTAGGAAGCTTTGAAAAATCATGGATGCCGAATGTCTTCTCTTTCCAGCCTTCAAGCTCCGTATAAACAGGTTCTATTTCGTTAAGTTCCTCAATTGTTGCGGGGAAGTAGCTGATCAGGCTCCCGTCTTTCTTTTTATAAGCGGTGCATACGCATATCTTTTCGAGCCCGTCAAGGACATCGATCTTTGTCAGGAACATTTCCATCACTCCGCTTACTCCGATCGAATAACGGACGGCTACAGAGTCGAACCAACCGCAGCGGCGCGGCCTGCCGGTTGTGGCGCCGAATTCCTTTCCCGCCGTTCTCAGGCATGTACCGCCGTCCTCGTCGCCTAACTCCGTAGGAAAAGGCCCCTCGCCCACCCTTGTCGTATATGCCTTCGCAATGCCTATTATATTGGCAAATGAGGAAGCTCCTATTCCGCTTCCCGAAAGAGCCCCGGAGGCTATCGTATTCGACGATGTCACGAAAGGATATGTCCCGAAATCCATATCGAGAAGAGATGCCTGAGCGCCCTCGAAAAGTATGTTCCGCCTGTCCGAATGCGCATCCTGGAGAATATTCTCAGTATATGCCACATAAGGGCGCAGGAGCTCCCTGTATCTGAACAGATCGTCAGCCATTGAGCCGACCGTCGGATAATCATCCATATGGTAGTAGTTCCTTACAATGTATTCCTTGACCTCGGAGGCTGCGGATATCTTCTCCATTAATATGCTTTCGTCCCCGTAAAGGTCCGCTATCCTGATCCCGAGGCGGTCAGCCTTGTCCGCATAAGCCGGCCCTATGCCGCGCTGGGTTGTTCCTATCGCCCTGTTTTTATTCAGCTCTTTGGCCCTGTCCATGATCTTGTGATACGGCATTACGATATGGGCCTTGTTGGAGAGGAATACCCTTCCGCTTATATCGATTTCCGAGGATATGAAATTTATTTCTTTTAAAAACTCCTCGATATCGAGAACGACTCCGTTCCCGATAATGACATTTACTTTCGGGTTGAGTATGCCGGAGGGTACAAGATGAAATACGAATTTCTTGCCGCCGACATGGACGGTATGGCCGGCATTAGCGCCGCCCTGGAAGCGGACAACATAATCGAAATCCCTTGCAAGGTAATCGATTACTTTTGCCTTTCCCTCGTCGCCCCATTGTGTACCCAAAACCACATAAATCATAAATCCCTCTTTTTGAATATATTGTTGTAAAGCCCTACATCGAGTGCAAATCCAACCGCAGGGTAATCTTTGCCCCAGGACTCGAACAGCCTGTCGTACCTTCCTCCGCCGGCGGCGGGATACCCTGAATTTCTTATATAGCCCTCGAGCGTGAGCGATGTATAATATGAAAAATCCTTTATCAAACCCATGTCTAATATAACGTGTCCCCTGATATCATCGGGAAGGGCCTTCTCAAGAGATAAGAGTCTCTCGAAATAAGGATGGAATTCCCCGGGAAGATTCCGCAGCTTTATTGTTACGGCGGCGGCGTTTCCAGTTATATAAGGGAGTTCAAGGAAAAGCTTTTTATACTTTCCGGGAGCCCTCGAATTTTCTATCAGCTCGCTCAGGGCAACGGTATCCTTCAGATTGTAGAGTTTATGGACGGCTTCGGCAGTCCTGCCTGCCAGGTCCATCTTCGTCAGAATATATTTATACAGGCCGACATCGCCCATGACGATCCTGTATTCCCTGTCGAGAAACCCCAAGGTTTTCCCCAGAAGGGCTGTGATTTCTGCGTCAGCTTCAGGACCGCCGGCTCCTATCAGCTCAACTCCGGCCTGTTTCATCTGCCTGAGCTTGCCCTTGTGGAGCGGCTGTTCCCTGAGCACGTCTTCGCAGTAATAATATCTCAAAGGTATATCGGCATTTGAAAGCATTGAGGCCATCCTCGCTATCGGGGTTGTCATATCATACCTCATTGCCAGGAGCCTGCCTTCCTTGTCCTTGAAGCTGAAGGTTTTCCTCGCTATATCCGCTCCCGATCCCTTCTCGAATGTTTCATAAAACTCGAACAGGGGAGGTGAAACCTTTCTGTAAGACGATTTCTCAAAGAGCCGTGTGATCTTGGAGCAGAGATCGTCCATTTCCCTGAGTTCGCTGTCATGAAGAAAAAGCACACCTGAAGGAAGTCCCGACGGCCCTGCGGGACCGTCGGCTTCGGAAAAAAAAACATCCAGCCCGCATTTTGTCATACTTTCCCCCTGACTTCTTTAATTACCGCAAAACCAAGACATGCGGCCGCAAAGAGCGAAATAATATACGGGAAAAAATAACCGAACCTCGTATAAATGCTCACAAGTCCCGAATCTATTATCGATATATCCCCTATATAAAAACCCCGCTGGTAATCACCCACTCCTCCGTCGAAAATGCCCGTTATATCTACTATTCCGGTTTCACCGGTATTCGTAGCCCTCGCTATCGGCCTCCTCACCGAGACCGCAGTGAGTATAGAACCTGCGAGCATCTGAGCCATCGGGTGCCTGAAACCCTGCCTGTAGGCCCAGCCAGCGTCAGTTGAATTGACGAAATAATTAATTCCCTTTTTAATAAACTGCCTGGCAAGCGAGGCATACTGGTCTTCGTAGCATATCAGCACCCTGAAGGACGACTTGCGGCTCTTTATGACGTTAAAATCCTGCGAGGGAGTATAAGAACCAGCCCCCTCGATATTCATGATATCCTTGACGAACGGCAGGCTGTCGTAGCCCGGCATCCATTCTCCGAAGGGCACGAGATGTATCTTTGAATTGTCCTGGTAAACATTCGTTGCGGGATCCAGGTAATCCGCGCTGTTATAATATTTGCCGTCAATTTCTGCCGGAGCGCACATAATTATCGGCACGTTGAATTCTTCCGGCATCTTTACAAACCTGATGTTCAGCCGGTTCACCTCTTCATCAGGGCCATAGTTGTTAAGGTAATACCAGACGATCGTCCTGACCGTCGATTCCGCCCATACGATCATATCCGGGTTCTGCAGAGAGGCCTCTGCGTTAAGCTTCCAGATAATCCCGTAGTTAATCCACCTGTGCTCCCACCATGGATCATGCGAATCGATATCGGGCTGGATAAGGGCAAGTTTTTCCTTCGGGGCCATAAGTGACATATGCCGGTAATAGTTGAAAGAGACTAAGCCGTAGGCCAGGTTGGCCAGGAAAAGGGCTATAGTTATGCTGAGTTTGAGGATATTTTTTCCGAAGGCCTTGCTTACGCTTTTCTTGTCGATGAGCGTGCAGATAAGGTCGGCAGCCGCGGAATTGATCAGGAGTATAAGAAAACTGATGCCCCATACGCCGAAAATATCGGCGCTCTGGATGATAACAGGATATTTCCACTGCGAGTTGCCCAGGAAATTCCAGATAAGGCCATGGAAACCGGCCGAGCGGAGAAGTTCGCAGGAAACCCACAGCATTGGAACTGCTATAAAACGTATTTTTTTAAGTTTCTTCCCGATAATTGCCGTGCAGATGAAAAACACCGAATAAAAAACTGCGTAAATCGGCAGGATTAAAAATACAGCCGGAAGCCAGAAACCATAAATCCAGAAAAAGGAGATGGCGAAGTAAAGAAGGCTGTAGAAAAATGCGTATACGGCAGTCTGGAAAACGGGCTTAATATAGGCATATACAAAAACAGGAATAAATATAAACCAGACTGTAAACGAAAGATTATAGACAGGAAAAGCGAAGCCGTAAAATACGGCCCATATCAGCCACAGGGTGTTGTCTATAATCAGGTCGTTTTTCTTTTTATCTTTAATTCTTAACATTAGCTCCCCGTAGGTCAGGATTTAACCCTTCTTTTCCTGCCGATAGTAACTATTATTCCCGGAAGGATATAGAGCAGGAATACGGCTGCCGCTATTACAGATAACATTCTCTGTTCGGAACTCGAGAGCTGGAAGCTTGACACAGCGGTTGTTTTCGGCCTGATGGAGATTTCCTCCTCCCGCTTCAGGAGATAATTGACCGAGTTCAGGAAAAGATCTGAATTTCCGCCGGTATTCATGTATGTGTTGTTGATAAATTCGCTGTCCCCGAAAACAACCATCCTCGCCTCGTACCTGTTAGTTATCTGTCCCTGTCTTGTCGTCGAAATATCATTATGGACTTTTTTAGCGGCATAACCGATGACAAGAGGCCCTGTGATATCTTCCTTATCCTGCTGCGCGATGCCGGATTTAATCTTTTTAACCGATACTTCTCCGAAAGAATTTTTCGAAGTCCTTAGAAAAGGCTTCAGCGTGAATTCATCTCCGCCTCCGGACCTGTCTTTTTCCGGTATTTCAAGGATCGCGCATGCCTGCGGCATCACCGCGCCTATATTGTTCCTGATCAGGGGCATGGTAATTTCATTAGGTACAAGCTGCGGAAGTATCGTTGTTCTTCCATACTGCGGGGAATAGTCCTGGTCCTCCACAGCGAGGTTCTGGTAGTAATAAAGCCCCATCTGCCTGAGAATATCGTTTATGGTAACATGGGTTTCAAGCTCGAGGAGAACGAGAACGCTACCGCCAAGGTTTAAAAAATTATCTATCCTGTCCATTTCATCGGCCGAAAAAGTCCGGACAGGATTCCCGATTATTATAAGGCCGCAGTCTGCCGGGATTTCCGGGTAATTCATGAGGTTGAGCATTTTCACGTTCAGGCCCTGTTCCTTCATCTTTTCGGTTATCTCGGAATATCCCATTTCGCCCTTATCCGAAAAATTGAACTCCCCATGACCCTGGAGAAGATATACGTTAGGGGTCCTTCCGGCATTTACGCTCATCAAAGCGGTTGTAAAAGCGGATTCTCCGATATAATTGATCCCGCCTGTCTGGCTGTCGCTCGATATGACTTTTTTAGCCGGAACGCTTGCACTCATTCCTTTATAATCGAACACGACGGTGCCGCTCTCTGTAACATTATACTGATTGGCAAGGGTTTTGTTCTGGTTCGGATCGATGGTGGAAAGCTTGAAATGCCCGCTCTTTTCCGAGTAAATCTTCAATAAATTTTCCTCGTAATCGAGAACCTGGTCGCTTTTATCGGGTTGCTTGAAGTAATATACATTGACGTCGTTGGTAAGCCTGTTTAAAAGGCTGAGAGTTTCACCGGTCAGGCTGTATAGCCTTGAAGCGGTGAGATCTAACTTCAGTGGAAACATGCCGGATAAAAGATAAATAAATACCAGAATGGCTATTACTGCAATAAGCTGGAAAGTCTTGTTGATCCCCGCAAGCATACCGCTTTTTTTGAAGAATCCGGGAATGGCGCGGTAGTTGAGACCGATAAAAATTATTATCGAAGCTATGGCCGCTAAAAAGACGATCCTTGAAGGCAGGGCGTAAATCCCCATGTAAACATAGAGTATAATAGACGCGAAGATGAGCCCGGAAACCCCGGCTAATATAATGATGTTGAGCTTTTTCATGTTTTCCATCCCTATTTCCATGTCCTGGATTCAATGACAGTCCTGGATGAGTACAGGAAGAGGAAAGCCCCGAAAACGAAATACAGGACGTCCCTGATCTTGATAAGCCCTGAAGCGAACTGGAAATAATGGTTCGAATAGGAAATCTCCCTGAAAAACGGAGAAAGGGGATTGTCGCCTGAATTGGCAAAGATCGATACGATCATAAAAAGAAGGATGAATAAAAACGAAACAAGGGCTGCGACTACAAAGTTATCGGTCAGGGAACTCGCCAGCATGCCTATCGATGCGAAAAGCATGACGGAGAATATTATGCCAAGGTAGCCTGAAAAAACAGCCCCCCACTCTATCGTTGTGAAAAACATGAGGATAAGCGGGTAAATGAGGAGTATTGTATCAGCTATCATCGCAAAAATCAGTACGCTCGCGAATTTGCCAAGAACTATTTCCCAGGGCGTCACGGGGGAAGTAAGAAGAAGTTCGTAAGTGCCGAGTTTCTTGTCCTCTGAAAGAAGGCGGATCGAGAGGACCGGAATGATAAAAAGGGAGACGGTATTCATATCGGAAAAAAACGACGAAAAGTCGCTTGTATTCCTCGCTCCCAGGAAATAAAGGTGGAATAAAACCACCGACATGATGAGATAAACCCCCATCACCATGTAACCCATCCAGGATGTAAAATAAACCCTCAGTTCCTTTTTCAATATTGCAGTCATAAAACCCCTACCTGACCAGGCCGATAAAGATATCTTCGAGGGATATTTCATTGTTGGTCATTTCAAGAAGGCCATGCCCGTCTCTTACTATGATCCCGGCTATGTCCTCGCGTATGTCTTTGGAAGTCTTTATAGTTAAAACCGAATTTTCATCCGAGATGCTGAGCACTCCCGCCGTTTTCTCTAATTTTTTCACAAGTTCTCCGGAATTTTTACGGACCTTCACCGTCAGGGACAGCTCCATCTTTTCCTTCCGCTTGAGATGCTCTATCGTATCGAGGGCGACCGCCCTGCCGTTGTGGATTATTATCGCCTTCTCGCAGATCTCTTCCGCCTCAGCGAGGATATGCGTTGAAAGAACGACAGTCCTGTCCTCATTCTTCGCAAGAGTCTTGATCAGATTTCTTATCTCGACGACCTGCACCGGATCAAGCCCGACCGTGGGTTCATCCATTATTATAAGCCTGGGAGAATTTACTATGCTCTGTGCTATCCCGACCCTCTGCCTGAATCCCTTGGAAAGCAGGCCTATGATCGTGTTTTTCCTCTCGATAAGATCTGTCTGCTCCATGACTTCCATGGCCTTCTTCCTGATGTCGCCTCCGCGCAGACCTTTGATCTCTGCCACGAAAGAGAGATATTCATAAACCGTCAGGTCCGGGTAAAGAGGGGGGATTTCCGGTAGGTAGCCTGTCATCGCCTTGACCTTTTTAGGCTCCTCGAAAGCATCATACCCGCCGATCATCACATCCCCGCTCGTAGGGGCCATGAATCCCGTGATAATGCGCATGGTTGTTGTTTTACCGGCGCCATTGGGGCCGAGGAATGCGACTATGTCGCCTTTGCCTATATCGAACGAAAGGTCCGCAAGAGCCTGGAAATTCCCGTAATTCTTGCAGAGGTTTTTAACACTGACCATCCTTCTCTCCCGAAAAACAGCCTTAGATTTTAAATCATTTTCGGCTTTTTTAAAAGTAATTGGAACAAATAGTTCGCTACTGGGTAACAATCACGTTGGTAATGCCGCTTGAATAGCTGTAGATATTATACTCGGCGCTGTAGGCCTTGACGTCGAAGTAATAAGTGGTCCCGACAGACAGGGGGGAATTATTCGTATAGCTGGTGATTATAAAGCTGAACTGCTGGGCGGAAGTCATCGGCGTTAAATTGTAAATGGTGGGTTTGCCGGCGCGCCCGTCGGTGTTGAGAACCGGCATTCCTCCGCCGGTCAGCAGGTCGTTCTCGTTGAGGGCCATGTAAATATAATATCCGCTGAAGAAGAACTCGTCATTCTCGCCCCAGAACTGCACGAGAATCTGGCCGGGGGTGTTATTAACGGCTGTCACTCCGAGGGGCGATGCAAGTATCGGGACCTGCTGGTAGGTTTCCAGGCCGCATCCGCAATAGAGCAGGAACATAAAAACAGCGGGAAATATAACAATTAAAGCCTTATTTGCCATCTTTTTAGAACCTCTCATCCTACGGCCCGTTATAAATTACAGAGAGAACTTCGCTCGGGCGGCTGGTGTTGGTGTATTCCGAGCTGTAAGCCTCGGCTTGAAAATAATAAGTTGTGCCTTGATGGAGTGTGATTAATGAAGTTTGATAGGGAGGGATCATAATCTGGACTACATTCAGGTAGTAAGACGTTTCACCCGTCACCATCAGGGCCTGTATTGTAGTCAGGTTAGTGTCGGCCGGAGTGGTCAGGACTGCAGGATTATAAAGGTTCGTAAAATTAGTCCCGTCAAGTGATATCTGTACAAAATACCCGGAGAAATATGTTTCGGTGTTGAATCCTTCGAACTGGAGCCAGAAACCGTTTGCAGTGTCGTTTGATATTACCTGCAGGTCGAGAGGTGCCGCGAGATGAGTCGCCGGCTGGAACGCCTGGACGTCGCAGCCGAGGTAAACAAAAGAGACTATCATAAGCGCAGCGGTGCAGGCAAAAAACTGCAGCCTTTTCATCTAAAGCCTTCTATCAGCTATTAGGTTCGTCGGGCGCCTTTGCCCCGGGTGCCGGAGCTTCCGATATCGAAATTCTCTTTCTCTCGTCGATATCTATAACTTTTGTCATAACCCTGTCGCCTATCTTGTACGCTTCCTTGGGGTTCTTCCTTTCAAGGAAGTTGGATTTATGGATAAGGCCGGTCTGGCCGGGGACAAGTTCCACGAAAATCCCGTAATCTTCTATGCGGGTTACGTGACCCTCGACGATATCTCCCCTGTTGAATCCGTTGACAATGTGATTTACAATGTAAACTGCTCGTTCGATCCTGTCTTCCGCTTTGGAGGTTATCATTACCTTGCCGTTGTCTTCGATATTGATATTAACGCCTGTCTCGGCCATAATCTTCTTTATTGTCCTGCCGCCGCCGCCTATTACAGACCCTATCTCATTTTCAGGGATAGTGATGGTCTTAATCTTGGGAGCGTTCTCGGAAAGCTTGCCTCGGGGGCCGGGAAGAGCCTCTTTCATTTTGCCGAGGATAAACTCCTTGCCCTGCCAGCCCTGGTTAAGGGCCTTTTCCATGATGTCGAACGGTATTCCCGTCGTCTTGACGTCCATCTGGAATGCCGTTATTCCCGAATCCGTGCCAGCTATTTTAAAATCCATTTCGCCGTAATGATCCTCGACTCCCTGGATATCCGAAAGAACCTGGAACTTGCCGGTGGTTTTGTCCCATACAAGACCCATTGCAATACCGGCTACCGGTTTCTTTATCGGAACTCCCGTTGCCATAAGGGCAAGGCTCGAACTGCAGACGGTAGCCATTGACGACGAACCGTTGGATTCGAGTATTTCCGAAACTATCCTTATCGTATAAGGGAAAACTTCCTCAGCGGGAAGAATGGCTTCAATAGCCCTCTTGGCGAGGTTGCCATGCCCTATTTCCCTTCTCGAAGTCATCGTAGATTTCTTGACCTCTCCGGTCGCGAACGGGGGGAAATTATAATGAAGCATGAAACGCTTCGCCACGTCTTCCTCCAGGCTGTCCACATACTGCACATCGCTCGATGAACCGAGGGTGACTATGCCCAGACTCTGCGTCTGTCCCCTTGTGAAGAGCGCCGATCCATGGACATTATCGAGAAAATCAAGATCTATCGTAATAGGCCTTATCTCTTCGGGTTTCCTGCCGTCGGGCCTGAGGCCCTCTTCAACAATCTGTTTGCGTATTATCTCGACTTCCATATCTTCAAGGTAAGCCTTGGCCTCTTTATAATATTCGTTATCTTTGGCGATCTCGAACTTCAGCAGTATCGATTCGAAAACCTCTTTAAGCTTTTTCGAACGGTCTTTTTTATCAGGGTTGACAGTCGCTGCCTTGATAAGGTCGAAGCCGAAGTCCCTTATTTTAGCCCTTGTATCTGCATCCGGGTGTATCTCGAGTTCAGCCGGGACGATTTTCTGGGGTTTGACAAGAGCCACAAGCTCCTCTATCATCTCTATTTCTGCGGTAATAAACTTTTCGGCGATTTTCAGGGCTTCGAGAAGGATTGATTTGTCGATTTCCTTTGCGCCGCCCTCGACCATAGTTATGCCTTCTTTTGTACCGGCTGCGACAATATCGAGTTCGGAGTTACTGACTTCCTCGAGGCTGGGATTGACGATAAAATTTCCGCCCTTGTAAGCGACCCTTACGCCGCCTACAGGCTGTGTCAGGGGTATAGGCGATATCGACAGGGCAGCCGATGCCCCGATTATACCGAGTATATCCGTGGAGTAGACCTGATCCGCCGAAAGCGTGGTTGCAATTATCTGGACCTCGTTAAAGAAATTCTTTGGGAAAAGAGGCCTCAGAGGCCTGTCGATCAGTCTTGACGTGAGGATCTCTTTTTCGCTGGGTTTTCCCTCTCTCTTTATATACCCGCCCGGGATCTTTCCCGCAGCGTAAAGCTTCTCGATATAGTTGACTGTCATAGGGAAGAAGTCGATGCCTTCGGGCGTTTCTTCGGACATGCAGGCGGTTACAAGGACGGCATTCCCGCCGTATTTAACAACCACGGCGCCGTGAGCGAGTTTCGCAACCTTGCCTGTTTCTATTATGACCTCTTTATCACCGATCTGTCTCTTTACCTGAAAAAAACTCATAACATCTCCTTTTACTATGAACAGGCGCGATTATTAATTATTTTAATTTTAATTTTGTCTGGATATTATGAAAACTTGCGGGGTTGGTTGCCTGGAGATAACGCATAAGCCTTCTCCTTCTGCCTATGAGACGGAGCAAACCCCTCTTGGAATTATTGTCTTTCTTAAACTGCTTGAAATGTTCCGTAAGATTGCTTATTTTCTGTGACATTATCGCAATTTGAACTTCCGAAGAGCCTGTGTCTTTTTCATGCCTTGCAAATTTTCCGATAATCGTTTTCTTATCCGTACTGGTTATGGACATAAACCTTTCCTCCAAAATATTATACAAAAATAGCCGTACCGGGAAGCTTTCCAGAGGCTTTATACTCCGAATACAGCTCTAATACACTGCTCTTATCATTATAAATGGTTTTTTCTAAATCATCAAGATTATGAAATTTTTTTTCATTTCTTATCTTTTTGATATACATAACGCTGTAGTCTTTTCCATCTTTGAAAACGCCGAAATCACCGCCGAATTCTATTATATTGGTCTCATTGCGCATCTCTTGTTTATCGAGGGTCGGGCGCCTGCCTATGTAAGTCATGGAAGGGTATAAAGAGCCGCCAAAGTAAAAAAGCGTGAAGTAAACGCCGGGGTGCGGAAGGATCTGCCTGTTCATCCCGAGATTGATCGTCGGATAGCCGGTTTTCCTGCCGATGCCGTCCCCCTTTATTTTTTTCGAGGTTATAAAATACGGCCTTCCGAGCATCGCCGCGGCCTCCTCGAGTTCGCCTTCGAGAATTCTATCCCGGATAAGGCTGGAACTTACCGCCGAAATACCCTTCTTCAGCTTTTCAATAACGGTAAGCATCATCCTGGGGCCAGCCGATTCCCGCAGAGTATGGATACTGCCGAGATTGCCCCTTCCGAACCTGAAATCGGGTCCGGCATAAATATGAAGCTTCCCTATCCTGTCGAGGAAGAGTTTTATGAAATCCCCCGCTGCGATATCCGCCACGCTTTTGAAATCGAGTGAAATTATGTCGCTTACTCCCGAAAGCGAGAGAACCTTCATCTTGAAACCGGGGGGGAACAGGTACCCTTTGAACTTCACGGGATCGACGGCAATTGCTGTCGATTCCTCGAAGGTAACCGCTATCACCGGTTTTCCGCCGGCGTCCTTTTTCATAGCCTCTATGATTTTCATGTGCCCTAAGTGCAGGCCGTCAAAGTTGCCTATCGTGACAAAAGCCTCTTCATATTTTTTAAGCGATTCAATCATTGTTTCAAATCCATTTTCAAAGTCCTGGTTATAATATAGTAAAATAAACCGAATAATAAAAATTCAGCCGCGGCGAGGCTTAAAGCATAGAGGGCGCCATGGATCTGAAGATAGACGAACTTGTGGAGGGGATAAACAAGCGCCCCTGCAGCCAGTGATACTGTGATAAGGACAAGAGCTTTTACAAAGAGCCCCGCTTTTTTCAGGTTAACAAGACTGTTTTTTCTCAGGGAAAGGAGGTAATAGACAAGGGTCATCCAGCTTGCCGTCATATCCGCGCCGAAAACACCGTAATATCCGACCCCCGGTATAAATGTTGTAAAATAAAGCCCGGCGGAAAGGATAAAAATAATCGAATTCGCCAGAAACGGGGTTTTGGCGTCATGAAGGGAATAAAAAACACGGTCGAAGATCATTATCAGAGCCATCGGCAATAGCGCCGCGGAATAAAGCGTCAGCGCGAGGTAATGGCTATGCAGCAGCTCAGGCGTAAATTTGCCGGTCGAATGCACAAAAAATGTCGTTATATCGCGGAAAAGGGAATTAACGATAGTGTCCGGGAAAACAGCGAAGAAAACCGCGATCGGTATTATAAGGTAAAGGACCATATTGAGGCCTTCGGAAAGAGAACGGTTGAAGCTCTCCGGGTCCGACGCCGCGTTGAATTTTGACAGCAGGGGCATCATAACCGTGCCTATCGCCCATCCTATTATACCTAACGGGGCCTGCGTTATCAGGTAGGAGTTCATATAGACAGTCGGACCGCCTATGAAAAAAGACAGGAAAATTGACGTGGCGTAAAACTTGACCGTGATAACGACCTGGTTCAGAGCGGTCGGCTTAAAAAGCTTCATGAAACCCCTGAGGTAAGGGTCCTTGAAATCCAGGACAAAGCTGTATCTGAAGCCTGTTTTGCGCAGCTCGAAAAGCTGTGCGGCGACCTGAAGGGCGGAACCCGCGACAACAGCTATTCCAAGGGAATATATGCCGAGCTGCCTGACAAATAATATCGGGATAAGCATGAATACTATATTTGAAAAAAACGGCGCGAATGCGCTTGCCATGAATTTTTTATGCGAATTAAGGACGCCCATTATAAGCCCGTAAAGCGATATGAATAACAGGTAGGGCATCATGATCATTGTCAAGACTATATTCTGGTGAAGCAGCGCGCTTCCCGTTTTATATCCGGGAACAAGGAACGGCGCGTAAAACGGGGCAAGGGCGGCGCCTGCGGCAACTATCACCGTATTTATAAGCAGGAATATATTAATAATGTTGGAGGCGAACTTAAATGCAAGCTTTCTATTCTCCGCATCCGCCTCTTCATGAAGCGCTTTCTGAAAGACCGGTATGAACGCATAAGTAAGCGCCCCTTCTCCTATATACCTGCTGAAGGAATTGACCAGCCTGAAGGCCATCCAGAAAGGATCCTGGGAAGCCCCGAAAAGATAATTGGAAACATTCTGTTTTAAAACTCCGGTTATGCGCGAGAAGAAAGTCCCCACAGAGTTGACAAGGGTATGGCGGTATGATACGAGCCTTGTTGCCATTGCCCTAAATGAGCCCTCCGGCTATAAGGGCAGCCGAAAGTTTATCCCTGTTTTCACTTTTCATCGGGCACAGGGGGAGCCTGAATTCAAGGGCGTCGATAATCCCCGTCATATGAGCCGCAGTCTTTACCGGCACGGGGTTCGTCTCAAGGAACATTGCCCTGTGAAGGGGCATTAGCGATAAATGGATTTTCCTGGCCTTTTCAAGATCTCCTTTAAAATAGCTCTCGATAAGGCTTTTCAGGAGTTCCGGCACAATATTGGAAGTCACGGATATAGCTCCCGACCCGCCGACCGAAAGAATGGGAAGATTGACAAAATCATCTCCGGAAAGGAGGATAAAACCCGATTTCGAACATTCCATGATCTCGGCTGCCTGCTGGAGGCTGCCTGAGGCCTCTTTTATCCCGATTATTCCTGGCAGTTTCGACAGTCTTCCGGTTGTCTCGGCAAGCATGTTAACGCTCGTCCTTCCGGGAACATTGTACATTATCATCGGCAGTCCGACTTCGGATGCAATGCGGCTGAAATGCTGGTAGAGGCCTTCCTGGGTCGGCTTGTTGTAGTAAGGCGTTATAGAAAGATGGGCGTCTGCGCCGGAAGTTTTGGCGCTCGCAGCGAGCTCTATAGCCTCGGCTGTCGAATTCGACCCGGTGCCCGCTATCACAGTCACCCTTCCATGCACCTTTTTTACGGTAAAATCTATTACCTTCTGATGCTCTTCCATCGAAAGGGTCGACGCCTCGCCTGTCGTTCCGCATGGAACCAGGCCGTCCGTACCCCCGGATATCTGGAATTCGATCAATTTTTCAAGGCTTTCATAGTCCACCTCTCCATTTTTAAATGGAGTGATCAATGCTGTAATGGAACCCCCGATCTTACCGGCCATTATTGTCCTCCGATTTTTCAATACAAGATGATATAAAAAGCAGGGATATTAGTCAAATTAAGGGGGCAGGCAGATTCTTGACAGATTGCCCCCCACCGAATACAATAGTTGCTTACACTTAAGGAGGAGATAAATGAGGCCAGTCGAGTCGAAGCAGAATGAAATGCTTATCGGGGGCATATCTGCAAGGGATCTTGTCAAAGAATTCGGAAGCCCTCTCTATGTATACAACGAGACCGTCATCAAAGACTCTTTCAGGATGATCAATACTTCCATAAATTACGAGAAAAAGAGGATCCACTATGCCCTGAAGGCTAATAACAACCTCAGAATACTCCAGATCCTTGAAAAAGAGGGAGCATACATAGACGCAGTTTCGAGGGAAGAAATAATGCTCTCGATGAAGGCGAATTACAGCGCTCAGAAGATCCTTTTCACAGGCATAAATCTCGGCGACAACGATATAGATTTCGCGGTTCAGAACGGGGTCATGGTCAACCTCGGATCCCTTGCCGCGCTTGAAAGATACGGATCAAGGTATCCCGGTACAACTGTGTCGATCCGTGTCAATCCCGACATGGGAGCGGGACATCATGACCATGTAATAACCGGCGGAAGGGAAAGCAAGTTCGGCATATATTACAGCCACAAGGGCCAGAACGACCTTGAAAAGGCCGCTGAAATTGCCGGGTTGAACAAACTTCGAATTTCAGGCATTCATATGCACATCGGTTCAGGCATACTTGACGAAAAAAAGTTCATATCGCTCATGCAGATAATCCTCGATATAGCCGCCCGGTTTAAAAATCTTGAATTTATCGATATCGGAGGCGGTATCGGAGTCCCGTACAAACCCGAGGAGCATGATTTTAATTTCAAAACATTCGGAAAGCGCATAGACGAGATGATGAGGTCATTTACCAAACAGTACGGCAGCTCCCCTTATTTAGCCCTCGAACCCGGCCGTTTTCTCGTCGCCGAATCGGGCACCCTGCTCTGCACCGTCATGGACCTGAAAAATACCCCTTCATATACATTCGCAGGCGTCGATTCCGGATTTAACCACCTTCTCAGGCCGATGGCTTACGGCAGTTATCATCCTGTAATAAACGCATCCCGGATAGAGGGGCTCAAAAAGGAATACGCCGTCAGCGGTTATCTCTGCGAAAGCGGCGACGTATTCACCAGGAATGAAAACGGCATAAAGCCCCAGCAGATCACAGAAATAAAGATCGGTGATGTATTGGCTATTCTGAATACAGGAGCTTACGGCTACTCTATGGCCTCCAACTACAACGCCCGGCCCAGGCCCGCAGAAGTCCTCGTGACAGGCGGTGAAGCACGCCTCATCAGGAAGCGCGAAACCTTCGAAGACATGCTCCGGACACAGGTTTAAATCAAAAGCCAATCATTAAAATTTTTTGCATTATTACATGTGTAGTATTATAATATCACCAAGTGATATTACACGGTGATATATTAAGAGGCTGCGAAATGACTGATCGCTTCAACCCCGTTGAAGAAAGGCATATCAGGATTCACGAGGAAATGGATAGAAATCCTTTCATCCTCGACGAGGAACTCGCTAATATTCTGAAAGTCAGCATTCACACAATCAGATCCGACAGGCGCAAAATCGGCATACCTGAAGTCAGGAGAAGGGGAAAAGAAGTCTCCGATACCATGTTTGCCCAGGCGAGGACTCTTAAGGACCCCGAAATAACAGGGGACATATTGGAACTTGACCTCGACAGGGAAGGACTTTCCCTGCTCGATACCGATGAATCCATGGTTGTTAAGAAATCAAGCATCATAAGAGGGCATATACTCTTCGCTCAGGCCAATTCTCTTGCAATCGCCATCCTCGACACCGAGGTCGCTATGACCGCCGAGGCTTCGATCAAATTCATATCGCCCGTTCGCGCAGGCGAAAGGGTGCTCGCAAAAGCAAGGGTCATATCATCGGTCAAGCATAAAAGGGAAGTGGAAGTGATCATGAAAACCAAAAAAAATCTTGTCTTCGAAGGCCGTTTTACTATTTACTGCATCAACGCCGGAATGGCGGCTCACCTGAGCCTTTTGAATGAAGACGAAATATCCGGAGGAAATAAATGAGCAAAATAGGAATTAAATCCATAGGGGTTTATCTTCCCGAGTATAAACTGACAAACGCCGACCTTGAAAAAATGGTCGAGACGAACGACGAGTGGATCGTATCTCGCACAGGCATCAGGGAAAGACGCATAGAGAAAAATCTCCAGACCTCTGATATGGCCATCAAGGCGGCGCAGGATTGTTTATCCCATGTCAATGTAAAACCCGATCTGATAATATCCTCTTCAGGAACGGGAGAAACTAATTTTCCGTTCCAGTCCAGCAGGATAGCCGAAAATTTCGGACTGACTGAAACGGCAGGATTCGATCTGAACGCGGGCTGTTCCGGCCTTGTTTATGCTTTATCGGCGGGTTACAGCATGATAAAATCATTGAATTTTAAAAACGTTCTGGTCACGGCCAGTGAAAAGATGTCTTCCTTTACCGATTATACGGACAGGGCAAGCTGCATACTCCTCGGCGACGGCGCATCTTCAATGCTGATTACAAATAAAGACCCCGAGCACGAAATATTAGCTTTCGAACTCGGCATGGACGGGACAGGATCCAGTCTTATAACATTAGGGGCAAGAGTGGGTAATCCGTATTTCTGGCAGGACGGCCAGAAGGTATTTAAATTCGCCGTGAAAAAAGTCTGCGACGTCATCAATTCCCTGAGGGACAAAGTCAAAATCGGCAAAAAATCGAAGCTTCATATAATACCCCACCAGGCTAACATGAGGATTTTCGACACTGTAGCCAGCAGGACAAAAATACCTGCGAGCGATTTTGTTATGAACATTGAACGTTTCGGCAATACATCCTCGGCTTCCATAGGGATAGCCCTTGACGAGGCGGCAAAGCAGGGACGTTTCGCAAAGGGAGATATCCTGTTCCTCGTTGGTTTCGGCGCAGGCCTGACATGGGCGGGAGCCGCAATTAAATGGTAACCCTGTGAGCAAATAACGACCCAGCCTGAGGGAAGATGAGCGCAGCCGCGCTGTATTCGAAAGCTTGATTTGCAAGGCTCATAAAGCCTGCAAGCGCAACTCGACCGATTATTGTAAGCTTATATAAATTTTTCAGTTTTTATTTATTTAATTTCTTGAATAAGTGACAATAATCGGCCTCGGACAGTGCGTTTGCTTACCGGCTTTATTTCGCCGGCAAATCTACGCTTTCTTCATAATTGCACGTCTGCGCTTTACTTCCCTCAGTATGGATTCTTATATTTAACAAAATAGTTTGGCGCCTCTCGCTTACCGCCGTTTTTCATCTTGCGGCTCTAAGTTTTCTCATTATGCGCGAAAAAAATTGCCCCCCGCCTGGCGGCTTCTTATCTTGATTGCCTCGGGCCAATAACTGTATCTGGTGGATGATAGAAAAAATAAGACAAGCTATGCTGCCAAAGCCAAATCTAATTTCCTTTGGCACCAGCTTTTTTTAAAAGATCTTCTGTCTCTTTATTTCCAATCCAGTATAAAGCAGTACGTCCGAATTTATCTTTAGCTTTAACATCGGCTCCTGCTGCAATCAATTCCTTAATTTCATCTGTGCGCCCTTCCTTGACAGCAAACATCAGCGCAGTCCATCCGTCTTTATCGACGGCATTTACATCGGCGCCTGCCGCGATCAGCGCCTTGACCGTATCCGCGTTAGCGGCGGACATGAGAGCCGTCCTGCCGTAATTGTCTTTAGTGTTTATATAACCTTTATAATTCCTGATGAAAGTATAATCGCCCCTCGAAGCGGCTTCAGAGAGGAAGTGTGCCTGTTCCATCCTTCCTGAATAATTATACCCCCATCCTCCGGCATCTGATCGCCATGTCATTGAAAACCTGTCCTGATCAATCCGGGTATTGATGTGAATTTTATTGCAGTCAGCCCAGGGGCTGTAATATTCTATGACAAAAGTATTATCTCCTGTCCATATAATCCTTGAAAACTCCCGTTCCCGTGAATCCGGAACAAATATATTTTCCTTATATTTCCCGTCCGTTCCGATGGAGATTTTGTGGCGGTAATCGAAGAACAGGAAACCGGGCCATACCATATCGGCCGTACATCCGTCCTTTCCGTAGAAGCTTAAAGTAATTGATTTCAGGCCCCATGAGTTCGGGTCCAGTATATATTTTTTACCCGATATTCTTTGTGCGGTTTCAGGAACGGCAACAGGCAGGTTATTTACAGGATCCCTGGCAAAATTCCTGACGGCAGCTGACAGTCCGGCCAGTTTTACAGGGTTTTCAGGAAGGGCAGCGCCGCCTGAAACGGCGGACCTGAATAAATATTCTTCGAGCAGCGGACTTACAGTCTGCCAATGAATTTTATTATCGAGACCGGAGGTGATTACAATAACCATATCGGTTTCAGGCATAACTATTATATATTGCCCTCCGGCGCCTATGCCTGCGAATCCTCCGGATTGCAGTTCCCACCATAGATAACCGTATCCCCTGTTTTTTGAAAACCATGCGGGCGGTTTGATTTGATCCGACATTGAAGCCTTGACCCAACCGGCAGGTAATACCTGTTTTCCACTCCAGATGCCCTTATTGAGATACAGAAAGCCGAACCTGGCCATTTCTACGGAAGTCATTGCCAGACCCCGTCCGCCTGTATTTAATCCTTTGTTATCCGTCTCCCAGCTGTAATTTGTAATACCGATAGGCCTGAAGAGAAATTTATCTGCAAAATCCGAAATTTTCATACCGCTGGTCTTATGCAGGATCGCCATGAGAAGATTTACACCGGCGCTGTCATAATGAAAAATTTTACCATGAGGAGAAGCCATAGGCTGATCGAGGTAATACTGGTTCCAGTCGGGTTTATTATAATATCCGTCAGGGACATCGCCTTCCATTTCAATTCCGGAGCTCTCTGTGAGCAGATCTTTAACAGTCATAGAGCGCTTGTTATCATCCGGATTTTTAACTTTCCAGTCGGGAAAGATATCAAGGACTTTCTGGCCGATACTCTTGATATAACCTTCCTTCAAGGCGATGCCGATTAAAGCTGACGCGATGTTTTTGGTACATGAGTTAATGACATGGATATTGTTCCTTCCGAAGGGTTCCTTATATGCTTCCAGGACCATGTAGCCATGCTTTACTATTAATATGCTGTGAATATCGATATTATCCTTGTGAATTTTATCAAGCATTCCGGCCAGGAGCCCGGAATCCATCCCCTGTGCTTCAGGTGTGGATGTCCGCCATGTATCTCCGGGAAAGTAGCCGCTGTTACTCTGGGCTGAAATAAGGCCGGCAATAATAGTCAGCAGAAAAATCAAAGCGGCTGTTTTCATAAATAATTCCTTATTTAATATTTTTGCAAATAGCATAAGGAATAGATTATAGAATATCAATACCGAATTTTCGGTATTTCATTGATTGATTTGTTGAAAGGGGCTTGACCGCTCATGACTATTCACTAATTACTCGCTGCTCGTCACCCGTCACTTCCCCAGCTTGTCCTTGAAGACGTTCCCAATCGTTTCCAGGATATCAGCAGGCATGACCAGGAATTTCGAGTTTGGAGAATCGCCTAATTTGGTCAGACTCTTTATATATTCCTGTCCCAGGAGGTATGTCAGAGGACTGCCCTCGCTAGGAGCTAATGTTTCCGCAACGTATTTAATAGCGTTGCTTTCCGCCTGTGCAAGCCTTTCCCTGGCCTCCGCATCCCTGAAAGCGGCTTCCTTGCGGCCTTCGGCCTGGAGGATCTGGGCCTGCTTCAAACCTTCGGCTTCGGTCATAGCCGCCTGCTTCTTCGCTTCGGCGTTTAGTATGGTCGCCCTTTTCTCCTGTTCGGCTTTTTTCTGCAGCGCCATGGCGATAGCGAGGTCTTCCTGGGGATTGACGTCCTTCATCTCAACGCGGGTGATCTTCGTACCCCAGGAGTCAGTGGCTTCGTCAAGGGCTTTTAAAAGCTCCAGGTTGATAGTGTCCCTCGATGAAAAAGACTCGTCGAGTGTAAGTTTTCCCATCAGCGAACGGAGGGTCGTTATGGCGAGGTTGATTATAGCGTTCTGCAGATCCTCTATCCCGTATGCGGCTTTGTAAGGATCCATTATTTTATAAAAAACCACGGCGTCGACAAGGACCGTCGCGTTGTCCTTTGTTATAATGCTTTGCTTGGGAAGCCCAAGCACCTGCTCCCTGATATCGATCCTGTCCGCGATCCTTGAAAACAGGGGATTGATGAGGTTAAGGCCGGGTTTAAGGGTTGCCGCGTATTTCCCGAAACGCTCGACTATATGATTCTGGGCCTGCGGCACAATCCTCACACCCTTCAATATTAAAACAAGAACGATAAATGCAACGGCTCCGATAAATATAGCTGTCATAAGAATCACGCTCCTCTATTTATTTTCCTTTACAGTCATAGAAATACCCCTGGCCTCTGTTACAATTACTTCAGTGCCGGGTTCGATTATATCACCGGATTCCGCTTTCCACTCCGTGATGCTGTGATAGGATTTATGCAGTTTTATCCTGCCGGGCTTGCCTGGTTCTATCCTTTCCACGGCGACTCCTTTCAGGCCTTCGAGGGTCGGGTCCCTGGCATCGTCAAGGCTGTTTTTTTTAAACAGCTTTTTAAAGACGAAAAACCACAAAAGGAGGAATGCGAAAGAAGAAAGAAAGAAAAATATGACCTGCGACTCGAAGGTCGGCAGCACGCCTATGAGTGAAAAGAAAGCCGTGAGCAGCCCTCCTACTCCGAACCAGAAAACTATGAAGCCTGTGACCATGACTTCCAGGCCGCATATGATAAGACCGGCGGCCAGCCATACAAAAGGAATATAATTCATAAACGATCCTTTCTGATAAAATCCGGCTGGTTTCATTATATTATAAAAAAACTTTTTAGCAAAAAATATCGCGCTTTGATTTTTTATTCCTCTTCGCAAGACCTTTTGCGCACTCCGTTTCGCGGTGAAAACCGCTCAGATATTATATACCTTTTTGATCTTCCCGAATGTCGCCTCATCGGCCACCCTTTCGAGGGTCATTGTGATCTTGCGGATCTCGTCGCTTACCCTGGCATCGGATTCCTTGTAATTGATGATCTCGTCGTTCTGCATGTACCTTCCGGCGTCGAAACAGATTGCCGAAACTGTTGAAAGGGCTTCCAAAAAGGTTTTGTCCTTGAGAAAACCCTGCTTCAATATCTTTTTATCAGCAAAAGGGGCATAAATTTTGTTTTTTGCCAGGGAGGAAAGGTCTATGTTTTTGAACATAACCTCCTCCCTGGCTTCATTCTCATCCCCGGAGGCTGCCCAGTCGCGGCACCCGGCGAATATGTGGCCTGTTTTCTTGCCTATTTCAAGGATAATTTCCGACAGTTCGTTGATAAGCCCGAAGGCTTCGCTCTCTTCAGGCGTAACATCGGCATGGGTGTATCCCTTTTTGATTTCCGACAGCCTGGCATGATTGATCCTGACTAACGTCATTTTCTGCGCGGAAAAGGATTTAATGAGGGCCTGGAGCCTCCCCATATCGTTCATGAAAAAATCGTAGCTGAACAGTTGTATTTCCCCCCCCTGGCCCTCGATCGAAATTTTTCCGTTCAGGAATACTTCAAACTCCCAGAAAAAGCGCTTTATGAAATTAAGGGCAAGCAGGGTTATATTGTCCCTTTCAACTATAAACTTGGATTTATCGGGCCCCGTATATGTGTCGTAAAACCTGACAAGCTCGCTGAATTCCCTGTCGGAAACCTTTCCGGAATGGACGTTAAGGAACTTCCCGGCTTTTTCAAGATCCTTTCTTTCTGCCTGAAGCGCCTCGAGTTTCATCTCGCTTTCCCTGATAAATGCGGCTATTTTCATCTTGATCTCGGAAGGGCAGTCGAAATCGGCGGCGGAAATTATCCCGCTCTTGTAATCCCCTATCAGGTCGCCAAGGTTAAGGTATTTCCTGTATACTATCATGTTGGCGGCAATAAGTATATTATGCAGCGTAACGGTATCGCCCGTACGCAGCAAAAGCCTTTTAATGAAATAAATGAGCCCGTCGATCTTGTCGTCCGTTTTTTTATAATATCTCAAAACGGCGGCTGCTGAGCCTGTTATTCTTTCCGGGTATTCGGGCTTATAATGGCAGGCCAGGAAATACGCCTCCACCCTTGAAAATTTGTTCAGCAGGTATTCCGCGTCATAAAAGTGATTGATGTTGATTGCCAGTATTTCTTCGAAGAGCTTATATGACACGCAGAGGAGGTTATATTCGAATTTGTCGAGCACCATCCAGCCGTTTTCCAGAACAAATTTCATGTGGGAGAGCGCGAAAGACGCGTCCCTGCGTATGGCTTCCCAGTTGCTTTTACTTACGCTTATCTGGAAATGAAGCATATTGACCTTTATAATAGGCACTTTAGAGGCAAAATTCCTGATATTCGGCCATTCGAAAAACAGGTATAAAAAAAAACCTGCCCGCTTCATAGGCTTCTTCAAATTGATAATGTTTTTATTAAGTTCAGATACCGGCTTGGCTGAAGGGATACTATTGTCTGATTCCATTTCGTCTCCTTAGTAGCGCTTAAAGAACAATGTTTGATCATATCGAGCTTAGCGTTAAATGGGACAGCGCATATCATTATAGCATGCAAAATCGGGAATTGTTAAACGATTTTTTAATTATTTTTTTGAAGATCTTTGTACATTTCAGCCACGGTTTTTTTCAATACAGGGTGTACGAATTCCGGGCATATATCGAGAAGGGGTTTTAAAACGAAGTAACGGTTCTGAATGTCCGGGTGGGGAATGGAAAGCCTTTCATCCGACATGACCATGCTGTCGTAAAAAATTATATCGAGGTCTATCGTTCTCTCCCCCCACCTTACCGTCCTGATCCTTCCAAGTTCATTTTCTATTTTCTGGAGAGAATTCAATAATTCCAGCGGCTCGAGGCCTGTCCTGAGTGTTACGGCCATGTTGATAAAACATGGCTGGTCGGTTTTGCCGTACGGCCTGGTCCGGTAAGGCTTCGAACAGCCTAGAACAATTCCTGCGCCGCCCATCTTTAAAATAGCGCTGCGGATATTGTTTTTCCGTTCGCCTATGTTCGCGCCTATGGAAATTACAGCCGAATGCATCTGCCTATCTCAAAAGCCTCGAAGTTCTTATCCTCGAATCCTTTCTTCACGAAAGCTCCGATGGCGGCCTTCCATGTATTTTGCTTTATTTCGCTTAAAACATTCGAAAGAACGCCTAAAATAAAAGTATTGACAAGCTTCGGGTTCCCTAATGATTTTACGGCTTCAAGCGCGTTGACAAACCGGAGGTGTTTTGAACGAAGTGAGAAATATCCGGCAATATCCTCCGGATATTTCGAAACCCCCATAATTACAGTCATGGGCTTTATTTCGAAGTCATTGACAAGGGCATAACCGTTCTCCCGGAGAAGGCTTAAATTCCTGAGAGCTTCCAATTTCTCAAAGCCTATCAGGTAATCGGCTTGGCCAGGTGACACGACCGGGGAATGAACTTTCTCGCCGTATCTCAGGAAACTCGAGACCGCGCCCTCTCTCTGGCTCATTCCATGGATTTCATTTTTTTTAACATCGTATCCTGTCTTGAACAGCGCATAAGATAGAATATCGCTTGCTAAAACTATCCCCTGTCCGCCCACTCCGCAAATGACGATGCTTTTGGTTTCCATGGAAACAACCTTCCTTTATAATTTTATGACCATAATCGTTCTGTCATCCTTCTGCAGGGTGCCTTCGAAATAATCCTCTAATTTCATGAGGATGTCGCCGATCATTCCGGATGCTGTTCCGTCCTTGGCTCCTACCTCGAGGAATATTTTCTCCAGGTTTTCCTTGCCCAGCTGTATGCCGTCGGGGTTTATTCCCTCTACGATCCCGTCGCTGAAAAGCATTAGAACATCTCCGGCCCGGCCTTCGATCGAGTCCGCCGTGAATTTGGCGTTTTTAAATGTCCCTATGATCGGATTCTTGTTCCTGACCCTTTTGATAGTTTTTTCCCTGCAGGAATAATAGAGCTGGTCTGTATGCCCGGCAGAAATATAATGCACCACCCTGGTCTCCAGGTTTATTGAACAGGCGAAAAGCGTGGCGTAGGAATATGTGTTTTCAAGTATCCTTGTTATGCGCTGGTTGAGCAGCGTGAAAGCCTGAGCAAGGTTATCGAAATATTTATTCTCGATGAGCTCTTCGACTTCAACCTTGAGAATGGCCCATATCATAGCGGCATATACCCCATGTCCCGAGGCGTCTCCCAAGAATAGGAGAAGATTGCTGTCATCTAATTTATAAAAGTCGTAATAATCGCCGCCGACGCTCTGCATAGGCATGTAGGATATTTCCATGTCGATAAAATTCTGGATGATTTTCTGCTTGTCGAGGGGAAGAAGGGATATCTGCAGGGACTGGGCGGTCCTTACGTCGTCCATCATCTGGCGGTTCAGTTCGGACAATTTTTTATTGGATTCATTGGCCCTTGTCAGAACATTCAGGTATTCGAAAACAAAGTTCAGGGACAGTCCTATGATCAGGATCCCCGTTCCGTATGCGAACGGCGCGCCCAGCGTATCATCGAACCAGGTATAGTTGAAAATACGGAAAACGATTTCCATGATGCCGGAAAATATGGCGATAAGACCCGCAGCGAGCAGGAATTTATAGCGGAGAAGGTTCATCGGCGTTATTTTCCCGATTTCATGCCTCAGGATACTCTTGAATTCGAGCCGTTCTATCGTCCCTATCACTGCAAGCAGTATTACCATCGCTACCTGGAAACCGATAAAGAAAATATTTTCATTTGTATAGAACACGAATATCACCAATATGCTCAAAGCGCATAAAATGGAAAAGCAAATAAGGAAGATCCTGTTCTTTTTTTTATAACCGTCGGTTTCGACGAAAGTGGAATCCTTTATCGATACCGAGATAAACCTCAGGAACAGAACGTAGAAGAATAAAGCGGATATCCCGAACACGATCGATAATTTATACGTAATCCCCGAATACATGGGGAAAAACCTGCCGGCAAAAACCATCATTTCCGAGAGAATGATATTGAAAGCAATTGTTATAATAATCGGAAGATCCCGTCTTGAACGCAGAAGCTCGGGGTTCCCGGCCATGAACATGTAATAGATAACCGATTGCACTATGAGAAACAGGCAGAAACATATGCTGGCCAGGTAGGATAAGAGCATCGGGTTCACCCGACAGTTCCGCGGGCTATAGCCCCGCCCATTTTCCTGATCCTGGCCTCGCCTATAACGCAAATCTCATCGACAATGATCACTGAAACTTCCCCTGACGCAGTCTCTTCAGCTATAGTTTCCCTGAGTTCCTCTTTTTTATAGGCGCTGACCCTCTTTACCCTTTTGACTCCCATGCCTTTCACAAGGGTCTCGAGGTCGATCTTTTCCGTCATCCTTGCCCTGAGGTCCATGCCTGTACCGATATTGGGCTGATGGCCTGTCATGGCCGTTATATGGTTATCAAGGATAATAAGGGTTATCGGAGTCGAATTGTATACGGCATTTATCAGGCCCGTCATGCCGGAATGGTAAAACGTCGAATCGCCTATAACCGCAGCCGATACTATCGGCTGACCGGCAAGCCTTGCGGCCTTTTTAAAACCCGATTCGTTGCCGATGCTTGCGCCCATGCATATGGTCGTATCCATTGCAAGGTAGGGCGGAAGGGCCCCGAGGGTGTAACACCCTATGTCTCCCAGGACAATTGCCTTCAGTTCCGAAAGGACCTCGAATACGGGTATATGCCCGCAGCCCTTGCAGAGCACGGGCGGCCTTGCCGCGGCTGCCGGGACCCAGCCGGCCGGCATTTCATGGCCGGTTTTATTGAATGCGTTTTTAATTATATGAACGAACAGCTCGCCCGTCGAGGGGATTATTTCTTTGCCCGTGACTTTTATTCCATTTGCCCTGATCTCTTCCTCTATAACAGGATCGAGCTCTTCAATAACATAGAGTTTATTCACCGAAGCAGCAAATTCCCTGATCTTCCCGATAGGGAGGGGATACATTGAAATTTTCATCACGCTTGCATCGGGCAGTGCGTCTTTTACATAATGATAAATCAGGCCATGTGTTATAATCCCTATTTCCCGGCTGTTATACTCTATGCTGTTGCTGTGAAAGATTTCAGAATACTTCCTGAGGGCATCGTATTTTTCAAGAAGCACGCCATGCCGCGGGATAGCATTGGCGGGAACCATTACATACTTGGCTATATTTCTTTTGTAATCCATGGCCGGCTTTTTCCGTTTTACCGCGCTTATTTCAACAGGGCTTTTCGTGTGTGAAACCCGTGTAACAGGCCGCAGGATTACAAGAGTATCGAACTTCGCAGATACTTCGAAAGCTTTTTTTACCATATCCTTGGCTTCCTGGCTGTCGGAGGGTTCGAAAAGGGGCACTTTTGCGAATTTAGCGTAATTCCTGGTGTCCTGCTCATTCTGGGAGGAATGCATCCCCGGATCGTCTGCGACTACGGCAACCAATCCGGCATTTATGCCTGTATAAGCGGCAGTCATGAGAGGATCGGCGGCCACATTAAGGCCGACATGCTTCATCGTCACAAGGCTCTTCAAACCGGCGATCGAGGATCCGAGGGCTACTTCCATAGCCACCTTTTCATTTGTGCTCCATTCGGAGTCTATCTCTGGAAATTTATCAATGAGGTTTTCAATGATCTCGGAACTCGGAGTCCCGGGATAACCTGAAGCTACCCATACTCCGGCTTCATATGCGCCTCTTGCTATCGCTTCGTTTCCGGATAATAATTCTTTCATTTACGGCACCTTTATAAGTTTAACTTGACAGAAAAGCGTGTTAATATATAGTATTATAATAATAAAATAAGAAAATTTCTACTTACCGGCGGTGAATAGTGATTAAATTTTATATGCTTATGATATTACCGGTATTTTTTATAATACAATCCTGCTCGCTGGGGCCCGTAGATGCCAATGACGGCCTGATCTGGCAGAAAGATCTTCAGTACCCGCCATGCGCGGGAACGGAGATCCATTCCGACAACCTCTATTTTGCAGATGAATCGGGAACTATTTATTCATGCTGGATAGATTCGGGCCTTATAAAATGGAAAAGGCGCCTTAATAACGAAAGCGTACGCATGATCTTTATTACCGGCTCCGGCCTGGGAGTTATTTCGGGTCAGCAGGGCGGTGCGGCAAAAACTTCGACTTTCAGGATATATAATTTCGAGAGAGGAATCTGCGTTTTCATTACAAATTTACCCTGGGCAATCAGGGATTCGTATTTTTCCGATGGAACCAATATCATCGTACACTGGCCTTCCGGAGCCGCGGTTCTGAACGGGGATGGCACGAAAATAGATCCTTACGACCTCACGCAATACGCAACGAACATCGTGACCTTCGCAGCCTGGGAAGGCTATTACTATGCCATCGAGGGTAATTCAAGCATAATAAAATTCGACCGTTCCATGCATCCCGTCAGGACTTTCGACTCCTTCACGGGCAGCGGATATTCCGGCGACTTTGCTTATGATAACGGCAGGATATATATTTCTACGACCGGCGGAGTGAAAGCGCTCGACACGGTTAAATGGGATCCCGTGGACATCGATAACGGCACAGACCCGGTTCTTTTCAACGGAGCCTCCGCAGGCCTTGTAAAAAGACAGTCCGGCCCCGAGGACAAGTATCTGCTTTATTCGAGCATGTCTTTCAGGATACCGCCGCGGGGAAATTCTTATTCTCCACTTGTCCAGTCGGGCAGCCTTGGGATCGCCGCTTACATAGATCCGAAGGGATTTATTAATGTAGTGGACAGCCGGACCGGATATTTTGTTTATTCGAAATTTATCGGGATGATAGACAGGCCGTTTCTCAAGGTTTCCAGCGATTATCTCTCGAAATCTGTTTTTATACCCCTCTCGAGCCCGGCCAAGATCTTCTGCTATTCCCTGAAGTTCGCAGCATCGCAGAAAATGCCGGGTTTACCTTTCAAATAATTCTATCCTGTCCCTGCCGCCTTCTTTTGCCTTGTAAAGGGCTATATCGGCCGATTCGACTAAAAGACCCGCAGCCATTCTTTTCAGGCCGTTGATCCTTTCCCAGTCGGCTTTTCTCTTATCTTTTATCTCATAAATATCACGGAGGCTTTTAATCCCTATCTTGCCTGTTATAAATTTCTCGTTGTCGATAAGTGATGATACTCCTATGCTCACAGTGACTTTAAGGCTGTTCTCTTTAATTACCATGAGCTTCCCGGTAATTGATTCTTTTATCTTCTCTGCGACGACGCCCGCCTCATCAAGAGAAGTTTCAGGAAGGACGATCATAAATTCATCCCCTCCGAAACGTCCGGCCCTGTCATAATTCCTGATCGTGTTTTTAATGCACCTGCCGACATTTACAACGACTTCATCCCCTGTCAGATGCCCGTAATTGTCGTTAAAACTCTTGAAATTATCTATATCCATCATGATCAATGAAATCGGGCGGAAGGACCTGATCATAATATGGTCGTTCAGGAACCCTGTGATGGAGCGTTTGTTCGCCAGGCCTGTGAGTTCGTCGACGGACGATTTCATGAGAAGCTGCTTGAATTCCATCTGCTTCATTATAAAATATTCGACATTTACCATAAGTTCTTTTTCATCGATAGGTTTGTTAAGGTAGACTATGGCTCCCTTTTCCTTTCCCTTCATTATGAGAGATTTATCCGCTATAGCGGAGAGAAAAATGATCGGCGTCAGCTTGAATTCCGGGTTTTTAATCAGCCTGTCCTGCATCTGGTCGCCGCGCATTTTAGGCATATTGTAATCGCAGATTATAAGATCGGGCTTATACTTGTAAACCGCTTCGAGGCCGTCAGCGCCGTCATAAGCATGGATAAAATTGCAGTAGCCCCAGTTTGAAAGATACGATTTGAGAATTTCATGTATCTGGAGATTGTCGTCAACGATCATGATGTTTGCCTTGAACGGATCGAATTCATGCTCGAGGTTGGGATTATTTATAGTGGCATGATGGGTTTTATGCACCATTTTCTCATCAATGCTTCCCCTTACAAGCTGCCTGTAATAATCCTTTGCATCGCTGATTATAAGCTCCTGCTCGCTGTCGTAAACGACCTTTTTATCGCCGTAGTCAAAAATATCCTTTCCCTTTTTAAATTCGGCGATAAACCGGGATCCTTTCCCCGGCCCATCGGACTGTGCCAGCAGAGTACCCTTCAAAAGTTCGACAAGCTGCTTTGCAAACGAGAGCCCGATGCCCGTCCCCTTAATCCTTCCGCTGCCCGGGCTCTGTATCTGTTCGAACCTTCCGAATATGAATTCAAGCTTGTCTTTAGGTATGCCTATCCCGTTATCCTCTATGGTTACGGTAACTTTATCGGGCATATCCTTTAAACTGATTTTTATTATTCCCGAACCCGGTTCGACGAATTTCAGTGCATTGGAAACAATGTTGTGAAAGATCTCGTCTAATTTCTCCTGGTCGGAGAAAAAGTTATCGACCTCTTTTTCAGGCAGGTCCTTGATTATGCGTATTCCCGATGTTGAAGCGGCCGACCTGTAGAAGTCTATTATACCCGATATATGCGAACGCAGGTTGATCTTCCTTACCCTTATCTTCATACCCCTCGCATCGATCTTGGCAATATCGAGAAGCTGGTCGATTGAATGCTTCAGGGAAAGGGAAGCGCTGTAAATCGTATTGAAGCGGTCCGTCACTATCAAATCGGAAAGTTCGTCCGGATATTTAAGGGAAAGGTCGGCTAAATTCAATATGACGGTAAGAGGGTTCCTGAAATCATGAGTCACATTCGTTATGAAATCGTTTTTAAGATTGTCAAGCTGGGCTAATTTAATATTCGAATCTTCCAGTTCTTTAGTTTTGCCCCTTATTATTTTCAGATTTTCGGCTATTTCATCATTTGCCGTTTTCAAGCTGTCAAGGGTCATCGAACCGTACAGCGCGCTTGCCAGCTGGATTGAAAAGCTGTAATAGATCCTGTCGTCGGCCTGTCCGGGTTCAAAGAATATGAATCCGAGAAGTTTGTTGTTTATATGCAAAATATGGAAGTAGTAGACATGTCTTTTATTGTCCGGCAGCAGGATGCTTCTGAAATCATCCGGTAATTTTTTTAAAGTATGCGAAATGCCGTTCCTGATATTATAAGCTATGCCCCTGCTTTTTATCCTGATATCGGCCCTTGAATGAAGATTGAAAAAGAGGAAGTAATTTTCCACACCGATCTTGCCCATATTCTCGAGGAGGGTATTGTTAACCTTCTTAATGTCATATGTGGTGATAATATTCTGGCTGGCATCCTGTATCGTGTCAGAAGAACCGCTTTTAAGTTCCTCGTTATAAATTAAAATCTCCTCGGTTTTCTGCTGGAGAATTAAAAGAACCTTGAGGACCATTCTCTCCGCTCTGGATTTTAGCAGCTGATCGGATGTATTGGCGCCCGTAAAAGCGTAGAACCAGAGGATCTCCTTCTGAATTTCATGAATAATATTGATGGCCCTTATGTAAACATTGTAATCATTCTTAAATAGTATCCGCAGGATATAATCCTCAAGTTTTTCAAGGAATTTATTTTCATCCATTCTCATTATCAGAAGCAGTTCTTCGCCGCTCAAGGTGCGGAGAGGGAGGTTGAGTGGATTCTTATCTTTCAATTTCAAATACTTATCCGAAAGATCCTCTTCGGGGACCGGTATGCCTGCCGGATGAACGCCTGTCTCATATAACTTCAGCTCGTCTAATGTCCGGCAGCCGCATGAATTACGGATATTCATCCTTGCCTGTACTATCGAATCTCCCTGTGACGCTCTGTTCTCGATTAGATCTATTGTCTTCCTGCAGCCCTCATATCCTATCTCAAAAAACGGATAATAAACTGATGTTATAGGAGTTTTAGCGTATTTACCAACATCGTTGTCCTCCCAGCTGGCGATCGCAACGTCTTCAGGGACTTTGAAGCCCCTGTCCGAAAGGTTGTTTATTATATGAGAAGCCTCGTAAGAATACATGGAAACGATCGCATCCGGATTTGCCTTCCTCTCGTCAAAGAGTATGTCGACTGCCCGCTTGGCCCTGTTAAAATCATAATAATCTTTTTCAATAAAACATTCTTCCGCCCTGACGACAAGTTCGGGATTGAATATCCCCCTGCTTTTCATGAAGCTGATATAACAGTTATAACGGTCATCAGGTGTAAAGGGCTGGATAAACGCTATCTTTTTATAGCCATGAAAATCATGAAGGTGGCCCAAAAGATCGTTTAACTGCCTGTCAGAATCAATTACAACGGATGGAACCCCTTCTATCTTCCTGCCCATACTGACAATCGGCATCTTTTTAATGCCCCGGATCCTGTTAAGGAACCCCTTCTCATCTTTAAGAATATGCAGGAACCAGCCAAGGAATAAAAACCCGTCGACAGGGACGCGTTCCAGGATATTATAAATATAATCCAGCTGGTGCTGATAAGTCCTCTCTCGCTGTTCATGCTCAAGCGTGAAATAAACCAGATTGATATCTCTTTCATCAGCCGCTTTTAATACGCCCTGCAGCATCTGCATCGTAGTAGCTTCAAAACTCGTTTCAGAAAGATAACCCAGGGTCAGCCTTCCCTTAGACATCTATCACCTCTAAGTCATATGATCGGCCAAATTATACCCAATATTAAAATCCATTGCAAGAAGATGTGAGAAAGCCCCAAAAAATATAGATTTGATTTCTATTGACATATTATCTATTTATCACAATATTATAATATATCGATAAAGAGAAAAATATGTCATTAACTAATTTAATATTGAGTTACGTATTTGCTCTTGAAATACAGAGCGGCAGCAGTTTCAATCAGGAGCCGGAGATCATTTCGATCAACCATAACATATCAGAGGAAAACAGGACATTCGGCGATGAAGATATAGCCAGGGCGCTTGATTATGTACAATCTTTCGACTTAGTTTACCAGGATATGTTTATTTATACAATGCCCGGGCTTGGGACACAATACTCCGCGGGAGGACGGTTTTACACGGCCGGCGAAGGCAATCCTGTCGCAAACATGTTCTTCAAGAACAATCTCTGGGACATGGCGTTTATTTCAGCCAACGCATTCAACTTTTACATGTTCAATAACCGGTACCTTTCGGCTATTTATGCCATAGCCCTGGATGTTGCGGAAGTATGGGCCATATCAACCTGGCAGCCCACCACGGCGCGACAGATCAATGTAAGCGCTATAATCTACGAACAGATGTTTTAAGGGCCGTACGGACAATCAAATTTGATAAAAAATAAAATTTATCTCATAATTAAAAAGGTCAGGGTTTTCTGGGGGTTAAAAATGAACGAAGGGGAATCTCCCGAACTTGTACTGTCGCCTTCCGATGTTCTCGAATTTTCCATGCAGTTCGAGGAAAGGAGCCGGATTTTTTACGATAACCTGTCGAAACTCATGAAGGATGAGAAGATCAGGGACCTGTTCTCCTATCTTGCCGGCGAAGAAGCCAGGCACAAAGACATTTTCTCATTCATGCTGCAGAGGGCCGACGTCCTTAAATACAATATAAAATCTCTTCCCGGCCACATAGAATATCTTCACAATTTTCTCGACATGTCGATTTTTTCCCGGGATACGCTCAAGCTCAAGCTCAACAGAGTGACCGATATAGAATCTGCTTTCGAGTTCTCAATGAGCATTGAGCTCGACCAGGTGCTCTTTTATAACGAGATCAGCAATTACCTTACCGAAGAACATAAAAAAATAATCGAAGATATCATAAGTGAAGAAAGAAGGCATTTCGTAACTATAATGCAGCTTAAAGCCCAGAAAGGCTATTAGAGGGGCCGTCGGCAAGCTTCAAGGCAAGCCCCATCGCTTCTTCCATGCTCCTGCTTATCGCTTTGCCTTTTCCGGCGATATCGAAAGCGGTTCCATGGTCCGGGGAAGTCCGGAAAACCGGAAGGCCGAGAGTAACGTTTACCCCGTCTTCAAAATGCAGCAGCTTGAAAGGCGCAAGCCCCTGATCATGGTACATAGCAGCGACGCAGTCGAATTCACCCCTGTATGCCCTGTAGAATGCCGTATCGGCGGGTATCGGCCCTACGACCCCGTTATAACCCTTCTCATGGTATTCCCGGATAACGGGAGCAATGACATCCTTTTCTTCGCTCCCCATAAGAGAGTTTTCGCCGGCATGGGGATTGAGTCCGCATACAGCCACCCTGTACCTTCGCCCTTCGAATCTTTCCCCGAAGAGCAGGGCGTTTTTTACCGCAGTCCTCACAGCCTCCAAAGTCAGGCTGTCAGACACGCTTCTCAGGCTCAGGTGAATAGTCGCGAGTATCACTTTCATATCTTTAGAATAAAACATCATGCTGACATGTTCTGCCCCGAAATACCGTGCAAGGAATGTCGTATGGTCCGTGAATTCACCATGGCCGGCCCTGACTATAAGATCCTTGGATATGGGAGCGGTCACTATCGCTTTTACGCTTCCGTTTTTAGCGAGTTCGGCAGCCTTGTTTAAAAAAAGCCAGGACATCGCCCCCGAAGGCGCATCCTGACTGCCGGGATTGAATTTATATTCTATACCGGAAGGGGGATAGATCTCGATGAAAGAAATGCCGCTGCGGGGCAGTGGACCGAAGTAATACCTGAACGAGGGGCCGTCTCCGATGACAATAAACCTTGACCGTTCTTCCACTTTCAGACCGGACAGAGCTCCGGCGCTTATTTCAGGCCCGATTCCGTTCGGATTGCCGAGAGTCAGCGCAATCTTATCATTTTTCATTATATAATTTAGCTATCATTTCCTTCGCAGGCGAATTGAGGTTATTGGATATAAGGCATCTTCCTTCGAGCACTACTCCGTTCTGGATGATAAGTTCGGGGGTTTTGATATCGCCTAAGACGCGCGATGTCGGCATGAGCATAACGCGGGTGTTTGCCTTGATATTGCCGATGACTATGCCTTCAATAACTACGGAAGAGGCTTCGAGGTCCGCTTTTATCCTGCCCGCTGGCCCGACAAATATCTGGTCTACTTTAAGGATCGATCCCTCGAATTTTCCATTTATCTGGATCGTGCCGTTGATTAAAAATTTCCCCTCGAAATAAGATTTTTCACCGATAACGCTGTTTGACAATTCTGATTTTAATGCCACTTCAAATCTCCTATTCCTCTATTTTCCGGAGATCCGGAAACTTGACGTAACTGATAAATTCATGGATGAATTCCAGGAGGTCGGCAAGCGCGTCTTTGGCTTTCATACCTTCCAGCATGGAATTGACACCTTTAATCTCTACCACTTTTTCCGGTTCCATTAAGGCTTTTTCCCCATCCCTTTCACTGCGGTATATATCTTCTATGAAATCCTGGATCGAGAAGAGGAAATTTCCCGTTTTCATGATTATATCTCTATATCCTTTACTTTGCACCTTTATAAGGCTTTCCTTGTAATCATTTATTTTATTGTTATCCGCCGCCACAATCTGTTCGAGAACACTCCCGTAATCTTCCAGCGACCTTATTATCTTGTTGAAATGGGTAAAGAAGCTGTCCCGCTGGTATGAATGCCCGTAATCGAGCTTGAGGTTCTGCTCGCTTAAAAGCCCCATGTATTCTGTACCGAAATAATTTAAAAAGGACCAGATTATATTTATATCAGAGCTTTTGCTGTACTGGCTGAGCTTTGCAAGCGGAACATTCCGCAGGATCTTATATTTTGTAACATCCTGCACCTGCGAATTTTCAATGTAATTACTGAGCTCGTCAAAAGTGATATGATATTTAGCCATTTCATCCTCGGCGAACCTTCCGCTCTGCAGTTTCTTCATATCCCTTTCGATTTCATTAACGGATTTTAAAACCGAATCTTTTTTCTTCGGATCCGAAGTGCTCGAGTATATCACTTCGAACTTACGCTGCGTCTGAATAAGCCTCTCGGCAATATAATCTCTTGCCTTGTCCAGCAGAGCGCTGTTTGTCATCCTGCTCCCCCATGCTTATCCCGGTGTTATTCTAAAATAAATCTTATAAAATATCCATAATTCTCTTACCTGCCGGGCCTGCCTGAAGCGGTCTTTATTTTTTCTTCCATTTCCTTCGCCTTTTCGTAGGGTGTGATCTTGATCAGCCCCCCGTCCCTGTAAAATGTAACGAATTTGTATTCGGCCTTGATAACGAGGGCCTCGGTCCTTATTTTGACCCTGACGCCGGGATATACTGTCTTTGAAGCTGATATCCTGGCTAATTTGGCGATTCCATCGAGGTAATCGGCGAGCTGCTTTACCTTTTCCTCGATTGAACTCAGTTCAACCTTGATCTGGCTGTTTCTCAGGGTAAGCTGCGTGAAAATCTGCTGCTTTTCTTCAGGCAGCGGCCCGGAAGAAAGCAGGGATGTGAGGGTGTTTAGCTGGGTGTTCACATCGGGCCACTCCCTCTGGAGATCATCCTTGCGCTTATGCATTTCTTCAATTTTAGCCTCCGCCTCCAGATCTATACCCGCTTCAACAACCGTTTCGGTATAAGCCTCGGCCCCGAGGTACTTCGCATTGACTTCATAAAACGCCGTGATCTTTCCGCCGGCGATCTGGGATCTTTTGCCTCCGGCGCAGATGATCTTTTTCTTGCTGTAGATATTGGAATGCAGTATTGTCTCTGTGACAACGACATAACCCTCGGCCTTTACATTGGCTCTTTCAACGAATTTAGCGTAAAGATCGCCGGCGCAGACGATCTTGGCCATGTCCTTGCCCTGGATACCCTGGCGCACTACGATATTTCCCTCCGCCACAACGTCAGCCTTGCCGATATTGCCTTTTATCTCAACATTGGCTCCTGAATAGACCTTGAAAGTGTCGTTGACATTTCCGTATATTATCACATTGCCGGGAAAATTTATATCGCCGGAGGTAAGGTCGACGTCTCCGTTTATCTCGAGGATAGGCTCGACCTGGACCTTGTTGTTTTTAAAGATAACCTGCCCGTTAATATCCGAAATAATCTGGAGACCGTCAGGCGAAAGGTGTGTGTTCGGGCCCGACGATATCTTGATGTCTTTCCCGTCCCTCGAGGGTATGATCCTTCCCGTAACTGTTTTTCCCGCCCTGCCCTTTTCAGGCGGCAGTTTGGAAGCGAGGACCTGCCCAACCACAACGCTCTGTACATTATCGAGTTTATGGAAATCGACGTTGCCGTCTTCCGAAACCTCGAATTTTACCGATTCATTATCTATTTTAAAATTATACTTGATCGTCGAGTCCTTTCCCTCGACGGGCATGTCGCCTTCAGCAACGATCACGGGCATATTGTATAATTCGTTTTCCACGGCGCTTATAATAGCTTCTTTTTTTATGCCGAGCTGGACATTCTTGGATTTCAGCGTCGAAATCACTTCATCGATGTCGACAACCCTGCCGTATTTTTCCGGTTTGGTCATGGTGAGATAAGCCTTCATCTCATCGGGCGATATCTGTATCTGGAAATGGCTGTCGAACTGGGAGGGGGTGTAATCGCCGATCCTGATCATTTTCTTGCGGGGATGATCGGCTTCCCTTCTAACCGCCGCCTCATCGAACTTCGCTATCTCGTGTCCCTGGAGATAGCTGATAATTTCCTGATACTCGGGCGTACGGCCTTTACCCTGCGGAGGGGTTATCTCGAGGAAGACGCCTTCTTTGGTTATCCTGACCTTGAAAAAGCCGTCCTTGTTTCTCTGAATCTCTTCCGCTTTTATTTCTTCCTTGTAAGTCTCGTAAGCCAGGGGTTCCATGCTTTCCTCGCGGTCCGCGATAAAGATGAGGTATTTATCGGGTTTTTTCCCGAATCCCATCATACCTCCGGCCCCTCTTTCAAGGACCTGGTATTGCAGGTTGACTATGTTTTCATTCAACGCCTGCGCTGCAGTCTTCAGAGCTTCCTGCGCGGAATAAGCGTAAACCTCGATTTCCTTTTCGCCGCCCGGCGTTTCTTCTTTTTCCTGGTCTTCACCCAATAAATCTTTCAACCTATCCATATATTTACCCCTATTTAGGGTTCCTCCTCATGAAAGCGGGAGGAATATTCATTTCTGCCCTGTATTTAGCCACCGTTCTTCTCGATAACTGAAGCCCTTTTTTTTTCAAAATCTGCACTATCCTGTCGTCGCTCAGCGGATCGTCCTTATCCTCGGCGTCGATGAAGGTTTTCAAAATTTCCTTCACGCTTTTCGAGGATGTTTCCAGGTTTCCGACATTGGATGAAAAAAAACTCTTCAGGGGGATCATTCCCTTGTTCGTCTGGATGTACTTCTCGCGTACAACCCTGCTGACCGTGGATTCATGTATACTTAATTCATCGGCAATATCTTTTAATTTTAAAGGTATCTGGTATTGATGGCCCTTTAAAAAATAATCCTTCTGCTTTTCCATGATCTTCAGTATCACCTTGAAAATTATCTCTTTCCGGGACTTGAGATTTTCAATAAGCGATTTCGCGCTTTCGATGTTCTCCTTCAGGAAACTCTTCTCGTCATTAGAAAGCGAAATCCTTTTCCCCTTGAATTCCTCGCTATTGTAGAGGTCTATATACTGCTTGTTAAGCCTTATCTCCGGTATATAATCGTCATTGAGAGTGAGGTGTATCCCTTTTTCATCGACGCTGACATAAGCGTCCGGGACTATGTACTGGGAATAGCCGCTGGAAAAACCCGCGGCAGGCACCATGTTCAGCGTGCTTATGTTCTCTATAGTTTCCTGGATCTTGGTAAAGGAAACACCCAGCTCTTTAGATAATTTTGTAAACAATTTCTTTTCCAGCAATTCCGCATATTCATGTAAAATCCTGTATTCAAGGCTCTTTACCCCGAATTTTACCTTTGCCTGGATTTCAAGGCATTCCCTGGAATCGAAAGCAGCCACTCCTATCGGATCCGAATACATGAGGATCCTGCGGACCTTTTCAAAATCCTCCGCCTTGATCTTTCCGTTATCGAGAAATTCCTCGAGCGGTATCGGCCTCATCATTCCCTTTTCGTCGGGTTTCTGGAGAAGCCCGTTATCGTTTACGCTGGACAGGATCACCCCCGCGATATGCTCCTCCTCTTCGCTTAAGGGCAGTTCCTTAACCTGCTCCATCATGTATTTATACAGGCTTGAATCGTAAACCGACATATTTTCCAGGAAAGCCTGGCTGTCGAACCCCGAACTTTTAGAACGAACCCTGCTCCTGCTGTAATCGGGTTTTTTCTTTTCGAGTTTTATAACAGGGTTGACTTTGGCCTCTTCCTCGAGTTTTTCCTTCAATTCCATTCCGGGCATCATCACCAGTCCGAGCGTCTGTATCATGACTGGTGAGATTATCTGCCTTTGTTCCTGGTTGATTTCCATCCTCATAGCTTGGGTCTTCTCCTCTGTCCGGAATTCGAAATCCGTTCCTTTAATTTTTAAGCCATTCACTAAAAAAGTCAAGGTAATCATTGTCTATGGGGCCCGAGATCCTCCGGACCGTGCCCGCAGTAAATAGACATTTTAACAATTCACTATTATAATTAACCTCCACTTCACAGGGGGAAAGGATATGAGAGTTCTTGTGATCAACTGCGGAAGTTCTTCGCTTAAATACCAGCTTATAACAACTGAAAAGGAAAACGTCATAACCAGGGGAATAATCGAAAAGATCGGAAGCGCGCCCGAATATACTTATTATAAAAAAAACGGCGAAAAGGTTAAAACGGCAGTCAAGGCGGGCAATCATACGGAAGCGGTCCGCGCCGTGATGGACAACCTTGTCAACCCTGAAAACTCATTCATCGCTTCGCTCTCCGAGATAGACGCCATCGGACACAGGGTCGTTCATGGCGGCGAGGAATTTTATTCATCGGTGCGGATCAACAGCAAGGTCCTGGAATCGATTGAAAAATATTCCGAACTCGCGCCCCTTCACAATCCCCCGAACGTGCAGGGGATCAGGTCATGCATGGAGGTCCTGCCCAAGATCAGGCAGGTGGCTGTTTTCGATACGGCTTTCCACCAGACAATGCCTGAAAGTTCTTACATATACTCGCTTCCTTATGAATATTATGAAAAGTACAGGATCAGGCGCTACGGTTTCCATGGGACGTCCCATTCCTATGTAGCTAAAAAAGCCGCCGAATTCCTGGGAATAGAGCATGACAAAATCAACTGCATCGTCTGCCACCTCGGCAACGGCTCCAGCATCACGGCTGTTGATCAGGGCAAATCCGTAGACACATCGATGGGCTTCACCCCGCTCGAAGGCCTTCCGATGGGGACGCGTTCTGGATCGATAGACCCCGCTATTGTCTTCACACTTATGCAGAGGGAGAACCTCACCGCCGAACAGATCAACGGCATCCTGAACAGGAGCAGCGGTCTTATAGGAATATCCGGCGTTTCAAACGACCTCAGGGACATTAACGAAGCCGCTTCAAAAGGCAATAAAAGGGCCGCTCTCGCCAAGGAGATTCTGGTCAAGGCAATCCGCAAATACATCGGCGGCTATATGATAGAACTCGGAAAGGTGGACGCCATTATCTTCACGGCCGGCATCGGAGAAAACGAAACATCCGTCCGTGAAAAATGCACCGAAGGCCTCGAGGTATACGGGATCAAACTCGACCGTGAAGTCAACAGCAGGACAAGATCGAAGCTCGAGTGCATCAGCACTCCGGATTCGAAGATAAAGATCCTCGTTGTCCCGACAAACGAGGAACTGATGATAGCAATGGAGACAGAATCGGTGCTGAGGTAAGAGCGACGCAGTTAAGCGCAGGCCCCCGGTACTTCGACAATGCTAGCCTCCGGCTTTCGACTTGTTCAAGGCCACGGCGGACCGGATGAGGGCCTTCAGGGCCTCCTCGTCCAGCTTGTCTCCTTCGTGAAAGTCTATGGCTCGCCTTACAGTTCCATCCTGGTTGAACAGGCCGTCCGGATCATCCAAAGAAGCTCCCCTGGCGAAGGTCATCTTCACATGATCCTTATAAGTCTCGCCGGTGCAGATTATCCCGTCGTGCGACCAGACCGGTGTCCCTCTCCATTTCCACTCCTCGGCCGCTTCGGGGTCTGCCTCCCTGATCAGGGCGCGCAGCCGTGAGAGCATCTCGCCTCTCCAGCCGCCCAATTCCTCAATTCTCTCGTCGATCAGCCGGGATGGCGGTTTCGTTCCATTAGTGTCCTGCGTCTTTACCATAAATAAACCTCCTTAAAAAGGCTTTAGCACACTTCTGCCGCAGGCAATAAACCCGTATATGGCGGCTACGACAGGCCAATTACCTCCAGAAGTCAGCCGGGCGCGCAGCCAGGCAAAACATATTTATGGGCGGTTCAAAAACTAACTTTGCTATTGATAAATGATGTTCTAATTGTAATGAAACCGCCCTATGGGCACTACCTTACCGTCCTAACAGGACGTTTTTTAGAAGTGCCCTTATAATATATTCTCAACAATGCTAACAGTCAAATTGAATGCTCTATTTAAAAAAGAATCCGCTAAACCTTCACACAATGTTACTTCAATGATCCGCAGTCAAAAATACTCCTATTTGACAAACCGTGTTTATTAATTTAGAATTTTTCGCCAGGTCAAAAACAACCCCTGGGAATCGGGCGGATAAAGTAAAGTTTTCAAAAAAATCGAACCTCTGGATCGGGAGGAAAGCATGAATGGTTGTTATTTATGAACATTAGCGATAACATCGACAAGGCCCGGTCGATAATAGAGGCAAAAGCGGCAAGCCTGGGTATAAAGTATGATATCACCATCATCGCCGTTACGAAGAATATGCCCTCTTCGTATATAGTGGAAGCGTCGCAAGCCGGCCTGTCGAATATAGGCGAGAACCGCGTCCAGGAGGCGGAGAAAAAATTCGGGGAGATCAAATCCCTGCATGGCATAACAAAGCATATGTTAGGCCACCTCCAGGGCAACAAGGCAGCGAAGGCCGCCGCGATCTTCGACATGGTGCAGTCTATTGACAGCCTCGAGACGGCGGGGAAACTCGACCGGAGGTGCATGGAGCTCGGCAGGGTCATGCCTGTCCTTATCGAGGTCAACACATCGGGGGAAGCATCTAAATCCGGAGTGAAGCCGGAACTTGCCGAGGAGCTCGCCGCCGGGCTGGCGGGGCTGGGATCGCTCAAACTTTCCGGGCTTATGACGGTCGGGCCGCTTGCCGATGACGAGGCCTCCGTCAGAAGGTCTTTCAAACTTCTATTTAAGCTGCGCGAAAAACTTTTACAGGCTTTCAGCTCAGTTAAAGAACCTGTCCTCTCAATGGGTATGAGCGGCGATTTCGAAAAAGCCATCGAGGAAGGCTCGAACATGGTGAGGCTGGGAAGGATACTTTTCGGAGAAAGATCCTGAAATACGGTTCATAAAAGCTGATAAGGCATGCCGGTCAGCAGGGAAGCTCCCCGTCGAGCATCCTTAAAAAGGCTTCGATTTTTTCCCTGTCCTGAGCCGATCCGAATTGATTTATCGTAAAAGTGACCGAATCGTTAAAACTCGATAGAGCCAGCTGAAAATAAGGCGCATGCTTGATGGAGCCTGTGACAAACGCATCCGTTACCTTGATGCCGCCGAAGGAGAGCCTGTTTTTATCTATAATACCGATGTTCGTCATGGCGATGAGTGGATTGACGAATTTTTCCCTGATAATCTTTTTGACCGCAGGATAGGCAAAGAGCCTGAAAATCATCTGGAGCTTGTAAAGGCCGTTCAGGCCCGGCAGGCCGCTTTTCTGCCTGTCCATGTCCATTTTAACTTTCGCGAGGGTATCGCTGAAATCTCCGCCGGTTCCCTCTCCCGCATCGCATACGATCGTTGCAGTGAGGTTGCATATGCCTCCCGCTTTTCCATCCCTGAGATAGCGCCTTAAATCGATCATGCATGGGATGCAAAGCGGCCTGTTTTCCGGATTATCGAGCACCCTGTATAAGGCTCTTATATACGCAGCCAGTATTATATCGTTGATAGTCGCGCCGGATTTTCTCCCGTACTCCTTGAGCGCCTTGAACCGGACGGAGTCAAGTTTATGCCTTGCGATAAAGGGCATCGGATCGCTCCCCCCGTTGAGTGGAAAATTCAAACCGCTGTCATGCTTTGAGAGGTTATCCGGCAGGAGGAGGAGCTTCATCCTGTCCATCAGGCTGATCCGCCTGAAAATCTGCCCGAGGCTGCGGTCGGGCCGCCTGCCATTGCCATGCACTTCATGACCCGAATAGATCGAACCGAGCATATATAAATATTCTTTAAACCCCGCCCCGTCGCAGGCCATGTGGTTCATGATCACGCATAATGCGCCGCTTTCCTGCCCCGCCTGCCGCAGGAACCTGACAAGGATCTGGGGCCCCGCAAATTCCCATGTTTTATTTACGGCAAAACTCATCGCGTCGCCCTCGACGTCGGCGCTATCCACAAAAGTTACAATATCGCCGATCTTAATATCGGTTTCTTCCCAGTACGGGTGCCTGCGGCCCTCTACATAACGGCATTTCAGGATCGGGAAGGCGTCCATCGATAACGACACGGCTTTTTTTAACAAAACTTCGTCGAGCCCGCCGTCGAAAAATATCACTCCATGGAGCTGGTGGTCGTTATATTCCCCGAAGAAGAACTGCATCTGGTCCCAGAGCTGCGCCCTGTGACGCAAAATCCTATTCATCCCTGCTCCTTATTATATCATACTTCCCGAGCGCGGCGTCACCGTCCCATGACAATACGAACTCGTCCCCCGCCTGGACCTTTTCAACGGGAACGCTTTCCTTTTCCATCGTAAAATTCCCGATCATAGCGCCGGCTCCGGCAGCTTTCCGGCCCGCGCCGATGGCCTCTATACGGCTGCCGTTCATTATCCTGTTCATTGCCCTGACAAGGGCCGATTTAGGCCCTTTCTTCTCTATGACATGGCCCAGGAACGTATATTCCCTTATGTAGCCGCTGGTTTTTGTCGGCGCTAATTCCTGCGATACCGGCGCCAGGTTCTCATTGAAATAAAAACCGGTCGTATATTCCCTGTGGCTGACCTTCTCAAGTTCTTCGAGCATCTGCGGATCGGGCCTGGCCCCCGAGGCAAAGGCGTCGATACAGTGCCTGTAAACTCTCGTAACGCCTGCGACATAGTAGAGGCTTTTCATCCTGCCTTCGATCTTGAAGGCGTCAATGCCCGCTTCCATAAGGCGGCCAAGCTGGGCTGAAAGGTTGAGGTCCCTGGAGCTGAGTATAGCCGTGCCGTTTTCGCTTTCCTCGACGGGCAGGAAGCTGTTTTTCCTTGTAGATTCGACTAAATAATACTCCCACCTGCATGACTGCGAGCAGTCGCCGAGATTGGCGTCGCGGGTCTTGTCTTTTTTCATCGCGAGCGGCCTTTCTCCCGGCCTGTAGAGTGATTTATTCGTCAGATAATTCGAAAGGAGGCATCGCCCCGAATAGGATATGCACATGGCGCCATGAACGAAGGATTCAAGTTCAACGCTCACACGGTCGCGGATCGATTTTATCTCTCCGATGGAAAGTTCCCTGGCAAGGATTATCCTCTTCACTCCGAGCTTTTGATAAAACATGGCGCTTTCGCTGTTGACAGTATTGGCCTGGGTGCTTATATGAACGGGAAGATCGGGATATTTCTCCCTGACATAAGAGACCGCTCCGATATCGGAAATTATAATTCCATCTACGGGAATATTCTTTATCTCCGTCAGAAAATCACTGAAATCGCCGAAATGACTGTCGTGAAAAAATATATTGGCTGCAAGATACGCCTTCCTGCCTTCGCTGTGGGCATATGCTACTCCCTCGTTTAATTCGGCCAGGGAAAAATTCGCCGCACCCTCGCGCAGTGAAAACGACTTCGCGCCGAGGTAAACGGCGTCCGCGCCGTAAGCGAAAGCGAACCTGAGTTTTTCCGGGCTGCCTGCCGGGGAGACAAGTTCTATTGATTTCATCCTTCAATTATAACATTTTTTCATGTTTATTGCCTGTAATAATTGACTCGGCCGCCAATCATGCTTATCCTTTTGCGCAGGCTAAGGAGGAAACGATGCTGAAGGTGATTATGGCTACCGATACTTACTGGCCCCGGATTAACGGGGTTACCGTTTCAATCGACACCTTCAGGCGCGAACTGATAAAATCAGGCGTATCGATAATGATTTTCTCACCCGAATATCCGTCCAAAGAAGGCGTAAAATACAGCAATCATCCCCATATAGTATCTTTTAAATCAGGGGATGTTTTCAGATTTGCATCCATAGGTCTTTTCTTCGACAGGGAAGACCAGCTTATTCTTCCCGCCGAAAGGTTCCGCATGTTCGCTAAATTCGACGAGATCAAGCCCGATATAGTTCATATCCAGACCGAGTTTATGGCCGGAATTATCAGCAAATCATACTGCAGGCGGCGCAAAGTTCCAATGGTAATGACATGTCACACATATTTCGAACAGTACATAAAATTCTACCTGCCTTTTCTTCCGCAAAAATGGACGCTCGATTATTCACGCATGCGTACGGCAAAAATCTATAACGAAGCAGATATCGTGATCTGCCCTACATTATCGATGAAAGGTGTTCTCGAGGATTATGGCGTAAAGAAGCCGATAGAGGTTATACCCACCGGCATTCCGAAAGAGGATTTCGCCGGAGTATCGAAAGACAGGGAAAGGAATTCATCCTGGGTTTTTAAAAAATATCCGCAGCTCAGAGGCAGGAAAATTCTTCTTTTCGTCGGAAGAATAGCCAAGGAAAAGAACATCGATTTTTTAGTGGAGACTGTCAGAAACCTGAAACCTGATTTTCCGAAGATAGCTCTTCTTCTCGCGGGCGACGGGCCTTACCGGGAGGAACTTTCCGTGAAATTGGCCGGGGAAGGCCTCGAAGACAGCATAATAATCCTTGGATATGTCGAAAGGAAAATGCTCAAATCCCTGTATGGGGCGGCCGACATTTTTACATTTGCCTCTAAAACCGAAACTCAGGGCCTTGTCGCTACCGAGGCGATGATATGCAGAACGCCGGTAGTAGCAGTCGGGATCATGGGGACAAAAGAGGTTATGAACGGCGATAACGGAGGTTTTATGACAGGCGACGATGTCGGTGAATTCACGGCAAAAGTCTCTCTGCTCCTGACCGACAAAAAGATCTACGAGGCTAAATCGAGGGAAGCTTTTATTTATTCGCAGCAATGGACCTCGGATAAAATGGCGAAAAAGCTTCTTGCGGTATACAGAAGCCTGGTGTAAAACGATTTTTTGATATATCAATCTTGATTTCCCGGAGTTTTTTCTCTAAAGTTTCCATTCCTATAATTACCTATCCTGTAAACATTAAACCCGCACTAATTACTGGCACGCATATTGCCTTATAGTATTATCGTGAAAGGAGGAGTCTTATGAAAACCTTGATATTATTAATGGCGCTGATAAGTGCTGGCGCAGCGGCCTATGCCGATAGCGATGAGACAAACCAGGGCGTTTTCCAGCCTGAAACGCTTTTCGGTTCGCATGGCATCGCCATAGGCGCTTACGGCGGTCCTGTCGGAGGAGCCGCATATTTAGGCGGCAAGTTTTACCCCATGGCGGGCGGAGAAGGAGCAGTGATAATCGATCACTGGCTTATAATCGGCGGCGCCGGCAGGGGTCTTGTCCAGCCGGTAGTTTCACCATCCGGAAATGAAATCGAATACGGCTGGGGAGGCATGATGGCAGGCTTTATAATAATGCCGGAGTATCTTATACACCCTTATGTAAAGGCTGTCATCGGCGGCGGAAGCGTTAACGAATATTCCGGAAACATGTATAACGGGAACAACTGGAATACCAATTTCGTCCAGAGCCAGGGTTTCTTCTCACTCGACGGAGAAGTCGGCGTCCAGATGAATGTCTGCAAGTGGCTAAGGATCGATGTTTACGGCGGATATCACTACATTTACGGGCCGCTCGCATTTGACGGAATGACCGATGATAATTTCCGCAATTTCGATGCCGGAATTAAATTCGACTTCGGCTGGTTTTAACTTCCAACCCCCTCTAATGCATAAACGACTCTCGCCCCTGCGCCTTTACCGGGCGCAGGGATATTTTTTGACAAATACCTTTACCGGTTTTATAATCCTTTCTATGGCAGTAAGTTATGCATGAATACCCGGTAGCGCAAAGTATAATTAAAATCGCCGGAGAAGCCGCGGCGGCAAACGGAGCTAAGAAAATCAAGAGGATCAACCTCGTGGTCGGCGAACTTTCCGGCTTCATTGGCGATTCGATAAAGATGTATTTCGAAGTTCTTTCAAAGGGAAGCCCCTCAGAGGGCGCAGAGATATCCATCAGCGCTGTAAAGCCCGGGCTCAAATGCGCTTCCTGCGGTTTAGAATTCGAAAAACAGGACAGCCGCTCTTTTCAATGCCCCGCCTGCGGCGGAGACGCGATGCTGACCGGCAAGGGAAGAGAGTTTTACGTCGAAAGCATAGATATAGAAACATAGGAGACGGAAATGTCAGAGAAGAATGTCGAAGTTATGGAAGATATTTTATCCGAGAACGGCAGGATAGCGCTTTCCATCAGGAACATGCTTTCAGGCAGGCATATACTTTCCGTCAACGTCATGGGAGCTCCCGGCACAGGAAAAACATCAGTGCTTAAAAGGATAATTTCAAGACTGCCAGGAAGCTCTTCCGTGATCGAGGGTGATGTGGAATCCGATATAGACACAAAAGACCTCAACAGCAGGGGGATACAGGCCTTCCAGATAAACACTATGGGCGGCTGCCACCTCGACGCCCCCATGATTAGTTCCGCCCTGGCCGATTTTAGCGTCGGCGACGGGAATTACCTCTTTATCGAAAATATAGGCAACCTCATCTGCCCCGCCGAATTCGACATAGGAGAACATCTCAGGATGATAATATGCTCTGCCGCCGACGGCAGCGACAAACCATACAAATACCCCTTAGCCTTCGAACGGGCGGACGCTGTGATAATAAACAAGGACGACCTGCTCCCCTATGTGGATTTCGACAGGGAATTCTTTGAGAAGGGCCTCCGTAAGCTCAATAAAAAAACCGGAATCTTTTCAGTGTCCTGCAAAAACGACAGGGGATTCGAACCTGTGGTCGAATGGCTTATAAAGCAGAAAAATCTGATTTAACGGACTGTGACGCTCGCGGACCTCAGCTCAATCGGCATACCTCTGCATGATCCTCTTCAAAACAGCCCTGTCGGGTTTTCTCATGTAAAGGGGAGACGGGCTTCTTTTGTAAAGCTCCAGGTTGTCGTTGAAAGTCTTTCTTGATGGATTCCTGTAAATAATTCCAAGGGGTTTCGGGTCCTCCTCGACGGCCTTTCCGAATGCCTTGATCCTGTCTTCGGGGTTGTACGAATCTTCGAGATAATAAGTATGTGCTTTGAACCACTGGAAGGTATTGATCTTGTTGAATGACACGCAGGGCTGGAAAATATCCACAAGGGCCAGGCCCTTGAATTCGATGGCCTTTTTTATTATCTCCTTTGTCTTATCGATATCGCCGGCAAACGCCCTTGCCACGAACGGAACGTCCATGGAAACAGCCAGCGCCACCGGATTGATCGGGGCTTCGAAAACGCCGTCCACCTGGACTGGGGTATGCATTCCAATCTGCGAAGTCGGCGCCGCCTGCCCCTTCGTCAGCCCGTAAACCATGTTGTCATGCACGATTATAGTGATATCCGGATTTCGCCTGAAGGCATGCAGGAGGTGGTTGCCTCCCTCCCCGTATATGTCACCGTCGCCGCTTTCGACTATGACCGTCAGTTCAGGGTTGGAGGCCTTTATAGCGCAAGCCGGCGGCAGGGCTCTTCCATGAAGCCCGTTGAAATAACTGACGTCGATGTACTGGGGCGATTTGGCGGCCTGCCCGATCCCGGAAACCATCACTGTTTTCCGCCTGTCGAGGCCGAGCTCGTCAAATGCGCCGGTTACGGCTTTCCTGACCGCGAAATTCCCGCATCCGGGGCACCATGCTATATCTTCGACATTCAATTCAAAGGATTTCTCGCTCATATCATTCTCCTTAACCGCCTCAGGGAAGTCATTTAAGCAGCCCGCCTAACCGCCGTGCAATCTCCTCGCTGGAGAACGGAAGCCCGTCATATTTCAGCACACGGTTTTTAATATCTATTCCGGTGCTTTGTTTTATAAGGTCTGCGAACTGTCCGGCCTCGTTATTCTCCACGCAGATAATATTCCCCGCCTTCTCAAGATAAGATACGGATTTTACAGGAAATGGGAACACCTGGGGGAATCTCAGGTAGGCAGTCTTATCCGACTGGAGGATCGCCAGCGCTTCCCTTATCATCGCATCGGTAGAACCCCATCCGATAACGAGGTTCTTGTAATTTTCCGGCCCCGAGAATATGGGCTGGATGTTTTCCTTGTCGAGAAGAAGAGTTTTTGCCATCCTCTTATTGACCATTTTGACCCTGAGGTCGATGTCTTCAGTGATGAATCCGTCCTGGTCATGCTCGTCGCTATCCAGCCTCACCAAGCCGTCCCCGAACCCGGGTATTCCGCGCGGGGAAAGCCCGTCTTTCTCGAGAGAATAGCGCTTATATGATGCCTCTGTTTTGACGAAATAATTCACGGCCTCTCTGGAAGGCATTTTGAATTCCGGGGTATTGTAATACGAATCCACGAAGAACTGGTCTACAAGGATAACCGCGGGGACCTGGAAGGAATCGGAAATGAAAAATGCCCGCTCCGTGAGATTAAAAGCCTCTTCAAGGCTCGCCGGCGCGTAAATTACCCTTGGGAAAGTTCCATGGCCTGCGTAAACGGCCATATTGAGATCTCCCTGTTCGGTGCGGGTAGGCTGCCCTGTCGCCGGGCCAGGCCTCTGGGCTAAGAGAATTACGGCAGGAGACTCTACCATGCCCGCCAGGCTGAAGGCCTCGATCATGAGGGCGAACCCGCCCCCGGCTGTGGTTACAAGAGCCTTCGCGCCGGCATACCAGGCGCCGATGGCCATGTTGAGAGCCCCGACCTCGTCTTCTATCTGTTCGACAATAATATCCGCGTCCCTGGAATATGAAGCCATTGCCGTTAAAACCCCCGTCGACGGAGACATCGGATAGGCGCATACGTAGTTGCACCCCCCCGCTAAAGCTCCAAGAGCAACGGCATCGGCCCCGCTTAAAACCATCTCTTTTGAAACCCTTTCCGGATCTTTCTCAATTTTTACAGGCAGAACTGAGAGCAGGTATTCAAGCCCCATCTTATAGCCGCCTAATGAAGCTTCCCTGTTCTTATCCCTTATTTCATCGCTTTTATTCTCGAACTGCTTCTCGATGATATCTGTCATTATCCCGCTCTCGATACCGAGGAGCCCGCAGACAAAACCCGAAGCTGCCGAACTGAGGTATATGGGATTTCCGGCTTCCTTGGCTATTTTCTCGAAGGGGTCTCCCGTAATAACGAGAGTCCCGGGAGTTATCCTCTTTTTAACATGGCTCGAGGGTTCCTTGCCCAGGGCGATAAGAATATCTATCCTTTCTGTATAGGCGCTGACCCTTTCCGAGGAAACCCTGATCTCTGTAGAATTCGCGCCACCCCTGATCCTCGACATATACTCCTTTGTGGCGAACAGATTGTAGCCCCCGTTTTTCAGGGCCCTGGCAAGCACCGATTCGATCGACTGGATACCCTGCCCCGCCTCACCCGCCAGGACAATGGAAATATCACCGCGGATCTCTTTATGCATAAAAATGCCCTCCGATGAAGAAAACATGATGAAATATTATAAAATTTCCGTGATTTGTCAATAGCAAATGAATAATATTAACGGACGGCCGATAAGAGCCAGGCTTTTCCAAGATCGGTTTCATGAGTTTCATGGCGGATATTCTTAAAGCCCGAGGCTGCCATTGCGCCCGTGATCTCTTCAAGGGTGTACTTACTGAATATATTATTATGCGTTATCGGAAGATTCAGGAGCCGCTCCGGGCCGGCTGCATAGAGATAGAGCTTTCCTCCGGGGGAAAGCAAATCGTAAATTTTGGAAAAATAGACGTCAGGGGTTTTCCAGAAATACAGAACATTGATCCCGAATATGATGTTGAAACCTTTTTGTTCTATATTGTAATTCAAAAGATCGCCGCAGGAAAGTGATATATGCTTTCCACCGTTTAATTTTGAAGCCGCCCTGAGCGCTTTTTTATACATTACCTTTGAAAAATCGATCCCGTAAATAGAGATGCCCTGGCCCCTCTCTGCAAGCGCTTTTATGCCTGTGCCGGCCCCGTATCCTATCTCGAGGACCCTGTCGCCGGGCGCCGTTTTTATAAAAGGCATCACCCAGTTATATGTTTTCCGGTTTCTTTTTTCCATCCTGGAGGAGATGATCTTTCCATGGATTCCCCATGGTTTTCTATACTGCCCTGCGGTAAGCCTTGAGGTGAAAACCGTTATAAATTTCAGCAACATGTTCTCCTGTGCCGGCGGAATTTCAGTTGTTTTTTCCTTTCGCTTTCGCCGAGGCGGAAGAGGCTCCCCCTTTCGGGGCAGACCCTTCAAGGACAATCCCTTTCAGAACAAGGGCGTTGATCTTGAACTTCTTCAGCTCTTCAGAGACGGTTTTTGCCTGGGCAAGGGTACTGAAGTATCCTATCTTTACCCTGATCCATGTTTTGCCATGGATGGTATTTTCGCTTGTGAAAACTTCATAATTGTTCTTTTTAAGCAGGTCATAAAGCTTCATTGCCGCTTTCTCACTGGTAAAAGCTCCCGCCTGGACAATGTACCCGCTCCCGGACGGTTTCTCAGCGATACCGCCGGCCTGGTTCGTTTCCGGCTGTTCGGGGCTTACCTCTTTTTCCGTGAAGGTTACGTTGCTGTTGTTTTCGGTGTCGAGGGTGAGAGCCGGAGCGGGAGGCGTTCCCGTTTTAAGCGACGACTCATCCATGACAAATTCATCGGATCCTTTAGCTGCCGGGGTGAAATTATTCGTATTGGAATCGTTCAAAGCGGTTTCTACAGTCTTTTCCTCATAAGGTTCTATGTTGACGATATTTGTGACCGGCACCGCTATGTAGTTTGTCAGGATCACCTGGTTTGTCGAAAATACCTGCATAATATTTGTCGTTATGACCACCTGGTAATTATGGCTGCCGTTAGAAGGAGCGGAAGGAGACAGGACAGGCGCCGGCAGCGGCAGCACTGGCAGAGCCAAAGGGGCCGGAGCCGCCTTTCCGGGAGTGGACGGCAGAACCGGAGCGGATGACGACGAGCTTGCGGCCTGGGGTTCCTGGACAATATCCGAAGTCTTGTTGTTCCCGAGTTTAAGCAGTGTGATCCTGGCATAGACCGTACCTTTATTCAAAAAACCGAGAGCATCCGCGGCCGCTTTTGAAACGTCGAGAACCCGGTTCGCGGCGTACGGCCCCCTGTCATTAATAGTTAATGTCGCCTTTCTCCCGTTTTCAAGATTTTCAACGATTATTACAGATCCGAAAGGAAAAATCCTGTGAGCTGCCGTCAATTTCTGGCTGTCGTAAATATCTCCGCTGGCGGTTCTTTTACCCTCGAAATCATCGCCGTACCATGAGATTACTCCGTATTCATACTTCTGGAACTGGGAAAAAGCGGTTGAAAAAGTTATGAATGCGAAACAGGCCAGGAATATTAGCCCCCTAGTGCCCATGTTTTCCTCCGGAAAATGTTTTTTATATCATTATTTGTATCGGAATAAATCCTGAATCCATAAGAAATCATCATTCTGCATCCTTCTTGATATTTTACCTTTAATTGGTTATATTTTTGATATTCAAAGGCGGTATTATTTATGATGATCGAATGCTCGGGCTCCCATTACGATATGGGCTTCCAGCAGGGGGAGCTTCTTAAGGACTCAATAAAAGGCGCTTTCGACAATCTTTTCGAATTCGAACCCCTGAAAAAGATCCGGCCTTTCTACATGAACAGCAGTTTTGTCGCCGAAGCGGCGGGGATGATCGCTTATAATTTCATCATGAAAAAAACCGAAGAATTCGACATGGATAGCTGGGAGAGATTAAAAGGGATTTCAGCGGGTTCGGGGATCAATTTGAACCTCTTTCTCTTCGTCCAGTTTTTCGAGAGCATGATGTCTTCGCCATACATGACAATGTCGGGTTGTACGGCGGCAATTCTGGCGGCGGCGAGAACTGTCATGAGGCGCACTCTCCTGATAAAGAATTACGACCTGTTTTCATTTCTGCCGATGACGACATGCATACGGAAAAGCAGCCCGGAATCAAGACTTAAAAGCATAGAATTGATAATATCGCCGATGTCGGGAAGTCATATAGGTTTAAACGAAGCGGGCCTTGCGATATCTTACAATTACGGGATGGCAAAGTCTCATTACAGGAAAAATCCTCCGCCTACCCTGATCTGCCAGTACGTCCTGGAAAATCTTTCAAGGACCAGGCAGGCGGTGGATTTCATCAGGGAAACAGGGACTTCGAACGGGGCGATTTTCTCCATAATCGATGAGACGGGCGACTGCGTGATAATGGAAATCCTGGGTAAAAATACCGGGATAAGAACCCTGAAAGACGGAATAGCCGCGGCTTCGAACATGTTCTACCATCCGGATATGACGCAATTTAATTACGCGGATACCGACAGGTACGACAGGATTGTTTCCCCCAAGCGCTACCATGGAATGCTTATAAATACGACAAACCGGATGCGCTACGACCGGATTTCAGATCTGTTAGACAGGCATTACCTGTCAAGGTTTTCCAGGAGATACCTGAAAAAGATGCTCAAGGATCACAACGGGGAACAGGATGGAAATGACAATACAATATGCAGGCATGACGAAGTGCTTTCAACGCTTGCCTCGGTTATACTGGATATAAAAGAAAGGAAGATGGACGTCGCTATCGGCGTTCCCTGCCGGAATTCTTATAAGACTTACCGTCTTTGACTGCTTTTTTCTTATCTTCAGCTCTCTGGTAAAAAGCAAGCCCTTTAGCCGGGTCGTTCTTATTGTCTTTAACCGAAGGCGTCCTGTAAAGATTCGGAGCGTCGAGGATGAATTTTTTAAAACTCGCGTCCGAGGTTTCTATCCTGGCGATATTGTAGATATTGAATTTTTTCTCGTTTGGATTTTTGGCCTGCAGACCTTTGGCGTCCAGGCCCGCCTTAAAATGCCAGGTCCTGCCGTTGTAAGTCACATCAGGTATGAATTTCCATAGCTCCGCATTCACATTTCCCCCGGGATAGGACACCTTGTCTATGGATGCGGCCCTGTAGCCTAAATATGATTCGAAGAGTTCCATGGCATGCCCGATCTCGAAATCGGCCCTTTCCCTGTCATGCAGGACGAACCAGGAAAGCCTTTTATGGCTTACAGTATGGTTGACTATTTCGAAGCCAAGGTCGAGGAGCCTGTTAAGCTTGTCCTTTACATATTCAGGCTGCATGAACGGGGAATGCTCGAAAGTGACCGCGAAGGCGGCGTTGAGCTTGAAATCGGGATGCGTCTTCGCGAAATCCATCATGATGCCGACAGCGCAGTCGGGATCGATCACAGGGCTGCCGTTTTTGTCGATGCCGCTGTAATCTAACTGGCCGTACGGACCGTCGTCAAAAGTAAGGACATAAAGCTTCGAATCCGGAGGAATGCGGTCAAGAGTCTTGATCTCGCCTTTTTTAAGTGAAATGTATTCGTCAAGTGAAATATTCCTGAAACCTGCGCTGTACAGGCTTTCGAGTTCGCCCTTAAATTGGGCCGAGGATACGAGAAAGCGTTCCATCCATGGAGTCCGCTTGATGATACCTTTGCCGAAGACCTCTTTTTCCATATAGGGCGTAACGATCATATGATACATCAGGATAGGAACCCTTCCGGTCAGGCTGTCGTATACGTCATCGATGCTCCGGTCTGGATACTGATTGTAAGCGTCCCCCTCCTGCCCTAAATCTACGGGAGAGTTTACGTTCCATGTATCCGTAAAAAAATAAATACCCGTTGCCGCAAGAAAAATGAAACAGAAGATAATAAATACCGTGAGCAGGGCGCTGCTGTACTTTCTGGAGTCCATTAGCGGGCCTCCTCGTTATTAAGGCGCAGACATTAATCTATCGGCCGGTTAGGAGATTTGATTTATTTTTTTATGACCGTTACATCTCCGAAGAGGGTTTTATTCAATGTGGCAACGTCGCGGGCAGTTTCAGGAAAATCATTGGTCATTGCCGGCTGGAGGCCGGAAACCTGCCAGTAGATCTCCTTGGCCATCTTCGAATCTTCATCGCTGTTATTCGACTTCGAAAGGCGGGCGAGAGTTATTCCGTAACGGACAAGACTGAGATAATAATCCCTTTTGCTCTTGAGAAAATTTTCAACCAGGGGATATTTATCCCGGGCGCGCTTATAATAATCGGCGGCAAGATTATCGATCCTGCGGTCATAGTAGATATTTCCAAGATTAAAATATATTTCAGCCTCATCGGGGAGGTAGGTCGACGCCTGTTCGTAATACTTTACAGCGCTGGCGTAATTCTTGTCCCTGTAAAACAGGTCGGCCCTCGCCTTGAGACGGAGCCCGAGTATCTGTGCGGGGCTTATGCCCTTATCAAAGTAGTAGCCGTTCACGTAAACCTTTCTAATGCCGGCCGGTTCATTATTCTGGGCAAAAGCGGACGCGGCTGAAAAGATCAGCAAGAGCGCAAGCGCCGGGCTAAACGCAGAACATATCAGAGACTTTCCAGACATCTCCAGCTCCAAGAGTTATTACTATATTTTTTCCATGGAAAAACGATCTTACCATTTCGGGAATGTCCTTTAATTCGCTTGTGAGAGCGACATTCTCCTTGCCTTTGATCCTGACTATCTCGTCATATATAAGTTTTGTGCTTATACAGCCGTCGTTCTTCTCCCTTGCCGCGTATATCTCCGTAAGTACTATGCTGTCCGCCCGTGAAAGTGAACGAGCAAATTCCTTGTACAATGACTGTGTGCGCGAATAAAGATGAGGCTGAAAAACGGCAATGAGGCGTGCATGGCTTTTCTCCGAAAGGTTCTTCGCGGCATTCAGGGTCGCATCGATTTCGGAAGGATGGTGGGCATAATCGTCGATTACCATCAGTTTCCCGTTATTGAATTTAAGCTGGAAGCGCCTGTCGGCATTCTTGAAATTCTTCAGGGTATTCTGCATTACCTCGCATGAAATTCCGTTTACCGCGGAGCAGCTTATGGCAAGCAGGGCATTGGTGACATTATGCATGCCCGGCACATTGAGAAAGAAATTTCCGTAAAAAGCTCCATGTTTCTTTACCACGAATGAAGACGAAAACTCATTGAGCCTGATTTTAGACGCGGTAAAATCGGCCCTGTGCCGTATGCCGACCGACACCGTATTGTGAAGTTTTGCCCCTTCGACGACGGACCTGAGGTTTGCGTCGTCCCTGTTGTATACAATGGTGCCGAACGCCGGTATATTTTCCTGTATGTACTTCAAAAAAGCTTTTTTGATATTTCCGATATTCGTGTAGTAATCCAGGTGGTCGGAATCTATGTTAGTGATGACTGCGATCGCGGGATGAAGCTTCAGGAAGGACCCGTAAGCCTCGCAGGCCTCGTAAACGAAAAACTTCCCGTCGCCTTCGTAACCCGATCCGCCTATCTGGTCGATATGGCCTCCGACGGCCAGAGTCGGGTCAAGCCCGGCTGCCAGGAATATCTTTGCGACCATGGAAGTCGTAGTTGTCTTGCCATGAGTTCCCGAAACGCCGATTGCGAGTTTCGGCCCGGAAAGCAGATCGAGCATAGCCGCCCGTTCGTAAACAGATGCGCCTATCTCCCTTGCCTTAATGAGTTCCGGGTTGTCTTCCGATACCGCGTTCGTGTAAACAACCGTGCGGATATCCGGGGTGATATTTGCGCTCTCATGACATAGGGCGACATTTATGCCGAGTTTCCGGAGATTTAAAATAACCGTGGAATCAGCCCTGTCCGAACCCAAGACATCGAACCCGCGGGCTTTTAAAATTACTGCTAATGCCGACATGCCGATGCCGCCGATACCTATCAGGAAAACTTTTGTCCCATTCACCAGCTCATTCATAGACACACCCCTCCTGTGCACACGCATGAATTATACTATATTTTGTCCGATTTGGACAGTAATATAATAAGTATCGTACAATTCCGGGAAAGAATGAGCCTAATTGGTTCCGCCGAGACTGAAGTATTCGCTGACCGTGCGCCCGTTGATTGTTCCGTTTATAGAATCTGTTATGCTGTTTGACGAAAGCGTCATGATGTCCGTAATATTCCATGCAATGGGCCTGGAACTCCAGGCAAGTGCCGCGGATTCGTTTATAGTGATGATTTCCGGGCCTGAGCCGGGTGCGGCGCCGATATTGCAGGCAGCGCTTCCATTCAAGCCCTTGCTTGTATTATTGTAATAGTAATTATTAAAAACAAACGATATGCTTGCCGAAGGAGCCGCCGCAGTTCCGGACGTCGCGATCCTGATGATCGCGCTTCCGCTGCCGCCGTTCTTCGAACCGGAATTTGTCACTGTAACATTCGTGACGATAAAAGATACGGCTGGAATCCCTGTTTTCAAAGTTCCGGCGTTAAGGGGTGTGCAGGAACCCGCGACTGAAACGCCGGAATTAGATTCGGCTATAGCCAGTGAATTCGTGGTTTCAGCAAGCGCGTTTGTAAAGTCGTCAAAATCCTGCGGTGCGGCTTGAGCAGGACCGCCGGCCGATGCAGGCGACGCGGCGCAGCTCACGATCAGCGCGGCTCCCCCGATAACCGAGGCAATGATGACGATAAATATAGTTCTCTTCAAACATTTCATATAATTCATGTATTGCCAGGAACTCCTTTCCTTAAAACATTTCACTCTAAATCTACCATCATTTCATGGTAATCTCAATGATAATGACGTTCGAAAGAGTGAAATATTGCACTTAGAAGATCTTTATTTTCCATTTTATAATACTTCGAAAGGAGTTGTTTCGTGAAAAAAGTTTTCGCTTGCGTATCAAGGATGAATATTTGACAAAGCCTCCTGCCAATTATATATTAAAGCACGAATAACTCCGGGGGTAATTTATATGGCCGGGAAAACTAAAAAGTTCGTAACGCTGCGCTTCAGCATTTCCAGCGCCTTTGTCGGCGTAGTCGTTGCTTCCTGTCTCCTTCTCGGGATCTGGACATTCGTCGACGTCCACGACCTGATACACAGGAGCGTGGAGGAGCGGCTTCATGACGATATATCCATCGGAGCCATGCAGATAGACGGGGATTTGCACAGCAAGCTCCTGCGGCCTTCCGATGAAAATTCGCCCGTGTACATGAAAGTTAAACATACCCTCCAGTCGATAAGCAACAGGGGCATCGGAATAAGGGATGTTTACACGATGAGAAAACTCGATAACGGCAGCATCGTGTTTGTCGTCGACGCTGAATATGACCCAAAAGAAATGAGCCATATCGGCGACGTCTACACCAATGCCACGGCCGAGCTTCTTGCCTCTTTCGAAAAGCCTTACAAAGTCCACGTTGAAAAGAAATTCAGCACCGACCAGTGGGGAACATGGCTTTCAAGCTACGCCCCCATCCTCACCAAAGACGGCCGGCTGGACGGTATACTAGGGATGGATGTTTCCGCGCAGAGGATAAAACATTACGAAGATAACTATTTCCTTTATACCCTCCGTGTAATCATCATAATAGCCATAGTGGTTATATTTCTCGCTATAATGTTCTCCAGGGCAATTTCCAGGCCTATGATCAAGCTTGAAAACGACCTGTCGAAAGTCCAGAAATTCGACCTGGGAAGCAAGATTGAAATAAAGTCGAACATCCGTGAAGTCAACAATATGAAAGATGCCATCGAAAACATGAAAAACGGCCTGAGGTCGTTCAAGAAATTCGTTCCGGCGGATCTGGTCGCCGAACTGATAAAGCTCAACAAGGAAGCCGTACTGAGCGCCGAAAAGAGGATGATGACGGTATCCTTTTCCGATATAGAAAATTTCACGGGAATTTCAGAATCCCTTAAACCCGAAGAGCTCGTCGAAAATCTCGGAGTTTACTTCGAAGGGATGACGAGCACAGTCCTGAAAAACAGGGGAACGATAGACAAATACATCGGAGACGCTATAATGTCGTTCTGGGGCGCCCCGAATTATTTCGAAGATCACGCCTTCTATGCCTGCATAAGCGCCCTCGAGAGCCAGCGCTTCCTGGCCCGCATAGCGGAGGAATGGAAGGGGAAGGGCATTCCCCTCTTCAACACGAGGATCGGCATCAATACCGGGGAGCTGATCGTAGGCAACATGGGTTACGAGGAACGCCTCAACTACACGGTGATGGGAGACACGGTAAACCTGGCCAGCCGCCTCGAAGGGCTCAACAAATTCTACGGCACGAAGATCATGATAAGCGAATTTACCAACGAGGCCGTTAAGGGCAAAATGGAAACAAGGGGCGTCGACATCGTAGCCGTCAAGGGCAAGATACGCGGCGTTAAAATTTTCGAGCTCATTTCTGAAAAAGACAATATAGACAGCGGCATGTCGGAATTCCTGAAGATCTACAACGATGGCGTTTCGCTCTACGAAAAGCATGACTGGCCCGGGGCTGTAAAGGCCTTTAGCGAAGCTCTCGGGTTAAGGCCCGGGGACAGGCCCGCTCAGATGATCCTCGAGAGATGCTCTAAATTTGAAAAGGACGGAACTCCTGCAGACTGGAACGGGGTAACGGTTTTCCACGAGAAATAAAGAAAAAAAACGATGATACAGAAAGACCACTTCCTTAAACTGCACCTGCGCAAACAGATATACAAGATAGCCGAGACCCTGAGAAAGTTCGGGGAAAAAGACGGGGAGCCCGCCGAAAAGATCCTTAGCGACCTGGCCGGATACTCCGGCTACATGGATGGGACCCCGGAGCCAAAGCTCAGGGCGGCCCGCTCCATTATCGTGGAATTTTTAACTTCTATACCGCCCGGTAAAGACAGGACGATGCTCGAGCGGGCGAACATGTCCTTTCACGCGGTTATGGCCTTGATCGGCGAGGCTCCCGATGAATCGGGGTTCCTGCCCCGCCACAAGCGTTTCGACTCCGACAAACCGCCGGTCCGTTACACCCACGCGGCTATACTCGACAACCTCCGCTCGCCTTTCAACACCGGCAGCATCTTCCGCTCGTCCGACTGTTTCGGGGTCGGGAGCCTCGCCCTCTGCGGCATAACACCTGCCCCTCCCATGCCCAAAATAGAGCGTACGGCGATGGGCACCGTTGCGCTCGCCGCCTGGTCCTACTTCAAGACGACGAGTCTTGCAATCTCGCACTACCGCAAACTCGGCTTCCTTATCCTGGGGGTCGAAACGATAGAGGGCGCGGCCTCCCTCTTCAAAGCTGAGTGGCCCGACAAGAGCGCGTTCGTCTTCGGCAATGAGGAGTTCGGCTTAACGGAAGAGGCCCTGCTGCAATGCGAACGCTTCATCGACATCCCCCTCGTAGGCAGCAAGAACAGCCTGAACGTCGCCAGCGCCTTCGCTGTTGTAATGGCTGAAGCGGGGAGGAGGAAGGGGTAGAGTCTGAACAGATTTAGTATTCACCTGACAATTGGTCAGGTTGACTCAGAATAATTTTCCAACTTAGGAGGCAGTTTCATGAGTCGTACGAGCGATGTAAAAGAAAAAGGTATTACTTGGAGATCCATTAGGGTTGTATTAATTTTTGATCTGATTATTATAGGAATTTGGTTTGTAGGGGTTTGTTATTCGCAAAAAATGTGTTGGAATATTTTAAAAGACATTCCAGAACTATTAAGAAATTTAGCAACTTTTTCAGGAACAATATTAGCTGCTGTTGCTGCTTACAAAGTGGTATATAAGCCAGATAAAGAAGATGATACTGATAAGGCTTTAATAACTGGTACAGATGATAGCCCTAAAAAAAAGAAGGGAGGTACTAAATTTTATCCAATAGAATACGGGGAAAATATTCTTGGAGAAATCCTTAAGAAGTATGATAATGATCAAACTCTTTATAAAGTAGTTCGGGAAAAAATTGATAAGTTAAATGTACCACAAGGTGATTTTAATAATAAATACTTCAAAATCGTGTATAAACTTCAATCTACAAATGAAGACTTTGTTAAAGTGTGGAATGATTATAATTTCAATTATGACAAATTTGAAATTAAGAATTATTTGAATAAACTTGAACACTATATTTTTTATTCAGTTTATTATTATGAACTGGAAAACCCTAATATTTAGAAAAATGAGAATTTGATTTTATTTTAAAGGAAAAGAACTAAGGCAAATAAATAATGATGAATAGATGAGAGAAACTTTTTTAGTAGTGGCTTTTATCTAATTTGGGGCAACAACAAAATTATAGTTCCCAAATTATTTATTTCTTAACAGAAGGGGCGGACGCAGAATTCGGGCAAAATCTTGGCAAGAGGATGAATCATGTGGGAAATATCGCTTAAGAAAAGAATAATGATAAGATATATCTTTGCAGGTATTATTATTTGTTCAATGCTTCAGGCATGTGCTGATAATTCCGGAAACAGCAATTTGAATGCCTTGACAAATCAAATCGCGCCTGCTGAAACGTATGAGATAAAATTAAATAAAAAACAAATTGATGAGATTGGGAGAAAACGATTCGTCGAATTAACATCATCACAATCCAGGATAATAAAAAATAAGATTTCAAGGTTTCATATCGACGGGCCGAAAGCTATTATACCTGAAGGCTGGTTCAAGGCAAAATGGATAAGGCCCGACACGATCGCAATTGATAAATATTTAATCGACCGCTTTGACAGTGTAATTATCCGGGCCGGTGATTTTGAAAAAGAAACGAATCAGAAAAATATTTATATAAATATCGATTTAAATGGGAAAATGTACTACCGGAATAAAGAGTTCGATGAAAAGAATCTGATTGAGATAATCTCAAAAATTCAAAAACAGTCTGATCTCCGATCGATGTCCGTGTATATCGCCAATGCGCCGTATGACGATAAAAAAACAGAAGCCGGTGTTCAAAATAAAGTTTCCGCAATAAAAGATTATTGCGATAAAAATTCCATATATTTTCAGGACGATTTTTAATGAATTGCGATTATAATTCTTCAGGACCTGACCAGTCAATCCCGATTCTACGCCCTGGCGAATAACCCGGCGGATTGGGCACATATAAAAGCAAACGCGCTTCAATATAATATTAAAAATTTATAAATTCTTTCGGTTTTAAATTAGTTTCCATTGACCAGAAATGCGCCTGGCCATGAGATATTTTAAATAATACCAGCCCCGGGCTATCGGCGGTTAATCCGAAACTTTTTAAAAAAGGCCTGTCAGTAAGAGCTTTTTCTTTTAGAGGTTTATCATCTATGAAATCGACTTTTCCGGATATACGGAGCATTTTACCTGTCTTGATATTGGGGTCCGGCATATAAAAACATACTTCGGTTTTAGGGTTTGCTTTTAATTGCCCGACAAAAGATTTCGCATCACCGGTCTGAAAATAAAATCCGGTATCGTCGGCAAACCAGAATTGTAATGCCCTGACTCTGGGCTGGTCGCTTTCAGCAGTTGCTAAAAAACATAAAATGGTTTCGTTGGAAAAATTAATGCAGTCTTTGATTGTCATTCTATTCCTCCTTAACATAATCACACTACAAAGTCTAAAGATCGATCAAGCGCTCGGGACTGTGCCTAAGTCTGCCGTCTTGCCTGGAACCTGCCTGAAAAAGCCATAAAATTTTACCATACTTTTAGCAGCTATACAAAATAAACGGCCTTGACATTGGCGGATTGGCTGAATAAAATGATAATGCCTTTTATTTTAAAAAGGGGGGCAGGATGCTTAAAAATTCACTGTCCTTGCCGGGTCTGTTATTTTCTTTGATCCTCTTGATTGCTTTATACTCCTGCGGGAGCGAAGTCAGAAACGCTGAGCCTGTGAACACTAATTTTATCGATGAAAACCCGGCGATCGCAAATACGAACAGGGTTGTCTATATCCTCCCTCTCGAAAACAGGGCCGACCCCGACGCATACCGTAATACCTCTTTCATGAAGGGTATTTTGTTCAACTCATTTTATTCTTTTATTCCATACCTGCCCGGGATCAATGTTCCGGAAAAACCCGTTCTCATGACGCTGAAGCCTGGAGATGCCGCCATGGTTTCCAGTGTTTATAAACCGGATTATATAGTTTACGGAAGCTATATATTTAAAGGAAACAAATCAAACCCCAGGGCCTTGATCACAATCCGTATTATGAGCGGGACATCGGAAAAATCTTTTTCCAACACATACAGCGCGCCTACGGACATAGATTTATTCGACTCGGTCGACAGGATAATCGAGGATATCGGCGGGTTTCTTCTCAAGGAAAAAACAAGGGTCGCTCATATTAATTTCGGGGATTTTAATACAGGCCCATATGACTACGATTTAAGGATAAACAGCCGGCTTGTCTCACGGGTGACCAATAACGATTTCAAGCTCTCATTGAACGTTCTTGCCGGTGTAAAATATCATATAGAACTGGTCAGGCTCTCTGATTCGACAAATATGATCGATGACGATTTAATCCTGGCTCCGGGCGGAAGCACTAATTATTCTTACTATGAATGGACCTTATTCGACGCTGCCAAGAAAGGCAATGCTGCGTTTATAAGGGGTTTTAAAGGCGATGTCAATATCACCGATTATATCGGCAGCACGGCATTGATTTACGCTGCCGCCAACGGCCGCACTGAAGCGGTCAGGGCGCTGATAGATAAAGGGGCGAATGTAAATGCCGTGGATACCACCGCTAATTCCGCACTCATGCAGGCATCTATTAACGGGCACGCCGATACTGTTCAGGCTTTGATAAAGGCGGGGGCGGACCTCGATGAAAAAGATTCGACAGGCAGCACCGCTTTGATATGCGCGGTTATTAAAAACCGCATCGATCCGATTAAATCATTGATAAAGGCAGGGGCGTACATAGACAATAAAGATTGCATAGGCAGAACCGCTTTGATATACGCAGCCATCTTTGAAAATGCGGAAGCGGTTGAATTATTGTTAAAGGCGGGGGCTGATGCCCGAATCTTGGATATGAACGGATTAAAGGCTATTCAATATGTTGTTGATCCGGACGTCATAAAAATGCTGAAAGGAGCCGATGGGAAATAAGGCTCTTCATGGGCAGGATTGATACGGCCCGGAGGATAGTAATGTCTAATCTCTGGAAACCCGAGGTATTTCAGGGCAGCGGAAGGAAGAAGAACTACTTTGAAGGATGGTACTTTAAATCTGTAAGCAGAGATGAAAAGACGGCATTTGCCGTTATCCCCGGAATATCCATGCCGCAAGAAAAATCCTTGTCGCACGCCTTTGTCATGCTCGTGGATGCCAGGCGGCAGGAACTCTATTATTACCCGTATGCCTTAGGCGATTTCTGGGCAAACACTAAAAAATTCGAACTTGAAATCGGCAATAATTATTTTTCCCTGGAATGCCTGCATCTCGATATGGACAACGGCAAAGACAGGATCAGGGCGGAGCTTAAATTTCAGAACATCCATCCATGGCCCGTATCCCTCTTCTCGCCGGGCGCTATGGGCTGGTATGCTTTTGTACCCATGATGGAATGCTACCACGCGACAGCGAGTTTCGATCATGACATAGACGGCTATTTTGAAGTCAACGGCATGAAGACAGATTTTACCCTCGGCAAGGGCTATTTGGAAAAGGACTGGGGCCGCTCCATGCCCTCGTCCTGGATCTGGATGCAGACCAATCATTTTGACGAAGACGGAGTCTCCCTGTTCGGATCGGTAGCCAGGATACCATGGCTGGGCAGCTGTTTTACTGGTTTTGTCTTCGGCTTTCTATACCAGGGCCGTCTTTTCAGGTTTGCGACATACACAGGGGCGCAGATAGAAAAAATATTCGTTTCGTCCGACTGGATCGAAATTACCGTGCGTGATAAAAAGTTCTCGCTCGAAATATCGTCGGCCAGGACCCTGGGCATCGACATCCCGGCTCCGAAGCTGGGCGAAATGTCCGCAAAAGTCAACGAATCTCTTAAGTCCAGCATTATAGTTAATTTCTGCAGCAACGATCCGGACGGAAAGAACGCGATATTTGCCGGAACAGGCAGAAATGCCGGCCTGGAGTTTGTCGGGGATATAGAAGAACTTGTAAAAGGCATCCGTCAGGAGCAGCCGGCGCTTATTTCCTGATCAGGGCTGCGATAATGCGGAGAGTGATGTACCTGCGGAAAATTTCCGGAGTAGCTTCTGTCCTGACAATATTATTTAAAATTTCCCGGGCTTCAACGGAAGCCGAGATCTCGGCCGACTTTTCTTCTATGCAGGCGCGGTCCATACTGCCGGGATCGAGATCTCCGGTCTGATTATTGATCAGGGCGGAAATTTTCTGGAAATTTTCTTTTTTAATTGCATTTATTCCATCGCTGTCGGGAGTAATCGGATAGTTCCAGGCCGCCAGCAGGTTTTGAACCGCGTCTTCAAGCAGCATCTGATTCGATCCCATGATTTCCTCAATAATATTCCCTGCGATGGCCCTGAGGCCCGCTTCCGGGTCATTTTCCTTTTCTTTAACCTGCTCTTTTGCTGCGGCGGGGGCTTTCTTTTCGATATTAAGGCCGGGGATCCTTTTTTTCTCGAGGTCTTTATCCATTGCGTTGGACAGTGAGCTCGAGATATTGCGGGACATCTTGCTTAAAAATTGACCGATCTGTCCTGACGAGGACTGTCTTGATTCATGAGGCGCTTCCCGATCAGCCCTTTTCTCAGGTTCTTTTTTAATAAATTGGCTGTAATCCAGATTTAAAAGCCGGTCTGCCGGCACGAACATCGCCCCCGCAGAGGCTTGATCAAAGAGGCTTTTTTTATATTTTTCATAATCCGCCGTTCCTCCTTTTTCCAGCATTTTATAGACATACTTTGAAAAGTCGCCGCTTTTAAATAGCTGATAGAATACCGGATAATCTTCAAATATTCTCTTTTCAATATCGAGGCGGAATTCTTCTTCGTTATGGATATTGTCTTTATTAAATTCCCTGCTGTATACACCGCCAAGGGAATTACGTATCTGTTCCAGATAATGAACAAATATGATGAAAACATTTTTTGAAACTATAAAGTGTGAAACATTCGCCTTATCCCTTATTCTCGAGATCTTCCTGTTTTTTATCAGCGCTTCAAGAGCCTTTTCAAAAAACTGTTTTGGAAACTGCGGAAACATTTCGATAAAAGATGAAAATGTATAATCGGCAGTTTTAACTTTACAAAGCTCGTCAAAGAATTTCGAGATATCTTCTTCGCTGATTTCCGGGGCTTTTTTGCCGTCATCCCCGGGCATGTCCGCACCGATCTTGTCGGGCAGTACGGCTCCTAAAAGGCGCGCATACAAAGAGATGCTGCCCGGAATATCCATTTCATCGAGGAAATTTTTCCAGAAATCATGTTCGATGCCCAGGGAATCATAATCTTTAAGCAGACATAAAGCCTGATCGAGGTTGTAACTGCTGTTATTTTTTTTATTAACTTTTTCTATAACTGCCGAGAGGCTTTTCTGGTTCTTAAGACTCTCATCGGGATTGTAAAAGAACTGCTGAACTTTTATAAAAGCCAGGCCTGCAAGCTGGCTTAAATACTCGGGTGGAAGAATGATTTTCTGCCCTTCAGCAATTTTGATCAGTATAAGCTTTTCAGGGACCTTTGCCTCCATGATCCCTGCCGCCGTTAATTTATCCGGGGGAAATTCATATATATAGCGGCCGTATATTTCCGGGTCATCGAGCCCCCTGTAAAAAGCCTCGTCGATATTCTTGAGATCCGGATACCTGAAAAATTCTTGTGCGCCTAAGCCTGCATAGAGCCTTTCAAGACGCATCTTGATTTTCATAAAAGAGCCGATGCTGCTGTTAACCGGAAATAAGCGGACGGAATAAATATCTCCCGCCTGAGAAAACATTTCGATGAAGAGGAAATCAGTTTTTGAAAGTATCCGGATAATCATATCATGATACGCCGCTTTTCTCTTATTCGTATCGCTGTAGCCGGCGAGTGGTTTTATTTTCTCTACATACCACCAGAAAAAACCCAGGAAATCCCGTGTGTCCTCGATCTTATTGTCATGAAGGGCTGCAAAATTCAGGATGCATAATAATAAATAACATTTTTCAAGGTCCCCTCCGTTTTTAATGTCAAGCCCGAGCCGGTTTATCCAGTCTTTGAATGGTCCATAGGGGCCTTGCTCATCCGGACTTTTCACATCCTTATAAGCCCAGTTTTCCTTTGAAAATACCGAATGGATATCTACATCTTCGTCCACTGTCATCTCTCCTTCCTGTTCAGGATCAGGGCGGTTACGATACCGGCAATGATATACTGGATGATCCCCTCGATAAACCATACTAATGAAAGGATAAGGGGGATCGGGTATAAAGAATATTGCTTGAAGGATAATACGCCGCTGACTAAAATGCCTGTTGCCAGCCCGTAGATTATGCCCCATGGCACGCCTTTTCTCCATGAAGAGACGGAATAAATAAGCACGAAAATCAGAGCTGCGCCGAAGTATATGACGGGTTCGAGCCAGAAGACCGGAACGGCGCGCCAGGTTTCCTTCAAGCCTGTGTTCATCTGCGACAGTATTGCGGAATCGAATCCGAAATCAATGACTGCGAAGCATAAAAAAACAGCTGCCGCTGAAATCAAGTATCTTTTTATATCCATATTTAACCCTGCCTTATGCCCGGAACGGCGTGATTGAGATTATTGTCCATGATTTTTAGTTTAATAAACTTTACAGTATTGGTCAAGATTGACATACTGTTAAGTAGTTGATTACTTTTATCTGGATAAACCATTTTTATTTAAGGAGTTTTAATTGTCACCCAAGTCTTTTGAGGACGGTCTTTCTGCGGTAAGGGGTGAAGAGCCGCTCAGGGCCGAGCTTTTCAACCTCGACCAGTTTGAACAGCATGCCGTAACTCTTGCCGGGCTGCATAAGATAACTTACAGGAGAGGCCGGGAAAAACTTTTGTCGCGCCTTATGGAAAACGAAGAGATTATAATGCAAGCCTATGAACTTCTCGCGGAGACGGAAGATTCAAAGAGAAAGGTTTCCCCCGCGGGGGACTGGCTGCTCGACAATTATTATCTTATCGAGGAACAAATACGTCTTGCCCGGAGATTCCTGCCGAAGGGGTACAGCCGCGAACTCCCCGCGCTTATAAAAGGCCCGCTCTCAGGTTATCCGAGGGTTTACGATATCGCCATGGAGATAGTTTCCCACGGCGACGGCCGTGTGGATTTGAAATGGCTGACCGGTTATGTCAGGGCATACCAGACTGTGGACAGTTTGAAACTCGGGGAACTGTGGGCTCTCCCCATTATGATAAGATTAGCTTTAATTGAAAACCTGAGGCGCGTTTCTTCACGGATGGTTTTATCGCAGATAGACAACGACAGGGCAGATTACTGGGCAAACCGAATCCTTGATATATCGGGCAAAGATACTGACGGGATTGTCCTTGAGATTGCCGCTATGGCCAGGTTCGACCTTCCCCTTTCGGAGTTCTTTGTCGCAGAATTCGTCAGGAGGCTCCAGGGTCAGACTTCAGCCCTGAATTTTCCTTTAGTCTGGCTTGAAAAGAAACTCTCTGAAAAAGGTGAAAACATAGACCGCATGATCCAGCTTACAAGCAGGGACCAGGCCGCTGACCAGGTCTCGATCGCTAACACTATCTCGAGCCTGCGCTTTCTCGACTCTGTTGACTGGCACGAATTCGTCGAAGGCCTGAGCATTGTTGAGAATATCCTGCGGAATGATCCTTCAGGGGATTACAAGTTTATGTCTTTTTCCACGCGGGACGGCTACCGCCACATTATAGAAAATATTTCATCAATGACCGGAAGCCGGGAGGAAGAAACCGCTTCGCACCTGATTCAGACTGCAGAAGGAACCGGGACTCATATTGGCTATTATCTCCGGGGTAAAGGATTAAGGATATTCTGTAAATCCCTGGGCATCCGTCCGAAATCTCTTGATACAGGCCCAAAACTCTTCTTCTATATGTCTTCGATAATTCTCCTGGCAATTATTTCGGCATTTTGCGTCATGTACGCCGCCCTTGGACCCGGGCTGGCTGCCTGGCGGAATCTCCTCCTGTACGGGCTGCCGCTTTTATTCATATCGAGCCAGGCGTCTCTAACCCTGGTCAACTGGGTTTCGACCCTACTTGTCAGCCCGGAAAAACTGCCAAGGATGGATTTTTCCAGAGGCATACCTGCATCCGCTCATACTCTTGTCGTTGTCCCATCCATCCTCACCGGCGTAAAGGCGGTTGAAAGCCTTATTGAAAACCTGGAGATCCGGTATCTCGCCAATACCGACCCGGAGGTGGATTTCGGATTATTGACCGATTTCACCGATGCCGTTTCCGAGACTTTACCCGATGACGCTCTTCTGCTTTCAAAAGCGGCCGAAGGCATAGACAGACTCAATATGAAATACCGCCGGCTTAAAGAAAACAGTTTTTATCTTTTCCAGAGGCCCAGGAAATGGAATAAACAGGAAAATAAATGGATGGGTTACGAGCGCAAAAGAGGCAAACTATCCGATCTTAACTCCCTTCTGCGCGGAAAAGCCGGCTCAGACAGGTTTTGCCGGATAATCGGGGATATCTCTCTGCTGCAGGATGTTAAATATGTAATAACAGTCGATACGGACACGCTGATGCCGAGGAACTGCGCCAGGGATCTCATTGAAATTATATCCCATCCCCTGAACAGGCCTGTTATTGACGTGAAAAAGAACCGTGTCATTTCAGGTTATGGAATTCTCCAGCCCAGGGTAGAAACCGGTTACCCGGGGGATAATCCTTCCATTTTCGTTAAAGTTTTCGGAGGCGAGACAGGCATAGACCCCTACACAAAAGCGGTTTCAGACGTTTACCAGGACCTTTTCCAGGAGGGTTCTTTCATAGGCAAAGGCCTTTACGATGTTGACGCGTTTGAAAAGTGCCTTGAAGGACGCTTCCCTGAAAACAGGATCCTGAGCCATGACCTGTTAGAGGGATGTTACGCAAGATGCGCGCTTGTCACGGATGTACAGCTGTATGAAAAATATCCGGAAGGTTATCTTGATGATGTAAGCCGGAGACGCCGCTGGATCAGGGGAGATTGGCAGATAGCGGCATGGCTTCTCCCTTTCGTGCCGGTTTTCAAAAAAAACCCCCTTTCCCTTTTATCTAAATGGAAGATAATGGACAACCTGAGGCGCAGCATTGTCTGGATTGCGGCCGTTCTTCTTATCCTGTCGGGTTTACCCCTGGCCGTGGTGGTTTTAGCGGCATTGCCCGGCTTTCTGATGTCGTTGGCTGAAATAATCGCCAAACCGCGGGAGGGGATCATATCCGCACTTAACCGCCTGGCCCAGTTCTGCCTTTCAATAACCTTCTCGGCTTACGAAGCCTTGATATGTCTTTCAGATATTTCCAGGACATTATGGCGCCTTATGTTTTCCCGGAAGCGGCTCCTCGAATGGGTTGCATCCGGAGAATCTCCGAACCGTCCTGAAAAGATATCCGGGTATTATAGAAAGATGCTGCCGGCCCCCCTTTTAGCCGCTTTTTTCCTGGTTTTTTCGATTGTTTTCAAATATACCAATATCCCGGCGCTGGCCATTTCAGGTTTGTGGCTTTTATCCCCTGCCATTGCCTCTATGATAAGCAGGACTCCGGCCCTCCGAAAGGCGGGGCTGTCGGGCCAGAAGCTCGTTTTTCTCAGGACTATAGCCCGCAGGACCTGGAGTTTTTTCGAGACCTTTGTCGGTGAGCAGGATAACTGGCTGCCGCCGGATAATTTCCAGGAAGAATTTACTCATGCAACGGCCCACAGGACATCTCCGACAAACATCGGCTTATCGCTCCTTTCGAACATGGCCGCTTATGATTTCGGCTATATTTCTATGGGAAGGCTCCTCGAAAGGACTGAAAAAACCCTGCATACAATGGACTGCCTGGAAAAACACAGGGGCCATTTTTATAACTGGTACGATACACAGACATTAAAGCCCCTCAAGCCGCTGTATATTTCTTCCGTCGACAGCGGGAACCTTGCCGGCCATCTGATGGTTTTAAGTTCGGGGCTATTCGAATTGCAGGGTAATAAAATAATTTCTTTTCCGGAGATGCTCTCGGGGCTTAGCGATACGTTAAATGCCCTTTGTGAAGGCGCTCAAAAGGATGTGCACGGGGATGCGGTCAAAAGTCTTATTCCGGAGCAGACGGACCATCCCGGCCTATCGGAAATCTATGTCCTCTTGCGCCGCCTGCCGGGAGCCGTTTACAATCTCCTTCCTGCCGGTGACAGGTGGTATGAGGCATTTGAAAAACAATGCTACGATTACCTTGAAGAATTGTCATTTTACGCCCCCTGGATCCTTATGCCCCCCGAAATACCGGGAATGTGGGACCATGGGAATGAAGAACAGAAAATACGCCTGGCACGGCTCAGGGAGGATTTTACACTTCTTAATGAAATCCCTGTCCTCAGGGACGCCGCCAGGATAGAAATGAAATTATTGCCCCTTGCCGATGAAGTTATCGGGGGCTTTGATCCGGAGAACGGGCAATTATTAAAAGAGAGGGACTGGTTCGAACTTTTAAGAAAAGCTATTAAAGACTCGGGAGCAAGGGCCGGTGCAAGGATCAGCCGGATCATCGAGTTAGCGCATCGCTGCATGTCAATATCGTCAGGCATGGAGTATGAATTCCTGTATAACAAATCATCTCATCTTCTGTCAATCGGGTATAGCGCCTCCGATCACAAAACGGATCCGTCTTATTACGATCTCCTTGCATCAGAATCCAGGCTTTGCAGTTTTACGGCAATCGCCCAGGGCAGGATTCCGCAGGAACACTGGTTCATGCTCGGAAGGCTTCTTTCAAAACAAGCGGGAAAACCTGTGCTTGTATCCTGGAGCGGATCGATGTTCGAATACCTGATGCCTCTGCTTGTAATGCCCACTTACGATGGAACCCTTCTTGATAAAACTTATAAGGAAATGGTCGCATGCCAGATCGCCTACGGGTCAAGAAACGGGGTGCCCTGGGGGATTTCCGAATCCGGATACAATAAGTTAGACGCATCGATGGTTTATCAATACCATGCGTTCGGTGTTCCTGAAATCGGCTTCAAGAGAGGATTGTCTGAAGACCTCGTCGTCGCTCCTTATGCCTCGGCCCTTGCCCTGATGATAGAACCGGAAAAAGCCTGCCAGAACCTCGAAAACATGAAGTCGATGGGCTTCAGCGGGGATTTCGGATTTTATGAGGCGGTAGATTACACACCGTCCAGGCTCTCTCATGATGAAACTTTCGCGGTTGTAAAATCATATATGGCACATCACCAGGGTATGAGCCTGCTTTCCATCGCTTACTGCCTTCTCGGTAAACCCATGCAGAGGCGCTTTCTCGCTGATCCGATGTTCAAGGCGGCGGAACTGCTCTTACAGGAGAGGGTCCCAAGGGAGGTACCCTTCCTTTATGATATAGAGGTGACCGGACTTCTGAAAAAGGTTGAGGAAAGGGAAGCGCTGCTCAGGGTCTTCAATACTCCCGATACGCCTGTTCCGGAAATACACCTTTTGTCCAACGGCAAGTACTCTGTCATGGTTACAAATTCAGGAGCCGGCTACAGCCGCTGGAAAAATATCGCCCTTACGCGCTGGCATGAAGATATGGCTCTGGAGAATGAAGGAATGTTTTTATACCTTCGTGACATTGAAACCGGAGAATTCTGGTCCTCGGCATACCAGCCGGTCCGCCAGGCAGCTGGAAATTATGAGGCTGTATTTTCCAGGTCCTGGGCCGAATTCAAGCGCAGAGACCATCATATTGAAGCGCATACTAAAATAGCCGTATCGCCTGAAGACGATATCGAATTGCGGAGAGTGATCATCACCAACAGGTCCCGGAGAAAGCGGGTTATTGAACTCACCAGCTATGCCGAGGTCGTTCTTAACAATCCTGCCGATGACCAGGCCCACAGGGCTTTCAGCAACCTTTTTGTCGAGACGGAAATAATACGGCCTTACCAGGCTATTATCTGCACCCGCAGGCCCAGAACGGACAGGGATGAATTCCCGCTCATGCTCCATCTCGTGGCTGTCCATGGCAATATGACAGAGGGAGCAACCTACGAAACCGACCGGAGCAGATTCATCGGGAGATGCAATACACTTGAACGGCCCGCCGCGATGCGGGGCAGGAGCGGACTTTCGAACAGCGAAGGGGCGGTGCTTGATCCGATAATTTCCATCCGCTGCATTATAGAGCTTGAAAGCAATGAATCGGCGACTATAGATTATATTACCGGCGTATCTTCCGGAAGGGAACAGGCCCGCATGCTGATGGAAAAATACAGGGACCGCAATCTTGCCGACAGGGTTTTCGACCTTGCCTGGACTCATGGCCAGGTTGAATTGCAGCAGATAAATACTTCAGAAGACGAAGCCCGGGAATACAGCCGGCTCGCCGGGGCTGTCATTTATTCAAATCCCTCCTGGAGAGCAAATGCCGGAATTTTGAGACGGAATTCAAGAGGTCAATCCGACCTCTGGGGGCATGGGATTTCAGGCGACCTCCCCATTGTTCTGGTCAGGATAGAATACCAGGAAAATATCGAGCTGATATCTCAAATTGTTAGAGCCCATTCATTCTGGAGGATGAAGGGGCTTATCTGCGACCTTGTTATCCTGAACGAGGATCATTCCGTTTACAGGGACGGCATGAGCGAGAGGATAAACGGCCTGATTTCCGCTAACGGCAATGTACGCCCCAACCAGCCGGGAGGGATATTCCTGAGGAGAGCAGACCAGATGTCCGAAGAGGACAAAATACTCCTGCAAACGGCTGCGAGGATTGTTATAACAGACAGGGCGGGAACCCTCCAGGAACAGATCAGGTTTAAAGCTCAGCCGAAATTGATAAGAACCCTTTTAATTCCATCGAAAAGTCCGGAGAAAACCTTCGGGAATGCCGAGGACAGGCCGGGGGAGCGCCGTGACCTGGAATATTTCAACGGCCTTGGCGGTTTTACAGCCGACGGAAGAGAATACGTTATCACGACAAGCCGTTCCGCCAGGACCCCGCTGCCCTGGGTCAATGTTCTGGCAAACAGGAATTTCGGGACTATAGTATCGGAAAGCGGGCCCTCTTACACATGGTTTGAAAACGCTCATGAGTACCGGCTGACGCCCTGGAAAAACGACCCTGTAACAGACTCGGGGGGTGAAGCCCTGTACCTGCGGGATGAACAAACCGGTTTATTCTGGTCGCCTACACCCCTGCCGGCCGCTGGAAAAACCCGTTATGTGACACGGCATGGTTTCGGCTATACGGTTTTTGAGCATGAAGAAACAGGCATAAGCTCTGAATTGACAATTTTTACCGCCGTTGAACAAAGCGTTAAATTCTCGGTCTTGAAAATCAGGAACAATTCCGGCCGGATGAGAACCCTCTCATCATCCGCATACTGCGAGCTTGCCATGGGAACGAGCAGGGATAAATACCATACTTATATTACAACTGAAGCAGACCCGAAAAGCGGAGCACTCCTGGCCTGGAACCGTTATAATAAAGAATTCACCGGCAATGTTGTTTTCCTCGATTCAAGCGAACCCGTGCGTTTCCTTTGCGGCGACAGGAACGAGTTCATTGGCAGAAACGGTTCGCTCTCCTCCCCCGCAGCAATGCACATGTCGAGGCTATCAGGAATCACAGGCGCAGGCCTGGACCCATGCTTATCCATGCAGGTTGTCTTCGACCTGGATGATACTTATGAAAAAGAGATAGTATTTATTTTCGGCGCGGCTAAAAACCTGGATGAAGCCGCCTTTTTGATAAGACGTTACAACGGGTCCGGGGCGATCAGAGAAGAACTGGAAGCCGTCTGGGAATACTGGAAGCACACCCTCGGGGTCGTATATATCGAAACTCCTGACAAATCTGTTAATTTTCTGGTAAACGGATGGCTGCAGTACCAGGTGATAAGCTGCCGTCTGAGAGGGCGAAGCGGTTATTACCAGTCGGGAGGCGCATTCGGATTCAGGGACCAGCTTCAGGACTGCTTATCGCTGATCCAGACAAACCCGGGCCTGGTAAGGGAACAATTGCTTCTATCGGCTTCACACCAGTATATAGAAGGAGACGTCCAGCACTGGTGGCATCCGCCCTACGGCAGCGGGATAAGAACCCTCTGTTCGGACGACTTTTTATGGCTGCCTTTTGTAACATGCCTTTATACGGATGAAACCGGAGACACCGGCGTCCTCGATGAAAAAATAAATTATATTGAAGGCTCCGCTGTAAAGCCCGGAGAGGATTCTTATTATGATATGCCTAAAGTATCCGGCATATCCGGCACATTGTACGAACACTGTGTTTCATCGGTTAAGAAAGGCCTCAGATTCGGTTCTAAAGGACTCCCGCTTATGGGAAGCGGCGACTGGAACGACGGGATGAATCTTGTCGGTATTGAAGGAAGAGGCGAAAGCGTCTGGCTGGCGTTCTTCCTCCGCAATGTCCTTAAATTGATGTCGGTATTATCCTCAAGCCGTTCAGATACGGCTTTTTCACAAACCTGCCTGGAAGCAGCTGGTAAACTATCCCGGAACATCGAGGAAAACGCATGGGACGGCCAGTGGTACAGGCGGGCGTATTTCGATAACGGCGAAGTTTTAGGTTCGTCGGCCGATCCGGAATGCAGGATAGATTCCATCCCCCAGTCCTGGGCTGTAATTTCAGGAATGGAAAACCCTCAGCGGGCATTAATTGCCATGGAATCTGTAGACAGGCTTCTTGTAAACAGGAATAAAGCCCTGATAAAACTCTTCGACCCGCCTTTTGATAAAACTCCCTTCAACCCCGGATATATAAAAGGGTATCTTCCCGGAGTGAGGGAAAACGGCGGCCAGTACACGCACGCCGCAGTCTGGGCAGTCATTGCTTTTGCCAGGCTCAAGGACAGGGTCAGGGCATGGGAACTTCTTGGAATTATAAACCCTGTCAGGCATGGCGATACTCCGGATAAAAGCGCAGTCTACAAGGTCGAACCCTTTGTCATGGCAGCCGACGTGTATTCCTGCGCTCCGCATGAAGGAAGAGGGGGGTGGACATGGTACACCGGGTCGGCTTCCTGGATGTATTTACTGATAGTCGAAAACCTGCTGGGGATCCGTTTGAAAATAGACAGGCTGTATTTCGAACCATGCCTGCCGGAAGAATGGAAATCCTTCAAAATCCATTACCGTTACAGGGAAACATTTTATCATATAATCTTTGCCAGGACAGGAAGAACCGATAATACAGTCTCGATCATTCTTGACGGAATAACACTCTCCGATAAATTTCTGCCCCTTGCCGATGACAGAACCGAGCATACGGCAGAAGTTTTTATCGGATAAAACCGATTAATATACAGAAGGTAACAGACGGTATGAAAATCTTGAAAACCCCCGGGGTCCGTAAAGTCTATTTCGGGATCCGGATAAGGCTTCTCGGGCTGCTGATATTAGTCATGGTATTTATAGTAGCTGCGCTTACGATTATAATGTATTTCAACCAGATAAGGCTTCTCAATGACGAGAAACGTGATAAAGCCGGGACATTAGCCCAGATATTGAGCGGCCCGGCAGAATTCTATATGGACAAGAACATCAAGACCACGAAGCCCGAACTTGACGTCAAATACAGGATCATCGCTGAGGAAACCGCCAATTTCAAAAAATATAACGGCGATATTGTAAAAATTTTTCTTACGGATGAAAAGGGACGGATTCTTTACAGCACCCAGCCTGAAGAAATCGGAACCTTTCCGAAATTAAGCTATTTAACGAACAGCCTTGAGCAGAAAGCGGAGAAGCTGAATTTTTACGATTACAGGCTGAAATCAAGGGATAAAAAGGAAAGGAAATACCAGGCTATAACCTACCCGATTTTTCTTCATAATGGAAATCTTGTCGACATATTAAAGGACTATAACAGGTACTACCAGGCATTCCGGAAGGCTGACAAAACCGCCAAAAACAATATCTATATATATTTATGGCAGAAATACCAGGCTGCACTCGGGACTGATTTCGCTCCCGGAAAGACAAATAAAAATTCTGTCAGGTCCGGAGACATCGACTTTCTCTTCCTGAGGCTTTTTTCGAATATTATGGAGCTGCGCAGCAGGCATCTCATGGCCGGAGACGCCTGGCTCTGGAAAGACAGCTGGCTTACCGACCTGAAGATGAGAAAATACAAGGCGTTTGAAAATGACAACTCCGATGAAGCCAAGAAAGCCGACGACCTTGCGGCGGAAAGGATGAACTACATCTATAACCAGGTCGACCAGGCCCGCAGGCTCGGCGAGCTTGCTATAATCTTCGATGTCGACAGGATCGACAGGGAATTTTCACGCAATATAAACACTGCTGTCACAATAGCTCTCGTGATACTTGTGATCAGCGCCCTGATATTCCTTTTTGTAATTCAATTCATGATCCGCAACCTCAAGATTCTTGAAAAATGGGCTCTGACAGTCAGCGAAGGCGATATCGATGTACGGGCCGATATCCGCTCGCACGATGAGATAGGAAGGATATCGGATATTTTTAACCTCATGGTCGGCGAACTCAAGGTGAAATTCCACCTTGAAAAATTCGTTTCCAATTCAACCAGGACAATGCTCGAGAAATCCAGGGAACAGGACGCTGCCCCCGAACCCGGTAAAACCGAACGAAAGAGCCTTTCGTTTATTTTTTCAGATGTGAGGGGATTTACATCCTTTTCCGAAAAGAACGATCCCGGCCTTGTCATGGATATTTTAAACTCTTACCTTGAACTCCAGGCGAAAATCATCCAATCTAAAAACGGGGATATCGACGATTATGTAGGAGACCAGATAATGGCTCACTTCAGCGGGAAGAACAGATCCGACAACGCGCTGGAAACGGCGGTCGCAATAATGAAAGCCCTGAATAAATTCAATGCCGGCAGGACAAAAGAGGGCCTGCCTTGTTTTGAAGTCGGGATCGGAGTGCATGGCGGCGACGTCGTCACGGGAAACATCGGGACAGGCTTCAGGATGGACTATGCATGCCTGGGCGACGCTGTCAACCTGACGTCAAGACTCTGCTCCCAGGCTAAAGCGGGCGAGATCCTGGTATCGGAGGAGCTTCTCAAAACCTGCAAAAAAATTTTTAAAACCAGGAAAATGCCCCCGATCGAAGTCAAGGGGAAGGCTGAAAAAATAGCGGTTTCGAGCGTTATTCCTTAAAAAATTACCTGGCGCCTGTCAGCACCCCTATTTAATAAATTCCAGAACCTGCCCTATGGCCTGCTTCTGCTGTTCTTCCCTGCTGACGGATGCCTTCAGATCCCCCGGCATGTCGGGATACCATGCGAACTGAGAATGGTTTCCTCCCTGGATAGTATAGTACTTAGCGCCGGCAGGGAGCCTCTTTTTCATCATATCGAGAGCCGCCCCGGGGAAAAAGCCGTCCCTGGTCCCGGAAATGAGAAGGAATCTGATCTTCGAATCCTTCATATCGGGCAGCGGACCCGACGCCCAGAATATTATACCCGATATAATGCCCGGATGCTTTTCGGCAAAAACCGATGCGGCGATGCCGCCCATAGAATGGCCGATTATGTACCATTTTTTTATCTCTTTATACATTCCCGTGTAGTTCAGCGCATTTTCAGTATCGAACATGGATAACCTGAAGGGCATCTTAGCGATAAATACCGAGTATCCCTGGCCGGCGAATTTAAAAGCGACAGGTATATAAGACGTTTCATCCGAGAAGGCGGCCGGGTAAATTATTATTCCCGTCTCTCTGTTTTTTCCGCCGGGCAGGACGATATGGTCCCCCGATTTATCCGTTAAAAGCATGTCTTTTCCTGCGGTTTTCCCGGCTTCCCTGTCGATCGCCTGCTTCACCTCGGGCATTGCATTGACCTTCGATGCTATATAAACGCCGTAGCCGGCATATAAAAGAACGGCTGCAGCAGCCGCCGACATGATAATAATAAAAACAGACCTGATAATTTTCATAAACCACCCCTTTATTTTTAGCACTTTTGCTCAGCTATGGGAACATGCCAAGTATTACAAGTGATCAAACGGCGCCGTTATCTTTTAAAAGCTTCAGCATCGCCTTATTGCCGTTATACATGGAGCAGAGCAGGGCGACGTTTCCGGAAAAGGCTCCCTCATCCCCGTAGTATGTCCCGTTCACATTTACATCGGCTCCGTTTTTGACGAGCAGTTCAGCGATCTCGAAGAGGTTGTGTTTGGAAGCGAAAGCAAGCGCGGTCCACCCATTGTCGTTCTTATCGTTAACACGCACACCTTTGCCGATCATAAGCTTCACGGCTTCGATGCGGTTTTCGAAATCCTCGGAATCGATAATTTCCATCAATATTGTCGTGTTTTTACCGTTTTTTTCATTCACGCTGAATTTATGGTTCAGGAGGATCGCCAGGTTTTCAACATTGAAAACATAGAACAGTGCGGTATGCCCCTCAATATCCCTCAGGCTGCCGTCAGCTCCTCTTTCAAGAAGGAGAGAGATTATTTCCGGATCGCCCGCCCCGCATGCCGCCATCAGGGGCGAAGCCTTTTCATACCCTGGTCTTTCGTTTATATCGGCTCCTGCATCGAGGGCCTCTTTAACTTTTTCGATGTTTTTATCCCGGATCGCTTCAAAGATGGTCATAAAAACCTCCCCCTCAGGATGACAGGCTTCCAAAACTGTTGTATTTAAAAAACAATAAAATGAACCTGCGGCCTTTGACCTGGACCGGGTAATACAGGTAATACCCGTTATCCTTTGAGTAGAAAAATATGCCGTCGTAGTTTTTTTTAAAAACATTATCGAGATACGATCCGTCCTCTCTTGTCGCTCTGTAGAAGGAGTTCCCGTAATAAGGCAGCTGAAGGTCCTCTTCCTTTGTCCCGGGTTTTATCGACAGGTAAACTGCCTGGTTATCGTAATCGGCGGCGGTTATCAGCTCGACGTCAGGAAAATCCTCTTTCTGTTCCGATAGTATGCTCAGTATTCCCGGAAGATTCTTCAGCTGTGCCCTGTCCGTAAGGCCGTCGGCTATTTTGTTCAGCGAATTCTGATACGTCCCGATTATTTCTTTCGATTCGGCTATAAGCCTGTTCTTTTCATAATTTCTCGAGAAAAAATCAGCGGTAAACAGGAATGCGGCAAGAAGGAGAGCCGCCGCTCCGGACCATGCAAGGATCTTTTTATAATACCCCTTCTTTTCTTTTTTATCCTGCTTGTCCATCATATTCTCGGCAACTATGCTGATATTCAGGCTTATATTCAGGCCCGCAGCGCATGCCACGATCGCGAAGGCGGCGAAGATCAGAAGATAGAAAAATTCAGTGCTTTTCAATGCGAAAACTTTCAGGTCGAAAACCTGCATGAGAATGAATGCAATAAACCAGAGGATGATAATTCCTATCGTAACAAGGATTATCCATATCGACAGGTTTGCCAATCTCGCTTTTGTTCCGGTTTTCATTTTGATCTCCTATAAATTGATAGATTCTATTTTTATTTGCAGATTGTGTCAATTTTATCCCGCTTGATCTTTTTATAATTTGCCTCTATGATTGTTTATGCATGAAGAAGGAGAGTCAAACCGGAGGCATTAATGGAAAAAAGAATAAAAATATGCGCTTCATGGTTTTACATGATAGCGCTTTTATCCCTTGCATTCTCATGGTTCTATCTGTCCGGCAATGATCTCCGCTATATAGCCGGCCTGGGTATGACAAGGATAGCCGATAATATTCTGAAATATTCGTCAACAGGCACAGAAAGTTATATATTAATATGGGCGTTTAATTTTTGCGCCGCCCTGATATTTTCTCTTTCAGGCTATTTCTCTATGAAGAGAAAATCCTGGGCGTTCATTACAGGCATGATTATTTATGCCCTTGACGGCGTACTGCTGATGGCCTATAAAGAGTGGCCCGGTTTTATTTTTCATATATTTTCGATAATTGTTATTTTCTACGGCTGGATTGCTTTGATCGATAATAAACAGCCCGGGAGTAAAAAATGAACAAATTCGACGCCCTTCTAAAAAAACTGGAAAAAGAGGAAAAAGATCTCCGGTTTACAGAATTCACAAGCGAAACAGCCCTCGCCATAGGCTTAAATCTCATAGAAGCGGCCAGGAAAAACAATAAAATTATAACTATCGATATTACCCGGAACAGCCACCAGCTATTCCATTATTCATTCGAAGGCACCTCTCCGGACAACGACCAGTGGATTATCCGGAAAAACAGGGTGGCCGTCAGGTTCGGCCGGAGTTCATACCGCATGGGTACAATGCTCCGAAAAGAAGGCAAAAAGATAGAGGAAGTGTTCTTTGTCGACCCTTTTGAATATTCCCCTCATGGGGGAGCTTTCCCGATAATAATAAAAAATGCCGGGGTTATAGGCACCATAACCGTATCGGGGCTGGCTCAGGAAGAGGATCACGAAATGGTAGTTTCAGCTCTCAGGGAGTACCTGAAGGAGAAATTATGAGACAATTGGATACATGGGCAAGAAGCTGGGCCAGGGATGTTAAAACTCCCGACGATGTGCCGCAGGTGTTTCTCGAAGCATATCAATCGGAAATAACCGGTTTCCATGGAGACAATGCGCCGTATTTTGTGGTCACCCCTTTCGAAAGATCAGGTTTTATTATTATCAAGCCCAGGCTAGTCTGCCTGTATGACGGCAGGATTAAAATTTACGAAAAAGCGGAAAGGGGTATAATCAGCACTTCCTATAATTTCAAAGACATCGATTATGTCGAATGGCGGACAGTCCTTTTATCCTCGTATATAAAAATCAACGGCATTTCAGATAATGATACGACTTCCTCTAAAATCGATTTCAACACCTCTATGCGATACCTGTTCAAACCTGTCCTTGAAAAAATAAGGTCTTCAATAGACAAGATCATTCCCGCAGGAGATGAACTTTTTGAGGCTGAGAAGGACAAGTTCAATTATCTCGAAAAGCAGAATTATAAATTCATGAATTATGCTCGCGACAGCCTGCGCCCGGGCGCAAAAGTCATTGACATGGTTTTCCAGCCCTTTATAAAGGTAAAATTCATGAAATTCTTCACTAAAACTATTTCGGCCTCTCATTTAACTGTCCTTACCGGCAAAGAAATGATCATAATAAGGGAAGAAATATTCCGGTCAAAAATCGATCCTTACGGCGGAATATGGGATTATATTTCTCTCGATAAAATCAGGGATATTTCATTTACGGAAGGGCCCGAGGCAGGCACTCTCAAACTTGCCCTGTCATTTTCAGGGAACAATACCCTGAATACTATTTTTACGCCGGACCGGGAAGAGGCGTTCAGGCATCTTATCAAAAGTTTCCGGAAATAAAATATTGTCTTTCTTAATGAATTAAGGTTGCATTATGAATAAGCTGAATTTCCTGACACCCGGCATTCCCCATACGTCAAAACCCAACAAGTCGCTTGAAAACGGCCTCATGCGCATAAAGGAGATGGGACTTGACGGGATGGAGCTTGAGTATACGCGGGGAATCAGGGTCGATTTTCCAAAGATGCAGGAAATCGGCAGGCTTGCCGGGGAATTAGGGCTTATACTCACAGCCCATGCCCCTTATTATATAAATCTCTTTGCCAGGGAAAAAGACAAGGTCGATAGAAGCTACCAGTATATCCTCGATACCGCACGGGCTCTCGACAGCGCCGGGGGATACAGCATAGTTTTCCATGCGGCTTATAATCTCGGGGCAAGGCCGCATGAAGTCTACGATCATGTAAGAGAGCATATAGAGCATATTGCCGCCCTGGCCCGCAAAGAGGTCATAAGGGTGTGGATCAGGCCCGAATTGATGGGCAAAATTTCTCAATTCGGCACCCTCGAAGAAATAATAAGGCTTTCAAAGGAAACCGGGGGAAGGATCGCCCCATGCATCGACTTCGCGCATCTCCATGCCAGGACGGGCAGGTATAATACCTATGAGGAGTTCGCGAGGGTTTTCGAATACATAGGAGAGGAATTAGGGGATACGGCCCTGGAAAATATGCATATGCATTTTTCAGGCATACTCTATTCACAGAAGGGCGAACAAAAGCATGTCAATTTAAGATACAGCGATTTCCGTTACAGGGAATTCGCAAAATCCCTGAAAGATTTCAACATCTGCGGCGCTCTGACTGTGGAAAGCCCCAATATCGAAGGCGATACGCTGCTTATGAAGCTTATCTATAAATCAATGTAAGTTTAAAGCCTGTAAGTTATAAAGCTTTATCTTTTTCCCAGGATACTATCGGTCATTGTCTGCGGCAGAAGTTCAAGAAATGCCGCGGCTCCCGACATATATCCGACCCTGTACCTGCTTCCGGGCTTTTCCGCTGTAAGCGCCCTGTATACAGTCTTTGCCGCCTTCACCGGATCTGTCCTTTTTTTGTCGTATTCCTTCCACCTGCCCACCTCTCTATTAAGAGCATCTTTATAGAGGTCCGACTTCTCTCCCGCCCAGGTCTTGAAAGATTCATCGAGTTCCCTGTAGCTTCTTTCGACAGATTCTGTTTTAATAGTGCCGCACCTCACCATAATTACAGGTATATTCCATGGCTGTAATTCTATTTTCAGGGTCCTGGCCAGGTTATTAACCGCAAAATCACAGGCATGTATGCTCGAATCGAAGGGTATCGGCATTAATCCGGGGGTTACAATCCAGACGATCCTTCCATGGGCTTTACGTATCAAGGGTAAAAATGCCTGTAAAAGTCCTATAGTTCCTGTCAGCCTTGTTTCCAGTTCTATCCTGAATTTGCCAAGATCCATGAGTTCTATTGGCGAGATGAAACCGCCGCCGGCATTATTGACCAGAGCAAACAGGCCTTCCTGCCCGGATTCAGCCAGTTTCCGGGATACCTCTTCCAGAATCGCCGGCAGCTGTTCCGGCCTGGTCAGGTCCAGAGGACTGACAGGAAAGAGATTCTCCAGGGCGAGATTCCTTAAATTCATGGCATCGGACTCTTTTCTGACCCCTGCAAATACCGTAAAACCCTTCCGGGCCAGGTACAGGGCGCAAGCCCTTCCGATACCGCTGGAGCATCCTGTAACAAGCACGCTTTTACCGCAGTTATTCATAATCAGCCTCCATGATAAATGTTAATCATGTGTTTAAATCACTTGATTAAATGTATAACATGGGCTTCATTATGTCAATGTTTGATTAAATCGCTTTTTTGAATTATTTAAAAAACCGCTTGATAAGCATATCTATATAGGCTTTCCTTGTTTCAGGCTTTTTCATGCTCAGGCCTGTAAATTCATCTAAATTGCCGGGAAATATGGAGGGAACGATCATTACCGAAAGTATCTGAATAACGGCCAGTTTTATTTCTCTCTCATCGTTTTCAGGATGGAATTTTTTTACATTTTCAGAAATTATTTCAAAAAAAGTTTTCAACCATTCAAAAGTTTCAGGTTCATACGTCTTTTCCGTAAAGGGGGTGTAGAACCATGCCTTCACTATTTCGGGGTAATCGATCACTCCATCGAAATTATGACTGAAAAATTTTATGATTTTATCTATATCGCTCTTCCCCTCTTCCCCAAGAATATCGTAGTTAGCAATAGCATTTTTCATTGTGAGAGCGAGCGCTTCATCGATAAGTTTTTTCTTTGAGCCGAAATAATAATTGATAGCGGCGCTGTTGACCCCCGCTTTCCCGGCGATGCTCCTGATCCTGACGGAGTGAAGGCCTTCTTTCTCGATGCAGGCCAGTGTTGCATTCAGGATTTTATCCCTTACAGACCTCTCTACGCCGCTCATCAGGCCCTCCTGCTTAATTCTAATTCAGGAATGGCTTATTTGCAAGATAGCAAAATAAATGATTGACATTTTCAATGTTAAACTATAAACTTCTTGCCAGGGATGCAGACTATGGAAATTAATGATTTCCGCCACTGCGAAGGCAAGGGTTTTGACCTGGCAAAAATAGACCCGGGATATTCCGCGGAATTTAAAAGCAAGGTAGAAGCGCAGGATAAACTTGCTTCCAATATTAAGAAAATGATAAAACTCCAGGAAAAACTCTATGCCGCCGATTCTTATGCCATCCTTGCCATATTCCAGGCCATGGATACGGCGGGAAAAGACGGAGCTATACGCCATGTCATGAGCGGGCTTAATCCCCAGGGCACGCAGGTCTATAGCTTTAAGCAGCCCTCATCTGAAGAATTGAACCATGACTATTTCTGGAGGATTAACAAGTGCCTTCCGGAACGGGGCAGGATCGGGATCTTTAACCGGTCATATTACGAGGAAGTGCTTGTCGTACAGGTCCATGACCTGATAAAGAACGAAAAGATGCCGTCAAAATTAGTGTCTAAGAATATATGGAAGGAACGCTATTCCCAGATCTGTAATTATGAACGCTACCTCTCCGATAACGGCATTATTCCCATAAAATTCTTTCTCCATATATCAAAGAAAGAACAGAAAAACAGGCTCCTGTCCCGCATTGACGATCCGTCTAAAAACTGGAAGTTTTCAGACGCCGACCTGGCCGAACGCTCATACTGGGACAAGTATATGGAATGCTATAATGAAGCTATTAAAGGGACATGCACAACTTACGCCCCATGGTTTATAATTCCAGCCGATAAAAAATGGTTCGCGAGGCTTTTAATCTCAGAAATCATGGTAGAAACTATGGCGGGACTGAAATTATCCTTCCCCGAAGTCTCCGGCGAACAGCTCAAAAAATTAGATCTCTGCAGGAAAAAACTTATAAATGAGCAGGATTAAAGTCCTGGATGATTTTTTGCGAAAAAATAATAAAAGTTTTAATATAAAAAGGGTTGAATATATAGAATAGAGGTCTAGGGGGTCATGGTTTTCTTCAGAAAACATGACATAATTATTGGAGGATTCATATGAAAGGAAAGATCTCTATTTTTCTTGCGGCGGCAGCCTGTTTCTTCTGCCTGCAAAGTTACGCCGACGGCACAAGGCCCAACCTGGCTCTCAATAAGCCCGCCGTCTGCTCATCTTTTGAAAAGGCCAACCAGTACAACGGCAACAAGGATTCTGTTCCGGGTCTTGTCACGGACGGGGACAAACAGACCCGCTGGTCTTCTGACTACTTCAACGACGCCGATCCCAATTTAGCCTGGATTTATGTCGATCTCGGCTCAAAAGTCGATATTTCAGAAGTTAAAATCTTCTGGGAAGCGGCAATGGCAAAGGTTTTCTCGATCGAAGTGTCCGACGATGCAAAAACATGGACTTCAATATCCGATATCAAAGGCAATTTCCTGCCGCAGACCGACGTTAAAATCGATAAACCAGTCTCAGGGCGCTATGTCAGGATCAACTGCAAAGAACGCAAAACTCAATACGGCTACTCTATTTTCGAGATCGAAGTCTACTAGCAATTCCGATTATCTCACTGCGCCGGCATAGGCCCGGCGCAGTGAGTTATAGAACCTTAAAACGGTTCAGGGCTTCGATAAAAGCCGCCGCTATGGACTGAAGGTAATCCCCTCCGGCCTGCCCGCCGGCGCTGCCTGTCAGTATCATTCCTCTGGCATTGAGCGACACCTCCGCCTGGAAGGAACCGGTTCCTCCGCACCCCGCACACCCGCAAGAATAATGGTTAAGGGTCAATCCCGCCGGTAGCACCAGGGTAAGAACCCCTATAAGGGCTTCGAGAGGGGTTTTTCCCGTATATCTTGGAAAGAGATCCACCCCCCGTTCGGCCAGGCTTAGCGTTACCGAGAAGGAGTTCAAATCGTCCTGCTCGATTTCCATCTTTTTCAGCTCGATCAGAGGTAATCCCGGCTTGTGTCTTTTCCCTGAAAACCTTACAAGTTCGTCGTCTGAAAGTGTCCTGAGCCTGCCATGCATGTTCGCAAAAGCCTTTTTTATCCTGTATTTAAGGCCGCCGGGGCCTGAATTAACGTCAGCGAGGATCCCGCCGCCTATACGCCCGAAGGTTCCCGGTTCCATCCATCCTTTGTGCTCAAGGGCATTTGTCCCGGCCACAGCTTTCCCCGGAGAAATAAGAATTCCTGTACGGGCGGAGACCGCCTGGCAGGTCCTTATTACTTCCTCGGGATTGATTCTTCTCGAGTTTTCCGCAAATTTTTCGGGCCTTTGATAAAGAGCCGCGATAACCTCTTCAAGAGGGGCATTTCCGGCGCGTTCCCCTATGCCCAGGACCGAAGCCTCGAACTGGGCAGCGCCGGATTTTATTGCCGAGAGCGTATTAGCCGCGGCAAGACCCAGGTCATTGCGGCAGGATGCTGAAAGCCTTACCCTGCCTTCCCTGGCTTCCGGCAGATTTTTTATTAGAAAGACTATCAGTTCTCCGTATTCCTCAGGGGTCATGATCCCGCAAGCATCAGGAACATGGAGTATAACCGCACCCGCATCGATTGCAGCCCTGTAAAACTCAAGGAGAAAGTCTTTTTTTGCCTTCGCCGCGTCCTCGACCCCTATTTCTACGTCAGCACCGGTGCTGGCAGCCCACCGGATCGCCTGTACAGAAGTCTCGATAATGCGGCTGTGTATTGATGTCGTAATATGCAGCACCGGATGGCTGGACTGTTTTACAGCTTCCCAGGCCCTTAATATATCTTCTTTAACAGGTCTCGCCATTACGCTGACCGCGCTTTTTACGGCCTGACTGCTTACGGCGAGGCTGGTTTCGAATTCCTCTTTCGATGAAGCGGGGTATCCGGTTTCAATAATATCCACGCCTAACTTTTCTAACTGCCTGGATATGGAGAGCTTATCCTCCAATGACAGGACCGCGGCTCCCGCAAATTTTCCAGCATCCCTCAATGTAGCATCTAAAATAAATAAACGCTTCATGGCTGATTATCCATAAAAGCCTCCGCCCCCATCCAGTCTTTGCTTAATAATTATTCACGCCATGCGTACATGTATGAATATTAACCACTAAATCAGCTAATAATATCCCTTTCCGCTTCTCTTTTGTATAATGCAATTTGCCTGCCAGGATGTTATAATCTTCCGGGAGCTATAATGGTTATAAATAAAAGGGTTATAAGACTTGTCATTTTCGATATGGACGGGCTTATGTTCGGAACAGAAAGGCTTGCCGGGATGGCCTGGGAATTCGTATTGACTGAAAACGGATACAAATTCGATAATAAGCTTTTTGAAGAAACAATCGGTCTTACCGGGGGAAAGACCGGAGAGTTATATGAAAAATATTACGGAAGCCGCTTCCCCTATCAAAAAATCGTTAAAGAAGCAGGCGAAGTTTTAAACAATATGGTAGAGGCTGACGGAGTACCCGTCAAAGACGGGCTGTATGATTTATTGGACTGCCTCGACAACCTGAAAATAAAAAAGGCGTTAGCTACATCCACGGCCAGGAAAAGGGCCGAAATGCTGTTAGGAAAAGCGGATGTTATAAACCGTTTCGACTGCATCGTCTGCGGCGATGAGGTTATGAACGGGAAACCGGATCCTGAGATATTCCTCAGGACGGCTGAAAAATCTCTCGAGAGCCCGTGCAGCTGCGCTGTGCTCGAGGATTCGGAGAACGGTATTACCGCTGCCTTCAGGGCGGGTATGGCGCCTATCATGGTACCCGATATAAAGGATCCGGGCGCCGAAGTCGCCGCAATGGCCTGCAGGATATTCAAGAACCTGGACGAAGTGAGAATGTTTTTCAAGCAGAGCGCGGAGGAAATATGAAAGCGACTGTAATCCTTGCCCATCCCTATGAGAAAAGTTTCAACCATGCCATATATCAGACAGTCTGCCATAGACTTGACAACTTCGGGGTGCGGGTTTACGGACACGACCTGTATAAGGAAGAATTCAATCCGGTACTGACTGTAAGGGAGCTCGGCACGGATTTTTCTGAAGACCCGCTTGTCAATCAGTACGCACATGAATTGATTGAATCCGATTTTATCTTTATTATTCATCCCAACTGGTGGGGACAGCCTCCCGCTATTTTAAAGGGTTATATAGACAGGGTGATCCGTCCGCCGCATGCATACGGATTGCCCCCGGGAGATGCCGGAGGCGGCATTCCCGAAGGCCGGCTGAAGGGCTGCAGGTGCGCCGTCGTTATCAATACGTCCAATACCGGAAAAGAGCGCGAGGAAAATTATTTCGGCGATCCGCTGGATAAAATCTGGGGAAAGTGCGTTTTCGGATTCTGCGGCATAGAAAATTACCGCCGGGAAATTTTCAGGATTGTAGCCGACAGCGATCTCGAATTACGCACGCACTGGCTCTCACAGGCAGAGTACCTTGTTGAAAATGTGATTAAAAGCATCGTATAAAATCAAGGAGCATGACATGGTTATTAAAAAGAGCGGCGCATTCAAAACAGAAAAACACGGCGTCAATATGTGGATATACAACGGCAAAGACCAGTGCCCTGAAGCTGCTGTAGTTTATCAGGAAACCGATAAAGGGCATCTCGAGGAATTTTATCACAGCAGTAGCGTTTTTATTTTTTATATAATTGAGGGGAAAGGAAACTGGTATATCGACGGGAAAGAGGAACCTGTTGAAACCGGAGATGTTGTTATAATTCCGAGAGATTCCAGATTCTACTACAGGGGGCATTTTAAACAGGTATGCATAACAGCGCCTGCATGGGAAGAACAGTTTGAACATCATGTAAGAATGGTGGAAGAATAAATATTTGTAACGGCTCCCTTGACATATTACTACACATGTAGTATATTATGGAACTACGATTGTAGTAGGAGGGCTCCGCATGGCTTCTATCATCAGAAAATCTATATCGGTTTTGCTTTTCCTCTTCATTATCTCGGGATGTTCAATTTTCCGGACCATATCAATCATGAACAGCGGCTCGGCAATGGCTATGGCCAGGCAGGAAATGACCGTCCCATTCGATTTGAAAGCCCATCTGATTATGATAAAAGTCAGGGTTAACTATAATCCCGAAGAATACAACTTCATCCTCGATACGGGAACATTTTCGGTTGTCAGCGGTGAAATTGCAGGGTCGATAAAGGCAAAAGATGAAATCGTCATTAACGCCAAAGATTCGAACGGGACATCAAAAAACACGAAAATGATACTCCTCGATAATCTCAGCGTAAGCGGCGTCGCCGTTTCCGGCTGCGCCGCCGGAGTTATCGATTTGAAAAAGCTCAGCGAATTGACAGGAGTCAGGATCGACGGCCTCATCGGATCTAATTTTTTAAAAAATTTCAGGCTCGTCATAGATTACAGGAAAAAGATCCTTACTTTTTCCCGCCAGTCCTCAGAAACCGCAGCCGGTGGAGTTTACAGGATCAGTTTCGAAAAAGACCTGAGCCATGGATTTGCCCCTAAAATAAATTGCATCCTCAATAACGGCCTGAATGAAGGAGGGGTTATCGATACGGGCGCCAGCGAATACCTGACATTGCCCATGGATTTTAAGGACAGACTCCTTATCACCAACGGATACAGGTCTGAAGGAGAAGTGATGTTCGGGGTATTTTCCCCCAACTCAAGGAGCGCATACCTCTCATTAGTCAGCGATTTTAAATCGGGCGGCCTCGATATGCATGACGTTCCGGCCGTATTCGCGGATACGGGAAGCCCCCTGATAGGAAAGTCCTTTCTTTCACAATACATAGTAACAATAGATTATATCCATAATTATCTCGAACTGCGGCCCTACTCAGATAAAACCCTTTTCAGCTACTTATTTGCGGGGATTGCCCTCAAAAATGAAAGCCGCAGGATTGTCTTATGCGGACTCTGGCATGGCTCTCCTGCGGACAAAAGCGGACTGCGTATCGGCGATGAAATCATATCCGTAAATTCAAAATATACTTCCGATTACCCGATGATCGAATTCTATGATATGATCAGGGACAACAGCATTAAAGATCTCGATATGGTCATAAAAAGGGACGGCGGGGAAAAAAACGTCAGGGTTGAAAAAGAGCTTTATTGACCATGGCAGCCGATGGACAGCCTGGAAAAAGCAGAAGTCATTTGACAATTCCGTATTATCCAATAAAATAAACCCATATAATCATGTTACATTTCTTTTACATTCCCGTAGAACATATAGAAGCAGATTTTCGGAAAAGGGGAAAGACATGGAAAATGCAGACAGGCTTGCTTTGGCTGCGGCAGGCGGAAGCAAAAGATCCTTCGGAAAGCTCTACGGGATATATTTCAGGAAGATATATTCCTATATCTACTACCGCTGCCTCTCACGTGAAAATGCCGAGGATATCACAAGCACGGTTTTTTTAAAAGCCGTGGAAAATCTCCACACCTTCCGGCCGGAGGAAGGGGAATTTCCAGCCTGGCTGTATGGAATCGCCCGTAACTCTCTCATGGACCATTTCAGGGGAGTAAAAAGAACAGTCCCTCTTGAAAACATCTGGGATGTGCCGGATGAAAAAGACATCACATTAGATCCGGAGAACAGGGCGCTATGGGAAAAAATAAAACCCTGCTTCGATAATCTAAGCCCCCAGGAAAGGGAAATCATCATCTCGAGGATCTGGGATGAGGTCCCATACTCTACCATAGCGAAATTTACAGGCAGGTCTGAAGCGGCCTGCAGGATGAGCTATAGGCGGGCGATCGAAAGTCTCAGACAGGCCATACCACTTTCCCTTTTCCTTATGATCCTGCTTCACAAATTTTATAAAGGGATGTGATTTATGGAAAAGACGATCGGAAAAATCCTGAAAGAACTCTACAGCATAGATCCCGGGCTGCGGGACAGGGAGGATGAGTTGAAACGGGTGATCGGGGAATTAATGGCCAATAAGCCGGAAATAGTTATGAATAAGGCTTTTCAGAGATCGCTTAAAAAAGCCCTCCTTGAAAAATTCAGCCCTGGGTCAAAAAAGACCCGTTTCTTCCGGGGCTGGACTTTCAAAGCAGCTTTAGGCGGAGCAGCCGTTTTATGCACGGCCTTGGTAGCGCTTTACATAGCCAATCCTCGAATAAGCGATTTAAGGGAAGTGCCGAAATCGATAGAAGATTTGAGCACATCGGCCGTCTCCGGAAAACCGGGCTATAAGGCGCCTTCAATGCCGGAAAGCAAGAAAGCTGAAGGAGGGATTGAAAAAGAGGCTGTCGATACTGAAATGGCCACGGAAGACAGGCTATCACCCGAAAAGGACATAAGGGCTGTCAGGGAATTCAACACCGAAGGATACGACCGGGTGGAGGAAAACGATTTCATGGATGCGGCAAAGGATCCGCTTTCGACTTTCTCGATAGACGTCGATACGGCTTCTTACGCGAATGTCCGCCGCTTCATAACGCAGGGAAGCCTTCCATACCCCGACGCTGTCAGGATTGAAGAAATGATAAATTATTTCACATACAGATACAAGGAACCGGAAGGCGATTCTCCTATGGCTTTCAACTGCGAATTGTCATCCTGCCCCTGGAATGCAGGCCACGAACTATTAAGGATAGGGCTCCAGGCGAAAAAGGTCAGCCTTGACGCCATACCTCCAAATAATCTCGTGTTCCTGATCGATGTTTCAGGATCCATGGATGAGGAAAATAAACTGCCTCTCGTGAAGAGCGCGCTGAAACTATTAGTCAAACAGATGCGCAGCCAGGACAGCATTGCCATAGTCGTATACGCGGGAAACGCGGGTCTGGTTCTCCCTTCGACGTCATGCAGCCTTAAAGAAAAGATTTTAGCCGCCATCGATAACCTTGAAGCGGGCGGATCGACGGCAGGGGGAGAAGGGATCCTCCTTGCCTACAAAACCGCTAAACAGAGTTTTAAGCCGAAAGGCAACAACCGGGTTATCCTTGCCACAGACGGGGATTTCAATGTCGGCGCTTCGAGCGACGGCGAATTAGTCAGGATGATAGAGGAAAAAAGAAATGACGGCATATACCTCACGATCCTCGGTTTTGGAATGGGCAACTACAAGGACTCTAAAATGGAAAAATTGGCCGACAATGGCAACGGGAACTATGCCTACATCGACACGCTCGCTGAAGCGGAAAAAGTGCTTGTTAAAGAGATGAGCGGGACGCTTCTCACTCTCGCTAAAGATGTTAAGATCCAGATCGAATTCAATCCACTGTCTGTAAGAGAGTACCGTTTGATAGGATATGAAAAGCGCCTCCTCAAAAGCAGGGATTTCGATGATGATAAAAAAGACGCCGGCGAGCTCGGCGCAGGACAGAGCGTCACCGCCCTTTATGAAATAGTCCCTTCAACACCGGGAAAAGCTGCCGGAGGAGACCAGCTCAAATACCAGACAACTTCAATCAACACGAATACGGCAGGAACGGGAGAATTGATGACTATCAAATTCAGGTATAAAAAGCCCGATGAAAATAAAAGCCTCCTTCTTGTATATCCTGTTTTGAACAATAAAATGAAACTCTCCGATACTTCACCGGATTTCCGTTTTGCCGCCGCAGTGGCCGAATGGGGGCTGATCCTCCGTAATTCTAAATTCAAGGGTTCGGCAGCTATAGATCAGGTATTGGAAACTGCCGGAGGAGCTCTCGGAACAGATGAAGAAGGATACAGGCATGAGTTTATAAAACTTGCCAGGCTTTCAAAAAATTTGAAAAAAGCCGACTAGTTTTCCTCCTGAGATCAGAAACAGGCGCCGGAAAGACGGCGCCTGTTTTTTTTATTTGCCTTATTTGAAAATAATTATTAATCTTAAGATTATTATAATAATTCAGGAGAAAACTATGAAAAGGATCCTTGCCCTCAGCTTTTTACCGGTGCTTTTAATCAGCGTAACTGCTGGCGCAGCGGCGGTTAAAACTTTTAACGGTTATTTGTCGGATACCCTCTGCGCCACCAGCGAGGGAAATATAGCTGCCGACGGGTCTAACATGAAGACCAGCCCTGAAAAACATAGCGTGGCATGTTTGAGGAACGGAGCCTGCATGGCTTCGGGCTTCGGAATCCTGATCAAGAATAACAGCGGAACATACGATTTTACAAAGTTCGATGCAGCCGGCAACAAGATGGTCAAGGCCCTGCTGAAATCGACCAGAAAAACCGCAAATTATTTCATCACAGTAAAAGGTGTAATGGTAAAGGACATGATAAAGGTATCTAAAATTATAGAATCGGAACCGATGACAGCGCAAAATTAATCTTGGCGTTGGACGGCACGAATACTATAGCAAGGGTCAGAACTCGAGATAGGCCTTGTTGCTTCCGAATTCTCCGAACCTGGCCCAGGGGATGCCGTTATCCCGGAAAATATCCTTTAAGACTTCCTGCCAGTTCTGCCATGTGGCATGATGGTTTACGGCCTTTTCATCGCCGATGCAGACAATTATATCGAGTGTTCCGCGCACCCTGTCGATATTGCCGATTTTCACGCAATTCATAAAAAGCTTCACAGCCTTTTGATTTTTAATTTATCGAATAGATTTATCAATTCGTAAAAATTCTTTTCCCTGCCCGCCTTCCTTTTAAGGATAAAAAATATATTCTTTACCGGGTAGAGAAGTATATAATTACCGGACAGATAATAGCCGTAAAAATCATTTATCCTCGAATCGTTTACCTCTCCGTTCTCGATAACGCTGCATGCCCCGTCGTCATGGAATTTAAAAGATGTTTCCATTCCGAAGTTTTTATCCCGCTTTGCGCTCTTAAGGACCTTCCGTGAATAAAGATGTTTCCTGAATATGACAATTATGCCGAAAACAGTCAGGATGAAATCGGCGAAGACCGGAAGAGCGAAAGCATTGTTAAAATGCAGCGCCATGAGGTTGAGCATTGTCAAAGCCCCGGCTGTCAGTAAAACCGCTAAGGCTGTATAGAGGGCATTGATCCTGAACCTTCTGTAATGCAGAAGGGCTGCAGTTTTATAATCGATGCCATTAAGCTCCTGAGAGAATTCTATCATGCTCTTTACTTCTTTATGATAAGCATGAGATTACGGGCATGGTCTTTTCTCCTGTAGCTGTATTCGAAATCGATGGGATTCCCGGGCGCTTTTGCATAAGCCTCTTTAAGGTCTTTCTGGAGAAATCCGGGGAAAATATGGTGAGGTTCATGATAAAGGCCGAAAAGCGTAATTTTCCAGCTGCTGTCGAAATACTTGTATGGAATGGAGCTGTCGTCCTGGACTATCACTTCCATTTCACTTAAGGCAATATCCCTGATCATCGAAAAATTATCCATGTGAGGCAGGTATGACGCCGCTTTCATAATGCCTGCAGTTTTACCCAGGCCGGTAAGATATTTTCTCCATGCCGGTTCCTTTGAGAGGGAGGGATTCGAAAGATCCAGGTGAAGGAAGATAACCTTCTTTTTCACCCCGTCGGCGTCTATATATTCAATCGCACCGCATTTGCAGTATTCACCGTTCTTTATCTTCGTAAAGGCCATCTTTCCATCGTTGTCGACATCCACGCTATATAGGGCGACAGGGGTTAGACCGAGCCAGCCCATCTGGGCAAGCATGTGGGGAAAAACACCCCTTACAGGCGATTTTTCGAGGTCGAGGGCCATGTCTTTCGTGGTATAATAGTTCCAGTTGATAAGGTAATCGTAGCCTGCTATCATTTTAAAAAGGGCCTTTTCCATATCGGCTTTCGATATATTTAAAATGTCGGGAATTCCGCCGGCAGTCTCGAGCCCGATCAGGATATATGTTTTCGCATTCGGGAAGAAATTATGGGCGTTAATGAAATCCGCGCCCGCGAAAGGGTAAAAACAAACGCTGTGGTTTTCATCCTTGAGCCATTTTTGCTGCCAGGCATGTATCGGAACAACTGTTTTTGCATCATAATATTTCCAGTAAGCGTTCATCTTTTTCTTGAAACGCGTATAGTCAGGAGTATCCGTAAGGGGTTTTAGCGGGCTCCCCTCAGGAAGGTCGGCGCCTGAAAAATACCTGGCCGCATCAATAGGGCTGAAATCCGTATCGGTTTTTTTTTCATCGGCAAGGGCATAGGAAAATACGAAGAGCGATAAAAGTAAAGCCGCTGTCAGGCTTTTAATATGGTTAATCAAGAGAATCCTCCGGTTTTTTGAAATATTTTAAAGCAGGGATAAAAAAATATCCATAAGCGGGCCCCTGACAAACAATTCTATCTTAGCTGGAAGATTTTTTTATATTGTTAACTGTTTCGGCGACGGCCTGCTCTAACGATTCCCTGTCATCGAAATATATTCCCATGATGATTACAACAAGCATGTTTTTACCTATCCTTGTAATCAGGAGGTTTCCCGATGTAGAACCCTTGATCAGGATATAAGAATGGTAATTTTCATCTCCAAGGGTAAAAATAGTATTGTCTGTTTTCAGATCCAGGTATTTACCCGCAATTTTAAAACTGACGGTAAATGCGGTTTTAAAGGATGAAATGTTCCTTTTAGCTTCCGCTTCCGATCTGTATGTTTGAAGGATCGAGTTGATATAGAGGTATTGCTTGTAGTTCGTAGCTTTTGAAGAATTGAAGGTATATGTGAGGTCGGCTTTATTAAAAATACCGGGAAGGACAGATTTTGAGAAGGTTTCGCATCTCCGGGTGTCATCGAAACGATAAATGGTATTATTGGTAAAATTACCGATCGTGAATAAAAGACCCTTCTCTCCATCAGTAAGCCTGCTGGTTGTGCAGGATGAAACAAGCAGGAGCAGGAAAAAAGAGGCTGCGGCGGATAAAGCCGTCCGAAATAAGATTTTCATAATATCCTCCCGGGAATTCGCGCAAAGTACGCAAAGACAATTATTATAAAATGATTTCGTCTAATTTCAAAAAAATCAATGACAATAATTGAATCTATTAAGAATTGTTTTTAAAATATCTCCGCTTCCCATTCCCTCAGGAGTGTAATGATGAAATATCTTGCCCTGTGTTTATTGCTTCCCGTTTTATTCTCCTGCTCCTGCGCAACCCGTTCGAGCTACACCGGCAATATCAAGCCCGGCGATTATCCCTGGCTCAGGGACAAAAGGATATTCCTGGATCCGGGACACGGGGGGGCCGGGAAAAGCGACCGGTTCAGGGTGGCGCCAAACGGACTTACCGAGGAGGAGATAAACCTTGACGTCTCGCTTATTCTCAGGGATATGCTAAAAAGCGCCGGCGCCGAAGTCTGCATGAGCCGGGAAAAGGATATGAAAGTTTCCCTTCAGAACAGGGTCCAGGAGGCTCATGACTTCAAGCCCGATATTTTTATAAGCCTTCACCACAACGGAAGCCCGAGGAGGGAGGACGGGGTTAATTATCCCCTGGTCCTGATATGGGGCAATCCCCTCATCAGGCCAGAAAGCTACGAATTCGCCGGGCTTCTCCTGACAGAGCTTGAAAAAATCATGCAGATCAAGGGATATATCATTTCAGACCAGTCGCTGTTTACGGAAAGCGGCTCGATGGTCCTCCGGGACACGAAGGGAGACTGCCCGGGCGTGATCGGCGAAGCGGGATTTTATTCGGATGAGGCTTTTGCCGAGAAACTCAAAGACCGTACTTACCTTCAGCAGGAGGCGGAAGCTTATTTTCTGGCCCTGTCAGGTTATTTTAAAACCGGAGTGCCCTCGGCAAAGGTTACCCTTTACAGGTATTCCGCGGGAAAGACCTTCGGCGAGGCCGCGAGGCATCTTCCCAGGCCTGTAATCGAGATTTCAGCCGACCCAGGCATAAAGGAAGCGAAGGTCGAACCGGGTTCACTGACCGCAACGCTGGACGGCCTGCCCGTCAGGATAAAACCGTTCAGGGACAACCGCTATTTAGTGGATTATGGAAGATTCGTTTATCCGGGGGATCATGAACTGAGGTTTCATTTCAGGAATTCCCTCGGCCGGTCCAGCATCTTCTATACGGCATGCTTTTCTATACCGGCCGGTAAGGGCGATTGTTCACGGCTGTTGAACCAGGGCCTTTCGCTTGTCGATAAGGGCGGTCCCGACACGGCCGAGGGGCTCAAGATGCTGCTTTCAGTCTATTCCCTGACGATCACAGATCCAGGGGCCGATTCTATAGCCTGGAATATCGCCCGGGCATTCGGCAAACTCGGTGATACAGCCGGTGCCGATTATTATTACTACCTGATCCGGGAATGCTACCCCATGTCTAAGTTTTATTCACAGCTCGTGAAATATGACCGGGGCGATAAAATCACAGCCGATTACAGGGGCAAGGTCATTTACTCCAGGTATGAGCAGTAATGATTTTAGAAGCAGTATGCGGCGCCGATGGAGAAAGTCAGTGTCCACTCATAAGCCTGGATATCCATATCCTTTAAATAATCAGAGAGGCTTACGCCGTAAGCCTGCCTGAAAGCCGGAGTGTCTATATAGTTTATTGCCGTAAGGTCATAACTAATTATAATGCTGGGCGTCAGGTAAAAATTGTCCGAAAGTTTGATGTCGCCCCCTAACCCCGCCTTGACCCACCATGAACTTCTGTTCTCATAGTCGTTTGTCAGGGTATTTACCCCGTTATTTTCATTGAAAAGGGTATAATGATAATCTATGCCCGCGCCGGGCCATACGTCCGATCCGTCGGGAAGATCTATGGGATATTTCAGTAAGATCCCGACGGCAAAGGTTATTGTCTGGCTATAATTGGTCGAATCTGCGGTTCCTGAAAAACTGGTGATTAAGGGTGATGTAATATTAAAACTATAATTTGCGTTAACAATATCCGGAGTTGCCGGACTAAAACCGCCCGCGATATCGAGCCTGACATATTTAAGATCGAGGAAAAATTCGGCGGAGGAAAAATATACCGGTTCTGTTGTGGCGGTTTCCTTGATTTCACCCGCTGCAGAAGAATAATTCGGGTTTATCAAGCCAAGATCGGAAGTATTATCGATTGAATAATTCCCCCAAGCCGCCCCTGCAGCGAGGTTGAAACCTATCATTACCGGAAATCCCTTTTTTTTAACAGGGGGCGAGGCGGAAAGATCGGGTTTAAATTCCCCGGATAGCGGGAGCGGCGCAGCAACGGCTTCAGAAGGCTTTATCTCCTTAGGCTTGATCAGCTCTATCGTGCCGGCGACGTCCCCGATGATCCTGTCAATGCTTGAAAACATCTTGATATCAGCCGGCGCCTCATATGAAAATGAAGAAATTTTGCCCGAAGGATACTCGAGGATCAGGATATTTATAGATATCGCCAGGGCGCCCGGAACTCCGGAAAACTTATAATCGCCGTATATTACGGCATTAGCTCCCTCTTTTAGAGCCGCCGCCGCAGGCGTCAACGCGTTTTTCGATAAAGTTTCAAGGTAAAGTTCGGCGGGGATATCATAGCCGCCCTTTTTGATCAGGATATCGTAAATATCTTTAAAAATTATCTCCCTGTAAATGTAGCTTGAAGGGTATTTAACAGTGTCGGAAAGGTCTGAAGGCGCAAAGACAAGGATTTTAGGCTGCGCCGCCCCAAGGGCGATGCCGGAAAGTGTGGAAAGCATTATTAAAATCAGAAGATTTTTAAGAAAAAGCATTTTTTGCACCATCTCATGATAATACTGAAATTATCGTCATAAAATGCAATAAAACCTGAAACATTTCGTCATTATTACATGAACTAATTATTCTTTTGCCTTATTTGCGGAAATATGTTATATTTTATAATTATTATACAAAGAATATTGTTATATAAAGGAATAAAGAAGATAAAATTACAAAAATAAGATTAACCTGAAGGAGACTTTTAATGAAGAGAATATTTTTTATGCTTGCCGCAGCTTTTATTTTCGCCGGGACCATGTCTGCGGAGATAACGACTGTCAACCTCTCGAACGCTATAGACCTTGCGCTGAAGAACAATCTTTCCATATCCAAGACAGAGAAGGATATAGAGGTGGCACAGGCCCAATACGGCGAGGCTTTCGCCGATTTCGCGATGCCTCAGGTCAACGGAGATGCCCGTTTCACAGAACTTGACCCGCTGACCGTTTCGCTGGGACAGGAAAATTATAACAATATGATAAGCCTGTTCGGCCCGAGCTTCGCTTCGGCTTTCCAGGGGCAATCATTGCCGACGATCACAAACGCTTATCCCGATAATTACCACGCGGGTATTTCCGTTACAAAGACACTTTTCGCAGGGTTCAGGTACTGGAATGCAGTTTCCATAAGGCAGGCCTATCTCGACCTGGCAAAGGCGAAGCTCAAGGACATGAAGAACGAGGTTGTATCGAGCGTTACGACATCTTTTTACAACCTTTTCCTGATCAGGGAGAATATTAAAAGCCAGCTGGATTACAACCAGTCGCTCAGGGAGCATGTAACATACACGAGCAACAATTACGTATCGGGGAACGCGACAGAGTTCGACTTTATTACCGCGAACCTGAGATACAAGCTCAGCCTCCCCGTTCTGACGGACCTTTCAAACAGCCTGAAGAACGAAAAGCTCGTTTTCTGCCAGCAGATAGGCATCAACGATCCCGAGTCCGTAGAGATAATCGGGAACCTGCTGGATACAACCAATATTATCCTGCCGGTAACCAACAAGGATGAAATCCTCAACCTCGCCCTTTCCAACGACATAGGACTGATGACTATCGACACCTCGCTACAGGTGGCCAGGTATTCCAGGGAAATCGCCACCGGCAGCATGTATCCCACATTGGGGGCATTTTTCAACTACGGGTACGACCTTTCCAAGACGAATGAAATGCTTTCCATTAACAGAACCTGGAACAGCACCTGGAACGCCGGCATAGACCTCACATGGTCTTTCGACAGCCTGATCCCGTTCGTTTCCAGAACCTGGAACAGCCAGCAGGAGGCAATGGCCACAGTCGAATCCCTGGAAAAGGAGAGGAATATAGCGACAAACTCGGTAACCTTCGAGGTGCAGTCGCTTCTTCTCCAGCTTGAAGAGGGCAAGGAGAACATAAGCGTTTCCATGGACGATGTAAACCTTGCCAAATTAGGATACCGCCTCGCGGACGCGAGGTACAAGGCCGGTAATTCGACGGAACTTGAAGTCATCGACGCCGAAAACTCGGTAGTTGAAGCCGAGTCCAGGTGGTCGAAATCCATTTTCGACTACTACAGCGCCAATGTCAGGCTTAACCGCCTTATAGGCAAGCTTAATTGACGCTTAAATATTAAAGAGGAATAAAATGACGGAACCTGTAATAGACCAGATGATGGATACCTTCGCAACTCTTATACCCGTGTTTATGAAGGCAATAAAACAAATACAATCCGAAGTGCTGCAGGGTCATGACTTATCCAACGTTCATATGCAGATTATGTTTATATTAAATAGTGAGGGCCAGCTCAACATGTCCGCTCTCGGCAAGAAATTGATGGCCCCCAAGCCCAACGTAACGGTTTTTATCGATAAACTGATAGAACATGGATATGTTGAGCGCCTGTACAGCGATACTGACCGCAGGATAATTTCCATAAGGCTCACGGAGGCCGGCAAAAACAGGATAAGCGAACATATGAAGGATATGAAAAACTATTTCAAGGGGATCATAACAAGGTACAGCGAAAAAGACCTTGAGACTCTTAAAAAGTCGCTTGAAGACATCAACTTTTTCGTAGAAAAATATAAAATCAGGAAGGAGAATCATAATGGCTGAAAAAGTACTCGGAGCAAAACCCAAAGAAGGAAATAACAGGTATCTTATAGCATTGATAATTTTTATCATTGTAATGCTCGGCGGATGGGTCTGGTATGTGTTTATTAACGGAACCCTGACGATCGACGACGCTTATGTCGACAGGGACAAGGTGTCGATCAGTCCGAAGATGCTCGGTAAAATAGCAAGGATATATGTGCAGGAAGGCGATAAAGTCACGAACGGCCAGGTGCTTGTTGTTCTCGACAAGACGACCCTTAACGCCCAGGAAAGCCAGGCTGAAGCCGCTTACTCGGTCGCCCAGGGAAATATCGAATCGGCAAGGGTAAATTTAGCAAGGGCCCAGGAAGATTACACACGAGCCGACACGCAGTTCAAGAGCGAGGTTATCACCGTTGAACAGTACTCGCATTCAAAGAAAGCGCTTGAAGCTGCCAAGGCCGCCTATGGCGTAGCAGTAAGCCAGGCAGCCATGTCGATGGCGCAGTTGAGCCTGACAAAAGTCAATCTCAACGACTCTACGCTCGTATCTCCCTTTAACGGGATCGTCGCCAAGAAATGGCTTATGGAAGGCGATGTCGCTCAGCCGGGAGAAGCCGTTCTGACCGTCAACGATACAGAAGACATCTGGGTGACTGCAAATATAGAAGAAGTCAACCTTTCAAGTTTCAGGGTAGGAAAAGATGTTTCGATTCATGTCGACGCTTATCCTAATATAGCATTCAAGGGCAGGGTCAGGGAATTAGGCACAGATACAGGTTCCCAGTTCTCCCTTATTCCCCCGAACAATGCCTCCGGTAACTTTACAAAAGTGACCCAGAGAATACCTGTGAAAATTTCGATAGAGCCCGTCAACGCGTCATTGAAGACGACGATCACTTTACTGCCGGGAATGTCTGTAGAAGTTTCGATTAAAAGAGGTTAATAAAAGTTTATGCCCAACAAAGCTCAATTCAGAAAAGGGGGAGGTTTCCTTCCCCGCGCTAATCATGACCATGATTCTTACCGCTGGCTTGTATTAGCCAATGTGATGCTCGGGACTTTCATGGCCGTCCTGGACTCGACCATCGTGAATGTCGGCCTTACGAACATAATGAACACATTCGGGACAAGCGTCGACAAGATAGAATGGATCATGACCGCATACATGCTCATAATGGCAGTTATGCTTCCGGCTTCCGGCTGGATAGCCGACCATTTCGGATACAAGAGGAGCTATTTTGCAGCATTGTTCTTCTTCACTCTCGGTTCTCTCCTCTGCGGTTTCGCATGGAACGAGACGGTACTTATCGCCTGCCGGGTCATCCAGGGGCTGGGAGCGGGGCTTCTCATGCCGGTCGGCATGGCTATAATTATAAGGACATTTCCGCCTGAAAAACGGGGTATGGCCATCGGTTTCTGGGGAATAGCCTCGGCCGCTTCAGTTTCTTTCGGCCCTGTCATAGGGGGTTATCTCATAGATAATTTCAGCTGGCACGCCATATTCCTGGTCAATATTCCCTTCGGGATACTCGGCCTTGCGGCGACTATCATAATCCAGAAGGAGTACAGGACCGAAAAAGCCCGTTCTTTCGACTTCGGGGGCGCCATATCGATGGCGGTATTCCTGACGTTCCTGCTTCTTGCGCTGGCCTGCGGGAATTCCTCCTGGAACACCGACGGATGGCATTCCAATTTCATAATTACGTGCTTTGTTTTAGCAGCCATAGGTTTTGCAAGCTTTCTATACATCGACCTGCGAATCGAGCACCCCCTGATAGACTTGAGGCTGCTGAAAGAATTCAACTTCTCTATGGCAAATATAGTGTTCTTCATATTCGGTTTCGGAATGTTCGGCAGCACGTTCCTGCTCCCTCTGTACCTGCAAAATTCCCTGGGATATACTGCCCTTCAGGCGGGTATGGTCTTTCTGCCGATAGGCATAATCCAGGCTATAATGTCGCCGGTATCAGGTGTATTATCCGATAAGATGAACCCCAAGATACTCGCAGGCGCCGGCCTTGGGTTCCTCGCCCTGGGGCTGATCATGCAGAATTACCTTTCCCTCGATTCGGATAATCTGCAGATAATGATGCCTCTCCTGATACGAGGGGTCGGGATGGGAATGATAATAGCCCCCCTGAGCACCCTCGCGATGACCAGGATAACGCCCCAGAACTTTGCTCAGGCTTCCGGTCTTTTCAATGTAATACGCCAGATCGGCGGAAGTTTCGGGGTCGCTGTAATGGGAACGATCCTCTCTCACCAGATGATAATTCATTCCGCAAATTACAACCAGGGCGTAAATCGGTATTCTCCGGCTTTCCAGCATTCCGTTATGGCTGTGAAGACGATGGTCGAGCAGTTTTCAGGCAGAAATTCGGGAGACGCCGTGTCAATCTCCCAGTTTTCAATATTCCAGAGCGCGGCGAACCAGGCTTTCGTGCAATCCATCTGCGACGACTTCCTTATTGCGGGTCTGGCTACTCTCTTCTGCCTCATCCCGCTTTTGATGCTCAGGTATAAGAAGAAAGAAAAGTTAAAAGGGACCGCTGTAACACCCTTAGAATAATAGGAGGCAGGCTATGATAATGTCAGGCAATACAATTCTTATAACAGGCGGAGCGACCGGCATCGGCTACGCTCTTGCCGTGTCGTTCATTGCCGCCGGCAATGAGGTCATAATCTGCGGCCGCAGGAAAGAAAAGCTCGAAGAAGCGCAGAAAAATCTCCCGGGTCTGAAGGTCATCCGGGCCGACGTTACCGACGATAAGGACAGGAAATCGCTATTCGATCATGTTTTTTCGAACTTTAAGAACTTCAATGTGCTTGTCAATAATGCTGGCATCCAGAGGGATATAGATTTGAAAAAGGGAACCGAAGAGCTCCTCTCCGGCCCTGACGAGATAAAAATAAACCTCGAATCACCCATAATTCTGACAGCCATGTTCACCCCGGTTTTGTTAAAAGCAAGGGATCCGGTAATTATAAACGTATCATCGGGCCTCGGTTTTGTCCCGGCAGTGAGAATGCCTGTATACTGCGCGACCAAGGCGGCTCTTCATTCCTATACAATGTCGCTAAGATACCAGCTTAAAGATAACGGAGTCAAAGTTTATGAATTGATCCCGCCCGGCGTGGATACCGAGCTTAACCCCGAGGGAAGGGCAAAGCGAAATTACGCTTCGGCAGGGGTCACTTCCTCAGAATTTGCCGCAGCCGTAATGAAAGGACTGCTAAGCGATGAACAGGAAATCGGCTATTCCTTCACAGAGAATTTCAAAAAAGCTTCCAGGCAGGAATTGGATGAAAGATTTCTTGCCATGAACAGCCGCTGGAAATAAAAGATGGAATGCCGGTCCGGATGCGGGGCATGCTGCATAGCCATATCGATCTCATCCCCCATCCCGGGAATGGGCGGAGGCAAACCCGCGGGAACAAGGTGCTTCCATCTCGGGCCCGATTGCACATGCCTTATTTACAGAAGCCGCCCCGAAGTCTGCCGTAATTTCAGGGCAGACCCTGAATACTGCTCCGATTCAAGGGAAAAGGCGCTCGAAAATCTCGGACGCCTTGAAAAAGCGACATGTCCCGGTGCGGCAGGTTAAAGGTTGGTCTGGATGGAGATTGAATCGTTATCTCCTGCGTAAACAGTTACGGGAGAAGTTGTAATCATCTGGTTGGAATTAGTTACAAAATAATAAGTGATGGTGCCCGTTCCTGCCGAAACGGACGAATTAAGGGCGTTCCCGGCCGGTATATCCCCGTAATATACGCCGTTCCAGTAAACATTAAACACATTGGTCGCATTACCGTTTTCTATCGTCAGGCTTGTATTAACAGGGGTTGAACAGGACGATAGGACCAAAAAGGCAAAAACTCCGGCTGCTATAATAAATACTGTTAATTTTCCAAACATGTCATTTCCTCCAGAAATGTATTATTTAATTTCTTCATTCATATCGCCGAGGATATTTACAGCTTCTTCAGCGTAGATGTCTTTCGAAAGGGTCTTGAGATACGCTTCCATTTTATCCTTCCTGTCGCTGTAATCCCCCTCTTCCATTTCGCCCTTCGGTATTTCAACCTCGAAGAGGTTTGTGCTGTCAAGGAGCTTGTTAATGCCGTCCCCCAGGTCCCTGGTTGTCTTCTGTTCCTCCATCAGTTTCGAAAGCTGCAGGCTTTTGGGGCTGTTGATTTCCCGGGACATGATCTGGGCATTCGATGTGATAAGATTGAAAATCTTGTTCCTGCTCACCCTTTTTTTGCTGTTATCCTTCAATTCTTCTATATTGTAAGTGACGTCCCATTTATTATAATCGAGAACGGTAGTCGAATCCCATGGGAGGGGGTAATCCATCGAGCTTTCTCCCATGTCCATGGCGCTGTACGGATCGGGAAGAGGAATATCGCCGGTCACTCCCTTGAGCTGTGTCGAATCCCCGTTGATCCTGTAAAATTTCTGTACGGTAAGCTTGATCGAACCGAGGGGTTTCAAACTATTGAATAAAGGGCTGCTGTCGAGATCGACGACCTGCTGGACTGTTCCTTTGCCGAAGGTCCTATCGCCGACTATTACAGCGCGTCCGTAATCCTGAAGCGCAGCCGCAACGATCTCCGACGCGGAAGCGCTCAGGGAATTGATCATAACCACAAGCGGACCGCTGTAAACAATTTCCGGATCGGGGTCCGGATATGCGCTCGACCATCCATGCCCGTTATTTACCTGAACGACCGGACCGCCCTTTATGAAAAGACCCGTTATTTTAATGGCGTCGTCAAGAGAACCGCCGCCGTTGTTTCTCAGGTCGAGTATTATACCGGAAATATTTTCATCCATAAGGTTCGCGATCTCTTTTCTCATGTCGTCGGCGGCATTTCTGCCGTTTCTGTTATTAAAATCATGATAAAAAATAGGGAGATAAATATATCCGTATTTTTTCCCGCTCGCATGATCTTCAATTATATCAGATCTTACGTATGTATCTTCAAGGACAACCTTATCCCTTACTATGGGTATTATCCTTATCGATCCGTCAGGCTTTTTTACCGTGAGACGAACCTCGGTCCCCTTAGGACCCCGGATAAGTTTAACAACATCCTTCACAGGCATATTGACTATATCGACCGGTTCGCCGCCCTGCCCCTGCCCTACTTTTAAAATAAGGTCGCCGCTTTTAAGGAGATTCTGCCTCCATGCCGCGCTGCCGGGAATGATCTCCTGAACCTTTACGAGATCTCCTTCTTCCTTGAGCTGGGCTCCTATGCCCTCGAAGGTGCCGCTTATCGCCATGTCGAATTCTGTTTTATCGACGGGAGAAAAAAAAGACGAATGGGGGTCTAAAGTCTCGGCGATCACGTTGAGGTAGCTGTAAAACTGGTCTTCCTCTTTTTCAGATGCCATTCTATCGAGCATCTGGTTAAACGATTTAGTGACTTTTTCCCTTGCGGATTTTTCGATATCCGGCTGGAAAGCATTATTTTCATTGGATTTTTCAGATAAAGTTTCAAGGTACTGCTGCATGACATCGTATTTCAAATATTTCCTCAAGAAATCCTTCTGCTGATCCGAATTAGCGCAGTAATCCCTCTTTTTCGGATTGAATTCCACCGTCTCGTTCTCATTGAGGTTAAAGGGAGTCTTGAGGATATCGTTGCCGTAAAGCCTGACTTCCTTTATCCTCTTCTCCATGATAGATCTCGAAAGGGTGAGGATTCCGGTGTTTTTATCAAGGAAATCCTGGCCCATCGATTCCTCGTACCGCTTGAGTTTTTCTATATCTTCCTTGAGCAGAAACCTTTTATAATAATCGAGGTTCTTTAAATAAAGGTTGAACGCATTGGTTGAAAATTCCGGGGTTAAATCCCCGCCGCTGTAATGTTCCTGAAGCTTTTCAGCCATGAGCGTCATGGTGACCTTTTCCTTTTGCCCCGGCTCGGCCCCCCCGAGGGGAACTAAAGCTAAGAAGAAGAAAAAGAATATTATAAAATATTTTTTTAACAAATTGCTCATTAAAATCTCTCCTAATTTTTAGCGGTCTTTTGTAAAATTCATTTTCCTGTCGATTATATATTCAGGCCGGCCCTTAACTTCGTCAAAAATGCTGCCTATATATTCTCCGAGAACTCCGATGGTCATGAGCTGAACCCCTCCGAAAAACACGAGAGAAATGATTGTGGATGCCCAGCCCGGAACCGTATGGATGACATTGGAAAATTTAGCGATAAAAACATACAAAATTAAAGCAAGACCGATTATAACACTGAAGAACCCCAGGGTCAAGGAGATCTTCAGCGGTTTTTTTGTAAAATAGAGAAGTCCGGTAGTCGCAAACGCAATCATCTTGGCCAGCGGATATTTTGTCTCACCGGCTTTCCTGGGATCCCTGCTGTAATAGAATGGATATTGCCTGAAGCCGATCCAGCTGATCAGTCCCCTGATATATTTATTCCTTTCTTTAAGGCTGATAAATACATCGATAACTTTCCTGTCTATCAGGCGGAAATCCCCGGTATCGAGGGGAATCGGCACTTCTGAAAGGGTATTTAAGGTCCGGTAGAACAGCTTTGCCGTTATTTTCTTAAAGAATGAATCCCCGCGTCTTTTTTCACGGATGCCGTAAACTACATTGTACCCTTTTTCGGTGTGTATCGCCACCATTTCGGGGATAAGTTCCGGAGGATCCTGCAGGTCGGCGTCGATTATCACAGCCGCGTCTCCGGCAGCGCTGCATATCCCTGCCGATACTGCCGCCTGATGGCCGAAATTCCTTGAAAAACTGATCACCCTGGCATTTTTATCGGAAGCCGCGATTCCTTCAAGAATTTCAAGGGTTTTATCTTTGCTCCCGTCATCTATAAATATCATTTCGAAGCTTTTAAATCCGCCTGACGAAAGGACATCACTCACCCTTTTATATGTTTCTTTTATAACTTCCTGTTCATTAAAACAGGGGATGATGACAGATACGCTTATAGAACCCATCGCCTCTCCGTAAACATAGTGAAACTTGCATGATAATATCTCGATAAGGGAATAAAATCAAGAAAAGATGCGCCATGGAGAACTTAGAATTTATATTGCCGGATCACCCCGGGCCGAAGGCCTGGCGGGGATTGAATAGTCAAATTGAGGCTCTGATAGCCCCTCTTTCTCATCTTCCGCTTCTGCTGTGTTTCATTAAATCTCAAGTGCGCACGACACAGAAGCCGATATTGTTGAGCTGGTTAAACGGGTTGCGGTCTGCACGATAGGCGACCGTGGCATGCGACTGATCGTCGTACCAGCTGCCGCCGTGTAAGACGCGGCGCATGCCCGAAACCGTCCCGCGGTAATCCTTTTGCGGCCCCATCGGATAATTCCTGTACCAGTCCCAGCACCACTGCCACAAATTCCCGCTCATGTTATACAGGCCAAGCTCGTTCATCAATTTTGTACCTACCTGATGCGTGGTTTCTCCGCTATTGCCGCTGGTCCATGCATAGTCATTAATGCAATTTACCCCTGTGCTCCCCGCAAAGACTTTATTGTAGCCGGTGAGATTAACCTGCCCCGGATTCGCCGTATCGGCCCCCATTGCCGCCCACATCCATTCCATTTCCGCAGGCAGCCTGTATCCATTGGCAAACCAGTCGGCGGTGACAGTATCCCAGGTGGAATTTATCGCATCCGGAACCGCTCCCCAGGATGAAGGCTCGTTGCTTCCACTGATCGAGTACACAGGTGTCAGGCCCTCTTTTATGCTCCTTTTATTGCAATAAACAATCGCATCATACCATGAAACATTTTCAACGGGATTATTAAGATTATCATTAAAATGTGATGGATTATCTCCCATAACCTCTACCCATTCACCCTGATCGATATAAAATTTTGAAATAGAAAATGATGAGACTGATACCTTCTGGGAATACATCTGGAAAGTTCCACCTGGAACAATAACCATTTTATTGTTATTGTCCGCGGAATTAAGATCACCCATATCCAAACCTCCCACGCTTCAGCCGGTCAGGACTGTTTATCGTCCACGGGGACTTCGACCCGGTAAGAGACTTTACCGTTTAACATATCGTTTATAGCGCTTATTACTACTTTTTCTTTCTGGGTCCTGTTTATGGGTATCTCAAGATCTTCATCGTTTTTCTGGGAAAGATACCGCGCATATTTTGTTATGGTGCTGGTTATTTCGTACTTGTTCCCTGTGAAAGAGAGAATTTTATCTATATCTAAAGCCATTTCTTCCTCAATGAACTATTACTATTATAATATAAGGTATTAAATGAATATAGTCATTTGATATGTAAAAGTCAATCGAGGCACGGAGAGCGAAGAGTGAAAGCTTATTTGGAATTATTACCTTTCTCAATTTCTTCAATATTTTTTTGAGAATCGGAAACAAATTTACCAAGATCAATACATTTTTGAAATGCCGCTTTAGCATCATTTTGCTGCCCTTTATTTCTCAAAGCAAGGCCAAGATTGAAATAAGCAAAAACATTATCAGGTTTATATTTAATAGCTTTTTGATATTGATTTATAGCTTTATCTAATTCTTTTTTTTGAAAATAAGTAAGGCCAAGATTACTATAAGCCTTCGAGTATTCCGGTTTGTATTTTATTGCTAATTTATATTCTTCGATAGCCTTGTCAAATTCTTTTTTGGCATAATAAGCATTACCAAGATTATAATAGGTTTTAGCATCATTTGGATTATATTTCAGTGATAATTTATATTCTTCGATAGCTTTGTCAAATTCTTCTTTATGATTATAAGAATTGCCAAGATTATTATGTGCTGCCGCATGATCTTTTTTATGTTTTATTGCTGTTTGGTATTTTTGAATGGCTTTGTCGAATTCATTTTTATGAATATAAGCATTTCCGAGATTATAATAAGCATTCGAATAATCCGGTTTGTATTTTATTGCTAATTTATATTCTTCGATAGCTTTATCAAATTCTTCCATAACACTATAAACAATACCAAGATCATTATGGGCTTCCACAAAATCCTGCTTGTTTTTTATTGCATTATTATATTGCTTAATAGCTTCATCGAAATTTTCTTGCTCTTGACAATAGTCTGCGATTTTATAATAGCTCATTGCTTTATTGGAGCTAGTATTTACTATAATGAAAACTCCATATTTAAATAAATCCATATCCCCATCAATAATGAAATTTTCTGTTACATGCATGTCTTTATCCTGAACTCTTATATAAAACATCCACTTGTTATTTTCGTTAATCTTTTCTACAATATCCCCGTCAACAACATAATTTTTTCCTTTAAACAACCATTCCAGGCAGCCTGTTTTTTTTAAATACTGAACAATTCCTTTGATTGAAAAAGTAACCTTACCGACTTCAATTGGAATATCTATACCATTTTGGTTAGGAATATATGACATTTCATCAGTTTCTAAATCTCCTTCAGAATTATTGTTATCGAATTTCTTTGATAAATTTTTGATTTTATATATTTCATCGATAATAATACTTGCTAATACCTGCCCTGTATATCCTTGATGTTTTGTTAAAAAAGAATCTGGTAGAGTAAAAGCATTAACTATAACAGAATCGCAAGACATTTCAGATGTAATAAAATAAAAAATCATCATTATTAATAAAAGAATAAATGATAAAATTCTTTCCCCTAAAGAGAATAAAAAAACAAGTGAAAAAATGAATAAAATAAAAAATATCCCCTTTAATATTCTCATCAAGATTATTAATATTATGTTTTTTTTAGGTTTTAAAGCGAGCCAGGACATGAAAATTAATAATACAATTATTGAAATAAAAATTTCAAAGATTTTTACCCCAGGGTCATTTAAAAATATAAGATTATTTATCCAGCTTTGGTTTATTGTTTTTTGAATAATATTAAATACAGAAATATTTATATTTGTTCCAGTCTGCGCCATTATCGAAATAGAAATGTTAGTAACAGTTTGTGCTGACAAAATAGATGTGATTAAGAAAATAATTACTGATAAAACCATTATTTTAGTTTTCATCAATACATTTTATTCCATTTAATAATAATTGGCAATATTTATTAATTCCTTGCTGGCATTAAATAATCTATCTGTGTAATCTGAGGAATCTGCAGTTCCAACCTGTGGTTCCAATTCATCCATGCCCCTCTGTTACCTCGCTGTCTCCCTGTAAAAAGTCCCCCTTCGTCCTTGATAATTTAACAATTAAAGATTATATTATTCCGGATTCGTTAAGGAGGTTTTATGACCGACCAGGAAAAAGAAAAAGTCAGGACCGAGGAGTTCAAGGTCAGCGGGGACAGCCTGCTGTCGAAAATAAGGGAAATCATACACGAGGGAAATATCCGGCGGATCACGATCAAGAACGATGACGGCCAGAGCCTGATCGAAATTCCCCTTACCCTGGGCGTTATCGGGGCCGTCCTCCTGCCTGTCTGGGCCGCTATCGGCGCGATTGCCGCGCTTGCCGTCAATTTCAGGATAGTCGTGGAAAAGGTTTCCGACAAATAATCACCCTTACAAGGGCTTCCCTTACAAGGGCTTCCCCTTCGGGACGGGTTTCCTCCGTTCGAAATCTTTTATTCCTGAAATGACCCTGTCGACGGCAGGCCTGAAACCCTTCTTCCTGCTTTCCGGGAGAAGATGAAGGCTGTACCTGCTTTCATTGAAAATTGAGCTTATCTGCGAAATGTCCCCTCCCTGATCCGGCAGGCGCTCCCTGAGCATATCCATATATTCGCCCGGTCCGTAATGGATGTAATACGGCACTACCGAAGCGCTCGCAGCCTCGATAAGCCTTAGAAAATCGCGTATTATCATTTTTATCTCATCGAGTTTCTCTTCAGACAGTTTTACATAATTGTCGAAAAATGACAGCAGCTGTTTCTCGATTGCGGACATCTTTCTTTTATCCTGCCCCTTTATCTCTGCCAGCCCGAACATTGCAAGAAAAAATTTAAGCAGGAAAAATAAGGCGTCGCCAACGCCCCGGACGATCTTCGACACCCGGAGGAATCTCTTAATAAAAAATCCGGCCCAGGCGGGGCTCTTCCTGTTCCTGAAAATTATATAAAGGATAAACCCTGCAGCCGCGGCGGCAAAATAAAGAGCTATGTAAGCCCCGATTGCTATTATTAAATAAGCGGCCCATTTCAGCAAACCGGCATCCTGCTGTGAAGCCGGATTTACAGCCTGTTTAAGGGGTAATGAATTATCCGGCGGAGAGTAGGACTGCTCCGCGAGATTGCCGCCTAAAAAAGTGAATAATCCTCTTATAAATTTAGTCAGGGCCCCGGAAGGAAAAACTGAAAAATTCCATGGAATGGCTATGGACATTACAATCAGGAAAATGGGTGAAAACGATATTATCCTGTTCCAGTTTGAGAGCATATCTTCTCCGACTTTGTAGCCGAGAAGCTTCCAGCGGAGTATAGAAGAAAGCTGGAAAAGAACAAGATAGATGCCTGTGCCGCCCGCGCCCAGGCATAATAAAAATATCGAATCATACCATCTTGTTCCCGGATTTTTAGCAATCGAAATAAAAGAAAGGACGAGAAGGGCGAAAACCGTATTCGTGATTATTTTCACATACCATGAAGGGCCGGTCTCCCCGCTCCTGACATTAACCTGGCCTTCGGCCCATTCCCTGAATTTATCATGCGAATCGAAGCCCCCTTCGCATTCGAGAATGGAAAATATCCTGTCGAACCCCTTTTTTATAACGCTCAGATAAAGCCTCTGAACAAGGTAAAGCCCGAGGACCATCAGCAGCATCTGACCCGGAGTAAAAACAGGTATCCTCAGATAACCTAAGAAATTGCTGAAAATATACCTGACAGTGAAAAAGGAGCCGGGAAAGAGAATAAATGTTAAAAGTATTTTTAGGGCCTGGCTTATATGATCGCTGAAGTAAATAAGAACAGCAAAGCCGGCCGTGAAAAATATCAGTATATTTATCCAGAGGGCAGCCCCTTCATAATTGCTGTAAAATATGCTCATCAGGGAATAAAACAGCAGGCCGGAAATGCCGGCAAGAACAAAAAAAAGGTTTACAGCGAATATTCTCCTGCTCCAGGAGTACATGCTCCCTCCCTACAGCCTGTTTAGATTTATCAAATCATCCTTCCATTCGGCATAAAAGGTCTGAAAACCGATATTCCAGAAACTCATGTCAATCCTTAATTCAGGACCGGCATAAATAATGCTGACAGAATGACCCCTCCTGCGCAGGTCCATCAGGAAACTTAGCGACTCCTTGTCGATCCTTGTCGTTATCAGATAGACCGATAAACCCCACCTGATGCTTTTAAGACTGCCGAATAAAGAGCTCAGGGGAATATCTTTACCGGGCTCGATCAATGCCAGGTCTGTGAGTATGGAAATAAAATGATTTTCAGATTTTCCTGAAGGAGTAATAAGCGCCTGTCCGGAACCGTCTCTCGACCCGTTCGAAACCAGGCTGAAAGACTGTTTTATCGCATAAAGTTCGTTGAAAAGGGATGCGCAGACCTCTATCAGCCTGCCGGCATAAAATTCTTTTTCCCTGTAATCGAGATCCCGGTCAGACAGGTTCAAAAGCACCATGCTGTTCGAGGAGATGGAATGCTGGTACGTATTGATATAAAACCTGCTGTGACGGGCGGATATCTTCCAGTTAATCTTCTTGATATCGTCTCCGTTCTCGTATTCCCTGACACCTGTAATTATTGATGGGTCCTCGTAAATCGGGACGGAGTTTTTTATCACTCCCTGGGGCTGAAGGCTTTTAAAGCCGGGCTGCGGGATTTTATATATCCTTGGAAGAACGATCACATCCCTGACGGTTTTTATTTCCTCCATGAAAGAAAAAAGGCCAAGGCAGTCCGTGAAAGTCACCCTCGTCGGACCGATCGAATATTTGCCCCTTTTCCTGCCGTAAAGTGTGAAGGTGAAGTCCTTTTTTTCTCCGCCGCCAACCGACCCGAGAAATATATGGCTCTGCTTATCACTCACCCGGAGATCGGCATAATCGCTTATCAGCAGGGCATGAAATGGAATTATCGATTTATTAGCGGCCGTCAGGACGCTTTCATCGTTTAATCCTGTAAACAGGATGGAATTCATGGATTTTCTTTCAATGCTTATATTGGCTTTTACAATCATTGTATAAACCCGGCTGAAAAGGATAAGCAGGACTCCGGCGTATAAAATTATCTTTACGCCCGGGTAATTGATAAACAGGAAATCAGCCGCGATTAAAACAAAAAGGATTACAGCTCTGCCCTTGCTCACTTAGGCTGCCCGGGATCGGCCTGTATGGGCACAGGAGTATTCGATAAAATCTTGGCGATTATATTTTCCGGCTTCAGGTTCTTTAGTTTCGCTTCCGACCGGAGGATGATGCGGTGCTTGAGGACTTCAGGAGCGAGCACCTTGATATCCTCGGGTATTACAAAATCCCTTCCCTTCAGGGCTGCCAGGGCCTGTGACGCTTTATAAAGGGCGATGCTGCCCCTGGGGGATGCGCCTAATTCAAGATCGGGATCGATCCTTGTCGAGCCTGTTATGCTTACAATGTAAGCCCTGAGAGATTTATCAACATGAACGGTCCCTGCAAGGTTCTGGACCTGTATTATGTCGCTTGTGCTTATTACAGGCTCGAGCGTATAGATCGGATGCCTGCCTGCCTGCATCATTATCACCTCTTCCTCTTCCTCCGGAGCCGGGTAGCCGATCTTGAGGCTTATGAAAAACCTGTCCATCTGAGCCTCCGGAAGGGGGAAAGTCCCTTCGAACTCTATCGGGTTTTCAGTGGCGATCACAAAAAAAGGATCGGGAAGCGGGATAGTCATTCCCTCGATGGAAACCTGCGATTCCCCCATTGCCTCCAGCATTGCCGACTGGGTTTTGGGAGTAGCGCGGTTGACCTCGTCCACTAATATTATCTGGGCGAAAATAGGGCCTTTCCGGTATTCGAATTTCCTGATCTCGGGATTATAAATGGAGACCCCGATGATGTCCATGGGCAGAAGATCGGGAGTTCCCTGTATCCTTTTAAACGTTGCATCGATAGACCGTGCAACGGCCCTTGCGAGCATGGTTTTCCCCAGCCCCGGCACATCTTCAAGAAGTATATGCCCTCGGCAGTATAGCGATACTAACGCCTTCTCGATCACGCCCCTTTTGCCCACGATCACCTTTTCTATGTTCGCTATGAGCTTCTCCGATATTACCTGGATATCTGATATTTCCATGTTTATCCCCCCGATGGATTAAAACCTTTATAAGTTACGGAATTTACTATCTAAAAGTTAATTTCCTCCGCGTTTCCGATCCATTCGAAACACCGTCCTGGCATTCTAAAAAGTTGAAGATAAGGATTTTCCGGTGTATACTAATCACTATATAAAATGAGGAGAATTCATGAAAATAAAATTATCTGCAGTTTTGACTTGCACAACCCTTATTCTTGCGGCCTGCGGCGGAGTCAGCAATGTGCTTCCTGAAAAGGACCTCTCTACATACCCCGTTAAAAAAGTCATGGAACTCGGCGCCCAGAATTACAGCTACTATGCTTACGATAACGCCGAATACTACTACTCCGAAGTCATCAAAATATTCACCAACGACACGCCTGAAAATATGGACCAGAGGGCCTGGGCCACCTATGAGATCGGTTTTATTAAATTTGTTGAGTCGAAATACGCGCAAGCCGACAAGCTCTTCGATGAAGTCCTTGCCATGAAGGTCGGCGCACAGGCGCCCCTGATACTTGCAAAACAGATGAAGCAGAAGATAAAAGAAAAGACCTCCGTCGCTCCTTAATAAGGACTCAGGGCTGTTTACATTACAAAGTCCCTTCCAAGGTAGATCCGGCGGGCTTCTTTGTCCTTGATAAGTTCTTCGGAAGTTCCGCTGACAAGGATCTTTCCTTCGTTAATAATATACGCCCTGTCGGTTATTTTGAGGGTTTCACGCACATTGTGGTCCGTTATGAGGATTCCAAGGTTCCTGTCTTTTTTAAGCTGGAGAATGATGTTCTGGATATCGGCGATCGCGATGGGATCGATCCCTGTAAACGGCTCGTCGAGCAGCAGGAAATCGGGCTTGATGGAAAGGATTCTCGCAACTTCAGTCCTGCGCTTTTCCCCTCCGGAAAGCGTATATGCCTTCTGGAACCTTATCTTCTCAAGTCCGAGTTCGGCTATCAGTGAATCCACTATATTTTCGATCTCTTTTTTTTCCATTCCCTTAAGATCGAGAACGCTCCGGATATTATCCTCGACGGAGAGTTTGCGGAATATCGAGTTTTCCTGCGGAAGATAGCCTATGCCCATAAGGGCTCTTTTAAACATCGGGAAGCCGGCTATGTTCTCATTCTTAAGGAAAACCTTTCCGCCGTCAGGTTTGACAAGCCCTACTATCATGTAAAAGGTTGTCGTTTTTCCCGCGCCGTTCGGGCCTAAAAGGCCGACTATTTCGCCCTGCTTGATATGGAAGGAAATATCGTCTACAACCCTTCTCTTTTTATAAACCTTGACAAGACCCGAGGCCGATATGCCGCCGGAAGCGGATACTCCCGGTTCTTCCTGGTGAAGGTCACTCATATTTTACTCCGCGGTATACCGGATTATGTTCGAAATCGTGTTTTTCAGATCCTTTCTTTCTACGACGATATCGAGAAAGCCATGTTCGAAAAGGAACTCCGCCCTCTGGAACCCCGCGGGAAGCTTCTGCCTTATCGTGCCCTCGATCGTCCTCGCTCCTGCGAAACCGATCAGAGCGTTTTTCTCGGCTATATTGATATCACCAAGCATCGCGAAAGACGCAGTCACGCCGCCGGTCGTCGGATCCGTCAGGACCGATATATAAAGACCGCCGTTCTGGGAAAGCCTTTTGAGGGCGGCCGAGGTTTTTGCCATCTGCATAAGTGATAGTATGCCTTCCTGCATGCGGGCGCCGCCCGAAGTTGCGACAATCACAAGGGGTCTTTTGTTTGCCTGGGCCGATTCTATCGTCAGGGTTATCTTTTCTCCTACGACGGAGCCCATGCTTCCGCCGAAAAAAGCAAAATCCATAACCGCAAGGTCTATCATTTTGCCGTTGAGCTTGCCGTACCCTGTGACGACGGCTTCCTTCAGCTTTGTCTTTTCCATCTGCTTTTTTACTTTGTCCCTGTACGATATTTCACCGTCCTGAAAATGGAGCGGATCGCCGGATATGAGATTAGTGCACGTCTCGACAAACGTGCCGGGATCTATAAGGGTCTGCACCCTTTCCATCGCGGAAAGTTTGTCATGATAGCCGCAGCTCGTGCATACATGGAGGTTCTCTTCCCATTCTTTATTGTATATAATAGCGCTGCAGTGGACGCATTTTCTCCACAAACCGGCGTTTATCTTAGCATGCAGATTTTTTTTAACTACATATTTAGGTTTTTCAAACCAGACCATAGTCGGATCTCCCCTGGATTTCGATTATTTTTCTTCCGTATAGATCTTATAGGCTTTTTTATATTTCCCGTAATCCCTGATGACATCGAGGGCTTTTTCAAGCTGATTATCATATGTCAGGTCATAAACCGGCTGTACGGCGTTTTCCGTCCTCTCGTTATCGAAGAGATATGAAAGGGATTTTTCACTTATTACGTATCCCTTTGCAAGCAGGTCTTTCCTGAAGCTTTTCAGCTTATCGCCTTTGATGTCCCCGTTTATAGAAATGTAATCTTTAATAATACTCGAATTCTCTAATTTCACAATTGCGGTTTTTTCATCGTCGTTCAGGGCTTCATACCAGAATTTTTCCTCAACATTCGGAGTCAGGCCGATTTTATCTATGCAGATCCCGGAAGGAGTATAATACCTGGCTACCGTATATTTTATAGTCGAGCCGTCTTCAGGGAACGTGAAGGTTTTCTGAACGGAACCCTTTCCGAAACTTTTCATGCCTACAAGCACGCCCCTGCCCGTATCCTGCATGGCGCCCGAGAATATTTCGCTTGCGCTGGCGCTTCCCTGGTTTATCAGCACGACCAGCGGCAGATCCTTCGGGACGAATGTCAGGTCTTTTTTAGCGAGGAACTCCTGATTGTTGTCGGGGATCCTTCCCTTTGTATAAACAATGATCCCGCTGTCGAGAAAATAATTCACGCAATCGGCGACTACATTAAGAAGGCCGCCGGGGTTGTTCCTCAGGTCGATTATCAGCCCGTCGGGTTTCTTCGAAAGGACGTCCTTCAGCTGTTTTTTTAATTCGTCGGCTGTAGGGACGCTGAATTCTATTATCTTTATATATCCGTACTTCTTGTTTGCCGATGCTATTGAATCCGATTTGACGGTCTTGAGCTTGATCTCTTCTCTTGTCATCGTTATCTTGAAAGGTTCGGCGACCCCTTCTCTCTCGAGAGTGATCGTAAGCTTGGTGCCGATATTTCCGCGGAGCCGTTCAATGGCCTCCTTTACCGATATTCCCTTTGCCGATACCCCTTCAATTTCGATTATTTTATCTCCGGGCTTGATGCCTGCTCTCGAGGCCGGGGTATCCTCCATCGGGGAAATAACGGTCAGGAAACCGTCCTTTATATCTATCTCAATCCCGAGCCCCCCGAAGCTCCCGTTGACATCGATGCTGAATTCCCGGGCCGACGAGGGATCCATGTACATGGTGTAGGGGTCGTTCAGGCTGTCCATCAGGCCTTTCATCGAACCGTACCAGAGATTGCTGGTGCTTACCATCTTTTCATCGTAAAATTCTTTTTTTATTACATTGTAGCTTTCCGCATACATCCTGTAGAACTTAAAATAACTGTTCTCATCGGGTGTGAGGGCGTTCTGAAGGGTATTCGTCCCGTAAGTATCGGCGTAAATAACATCCGACGTCGTAAAGATTTTATTCAGGGACAAAAGGGCGATACCGAAAATACACCCGGCTATAAATATAAACACGACATAGAACTTTTTAAGCTGCTTCATCATGAAAACCCCTTAGTTCCGCAGGCTACAATACTTGTAATATTATATTTTAATATTATTTTATCTACAATAAAAAGTCTGAATATATTTCTGTCCGGATTCCCCTGAACTGAGCGATTCTTAATATCGGCACAAAAAAATCGATGGGGTTTACCGTC
>CAZHNM010000010.1:0-121364 GCA_964533855.1 uncultured Brevinematales bacterium
CCATGGCCGATAAATTTCACCCTTTCTCTTCCGGACCCCATGAAAATGTCTTTATATCCTTTATCTTGAGCAAGCTGCAGAGATCTTTCGTAGGGGGACTTCCATGGCATTCCAGGCTTGATGAAGCCTGAGAGATTATTTTCAATTTCAAGCATGGCCGAATAGGCCCCGGCGACCGGTTCGCAGGGTTCGCCCCAGCAGAACATCCTTGTCTGGTCCGCATGGTAGCCTTCCATCGTTACGCCGAAATCGACAATTACCGGGACCCCTTTTTCAACCGCCGAATACCCGGCTCCGTATGGCATGGCGGGATAGAGGCCCTTTCCCGAACATATCCCGTCGAACCTTGTCGGAGCCAGAGAATTGATTCCGGCGCTGAAAACGCCGAACCCGAAATTTATCCCCTCCTGCCTGCTGCAGTTATAACCGAGACCCTCCGACCTGAAATATTCCTCGATATCGGCGGACATTTCAAGCTCTGTGATTCCGGGATGAAAACTTGAAAGCAGGATTTCAGGTATTTTTGCCATGATTTTACCGGCATGCCCGATCAATTCAATTTCCTTTTTGCTTTTTATAGTTCTAAGAAGCCTTATGTCCCAGGAAATATCAGATATGAGCGAACCGGGAAATATTTCTGAGATCCTTCCGAATGATTTGTGGCTGACAGTTTCAAAGCATAGTCCGATAGCCGGATCCTTTTTCTTCGTCCTGCCCCTGAGAATTTTCTCGAATTCGCCGGAATTTGAAAACGGGGCGATTTCGATATCGAGGGTCTCTTCCTCTATCCTGGGGATGCCTTTTCTTGCCGTTATAACCGGTCCGCTTTCTGCAGAAACTATGTAATACATGGGCTGCAGCGAGCCTGTATAATAATATATATCCCTGGGATAGCTGATAATAACCATATCGAGCTTCCCGGTCCGCATCAAATTCTTAAGCTTATTCAGCCTTGATTCGTATTCTCCGGCTTCAAAAACGGGCATTTCCAGCTCCATTCTCTTTCTCGAGATCCCGGTAAGATACCTTGCCGATCTTTGTAAGCGGGAGGAATTTTCTGAATTCGACCTCGGCTGGAACGCTCCATTTGTTGAGACTCTTCCTGCAGAAACCTATTATTTCCTCCCCCTTTTTCCCGGAAGCTTCCGACGGGTCTCGCAGTACGACATAGGCTTTGAGGACCTGCATTTTATACTCATCGGGGATCCCAATAACGCAGGACAGGGCTATATCGGGATGTCCGGCAAGGACTTCCTCAACCTGTACAGGCGATACGCTAATTCCAGACACCTTGACAATCCTTTTCATTCTCAGTTTGAAATAAAAATAGCCGTCGCTGTCCATTGAACATATGTCCCCGGTGTGGAGCCAGATCCTGCCGTCATCATGTTTTTTCAGAACCCTGTCCGTATCTTCGGGACTGTTCAGGTAGCCAAGCATGACGGTCGGACCGCTGATGCACAATTCTCCGTCCGAACCTGCCCGTGCCTCGTCGCATGTGCCGGGAATGACGACCTTTGCTAAAATATCCGGCAGCGGAATACCCATGCTTCCTGCCCTGTATCTTTTCCCGGGAGTTACTATGCATGCGGTGACCGATTCGGTCAGCCCGTATCCCTCTAACAGTTCGGCTTTTCCGCCCTGTTTTTTTATCAGCTTATCGAATCTTTCCTTTATGTTCTGCGGAAGCTTGTCTCCGCCCACATAAGCGGTTTTAAGACACTTAAGGCTCTCACGGTTAATTAATTTATTGCGTAATAAGGCTTCAAAAAGCGTAGGAACACCCGCAATATACTGCGGTTTTTTCTTCCTGATCAGAACAGCAACAGATTCGGGGGTAAAATTGGGCATTAATATGCATCTGCCTCCCTTTATTAAAAAGGTATGAATGCATATTCCCAGTCCGAATCCATGGAACATCGGGAGAATCGATAAAATAGTGTCTCCGGGTATTATCGGACCCTGGCAGGCAATCTGCAGGCCCAGTGCGTTAAAATTTCTATTCGACAGCATAATTCCCTTCGGGACGCCCGTAGTGCCTCCGCTGTATAGGATAACAGCGCATTCATCAGGCCCGGACGGACCGGATGGACCGCGGGGCTCCGGCGAACCTGAATTTTTAAGGAAATTTCCCCATAAAAGATAACGCCCGTCTTTCCTGTCCGGATTTTTTATCTTACGTCCGATGATCAGGTAAAACATTATGCGCTGAAGCGGCTCTGAATAATCCGTCAGATTGATGATGATGATTTTTTTTAATTTTGTTTTTTCGATGATCTGTTCGAATTTATTATAAAAAATATCGAGAACCGCGGCAATTTCACTGCTATTATCGTCAACGAAAAACTTTATTTCGGCCGGGGCGCTGAGGGGATGTATAATGCAGGCTATTGCCCCTATTTTATTCAGCGCATAAAAAAGTATAATTGCCTGGGGGCAGTTAGGCAGGCACAAAGTTACAACGCTGCCCCTGCCGAGTCCCAGTCCGGCAAGAGCATATGCCGCCATATCGATCTGAGCTGAGAGCTTGCTGTACGACGCCCTCTTGCCCATGAATTCGTATGCCGTGTAATCGCTGAAATTGGCGGCGCTTTCACGAAAGATTTCATACATGGATTTATCTGGATATTGTATGGAGGGCGGAATAACGCCATAGAATTTTAGCCAGGGTTTATTTTCATGCATATCGTTGTTTCTGAAGCAGGGGCAGCAGCTCTTCGGATGAAAATTCCGTTTTTTCGAGCAGCTCCGGATTTTCTACAAGATTCCGGAAAAGAACAAGAGACCTGGCGTTGTAAAATCCCTCATTTACCCTCTCATCAAAAGTAAAGGCTACGTTTACGCATTCCTTAGCCGCTATTTCGTTATTTTCATCGACCACGGCTTCTTTATGAAGTTTGCCTATAACCATGAAAATGCTTGCGCTTCCGTATTCGAAAAGATGGTGGAACGGCGCCTCAAGCCCTATGCTCCCTAAGTTTGCAAGAAAAACCGTCGTATAAAGGGGAATAGCTTTCATGAGGAAATCAGGCATAATGTTATGGTAATCAAGAAAGCGTATAAGCCAGGCGACCATATTAATTACAGGCCTTGGCAATGACGCGACAATATCTACAAGCTTGTCGTCTTCAGTTTTTGAATCGCCCCTGGCGCTTTTTAAATGGCCGTTGACAAGGTCCCTGATAGAAGCAAGAGATTCATAGCCTGTGAAAACTATTCTGGAGTTTGTTTCCGGGGATTGTTCAGTCAATTCTTTTTTTACAGTAAATGTAATGCTGATATCCGTATGTTCATAAATCCTGTGCCCGGAGACAAACCTGTTAAGCTCCGGCCTTAGTTTCAATGTCCGTGAAATAGCGGCAAGGAAGACATGGAAAATCGTTATCTTTTCTTCGCGGTTTTTACCACTGTTTATTTTTTCAAGATATGAGGTCAGCCTGTCCGTAAAAATTTTCTGATTGAAATAAACAACCGATTCCATACGGGTTTTCATCAGGTAGGGAAATATTTTCCGAAAGGCGGGGAGTTTTTTCAGGTAAATGCCGTCTTTCCTTTTTTTAAAAGCCATAAAAAAAGCCTCTCAATCCGATGTGCCTTAAAGCATCGTATTATAAAGAGTGCAATCTCAATTTGTCAATATAAAGCATGAAATTGATCCGGCTTTTCACATGCTTCGGGTATTCATGCGCAGCACTCATGCATGTTATGCACATATTTATGCATATTATGTTGACAATCAAATCATTTTGTGTTATTATTTTTCCAGAAAGGAGGAGTTTATGGAAATTGAAGAAGTAGCCCCTAAAAAGGAAAAACTGCGCAAGCTATCCAAAAAAATTCATCTGGAAATCGCTCCGGATAACTGGCACAAAATAAAGGAATATATCGTAGCTTATAACAGGTATCCCAGGCGTGTAACACCTGAAATCAAACTTGAGAATATAGTAAACGATGCCCTGAATGAATATTTTGAGGCGAAAGGAATTAAATAGTTAACCGGAGGATTTTATATGGCTAAGGATAAAAACAGTTCGAAGAAGGAAGCAAAATCCGTCAACATTCTGATTGCGCCTTACAACTGGGCCAGGCTGCAGAAATATATAGAAGATCATAATAAAGACCCCGACAGGAGCTCTTCAAAGCTCAAGTTTACTGATGTTATAAATGAAGTATTAAAGAGCTATTTTTTATCGGTCAATCATAATATTAAATAGGAGGCTAAAATGGCAAAAGACAAAGACAAATCGGTCGTGAAGGAAGAAAAAGAGGAAAAGCCCCGCAAAGTAAAAATTATGTCTGTAAAGGCAATTTCACTTGAGCCTTCGGACGATGCTTATGCTGCTGCCGACCCGGAAACCGGAGAACTCAATATCGGAATACCAAGAGGCAAAGATGGATCTCACGGAGCGAAAGGAGATCAGGGTCTTCCGGGAAAGGAAGGACCGGCGGGCAAGCAGGGCCAGAAGGGAGATCAGGGCCCGCAGGGAATACAGGGCGCACAAGGTCCGCAGGGACCCCAGGGCATCCAGGGGCCTAAGGGAGAAAAAGGCGCCCCCGGGACGGGAGTAGTATATCATGAATCTATTGACGATAAGACATCATATTTTTATATCGATCAGGATGGCATGCCTTATTTTGTCAGCAAGGGCGTGCGTTATGCACTCAGCATGCAGCCTAAGAGTTAATGATATTAAAGTTTAAGAGCGTTCCCGCTGCAGGGACGCTCTTTTTTTGTGGATCAATTTCCAGCCCTCGGCGCCTTCCTATTTATCAGGCAGCATGAGTATGCCGAGAAATATTCCGCTGATATTCAGCAGAAAGCCTATCTTTAGAATCTGTTCGAAAGGGTTTTTAGTATCCCAGGGCAGGAAAAAAACATCGAAAAGCAAAATAATAAAAAGAAAAACAAGGCCGAAAACCAGGGAAAATCTGATTGCCATATAAAACCTTCCCCGCAATCCCTTCCCGGACAACATAGATATTAGATAATAAAATCGTCTTTGTCAATACAGTTTTTAAAATTCGATCCTGAAACCTCCGAGAGGAATTAAAGGGATGTCCTTTTCTTCGGTCTGCATCAGAACTCCGTTGCTGGCAGTATACCTGTAGGATAAGACATTATCGTTATCCAATGCATTCAGGACTTCGAGATATACATAACCGCTGACATCGGGGCCGAACAGCCAGATAAGCCAGCCGGCGTTGAAAGGTATTGTCAGTTTCAAATCCACCCTGACATACCAGGGGGTATATTGACTGTCGTACGATCCGTTTTCATAGTAATACTGGGCATATCCGTTTACATCGGCCGAGACAAAATTCGTGACCGGAGTATAAGCCACCCCGCTCATAGCCGAAAGCTCGAAGGAGAATTGCCATTGGTTCAAAAAATCGAGAAATACAGGTTTGTCTGGATTTTTATAATAAGTCATCTGCACAATCGCAGATATCGTATGAGACCTCAGATAATCCGGAACAAAGTACTGTCCCAGGGGCTGGACATAAGGATCGGACGGATTCTCGGGCGAGCGTCCGGTAATTTCTTCAAGACCGTTTACATAGGTATATGAGATCCATCCGGACAGCCAGTCGCCTTTCCTTTGTTTCTTCTGAAGGTAAATATCGCCGCCGAATACGTTCCTTATGCCGTTATTATTGATATTCAGAAAGGAATCATCCTCATCAAGATCGTAATAATACTTGTAAAAACCCTCCATCTTGAAAACATACCCGTTGTCCGAATAATCAAGTCCGGTTATGGCATGGTAAACCTTTTCACTCTGGAGACCGGGGTTCCCTGTAAAACTGTTCAATTCGCTGTAATTTAAAGGGAATAAGGAATAGCGTCCTGCCCTTATATAAAAATCAAGATCCCTTGTGGCTTCCCATTTAAGCCCTGCCTGGGGGTTGAAGTCGTATTCGTTATTGAGAGAAAAGTATTCCTCCCTTCCCCCCAATTCGAGGATCAATGATGGTATGAACTCCCAGTTATCCGTCAGGTAAGCGGCATAATAGGTTTCCTGCAGGGGACTCAGGGTATAATTCAGATTCTCGTTATTTGTCCATACGCCCTGGGGTGTAAGCTCGTAAGTGCTTAAATTTACGCTGCCGTACAGGGGGTTGGCGTAAAGAACCATGCCGCCCGCCTGGATTTTATGGCCCTTGATGGAATTCAGATTATAATCCGAAGAGAGCTGGTATAAATACTGCCCGTAGATTATATCCTCATATATGGTCGAGCTCATATTGAACTGTTCGTTATCTATGGTGGGCATTGCGCCCGCTGTTATGTCGAAAGAATCCCCCAGGGAATTTATCTGGTGGGTATACCTGGCGCTTCCTATTGCATTGAGCACCTGGTATTGAAAGTCGCCTGACGCCGAGTATCCCGGATTGTTGGTGTTATTCCCGAGATTGATCTGTACTCCCTCCAGGGAACTGTAAACATCGAAGGTGAGTTTATCCTCGGGAGAGATATCCCAGCAGGCTTTCAGGATCCCGTCATAGAGGTAAGGCCATTGTATTATTACGCTGCTTGCTTTCGGGGCTACAAAAGGGGCGTAAAGGGCGTAAGAGGTCCCTCTCAGGTCGAGTGCGATTGTAAAGTTCGAAGCCAGAGGGCCTTCCGCGAGCATTTCGGCCTCTATCGGGGATACGTCTATAAAGCCTTTCCACCTGTCCCTGCTGCCGTTAATAGTACTTACATCCACGATGCCTGAAAGGCCCTGCCCGTATCTCGACGGGTATCCGGCGGTATAAAGATCTATGCTGTCGACTACGCTGGGATTGAACATGGATATAGAGACCGGACCGCCCCACCTTGTCGGATCCGAAATAAATATGCCGTCCATATAGGCGATCCATTCGTATGAATTCCCGCCCTGGATATACATTGTGCTGTCGAGAGCTCCGCCGCCTGAAGAAACTCCGGGCATAAGCTGGAGGGTTTTGAACGCATCGTTGATAATTCCCTGTGAATTTGCCCCGAGTTCATCCTTGCCGACGGTAGTCTGGTTTTCAACCTTTCCCTTGTTGCGTTTCGATACTACATTTATCTCGCCCAGGGAATATACCGAATGCTTTAAACGTATGTCTATATTAAGGTTTGAATCCTGCATTTCTATCCTGTTGGAGTATCTGTCAAAACCCGGAAGTTCGGCGTAAATAGTGCAGGTTCCCGGTTTGATGTCCCTGAATACGCACAGGCCTTTCTCGTCAGATAGCATGTTGACTTTAAGTTCGGGAATGGTCAGGTTTGCGTCCTCGAGCGCGATAGCCCCGTCGGTGACTTTCACCGTCAGGCTGGCGGAATATGAAAAAGCAGAAGCCGCTGCGATCAAGATAATAGACAGGATTAATCCTTTCATCCGATGTTCCCCCATGGAGTATAAAACTGCCGGATATATTATATATATCGGGAGGAAAAAATGATACCCGGGAACGGCATAAAAGCTGAAAATTATTAAATAATAATTTCATTTTTCAGACAAAATCGAGGTATAATATATATTAGAAATCAGCGGGGGTATTTTATGCGTATGGGCTTAATTTATCTGGCATTAATCTTTTCCCTTTTCTTTTCAGCTTCATGCTCGTCTTCGCCGGGCGGCGGCGGTTCGGGTGGCGGAGGAGGTTCGCCCCCGCCGGTGTCGAACCCTGTATATGTTGCTGAGGCCAACAGCCTGAACATCGCGTTTGACAGTTCAGGAAACCCATACATTTGCTTTATCGATGTTGTAAATACCGCCAGCACTCACGGCATGACGACAAACTGCGTTTCTGTAATGGAGTATTCGACGTCTTCGGGGCTCTGGCGGAACCTGGGCAATCCCGATTTTTCTTCACCCGGATCAGCTTATGCCTCGATGGCGATTTACAATAACACGCCTTATGTGGCGTTTTCAGACGGCGCATACGGCAGCAGGGTTTCTGTCATGTATTATACAGGCTCTTCATGGGTCTATTTTGGCGCTCCGGGCTTTTCAACAGGCGCGGCGAGCTTCGTGTCGCTGACCGTCGACGGAAGCGGCAATAAATACCTTGCCTATTCCGACGCTAGCTCAAGCTGTGGGGGAAAGATTGTAGTTTGGTGGTGCCCTATGGGCGGAACCGTGTTTTCTCAACTCGGCGCTGCAACAGGCATCTCCGCCGGAGAGGCCGACTGGACTTCTATTGCGGCCGTCAATTCTGATAATATCTATGTAGTTTACGAAGACTACAATAACGGAAACAAAGCGACGGTGCTGAATTATAACAGCGGTGCCTGGCCATCCAAAGGCACTGGATTTTCAGCCGGGAAGGCGCTTTATACCGGCATTAGTGTCTATAATGGAAAACCCTATGTCGTTTACAGCGACGGTGGCAACAGTGGCAAATTAACAGTTATGAGATATGTGAGCGGCACAACCTGGACTCCTGTAGGCTCTGCCGGGTTTACTTCAGGGTCCGCGGCGAACCCTGCGATGGCCATCGATCCTTCCACGGGCTATATATATGTGGCATTTTCCGACTTCAGCGTAAACACTCTTCCAGGAGCGGTCATGACTTATAATACTTCCTCGTGGAGCGGTTATACTGAAATTTCATACCTGGGTTACGAAGCCCAATTCCCGGCTATAGCAGTCTACGAAGGATACGCGATTGCAGCCTTATACGAAATTGAATTAGGAGTTACAGTACAGAACAACTGGGATTATAATTGGGACAGTTATTATATAGGACAGGCAGGAATATACTATAACACATCAACCTCCGGTCCGGCCGCCGGGCCATTGCCTGTAAACGAGAAAAAAATACCGGCATCGGTCCGGAATTAACATTCAGGGGAAGTATTTATGAAATTCATATCAAAATATAAAAGCCCGGCAGTTTTTTTAGCCCTCGTTTTACTGACGGCATCCTGCTCACTAATTTCCACCTCCGGCGGCGGGGGAAACTCCGGAACGGTAACGGGTCTTCATCCGCTCGGTGCTAAATTCGACAACGCCGCGTTATCGGTAAAGATGCAGCTTTCCGAATCAGCAGGCAGCGGCACGCTTCCGGCCGGACCCGTCGACCTTTCTTCCGGCGGTTATTTTCCACCTATAGGAGACCAGGGCTCCAACGGAGACTGCGTGGCCTGGGCCACCGCTTATTACATGCTGACATACATGGCCGCCAAGGCCAATGGCTGGTCACCGGCGGAGGTAGCGACAGCTTCGTATGAATTTTCGCCCGACTGGGTCTACTATCAGATAAATTCAGGCATTGACGACGGGTCCTTCCCGTCGGACGCCTTCAGCCTCATCGTTCTCAAGGGCTGTGACACTCTTAACAATTTCAATCTCAATGGTTTCCCTTATTATAATTCAGACTGGCCCTCTGTTCCTGGAGATTATTCGACGGCAATAAATTACGCACAGCCGGGCTGGTCGTATGTAAACCAGGATGTCGGCTCGATAGAAACCGTCCTCGCCTCCGGCAAGCCGGTTGTGATAGCGATAATGGTCTATACACCCGATTTCGATACACTGAGCACAAACGGCATATACCATACCACAAACGCCTTTACGAATTATCAGTCAACCTCACCCTACAACGGGCAATCATTTACAGGCACCATATATACAAACAGCAATTACAGGGGCGGGCATGCGATCTGCCTGGTCGGTTTCGATAATACAAAAGGGGCCTTCAAGTTCATTAACTCCTGGACCTCAAGCTGGGGTATAAGCGGATACGGTTGGATAACCACCAACTTTGTAAATTCTGTAATCATAGAGGCCTTGACCTTCAATTAGGGCGTAACGTATATTCCTGTAGGATTGTACGCAGAATTCGGATAAAACAGTACCGTCAACTTTCGATTAGAACGGCCTTCGGCTATTTGCCTTTGAACATGTACCTCTTGACCTTGTTGCTCGAAGTCTTGGGAAGTTCCTTTTCCAGTATCTCGAAGCCCCTGACCTTTTTGTAATCGGCTATTTCGCTTGTTTTTTCCTTGATCTCCCCGGCTATCAGTTCGCGGATCCCGGCGCTGTCCAACCCGGCCTGCGTTTCTTTTTCCAGCGCCTCGATAGCTTCGAAATTGGGATATATAAAAGCATACGGGAATTCGCCCGAATTTCCTTCGGATCTTGGTACTACCACCACTTCCGAAATATATTCGCTTTCGAGGAGAAAATTCTCGATCTCTTCCGGGTAGATGTTTTTGCCTCCCTTGGTTACAATGATATTTTTCATCCTTCCGCGTATCGTAATATAGCCGTCCTTATCCATCCTTGCTATATCTCCTGTATGAAGATACCCTTCGCGGTCAATGACCCCGGCCGTCAGTTTCGGATTATTGTAATAACCGGCCATTACATTGGGCCCCCGCGTCAGCAGTTCGCCGTCGCCGTTCTGATCGGGTTTATCTATTTTCACCTCAATATTGCAGAGAGGCAGGCCCACAGTTCCAGGCCTGTTGTTTTCCGGAACAGTGGCCGAGATCACCGGAGAGCTTTCCGTCAGGCCGTAACCCTGCATAACAATGAGGCCGAGGGTTTCCATGCCGTCGATTATCTCCCTGGGTATAGGGCCGGCTCCCGATATGAAGAATTTCAGCCTTGTCACGCCCAGCTGCCTGCGGATGCTCCTGAATAAGACAGGACCGATCTTTATCCCGAGGAAAGCATAGAAAATACGGCTTATCCAGAACAGGGTTCTGAACAGGATATAAACCGGAAGCCCCTTTTCATGCGCCATGGTGAATATGTTTTTATAGATCTTTTCAATGAGCATCGGCACGGCCGGAATGCAGGTCGCGCCCGTTTCCTGCATGGTCTGGATCAGGACATTGGGCCGCAGCGTCGGAATTGTCGTGATCGTAGCGTAAGTCATGATAGGCAGTATTATCCCTAATATTGTCGGATAAGCATGGTGGTAGGGCAGGACGATTATCCAGTTATCCCCCGGCCCGAGGGCCGTCTCCATATTCAGCCCGTCCGCATTTGTAATAAGGTTCCCATGAGAGAGCATCACGCCTTTCGGGCTTCCTGTCGTCCCCGAAGTGAAGAGAAGCGATGCAATATCCCCGGGCTCGACAGCGGCTTTCACATAGTATAGGAGACCGCTTGCTACAAGCTTTTCACCGAGCCTGGAGAGTGACTCGAAATAGATAAACCTGGACTTATGAAAGGGTTTTAATGATGCGAACTCCTTTTCCTCCATTATTCTCAGCTCTTCCCTGAAGGCATGAATTTCTGAAAATTCACCCTTTTTCCCGTAGAACTTTTCCACCTCGGCACTGAGAAGGGGATCTTCGTCAAAAAGGATTATCTTCGCGGGCTTAAGCGAGTTTTTAAAGGCAAAGAGTACTTTTTCAAGATGGATCCCCGAGGAAAATATATATTTTGCGCCGCTGGCCTTGATGATTTCCGATAATTCATTCTGTTTTAAAAGCGTATCGAACGGGGTTATCACAGCGCCCATATAAGTTACCGCGAGATAAGTTAAGACCCATTCAATCCTGTTTTCGGATATCAATCCGATATTTTCACCCTTTTTTATGCCCATCCGGAGCATGGCGTTTGACAGGAAACGGATTGCTTCGCGGAGTTCCCCGTATGTGTATTTTTTATAGCCGTTGTTGACCTTCATCTGAACAGCCGTCAGCCCAGATTTCGAATCCTCGAACCTGTCGACGACGTCCCTTATTGTGGTCCTGCCCGTCGATTCCCGGATTTTGTTAAAAATCATATGACAGCTCCTGATAATCGGAAACAAATTCTAATGCCGGACCCCATTATTTGCAAATTCGCCGATAATTTGATAAAATTCTAACCTTGAATGATTTGCCTGGGAGGGCCCCTTCCGATGAAAAAAATCTTCCTCATTATTATGTTATTCCTGTGCTCGGCATCTGTTTTTGCCGACAGGATCGCGGATGAAAACGAAGTGGTAAGGACCCGGGAAATACCGGATATGTCAGGACCGATGACAAACACGAATTTTTCCAGCATCGGCTATGCGGCAAAGGTCAGCTATTCCAATCCTTTTGACCTCGAAGCCGACTTTTTTTATATCAATACGATAGAAGGTTCATCGGGCTGCCTTGAAACAAAACTGACGGGAGCCCTTACACCCATTACTGCATGCGCCGCCTTCGATTATACTTATACCCTGCCCCTTCCCCTTTTCCAGCTCGACGGAGGCCTTCTGGCGGGTTCAGGCTGGCCCCTGCCCGGCTACGGCAACGGCCTGGGGATGCAGAGCAATTTTTACGACAATTCGATTCAGACCAACGTTTATTCCCAGGAAATACTGACTAAACAGTATCTCAGGTTTTACGCCGGAGGTGCGATCCAGTATGACCTTGCTTCAATAATACCCGGGGAATGGAACCATCTCCAGTTCCGGGTATACCAGGAGCTGTATTACCAGTACTTTTTAGGCGCGACTAACGATGACGAGGTTTACGAGTTCGATAACGTTCCGGACAAGCTTAAAAACATGAGGTATTACGCGAGCTATTATTTAGGATACGAGATGCCGTTTTTCCTTCACCGCATAGGCTTCATGTTTGAAACCGATCTCGACGTCTACCATAATCAGGATTCGACGATAGCTTCGGGCGGATGGGGTTCGGATTTTGTTTACGAAACCCTGGGATTCATACAGACTTTCGCCTTCGATAAAGCCGGGAATGTAACGCTCGATTTCATGGTACAATGGGGCAATTACATTGTTTATTACCCCGGCTATGATGAAGGCGTTACTCTCTGGGACAGGCATGTCAATCCCGGTTATTACGAGTTCTGGCGTCTGCGCCAGGTTTATCTCGCGTTTACGGTTAAAAGCTAGAACGCCGCCCCGATGTTCAATCCGATCATTGCGATAATAGGCTCAATCAAAGTCTGGCTCGTATATGTCGCGTTAAGCGGCAGTATCAGGTTGAAATAGGGTTCGAGCATGAACTCTCCGTAGTTGAACTTGTATCCTATCAGAAGCTGGGTATATTCTATATAGAAATCGCTGACGATCTGGGTGTCGTTAAAAGCGGTGGTAGTCGAATTGGCGTACCCGAAACCGAAACCCAGGTTCAGGCCATGAAGGCCCTGGTGGTCGAAGTAGTAATCGAGCATGAAATCGTAGGCCGGGATATAAATATTGGTATCGTTGGCATTAGTAAAATTCTTGACGATAAGGGCCTCGCGGAACCTGACCGAAAAAGTATCGTTTATGGACGTTTCAAATTCGACGCCCCAGCCCAGGGCTGTTTCGTATCCCCAGAGGTCCTGCCTGATCGCTTCATCCAGCCATCCGTTGTCCACGCAGACCATAGTCGACGGATACTTGTTGGTATAGGGCATTGTCTGGGGTATAAAAATACACGCAATGAGGGTTCCTATGGCTATGCCATCTCCCAGTTCTCCAGGCAGTGCTATTATCGAGGCGTTCAGCCTTGTCCCGGCGGAAGCCATGACAATAAGCGAAAGCAGCAGAATAATCTTAAATTTCATTATATTCTCCTAATAATTTTATCTCGAGCTTTGATTAATAGGAAGAATTATAATGAGCATGCGTAAATACTGCAAAAAAAGCTCTCAAGCCGGTCAGGTTTCCCTTGAAATCCTTAGCACCTTGTTGTAGAAGGCGAGTTCTCTGTCGAGGGCGGTTTTGATGTTTTCAGCCTTACGGAAACCATGCCCTTCGCCGGCGAAAGGATGGTATTCCGCCGTTATTCCTTTTTTTTCAAGGGCCCGGACCATTTTTTCAGCCTGGTCCGGGGGGACGATCTTATCCTCGAGGCCCTGGAAAAAAATCACGGGGCAGTCAAGCTTTTCTATGTGATCGACCGGCGAGCGGGCCATGTACAGGCTCTTTTCCTGAGGATATTTCCCGACAAGCCTGTCGAGATACCGGGATTCGAACTTATGGGTGTCCCTTGCAAGGTTCTCCAGGCTGCTTACTCCGTAATAGCTTGCGCCTGTCCTGAAGACCCCGTGGTGAAAAGTGAGTGCGGCCAGGGTTGTAAAACCTCCCGCGCTGCCTCCCGAAATGGCCATCCTGTTCCTGTCCGCAAGGCCGCGCCCGGCCAGGTACTCAGCGCCGCGGACACAGTCTTCGACATCCGCGATGCCCCAGTTTTTTTCGAGCAGCTTCCTGTAATCCCTTCCGAAACCTGTGCTCCCCCGGTAGTTTACATCAAGAACGGCATAGCCGCGGCTGGTCCAGTATTGCTTTGAGAGATTCAGGACAGGAGAAGCCGCCGAAGTCGGGCCGCCATGGATCTTGACTAAAAGCGGGGGCAATTCGCCTTCAGGGGCTTTGAATAAGCCGCTGGCCGGAGGATAGAACCAGGCATGGGCTGTCTGTCCATTCCCTGTCGGGTAATCGACAGCTTCCGGAACCGATATCATTTCAGGGCCGGCTGAGGGCGCCGTCGATTCTCTGAGTATAACAAGCTCGCCCGTATTCAGGTCGAGCCTTTTTACGGCCGGAGCTTCGAGCGGAGTGCCGCCTATGTAATAAACATGAAAACCTTTCACATGCAGGCTGGATATAAGCGTATCAGGGGTTTGTATTATTTTAAATCCGCCTTTGCCGGCGTCTATGCAGGCGATCTGCCAGAGACCCCCGCGGTTAAAAGCTGCAACGATGGCAGAAGGCGGCTGGAAGGAATATAAGGACTCTGCAAAAGCCCACTGGGGAGTTCCAAATTCCGCTTCCATAGGAAGCAAAGGCTCCGGGGCTTCCCTGACATGCCTGTACAGGTTCCACCACCCGGTCCTGTCGCTTGCGTAAAAAAGATTTCCATCCGCCGACCATTCCGGCTGGAAAATCGATTCGCAGGCGGCGCCTCCTGCGGCTATTTCAGGTTCGGAAAGACCTCCGTCCTGCCCTATGCCGCAGATATAGAGAATCGAAGAGTCCCAGGGCATATCGGGATGATCCCAGCCGATAAAGGCCAGTTTATTCCCGTCCGGGCTTATCCTTGGCGAGGAGTAAAAGTCATGCCCCCGGGCAAGTATTGAAATTTCCCCGCTTTCGCAACCGACGCCGGCTATTGTGTTGACTGCTTCCTGCCTGCCTCCCCTTTCTGATACGCAATGATCCTCGCAGACGCATATCAGGCGGTTTCTCTTTTTATCCATTGTAAAGTCGGCGAAACGCTTTCCTGATTCCTCCGTGAGCGCCGCAGGTTCTCCCCCGGGGGGCTGCTTATATATCCTCTGGTCTAAAAAGTTAACAAAATATATGACGCCTCTCCCGGCAATGTAGGAACCCCCTCCGTATTCATGAACCTTTGTCCTGGCATTGAAAGGCCCGGGCAGCTTTTCATGGACGGCCCCGCCGGCATCCCGGCTGACTATCACCTTCCTTCCGCCCTCTGCGGGCCTGCTCTCCAGCCAGTAGATATCATCTCCGTCGATCGATATCTCATCCAGGCCGATAGAACCCCCGGCAATGATATCCGAAGTAAAAGGAGATTCCCACAGTCCGTACGGCAGGACTTTTTTTGTCTTCATGACCGGGCTCCTCAGGAAAAATTATGCAATGCCCTGTCAAAAAAATCAAGCGGGACTAACGCTCATGCTCTTTCGATAGAATAAAAGGAGGATGCTGAACAGCACTATAATTACGGCTCCGCATGCTATGAAGGCGCTGCTTGCGCCGTAAAGACCGCTTATGGTTCCGACAAAAAGGTTGCCGATCGGAGTAGTGCCGGCGTTCAGGAGCATATAAACGCTCATCACCCTGCCGCGGAAAGAGTCCCTCGAGTTTATCTGCAGGGCGGAATTGGCGGTAGTAAAGAAAACTACATTGGTGAAACCGGCAAGAGCGAGCCCGATGGCAGTCGTGCTGAAAAGCCTGTTCATGCCGGTCAATATCATTACAATCGAAATGGAAAATGCCATTACGCCGAAAATTATTTTACTCGGCCCTTTTTTGCTTCTAATTGTAATTGCGAGAGCTCCTGCAAGGGAACCGACCCCCATGCATGACATAAGCGTCCCGAAACCCGATTCCTTCTGCGCAAGAACGGTTTTCGCGAATATCGGTACAAGTACATTGAAATTCATAGCGAAGGTTCCTACTATCAGAACGCCTCCGAGGGTCCAGAAGAGTGATCTTACGGAACAGATATATTTCAGGCCTTCCGAGATGTCTTTAATGATATTTTCTCCTGATTTCCTTTTACTCTTGCCGGCCCCAGGCTTTGTCCTGATAAAGAAAAGGCCGGTTATAACAGGCAAAAAGCTGAGGGCGTTGATGAAAAAACATAGCTCCATTCCCGCTAATTCCATTATAAAACCCGCGGCCGCCGGTCCGAATATCCTTGCTAAATTGAATATCGCAGAATTCAGGCCGATGGCGTTCATAAGGTCCTCTTTTCCGACCATTTCGATAACATAAGACTGCCTGGCAGGCATGTCGAAAGAGTTTGCCAACCCGATAAGGAAAGATATTATAAGAATATGGATGAACTCAATCTGTTTTGTATAAACTAACGCCGCAAGGACAGCGGCGAGAATAGTCAGAGATGCCTGGGTTATGATGATAATCCTTTTCTTATCGAGCCTGTCAAGCATCGCTCCTGCAAAGAGTGAAAATAAAAGCGATGGCATGAATTGTACGGCCCCGACAAGGCCGAGAAGAAAAGGCGAATGGGTCAGTGTATAAGTCAGCCATGGAAGGCTTATCGTCTGCATCCATGAGCCGGTTAAAGAAATTATCTGAGTCGACCAGAAAATTCTGAAATTCCTGTGCCTGAGCGCCTGGAAAGGCTTACCATGCATAAGCTTCTGGGGCTTCTCCTCCCGGGCCGGGGAATATTCCGTCGAGCTTTTCCATGATTTCAGGCGTCATCACAATATCAAGCGCTTTTAACGATTCCTCGAAATGCTCTAAGGTTGACGGCCCGATAATCGGAGCGGTTACCGCCGGATTTGCCAAAAGCCATCCCATCGCGACTGTTTCCTGGTTTTCTCCTAACTCTTTGCAGAATTTCTCGAAAACCTCGAGCCGGGCCCGGTGCTTTTCTATCTCGGGAATAAAACCGGAGAGCCTTTTTCCTTTGCCGTCCTTCAAAGCGCCGCTCGACAATATTCCATGCTGGAGAGGAGCCCATGGGACAACGCCGAGCCCATGGTCTTTGGCCGAAGGCAGCAGTTCGAGTTCGGGCAGCCTGCACAGGAGATTATACCTGTGCTGTTCGCAGATCAGGCCGAAAAAATGCCTCGCTTTCGCCTCGGCCTGGGCCTTTGCAATGCACCAGCCGGGAAAGTTGCTCGAAGCGATATAGTCGACACTCCCCCGGGCCACTAATGCTTCAAAAGCCCCCCACAATTCGTCCCAGGTCGCATTCCTGTCGATGTGATGCATGTAATAAATTTCGATATGGCCGGTCTGCAGCCTCTTCATGGAAGATTCGAGATGCCGGCGGATCTTGTAAAGCGAAAGCCCCGGGGCGGAATTAGGGCCGTCGTCAGGATCGAACATGTCCTCATGAACCTTTGTGGCAAGAACTACTTTCTCCCTCCTGCCGCCTCCCTGGGCGAACCATTTTCCTATTATCTTTTCCGTAATTCCCCAGTTTTTCGTCGCCCAGCCGTAATTATCCGCCGTATCGAAAAAGTTGATCCCGGCATCAAGAGCCGCGTCCATGATCTTAAAAGACTCTTTTTCATCGTTAAAATTTCCGAAATTCATGGTTCCCAGGCACAGCCTGCTTACTTTTAAACCTGATCTTCCCAGGTATGCGTATTTCATCATTTCTCCATTCTCCGGTCCGGGAGATTTATTTTTTAACGAGATATTTCCTGATATCAACGGCAACTGCGCTTACTATAATCGTTCCTTTGATGATCAGCTGCCAGTAGGGATCCAGCCCGATAAATGTCAAACCGTAATTTATAACGCCGAATATCATAACCCCGGCTATAATTCCCGGCACCGTTCCTATGCCTCCGGTGGTCGAAACCCCTCCGACGACGCATGAAGCGATTGCGTCGAGCTCGTACATATTCCCATAATTGTTCGTCGCTCCGCCGGTCCTGGCGGCCTCGAGGACTCCGGCCAGCCCGTAAAGGGCGCCGGCAATCGCGTACATTATCAGCGTCGTGGATACTATATTAATGCCTGAAACCCTCGCGGCGTTTATATTGCCGCCGATCGCGTAGACGTTTTTCCCGAAACGGGTCTTGTTCATGACAATCCACATTATCAGGGCTACTATCAGAGCTATTATTATAATAATGGGTATTTCGACCGGTCCGGGAATCGACCCGGAACCTATGAATGTAAAATCACCGCGGAGTCCTCCGATAGGCTGTGAATCGTTAGGGGGCATATTGAAATATATCGAGTTTATTCCAAGGATCATGACCATTGTGCCTAACGTAGCTATAAAAGGAGGCACTCCGAATTTTGCCACGATAAAACCGTTGAGAAGGCCGAAAAGCGTGCAGACGGCAATAGCTATCAGGATCGGAATAAATACCGGCAGCTGAGGAAGGCCCGGATAAAAAAGCCTCAGATAATCCGGCAGCTGCAGCATCGAAGCTGAAACGACAGCAGCCAATCCGACCATTTTTCCCGCCGAAAGGTCCGCTCCTGCGGTAAGTATTGCAAAAACTGCCCCGAGCGCTATTATCATACGGGTGGAAGACTGCATCATGATGTCACGGAGACAGTTCAGTGACAGGAATCTCGGGTCTATTATCGCGATAAAGACAATAAGAAGAGCAAGAACTACATAAATTGCATTCTCTGATAAAAAAGTAAATGTTTTTTTAATACTCAAAGTATTCATATCCTTTAGTCCTCCTAATATCAAGACATAAACTTGGTGGCAAGGCGCATTATCTCTTCCTGGTCGGCGCCCTGGCCGGGAATGATTCCTGACAGGCGTCCTTCGCACATCACCATGATCCTGTCCGACATGCCGATAAGTTCCGGCATTTCAGAAGTTATCATAATTATGCTTTTTCCCTGTTTGGCTAAGTCGGCGATCATCGTATAAATTTCGTATTTAGCTCCGACGTCTATGCCCCGGGTCGGCTCGTCGAGCAGGAGTATTTCAGGTTCGGTGAGCAGCCATCTTGCAAAAAGCACTTTCTGCTGGTTTCCGCCGGAGAGGTTTTTCATAATTGCTCTGACAGAAGGGGTTTTGATCCTCAAGCGGGTTATGCTCTCAGAGGCATCCGATTTCCTTTTCTTTTCATCGAGAAGGAAAAACCTGACATATCTCTTTATATTGGCTATAACAATATTTTCAAGGACGGTCAAAACCGAGAATATGCCTGTTTCACGCCGTTCTTCAGTCAGCAGCGCCATCTTAAGTTTTATAGCTTCCTGGGATGATTTTATTTTAACATGCTTGCCCCTCAGGAAAACATTGCCCGATTCGACCAGGCGCAGCCCGAATAAAGCCTCGATCAGTTCTGTTCGCTGGGCGCCTACAAGGCCTCCTATCCCGAGGATCTCTCCTTTTTTAAGTTCGAAAGAAATATTTTTGAAAGATTTGGGATGAGGAGATGTCAATTCTTCAACCTTTAAAATGACCTCTCCCGGCTTATTGCTGCGCTCGGGGAACCTGTGAGTCAGGTCGCGGCCTACCATTTTTGAAATGATCATGTCTGTCGTAAGTTCTGAAGCCGCCCATGTGCCCACACGCTTTCCGTCGCGCATAATAGTCACTTCATCGGCTATCTGAAGGATCTCTTCCATTTTATGTGAAATGTAAATGATAGCGACGCCCTTATCCCTGAGACCGCGCATAATCTTGAACAGATGCTCAACTTCATTTTCAGTCAGCGACGAGGTCGGCTCATCCATGATAATGATCTTGGATTCGTATGAAACCGCCTTGGCGATCTCGATCAACTGAATCTTGGATACCGACAGCGAACCCACCCTGATATTGGGTTTAATGTCGCCCATATCGAGGCTGTTGAAAAGTATTTCTGTATCTTTATACATTTTTTTTTCATCGATAAATTTAAACGGCCCGAACCCGGCTTCGGGGAACCTTCCCAGCCAGATATTTTCCATGACATTCCTGTAAGGCACGGAATGCAGTTCCTGGTGGATCATGGAAATCCCCATATTCAGGGCTGTTTTAGAATCTTTTATTTCGGCCTTTTCCCCGTTAAGGATTATGTCGCCCGTATCGGGATAATAAATACCGAAAAGACATTTCACCAGCGTGGATTTTCCTGCTCCGTTTTCACCCATCAGGGCGTGGATGCACCCCGGGCGGACTTTCAAACTTACGTCATCGAGAGCCTTGACGCCGGGAAATTCCTTGGAAATATTATTCATTTCGAGTAAATATTCGTTCTCACCCATATAAAGTGCTCCTAATAAAAACGCGGGGAAGCATTTCTGCTCCCCGCGCTTCTGCAAACTACTTGGCTTCTGCGATATTGTCCTTGGTGATCTTTTTGTATTCGATCCAGACATACTTGCCGTCTGAAATTTTGTAACCGGTATTTTTCTCAGTGGGAGCCTGGCCCTGAGCCAATACAAAAGAAAGCATAAAGGTGGCTTTTCCCTGGTTCTTGGCATCGTTGAGAACTGTTCCGAGCATAGTTCCGTCCTGAAGAGCGGCAATCCCGGCTGATGTCGCATCAACTCCGACAACAGGCATGTACTTGCCGTTTTTGAAATAACCGGCTGCTTTTAAAGCTTCGATAGCACCGAGAGCCATATCATCGTTATTGGCGATTACAACATCGATCTTGTCGCCCAGTGATGCAATGAAAGAAGCCATTTTGTCCTGCCCTTTCACGCGGTCCCACATAGCCGTATCTTCGGCAAGTTTAACCATTTTGAAACCCGCGGCTATGATGGTGTTGGTAGAAAACTTCGTTCTCAATTCAGCATCCTGGTGGCCTGGTTCGCCCTTCAGCATGACATAATGGATAACTCCGTCTTTTGTGGGATGAGCTTTGAAATAATCGACAACTAACTGCCCTTCGATGATACCTGACTGTTCGGCTTTGGCGCCGACATAATAAACCCTGTCCCATTTCGCCATATCTTCCTTGAGAGGTTCCCTGTTGAAGAACACTATGGGAATATTTGCCTTCTTGGCTTTCTCGAGAATAACGCCGGCAGCAGTGCGGTCAACAGGATTGATTGCAAGGCTGTCAACCTTCTTTGTAACAAAAAGGTCAACCTTGTCGTTGACTGTGGCTTCACTGTTCTGCCCGTCGACCAGGTCAACGTTGGCGCCCAATTCTTTGGCGCTTGCCTGGATCTGAACACGCATTGCCGTCATAAAGGTGTCGTCGAACTTGTAAACGACGCAGCCGATATTAACGGTCTTTGCAAAGGACTGGGTAACGATTCCGGCAATCATTACCGCAAACACTGACAGGATAACCGAGACTTTCGTGAGTCTTCTCATACACATCCTCCTATAAAAATTTCTTTTAAAATCTCAACAATCTCCGGATTTTATCTATTATAATAAAATCAGGAGCATGAATCCCATATATTATATGTGTAAAATGATGGATGTTTTGATAAAATAATGAAATTTTATACCTTTTATTACTAAATCATTCTAAAAAGGTATCGAGGCGGACGCCTCTGAATTTTGCAGGAGATACTTTTACTTTCTCTTTAAAAATCCTGGAAAAGTAATAAGGGTCCTCGAAACCGAGTTTTTCGGCTATTTCTTTTATTTCAAGATTGGTATAAAGCAGCATTTCCTTTGCTTTTTCGATCTTGGATTTGATAAAATACTGGTTGGGAGATAATCCCACCTGTGTTTTGAAACGTCTCCTGAAATTTTCATATCCCATAAACACGCTGTGAGCTATTTCCTGGTAGTCGAGTTCGCTGATATTGATTTTTTCCTCTATTATCGCCTTTGCCCTGTGGATCGGATCGTAGACCTGGATAAAATGAGATTTTTCTGAAGAGAGAAGCAGCTCGTTCAATTTTTCATCGCTAATTTCACCGCTGTTCTCAATTTCAATCATTCTGGAATTTTTAAGATAATAGAGGTTGTCCACTAAATTTTTTACATCTTCCGATGCGCCAGGTATGACTATAATTCCCTTCCCCCTGTTTTTAAGGTCCTTAAGGATCGAAATAAATATATCATACTGCCGCAGGCTCAGGTACCTTGTAACATGATCGAATATATAATATTCAGGCTCCTGTACCAGGACCCTGGCCATTTCGACTATCATTTTTTCATTCGGGTTGAGGTATTTTAATTTTATCTTGAGATTGATCTGCACCTGGAATGTGTCGAGTATTTCCCTGGCTCTTTTCCGCATCGCTTTTGTGTTGATAAAGCCGAATCTCGAAAATCTGTGCATGCCGCTTAAAAAAATATTATCGAGAACAGTCAGTTTATTCACTAATATGAAATTTCCGCGGGCTATCCCGAATAATGAACTTCTCCCCGGAACGGGAATGTCCCTGGATTTGAAAAGTATCTTCCCGGCATCCTCTTTTTCCAATCCGCCGAGTATGTTAACAAGAATATCGAGTTTATCGGTATTATCAGAAATGATGCCGCAGATCTCTCCCTTTCTGATCTCGAAATTCACCTGGTCCAGCATCAGCGTATTGTCCCTGGCCATCTGCAGACCTTCGACTTTCAGCAACTTCATTCGGGCCCCCAAATGATAGTATCTTTTTTATTCTCAGGCAAGTTATTCTGAAAATTTTCCCGGGAATTATATAGCTTAATGTAATCGCGACAAGTGCCACATTGAGAAGGCTTATGATAAAATTATCCCTGAACGCCCTGAAATGGCTCACCCTTTCGCCTGCCGGCGGATAATAAACGCCGATAGTTACGATTTCCACAGGAAGACCGCGCCATATCCACCTGACAAGAGACTCGAGTTCAAAATCATATTTTTTCGTAAAATAATGAAACCGGTTGATTCTTTTGACCGTGTAGAGCCTGTATCCCGATTGAGAATCCTTCATGTCAAGACCTGTTTCAAGCTTTACCCAGAAGTTTGAAAACTTTCTTCCGAAGAGGCTTTTCTTCGGAATATTCGCATCGGACATATCCCTGTTTCCGATGATCAGGATATCCTTACCGGGTACGGCTTTTTCCAGGAATTTGCTTATGTCTGATGCATAATGCTGGCCGTCGGAATCCATGGTGATGGCGAATTCATACCCTTCTTCAAGGGCTCTTTTAAAACCGGCTCTGAGCGCGGCGCCTTTTCCCCGGTTTACAGGATAAGAAACTGTTTTAATCTTCCCGCCGAAGCTTTCGAGGATTTCAGAAGTATTGTCGGTGCTCCCGTCGTTGACAGCTATAATATCGGATGTGAATTCCATTACGGATAAAATAACCTTCTCAAGCGTAAAACCGTTGTTGTAAGTCGGGATTATAACGCAATAATTTATATCAGGCATCGGAAACCCCGAAATGAAATATGCCGCCGTTTTCCGCTATGCCGTAGCAGTCCACGGCGCTGCCCTGGCTTAAGGAGACATTCCTGTATCCGCCGCCCTCTTTATTCACGGGGAATCTCTTCATTTTATGGCAGATCAGGGCTAATGCCAGATCGAACCCCTGGCCGCAGGGATAGGATCCCCTCAAGCCGGCGGGGCTGCATGCCGAATTTCCCCCTGCATGGGCGGAAAAAATCTCAGGCTTCAAATCTTTATGCCAGACAGAATAAATATTGTTTTTATTTTCCGAATATTTCAGCTCTTTCATGACGCTTAGTTCAATCCTGCCGTATTTGCGGCCCTTCCCCCCGCCTGTAAGAATGAATGTCGTCCATCCTTCAGTATCGGCAAACAGGACGCCGGCGTGACCGGCAGCCCCCGGCATTCCGTCAAAATACGATGTGTATTCATCGCCGATGCCTACGATCACGTAGTCCGCTTCTCCGCTCTCAAGCCATAAATCTGCCGTAATCAGGGAGTTATAAAGAGTATCCTGCCCTCCCGTATGAGATAAGGTGCGGCCCTGGATTCCATAGGCAAGGGATATGCAGGTGCTTGATGTATTGAATACGGAGCCTGAAAAATTGGTCGGGGAAAGCTGGCTGTCTCCGAAATCTATGAGGTCGTCAAGGGCCTGGATGCCTGAAATAATAGGGCCGTAAACTGATCCCTGTATTATGCCCATTGTTTTCCCTGAAGCGGCGGGAGCCGGCCCGCCGAGATCCCTCATCGAAAGGCTTGCGGAAAGCAGTGAAAGCCTCGCAAAATGGCTCATTCTTCTGACTAATTTCTCCGGAAAAGGGCTGTCTCCGGGAAAAGTGATATCGAGATGCGGCCCGGCGCCGTTCAATTCAGGTTCGATTAAATCCCCGGACAGGCGCTTTTCGATATCGGATGTTCCGCCAATTCTCGATACTATTCCGAGGCCCGCGACATTTAATATCATAAAAAGCCCTCGATAACCAGCACAGAGTTTATGCCCCCGAAGGCAAGTGACGATGAACAGGCGTATCTTCCTGAAATTTCCCGGTTCCCGGCATGAAGAGTTATCCCGCAATCAGGGTCGAAATCCGTATAATCCGGGGCGCCGGATATTTTCTTATCGAGGAGGGACCTTGCGCAGAGCACAGCCTGAATTGCGCCCGCGGCGCCTAATGAATGTCCGGTATAAGCCTTTGTAGCGGCCACGGGAATGTCCCTGCCGAAGATATCCGAAATCACGCATCCCTCGACCCTGTCGTTTTCTATGGTGCCTGTTCCATGGGCGCTGATGAAAGACACATCCCCGGGTTCTATGCCCGCCTGCTCCAATGCCTCCCGGAAGGCTGATTTCAAGCCCCTTCCGGACGGTTCAGGAGCCGTAACGTGGTAAGAATCCGACACGGATGAATATCCCGCAATAGAGCCTAATGAAACAGCGCCCCTCTTTTCCGCCGAGGAAGCGCTTTCTAAAACGCATATCCCTGCGCCCTCGCCGAGATTGAGACCGCTCCTTGATTTTGAAAAAGGAGCGCATGGGCTGCCTGAAGTGTTCATAAGGGATATAAAACCGAGGTAGACCATCCTCACTATCTCGTCTGCGCCGCCGGCGATAGCTATATCACATGTTCCGTTTTCTATCATTTTTGATGCGATCCCGATGGCATCCGTACCCGAAGCGCATGCGTTTGAAATTGTGAGAGCCGGACCTTTTAAACCGAATTTCCGGGCTATCTGATGGGCCGTGCTCGAGTTTAGAAGAACCTCGGCGAGGTAAGCCCTGTCGGCGCTTTTATTGGCGCGGATATCGCGATAGTAATCTTCCTTGTTAAAAAAACAGCCCGCGGTCGAGCCTAAGAATACCCCTACCCTGGCGTCAGGCAGCTTGCCTTCATCCAATCCTGCGTCTGCCAGAGCCTCCATGGATGCTTTTTCGGCAAAATAAAAGCTTAAATTCGTGGCTAAATTTTCATTTCCTTTGACTTCGAAAACAGGGTACTGCCTGTCTAATTTGCATGAAAACCTCTGCGGGGCCCCAACCGGGGGACGTATTCCGGCATAGATATGTTTCATGGTTTCCTCAAGGTTTATTCCGGCACCGCTTATGCATCCCATGCCGGTGATCAGGGCTTTCTCTTTCACGCGTTTTGACCCGTCTGCGAATCGATAAAATCGGCAAGGGTTTTAATATTTATAAAAACCTTCCTGGCCTGTTCCGTATCGGTGATGACTACACCCATATGTTTTTTCAAAATTACGACAATTTCCACAGCGTCGAGCGAATCCAGGCCCAATCCCTCTCCGAACAGGGGCATATCGTCGGTAATATCGCCCGGTTTCTTACCGAGGTTCAATTCCCTGCATAAAAGCTCTTTTAACCGTTCGGCAGTTTCCATCAATGACTCCCAATAAAATTTACTTAATCTTAAGTTTACAATTCCCAAAAATCAAAAAAATTAAACCATAGGTAAGGATTGTCTCTGACATGGTTTTCAAGTTCGCCGGTGTAAAGCTCAAGCATTTTCTCTATTTTTTCATCTCTGCTCAAAGTTTTGTCGGAAATTACCCCGGCAGATATATCTTTCCAGTGGAACCTGATATGATACCTGCTCGCTTTCGAGGTAAGCAGAACCACAACGGCGGCTCCTGTCGGAAGCGCGAGCAATTCGGCGATTACAGGAAATCTGGCCGGATCTCCCAGGAAACTTGCAGTTTTTGTCCGCCAGCCTGCCGCCCTGTCCCCGGTAACCCCGACGACCTCTCCAAGCATGAGCGCATTTGCCGCTTCTATCATCCCGCCGTAATCCCCGGCGATATCGATAAATTTCAATTCTCCGCCGTTCTTGCGTATATCATAAAAACTTTTTCTCTTATTCTTGTCAACTTCCATGTTAACCATCACATTCATCTTCTTTTTAAATCTCGATGATCCCGCCATTGCGACTTCCCAGTAACCGAGATGCGACATCACAAAAATAACCGGTTTCTTTTCAAGAAGATCGAGCATTTCCTGCTCCCTGTCGAAATCTAATTTGATCGCGGGCTCCCCCGAAAAACCGAAATAATACTGATCTATCAATGACTGGCCGAATGTAAAAATATATTTGAATAAACGCAGGTACCTTTGAATAAAAGAGTCGCCGGGGAAACGCCTCATCAGGTAGGGTTTTGAGTTTTTGTAAACAGACGGCCTGAAAAAGATATAATAAGGGACGATGAATAAAAGCAGGCCGTAAGCAAAGTCAAGTCCGAGGTATCTCAGTGTTATTTCGAAAATCTTGTAACCCGCTTTATTGCCGTAATTCTTCATCGAGCTTTCCCCTTGCCCTTATCCAGGACCTTGCCCTTCAGGAGAAGGTCCCAGAGAGGCCCCCTTATCCCCGAATTATGCATAAAACGGTTCCTGTCCGCCTGGCCCGACCATGGATAAACCCGGTTTCTGCGGCCTTTGAATGCTCCGGTCAAAATATTATCGAGCTTTCCTGTTTCAATCCCCGGCGAGTGGTAATAAAGGGGATTTTCGAACAAACCGTCTTCGCCGCTTATAAGACCCTGCTTTTTCATCAGGGCGCTTATCCCTGTCCCGGGGAATACCCTTATTCCGATCCCCGCGAATACGACACAATTTTCCAGAAGAGACAAATTATTTATCCCCCGTTCCGCGGTCTCGTAAGTTTCGCCGGGCCCCCCGAATATTATAAAATGGGAACCGGGAATTCCATGCGAAGCAAAAAGATTGTTTGAATCTATAACATCGCTCCAGTAAAAATCCTTGTTCATACCTTCAAGCGTCTCATCCGTCGAACAGTCCGTTCCCCATTCGACGGAATGCAGGCCTGTCCGCTTCATGAGTTCAACTTCTCCGCTGCTGAATTTTGACGGCCTTAAATAGCATGTCCAGGGTATTGTCAGGCCGCGGCGGGACATCTCTTCCATGATAAGCAGATACCGGTTATCTTTATCATTAAATACGGAATCTGTAAAAAACAGAAAATCCGCCGCGTGTTTTTCCTTTAAGAATTCTATTTCATCCACGACTTTTTCCGGATCGCGGAACATGTAGCTTTCGCCCTCGAGCCGGGGATAAGAGCAGTAGATGCATTTATGAGGGCATCCCCTCTTGGTAAAAATATTAAGCATCCCGCCCTGTTTCAGGTAGAAAGCCGCCAGCCTTTCCTCACGGCAAAGATAATAATCATTATTACCGGAAAGATCGGCCCTGCCATGAATGATTGCCCGAACGGGACCCGCGTGACCCTCGCGGAGCTTTTCTTCTTCAAGCCTGTCTATCAGGCACGGCAGGCTCACCTCGCCCGGTCCTGTAATACCGTAATCGGCGCCGAGATACTCCATGAATTTCCCGGGGAAAATAGTGAAAGCCGTACCGCCCAAAATCACGGGTACGGCCGCAGCCGTCCTCTTTATTCCGGAGATAAGCTCTTTATATTGGGTTATAAAAGACCGGGGATCGTTAAAGCTGACATTGTCTACATTACGCATTGAGATTGCGATATAATCAGGATTGAATTCCGCAATAGCGCGCATCACGCCGTCAGCGTTCCGGGCGTCGGCAAGCATATCAAGGAAAAACACCTCATGCCCCTTTTCTTTGAGCGCGTTTGCGACAATTCCGGCGCCGAGCGGATATACGGGATACGGATCATCCATGATATTCGCCGATATCATCAGTAACTTTGCCATAAGTTATCCCCGGTTAATAGTTCCTTCTTTCCCGAACCGTCTTCCATAGAAAGAACGGCAAATGCGGCTCCCATCGAAATCTCGGACCATCCCGTTAATACGTTTTTGCACAGTCCGGACTCGAGAAGGCAGATTGACGTATTCAGGGCTTCCCGGCCGGGATTATCCGGATCGTTCCCGACGCAGAATGACGGGCCCTTGAACTGGAAATATACCGCTATCTCCCCGAGAGCGACATTCGGGAGCGTGTATGAAAAAAGGTTGGGGCTTGCGAAGGAACCGTTTTCTTCAAGTGTGGTCTCAAAAAAAGACCTGTCGTTATCAAAAACGCCGGTCCGGCTCCCTACTGTTATTCCCGTGCTCTCATTGCCCTTCCTGCCGAGCATTCCGGCGCAGGACAGAGCAAGAACGGCTGCGCTGAAACAGGTTTTCGTATACAGGTCGAAACGTCCGAACCTTGCGGGCAATTCCTGCAGATAATCGCTCGGGTCCGGGCAGAGAGCCCCTGGTAAAATGACCGCCCTGCCTGATATATAAATATTTTTCATGAGATGTTTTCCATTAAAATCGCGGCATTGATGCCGCCGAAACCCGAATTGCTCGTCAGTATATTTCTTCCCTTAAGTAAAGCCTTTTCTAAATTTATTTCCGCGATTTCCGGCTGGAGACAGCCCACCGTCGGAGGCATGATCCCGTCGAGCAGGCTCTTCCCGCAAAGCGCGATCTCGATCCCGCCCGCCGCCCCGAGGGTGTGCCCGGTAGACCCCTTAACCCCGAAAACAGGCGGCATATGGCCGGGGCCGAAAACCTTTGCCGCAGCCGCCAATTCCATAGAATCATTATACCTTGTGCCTGTCCCATGGGCGCAGAAGGCCCCGACGTCGCCCGGTTCGATCCCTGCCATATCGAGGGTTTCCAGCAGCGCTGCCGACAGCCCCGAGCCGTCCCTCGACGGTCCCGTTATATGATTCGCGTCATTGGTAATGCCGTAACCCGATATGCGTATATCCGATTGCCTGCCGGCGGATAAAAAGAGGGCGGCAGCTCCGTCCCCTAAAGTCAGAGAGCTTCTGTTGACGTCGAACGGCATGCAGGTATTTTCATTCATAGCCTTCAATGCGGCGAACCCGAAATAAACGAACCGGCTGACAATATCGGATCCGGCTACCAGGACATGATCGTATTTACCATCGGCTATGAATTGCGCCGCAAGTCCTGCGCCTGCCGTCGAAGAAGCGCAGGCCGCGTTTATTTCCATGCCGCCGTTGTCGAGGCCGAGCATTTCCATAAGGGCAAGGCGCATTTCATAGGCATTTTTACAGCTAACTTCATGGCCGTCATTGTATAAAGCCTCGACGGCCTCGACGTCGTTTTTAATGCCTGTCCAGATCACGAAAGTGTCTCCGGGCAGTTCAGGCAGCCCTGCAGCACATTCGGACATCAATTTCATTGTCAGGTTTTGAGCCGGGCCGTCCATCTCCCTTTTATACAGCGAAAGGCCGGTTTGGGGCAGGAGAGAATTATTGAAATGTTCCTTCTTTATTATGCCGGATTTCCCGTCAAGGATTGATTTCCATGTCAGGTCAAGATTGCCAAGCCCGGTAATGATGGAGGCATGGTTTAAAAAAACATCCCTCTTCATTTCACGCACCAGTCATCCCATTTGCCTATGAAATTCTCCGCGTAATCAGGCCTGAGTATAAGCGGCCTGCCTGAAAAGTCCGTATACAGCTGGACGGTATACCCTTTTACCGATAATGTGCCGTTTTCAGAATAGATCTCGTAGCTCATGTTCATCTTTGAAGCCTCTGTCCAGTGCGCCATAGTTTTTATGCCGAACAATTCGTCGTAAAGCAGCGGGGAGAAATAATCGATCCCCATCTTAACGACAGGCATGGCGAAGCCGTTTTCAGCCATCTTCTGGTATGTGAATCCGAATTTCCTGCCCCAATCGTTGCGTCCATGCTCGAAATAACTCACATATCTTCCATGCCAGACAATCCTCAGGCTGTCTACCTCATCGAACTGCACCCTCCTGGAGCACTCCGAACACAGGGGAGGCTTTTCATCCGGCGGAAAGTAAGATATTATCTTTCTATTAGCCATTTTTCATGACCTTACCTGAATCGCCCGTTGAAACGGGAGATTTCCCTTTCTCCGGCGTCTCTGAATTGCGCCGAAAATGTAAAACCGTCATCATCACCGGATGTTTTTATATCGCAGGAGGCGACCTGGCCCGGCAGAATGGAGCCGGCTATTTTCATTCTTTTTATGCCTCTTATGATAACAGGCCTGTTCATGATCAATTCGAGGGCCATATTGCCGGTTTCAAGCAGCACTACCCCCGGAAGGATAGGATTTCCAGGAAAATGGCCGTCAAACGCCTCGAAATCCTGCGGGCATGAGAACTTGAAAGATAATCCGCCCTCGCAGGCAGATTTTTCGATCATATATGAAAAAAGTTTTCTCCTCATAACGGAAGAGAGACAAACCGGCGCTTCCCGTCCTTTCTTAAAGCCTGTGTTGATCCCGCCGGTCTGCCTTTCAGGGGCCGCAAGGCCCCCAGTCAGCGATTCGAACTCGGACCGGCTTTGAACCTGGTAAACCTTTGTGACAAGCCTGGCTGCCGTTTCTCCCCCGGTCTCGATCAGGCCTTCTATGAATGTAACCTGTGAAACCTCTTCGGTAACAACGCCTTTCAGGCGGAGTACATCGCCTGAAACGACTGTCCTGAAAAATTCGGCCTCCTGCACTCCTACAAACAGTCCGTTGAAAGTTTTTATACCGTTAAATTTCTCGTTATATCCCTGGACGGCGGCCGAAAGCTGGTTGACAAACTCGATGAGGGCGGCATTGGAAAGCTCTTTCCTGTCATTCAGGAATATATTGCCGGGCTTCACGGTCATGGTCCCTTCGCCGTTTTTTTCATCTATTTTAACAAGCGTTCCTTCAAAACCCATCTTCCCTTTCTGGGGGATGAGGTCCAGGACATTGCATGGCAGGTTCATAACTTTCCCTGTATTTTATAGATTTCCTTATGGTCAAATACGTCTTTATCAAAAATTAAATCGAGAAATTCGACAAGCATGTCATGGAAAACGGTTTTACCCTCGTAAACATGGAAGTGCCCGGCGAGTTTTCCGTAATATTCCGAAATCCCCTTACCCATTTTTTCATGCCCTTTAAAGGATAAGGCCTGCATATCCGCCAGAATCTCCAGGGTAAGAATATATTTGAGGTTGCATACCTGCGTATATACCTTGCGGGCGGCGATGGTCCCCATGCTGACGACATCCTGATTGGAAGAATTGCACGAGATCGTATTCGTGCTCACGGGATTGGCGAGCTGGCGGTTTTCGGCTGTTGTCGATGTCGCAAGGTATTGAGCCCCCATAAATCCCATGTCGAGCCCCCTGATCCCGCTGATCAGGTATTCCGGAAGTTCGCCGTTGAGCTTGCTGTCGAGCAGCGTATTCAGCCGTCTCTCGGCGATATTGGACAGGGTCGAGACGGCGATTGCAAGGCTGTCCATATAAAAGCCTATGCTCTGCCCATGAAAATTCCCTCCATGAAGTATCTTGTTTTCTCCCGGGATTATAATCGGATTATCGTTGGTGGAGTTTGCTTCTAATACCACGATATTTTCAGCCGTTTCAATCGCTTCAAAGACAGGCGCCAGAACCTGCGGAGTACACCTGATGGAGTAAACATTCTGGATAAATATGCTTGTCTCAAAAACGCTGCAGTCTTTATCCGGGCTTGATTCTTCCCTTATTATCTCGTGAAGGTCGGCCCTGTTCACGACATTTCCCGAACCTGAAACGAGTTCCCTCAGGATACACGCGATCCTGATCTGCCCCCTGTGCGGCTTGAGCCTGTGGAGGGTAACATCGAGAAAATCGCTTATGCTGTTGAATATTTCGATCGAGAACGCCGCGGCTATGCATTCCACCGCTAAAGCCTGTTTTGCGTCATAAACGGCAAAGGCGGAGATCGCTGTCATCACAGATGTCCCGTTTATCAGGGCGATGCCCTCTTTGAGCCCTAATTTGAAGGGCTTGAGATTGCATTTATCAAGGGCAACCGACGCCTTCATAATGCTTCCCCTGTAGAATACCTGCCCTTCTCCTATGATCATCAGCGCAAGATGCGAAAGATGTATCAGGTCTCCCGACGCTCCGACGCTTCCCCTTGTCGGAATGTAAGGAGCTATCCCGTTATTTATCAGTTCTTTCATAAATTCCAGCAGTTCCACGCGGACCCCCGAATAACCCTTTATCAGGGAATTGAGGCGCACCGCCACGGCGGCAAGCGCGATGGCGTCAGGAAGAGCTTCTCCAAGTCCGGCGGCATGGCTCCTGATAAGATTCTCCTGCAGGAGCTCGATGGAATCGTTGTTGATTATCTTGTTGCACATTGAGCCGAAGGAAGTATTGACGCCGTAGATTATGTTTGCCTCTTCGACCTTCTTAAGCAGGTATTGCCTGCTGAGGGCGCAGCTTTCGAGGGATTTTCCATCTAAAGCGACCGTCTTTCCGCCCTTGCCGATCGATACTATGTCGTCGATTGTAAGGCTGTTCCCGTCAAGAACAACCGTATTAAGTTCATTCATAAATTTTCTACCCTTCTCATATCGAAAAATATCTTTCTCTTCCTGCTCCCGGAAGGCTGTGTTATTTTGACGAGTTCCCCGTTATCGACTATCCTGATCTCGGGCACTACCCGCAGGCCCGCCCTGAACTCCTCCTTGAGTTTTTCAAGGTCGAATTTGCTTCCTTTAGCGCTGATGACTGCCACGACGCGGTCCTCTCCGAACTGAGCCCTGTAAACCTCAACATAGCAGCCGTTGAAATCAGCGTTCGCTTCAACGATTGAAACGATGGAGTTGGGAAATACCACTGTTCCCCTGTATTTGAGCATCTGGGATTTTCTGCCGAGTACAGGAGCTATCCTCCTGGTTTTTCTGCCGCAGCGGCAATTTTCATTTATAATATAAGATATATCCCCGGTCCTGAATCTCACAAGGGGCATACCTTCGACTCCGATCGGGGTTACGACAACCTCCCCCAGACCCCCTTCGCTTACCGGGAGCCCGTCGTCGCCGATTATTTCGATATAAATAAGCTCCGGCCTGAAATGCCCCCCCTGCCTCTCCGCGCACTCGCAAAAGCTCGAAGCCATTTCGGTTGAGGCGTATGTTGAAAATATCGGCGCGTTCCAGAGCTCTTCGATGCGGCGCGTCGATGGAAGAAGCTTTAAATCTTTATCCCTCAGGGGTTCTCCGATGCAGAGTATTTTCCCTATCTTTAAAGAGCGGGGATCCTCCCCTTCGTCGAGGGCGAATCCCGCCACGCCTGCCAGGACGGAAGGAACTCCTATCATCACCGTAGGCTTATGTATTTTAAGAATATTCCATATATGCCTGGGGCCTGAAGCGCCGACCCTTATCATGTGGGTGCCTAATTTTACGCCGCCGAGAAAATAAGCTAATCCCGCCATAAATCCTCTTTCGAGCGCGACGCAGACAGCCATCTTATCCTCTTTTGTTACCCCGGCTATCCGGAACGCTTCCTGTTCATTATATGTCAGGCGTTCGAGGTCGCCGGCTGTGAGGAGGAAATTTACGGGTATTGTCCCTTCTGTGGCCGAAGTAAAACATGTATCGATAATGTCGGCTTCGGGCACGGCTAGGAACTCGTCATTGAATTTCAGCAGGTCGTCCTTAAATGTAAAACCCGCTTTTGGAAGATCTTTTATACCGGAAATCTCCCTGATGCCAAGCTTCCGGTAGAAAGGGCTTTTCGCCAGGCACATGTTCACATGTTCTGCCACATTAGATTCGAGAACCCGGTCGGACTGCTCCCTGGCGGAATATTGAATGTCAAAATCAGACTGCCATGGCCTTTTATTCATTGGCTGCTCCGGTTATTAAGCGCTCTTCGATTCTATATATTTAAGAATATCCCCGATGCTCCTGATCCGGCCGATCACGGGGCCGTCATTCGCCCTGTCGATTTTGAAGTTGAAGGCCTTTTCAAGAGCCACTATCAAATCGACGCTGTCAAGGCTGTCAAGCCCGAGCTCTTCAAATATAAGGGAATCTCTTGTGATCAGGCTGCCGTCGATCTCGAATTCATCGACAAAGACCTTTTTAACTGTCTCGAAAATATCAGTTGCTGCCATTATCATAACTCCTTAATAATAATATTGAATTTATGCCGCCGAAGGCGAAACTGTCTTTCATAATCAAACGCGGTTTAATATCCTTGAATTCCCGCAGGTAATTGATCTTACCGCAATTTTCATCAATGTTATCAAGGTTTTTTGTCGGGACGAGCCTTCCCCTTTCCATCATCTCGAGGCACACGATCAGCTCGAGGGCCCCGCTTGCTCCAAGGGTGTGCCCGATGTGACCTTTCAGGCTGCTTATATACGGATTATAGCCTTTTGCATTGAATACGGATTCTATGGCCTTCGATTCCTCGCAGTCGCCCATGACAGTGCCTGTTCCATGAGCATTTATATAATCGACTTCCGAATATGACACGCCGCTGTCCGACAGCAGCCGTTCGATCCCGGCCGAGAGCTCTTTTTCAATAACCCGGGTCATATGTTCACCGCTCGAGAAGGTGGAGAACCCGATGATCTCCCCCAGGATCTTTGCGCCCCTCGTTTTAGCGCTTTCCTCGCTTTCAAGTATCAGCGCTCCGCCTCCCTCGCCGCAGACAGTGCCGTCCCTGTCCCTGTCGAAAGGTCTCGGGGTTTCCCCGGGCCTGCCGTTAAAATGAAATGACGCCGCCTGAAGAAGGTCGAAGGTGGCTGTTGTAGTCACATGGAGTTCTTCGGCTCCGCCGCAAATCATTCCCTTCTGAAGCCCGAATTTTACAGCTTCATAAGCTAACCCTATGGACTGGGCGGCCGATGAACATGCGCTGCAAGGAGAGATAACCCTCCCTTTGACATTAAAATAACATGCGATATTTGCCGCGGTCGTATGGGACATTATCTGGAAAAACTGGCCGGATTTAATAGAGGAAAGGCTCTTTTCCTGCTTGAGACGGTAGGCAAAATCATAAATCGACTTGCTGCTCCCCGTGGTCGAAGAAAAGGATACTCCGTAATCGCCGGATAAAAAATGATCTCCGGTCAGCCCGGACATTTTGACCGCTTCGTCAGAAGACAGGCATGCGAGAATCGACGTCCTGCCCATATTCCTCCTGAGATCCCTGGGTATCTGTTTTTCATTCAAATCATCTTTTATGACGCCCCCGACTTCGCAGAGCATATCCGCTATGCTTTCCTTCCATTCGGCCCCGACATTGACAATGCCGGAACGGTTTGAAAATATCCCCTCGAAAAGGGCTTCTGTGCCGATTCCGAAGGGTGAAATAGCCCCTGCGCCGGTGATTACTACCCTGTTTTCTTTCATCGGTTTATGACCTTTGACCAGAATTCATCGTTTTCGCAGAGAATAAAAGCAAGGCCGAAGGCCGAGATCATAGCCCCGAGAAAACCGGGATATATGGCCTGCCCGGCAAGGTAAAGCCCCCTGACCGGCACCTTGTGCTGGAATCCTATCGAATTAAGGGTCTGCTTGATACCGTATGCGGAACCGTTGACTGTTTTAGTATAGCGTTCGAAAGACCATGGCTTGAGGTAATCGAGCAGTTCGGCTTTCCCGCGCAGTCCGGGAACCCTTTTGTACAGAACATTCTCCATCAGCTTTAATTTTTCGTTCGCAAGAGAATTTTTGGCGTCCTGATCCGCCGGAGCCGGCGCGTCTTCAACCGGCATGAAGACGCTGACAATAAGCTGTTCATTGTTATGCCCGGAATGGTTTTTTGTCGTACCGACGGTGACATCAAGATCTTTATCATAGCAGACAAAGTTTTCGAAGGCATTTTCTTCGCCCCTTTCTATCTTATAAAAAGCCACGTAAAGTCCGACTGTATTCTCGGCCTCTTCGAGCCGGCGCCTGAATACGGGCCTGAAAGCGCCCTGGCCTACGGTGTCTTTGAGCAGCTTGGGATTGAATGTAACGGTTACAGACGGGGATAAATACTCTTCGCCTGAAAGAGTTTTAACGCCTGTCGCTTTCCTTTCATCATCGGTCATTATCCCGGTAATTTCCGTATTTAAAAATATATCCGCTCCATGCTTTTTCAATTCCCTTTTGAAATTGGAGAGCATTTTATTAATGCCGTTTATTGTAAAGAAACCCGGAGATTTGTAAAAACCGCCCAGCACGAAGGCATGAATTATAAAGGGAACTTCTTCCGCTTTGCTCCCGATAAGGATAAAGCTAAGGATCCCGAGCATCTCGATCAATCCCTCGGAGGCTTTATAACCTTTCAGGCAGCCGGCGAGAGTATAATTGGCTGTATCTATAAACCCGCTGTTATTCCCGGTTTTACCCGGCAGGAGCGTATGGTTGAAATAAAACGATTGATCGTTCACCTCGAATACAAGTCTCATATAATTGTGAATCGCATCGGCGTCTTCAGGAAAATAGCCCTGAAGGGCCTTCTCAACATTTTCAAAACCGCAGGGTATATGGAAATTTTTATCGCCTATAATAATATCGCCGTAACCGTACCTGCTCAGCTGTTTTTCTGCGCCGTCAGCTACATTTAAATATTTCAGGAAAGAAGATATTGTCTGACCATCGCCCATCCAGCCGCTGATATGAAGTCCCGGACTGCATTCGCAATTTTTTCTTTTATAGGGCCTGATAAGAGGGGCTATGTCTTCATCCCTCTCGAATAAGGCCACCTTTTTCCCCTCTTTTGCCAGGATCAGCGCAATTGTAAGCCCGCTGATGCCGGCCCCGATGACAATATTATCGTATTTATTTAAAACGCTTTTATCATTAAACAGCAATTTGTTCCCCCGAATCCTGCGGAATTAAGCAGCATAATCTCAGGCTTTATATCGATAGTCTCGGTAGCGATTTTCAGGGGCGGTTCTCCCTCGTCCTGCCCTGTAAAATTGATGTTCGGGGCTATGAATCCGCCTTTCGACATGAGTATGCTGTACACGACCTGCGAGGCTCCCGCCATCCACATCTCATGCCCTGTCATGGATTTAACCGATGAAACCCATGGCATGCTGTCCCCGAATACATTATATATTGCTTCCGCTTCCTTGACATCCCCGATCGTAGTCGATGTTGCATGCGCGCAGATATAGTCGACATCCTCCGGACCGTATCCCGAACGGGTGATCACATCCCTTATGCAGCGCTCCAGCCCCGCCCCCGAAGGAACAGATAACTTATATCCGTCTGAAGAAAACGAATAGCCTAAAATCTCTCCGAGTATCTGAGCACCCCTCTTTTCAGCTAAGTCGAACCGTTCCAGTGCGACAATAGCGCTTCCCCCGCTCGGTATAAGGCCGTCCCTGCCCCTGTCGAAAGGACGGGAAGAACCTGCCGGATCGGATACTCTTATTGAAAAAGCCTCGGTAGCGTCGAAACTGCATACAGACTGCCAGTTGATCTCCTGGACTCCGCCGCAGATAATTCTTTCCTGTCTTCCGTTCGCGATGAGATCGGCAGACTGGCCGATAGAATGCCCCCCGCTTGCGCAGGCGCCGCTTATAGTCCAGCTTGCCCCCCTTGTCTGCAGAAGGGCGTTTAAATTCATAGTAATATGAGAATTGAGGGACATAAAAACACGTGTAGCCCCTATGGAAAGAGTACGTTTTTCATTTTTTGTTATTTCAACGGATTCGGAGACCGGAATTGCGGTGCTGTCGTTGCCTATGATTATTCCGGTCTGCGGGCTGATGATGTGCTCCTCGCTCCACTGCGCCTGCTTGATGGCGTCAAGCGCGGAGGAGTATGCCTGCAGGGATTCCTCGGTAAGGGTCCGCTGCTGCTTATTCTTCAGCTCCGGTTTGATAAAACCCCTGATCCTGCCCGTAAGAGGGCTCCTGAAACCGAGTTCAATCCTGTCAGAGTCTATTATTATCCCTGAAATTCCGTTCTTAAGCGATTCTGTTACGCTTTCTTGATCGCTTCCTATGGAGGATACTATGCCCATTCCGACTATGGCAACCCTATACATAGATGCCGCCGTTAACAGATATCACCTGCCCTGTAATATAAGAGGCTCCGGGCGAGCATAAAAAAGAAACAACCGATGCAACTTCTTCCGGAGTACCGATTCTTTTCATAGGGATCCTCTTTAGTATTTCTTCAACCGGCAGGCCTTTTATCATATCCGTCTCAATGAATCCGGGAGCCACAACATTCACCCTGATACCCCTCCCGGCGACTTCAAGAGCTAATGATTTGCTTGCGCCGATCAAACCCGCTTTGGCGGCCGAATAATTTCCCTGGCCGGGCAATCCGCTCTGGCCGGCTGTAGACGAGATATTTATTATTATACCCTTTTTAGCCTGCATTAAGTGAAACAATATTTTCCTTGTGACATTGAAATAACCCTTGAGGGTCACATCTATCACATCCTGCCAGTCATCATCTTTCATCCAGACAAGAAGAGAATCCCTGGTAAATCCCGCATTATTGACTAAAACATCGGGAACATCCCTCTCAAGCATCGGCCCCAGGACATCCTCGGTCTCTCTGCTCGAAGCGACGTCGAAAGGAATTAGAACGCATTCAACTCCGAGGGCCTCCACCCCGGCCTTTAATTTTTTTGCGGCCTCGTGGTTGCTTTTATAATTCGCCCATATGGAATAACCGTCCCGGGCCAATTTCAACGCTATGCATGCGCCTATTCCCCGGCTCGCGCCGGTAACTAAAGCTATTTTTCTTTCCATAAATACCGCTTTACCCGTAAATTAAAAATATATCGGCCTTTTGCAAATGGAAAAAATGTCATAATGATGTTTATTAGATTGAGACGTGATTTTGATCACATGAAAAGCATCATTTCCCCTTAATATTTAAATTACAAATAACCCCGATACTTCAATAATTATAATTCATTGCAATTTTTATCGCAAATTAAAAAATTTGATTTTTGCAAATTTTCAGCTTAATTCGTTTCCGGCCCGTTTGTTCCGCCGGAATCTGACCCTGAGGGGAACTTGATGTCAAGATATTCCATAGTAGAATATTTGTTGGTAATAACCTGGTCGAAAAGGAACATCTTGGTAATTACATTCCTGCCTGCCCAGATTTTGGGGGCCGTGTAATAAACGGTAGTCATTTTTTTCCCGCTCAGGGCATAAAAATCCGCTTTTACAGGAAGGAAGCTGTCCTCATCGGCCCACATAATTATTTTATTGTAGCTGGCCCCATCTTCCCTTGCTCTAAATTCAAGGTTATAGCATTTAACATCCCCGGAAGGATTCCCGCCGGCGTCGAGACTTTTAATCATCACATCCTCGCCCTTTAACACAGCGCTGTAATCAATGCCGTAGCTTATCCTGGCGATATCCCCGAAGGATATCCCGCCCATAAGCCTCTGGGCAGCCGTAATTTTTATTGGATTTTTTGTGTTAGGGACTGAAATCCATATGTCATTATCATGGATCAATATTTTACGGCCTTTCATCCGCGGGGGGGAGATATAAATAATGAGGTACATTTTACAGTTCGTGACATACCCCTCCATTACTGCCGAATCTTCAAACCGCCCGTTCTTATAGCCGTCGACCCGGATCGTCATTTCGAAATCATTGGTGATCAGGCTTTGATTGTCTAAATTACTTACAATCTCTTCGGCGGTCGCAGGAAATATCTCCGCAGAAAAACATAGTAAAAAAATCATAACCAGGGACGTATAAAAAAATTTCATAAAATTCTCCTTAGCGGCAGTTAGCACCGCTTACTGCCGCTTATGCTTAGCGAGCGCAGCGAGCTTAGCGTTAGTTGTGCTTATACCCAGCGCAGGGCGTCCGCCACGGATATTCCGGAAGCCTTTCTTGCAGGATTGATCGAGGCTATCACGGCTACAAGGGCAAAAAGGACAATGGATATCGATATCACAACGATATCGGGACGGAAAAACACATGGATAACTACCGGACGGCCGGATTCGGTCAGCATGACGGGAAGACCTCCTATAAGCTCCGTAAAGGCTATAAAAATATAGCTTGCCGCAATCCCCGCTAATCCCCCGATGAAACCTGTAAGAAAGCTTTCCGATATAAAAATCAGGGCCACCTGGGACCTTTTCGTCCCCAGGGCCCTTATGGTCCCGATCTCCCTGAACCTGTCATAGAGATTCATATTCACGGTATTTGATATGGTAAACGTCACGATCCCGAGAACAATAATTATAATTATAGTAAAAACGGCATCGTACATCAGTTTAACGCTCTGGTAAAATTCGGCTATGCTGTCCCATACCTTGAACTCGAGGTTATATCTGACGGAGATCTCCGCAATCTTCGGGAGGATTTTCGGCGTATCGCCCGTATTTTTCAGCAGCACTACAATCTTCTGCACGCTTTGATCTAAATTTAAAAGCCCCTGGATGGCTCCTATCCCCGCCGTGCTCGACATGTTATCGAGATCCGCAAAACCGCTGCGAGTGATCCCGGCAACAGTGAAATCCGAGGCGTTAATGCCGCCGCCCTTCATATTCCCCATAAGGGTAAGAGTATCTCCGATTTTTGCCGAGAGTTTTTTTGCAAGACCTTCGCCGAGAATAATGCCTCCGGGAATCGATGAACTGAGGTTGGTGCCATCAATGATGCCCTGGTAGGCGTTAAGCCTCGACTCGATATCGGGATTTCCCGCTTCGCCCATAGTCACCGAGGATTTTTCTCCCGAAGCGAGAATTCCGTTATAAGCCATCCTGGCAGTAACGATTTCTACGCCGGGTATGCGACGGAGTTCATTTATTACCGGGCCGGCGTCTTTAATTAGATAATTATAGGGATCATCGCTGCCGGATTTCGAAAATCCCTTAGTAAACAGCTGGAAATGACCTATGCCGCCGCGTATCATAGATTCCTTGAGCATGCTCGAATTCCAGTTGAAGAAGCCATGGGTTAAAAGACAGGCTGTCATTCCGATGACAATCGACAGCATGGTTATCAAAGACCGCCTGCAATTTTTTATGATATTGCGCATTCCAAGTTTTAAATAAAACAAATTTCCCCCATTTTAAATCCAGCGCAGGGCGTCAGCTATCTGCAGCCTTGCCGCCCGGAATGCCGGGTATAATCCGGCTGCGGCCGCCGTAACGCAAAACACTATCCAGAAAATAAGAGCCTGGATAATATCCGGTTTAAAAAAAGCCGTATAACCCCTCGCCTGCCCGGGAGGCGGAGGAAGCGGAATACCGCCCGCCGCATTAAGAAGGAAGGCAATGGAGTAGCCGGCGATAATTCCGAAAAACCCGCCTGCCAGTCCTATTAAAAAACTTTCAGATATAAAGATCAAGCCGACCTGAATCCTGGTAGTGCCTAAAGAGCGCATAGTGCCGATTTCCCTGACCCTCTCGTACATGGCAAGATTCAAAGTGTTGGCGATCGAAAAGATAACCACGAGCACGATAATTATCATCATAAGCAGAAATACCAGGTCATAAAAGAGCCTGGGCTGGGAATACTCCGGACCCGCAAGCTGCCTCCAGTCAAGGTATTCGAGACCGGCTTTATCGCAGAGCTTCCTTATAAGAGGTTCTGCAAGAGGCATATCCTCCGTCCTGTTTAAAAGCAGGATGATCCTGTCGGCCCTTCCCTTCAGATTCAAAAGGCCCTGGATCGTGCCGAGATTGGCGATCATAAGAACGTCATCGTAAGCCTTGACCTGCGCTCCTATGACTCCATCTATATTCAGATCGACGGCATTAACTCCGCCCCCCTTCATCGCCGCCATAAGTGTAATGGTATTGCCCGGGGCTGCGTTTAATTTCCTCGCCACTCCGCTTCCTATGAGCGCGCCGTAAGGTTTATCGCCGCCAGGAAACGTTCCCTGTTTCAATGTCGCGAAGGTATTTAAATCCTTTTCTTTCCCTGGAATCCCGGCCGTTCCGAGCACCACGGCGCTTTTTTCACCGGAAGATACCATTCCCTGGAAATTCAGGCGGGGCGCAATAAGTTTTATCCCCGGAAGCCGTTCCAATTCTCTGTAAATCTCCCCCGAATCATTGATCAGGTATTTATAAGGTTCATCGCTAGAGTATTTAAGATACCCCTTCCTGTATAGCTGAAAGTGCCCGAGGCCGGTTTTGATAAGCGATTCCCTTAACCCCCAGAGGGTATGGGACATGAAACCCTGGGCGAGAACGCAGGCGCAAAGTCCGATGACAATAGTGAACATCGTTTTTATCGAGCGCCTGTAATTTTTAAGCAGGTTCCGCAGCCCGAGTTTTATATAAAAGAGCATTTTTCCTCTTGAAACCGGGGATAAAATATTCTATCCGCCATGTTTATTTTTCCATGCCTTCAACCAGAAGAACTTCCGCCCTTCCGGATTTTATAAAATCATTAAAAGCCGAATTCCAGGCATTCCAGTCATGGCCGCCCTCCGACCAGAAAACCAGATCCTCAGGAAGGGCCTCTGCCAATAAATCCTGGAATTTATGATACCGGTCGGTTTTCCCCGCCATAAAAACAATCCCGGGATATTTCCCGGAATGGTCTGTTACGCATTTTTTAAGATAAACCCAGACATCGGCGGTATAATCGCCGCCCGGCAGGCTCCCGTATTCCCATTTGAGAAGGCCGCCTGCCTTTTCTATCTGGCCGGGCACTTTTCCATCTCCAAGATATGGCCCTAAAAGGATGATGCCCCTGATCCTCCCCGGGTTTTCCCGGGCATAGAGAATGGCTCCTAACGCCCCCATGGAATTCCCGATAAACCAGTAATTTCTGTACCCGGAAAGCTCCGGCTTCCCGAAAACATCCTTGCCGAGGCGCTCTATCAGAGACCTGTCCGCATAATAGTTATAAGTCGCGCCCACCGATACGCAATCCACCCGGAGGCCGCCGGACCTGATAATCCGGAGGAGGCCGGAATCATTAAAATCATCGATATCGCTGCCGATGCCCGGCAGAAAGACAAGGAGGGTGCCCTGCTTCCTCTCGTGAGATTCCCCTGACTCGTAATGATATGTGCGGGATGCGAGATATTTTGTCGAATAGCACGAAAATACCAGCAGGAAAACGCATATAAACATGGGCAGGCCGGCGGATCTCATCAGGCGTATTCCATCAGCGTTTCCTGGATGACACTTTTTACTTTATTCCTCATGGCCCTGATATCGCTGCCGCTTTCGCCTTCAGGGTAAACCGGTTCCAGAATGACGATCCTGACTTTCGATGGAGTTAAAATCCTGCTTCCCGGACTCATGAATTTCGCCGCGCCTAATATGCATACAGGCACGATAGGAAAACCTGTTTGTGCTGAAAGCGCAAAAGCGCCGTTTTTAAAATCTCCGAGTTTTCCGTCGCGGGACCTGTGCCCCTCGGGCCAGAATATAAGAGATGTTCCGGATTTCAAAAATTCGGAAGCGCGGAGATATATATTTTCCCATCCCTCTCCGGAACTGATATAACCTGCTAAATGCATCAGGGGCCCGTAAACCGGAATTTTAAAAGGCCATGACGTGATAAAGCATGCGTTTACCATAAGAGCGCCGAATAGATATGGATCGATAACGGATGTATGATTTGCTGCAAAAATAGCGGTATCGGGCAATTTGCCGTATCGTGAAATAACCTGCACTCTTGAGAAAAAAGGGACGGCGCGGACCAGGACCCACCCGTAAACAGCTATCGCCCACCTGAGCGCATAATCAGTTTTCCGCCGGGTAAATAAAATTATCGAAATGACGATAAAAGGAGCAAGCACTAAACCGAAGGCGGTTACGAGAATGAACATCGGCCAGAAATACAGGTTCAAAAGTGCTTTTGAAAAAAAACGCGATTTCATAGTCTTCTCTCATCAAGAATACGGATCGTTTCCTTCAGGGCTGTAATTGTCTCTTCCCTGTCACTTCTGCTCCATGGCTGTATTCCATCATGAAACATGATGATTGAAGGCGGTTTCAGGCCTCTCTTTATCCTGTTTATTATTTTAACGGCAGGATACTGCGTGTCAAGTGTTCTGATATCCCACATAACGGGAACAAGCCCTAACTTTTTGATCACTTTCCCTATAATATGATTTTTATGCCCGATAGTCGGGCAGTAATATGAAGGCTTCACGCCGGTTATGCCTTCGATTATAAGGTTTGTCCTGCTTATTTCCTCATATACCCTTTTATATCCGGACAGGAGAATATTGAACGGATGGGAATATGTATGATTGCAGATAACATGGTTTTCATCCCTGATCCGCAGCAGAATTCCGGGGTACTTCTCGGCGCTGGCGCCGGTAACGGCAAAGAGGGCCCTTCTGCCCCCGGATTTTAAAATATCGAGGATCCTTGGAGTATATACGGGGTCCGGACCGTCGTCGAATCTCAGAAGAACTTCCGGCCTGCCGTTAAAATATTCCTTCCCCTTCAATGTTTTAAAGAAGAAGTTTGTCCTTGTCCCGAACATCCCGTAAATATAAAGCCCCTGGTGTATAGCTATGACCGCGATTATCCCGTAAAGCAATAATGCGTATGAATGCGAAAACAAATAAACCAGGATCAATATAAGTATGGATAACGCCGCCGCAATGTTTGAAATGAAGAATCCTGTTATCAATTCAATCCCCTTTGAAATATGACGGGAAAAGGACTTTGATTAGCTTGGCGAAAAACAATAAAGGATACTTGATGCATCCCCTGCCGGCCATGGCAAGTCCTACGGCCCCGATTATCCAGTTTATTATATACAGGGCTGATCCGCTGATGAGCCCCTGGGATAAATGCCCGTGGAAAGCCGAAACGATTATTATTAAAACAGGGCCCGCGTATCCGAAGCCGAAAGATATTACAAGAAGGATTATTCCCGCCCTCATCATCATGGGCAGGCTGCCGAATTTTTCTATCTTTTTCTCAGATTCGCGGTTAACCCAGAGTTTAAATTTATTTATTGGCATGCTTAAATTATACCATCGCGATGCCAATAACGCAAAATCAGTAACCGAACCTTGCCCCCGCATTTACGTACATTCCGGCGGAAAGAAAATCCTTGCCCGCTTCGACATTTATTTTGACCCATCCGAAGGAAATCTCCATGCCGGCTGAAATAACAATTCCCTCTACGATGGAATTATCTATGGAATTCAAGCCCTGGTCAAATGAGGCCCGGGCCTGTCCGAACAGGCAGTAGTAATCAGCCCTCCCGTAGAAATTAAATATGAAAAGCTGGTTGTTCGCTAATAATTCGGCGTCAAACCCGTTGTAATTCCAGCCGGAATTGAAGCTGCCGGCGTAATAAGCTCCCGATACCGCCCTGTCGATAGATCCGGAAGTATAGTCATATCCCGCTCCGGCATAAAGGCCGGTTATAAAGAGGGCGTCTTTCAGGAGACGGTAATACAGGCTTGCCGCGATTTTAAAATTTTCGCTTCCGGTATTTTCATAATTCATTTCAGGAAGGCCTGAAATATCGAAAGTTCCGAGGAGGTTTCCGGGCAGAGACGCGGATAGCGACAGATTGGCGCATGGTATATCCTCGCCGGTCCCTAATATACCGCCCGGCGGCCCGAATAGCGGATATTTCGAATCATTTATATTGTAAAGATATAACGGAGCTACAGCGTCGCCGTATGACAGGTCCGCTGAAAAAGCCGCCTGTCCCTGAAGTTCCAGAACCGGTTCGGCTTTCTTCATATTGAGGTAGCAGCAGACCGTATCCTTTATTATGCTTTCCTGCAGAACAATAAGCCCGGCCTGTTCATTGGCAATCTCAGCGCTCCCGGCAAAGGCCCCGGCGGTATTAAAAAACAGGGCAATGATGATGACGTTTGAAAAGGCGGCAATTTTATTATTCAATATCCCTGCCTCCATACATTGATCGGGACGCTTCCGATAACTCCTATATTGAAGCTTAATACATAATTAAAATTACGGCCCGAGGCGGCGGCTATATCGAATCTTAAAACAGAAACAAGGGTGCCGTTCAATCTTATTGCGAGCATCGGCGATATATATACGGAGTCGATAAAACTCACCTGCTCTCCGCTGTTTAAATAACCGGCGCAGGCGCCGTTATAACCGAGTATAAATCCGGGAGAAAATTTCAGATCGTAACTGCCGATATACCAGAAGGCAGGGGAATCCCAGTAGCTCCCCACCGGAAAAAGGAACCTCATTTCAACGCTGCCGTTTGCAAAATAATCCCCGGGTATATTGTAAGAGCCTATTACATTCGTTTCAGGCGAAAACGCCTGGTACTGATTATGCCCAAGAAGGCTCTGCCCCGAAGCGTCCATTGCTATTACAAGCTCTTTAAAGGGGTGAAGAAGAAACTCGCCCCTGGCGGTAATTGAATTGAGATTATCCTGGAAATTCCCGCCTGTATCGTTAATTATATTATAGCTGTCTCCCAGTGATAATAAATAGCCTTCTTCAGGATATATCAAAACCTCGCCGAGCGTCCATTGCTGGAGAGATGAATATCTCCTGTCATAAACAAAATTCAGATTGGGATTGAGCCTGGAATAATCATAGAAATTATCATCGATATCCTGGTAGACAAGGCTGTTCTTCGAATAATTGACATCGGCGTTGATCCGGCAGAAATACATAAAGGAATATCCGGCGCTTACATCGAGTGTATCCTGGCTCTGCCATGCATATACAGGGTTATCGGCATTAAGAGCGCTGTTTGCCAGTACAGTGTTATACTGGATGATGTGCAGGAAGCTGTAGTTAACATTCAGGTTAGGGCCTGTGACAAATATATTCTGTATATAACCCGCGAAACCGAAACTGTTGAAAAACTCGTAAGGCGATGAAGTGAACGAAGGCAGATAATACCCGGCGATAAAGCTTACAGGCGTCCTGGGAAGGTCGAGGGGAAGATTGTTCGTATCCGCGTAAACCGCCGCCCCCGCAAGCGCCGCCGCCAGAATTGCGATCCGGATCCGCTTCATTTCACTGCCAGATTTCGCTTTTTTCTAAAAGCCAAGTCTGATCTCCCGTGTCTATATGAAACATTATCCATCTTCTCCTTGGGCCTTCTTCGTACCATAATTTCATGGATTCTGTAAATTGTTTCAAAATCCCGGCTAATAAAGGGATATGAATGCTGGGCATTACTTCGGTAGTTTTGATACTGCCCAGGGGAGTATCGATCATGACGCCTTTCCTGATAATTTGAAAATTAGCAGGGAAAGGATCTTTTACATATTCCTGCCAGATATTGACAAGACCGGGTTTGTCCCAGTCGAATATTCTTGCCCCGACAAGCAAAAAGGGCATATAATGCCAGAAAGGATAGCTTGAGTTTTCTTCATCGATCACGAATGTTTTTTCCCTGACATCATCCCCGTCCCAGAACTTCATTACAGCGTTCATGCTGTTATTTGAAATCTTGCAGTCCTCGTAAAACAGGCCCCTGTTTTTATTCCTTTTAACGAAATAGTCGGTATCGTCGTAATTCAACTCGATCATCCGGCCTGTCTTTAAATTTACAGTGAAAATATAATCATAATTCGTATAGTGGCCTGGAAGAGGAAGATCCTTATTATTATAGATCCAGGAAAAGGAATAGATTTTAACTACTTCTTTAGTGATATAGGTTGTTACGGCATGTATCTCGCCTGTTTTTTGAGAACCCGTATACTGCCCGACAACGAGGTGCTCGCCGTCGGGAATAACAACATTCTGAAGGACTTCCATCGGGGGTTCTGCCCGGGTTTCGGCCGCCGGCGCAGCGAGGGGAAGACCCGCTGATAGCACAATGAGAAAGAATAAAACCGTCATGAGGGCTTTTCCGGCTCAAACTGGCTTTTGGCGGAGAGAAAATCTCTCAGGTGTTTGAGAATATGCCACAGGGAATGCCTGTGCTGCCAGATGCGTTTCATGAATTTCCTCCGCCATTCCCTGTTAGTATAAAAGCGCTTGATATATTCATTGTAAAGCTGTTCCATACGTTCCCTCGAGCCCATAGTACCGGGGACAAACACGAAATTCATGCAGTTCATCTGCTCCCAGTCTTCCTCGAAAGTTCCCTCTTCCCTTATGGTATCCCAGAGCGGAGCCCCCGGGAAAGGAGTAAATTTAGTCATATTCATATCGTCAAGGCCTAATGATATTACAAAATCTCCGGTCCGCTTGATCGATTGCTCCGTCTCGCCCGGCAGGCCCATCATGAAAAGGCCCTTGGCGCGGAGTCCGGCCGCCTGGATACGTGAAACGGTATCCGTAACAGCCTCTATTGTCACCCCTGCCTTGTGTTTTTTGAGCATATCCGGGTCAGCCGATTCGATGCCGATGCTGACCATCAGACATCCGGCTTTTTTGAGCATCTTCAGAAGCTCATCAGGAGCAAAACCGACGCGGATGGCGCAGTTGAACTGCATATTCAGGGGTTCCTCTATCAATTTCCGGCAGAGTTCGCTGACACGCTTTTCGTCCGTTGTAAAAAGATCATCGTAAATATTCACATGACGGATGCCGAACTTATCGCTGAGATACTTCAAATGGCTGTATATGTATCCGGACGAGTTATACCGGAAACCTTTTTTAAAAACCGAACGGTCGCAATAGGAGCACTGGAAGAGGCAGCCCCGGCTTGTAACCATCGATGTTCCCGGAAATTTCACGAAGCTGAAAAGCGGCAGATTATATCCGCGGGGAAAACCTTTTAATTTTTCATAAGCCGGAAATGGAAGCGTATCGAGGTCTTCAATCATCCCGCGGGGACTGTTTTCAATTATTTTACCGTCTTCGCGCCTGATAATGCCGCTTATCTTTGAAATGTCCTTTCCGCCTTCCGCAAGTTCAGCCATTGTGAGCTCCCCTTCGCCTGCAATGAGGTAATCGAAGGCTTCATGGCAATCTTTGAGGAGATTAGCCCCCATCGAAGAACAGTGAACCCCTCCGCAGACTGTGATCAGTCCCGGGCCGGCCGTCTTCAAAGCGGCAGCCATTCTTGCCGCGTCCGGGAAAGACGATGTGGTTGCGGAAAAACCGATTATATCCGCCTTATAAGCGAGAATTTCTTCAATATTTGCCTGAAAGCCGGGCGAGGCTTGCGGTCCCAGGCAGTCATGGACATAAACCTCTATGCCTTCCTTTTCAAGCCATGCTGCTATGGAAAGTATCCCATGGGGGATCATCCGGTTGGCAGTGGATGTCAAATCCTTGCTCCCCTTCAGCCAGTTCGATCCTCTCGGATGTACAAGAACCACACTCCGTTTATTCTCTCTCATTTATCCCTTCTCTCGTTGCAATTCTCATCGTCAGATGGAAAGAGATCTTACAATAGCGTCCCCTACTTCGCCTGTCGATGCCGTTCCGCCCATGTCAGGGGTGAGGATTTTCCCGTCAGACATTACATATTCGAGGCAGCTCAGTATCTTTTTGCCCCAGCCTTCGAGACCCATGAAATCGAGGAGCTGGCTTGCCGACCACACTGCAGCCATAGGATTGGACAGGCCTTTGCCCGCAATATCGGGGGCTGAGCCATGGACCGGCTCGAACATGGAGGGATATTTCCTTTCCGGATTTATATTTGCTCCGGCAGCCAGGCCCATTCCGCCCGCGATCGCCGCGCCTATGTCAGTCAGGATATCGCCGAAGAGGTTGGAGCTTACGACTATTTCAAACTTGCCGGGCGCCTTTACGAAAAACATAGACGCAGCATCCACGAGGTACGAATAGGTTTTTACATCGGGATATTCCGCGCCTGTTTCAAGAAACATTTTATCCCAGAAAACCATGGAATAGTTAAGGGCATTGGCCTTGCTGATGCTCGAAAGCGTCCTGCCCTCTTTTCTCGCCAGTTCATAAGCATACTTCATAATACGTTTAGTGCCTTTTCTTGAAAAAACAGCCGTCTGGAGGACAACTTCCTCCTGCTGCCCGGGAAAGAGCCACTCCCCCGCCCCCGCATACTCCCCTTCGCTGTTTTCACGGACTACGATCATATTGATGTCTTCAAGTTTTACATCTTTTAAAGGGCAAGGAGCTCCCCTGAGAAGCTTCACCGGCCGCAGGTTTACATACTGGTCAAACCCCTTCCTTATTTTAAACAGCAGCTCCTTGACTGAAATATGATCCGGGACTTTCGGATTGCCGACCGCGCCAAGGTAAATGGCGTCAAAATCCTTGAGCCTTTCCATTCCGTCGTCATCCATCATTTTACCTTTCTGCAGATAATAATCACAGCCCCATGGGAAATATGTGAAATTGAAATTGAAGCCGCCGTCAAGTTCGGCGGTTCTTTTCAGGACCTTGACACCTTCGGCTATGACTTCAGGGCCGATTCCATCGCCCCCGATTACGGCAATTTTAAAATTCTTCATACGATCCGGATTTCTCCTTTTATTTATTTTTTAAGATTTTCAAGCTCGCTTATAAGCATGTTTATTGTGAACGGTTTCCTTAAAATACCGGCGACTCCTTCACTGAGCATATTTCTTTCTATGTCATACCGGGTCATACCCGAAGTCAGCAGGACCTTTACGCCGGGTGATATTTTCTTCAGTTCCCTGAAAATTTCCATTCCCGTCATTCCGGGCATGATCAGGTCGAGCATTACCAGGCTTATTTCACCATGCTTTTCCCTGAATATTTCGACGGCTTCCTGGCCTGTACCGGAAGATATGACCCTGTATCCAAGCTTATCTAAAATCATCGACGTTGTCTTTATTATAGGTTCTTCATCATCCACCATCAGGATCAGATCCTTCACAGATTTGTCAGGCATAACACTTCCCCCCTGGCGAATTATGAGCCCCGCCGGACTCAGTCAGAAGCATATCGAATTAAATTATAACATTATTTCAAATTAAAGCCAATACCGGCTGGAGCCCGAGGCCCTCAGGGGCAAAAGTTAAAGACTTGCATTTATTTTTTTTGAAATCTGATCAATTGTGTGTTATTTTAATGTGAGAACGATCGAAAAGTATTGATTTAAACGCTTCGCATAAGTAGCCAAGAGTAACTACGCTTAGCTCGCAAGGCTTGCTAAGTGCAACTAAGGAGAAAACGATGAGGCTTATACCGGGAATAATCCTGCTTTGTTTAATATTATCATGCTGTTCAGGCCCCTCCGCCGGTAATACGGGACCGGGTCCGGCTTCGGCTCCGCCAGTCCAGCCCCAGGGAAGCCGCATACTGGGAATGGACGCCAACGATCCGGGCTCCAATTATACCTTTGTTCAGGGCTATAATGACGCCTTATCCGCGGGGGTCCGCGCAGGGACAGTCCATGTAGACTGGAATAGCGACGAAGGGCCAGGATCCGGCCCGGCTCACGGAATCTATAGCGATTACTCAAGCCAGCTTGTCGATTCCGACGGATACTATGCCTTTACAGTTCCGGCTTCAAAAGTGTCGCTGACCGTCTCGCCTATAGATACCACGGGGTACATGCTCCCCTCTGATCTTAGCGGATCGGCATTGGACAGCGCCATAGTCATCGGCAGGTTCACAAATTATATTGCATGGGTATTTTCAATGATGCCGCATGCATCTTTTACATCCATCCAGATCGGAAACGAGATAGATCTTCCGCCGGCGGCGTCCGCTTCCGTTTACTGGACCCGGTATAAAACTTTCTTGAGCGCGGTAGTTCCGTATATCCACAGCATCCGACCCGGAATAAAAGTCGGCGTTACCGTTTCACTTTACGGACTCATAAACGGCGGCGTAACGGTGCAATCGGGTATTTTGAGCCTCCTGGGCTCTGTCGACGTCATCGGCCTGACTTACTACCCTATCGACAGCACCACCTTCCAGGACAGGGACCCGTCGGTGGTTGCATCGGACCTTAGCCAGGTTTTCGCTCTTGTCGGCAGCACGCCCGTTTATCTCCAGGAAGCCGGCTATCCCACATCCGCCTCATGCGGAGGAAGCGATGCCTCGCAGGCGCAATTCATACATAATCTCTTTGCGGCATGGGACTCTTACCAGTCGAGAATGCCTTTCGTCGCCCTGTTAAGGCTCAACGACTACAGCTATGCCGGCGCATTAGCCATGGCGGGCAATTACGGATTAAGCGGAAATGCCGCATTTGTCGCATACCTCGAAACGCTGGGACTCAGGACATACGCACCGAGCGCCCCGAAAACCGCATGGGAGGCCCTTACCAGCGAGACGGCAATGAGGCAGTGGCAGTGAATGAATTTCTTTTTTGTTGACAAGCATGAATGTTATGATTATAATTATATCATAGTATTCATATAGGCATTGTTTTATACAATGGATGGAGGACGGATGCTTGAAAACACAAGAAAGAGAATTGTCACACCGGCGGGAATCGAACTGACGCTCGAGGCGGAAAAACATGTTTCATTGAAAAAATCCGACAGCCTTTTAAGCGTCGGGTGCGGAACCGGAGAACTCGAAAGCTACCTCGCGGAAAAATACGGCAGCACCGTAATAGGAATCGACAGGGATGAAGAACTAATACGGATCGCCTCGAGGAAGAATTTGAAAAATCTTCACTTTTTCGCAGGAAACGGCGAGTCGCTTGTATACGATGATTCATTTTTCGATTATATTTATTCTTGCGGTGCCGTGGCGGCTTTTTTCGACAGGGGCGTCAGTGAAGCCTACCGTGTTTTAAAGGCCGATGGAATTTTCATATTGATAGAAGTGGTTTTCATGGGGAGTCCGGTTCCTGCCGATGTATGGAACATCTGGGCAAACCGGAAAATAAAAGTAATGACCCGGGAAGGTCTCCTGTGGGAGCTGGAAAAGAAGGGCTTTAAAAGCCAGTTCAGCAAGGTGTATTATGAACCGGAATGGTTTAAAGTATATTATGAGGACCGCGGAGACGACCCGGTCTGGGCTCTTGAAAAGCTGAATTACCTTAAATACCGTGAGTATATTGGTATAGGGCTGTTCATCCTGAAGAAAGGCCCGGTGCCCGGATCTGATCTTTATCAGATTTAGTAAGCCGGTCTTGAAATAAAACCCCGAGAAAGCATATGGTCAGCAACTTTCCATTCTTGTGGAATTTTCAATAAAATGATATAATTCCTTTATAGATATAGGGGAACTGATGAACCATAAACGCTATAATATAGGCTTTCTTTTCGGAGATTTTTACGGGGCTTACACGGCGAATCTTTTTTACAATATCGTCAATTCCTGCAGGGAATACAGCCAGAATTTCACGGGTTTCGGGGGCGGATTTTTAAAAAGCCAGTCAGGGCCCGTTTTAGGCGAAAACTGCAATTTCATTTACGATCTCCCCGGTCAGGATAATATAGACGGGATAATCGTTGAAGGTTCTATCGGCAATTTCATTCCGGAAAAGAGCATGCAGGAATTCCTCCTGAAATATCAGGGCATTCCCATAGTCAACATAGGTTCCCTTCTCGAAGGCTACAATAACATTCTCATCGATAATAAAAAAGGGATGACAGACCTTGTAAATCACCTGGTCGAATATCACAAATACAAAAACATAGCTTTTATAACCGGAAATGAAGGCAATTTCGATTCGATAGAGAGATTTGAAGCCTATAAAAATGTCCTGGAAAAGCATGGCATCGATTTTAACAACAGCCTTGTAGCCCGGGGAGATTTCAGCTATCAGAGCGGAACCAAGGCGTTCGAGACGTTGTTTAACGAGAGAAAAGTGAAATTTGACGCCGTTGTCTGCGCCAATGACTACATGGCGATAAATGTGATAAGGGAAATGAAAAGGTACGGGCTGAAAGTTCCTGATTATGCGGCGGTGACCGGCTACGATGATACGCAGGAATGCTGGACGGCAAAGCCTACCCTCACAACGGTAAAACAGCCGTTTTATGAATTGGGCCGGGAAAGCGTCAAAGTGCTTGTTTCCATGATTGAAGGTAAAAATCCCCCCTCAAAAACCGTTATTCCGACAGAGTTCATCATAAGGGAATCCTGCGGCTGCAGGGCTTCGGATAAATTGAGCTTTATTATGAATGAAAAGTTTGTGGCAGGCGCTCCGGCGGCAGGCGAATTAGATAAAGACTTATTTAAACAAGAAATCGGCGAAACAATGAAAAGGGAACTTCCATATCTGAGCAGTAAAATAGACCTGCAGAAGCACCTGACAGCCCTTATCGACAGATATTGCGAGGCTGCCGAGGATGGAGGGAATAAATCCGCGCTGTTAGAAGAGTTCCTCTGCCTTTTCAGAATTCTGCTCGAAAGCAATGAAGAAATAATTACCATATTTCAATTTATTTCGATATTTTACGGCAGCCTGCTAAACCGTTATTTACCAGCCGGTGAACGCGATAACTGCCGGCAGTTATGGAATGAAACCCAGGCTTTATTCGGCCTGCTCATCAAGGAGAAAGAGTCCGAGAAAAGGGCTATGTCGACCCTTGAATCGCATGTCGTTTTCGATGTCACCGAAAGTTTTATCAACACTTTCGATATCGATATACTCAAAGAAGCCGTGCTGTCGAACCTGCCGCCCCAGTTCCATTTCGAAAGCTTTTACGCCTGTCTTTTCGAAGACAAGACAAGGCAGCTTTCAAGGGTTTTATTTGCCTACGATAAAAATAACAGCAGGATCAGCCTGGACCCCTTCCCTTCAAAAAATCTGCTCCCCGTAAAAACAGATAATGCCGGCCCTCATGAATATGTAGTCATGGCTCTCTATTTTAAAACGGAATATTTCGGCTACCTGCTTTATGACGTTCAGACAACGACGAGCTACATTTATGAAACGCTTTCGGTCCAGATAAGCGGAGCTATAAAAGGGGCGAGGCTGACAAATGAATTATACATGTACGCGAACCAGCTCGAACACAAAGTCAGGGAGAGGACTTCCGAACTTGAAAACGCTAATACCAAGCTCAAAGATCTCGATGTGCTTAAAAACGATTTTATAGCCAATATTACTCATGACTTCAGGTCTCCCCTGACGGTCATACTTAACGCAGCCGATCTTGCCCTCCATTTTGACGAGACTATCAGCGAGGACTCGAAAGACAAATTCCAGATGATATATAATTCCTCGCTAAGGCTTAAAGATACCATAGACAAGCTTCTTGAATTAGCAAAAATAGACGCCAGGGGCATTACACTCAGGATCGAGAAAGTCGATATTGAGGCCGATCTCAATACCCTGCTCGATTATTACGAATCCTCCGTAAGCGCCAGCGGCATAAAAATAGAAAGAATATTTCCGGAAAAAACAATAGAGGATTTTTATACGGATTCCGATAAGCTCGAAGAAATTCTTGATAACATACTTTCGAATGCCGTGAAATTCGTTAATCCCGGCAAAGGAGTTATCAGGGTCGTTCTCGAAGAAGAGGAAGACAATATAACCATCGCCATCTCGGATAACGGCATCGGCATCCCTCCTGATAAGTTAGACGTAATTTTTAACCGGTTTGAACAGCTTCAGGAAGGGAGAAATAACCGCTATCATGGCACTGGAATAGGATTAGCTTTCTCGAGACAGCTCGCGGATTTTCTCAAGGCGGAAATCTGGGCCGAATCGGAGGGCGATGGGAAAGGGTCAAAATTCACGGTCAGGCTGAAAAAGGGCGCCGGGCATTTTGACAGGAAGGATTTCAGCCGGAAAGAAGCATCCTCAAGAAATAAAACCGATATTAAAACCCTTATACAGACCGATCTCGAAGAAAAGATGAATAATAACAATATTAAAACAATATTTCAGGATTTAAACGGCGAAAACAGCACCGACTATAAAAGAGGCATAATATTAATAATAGACGACGACAGGAATATTTGTGAAATAATTTACAAGTACCTGCTGAATAACGGCTTTAAAAATTTCATAATGGCGTCCGACGGGAAACAGGGCCTGGAGGCACTTTATGAATACTCGCCTGATATTGTAATCTGCGATTACAATATGCCGAATATGAAAGGCGACGATCTCCATAACAGGCTTATCAACAATCCGGTACATAAAGAAATTCCTTTTATATTCCTGTCAGCGGTAGCTGATGATACATTAATGCTTGAAAGAAGGGAGCTCGGGGCCGCGGCATTTTTAAAAAAACCTATCGAGGAAAAGCTTTTCATAATTACCGTGGAAGAGCAGCTTATAAAGTATTACGAGCTTAAAAAAATAAAACGGATGGCGACCAGGGATGAATTGACAGGGCTGAACAACCGCAAGACCATACTGGAAAATCTGAAAAGGGAATTATCCATCAGGCAGTTTAGAGACATATCGGTCATTTTTTCCGATATCGATCATTTTAAAAATATTAACGATACATATGGCCACCAGGCCGGGGATCTGCTTCTTTCCGAAGCCGGCAAAACGATAAAATCATTTATCAGGAAATACGATATAGCCGGAAGGTACGGGGGCGATGAATTTCTGATTGTTCTGCCGGATACTAATTTGAAGAACGCCGTCTATGCCGCCGAGATGCTCCGGAAAACTATCGCCGATATTAAAATAAGATATGGAAAGCATTCCATTAACGTCACCACAAGCTCGGGCGTCGCATCGCTCAGGGATAACGAAAAATATATCCGGAATACCCTCGGCATTCAAAGCCTGATTGAAATTTTCGAGGTCGCCGATGTGAAAGGCGCCGACTGGGGTAAGATAGAAGACACCAAGGATAAAATATCGGAATTGCTTGTTAAAATGGCAGACAAGGCGTTATATAAGGCCAAGACCTACAGGAACGCCGTTGCAGGCTTTACATCCGGGAGGATTGACACATGAAGCCGATCGACCTTCTATTCAATATAGTTGAACTCAATAATATATATAAAGACGGAGCCGACCTGCGGACTATCCTCGACAGGACTGTTCATGCAATTTCCGAATTCCTTAAGTCCACAATATGCTCCATTTACCTTTACGATGAAAAGTCGGGCGAACTTACAATGCTTGCCAATATCGGTCTTAACCCCCGGCCCGCCGGGAGCCTGAAAATAAAGATAACCGAGGGGCTCGCAGGGCTGTCCCTCAGGGAATCCAGGGTCGTCTATGAAAAGCGCGGATCCGCAAACCCTGAATTTAAAAGCATCCCGGGTATAAACGAAGAGATATACGACGCTTACCTCGTGCTTCCCATTGAAAGAGGGGTCACTAAAATCGGCGTATTGATGCTTCAGAGGGAGATCGGTCAGACTTTTACAGCGGGAGAGATCAAGCTCTCGAGAATAATAGCCTCGAACCTGGCCATTATGATTGAAAATGCAAGGCTGATGAACTTTATCGGAGGCCCCGCAGCCGGACAGGCGGAAGGGAAGAGCAAAACGGCAAAAGACGGGACCGGCAGCGCTTATAATTTCATAAAGGGCAAAACGGCGTCCGAGGGTTTTCATTACTCCGAAATTTACAAGATCAGCCAGGCCAGGCCGTTCGAATTTTTCATCAAAACCGCACAAAATAAAAAGTACACAAGGGATGAATTCAGCGCATCTCTCGAGAGCACTGAAAACGAAATAGCCGAACTGCAGAAGGTTATCGAAAAGGATTTCTCCGAGGCCGCGTCCCTGATTTTCGGGGCGCATCTCCTCCTTCTCCGGGACAGGAATTTCAGCGGCGAAATAATGCGGCTCATAGAAGGCGGTGAAAACCCGCCTGAGGCAATCATAAGGGTTGCCACAAACCTTATCAATCTCCTGCAGAACAGCACAAGCGCGTATATAAAGGAAAAGGCAAAAGACATAGAGGATATAGCAAAGAGGGTTCTTAACAACCTCATGAAAAATGAAACAGGAATGCCCGGAGTAGACAATAAAATTGTTGTCGCCGGCGAACTCCTGCTTTCCGACCTGATCCGCCTTTTTTCGGAAAAAGCCGGCGGCATCATTCTTCTTACCGGAGGCTCAACCTCGCATCTTTCCATCCTGGCCCGGACGCTCAAGATCCCTGTTATTATTGCGGACGACCCCGGAATACTCGATCTTCCCGATTCGACAATGATCCTGATGGATGCGGAAACAGGTAATATTTACATCAACCCCACCCGGGAAATTGTAGGCCAGTTTAACGCCAGGAACAAAGCCAGGTCGGAACTGGTGCATGAAAACATAGTGCTCAAAAATGAAACCTTCACAAAAGACGGGGTCAGGATAAACCTGATGATAAATATCAATCTCCTCAGCGACCTTAAAACCGCGGAGGATATGCCCTACGAAGGCGTCGGATTATACAGGACGGAAATGCCTTTTCTGGTGAGAAAGGATTTCCCCAACGAGGAGGAGCAGTACAAAATATACAGTCTTCTCCTTGACGGCGCAAAAGGGAGGGAGGTGATATTCAGGACCCTCGACATAGGCGGCGACAAGGTCCTTCCATATAATAACTCCCCCAGGGAGCAGAATCCCTTTCTCGGCCTGCGTTCGATACGCTTTTCCCTTAAGCAGGAGGATATTTTCAAAAAGCAGATAAGGGCTATACTCCGGGCCGGCCATTTGATGAATATTAAGATCATGTTCCCAATGATATCCTCGCTCGAAGAATTCACAAAGGCGAAAAAGATAGTCCTTGACTGCTCCGAATTTCTCGAGAGCAAAAACATACCGCATAATAAAAAGCCCGAGATCGGCATGATGATCGAAATACCTTCCGTAATCGAGCTGATCGACGATTTCTGCTCTGTCTCCGACTTTTTTTCCATAGGCACAAACGACCTTGTCCAGTACATCCTTGCCGTGGACAGGACAAACGACGACGTTGCCGATATGTACACAGCGCATCATCCGGCCGTATTAAGGGCGCTAAACCGTATAATATCTTCAAGCATAAGACATGGCAAAGACATCTCGATTTGCGGAGACATGGCAAACAAACCCGAATACCTGACCTTCCTGATAGGCTCCGGCATAAGGAAAATAAGCATCGAACCGGCGAATTTTCCGAAAGTCCAGGAATTTATTTCGCGGATCGAAACAAAAAAAGCCGTTGAGCTGGTTAACGAGGTTTTGAAAAAGAATACTATTTGTGAAATAGAAGCAATATTGAAAAAGTCCTGACCGGAGGAAACGATGAAACAGATTTTATCAAATTTAGACAGGTTCGGAAGGCCGCGCGCCGTTGTGGCTGCATCGGCCATACTTCTCGTTCTGATATCCCTGGCGGCTGTTTACTGGTTTTTCAGTTCGGCGCCCCCGGCAAAACTGATCATCTCGGCTGGTCCCGAGGGGAGCTCTTTACACCATTATGCGGAAAGATACAAGGAAATACTTAAAAAGAGCGGCGTAAACCTCATCATCCTTGACTCCGACGGATCATTGGAAAATTACAGGAACCTCCTGGAGAAAAAGGCTGAAATAGGATTTGTTCAAAGCGGCATCGTCAGCAATTCAAATTTCACCAGCCTGATGACCCTGGGCGCCGTAGGATATGAACCGGTATACCTCTTTTACAGGAACCCGGTACCGCTGGCCCTGATTTCAGATTTCAAGGGCAGGCGCCTGGCCGTAGGCGAGCGCGGAAGCGGGACCAGGAAATTTTCACACCTTCTCCTCACGAATAACGGCATCCTCCCCGGAGGCCCGACATCCCTTATCGAAACGAACTCCGACGACGCGGTGAAGATGTTTTTAAGCGGTGGAGTCGACGCGGTATTCCTGATGGGGGATTCGGTCACTTCCGAGAGCATGAGGGAACTGATGCGGGACCAGCAGGTCAGGCTTTACGATTTCACCCAGGCGGACGCCTATACGAAGCGCTTCATATTTCTGCATAAAGTCGTTTATCCTATGGGCGGCATAGACTTCGGCAAAAATATCCCTCCGCACGACATCACATTAGTCGGCCCGGTCATCGAAATACTGGCAAGGAAAAACCTGCACCCGGCGCTTTCAGACCTGATCCTCGATGCCGCCACGAAAGTGCACAGCGGGCCTGGCCTCATCAAGGCGCGCAATGAATTTCCCGCCCTCCTTGAAAACGATTTCGCGATAAGCCCTGACGCCGAGCGCTTTCATAAATCGGGGCAGAATTTCCTTTACAAGACATTCCCGTTCTGGATCGCAAGCCTCATTGACAGGATCCTGGTCCTGATCCTGCCCCTCGTGGTAATATTTCCTTCAATCATACGCGGAGTGCCGGCGTTCTTCCAGTGGAGGATCAGAAGGCGTATCTACAAGTGGTACCGCGAACTCCTGAACCTCGAACAGAGGGTCATGAAGGAGCTGCCTTCCCAGATGTCGGAAGTATTCGCGGATCTTGACAGGATAGAGGGAGAGGTCAACAAGAACGTTCCGGTCTCATTCGCGGAATCGTTTTATATTCTCCGGGAACATATAGATTTCGTAAGGGAAAAGATAGGCAGTAAAGTGAAGATCAGTTAAACTCCGCTACGGCGAATCTGGATTAAAGGGCCTTAGTTTGATTTTTCCGCCGATCGGGATTAAAATTACCTGTTTAATAATTTACAGGTACAGGATCAATGTTCAAACTCTTAAAATCCAGATTCAGCCATGGCTTTCCATATATCAGGGACATCAGGAAAGCTCAAATAAACTCAAAATTCCGGGGTTTTCCCCTGATAAAAAAGGAGCCCGTTGCGCCCGCAGGCGCCGCCAGGTGCCCTTCCGGCGCATTGTCTGCTGAAAAACACGAAATAGACCTTGGCAAATGTCTTTTATGCGGCGATTGCGCGGAGAACGGCAAAATCAGTTTTTCCTCCTATTACAAAACAGCCGCGACTTCAAGGGATGCTTTAGTTATCGGCGAAGGCGAAAGCATTTCCGATTTTGAAAAATTATTCGTCCCCATGCCCGGTGCTATCTCGAGGCTGTTCGGGAGGTCTTTAAAGCTCCGGCAGGTTTCGGCCGGCGGCTGCGGCGGATGCGAATTGGAGCTGAATGCATGTTCGAACGCAAATTTCGACATGGGAAGGTTCGGTATAGAATTCACGGCTTCGCCCCGCCATGCGGACGGAATAGTTATTACCGGCCCGGTGAGCGGCAATATGGCCGCCGCACTGGAAGAGGCTTACAACGCCGTCCCGGACCCCAGGCTTATAATAGCGGCAGGGGCTTGCGCAATAAGCGGCGGAATTTTTCAGACATCTCATGAAACTGACAGGTCATTTTTTGATAGACACAGGGTTGACCTTTATATTCCGGGCTGTCCGGTACATCCCCTGACTTTTATCAACGGACTGATGGATCTGCTCAGAAAAAGGAAATAAAAAATGGATCTAAAAATCAAGGATGTATGCGCTCTTCTCGGCATCCCCGAAAAAACCCTTGTTTCCTGGATAAAGGAAGGAAAAATTCCGGCTTACGATGTCCGGCATCAATATTTTTTCAACAGCGCGGAAATACAGGAATGGGTATTGAAGAACAAATGGCCGGTGTCTAAAAATATCCTCGATATGGCCCTTACCAATATTCCAGTTTCTCTTAACAAGCTCCTGAAAAAGGGTGGAATAGCTTACGGGATAAAAGGTCATGATGCAGTGCAGGCCATAACAAACTCCATCAGCGTGATAAACCTGCCCGCGGGGCTGGACAGGCAGACCCTCACCTCTACCCTCCTTGAAAGGGAGGAAATGATGCCGACTGCCATGGGCAAGGGCATTGCAATCCCCCACCCGCGGAACCCTATCGTCTCGGATATTGAAAACGAGAACGTTTCACTTTGTTTTCTCGAAGAAGGGGCCGATTTCCAGGCCCTCGACGGGGAAAAAGTCACATCAATGTTCATAGTTCTCTGCGCTAACGCGAGAAGGCACCTCGAAATCCTTTCAAGGATAGCATACCTATGCCAGCAGGAGGATTTCATGGCTTTGATAAAAAAACAGGCCTGCGAAAAGGATCTCCTGGAATATATAGAAACAAAAGAAAAAGAGTGGATGAAGAAATGAGCGCAGAGCTTCTTTTTTTCCTTTCTATTTTTTCCATAGCCGCAGGAGGCGTTTTATCCCTTGCGGTTAAGCCCGTCATGAAGGCCGCTGTAAATGTTTTCTTTTCAGCCGCAGCATTCCTGTTTTTTCTGTACCCTTTATATAAAATATTTGCTATGAATGGATCCGTCCGCGCATCATTGACTCCCAACACCCTTTTCGGAACAGTGCCCATAGTAATCGATCCGCTTTCGGCTTTTTTCGTTTTTATAATCCTCCTGTTTACGCTGCTGGGCAGCATCTATTCAGCAGGCTACATGGGTATTTACAGAAACGGCGGCCGTTCGAAAATGATCTCGGGGTATTATTTTTTCAGCAGCATTTTAGCGCTGTCGATGATCCTTGTCGTCACCCTGCAGAATATTATCGCTTTTTCTCTTGCCTGGGAGCTCATGTCGCTTTCTTCTTTTTTCCTTGTCATTTTCGATTATGAAGACGCTAAAAATACAAGGGCCGGAATCTACTATCTTGTAAGCATGCATCTCTGCCTGGCTGTGATTATTTCAGGGTTTTTATTCCTTTCAAGCAAAACCGGGGATTTTACCCTCGTTTCCTTCAAGAAATATTTTGATAATAATAAAACAATGACCGACGTCCTCTTTTTAGTTTTCTTCGCTGGATTCGGCATCAAGGCCGGTTTTTTCCCGTTCCATTCCTGGCTGCCCAGGGCGCACCCTGCAGCTCCGGGACCTGTATCGGCAATGATGTCGGGTGTTATGATCAAAACCGGGATTTACGGCATTCTAAGGATGCTGACATTGACAGGGGCCCCGTCCCCCGCGGTTTCATATATAGTTTTGTTCAGCGCGATTCTGTCCTGCATTTTTGGAAGCCTTTATTCCATGGCGCAGAAAGACCTTAAGAGGTCGTTAGCTTACTGCAGCATAGAAAACATTGGCATAATAGGGCTTGGAATAGGAACCGGCATGCTCGGGATGACGTTCGGGAACGGCTTGATGGCTACCCTCGGTATGACCGGCGCCCTGCTTCATATACTCAACCACGCACTTTTCAAGACACAGCTTTTTTTTGCGGCAGGATCGGTTTACAGGCAGACCCATACAAGGGACATGGAAAAACTCGGCGGCCTGGCCGGAAGCATGCCTCTTACATCCTCGATGTATCTAACCGGGTCCGCGGCAGTGAGCGGCCTGCCTCCGCTGAACGGATTCACCAGCGAATTTTTGATATACATGGGGCTTATAAGCGGCCTTTCCGTCTTCAAACCCGGGACATCGATAGTGTTGATCCTCCTTATCGCAGGTCTGGCACTGACGGGAGCTTTGACCCTGCTCGGTTTCACCAGGTCGATGAGCACGGTTTTTTTAGGGACGAACCGTTCGACGCCTCCTCTTAAAGCTCTTGAAACTCCGCTGATCATGATAATACCCCAGGTCCTGATCACTCTGATAATGCTCTTTATCGGGCTTTTCCCGCGGTATGCGGTTGATTTGCTCAAACCGGCCGTAATCAATCTCACCGGACAGGCCCTCTTCGGCGGCAGCGGGCGGATCATCGCAGTTTTAGCTTCGGTTTCAAGGATATTCCTTATATTCACAGGAATTACCGCTCTTTTATGGATCGTAAGAGTTTTGCTGCCCGGGAGAAAGTTAGAAAGAAGAGCTCCCTCATGGGGCTGCGCTTACCCGCAGACTCCCAGGATGCAGTATACCGCGTCATCATTTTCAGACCCTGTTCTCCAGGTAGTCAGCAGGGCCGTCGGTCTGAAAAAAGAATACGTACTTCCCGCCGGGATTTTCCCCGGGAAATCTTCAATAATATCCGGTACAGAAGATATACTCGACAGGTATGTGATCGAACCGGGAGTAAAGCTGATCAACAGAGTTCTCGGCCTGTTCACATGGATCCAGAGCGGAAAGACCCAGAATTACCTGATCTACGGACTTGTTTTTCTTCTCGTGGCCCTGTTCCTGGTGATGGGGGCCGGACTATGATTATTGCTGCCGGAAGCATAATATTTCTCCTGGCCATGCCCTTCGTTTTCACAGGCATTATCAACAGGGTCAAGGCCTTCTGGGAGGGCAGGAAGGGCGCCGGCATCATGCAGCCGTTTTTCGAATTTATTAAACTTTTACAGAAGGGAGAAGTTATAAGCAGCTCGTCGTCCCTTATCTTCAGGCTTGCACCTGTTATATCATTGGCGTCTGTAATAACGGCGGGAATGCTTGCCCCTCTTGCCGGGGGCCTTCCGCTCGTCGCCTTAAACACGGAGAATGCCGGAGTGGTTTCCTTCGTCATTTTCGCATATATATTAGGAACCGGAAGGTTTTTCTCCATCATAGGAGCAATGGATACCGGTTCGAGCTTCGAGGGGCTCGGGTCAAGCCGTGAAGCCTCTTTCGGAGCGCTTGTCGAACCGGCATTTTTTATCCTTCTGGGAACCCTCGCTCTTATCAACGGCAGCCCTTCAGCACTGCAGACGCCCTTAGGGAGCTTTATAAGCGTTCCCGCCGGTCCTGCGCACTTCAGAATAATAATCACGGTGCTGACGGCATCGGCCTTGTTTATAATGCTTTTAACAGAGGGGTGCCGCGTCCCTGTCGATGACCCGGCCACCCACCTCGAACTGACTATGGTCCATGAAGTGATGGCTCTCGATAATTCAGGCCCCGGACTGGCGTTTTTGAATTACGCAGCCGGCATGAAAATGGTAATAATCGCTTCAATAATAGCCGCGATAATATTGCCGCCAGATGCAGGGGCTCCTGCCGCACTCGCGATGTGGGCCGGTTTTGAAATCCTCGCGGCCGTTGCCGTAGGAACCCTCGAATCATTCACGGCGCGTCTGCGTATGGCGCATGTTTTCCAGTTTATACTCGTGATGTCATCGCTTGCCCTTATTGCGCTTTCTGCAGCCGGAGTATGGCTGCGCGGAGGATTGATATGATAAGCATGATTATAATACTTTTCGGCACGACCATGCTTTTAGTGGCTGTAACCGGAAGAATAGAAGGTTATATAAAGATACTTTCAGCCCAGGGAGCGCTGCTGGGACTTCTTGTAGTGATAGGCTTTGCGGACTTTAAACCGCTAAATTTCATTTTTCTCGCCGCGGAAACCTTTATCATAAAAGCGACCGTAATACCCGTTTTCCTGACAAGGATCGTGCGTAAAAACGGGGTTTTAAGAGACATCGAACCGAACCTTCCCAATATATATTCGCTGATAGTTTCAAGCATTCTGTTTGCCCTTGGATTCTTTATTTCATACTGGATAATGGCTTATTCGAAAACTGTAAACAGCCTTTATTTCGGGATTTCATTCTCCGTAATATTTATCAGCCTTTTCTTAATTATATCCAAAAAGAATATAGTAACGCATGTCCTGGGTTATATGATGCTCGAAAACGGAATTTTCCTCCTTTCTCTTTCTATTGCCAGGGATATGCCCTTTATCATCGATCTCGGTGTTCTTCTCGATATCTTTACGGGGGTTTACCTGTTAGGATTATTTGTAAACAAGATACAGGACCAGTTCGACAGGCAGGATATTGACACCCTGACAAAGCTCAGGGACGAGTGAGGTATGCATTCATGCTTATATTGATCTTCCTTATACCTGCCGCTGCAGGTTTGCTGCTTTTCTTCAGGAATAAATTTCTCAACAATGCCGCCCTCGTTTTTTATTCGATAGTATACCTCGCGGTGTCCGTGTTCGAGCTGTTTCACCCCTCGGCACTGACAGCCTACCTCAAGGCCGATACCGTCAGCTCTTTTTTTATGCTTATCCTTGGCTTCCTTTTTGCAGGCGTTGCCCTGTATAATATTTCCTTCTCAAGCCATGATAATGTATCCGGCCCGTCTCACACTTATTATACGATCTTTTTTATGCTTTTTGTCGCAGCGATGACCGGTGTTATATTCAGCACCAACCTCGCCCTCCTCTGGGTATTTATCGAGGCCACGACCCTGACCAGCGCCTACCTGATTTATTATGAAAAAATCAAAACCTCCCTCGAGGCTGCCTGGAAGTATATCTTTATATGTTCTATAGGTATAGCGTTAGCATTTGTCGGTATCATCCTTCTGACCCTCGGCATGGGACCCGGCGCACTCAATGCGGGCGGCAGCCTCTTTTTTGCAGACCTCTATAATAATTCAGGGCTTATGAACTCCTTCTGGCTCAAGATATCCTTCGTCTTTATCATTTTCGGTTTCGGTACAAAGATGGGATTAGCCCCGATGCATGCCTGGCTTCCCGACGCCCATTCGGAGGCGCCTTCCCCTGTCTCGGCAATGTTAAGCGGAATGCTGCTCAATACGGCATGCCTGGGGATACTGCGGGTTTATAAACTGATGGAATTGACCGGAAATGCTCATTTCGCCCGGATTTTAATGCTGGCAATGGGCTTCCTCTCGATATTCGTCTGTGCAGTCTATATTTCAAGAACAAATAATTACAAGAGGATGCTCGCATATTCCTCCATCGAGAACATGGGCATCGTGATGATCGGCGCCGCTCTCGGAGGGATAGGCTTGTTCGCCGCGCTGCTGCACATTCTCGCCCATGCATTTATTAAAGCCTCGTTTTTCCTTACTTCAGGAAATGTGCTGACCCTTTACGGCAGCAGGCTCATCGGGGATGTTCATGGACTTTACAGGAGGGATAAAAAAACGGCATGGCTCTGGCTTTTATCGTTTACAGGCATAACAGGGATGCCCCCATTCCCCCTTTTTATCAGCGAATTCCTGATCGTAAAAGCATTTTTCGATAAAGGGCTTATATTCCCGATGGCTGTTTTTGCCCTGCTCATATGCATTATACTTTACGGCATCAGCAGCAAAGTTCTCGGTATGTGCTTCGGGCAGGAGGCCCCCGCGGCGGCTCCCGCATCCGAGGTTAAATTAGGCTTCATGCGTTATCTGCCCCAGGCCGTATTTTTGTCCGCAATGCTGATAATAGGGCTCGTTTTCCCTGAGCCCCTGGTAAAAATAATCAGGGAAGCGGCTTCGTTATTATAGGAGAATCTTAAATGTCCATGCTGCCTGTAACCAATAACTCTTTAATGAAACTTTCAGATATCCCTTTGCTCGAAATGGGCGGATTCCTTGAAGAGATCCTGAAAAACTCCGATATGCGGCCTGTCAGCCTTTTCGGCATCAGGGAAGATAAAAAAGCCGTCAGGCTGATAGCCATTATGGCGCATGACGACGATTCGAGGCTCGCCGCGCTATCGGCTATGGTAAAAGAGGGCGATTCATACCCGTCTCTCACTCCTGCTTTTCCGGCTTTTCACCTTTTCGAAAGGGAACTCGCCGAGCAGTTTTCACTTACGCCGATCGGCCACCCCTGGCTTAAACCAGTCAGGAACTGCCTGGGGGGCCGTTACGATTTTTACAGGATGGACGGGGAAGGAGTGCATGAACTTGCGGTAGGCCCAATTCATGCCGGGATTATCGAACCCGGGCATTTCCGTTTTCAATGCAGCGGAGAGATGGTTTACCACCTCGAGATAATGTTAGGGTACCAGCACAGGGGTGTTGAAGAAATGATGGCGGGGATGAAAATCGAATCCGCTCCGTTCCTTGCAGAAAGCATCGCCGGGGATTCCGTAATTTCAAACGCATCGGCAAATGCCGCTCTTATGGAATCCCTCTGCGGAAGCGTTATAAGCAGGAGGTCGCAGGCAGTCAGGGGTATCGCTCTGGAGTTAGAGAGAATCGCGATCCACCTCGGAGACCTGTCCGCAATCGCGGGCGATATTGCATTTATCCAGGGAAAATCGATATACGGGGCCCTCAGGACAAAGATCATCAATTCCTTTTTAAGCCTATGCGGCAGCAGGTTCGGGAGGGGGCTCATCAGGCCGGGCGGCGTCGTATATGATATAGATAAGCAATATTCGATGGAACTCGGCGGGATCCTCCGCAGGCTCGATCTCGACACGCAGGACATATCCGAAGCCTTTTTCTCCTCGTCGAGCGTCCTTGCCAGGCTTGAGCAGACAGGCATATTGACCTATGAAGACGCCAGGACCCTGGGCATGGTCGGCCCGGCGGCAAGGGCTTCCGGCATGCCTGTCGACGCGAGAAGCGACCATCCATACAGGATATACAGGAATTTTCCGATCCATAAAATAACCCTTCCGGGAGGCGATGTTTTTTCAAGGGCTTATATCCGCTATATAGAAATAAGACAGTCCATTAAATTCATACTCGAAGTTCTCGATAATCTTCCCGGAGACGGCGCAGGCTTAGTCCCCCTCGGCGAAAGCGCCCCGGAATCACTGACCATTTCGCTTGTCGAAGGCTGGAGGGGGGAGACTTTCCATGCGGCAGTCACTGGAAAAGACGGCGGCATAATCCGCTACAAGATAACCGACCCGTCTTTCCATAACTGGACCGGCCTGGCCATAGCGGCCAGGAATAACGGGATCTCGGACTTTCCCATATGCAATAAAAGCTTCAGCCTTTCATACTGCGGCTTCGATTTATAGGTTTCAATTTTATTTTGATATAATAACCCCGTCTAATTAGAATATTTTCAAGCGGAGGCGTTTTATGAAAACAGAAAAATCACCATTTTTTTTGCAGGCTCTCAATATTGCCGGTTTTGCTATCATGATCACGATAAACGCCCTTGCGAATATAGTGCGCTTCAACGGCAGGGGAACGGGCGATGTGTCTAACGAGTATAAGAGCCTCTTCACTCCGGCAGGCATCACCTTCTCAATATGGGGAGTTATCTACCTGCTGCTTCTTGTTTTTATAATTTACCAGGCAAGGGACATGTTCGGCAGGGTTAAAAATACACTGCAGGAACATGAAAGGACAGGCCTCTTCTTCTTCCTTTCATGCTTAGCCAACAGCTTCTGGATATTCGCATGGCACTTCGAAATGATCGAGCTGTCTCTCCTTGTGATGGTCCTGCTCCTTGCAACGCTGATAACGATATACACAAGGCTTGGCATAGGAATCCGGTCATCCTCGACAGCGCAAAAACTCTGCCTGCACCTGCCGTTCAGCATTTATCTCGGATGGATCTCCGTCGCGACAATCGCCAATGCCGCAGCAGTATTGGTTAAAATCAGGTGGGACCGCTTCGGCATCAACGATCTTTACTGGGCCATTGCAATGATTATCGTAGCGGCAATTCTCGCCCTGGCAGTGCTGATACGCCGGAACGATATTTTTTACACCCTGGTAATTCTCTGGGCTTTTACCGGCATAATTATTAAGCATTTGACGCCCTTCACTGATGTATCTTTAAACATCATAATGACAGCGTCAGTGTGCATGGTAATTATTGCCCTGGGAATGATTTTGCGTTTCAGGAAGTGGCTTAAATACTGACCCTGCGGCGGAAAACGAAGAATTTGAGCCCGAAAAAATTCATTACAGAGCAGACAGCTGTCGCGGAAATCACCCCGGCAAGCTTGTTCCTGTCCGACAGAAGATAAACTCCCTGATTAACGATATTATTGAGGCACATTGAAAGGGAGTAAAGGCAAACAAAGCGGGCGATCTCGGCCTTCGAGTATTTCCTTGCGCCGAATGTCCAGAATTTATTCAGGACAAACGTACATATTGTAGCCAGCACGTAGGACACCGCTTTTGAAATATCAATTCCTGCTATGGGAAAAAGAAGGAAATATACACCCCAGTCTAATCCGGCGGCGCTCGAGCCGGAAACGCCGAACCGCAGGGCCTGTTTTATAAATTTCTTCCGCCCGGGATCAAGAATATTTATCAAGGAACCCTCCCCCTGCTAGAAGATTTTATTTTATTAAATATTAATTGTCAATTGGAGGCTTAATGAAATTCATTCATGGGAGTGAAAAACAGATGCCCTGGAGGGCAAAATTTCAGAGGGTGTGAATTCAAGGGATTTTCACAAATCACTTGTTTCGCTACAGTGGAGGATAAATTGGACAGGCATACCGCGCTCGGAAAGGAAGGGATTTTATCCCTGATTATCAGGTTTTCTATACCTTCGGTCGTGGGTTTTACAGTCAACGCCATATACAACATAATAGACAGGATTTTTGTAGGCAGGGGGGTGGGTTCGGACGCCCTTTCGGGTGTTGCGGTGGCGATGCCTTTCATGCTTACAATTACCGCTTTCTCGCTATTCATTAGCGTCGGGATGGCTGTCAGGATATCTATAAAGATCGGCGAAGGAAAAACGGAGGAAGCCGAGAGGATAATAGGCAACGGTTTTATACTCGGCATTATCGCCGGGCTTATTCTTACAGCCGTCTGTACGATTTTTATGCGACCGATCCTCATAGCCTTCGGAGGAAAAGGGGTCTCGCTCGAATATGCCGGGAAATTCATGGATATTATGGTTTTTTCGATCGTTTTCCAGATGATAAGCTACACACTGTCGAGCTCGATCAGGGCCGAAGGCAACCCAAATATATCCCTTGCGATAATGGTGGCTGGCGCCGTTATCAATACGATACTTAACCCCATTTTCATTTTTGTTCTGCGGCTCGGTATCGCAGGATCCGCCCTGGCAACCGTCATTTCCCTTTTTGCAGGAGCCGTATGGGGGATCCTTTATTTTACCGGCAAAAATAATATAATAAGGCTGCGGATTAAAAATTTGAGGCCTGACCCAAAAATCATTTTCAGCATATTGTCCGCCGGGTCCGGAGTGTTCTTTTTCCATTGCACACAAAGCATAATGATCATAGTATCTAACAATATTTTCTCCAGGTACGGCGGTAACGACGCCATTGCCGTATTTGGGATCGTATGCGTTGTAAACAATCTCTTCATAGAGGTTGTGGCCGGAATAAGCGACGGGATACAGCCTATAATCGGATACAATTATGGGGCGGGCAATTCCGGAAGGGTCAAGGCTACCCTCCTGCGATCGATTATTATCTCATCAGTCTTCTGTTTAATGGGGTTTATTCCTCTGTTTTTTTTCAGCCGCGATATCATCTCTATGTTCTCAAGGGATAACTCCTCGATAAGGGAACTGGGCACCTGGGGCCTGAAATACTCGATGATAGCCCTCCCCCTTGCCGGTTTTGAGATAATCGGCATCTCTTATTTTCAGGCGGTCGGCAAGTTCGCCAGGCTTCTTGTTCTGTACACATTGCGCCAGCTTATCCTGATCATCCCTCTGCTAATAATACTCTCTTCTTTTTTCGGTTTCAAGGGAGGGGTAGCGGCATTCCCCATAGTCGACATCATTATGACGCTAATTACGGCTGTTTTTATCCTGGCCGAATGGAAGAACCTGGGCATCCCGGCGCAGCCGAATCAGTTTATAATCCGGATTCCTTGAGCACCTCGCCCACCCATTCCCTTTTCTTCCATAAAGCGCAGCCGCCGCTGGAATCTGAGAATTCTTCATGGTTATCCCTCATTTTCTTTAAAAAAGTTGACTGGAGTGCTTCACCGAGGGGGATATCGATAAGATTTGTATCTGAAAACGGTGCGAACGGGCATGGTTCGAGCCCTCCCTTTGCATTGATATGGACGAACCCCCGGCCTGAAGCCAAGCACCCGCCGGATTCTTCCTCGTCCCATGGCACAGCGATAAAAACGGATTTGAAACCGGAGCGGAAAGAATCGATGATCCCTCTCATATCGCTGCGCTGCCTTGCTGTTATAACCCAGTCCTCCGTGTCCTCATGAATCGGCGTGTAATCCAGGAAAATAAAAAATTTACATCCGGCATCAATTGCGTTTCGAATAAAGGCCGGGTCGGTAACTGTTTCAAAATTCGACCTCGTCACAGTTATGGAGACGCTGAAAAAAATGTCCTTTTTTTTCAATTCCTTCATTTTACTTTCAAGCCGTTCATGCACCCCGGCGCCCCGCCTGTCGTCAGTTTCCGTTTGGGTACCCTCTATGCTCAGGACAGGGATCGTATTTCTCTGCTTTGAAAGGTTATCGATCATTTCGCTGTCGATCATCAGCCCGTTTGTGACAAGGAGGAACATGATTCCGGGGAAAGACTTGGTAATCCCTATTATTTCAGGCCTCAAAAGGGGTTCTCTCCCCGCAATGACAAAAAAAGACACTCCAAGCTCGCCGGCTTCTGCGATAATGCCCCTCAGCCTTTCAGGGCTAAGCTCGTCCCGGGTTTCCTTTCTTATCGCCTGGGCGTAGCACCCCTTGCAGCGAAGATTGCATCTTGTTGTGATGCTGAAAATTATGATCGGAGGAACATGTATCCCTTTTTTAAGGTTATTCGTCCTTCTCTGCATTGCCCTCACCTGCCGGAACAATACTTTCAGGAAAAACAGGGCCTGGACCGGCTTTGTAAGGCTGACCCTTACAAATTCCGAAAAAAAGACCCTCAATCCTTTATTTAGTATGGGAAGGTAATCCCTTGATTTGTTTATATTTTTTTACTCCTTATAATTTACAGCCTGTTGAGAAATCTATTAATTGTTTGTCCCAACTTTTATAACAACATTACCCTTTTTGTGCCCAATGTCCACATACCGGTGAGCCTCGGCAAGCTGTTCGAAAGTGTAAGTTCTGTCTATCACCGGTTTAAGATTACCCGCCTCTAAAAGATGCCTGAGTAGAGCCAGATCATCCTGATTCGCCTTTATAATCCCATTCATAACTGAATAGAACTTCCCGCCGGGCTTGAGGGCTTTTACTGCTTTTGATTTTGAAATTATACCCACGGCGTCAAAAATAATATCGTAGCGTTCGCCGCCCACTGTAAAATCCTCTTTAGTATAATCGATCACCCTGCCGGCTCCGAGAGAACTGACCAATTCGAGATTAGGAGTACTGCTTACCCCTGTAACTTCAGCCCCGTAATATACGGCTAGCTGCACGAAATTAGTGCCGACATCTCCCGATGCTCCGTATACGAGCACTTTCTGGCCTCTATTTATTCCGCATTGCTTGATGAAATGCAGCGCTGAAAAACCGCCGAATGAAACGGCGGCTGCTTCCTCGTACGTCTTTCCGGCCGGTATTAAAGCTATCAATCCGTTTTCAGGGAAGCAGCGATACTCCACATAAGCCCCGAAGCTGAAACCAGTATAAGCAAAAACCCGGTCACCCGGTTTATAGCCCTGGACATTTTTACCCACAGATTCGATTACGCCTGACAGCTGCATCCCCAGCACCGGCTTATTAGGTTTTCCAAAGCCGAACATAATCCGGAAAGGGAGCCGGAACAGGGGAGGAATATTAAACCCGCGTATCCTGGAGTCCGCTATAGTCACCGTTGTCGCATATACTTTTATCAGCACCTCATTGTCACCGGGGACTGGTTTTTCAACCTCTGCCATCTTTAGAACCTCAGGCGGTCCGTATTTTGTGCAAATAACCGCTTTCATAAATATTCCTCCAATATCATCTTTTAACCTGATAAATTATTATAAATTAACTGTAACTGACGAGGTTTAATTTATCGCGTAATTTTGAATAATTCAAGGATAACAATAAAAATATTTTTTAAAGTCATGTTTATGAAATCATGCGGATCTGTGAACAGATAACAGAAAAGGGCAATTAAGTATCGAAAATTCAGTATTGAAATTATTTAATTTATGTATTATGCTATTTCTGACATGAATGGCAACAGACGGGGGGATAAAAAATGAAAAAAGTAATAATGTTTTTTTCAGTCCTTTTATTTTCAACTTTTATCATTGATAGCGCCTTTTGCGAGACACGATATTTTATTGGTTACTCGAGGCTGAAACCTGTCCGGCTGAAATGGATTATGGATAGTAATTCGGCCAGGATACAATATTATGGTCAAAAAGAAGGATTAAAGCTTGTTTTTTTTAAAGAAGAAGAATTAAGGAGAGGTGATCATCCGTCGTTAATGCAGTTGGAATGGGAAGAGATTTATAATAATGAGAAAACCGGCCGCTATGTAATTGTTTCTCAGGGGGCGGTTGTCTATCATTTTATTTATATAAATTACAAGACTATGAACATTTCTGTATTTGACGAAGACCCTGAACAGAAAAATAATCCCTGGTGATGATTTACGCCGGGTGAAACCCAGGCGCCGTCAATCAATTCCGTCAATGCCACTTGCATAACCTGTTATTACTCGAATCCGCCACATAGATATTGCCGCTGCCGTCGACATAAACACTCCATGGGAAATTAAAATTAGCCTCTCCGGTGCCGGTGATGCGGTGATAAGAATTTCAATGTTTTTGGCTTTTATTATCCGGCTTGTTTAAAATTATTAAATTAGATAATGGGGATCAGGATTGAAAAATAATTTATTAATCAAAGATCGATCTGTTTTTAAGTATTTACCCTGCATTTTTATCGCCGCAGCAGCTATGATTATTTCCTGTTCTCCGCCTTCAAAAAGTGCAAATTTATATTCGAAAAATATCGGGACATTGATCTATATTCCCGCCGGTAATGTTCCCTCAATCAGAATAGATTACAACGGCAATTCTGACGACTTTTGCACGATACCTGCTATACATATGAGCTCTAACGATATAACAAGACAGGAGTGGGTAAATGTGACTGGCCTTCCCGATCCAAGCGATTTATCTGTATCATCGGGCATAGATGATCCGGTTCAGAATGTTAACTGGTACATGGCCGTATACTTCTGCAACAAACTCAGCATCAAAGAAGGCCTGGTGCCGGTGTATTCGATCATTGTAAACGGAGAGGCCGATACCAATCCGGACTACTGGCTGAAAATACTCGGGGGGACTTTTCCAAATAATTTTCCTGTATCCGGGAATAATGCAGCCTGGGATGCAGTTAAGGCAAATTGGTCCGCCAGCGGATACCGTCTGCCTACGGAAATGGAATGGCTGTGGGCGGCAATAGGTGCGACAAGAGACTCAAGGAGATCTGATTTTTCAGCAACCGGCATGAGCACTAACGGATACAACAAGGGCTATGCGGGCAGCAGGGAACCGGGAGCTTCCTGTTCGAATATCAGCCTCTATGCCTGGATCAACAAAAGCACCGGGACTCACGCTGTAGGCTTACTGCTTCCCAACGAGCTCGGCCTGTACGACATGAGCGGGAATGTATTTCAGTGGTGCTGGGACTGGCATGGGTCTGATTCTTATACCGGCGGTGCGCTGACTGATCCGGCCTATAACGGTGCGGCTTCGGGCACGTTGCGCGTCATACGAGGCGGCTGCTGGTTCAACGATGCGAACTACGCTACCGTTGCCTATCGCTATGACTACGAACCGTATATCCAGCACTACGACATCGGATTCCGAGTTGTGCGCCGCTGAAAGAAATCCTGGAGCTAAACCGGCCAGATATTAATTGTATGTTATCGAATAGTTTAGTATCTCGGTTAGCCCTGTTCCGCCGTCGACGCCATTGCCGAGCTCGATCGAGGAGATATAAGGGTTGCCGGTAATCAGGCTCCTGTTCACGGCATCCTGAAGGATATGCAATAAATTGAGTGTCATGAGTGTTCCGTACGATATGGGACTATTCATCACATAATTAACATGCTGATAGTGCGGTGTACCGGAATCGGGGTAGGTGTAAACATTATAGTTGACCGTGTCTATAACATCCCCTGTTATTAAACCCGGACCGGTTAAATTTAATCCATTAGAGTTAAGATAGACAATGATCTGGTACGTGATCTGTGCTGATGCCGGACTCGATCCGGTCGAAGTGGCCCACATTTCCAGTTCAAGGCAGTAAGAACCGGTAAAGGACGTGTTTACATTGAACGTAGCATTGCATGTAGTTAAAGCCGAGATTTGTTTCGCGGTGAACCCCGATGTTCCCCACGAACCCATCCATGGAGAATATCCATAGCCCACCTCCGGATAAGCCACTTCTGTTTGAGCTGGTACTCCCTGCCAGTTCCAGTTCCATCCGATACACGGATTTCCGTTAAGAGTTTCTGTAAAAACACTTTGAGCATAAGGGCCGGTTGCCGCACTTTTATTCCATTCATTGTTTTCCAGCATGTAGTTTCCAACCTGGATCGTCTCCCCATGTTCCCACTGCCGGGCCGTCACGGTACCGTTTGGGGAAGGCAGAGTGACCTGGCTATTGCTTCCTCCACCACTGATCACGAGCGAATTCGAACAGGCTGTCAAAACGGCGAGAACAAAAATGGAAACACAAAACCTGGAAATAAAACAATACATAAAAACCCCCCATAAAACATGAAAGATTTGTCAATGCTCGGCTGGAACATAACACCGGTTTGTAGAATTTTCAAGTACATTTTTTTTATTTTTTCAGTTGTAAATGGTTTTTGATAAAAAATGACAGGCAAAATATTCTGACAAATGATTACAACTTGACCTGGCTTTTATTCCCCTCTAAAATTAATTCTATGGAACATATCGTACTCTCCCTTTTTCTGCTGGCCCTGCTTTCAGGGATTACATTTCTCATGCTCTCCATCCATTATTATATCAAGACAAAAAACGGCCTCTGGAAATACCTTTTATTTATATACTGTATCCTGATCGTTAAACTGCTTCTGAATTATATTTTCATCTATATCAAGGTAAATTTAATATCCGAAACGATCGAAGAGCTTTTTTTCTTCAAGCTCTCCAGCGACTTCACTTCCCTTGTTATTTTTATCAACCCGTTCCTGTTCCACAGGATATTAAAGATACCGTTCATGAAAACAGCCGATCTTGCGGCCGCGGTTCCGGGAATTTCCGCGCTTGCCCTGATCTTTATCCCTTATATCACCAGGCTCGTTTCCCCCGACATGGCATTGTATTATTACGCTTTCGATATCATGCAGATGCTGCTCGTTATCCTCGCTTTTATCTGGCAGGCAGCCCTTTTTATTCTCTATTACGGCAGGATAAGCGGCGGCGACCGGAAATGGATCGCAGCAGTACTTCTCATATTCACAGTATTTATAATCCTCGACTATTTTTTTGTTTCCTGGTCAAGCTATTTCAGAAATATCGGCTCGCCCGTATTCAGCGCGGATTTCACATTCCTGTTCATCGGGAATATAGCAATTTTTGTCCTCGCTTACAGGAGGTTCGGAAAAACCGGGAACAGGATCACGCCCGAATCCGTCGGTAAGGGATTTATAAGAAAATTCGGAATCACGGAACGCGAACTTGATATCATCAATATGATCATCGCCGGGAAAACAAACAGTGAAATTGCGTCTGTTTTGTTTTTATCAGTCAAGACAGTCAAAAACCATATATACAGCATCTATCAGAAAACCAGGGTCCGCAGCCGGATTGAACTTGCACTGCTCATCAAAAAAGGACTATAATCCCAAAAAAAAGGACTTCGGACCTATTGCAGATATCCTCAATATGAGGCTAAAATAATGCAGTCAATTTATGAGGAGTTCATCATGCCGGCTTTGAAAGTTTTTAAAATCTTAACATTTATCATAGCTGCCGCATTTTTTTTATCTTTTCTGTCATGTGCGGGTTTCAACAGGCAAAGGGTTCCTATGAAGGTCAGCCTTAAGACGGACATCCGGGACGGGGAATATCTTAAATACGGCTATTACTTAAGCGGGGAAAAGCAGTCGGAAACATGCATGGTCACAAGGAAGGAAACAGGCAGTAATGGAGACTTATTATACAGGGTTTACATGGCCGAGACGGAAATCCCGGGCGGCAGAAAGATACCCGGCAATTACTTGAACTGGCCTTCATATTACCTGATCGACCCGTCGCACGGCTGCGTCCTCGAATCGGTATTTATCTGGAACACAAATGATATCGCTTTCAAGACCAAAGCCCAGGATATTCCTTATTCAAGCCTTATATACAGCTGCTATCAGCTGCATATGAAAGAGGGATATGTCAAATATGTTTCCAGAAGCATGAAGAATACTGAAATTATCGAAAGGAATTACAGGGTTGATGTGAAAGCGGATTATCCCGTATGGGATGGAATTTCCTTTTTTTATTTTCCGTCCCGTATGATGGATATCAGGGGCGGCGGAACAATGTATATAGTGACTCCTGAATTTTTAAAAGACGCAACGCCCTTTTCATTGAAATACAAGTCCCGGGAAAAAGTCGTTACAAAAGCCGGTGATTTCAGCACCTTTAAAGTGTCGGTAATTACCGATGATCCTTTTCTCGAGAGGCTGGCGGAGCCTATTTTAAAAAAGGCCTCCTTCTGGGTCGAGGATTCCCCCAGGAAGCTTACCGTCAGGATTCAGTTTGCATTCGGCGGTGGCGTCGTCGAACTCGAAGAAATTTCAAACGTGATAGATAACGGCAGGTTTTGATGATAATTTTACGGGGGATTAAAATGCGGTTTAATTTAGTTGCCGTTTTCCTGTTTGCCGTTTTTCTTTGCGGATGCGCCGGAATAAAGGAGAAGATCCCGATGAAATCCGGCAGGATGGAGGTCAGGGACGGGGAATTTCTGAAATATTCGAAATTTGTCGACGGAGAAAAGTCTCATACCTTCTACATTGTCTCGAGGGTCAACGCATCTAACGGCGATGTCATGGCATATCTCGATATTGAAAAAGCCGGCCAGGAAAATAAAATCCCGGCTAATTACTCCAATTATCATGCCTTTATAATTTACTCGGCCAGGTATAATTCGATCAAGGAACACTATTACAATATCTCTAATGTGAATGTTGGCGCAATACAGGCGAGAATACCCACCGTCTATGATCTGAAGATCGACTGGGACCGGGAAACGGCCACTTCCACAAGGATCTTCGACGATGAAAACAGGGAAGGCAAAAACAGCAGGATAATCCTGAACAGGCAGAAACTCATAAAGGGTTTCCCGTACTGGGATGACGACTCCCTGATGATGCTTGGCGCCAGGACCCTCGATATTAAAGGGGGAGGAATTTTTTACGCCATCGTTCCCATGTTCGCCAAGGACCCGTTCCCGGCATATTTTAACATACTCGGCAGGGAGGATGTGGTTACAAAGGCCGGTGCTTTTAAAACCTTTAAGATAGGCTTTATAATCGCCGACCCTTTTATGGGGAACCTTTTAGGTCCGCTGACAACAAGGCTGTTCTTATGGAAGGAGGATTCACCGAGGGGCTTGATCGTCAAATCCCAGTTCGATAACAGTGTCAACTACCTCGACGAAGTATCCGTCTGGAAATAGCCCTTGACAAATTTGTACTGTTGATATAAAATATCTGCAAATGATATTCATTATCAGATATTTTATTGTGAGGTTTTCAAGATGTTTTTTAAATTAATCAGCCGGGCGGTTTATTCGATCTGCTCCCTTATCCTTGTTTCAGGATGCGCGGGCATGAAATTGTCATTCCAGCCTATGCATCTCTTAGACAGGATCGCAGTGCCCGACGGCGAATTTCTGCGCTACGGCAAATACGCCGGGGGCGAGAAAACGGCGACAATCCTCATGGTCAACCGTTTCGAGAAAGGAAAAGGCGGAGAAAGATTATCCGTCTGTTATATGGAAGGATACAAGGTGAAAAACCCTGAAAACATCCCCGCCGATTACAGGGACTACCATGCCAGGAGGGTTTTTTCATTAGAGACAGGAACTCTTGAAGATCTATCATACAACTTTCCTGTCACCAACGTATCGAAATTATCCGGGGACCCGTCCCGGCTGCCCGGGGAATTTTACAGGCATTACATAATGAACGGCGACACCCTCGATATGGAGACGAGAACATGCCGGGATGATAAGACCAACAGTTTTAAAAGCAGGGTTGTAATAAAAGCGGGTTATCCGGCCTGGGACCTCGATTCAACTTTGATGTATTCCTTCAGGTACTTCGATGTTTTCAAGCCCGGAATATTTTATGTCGTCGTTCCTGCCATCGTTAAGGAGCCTTTGCCCGTATCATTTAAAGTTATCGGAAGGGAAAAGATTAAGACAGGAATGGGCGAATTCGACACAATAAAATTGGGAGTATCGATCTCGGATCCTTTTCTGGGAAAGCTCCTTGACAGTTTCCTGGAAAGCACTACCCTGTGGATTGAAAATTCAGACAGGAAACTGCTTGTGAAAATGGATGCCGCGGGCGTCTATGCGGAACTCGAAGCGGTCTCGAATGTCATAAAATAAAAAGGCGGGTTTATGTTCAAGCTGATCATATACAACATATTCAAGCACAAGTTTTTATTCATACTGATCGGGCTGATGGTCGTCCTGCTGTGCTTTTACCTGATGATAGGGCTCAACACTGTATTTTCGGTGTCGGAATCCTTAAAGAGGGCCGTCGCGGAAAACATGACAGGGGATGTGATAATAGCTTCGGGAAAGGCGAAATACCTTGACGTCATCACGAAGGACGGCGAAAAGAAGATCGTTCCGCTTGAAAAATGGGAGGAAGTGCTTGCATTCCTCCGCGGTAAAGACTATGTGAGGAACGCTTCCCCGAGGCTGCGGGTATGGGGGCTTGTCAAATCCGACCTCAATGAAACCCCTATGATCATAACAGGGGTTGACCCGGATAGCGAGGAAGGCCTCCTTCCCAACCGGACCCTCGAGTCGGGCCGCTGGGTCAAAACTTCCAACGAAATAGCGATGTACTACAGGCATTCCGATTACCTCTCCACGACCAACGGAGCCGTGCTGTCTATAGCTGTAATGACTGTGGACGGCTACGAAAACTTCGACACGAACAGGCTCGTCGGGATCTTCGATTACAAGGACCTTTCCTTCTACACCGAATTTTCATTTTACGGGCTCGTGTCTCTCGATTATCTTAACTCTCTTTTAATGACCCATGAAAAGACCGCAAGCGAGATATTTGTTTCTCTTAAAAACGCCGGAGATCTCGGCCGTATGAAAAGGGATGTTTTAAATCAATTCGGAAATAATTACCGCTTTATCCTCCCCCAGGACTCATCGAACCTGGTTAACGGGATCTACCTCCTGACCCAGTTTTCCGTCTGGTTCGTTGCGCTGCTGCTGATCCTGATGGTTTACCTGTGCAGCTCTTTCCTTGTGAATATTTCGATTGAAACCCGCAGGCAGGAGATAGGCATCTATCAGGCCCTCGGCGTCAAGAAATGGAGGATAGCCCTTCTTTTCGGGGGGGAATTCCTATGCGTGCTGGTATTATTCGCCATAATCGGAATAAGCCTGGGCGCCATGGTTGTAGCAGGCATGCAGTCTGACGGCATTGAGGCTACAATAATACCCCTGCAGCTTATATTCGGAAGGCAGGTCCTCTATGTCAGGAGCTATCCGGGAACGGTGCTTGTCCTCTGCGGGATACTCTTTCTTACATTCCTTGGCAGCGTGCTGACAGCCGTTATAAAACTTTCAAAGCTCGACCCGGTCGAAGTAATGAGGGAGCTGTAATATGTTTACAATGATTTTCGCCGAGATCAGGGGATCCTTCAAAAGGATATGGAGGCTTTACCTGACAAACATCATGTCGATAATGCTGATAATCCTGCTCTACGCATATATTGACGGTTCCAGGCGCCAGCTTAACATGCAGAACACCGTTTTCTCCGGAGAGATAGTCGTAAAGATGGCGACCAACATCGATAACACAGCCGGGATCATATCCTCGAAGATACCCTCTCTTCTGTACGTCTCGGAAAAAATAAGCGGCGACGTGCAGTACCATGTTCCCGGGAACAGCAGCGGCCTGGCAAACAGCGCCCGGCTGACGGGCGTCGACATTTCAACCGATAAAAATCTCGCTTCATACCTGACCCTCAAGGAGGGTTCAATGATTAAAACCGGCAGGGATATACTGATACCTTCATCCCTGCTCAAAAAAATCGATATTAAAATCGGGGGGATAATACAGGTCTCCGGTTATAACGCGGCCAAATCGATGAACTCCGCCGCGTACAGGGTATGCGGAATATACAATTCCCCAAGCCTTACGCTTTTCGACAGCCCCAGGCTCCTGATCACGCTTCCGGCGATGAATTCATATTACATGCCTTCGTCGAAGGATATCGAATACTGCCTGTTTTTCAGGGACGGAAACATCCCCGATACCATCAACAAGGACCTCCGCGAGGCATTCAACGATACGAACAGGGTAATAATAGATTCCATCGAGGCAAAACGCGTCAGCTCTTTCGACGTTCTTAACCTCTCCGTACAGTTCAACGTGTTCATGATACTCATGATAATACTGACGATCATCGTGGTTGTGACAGTGGTGATCCTGGTGAATTTCAATATCAACCTGATCCTTTTCAGGAAAAGGCAGCAGGAGATCGGAACCCTGATGGCTTTCGGCGTAAGGGCATGGAAGATAGGCCTCACGCTTTACCTGGAATCTGTCCTGGAACTTCTGATTTCGACAGCGGCGGCCGTAATCCTCTGCTTTATAATATCGGCGGCTGCCAGGCAGCAGATGGCCGGAGGATTTTTAGAGGTGCTGTTCGTGCTGCTTTCAGGGACAAACAGGATCGATTTTTTCATACAGGGCTACCAGGTCATGACGGCTTTCATCTGGATACTGGCCGCCGTTACTCTCTCCCAGGCGCCCGTTTTCCTGAAAGTGCTCACCGGCAACCCGATCGATATAATGGCGAAAAAGTAACGGTTAATTAGTTCAGGCAATATTGGAGGAATTTGAAAATGAAATTTTTTAAGATTCTTATACTCCCGGCTGCAATGATCCTGATGCTGACTGCCCATGCCCGGGCCGATGAAACAGAAAAAACCGGCAATGATATTCTGATGAAAGCCGACAGCAGGTTTTACCCGGATGAAGGAACTTTCGACTTCACGGTAAAACAGACTGACGCCGAGGGTAATACTACCGAGTTCGGACTGCAGGGATATAAAAAGGGCTCTCTTCACCAGACCGGGGTGTTCATCAAACCCCAGATAAACATGAGCGACGTCGGCATGAGATCCAGCGATGTTATATACTACAAGCCCCATACATGGCCCAAGCCCCAGATACAGAGCTACCAGTCTCTTTTCATGAGCACCACATTTTCCTGGGGCGACGTAATGTCGAGCGATATCGCCATGGATTACAAAACCTCGAGCCTCGACAAAACCAACGACAACGGGACTAACGAGTATCACATGGTCCTGCTTCCCAGGAGGGAGAATCTCTACGCCAGGATCGATATGTGGATTGATTCGCAGAATTACAGCACTTATAAAAGGCTGTATTTCACGGCGTCCGGCGACAGGCTCAAGGCTGCCGATTACACAGATATACAGGAGCAGGACGGCAGGGTTGTGAGCTTCAAGGTAAATATGAAGGATTACATCCAGGAAGTCACCACATACGCACAGATATTTAATCTCAGGGAGGTGAAGCTGCCGCCGTATCTCTTCGATCCCCAGAATATAGGCAGGATAAGGGCGAGGCTTGGACAATGAAAAAGATATTCATGGCGGTTCTCCTGCTTGCCTTTGCCGGCCGGTGCGGCTTTATTTTCGCGGACAGGAATATCACTCTCGAGGTTGACAGCGTCTTTTCTGCCCAGGAGCAGCTTCAGAACAGCTACCTGAATGCGCAGTACGGATGGACAAACCAGCTCGAATTCGACGCCCACCTGATAGTATCCCCTGCCATGAGCCTGGGCACCGCCGACCTTCAGCCCGACGCCCTGCTCGACGTGTACATAACCCGCGAGACCTCGACCAACTCATTTATCATCGCCCTCCGCGAGGCTTTCGTCGACATGCTTTATTACAGCTCGCTTTCCGTAAAAGCCGGCTTCATAAGGCTCGATTACGGCGCTCTGAACAGCTGGTACAACCCGCTGAATATCGTCGAGCTCCTGAACCTCGAGGGCCTGTACGAACAGATCATGATCGGCAACGCAAGGCAGGGCTACGAGGGGCTCCCGGCCGTGCAGGCCGCTTATTCATTGCCGGAATTCATACCCGAATTAAAACTCTCGCTCGAACAGGATATGATATCGGCAAGCCTCTCCAACCTCCAGGAAAATTATTTCATCTCGAAATTTGAGTGCATATACGGCAATCTCGATGCCACGGCCCTTGCCGGTTATACCGGGAACAGCGATTTTAACTCCGTGTTCGGCGGAAGCCTGTCCCTCCGACTCCCCTTGAATATAATGTTTTTCGGCGAGGCTGTTTATAAAACGCAGAGCTTCCGCTGGACCGTCACAAACGGCATCCTGGTCACCAACCGCAGCGGGAATTTCCTCGATACTACCGCGAAGCTCAGCTACGCTTTCCAGGAGCCCGTTTTTAACAACACGCTGGGCCTGTCCGCCGAATACTTCCATTACGGCGAGGGCCTGACCACCGGCCAGTACGGCGACGGGGTCAGCGGCTCATACGGTCCCGGGTTTTTCAGGATGGACAGGGATTTCCAGGACTACATGTATTTTACTTTAAGCTACACCCTGGTAGTTCCGAAGGTGACTTTCTCATACATGCTTGACGACGAGCTGGCGACGGGCTACCTGCAGCATACGTTTTCTATCGCCAAAAACTACGATACCGTGACCCTGTCCGCAAATTTTGTCTACAACTATGTTTCGGCCAGCTCTTACAGCACGGTTTTCTTTGACCAGGACTGTGCGGTTTACCTGGAGGTGCTGATGTCGTTTTAGGGCGTCAGCCCTTTAACGATATTTGTCGTTAAAGGCCGGAGGCCTTCAAAGGCTAATGGCATTTTAAGCCGAAGGCTTTTATTGCCATTTGTCCCCGTTAGAAGAATTTTATGGAGGATTAATATGAAATCTAAATTCGGGACAGTTTTACTTGTAATCTGCGTCATTCTTTACATCGCCCTGCTGCCATGGGGAGCATACGTGGCACTGCCGTATTTCCTGTTTTCGGGCTGGGTAAAATACGCCGCCATATATCTTGCCTTTATAGTCGAAGCGGCGCTCGGCGTTTACCTTACTATAAGGCAGTACGGGAGAATGAGGGAGAAAAAAACGACAGGTTCGAAAATATTATTCGGCCTCACCGCCGTAAGCTTCGCCGCCTACGTTGTGACAGCCGGAATCTACCTTGTCCAGGTTTTATTAAGCTCATTATAAGGGACTCGCATGGAAAAGATTATTTGTATGTTATCACGCACTAAAAGGAGAAAGAAATGATAAAGCTTTCAGGCGTAAAAAAAACCTATCAGTCGGGCAGCCTGTTTGTGGAGGCTCTGAAGGATATAAACCTCGAGATCGACAAGGGTGAAATGATAGTGATAGGGGGAGTATCGGGAAGCGGTAAATCCACCCTCCTCAACCTTCTGGGCGCCATGGACCATGCCACAGAGGGGACGATCATCATCGACGGCGATGACATAACCGGATACAGCCAGGGAGCTCTTACGGATTTCCGTGCAAGAAAGGTCGGGTTTATTTTCCAGAGCTTTCACCTGATACCGGCCCTTAATGTTTATGAGAATATCGTCGTGCCGATGCAGCTCAAGGGCCAGCCTTTTGAGAAGAAGAAAGTCCTCGAACTTATTGAACGCGTCGGCCTCTCGGACCACATGAGGCATAAGCCGGACGAGCTTTCAGGCGGCCAGAGGCAGAGGGTTGCGATCGCGAGGTCTCTTGTACACAATCCCCCCTATGTGATGGCCGACGAGCCCACAGCCAACCTCGACAGCGGCACATCGCAGAATATTGTCGGCCTGCTCAAGGAACTGAACAAAAACCTGAACGTCACAATAATCTTCGCCTCTCATGACCAGTGGGTCCTCGACAATATCGAAAGGAAGGTCAGGCTCAGGGACGGGGTTGTGGTAAACTGATTTCCGGGCCCGGTTCTTCCGAACTCGCAGAAATATCAAACATCTGAACCGGCGCCCGGTCCGCACGGAAAGCATTCCTTTCCTTGTCAAAACTCCGGTTTTAGCTTAAAATCTATGCATAATTAGCGCTGCTCAGGAGTTTTAATGAGGATCGTTCTCGACGCCAGGATGGTGAAAATGTCCGGGATCGGCAGGTATATCGATTCCCTGATCCCGTTTTTAGCCTCTAATTACAGCCTTACCCTTCTCGGAAATCCGGCCCATCTCGAAAAATACGGCGCCGGCGCCGGCATGGTGCAGATCATAAGCGCTTCTTCAAAACCATATTCCCCTTTCGAGCAGCTCGAACTTCCCCTGAAGATCCCTCCGGCGGATATATTCTGGACACCCCATTTCAACGCGCCCGTTCTGCCGGTCAGGGCAGCGAAAAGGATCGTGACGGTCCATGATGTATTCCACCTGACAGGGTTATCCAAAGACAATATCCTGCGGAGAAGCTATGCCAGGCTCCTCTACTCCAACGCAGTCAATAGATCCGATCTTGTATTTACTATATCGGAGTATACCAAAAAAGAAATTGAAAGATATTTCCCCGGCCTGTCCGACAAAAAGCTAAAAGCCGTCAGGGTAATATCCAGATACTCCGACCGGAGATTCAGAAACCTCGGGATGAACGATAAGGAAAAAGAGGATTTCCTTTCTTCTAATAGCCTCCCGTCAAGGTTCGCCCTTTTCGTCGGCAATATAAAACCGCATAAAAATATAGCCGGGCTTTTACGGGCATTCGCGATTGTCCGGAAAAAAGATCCGGAGCTTTCACTGTTGTACGTAGGCCAGAAGGACAATTTTTTAACAGGGTTTAGCGGCATGCAGGGTCTGCTCGAATCCCTGGGTTTAAGAGACTCTGTATTTTTCACGGGAATTATCGACGACGCCAGCCTTGTCGCGATTTACAACTCCGCGCAGGTCCTGGTCCTTCCCTCTTTTTACGAGGGATTCGGCCTTCCTCCTCTCGAAGCGATGGCCTGCGGCTGCCCGGTCGTCTCTTCGGATATACCGAGCCTCAGGGAAGTCTGCATGGACGCCGCCCTTTATGTCAATCCCTACTCCGACGAGGAAATCGCCGGAGCTGTCCTCAGGATTACCGCCGATGCCGGCGGGGATTTAAGGCAGCGCCTCGTCGAATCGGGATATAAGCGGGCCGGATATTTTTCACAGGAAAGGATCGAAAATGAATATAAAAAATCGATTGAATCCCTCCTCGGTAAGGATAATTAAATGAGGGCTCTAATACTCGCCGGAGGGTTCGGGACAAGGCTGTCCGCGGTCGTGAAAGACGTGCCCAAGCCTATGGCCCCTGTCTCAGGCAGGCCTTTTCTTGAATTCGTCATCGGAAGGCTGAAAACCCTGGGGATAAAGGACATAGTGCTGCTCACGGGCCATAAATCCGCTGTTATCGAAAAACATTTCGGGAACGGAAAAAATTTCGGGGTATCGATATCGTACTCGGTTGAAAGGGAGCCTCTCGGCACAGGAGGGGCGATTAAGCTTGCAGCCGGTCAATTCCCGGCGGATGAAGATTTTATCGTCCTCAACGGAGATACATATTTCAACGTCGATTACAGGGCTCTTATGGATTTTCACAAGACTAATAAGAGTCTTCTTACACTGTCCCTTAAATACATGGAAGACCTGAGCCGCTACGGTTCGGTTTCTGTTATGAAGGATTACAGGGTCGAAGGTTTCAGGGAAAAAATCCCCGCGTCTTCGCCCTCCGGGGGTTACATAAACGGCGGGGTTATGGCCATGTCGGGGAGCGCATTATCCCATTTCAGCAGAAGCGGGATCCTGTCCCTTGAAAAGGAGGTAATGCCCGAGCTTCTCGATACAGGCAGGGTGTTCGGACTTCCCTTCGGAGGAAAATTTATCGATATAGGGATACCGGAAGATTACAGCTCGGCCCAGGAAAACCTGAGAGCCTGGGAAGGTCCCTTATCGCAAGGAATAAAAGCGGCTTTTCTCGACCGCGACGGAATTCTTAATGAAGACCTCGGCTACATGCATAAGGTCAGCGACCTGAAGATAGTAGAAGGAGCAGTACCTTTTTTAAAGAGCTTGAAGAAAATGGGTTACCGCTTTATTATTATTACCAACCAGGCCGGCATCGGCAAGGGGATTTTCGGAGAAAAGGATTACAGGATTTTCCAGGGCGAACTTGTGAAGGAGCTTTCCGCCCAGGGTATAGATATACTCGACAGTTTTTTCTGCCCGTATCATCCGGAGGCAAGCATACCTGAATACAGGTTTGAAAGCCTTTTGCGCAAACCCGAGCCGGGCATGGTGCTCGCCGCCGCCGACAGGCATTATATAGATGTCGCGCAAAGCGTAATGATAGGGGACAAGGACAGCGACAGGATCCGCCTTCCCTACCTCAGGAGCTATATTCTGCGGGGCAGGTACGGCAATGATTCGTCGCAGAGAGTTTACCCGGACTTTGATGAAATTCTGGAGGCAATAATAAATGACAGGCGGGATAATTAGGAGCAAAGCGCCCCTGAGGCTCGGGCTTGCAGGCGGAGGGACCGATGTCTCCCCCTACTCCGAACTTTACGGCGGGGCCGTGCTTAACGCTACAATAGACATAAGCACTTACACGACACTTGAAGTGCTCGACAGGCCCGTGATCATTCTTGAAGCCCTCGAGAGGGGCGAAAACTACGAGTACCCTCTCGCGCCGATTCTTGAAATAGACGGGTGCCTCTCCATGCACAAGGGAGTATACAACCGTATCATTAAAGATTTCAACGGGGGAGAACCCCTCCCGGTGAAGATAACAACCCACAGCGACGCCCCGGCCGGATCCGGGCTGGGCACCTCGTCCGCCCTGGCCGTATCCATCCTGGCGGCCTTCCAGGAACTCCTCAGCATCCCGCTTGGCGAATACGAATTAGCCCACCTCGCATTCGAGATAGAGAGGATAGACTTAGCTATGGCCGGCGGCAAGCAGGACCAGTACGCCGCAGCGTTCGGCGGTTTCAATTTCATAGAGTTCTTCAGCGAAGACAAGGTAATAGTCAACCCCCTCAGGATAAAAAAGAAAATAGTAAACGAGCTCCAGTATAATCTTTTCCTTTATTATACGGGGACAAGCAGGCTGTCTGCGGAGATAATTTCAAACCAGGTCAGGAACGTCAAAAACGGCGATAATAAGTCCATAGAAGCCATGCATAAAGTCAAGGAACAGGCGGTCATGATGAAGGAGGCCCTCCTCAAGGGTGAAACGGACAGGATAGGAGAGATCCTCAATTACGGCTGGCTGTATAAAAAGGAGATGGCCGGATGCATAACCAACACCGTAATAGACTCCATTTATGAAAGCGCTATGAAGCATGGCGCCATCGGGGGAAAAGTTACGGGTGCGGGGGGCGGAGGCTTCATGATGATCTACTGCAATGGCCTGAAGAGGTACGAGTTGTTCAAGGGACTGGAAGAATTCGGCGGACGTTTCGTCGATTTCCATTTTTGCGAACATGGGGTCGAATCCTGGCGCGTATGACAGCAATTAATAACTTCTTTGATATATTTTAATAACTGTTTTAAAATAAATGATCAATCTTAAGGAGCTGTTTATGGGGCTTTCCATAGATTCAGATCTTACGGCTCTCAAGGCCGGTTTGTAAAGTTCTTCTCGAGTTTCACACTCCTTCTGTCCAACATCCTCGGGCCGCAAGCGCCCAAATTTATCAATTCATCTTTTTGAAAGAGGTTTCGAGCCGGGCATCCTTATGCCTTAAATGCTCGATGTGTTTTCTATGCCGGTCCATTACCGGCATGAGGAAGGAGATTTATAGTATGAAAGATAAAAAAATCATAATTTTCGATACGACTCTGCGCGACGGCGAGCAATCCCCCGGGGCAAGCATGGCGCCTCAGGACAAGGTCCGTTTTGCAAAACAGCTTGAGAAATTAGGCGTCGATGTGATTGAAGCCGGCTTCGCCGTATCATCGCCTGTACAGGCCGAGGGCATCCGCATGATAAGCGGCGAGGTAAGCATTCCCGTCATAGCGTCGCTGGCAAGGGCCGTGGAAAAAGACATCGAGGCGGCCGCAAGCGCCCTGGAGCATGCCGTTAAAAAAAGGATCCATATCGTTTTAGCCACGTCTCCGGTCCACCGGAAATACAAGCTGAATAAAAGCCCGGGAGAGATCTTAAAAATGGCTGTAAACGCCGTTTGTTTTGCCCGCCGGTTCGCAGATGACGTCGAATTTTCCGCCGAAGACGCCAGCAGGACCGAACCGGATTTCCTGCTCGAGGTGCTCTGCGCCGCGGCCCAGGCAGGAGCTTCCACTGTCAATATTCCTGATTCTGTCGGCTACTCGGTTCCCGGCGAATTTATGAAACTTATCAGGGCGGCAGCCGCTAAAAGCGGCATAGGCAACCGGGCTGTCATAAGCGCACACTGCCACAACGACCTCGGTCTGGCCGCCGCCAATTCGATGGCGGCTGTCGAGGCCGGGGCCGCTCAGATAGAGGTCTCGGTCAACGGCATCGGGGAGCGGGCCGGCAACGCAGCCCTCGAAGAGGTCGTAATGGCGCTGCATGTGAGGAAGGACTGGTTTCATGCACTTACCGGCATTCATATAGAAGAAATTTATGAAACAAGCAGGCTGCTGACGGAAATAACCGGGATACAGGTCCAGCCCAATAAAGCCGTGGTCGGGAAAAACGCCTTCTCCCATGAATCGGGAATCCACCAGGACGGGTTTTTAAAGGAGCGGTCTACTTACGAGATCATCAGGCCCGAATCGATAGGCCGCCCTCCCTCGGAAATCATCCTGGGAAGGCATTCCGGAAGGCATGGCGTCAGGGCAAGGTTAAAGGCCCTGGGGATCGAACCCGATGATGAGCAGATGGATAAAATTTTCGAAAAGTTCACCCTCATCGCGGACAGGAAAAAAGCAGTGACCGACGAAGAGCTTGCGGCTATTTCATTATTATGAAGAAAGGCTGCCCGTTATGCGGGCAGCCTTTCTTTTGAAAGACAGGGCAAAAGCCCGGCTTTATTTGATTAATTTTAATCTGACGAATATAATCTGGCTTCTCAACTAAATATGGTTATTGCAATTAACAGGGGGACGCATGAAATGGTTTGTATTGCCTGTAATTTTATTATTATCTCCGATGATTTTCAATTCCTGCGCGAACGTCAAACCCGTGAAAGAAGAAACCGGGGCGGCGGCAAATTCCCCTGCTCCCGGAAAGACGGGCATATTGATCCTGCCCCTTGAAAACATATCCGTCAGAAAACATTCGAAGGTTTCGGACAGCGTAAAAACCGTTATTTTTCATTCCCTTTATTCATTCATAGGCTACCTGCCTTCTGTGGAAATCAGGGAGGAAAATCCGGAGAACATTGCCATTGACAGCGATAATCCTTCCCTGACGGCTAAAAAATACAATGCGGATTTTATAATATACGGAAGCTATGATTTAGGGAAATCGAAGAAAGAACAGGACGCAGTCATCGACCTGAAAATCTGGAGCAGGTTTTCGGGCGGCAAAGCCCTGGATAAAACCTACAATACGCCGACCGACGTTTCCATTTTCGACTCTATCGATGAAATGATAGGAGACAGCATAAAGGCTATCATGGATAAAACCATGGCAGCCTCGTCGATACATTTCGGCAATTTCAGGGTGGGGAAAAATTCCTACAGGCTTTTCATAAATGACAAATATTATGCGTCCATATCGAACGACTCCTTTTCACTGGACCTTAAAATATTGTCGGGCACCGCTTACAGCATAGAAATCAGGAAACAGGACGATAATTCCGCCGTTTACAGCGATGAAATAAATCTCGATCCAAATGAAAGCACGAATATCTCATTCGATTTTTTTAAACCCGGCATCGACGGAAATTCCAGCCTCAACATCTGGGCTTTTAAAGGACTTGAAAAGGATTTCAATGCGATCGTTTCCGATTTTTCAAAAAAATACCCGATGATCAAAACCGGTATAAAAGTTCAGGATTATGCGACACATCATTCCAGGATTCCCCGGAACCTGAATACCCCGGGCGATGTCCCCGACGTCGTAATGATCGAGGACGCTTTTTATGCTAAATTAGTTCCGGGCGGTTCTTACGAAAATCTGTCGGCCTACCCGTATAATGCCGGGGATTATAAAAAGGATTTCGTGCAATACAGGTGGTTCCAGGCATCGCTGGATTCAGGCCATCTTTACGGCCTGCCTATCGATTTTAACCCTGCCTGCCTCTACTACAGGTATGATATACTTTCAGGCGCCGGCATCGATATCGGAAGCATTCATACCCTCCAGGACCTCTACGATGCCGGAACTAACCTCCAGTCAGGCGGATATTACATATTATCTCATGTCCGCCAGATTTTCAATATGATCATTTTGTCCTCAGGGAACGGATTTTTCTATAAAAACGGGAAACCGGATTTAAAAACCCCCGGGATCGAAACCGCATTCAATTGGGCCCTTAAATTCAGGAAAGCAAAACTCGACGCCGGAGCAGAGGATTTTTCCGATACATGGGCTTCAATTATCCGGAGTGGAAAACTTGTATTTTATTTTTCGGGCGCATGGCTTGCGACAAGGATACATGACGCAACAGGTCTTCCGGAGGAAGATGTGAAAAAATTCAGGATAGCCGGTATTCCGGCCCTGGAAAAAGGCGGTGCGCCGATGCAGTACTCCTTCGGCGGCTCATATCTGGCAATCCCCTCGCAGAGCAAAAACAAGGCAGCGGCCTGGGAATTCATAAAAGATTTCACGATGTATAATTCTTCCTTATACAAGCAGAATTTGCCCGCCTATATTCCTCCGCTGACTAACGATTATGATTTCGGCCTGAGCGGCTGCCTTGGACCCGGCTACTGGCCGGAGGCTAAAAAAATCATGATGAGCAATGCCTCGCAGATGCATCCGGCTTATGCGAACAGGTATGACAGGGCCGCCCTCGATATCCTGAACAGCGCTCTTGATGATGTACTCAGCGGGCATACCGGAATCGATTCGGCGATCGGCAGCGCCCAGAAAAAATTGGAACAAGCCTTAAACAATCCGGAATTATAACGATAGGAAGGTATTTATGGATAAGAAAATAAAAACAATCACCATCGAGTCCGCCGTATTAATTTTCGCGGCACTGACAATAATCTTCTTTATTATCGACGGCCAGATCGAAAACGCAGCCATGGCCTATATCTTTGCCGTTTGCGCGGGATCGGTATCAGGATCTCTCTTTTCAATGATCCTTAACAGGCTGATCACCCGGAAGTGGGGGAATTTATTTAAGGGAATGCTTCTATTCATCGTATTATCCGCTTTTGTTTCAATCTTCGCTTTTACAAGGAACCCCCTGCTGATAGGAATTATACTTTTAATAACCGGGGGAACCGGGGTTTACCTTTTTATCCGGACCGGCAGGATCTGGGATTTCTCATCGAAGGTCTTTATATTCAAATTCGCCGCGGGCCTGTTTTCCATTCCTACAGGGGGGATTAAAAGGTTTCCCCTCCCGGTGCTGCTCTCTGCCGGCATTATCCTGCTTCTCGGAAATGCATGTTTCTTCTATTTAAAGGAAAGGAATCTTCCAGAATCCCTTCTGGTTTTACTTCTTATAGCCGCGGGAGGCGCCGCCCTTACACTTTGCGCGATGATCCTGAACAGGCTTATAACAACGAGGTGGGGAAATTTTGTAAAAGGCTGGCCGGTTTTCCAGGCAGCCGCGGGCCTGCTGTTTTACCCGTTTATTCAAAGCCCCGCATCCGGGATTATCTCTTCAATTATCCTCTTCGGGTTTGCCCTTTTAGCCTTTATCCATTACGGATTTTCGTGGGTTTACGCGTCGAAGGATAACCTGCCACCGGAACCTGATAAGCCGGGAAAAAGCTCATTGATATTGAAACAGATCCTATCCTCGATATCCATGCATGCAGCAAAGATTCCTGGAAGCATTAAAAACATTTTAAAATCAAAATACCTGGCAACAGCGGCTGCGGCCGTTTTTGCCGTGGTGCTGATAATTGTTTTAATCCGGGTTTTCCTGTCCGTTTTTGCCGTAACCGTCAAAGATTATTCCCCCTCGGACTCGCAGCCGGCACCCTTCGGGCTCAGGACATCGGTGCGTCTGAACCTTTCAGAGAGCGTATCTATCACTAATTCGGCGGTTGAAACCCTCATTGAGACCAACCTCACGGGTTATTCCAACGTCAGCCAGGTAGCGGGCGTTTTCTTTATAAAGCCGTCTTCCGGAATCCTTTCAATAAAGCCGGAAATCAAAGGGACATGGCGCTTCGAGGACGGGACTTCTTTTATTTTCACGCCCGAAGAAGAGTTAAATCCGTCGACGGAATACCATGTCGTTTTCAGTCCGGGCGGCCTGCTTTACAAAAAAGGCAGGATTATATTAGGCAAGGATTTCGCATTCTCGACTTTCAAATTCGAAGTTACGGATATGAGGGTGTTTTTTAATTACGATGTCGCCGATAACGAGGAAAAGGAGATTGTAGGAGAGATAAATTTCAACACTCCGGTGGATATCGATATGCTCAAAAACAACATATCTATGATTATTGATAATAAGGATGTGAATTTCACAATAGAAGCCTCCGGCATACCGACGCGTTTTTATATAAAATCCGACCAGTTCAAGAAAAAGGACTCCCTCCAGAATATTGTTTTGAAAGTGCGCCATGAAACGCAATGCGCCAGGGGGGGTAAAACTCTCACGAGGGATTATTCAGAAGCGCTGGTTCTCCCGGAAAAAGAAAATCTCAAGGTTATGGATGCAAAATCATGGCCTGTTTCAGGGAACACTTACATGGTAATGCTCTTCAACAGGCCGGTTTCGGCGGACCAGATAAGACAGAAGGTCCTTATCAAAAGCGCTAACGGATCGCCTGCCCCGTTTACAGTCGAAACGGAGTACTGCTACGCAGTTCTGAAAGCCGATTTTAAACCCGGAACCGAATATGAGATCACGGCCATGAAGGGAATGACTTCAGATGGAGGGCTGTTCCTGCCCGAAGATTTCCGGTACAGTCTCGTTATCCAGGATTTAAAGCCGGATGTCGGATTCTCTTCGGGCGGAAACGTGCTTCCTTCCGAAGGAAGCATGAATATCGAACTTTCCACTGTCAATCTCGACAGCTTCCGGGTTAAAGTTGACAAGATCTACCGGAATAACCTCGTTTATTTTCTGAAAAACCCCGGCGACAATGAATATGTGAAACCCATTCTGTATAAAACTTACGATGTCGAAGGCGGGAATTTGAATGAAAATGTGCTCCATTATATAAATTTATATAAATTTCATAATATGGCATTCAAGGGTCTTTACAGGATAACCCTCTCCGACCCGAAAGCCGGCGATGAGGATACGACCGATTATAACCCGGGCAGCAAGTCGAAAGTGGTTTTATGCACAGACCTTGGAATATTCGCGAAGCACTCCGGAAAGGACCTTATTGTAAATATATATTCCATCATGGGTCTGGAGCCGGTAGCGGATGCTGATGTGACCCTTGTCAGCTCAGATAACCAGGCCATATCGTCCGTTAAAACCGGCGCAGACGGGCAGGCTGTTTTTGAAAACTGGATGCAGGGCGGGGAAGAAAAATTCAGGCCGAGTATCATCATAGCCGAGAAGAACGGCGATTTTTCATACCTCGAATTCGATAATTCCCTTAAGGACCAGTCAAGGTTCAGCGTGGGCGGCAGAACGCCTCCGGCAGGAAACGAGCTGCAGGCTTTTATTACGCCGGAGAGGGGTCTCTACCGCCCCGGCGATAAAGCCTATATAAGCGCCATTGTGAGGAATGGCGATCTGTCCCTGCCCGCAGGCCTTGAAGTGAGCCTCGAAGTGAAAGACCCCCAGGACAGGAGATTGGGGCTTTATAATAAAAAAGTCCCTGTAAACGGCATTCTCTCTTTCGAAGTCCCTTTCCCCGCATATGCGAGGACGGGCAATTACCAGGCATCGCTTAAAATAGGTGAAGACATTATCATCGGCAGCACGGAATTGAAGGTGGAGGAATTCATACCGGATAAAATCGAGGTAAATATTAAGGCCGGGGACTCTCATACGAATTATTTCGAACCCCTCAGCTTCAGCGTAAAAGGCCTCCAGCTTTTCGGCCCACCCGCCGCCGGAAACCGCGTCAAAACACAGGTCAGGTTTGTGCCCAGGGAATTTTCCGCTCCGCAGTTCAAGGACTACAGCTTTTCCGATCCTGAAAGGAAATATGACGGCGAAACATTCGACCTGGGAGAGGATAAATTAGACGCCAGGGGTGAAAAAGAATATGAACTGAAAATTCCCGAATCCGTAATGCCTTCTTCCGCCCTTTATGCCCAGATTTACTCCGAGGTATATGACGAGGGCGGCAGGCCCGTCAATACGATGAAAACAGTTTCGGTAGACCGTTACCCCGTCTATTTCGGGATTAAAATTGCAGGCAGGGACTCTTATAACATAAATGAACCGGTTTCAATATCCCTGGCCGCGGTAGACGCCATGGGCGCCGGGCGGAATGTTTCCAATATATCCATAGTTATCAAGCATATCGTATATTATTCAATATTCAGGCAGTACGGGGGAAAAACCGATTACGGCAGCCAGCCTTACGAGGAGCTGTTCGCCCACGAAACTATCGGTATAAATAAGATCAGGGATTATAAATTCATACCGAAAACCCCAGGCAATTACGTGGTATACCTTGGAAATGACGACACAATGCGCTCAAGCGCCCAGGTTTATGTCGAGGGGCCCGGGATCGAAACCAGCGACATGACGCAGCCTGAAAACCTCACAATTACAATGAACAAAGACAGATATAATATCGGGGATAACGCTGCGGCAACAGTCAGGTCTTCCATACCCGGAAAACTTTTCTTCTCGATAGAAAGGGAAAAAGTCCTTTATTCGTGTGTGACAGACCTGACCGATAATAAAGCGACAGTACATTTTACCATCCCCGCCGGTTATGTTCCCAACGCTTATGTCGTCGCATATGTTATCAGGAAACCCGATCCCGGTCTTATAAAACTTCCGATGAGCGCCCTCGGGATAAAGACTCTCAATATAGAGCCGGGCAATAAAAAAATGGCGGTAAATATAATTTCAAGCGATACTGCGCGCTCCGGCAACGGTGTTGACGTCAAAGTCAGGGTTGGAGATTCCACCGGGAACTGCGGCGTGGTCATAGCCGCTGTCGACGAGGGTATCCTGCAGATCACGGAGTTCAAGACCCCCGACCCGTTTGCCTATTTTTACGATAAAAAGGCTCTTGGCACGAGCCTGTATTCGATCTTCGACTCAGTTCTCCCCGATATTAAGGCAGTCAGGGAAGCTATAGGCGGGGATGAGGCCAACTATGACATGAAGCTCAGGCATATCAACCCTGTCGCCGCGAAAAGGGTCAGATCGGTCTCCTTATACTCCGGGATACTGAAGCCCGGCCAGGACGGGATTGTAAATTACCATTTCAACCTGCCCCAGTTTAACGGAAGGCTCAGGCTGATGGCCTTATCCGCTGACGGAGACAGGTTCGGATCGGCATCGAAATATGTTACCGTATCCGACCCGATAGTGCTCAGCTACTCCCTTCCCAGGATAATGGCTCCGGGAGATTCCATAGAGCTGCCCGTGCAGGTTTACAACCAGACGGGGAAAAAGGCCCTTATCAGGGTAAGCCTCAATGTGGAGGGGCCCGTGACTGTCATGGGCAGATCTTTCCAGGACGTCTTTTTAGAGCAGTCGGGGCAGAGGGTAATTTACTTTAAAGCGAGGGCGATCGACGACGCGGGAAAGGCTTTATTCAGGTTTGAAGCCATATCGGATGATATCATCACATCAAACACCGCCGAACTCGCCGTGCGGCCTGCAAGGGCTATAGAAACGATCACGCGCTACGGGGAAATCGGCCCCGGAGGGGAAGTAAAAGTCGATGTCCCGGCAGGATATTATAAATTCGGGCAAAGGGTGCGTTTTACGGCGTCTCCCATCGAAATTACAAAATTTTTAGGGGCTATGGAATACCTTATCGGTTATCCGTACGGATGTTCGGAGCAGACAGTATCTTCAGCTTTCCCCCTTATTTATTATAAAGACCTGGCTGATCTGACAGGCTGTTTCAAGGGGGAGTCCATAAACGCCGGATATTTCGTCCAGGAGGCCGTAAAAAAGCTTCAGGGCATGCTTCTGCCGGCCGGGGAATTTTCGATCTGGCCGGGAGGTACGGTCTACAGCCATTACAATTCATTGTATGTCTGCAATTTCCTGATCGAAGCTTCCAGGCATGGCTATGACGTGGACCAGAAAGTGCTCGACGCCTGCGACGGTATAATCGAAGGAAGCAGTCCTGCCGCTAAAAAACGTCTCGACAGGCGTACCGCGTCTGACAGCGGGGATGCCGACCCTTATAGACTTTACCTGCTGGCGCTGACGGGAAAACCCGACAGGGAAGCCATGGAATACCTGCGCTTGAACATGCTCAAGGACATGAATTATGCCGACAGGTGCCGGTTAGCTTCGGGCTACGCGCTTTCCGGCGACACGCAAACCGCGGCAGCGGTTCTTCCTTCATCGTTTGCAGTAGAGTATTTCCCTCGCGTGCTCGGCGGGGACTACGATTCTCCTGTCATGCGGCTTTCAATTTATCTCGAGGCGCTATGCAGGATCAACAGGACCGATCCGAGAGTCGAAGGCATAGCTGCCGCGCTTGAAAAGTCCGCCAGGAACGGCAATTTCGGCACCACCCATGACAACGGATTGGCTCTTATCGCCCTTGCGGGGGCATTCGATAACACCCGGGCCGGAAATGCCGACGCCGCTTTATACATTAACGGTAATCTTGCGGCCGATTTTAAAAACAGCCGGAACGTTTACAGCGATCCGGAACTCAGCGGAAAAACAGTCGGTATCAGGAACCGCTCGGGTGCGCCTCTTTTTTATAATATGTTCATCGAAGGCACCCCCAGGCAGCCCCAGACCGGTCCTGTTTCAAGCGGCATAGAGATCCGGAGGGAATACTTCGACAGATCCGGCAAACCCCTGAATCTTTCAAGCATGGCGCAGGGAGATCTTGCCGTCGCTACGATTACCCTGAAGACCCTGAAAAGCCAGGACAACCTTGTTATCGAGGACCTTCTCCCCGGCGGGTTTGAAATAGAAAACCCGAGGCTCAATTCGAGAGGGCAGCTTAACTGGACTCCGCGGTATAACTGGCAGGGCGCCTATGAGGATATAAGGGACGACAGGATATTGCTCTTTACCGGTCCCGTTAACGGGGAATTTCAGTATTCATATACCGTAAGGGCTGTAACACCCGGCGAATATATAATCCCCCTGATTTACGCCGAAGCCATGTATGATCCCGACACCAGGGCTGCCGGGAAAAACCAGGGAAGGCTCAATGTTACCGGCATTCATCAATAAAACCTGCCGCTTTTCAAGGAGGCTGCTGCTCTTTTTTGCTCTGATAATCACAGTCCTCTCTCTGATAAATGTGCTTTTCCCGCTTCCTGAAGACAGGCTGGAAAAGGATTACTCGACTGTTTTCACCGACAGGAACGGCAAGGTGCTCAGGATCACGCTGACAAAACGCGGCATGTACAGGATAAAACTTCCCCTGCGGGAGATTTCTCCCTACATGGTGAAGGGGATGCTCGAATACGAGGACAGGTTCTTTTTCATTCATCCGGGAGTCAATCCCTTATCAGTGTGCAGGGCGGCCCTCCTCAATGTTTTTGCGGGCCGCATAAGGTCGGGAGCTTCCACAATCCCGATGCAGATAGCCCGGATGCTTTATAACAGGCCGAGGACTTTCCTGTCAAAATTACATGAAGTCCTCGCCGCGTTTCAGCTTGAAATGACTTATTCCAAAACAAGGCTGCTGGAAATTTACCTTAATATGATCCCTATGGGCGGCAATATAGAGGGTGTCGGAGCAGCGTCCTTTTTTTATTACGGCAAGCCGGCGCTATCCCTGAGCTATTCCGAAGCGCTTCTCCTGATAGGCATCCCCAGGGATCCCAACCTGAACAGGCCCGATAAAAATAAAGACCCGGCGAGCCTTGTGCTCAGGGTTTCAAAAAGGATTTCGGGCCGCAGCGGCCTGCCCGGCCATGCTGATACCGGCTGGATCGCCTCTCAGGGCTTTCATTACATAAACCCTTTCAGGTGCCCTCATCTTATAGAAGAAATAATTAATCTCCCGGGCAGCCTCCGGCTCCGCGTCCTGACAATCGATCTTAATATCCAGGATATCTGCGAATCGGCGCTTCAAAAATATCACAGGGAGGATGAAAAAAAAGGCATATCCGGCGGAGCGATCATAGTGCTCAATAACAGGACCCACGAGGTGCTCTCATACGCGGGTTCTCCCGATTTTTCCGACGATGGAATTCATGGGCAGGTCAACGGAGCCTCAATTCTCAGGTCGCCCGGTTCGGCTTTGAAGCCTTTTATATACGCCAGGGCGATAGGCTGCGGCCTTATAACCCCTGCAAAGCTGCTCCTCGATATTCCTAAAATATATGAAGACAGGTTTTCACCGGTGAATTACGACAGGACGGTAAACGGACCTGTCAGCGCCGAATTCGCCCTGCTCAGTTCGCTGAACATTCCCGCTATCCGCCTTGAAGAATCTCTTCATGACAGGGGACTCTCAGGCATGCTTTCGGAAATATTTCCCGAAGAGAGGCGCAAGGCCATCGGCAGAGCGGGACTGACTCTCGCGATAGGAGGTTTCCCTGTAAGCCTTGAAGAAATCACGGCTCTTTACAGCGCCCTGGCAACGGGCGGGAAACTCTATCCCCTGAAGTTCGAGATGGACAGCCGGGACGCATATGCATCAGGGGGAAAAAGCATCCTCGATCCGAGGGCCTGCTACATAGTTTCTGAAATGCTCTCTTCATATCACAGGCCCGATATGCCCTATTCCTGGGAATTCGCACCCCACCTCGCTAAAATCGCATTGAAAACCGGAACTTCCTTCGGCCAGAGAGACGCCTGGTGCATAGGCTACAACCCTGACTTTACAGTCGGCGTATGGATGGGTAATGTCAGCGGAGCCGGATCCCCGTCCTTGGTAGGCGCGGACATTGCCGCCCCTGTCATGATAGAAATAATGGATTATCTCACCAGGGATTCCGACAGCTGGTTCGCGAAGCCCGAAGGCGTCGAAAAGAGAAACGTCTGCGCGCTCAGCGGCGAAAAAGCTTCTCCTGACTGCCCTCTAACCAATGCCGATTATTATATCCCGGGAGTTTCAAGCGAACAGGAATGCAGCGTTCATAAAAAGATATGGATAAGAAAAAGCGACAATATGGAAGTTTTACCGGGCGGCATGGGCACAAACGCCGGATTGTACTCTCAGGTAACGGTTGAAAAATGGCCCCCGGAGATAGCATCCTTCCTCCGTTCCACCGGAAAAAAGATAAATCCTCTTCCGCCGAGAGACCCGGAAACCCGTGACCCGGAATGCCGGAGCTATGCGAAGGACAGGCCGGTAATAATGAGCATAAAGGATGGAGCTGTTTTTATCCTGAACTCCTCTGAAAGCCTGGAAAACCAGAAGATCCCGCTCAAGGCTATTGCCGCGCAGGACGCATGCTCCCTTTTCTGGTTCGAAGGGAAAAGGCTTTTAACCAACGCAGGGCCGGATGAGACCGTCTTCTATACTCCGGTCCCGGGGGAGACAAAACTGACGGCAGTAGATTCGATGGGCAGGAGCTGCAGCGTAACCATAAAAGTCCTTAAGAAGGCCTTATGAAGCTTCCGATCCTTTTTAGTATAGCGTTTTTCTTAATAAGCTCCTGCGGTTCATCAGGCCCCCTGATATCAGTAAACCTGAAAATTTTTGATAAACGCCCCTTTGTTAAAATATCATCTCCCGGGGGTGTCATTATTAAATGTGCGGGACAGAAGCAGCTGAAAGGAAGCATAGTTATCAGCATAAGCAATTTAATATGCGGGGAAATCATGGTGGCTCCGGCCGGTTCTTCGGAAGTTCTCTGCATCTATTCCGACATCCCTGTAAAAAAATACCGGGGCAGCCTCACGGTCAGAGTTAAAGACGGCAGGTTTCATATAATCAACATGGTGAGTGAAGACGATTATCTCTGTTCAGTCGTAGGAAGCGAGATGGACGGGAGATTCCCCGCCGAGGCGAAAAAAGCCCAGGCTGTCGTATCCAGGTCGCTTCTTTATTACCTGCTTCGTGAAAAGAAGGAGCCCAGCGATCTTCCCGGCGAGTTCCAGGCATACAGGGGCTCCGATTACGAATCCCGGGACGCTGCCGCGGCGGTGGCCCAGACGCGAGGTATAGTCCTGACTTACAAGAACAGGATCATTTATCCATTCTTTCACTCGACATGCGGAGGAACTCTCCTTCCCTTCGATATTAAAAGAGGACTTCCCGGGGGGTTTTATCCCGGCATTAAAGAGGCTAAAATGGACTGCACGGACGGCGAAACAAATTGTTCGGGATCCCCTTACTTTCACTGGAAGGCCGAACTTGACACCGCGGACATTGAAAGAGCCGCGGGTATAAGAGGCGTAAATTCGATGAGCCTCATTACCGGTAAAAACGGCTGGGTAAGCGGCGTCCTGGTCGTATCCGGCAGAACTGCCTTGTTTACAGCCTGCAGTTTCTTAGACCTGATCCATAAAAATACTCATGGCGCTAAAGGGCCTCTGAGCTACATGTTCACAGTAAAGAAAAGAGGATCTTTTTATGAATTCGAAGGCTCGGGCTTCGGCCATCATTCCGGCATGTGCCAGTGGGGAGCCAGGGGCCTGTCTTTGAGAGGCAAAAAATACCCATGGATACTTGCCTTCTACTATCCGGGGTGCGTCTTACTCTGCAGATAATTCGTAAGAGGCCCTTTTTATGGCAGTTTAACTATGCCCAGCCAGAAATACTCGATCGATTTTATAACCTCGAAAAGACCGTCAAAATCGTCAGGTTTCTTGATATAGCAGTTTGCATGAAGAAAGTAGGCTTTCACAATATCCTCATCCGATGTCGATGATGTCAGCACAATTACCGGTATCGCCTGAAAGTCAGGATCGCTTTTTATTTCCGAAAGAACTTCCCTTCCGTCTTTTCCCGGCATGTTCAGATCGAGAAGTATCAAATCCGGCCTTATTGCGTTGTTATAGGGCCCAGTTTTTTTCAGATATTCTATGGCCTTTTCGCCTTCGTTTACAACTTCGATAATGTTCAATAATTTATTGCGTTTGAATGCTTCCCGGATCAGATTGACATCCCCCGGATTGTCATCGACGACCAGCACGATGACCGGATCAGCTGCAAACTTTCCCACTTATGGCCTCCAGATTGTCGGGTATGGTAAAATAAAAAGTCGACCCTTTCCCGGCGCTCGATTCCACCCAGATCCTTCCCCCGTGCCCTTCAATAATTTTCTTGCAAATGGCAAGCCCTATTCCGGTCCCGTCGTATTCTTCCCTGGTATGGAGGCGCTTGAAAATGACGAATATTTTATCGAAAAATTTCGGATCTATCCCTATTCCATTATCCGTTATTGAAAACACCCACTCGCTGTTCTTATGGACAGCCGAGAAACGGACCCGGGGTTTTTCCTTTCCATGGAATTTTAACGCGTTCGACAGAAAATTCTGGAAGAGCTGGTATAACTGGGTGGGGTCGTAGCTGACAACGGGCATGTTTTCAAATTCAATATTACAGCCTGTCTCTTCCAGAATAACCGAGCAGTTTGTCTTTACCTTTTCCATGATCCTGGCGCTGTCTACTCTGGTGATGCTCATGCTGTGCGGATTTACCCTCGCGTAAGCGAGAAGATCGTTTATCAGCCCCTGCATATGCTTTGCCCCGTCTATTATAAAACGCATGTATTCATCCGCTTCGGGGTCCAGCTTTCCCCTGTAATGTCCGGATAAAAGCTGGGTATAGCTTGACACCATCCGGAGGGGCTCCTGGAGATCATGGGAAGCGACATACGCGAATTGCTCGAGATCCCTGTTCGACCTTTTTATTTCATCTTCAAATAATTTCCTCTGGGTGATATTAGTATATATAGCGGCAAATTTATTTCCCCCTGCCGGGAAAACGTTGATATGGAACCACCTGCCCAGGGGTCCGAAAACCTCTTCGAATTCCGCGGGTTCCCCTGAAATCGCCACCCTGCCGAACTTTTCAAACCATGCAGGCCCGGCTTCGGGATCAAGCTCCAGTACCGTCCTGCCGGCTATATTATCCGCCTTGAATCCCGTCTGGTACTCGAATGCCGGATTGACCATTAAATACCGGAAATCGCATGGTTTTCCATTTTCATCGAAAATGATCTCATCGAGGGAGAATCCCTCCGTCATCGCTTCAAAAAGCGTCCTGTATTTTTCCTCGCTTGCCTGAAGAGCTTCTTCGGCTTTCCTGCGCTCCGTGTTATTCCTCACGATATCTATCAGGATACGGTTCCCCCCCGGACCGGCGCCTTTGATGCTCACTTCCACGGGGAATGACGTCCCGTCTTTTCTCCTGTGAATAGTTTCGAAGACTATTCCATGGAGGTCGGCCTCCTTCATTTGCGCGCCGTTTAAATCACGTTCGCTTTCGATGCGGAGATCGTAAAGGTACAATTTTAGAAATTCATCCCTGCTGTAGCCGTACTCTTTCAGGGCGGCATCGTTGACTTCGAGGATCCTGCAATCGTCCTTCCTTATGAAAAAGATCAGGTCTTTGCTGTTCTTTTCAAGCAGTTCATACCTTGAAATGATCTCTTCGGTTTTTTTACGTTCTGTGATATTTTCGAAAATTGCCGTGAAATAACCTTTCTGGGGTGAGGAAACCAATATATGAAACCAGATTTTCAAGGATTCGATATAGGTTTCAAAGGTCTCCGGTTTTCCGGTTTCAGCGCATCGGGAGTAAATTTCAAGCAGCTCCGGGTTTGTTTCCCTGATGCCCGGTATCAGTTCCGACACATTTTTACCCGCCGGGTTTTCAAGGCCGGTTATTGTTTCGAATGCCCTGTTGACCATGATATATTTAAAATCGGAGGGTCTGCCTTTCCTGTCACGAATAATTTTGCAGTATGCAATGCCGTTGAGCAGGTTTTCGAAAACCTTCCTGTATAAGATCAGCTCATTTTTCATTCCTTTCTCCATTATCCGGAAGAACCGGTAAAATAATTTTGAACTCAGTACCGGTTCCCGTGGTTATTTCAAGCGTCCCTCTGCTGCTGCCGACAAGGGACCTGATCAGCAGCAGGCCCAGTGAACCGGTTCTGCCATGGTCGTAATCCTCCGGAAGCCCGACGCCGTCATCACGGATGGAATAACTGTATTTGCCGCCCTCATGCTTGAAACCGATATAAATATTGCCCGGGCGGCCGCCGGGAAAGGCATATTTAACAGCGTTGGTAAGTATTTCATTCATAATGAGTCCGCATGCGACGGCGGTTTTCGCATCGATCAATACGTTTTCCATTTGAAACGTAATGTTTATTTTCTTCTCATCAAGCTGATAGGTCTGTGAAAGCTCGCCGGCCAGGCCGGAAATATATTCTTTTATATCTATAATCGTATGGTTTTCGGCTTCCTGGAGTTTTTCATGAAGGTGGGCTATGGCAAACACCCTGTTTTGAATATCCGTCAGGGCATTCCTGCAGGAACCGTCTTTTTCCTGGCTCGCCTGCACGCTTATTATACTGGAGATGATCTGCAGGTTGTTTTTGACGCGGTGGTGTATTTCCTTCATCAGGTAATCTTTTTCTTCAATAACCTTTTGAAGGTGCGTCTGAATCTCCTTTCTTTCAAAAGAATAATATATCGTCCTCATCAGGAGCTCCCTGTCGAATTTGCCCTTGACCAGGTAATCCTGGGCTCCATGGGAGAGCGCTTCCATCCATACAGATTCATCATCCGACCCTGTCAGTATTATTATCGTTAGTTCGGGATATTTCGATGTAATCCTGTCGAATGTTTTCACTCCCTCGGCGTCCGGCAGGGAAAGGTCTAAAAGAATAACATCGTATTTTTTAGATTGAAGAAGCTTCAAGCCGTCATCGAGGTATGATACGGCTTCCGGCGGTTCTGTCAAACCTGAATCCGTCAGCATTTTTCCGATTAAAAGCTGATCCCCCCTGTTGTCTTCTATCAGGAGAATTTTCAGATGATTATATTTATGAAATACCATATGACTCCCTTAAAAAACTCCGGCATTATAATTTATTAATTTTATCACTGAAAGGATATAAAAGGCCTGAAATATTTCTGAAATTTTTTTAATTATTATTTTGTCTATGCCCATTTGACATGTTTCCCGGCTTAGGGGATTCGGGTAACAACTCAGGTATATCGTGTTTCCCCAATGCATGCAAAATAACATGAAATTAATATTTTATTCATAAAACCGTAACAATTATCTCTTAAGCTACTCCATAAAAATTTTATGGAGGAGGAGAACTATGTCGAGGAAAATCCTATCAGTAATTGTGCCTTCGGCGTCCGTTTTACTTTTTGCCGCGGTAATGACCGCTGTCATCGGATGCAGCGCAGCGCCGGGTTCCGGCGGAGGCTCCGGAAACAATAGCAGTTCGCCGGCAGTGCCGCCGGCAGTACCCCTTGCTTATTGCCTTAATGTCTCCCCGGGCAGCGATGGCAGCCAGCTTAATTTCAATTGGCTGACCAATACTTCAGGTTCCGCCATGGTAGAGATCGCGCCTGCTTCAGCCCAGAGCGGAAATACATTTCCCGTGTCTGCCGCAACAACCTTTACGGGCACCCAGAGCGCTGTCGTAGCCACGACGAACAGCACTTTCGCCGTCACGACAGGTTTTATAGCCAACAAGGTCACGGTTACAGGCCTATCCGATTCGACCGCCTATGTTTACCGCGTTGGCGACGGGAACAACTGGAGCCCGGCCTATACTATCCACACGAAGAGCCAGAGCAGTTTCGGTTTTATAGCTTACGGCGACCCCCAGATCGGCGCCGGCGCCAATAACGCCTCAGATACAGCAGGCTGGGTAAATTCCGTCAAGGCAGCCACATCTATGTATCCTAATGCCAGCTTCATCCTCAATGCCGGTGACGAAGTCAATGACACCGCCCTGATAACAAACCAGGATGCCCAGTACCAGGGGTACTTCAGCCCCTCGCAGCTGTCCGGCATACCTGTGGCTACGGTCAACGGGAACCATGATTTCTCGATGGGCCAGTATTACGGTTATCATTACAACGTTGCCAACCTGTCTGCATCCTGCGGGATATCCTTCGGCAATGACGGCGATTACAGGTTCGTTTATGGAAATACGCTCTTCATAATACTGAACAGCAATACTGAAAGCGTCACAACCCACGGGACGTTCATAGCGGCAGCGGTCGCGGCCTACCCTAACGCAAAATGGCGCATAGTGAGTTTCCACCATTCACTTTACAGCGAAGCGACCCACATGAATGATACGGATATTATTGCAAGGAGAAGCGCTTATCCGCCGGTTTTTGAAAACAACGGGATCGATGTGGTTATTTCAGGCCACGATCATTCCTATACGAGGAGCTACCAGATGCTGGGAGGTACGCCGACTTCATCAAGCAATGCAACCACAGTCAACAACCCGACGGGCATCCTCTATCTGACTTTAAATTCAGGAAGCGGCAGCAAGTATTACCAGTTCATCGACACAACCAACGAAACATACAGCGCGTACAGGTGGCAGGGAAATGTCCCTTCTTTCACTTATTTTTCAATCAATGGCGGCACTTTTACGATGACTGTTTACAGGGTCGACACAATGGCGCTTATTGATCAGTATACCATAACCAAAAATTGATTAAAGGAAGGTACCGGGCGTGAAAGTTTTCTACGGGCGGGTTTTCACGGTGATTGCCCTGGGCGCATATATCGCAGCAGCTCTCTGGTTTTCAAGCCATACTATAATTTACTCACTGTTCAGATCGTCCGGCGGAGCGCATGTGGAATACGAGAAAGCCCGTGTACTTGAAATAAAGGGTGAAACCCTGAACCCCGATACTGGAAAAGGAATGATTACCGGCAGGCAGGATCTTTATATTCAGATTTTGACTGGCGAGAAATCTGGAACTGAACTTGAAATGAAAAATTTCCTGAACTATTCATCAAATTTTCGTCTTAAAGCCGGTGATGAAATAATTGTCCGCGTCGATTTTGACGGGATCAAAGATTATAATGTCACATTATTTAGCATCGACAGAGGGCCGGCCCTGTACGGGCTGGCCCTTCTTTTTTTCACCCTTCTCTGCATAATTGGGGGTATGAGAGGACTGCGGTCCATTTCAGGTATAATTTGCACATTTACAGGCATTGTTTTTATTTTTATCCCCATGCTTTACCGCGGGTATTCGCCCGTGTTCGCGGCAGTTCTAGTGACGTCGGCGACATCCGCTGTTTCACTGATATTGTTAGACGGCTTTAAGGCCAAGACGATCGCGGCCATCCTCGGTTCGATTGCGGGTCTTGCCGTTTCGGCCTTTATAGTTTTAATTTTCAAGCAGCTGGCGATGGTTTCAGGTTTCACCACCGGAGATTCCGATTACATGCTGCAGATCTCGGACCAGACGGGAATGAAAATGGGGGAGCTGCTTTTCGCGGCGGTTCTGATAGCCTCTCTCGGGGCCGTAATGGATATAGCGATATCCGTGGCTTCATCGGTCAGCGAGGTTGCCGCGGCCGATCCCGGTTTAAGCCGGGCGGAGCTTTTTGCCTCAGGCATAAATATCGGAAAAGATATTACAGGCATGATGACCAATACACTGATACTCGCTTTCACGGGGACATCCCTGAACGCCCTCATACTCTTATACGCCCTCGGCAATTCCTGGCTGCGGATACTGAATTCGGACACGATAGCAGTAGATATAATCGAGACGCTGACAGGTTGCATAGCTGTCATCCTGACGGTTCCGGCGGTTGCTTATATAAGCGCTCTTTTTGCACGCCCGGCCGTAAAAAATCCAATATGAAAATGAAAAATATCATCAGATTATCTTTAACGGTTCCGGCATTATTTATTTATATTGCCGGAGCCGTCATTTTTTCAAACTGCATGTCAGGCTCCTCTTCCGGCGGTTCTACCGGCAAAGAAGCGCCTGTCACTTTCGAAAAAGGAGTCGTTATAAGTGTAGACTTGCAAACCGTGAGCCCTGACTCGGAGCACAGCGGGCTTTTCCAGGGCTTCCAGGACATAACTGTCAGGATCCTCTCAGGCGGGAGAACAGGGACAAACCTTCAAATAAGGAACTACCTCAACCCCCAGTCCAATTACCTCCTCAGGCCTGGGAACGGAATAATCCTGCGCCTTGATTTCAGCAATAATAAGTTTTTAAATGTGAATGTTTTCAGTATCGACAGGGGGCCTGCCCTCTATCTTCTCGCTTTTATTTTTGTCATCCTGCTTTGCATAGCGGGGGGATGGCGGGGGTTCCGGTCGCTTTTAGGGATCGCTTTTACTTTCACGGGTGTCATTTTTATATTTATCCCGATGATTTACCGTGGTTTTTCACCTGCTATGGCTGCCGTTCTTATAACTTCCCTGGCCGCTTTAGGATCTTTTATCCTGCTTGACGGTTTGAATGCCAAGACAATATCTGCGATCCTGGGGACAATTTCAGGCCTTGCGGTTTCAGCCGTCCTGGCCCTTGTTTTCCAGGATCTCACAATGGTTTCGGGCAGCACGTCTGCCGAAGCGGACAGCCTTCTCTCTGTCACCGGCCTGACAGGCATGAAAACAGGTGAACTCTTCTTTGCATCGGTCCTTATCGCCTCGCTCGGCGCGGTCATGGATATAGCGATATCCGTATCTTCGGCTATCAGCGAGGTCCGCTCGACAAACCCCGGAATTAGCCGCACAGGCCTCTTCGCCTCCGGCATGAACGTCGGGATCGATATGATGGGCACCATGGCAAACACTCTGATCCTTGCCTTCACCGGCGCGTCGCTTACAACTCTGATCCTGATCTATTCAATAGAGCATTCCTATACGCAGATCCTCAATTCGAATTTTATTGTCATGGAAGCGATTGAAGCTTTGACGGGAAGCATCGCTGTAATAGTGACGGTGCCGGCCGTGGCATTCATAGCTTCGCGTCAGCCGGGCAGGCGTTATAATAATTGACATAGCAACTAATATATTTTATAATCAATTCAGATAGAAAACAAATGGAAATTTATGCAGAACAATTCCAATGAAACCGTCGTGTGGCTCAATTACAAAGCAAGATACCTGATGAGGAACAGGCTCCAGAACAAGCTTAAAGATTGCGGCATTTCAACCGAACAATGGAGCATACTCAGCAGGGTATGCACAAAAGAGGGATGCAATCAAAAAGAGTTAGCCGCAAGCTCGCTGAAGGACAGGGCGGTTGTCACACGGATCCTCAATATACTCGAAAAGAAGAAACTTGTGCAAAGAGAAATCTCTCACAGCGACAGGCGGGAATTCCTCCTTTATCCCACGGAACAGGGACAGGTTCTATATGGCAAAGCCCTGGCCGTAATAAACCGGAATAACGAAGAAATCGACTCCATATTCAGCGAAAACGATCTGGAACAATTAAAGCATCTTTTGACTATATTGACTTCGAAATTAGTATAGATTTTTAAATAATAATTGCTATGACATCTATCCTGCAGGTTTAAATAAATTTATGCCGGTAAAACACCCCCTTTTCAAAAGCGATAGAAGGCTCCTGCCCCGCGCCAACCATGATCATATTTCCCACCGGTGGCTTGTGCTCTTTACGGTAATGTTAGGAACATTTTTAGCAGGCGTGAACTCCTCCATCGTCAATGTGGGGATTACCAGCATCATGAATACATTCGGCTCGAGCGTCGACAAAATCGAATGGGTCATAACAGCCTATATGCTTGCCATGGCCGTAATGCTCCCGGCTTCCGGCTGGATCGCCGACCATTTCGGATACAAGAGAAGTTATTTTTCAGCCCTCGGGTTATTTACTTTCGGGTCACTTGTCTGCGGCCTGGCATGGAACGAAACTTCGCTTATCGTCTTCCGTGTTATCCAGGGGATAGGCGGAGGCCTCATCATGCCTGTCGGAATGGCGATCATAACAATGACTTTTCCTCCCGGGAAACGGGGCATGGCCCTCGGTTTCTGGGGCATCGCTTCGGCAGCCTCGGTATCTTTCGGCCCGGTGATAGGCGGATATATAATAGATAATTTCAGCTGGCACATGATGTTTTTTATCAACATCCCTATCGGCCTGATAGGTCTGGCAGCCAGCGTTATAATTCTAAAGGAATACAGGTCCGGCGATGCCAGCCGGTTCGATTTCGGGGGCGCCGTCTCGATAACCGTATGCCTGACATCCCTCCTGCTTGCGCTTGCCTGCGGCAATTCCTCATGGAACACGGACGGATGGCATTCGAACCTCATGATAACCTGCTATACGCTTGCAGCGATAAGTTTTGTAATTTTCCTGTATATAGATCTCCGGATCGAATTCCCGATTATTAATCTGAGGCTTTTGAAAAATTTGAATTTATCGATGGCCAGTTTGGTTTTCTTCATTTACGGCATCGCGATGTTCGGCAGCACATTCCTTCTCCCTCTCTATCTGCAGAATTCTATGGGATACACGGCATTCCAGGCAGGGTTAGTCTTTATCCCGTACGGAATAATGATGGCTGTAATGTCCCCCGTTTCAGGCGCACTGTCCGACCGGTATAATCCCAAGATTTCCGTTTCCCTGGGCATAGCCCTCCTGGTAATAAGTTTTTATATGCAGAAATTCCTCTCTCTCGATTCAAGCAGATTCCAGATAATGTTCCCCCTTATACCGCGCGGCATAGGCCTGGGAATGATAATCGCCCCGCTGACAAAATTAGCAATGGCCGATATGGAAAGCAGGAATTACGCCCAGGCGTCAGGCCTCTTCAATGTGATACGGCAGATCGGCGGAAGCTTCGGGATCGCTATACTGGGCACTATCCTCACAGGCCAGACGATAATCCATTCGACGAATTATATCCAGTCGATAAACAGGAATTCTCCTGCTTTCCAGCAATCGGTTTTCACCGGCAAAACCGTCATAGAACAGTTTTCAGGCAGGAAAGAACAGGAATCTATTGAAATTTCACGCCTGTCGATATTCCGCAGCGCCGAAAACCAGGCTTTAGTCTCGGCTATAAGCGACGACTTCATGATTGCCGGGATAGCGACATTATTATGCTTTATACCCCTTTTCATGCTAAAAAACAGGAAAAATGAGAGCGGAATAAATGATTTCTGGATTATAGAAGAGGCTTATTTAGCAGAAGCGATAGCAAAAACGGGATATCAAAACGAATGACCATTTAATGTTAAGAGGCTCGGGCGAAAATCCTTGCTTGTATATACGAGTTTTTTCCAGCTTTGCCAGCCATTCAGCTCCTTGGCATCATTAGAATTAAGAGGAAAAAGCATTAAGGTTCCATCGTCATAAACAACAAATATTTTAAAATAAATATCCCAATCACTGCAGGGGTGCCAGGAAATTTTGCCTTCAAAGTGGTAATACAGCTGCAGCCTGATGACCGTAGCCCCCGGTCCGCTCTCATTTCTGCCGGGGACCGAAACAATGGGTGAAAAAACAACTTCCTTCTCGTGATATGTATTGCTAGCCTCTGCGGTATCTTCAGTATCAACAGGCATGTCAATCACATATTTTGCCACAGGGAAAAATGGCTCTCCATGACCTACGCTCGATAGATAACCATGGTGGTAAAACCATAAAACCTGGAATTTTTTTGGAAAAATGTCTTCTTTTTTATTATTACGGAAAAGTACATCAAAGACCAGGTTTGCGTCGTTTGGCGAGGCTCCCTGTATAACGCTGCCTGCGGTTAAAGACTTGCCGGAATCATAGCTAAACTTTACATTTGCCGGATAATTGCCGGAACTCGAGAGGAGTCTGGGTTTTATTAAAGGAGTTATATTATCGTTTGTCCGCCCTGAGGCGCTTGAAACTGTAATGAATACCACGGCTATAATGATGACAGCCAGGATCAGGGATAAAATCAGCAGGAAGTTTAGAAACTGGCTTCGTTCAGTCAGCCATTCTTCCGCAGTCAGACCCTGCTTCGGCTCCGTCTTGTATTCGCTTCTAATCACCAGAAGCCTCTCTTTTTCAGAAAGCGACGAAAACTGAGCCGAGAGAAGTTTTAGCTTGCCATTCCTGGTTGTCACGAAAACGACAGCAATTATTAGAATGATGTATGATATGAAAGAATAAGGACTTAAGGCGGTGTACTTAAGCCCATCAATCAAGCGTTCTATTTCCATAGACAATTCCTCCTTCTTCCATCTTTAACCGCCTCTCTGCTCAAATATGATTAATTTCCATTGGTTTTATGTTCCTCCAAACTCAATAGATACCGCGCCTTGGAAATTAAACGTTTAAGTTGATTATCATCCGGAGCAAGCTGAAGAGCCAGGACATATTGATCTAAAGCCTCTTTTGTTTTTCCTTCCATAACATATAAGTCTCCGAGACGCTTATAGTACAAAGGTTCTGCCGAGTTTATCTCTATGGCTTTTTTTATATCCTGTTCTGCGGATGATTGTTGCCCCTGCAAAATCTCAATCCATCCCCGTTCGTTATATAACTTATCATTCCAGCCGACCAGCTCTGCCGCAAGCCGGTTCTGCTCCAGCGCTTCATTGAACTCTTTCTCTTCTATATCAACATGCGCCAGCTCCATGTGAGCATCGGCCTTTTCTGCCGGGCTGCCATCTTTTAGCGTGAGATAAAAAAACTCCGCGGCTTCCCGGAGGTTATGCTTTTGCAGGGCATTTATTCCCCGAAACATTTCGTATTTTGGCAGCGATATTAAGTTCTTATAAGGAGGCAGTTGCCTGTAGACCGCAGCTTTCCCGGATATAGGGTCGGGCAGCCCGTTTGTCCCCACAAGTCCGATAGATATAACGTTTTTTAAATCAAATGCGGCAGGATAAACCGTCACATCCGGCCCATCGTTTCCGGCAGCGCAATAAAAGCGAACTTCCGGATGTCTTTCCAATGCTTCGCGAAGCGGTTCATAGTCTTGCGGAGAGCCATGGAAGCCTATGCTTATATTGATTAATAAGACGTTATATCCTGCAATCCAGTCAATAGCTTTTATCACATCTTCCTGAAGAATCCTGCCGTCTTTCCGTGCAACTTTCGCAACAATTATTGATGGAACTTCAGGTACATCAGAGGATTCTTCAACCCCGTACAGGAATATGAGCGTTACCAGGGTTCCATGACCAATCCGGTCTTCTATTCCATCACCGGTAAAGTCCTTCGACCCGGCAATCAGGCCTTTGATTTGCGGATGATCTATCATAATGCCGGAGTCTATAATTCCGATTTGAACAGAATTTGTTCGAACTTCATTCGCACGATAGACGCCTGGATACAGGAGGTATACATGTCTGGCGGGATCATAAAGGTCGGAAGCTGCTATGTTTTTGTTATCCAGAAGCTGACCCGGCTCGCCATTGAATGAGAAACCCCTGAGAACCCCTGCAAAAACACAAAGGACAGTAATTATTACAAGTCGCCCTGATAAGGAATCAGCCCGCATATGAAGCCTCCTGATCAGTAAAAGAAATGATTAAAAGTTTTATTTTCAAAATCCGGTCCATCAAAACTTTTCTTGATAGCAGATTTAATTTACATACTTTTTAGTTATTCTATACCCTTATCAGCCATTATTCAACTTTTTAGTTATTAACACTGTATACTTATCAGCCGTCAAATAGGATATATTGGATTAATTGTCAAAAGCATAAAAAACACTTTACAATAAATAAGAATAATAGCATCGGGAGAAATTTATGGCATCCGTCGAATTAAAGGATATCGTTTTAACATTCCGGCGTAAATTCGAGGACACCGCTATAGGCAGGACGATTGAAACTTCATTCGCTTCTTTTGCCGGTATGAGTATGAAAGTCCCGGGAAATCTGCTGGGAGGCGGATCAAAACAGGGCTACGGTTTCAATATCGGCGGCGCAAGCCTGACCATTCCCGACGGGAAAACTTTAGTGATACTGGGCCCCAGCGGATGCGGTAAAACGACACTGCTGAGGATCATAGCAGGACTCCAGGAGCCGGACTCCGGGCAGATCATTTTTAACGGAACGGATGTCACGCTTCTTCCGCCGGAAAAAAGGAAAATCGGCATGGTCTTCCAGAATTACGCTTTATACCCGCATATGAAGGGCAAAAAAAATATTCTTACCTTCTTCTTTTTCCATAAGAAAACCAGGGATATGGAGCTTTTAAAAACGGAAAAATTCAAAAAAACCAGCGATTTGATGGGGATCGATATCGAATATCTCCTTGACCGTAAAATCGCGAAACTTTCCGGAGGGGAAAAGCAGCGTATAGCCATAGCCAGATGCATCACCCGGGACCCTTCGATATTCCTGCTCGATGAACCCTTCTCCAGCCTTGATGCCAAGCTGCGCTCAAAATACAGGATAGAACTCCGCAAGCTTCTCTCAGAGCTGAAAGTGACAACGGTTTATGTAACTCATGACCAGCAGGAGGCGCTGTTCCTTGCGGATATAATCGCTGTAATGGACATAGGAAAAATCACCCAGGTCGGCACATATGATGAATTGTACAAAAATCCTTCGTCCGTCTTCGTCGCCGAGTTCCTTAACCCGAACCCCGAAACCCCGGCCGTTAACCTGCTGGATGGAGGATCCCTTTCACCGGATTTATCCGGCTTCAAGGCCGGCATACGCCCGGAGGATATCGAGATTTTGGAAAGCGATCCGGCCGGATCGATCAGGGCGGAGATCCGGGATGTGATTCAAATTCCTATCAGGAATATCTCTGTAATTACCGCCGGACTTAATAACGATGAGATCACAACGACCGCACCCATCGGCAGGAAGTTTGAAACAGGCTCAAAGGTTTCATTGAAATTCAAAAATATTCTTCTCTTCGATAAAGCGACCGGGATGAGAGTGTATAAATAAATTCCCTCTGATTTTGTTGTTACAAATGTAAATTATACATGTTATTCAAAACTATATCTTTTCGATAATAATCTCCATCAATATATACATTATCTGTTACCCGTGAAGTATCTGCCTAAAAAAACCGCCCCTTCAACCGGGGCGGTTTTAAATAATGTTTTGCCGATTAAATTGAAGAAACCGAAATATCGCTGACCAGAGTGTTATAACCGGTTATCCCGCCGCTTAAAACTAATCCAACAAAACTTGAATAAGGTGCAGCATCCGTGGCCGTGAATGTAGCCACTACCGTTCCTTTTGTCTTGTCGGTCAGTGATATTGTAAAACTTCCTCCATTTACCGCCATTGTCAGGGTAAAATTATCAGATGGAGTGATTGAAGCCTGCCCCAGCGAAGAAGAACCTCTTAACAATTGAATTGCCGACGGAACAGAAGTACCGTTATTGAAAAAAGAAAAAGTGTATGTTTGGCTTGCCGAGGTTACTATACATATGTTCATAGTGCCTAGCGATAGATGCATGTTTAAGTCGGAAACGACTTTAAAAGATGTGCTGGTAAAGATTAAAGGCGTTTCTATGGCTCCTGACGAAGTTCCGCTGTAAGTAAAAGAAGCCTGGCCTCCAACAATCGTGACGGAACCTGCCGGCGTAATGGTCCATGCAGACAGAGCATTGGCCTGGCTGAAGTTTTCTGAAAATGAAACAGGAGAATTGGGCGTATTCGACCCGGACCCGGAAAGCACTGCGGAACATGAAACAAGAAGAATGACTGCTGATGATATTATCAGCCCAATTAAGAACTTCAAAATTTGCTTTGACATTTAGACCTCTTAAAAAAATATTTTTATTCATTTTAACCAATATTTCTCCAAATGACTCGCAGTATTTTCCCTTTTGATAGATTCTCTTGGTAAATTTCCCATTTGTTAAAACATTGCGTTCTTCCCAGGATTTGCCCCTTTTCAGGGGAATATTATAAAGCAGGCGGATATACAACACACACATATACTGAAAAGGCACATGCACCGGCGCCGTCCGGCAGCTTTTGCTCAACTCCATTTATCCAGTAACAGGCGTTGCCATTGTCTTCTCCCGCTGCATAAACATTGCCGCAAGCAACAAAGATGGATTTTGCGATAGCCGGGGAGAAGGCCCCTAAAACTGTTTCCTCTGAGCTGCTGTTAATCCAGTAGCAGGCGCAGCCATTGGCGTCTACTCCCGCGACATAAACATTGCCGCCAGCGACAAAGATGGATTCTGCGAGAGCCGGGGAGTTTCCCAATATTGTCTCACCTGAGCTGTTGTTAATCCAGTAACAGGCGTTACCACCGTCACTGTCGTCTCCCGCGATATAAACATTGCCGTTTGCCAAATAGATTGAACTTGCATTTCCTGTTGTTGTTAAGCTTACCTCGCCACCGGAATTATTTATCCAGTAACAGGTTTTCCCATGTCCCGATGAACCGTCAATTCCTGCGATATAAATATTGCCGCCCGCCGCTAATATAGAAGTCGCATTTCCACCACCAGGATTTCCCAGGTGATTCACGCTGCCATTGTTGATCCAAAAACTACCATACCCCGGCCCTGACACTACATCGTAACCAGCAATATAAATATTATTTCCTGATACGAATATAGAATTCGCATTACCACCAGTTCCGTTAATGTTTAATGTAGTTTCAGCGCCATTGATCCAGCAGCAGGGTAAAGACTGGTCCTGACCGGCAATATAGACAACGCCTCCGGATACGAAGATCGAATTTGCGATTGAACCACTGGACGTACTTAAAATCTTTTCGGCGCCGTTAATCCAGTAGCATGCTCTGCCGCTTGTGTTCTCTCCTGCGACATAAACCAGAAAATTTGTTGTGCCCTGCGGAGGATTCAATCCCGCCTTGTTCGCGAAATCCGGGTTGAACAAAAGCTGGCAGGAAGAAAGCAGAATAGATACCAACGGGATTACTATAAGCCCATTAAATTTCTTCATTATTACCCCCATTAAATACCTTTTACAATGCATGAGTGAACGTTAACTCTCTAGATGAAAATTATTTTAACCTAGAATAACTTAGTTTGTCAAAGTTAAAGTCAAAATATGAGAGGTATCTGTTAGAATTCCCCATTTGTTAAATTGCATTTTCACAGGTTATTACCACTCAAACCCTTGATAATCCTGTCTTTTTAACCCCTCAGTTGTGAAAATAATGGAACTCCATTTGTGAGAGGAAATATTTGTAAATGAGGCCTTATGGAAAATCTTAATCTTATGCAACATTATTATCCAATCCATCTACAACATCTCTTTCCTGAAAACGGCCAGGTATTCCACATTCCCGCTCTTAAGGCCCGTGATCGGAGACTCGATTGACTCCTCCGCTTCAAGGCCTATACCGGACGCAAAATCGATTATCTTACTGACTGCCTGCTCCCTGAAGGCAGGGTCCGCGACGCCGCCCGGGCCGACATATTCCCTTTCGAGCTCGAACTGGGGCTTGACCAGGGCTATGATTACATAATCGCCGGTAAGAATGTCTTTCACAGCTTTTAATATTTTTGTGATGGATATGAATGATACGTCGATTACCGCGATTTCCGGTTTTTCCGGGAACATTTCAGGGGTCAGGTAGCGGGCATTCGTGTTTTCCATGACCGTCACTCGGGGGTCTCTCCTGAGAAGCCAGTCGAGCTGGTTTGTTCCAGAGTCCACGGCATAGACCTTTGAAGCCCCCCTTTCAAGAAGTACCTGCGTAAAGCCTCCTGTCGAGGCGCCTATGTCTATTGCGGTTTTTCCGGCCGGATCGATTTTGAAATGATCGAGGGCCTCGATAAGTTTCAGCGCTCCCCTTCCGACGTATGGAAATCTTTTTTTAACTTCGATAACACAGTCGCATGGGACCGGTTCTCCGCTTTTGGCCGCTTTTTCTCCATTCACGGAAATCTCGCCGGCCAAGATGACCGCCCGGGCTATTTCCACAGTTTCGCACATTCCTCTTTCAACTAACAGGAGATCGAGCCTTTCCCTGGCCTTTTTCACCCCGGAAAACCTGTAAACATCATTATTATATACCCTGTAAACATTTAGTAGAATATTTTTCTATTAATATTTTCATTCATAAAACCTATCTTAATTAAAAAATAAAATATTATTCAGGCGTTATGGTTCCAAATATTTGATTATAGAGTTGATCACCAAAATAATTAATGATAAATAAAGGGAAACAACTTAATATTGCTACCTTATAATATTTTAAAATAAACTTTGATACTTGTTTTTCAAAAATGGATAATTGATCTAATGAATTTACATTTTTATATTTCGATCTTTTATCAATAATTTATAATATTTCCTTTGATAGAAGGATAAAGATTTTTCCTGGAATTGTCAAAAGCTTAATATTCAGTCTAACTTTAACAGAATTTACAGGTTCGCTGTTTTGTTGCCCAATTTACTTAATTCGCTTTTAAAACCGCCGCCCTTTTATCGGGGCGGCTGTTCTTTTTTGTGCGCCCAACAGGGCGTACATGTTTTGGAGGCGCCAGTTCTCTACTGGCTCGATAAGGAGAACAATATTTGTATGGTAATACTTAACAAGATTTATAAAAATTGTTTCCTCTCATTTTGCCTAATAATCTATTTAAGTCATTATATGCCATTTTCAGTTTATCATATTCTTTTTCCAATTGACTGTGATCCATTTTAATTTTATTCTCATTATATAATTCCAATTCAATTCCCATAATAGTATGGATCAGTTCTGTAAAATTAATCGGTTTTGAAAAAAAAGCATATGCATGATTGTTTATAGCTGATATTGCAGTCTCAAGGTCACCGAAAGCTGTTATAATTATAACATGGACCTTAGGATTGAATTCATGCAGCTTTGAAAGTAATTCGATACCACTCATTCCTTGCATATGAACATCTGAAATGACAACATCAAATTCCTTTTTCATATATAATTCAAGTGCTGTGTTTGGGTTATCTGTTTCAACTATTTCATAGCCTGTAGGCTTTAGGGAATTTGAAAAGTCATCCAGGACATCCCTATCATCATCAACTACTAAAATTCTCATTGCAAACTCCTTAAAATCAATTAAATATATTTTTTAATCATTCCCAGAAGCTCGTCATTCTTGAATGGTTTAACGATCCACCCGTCAGCACCGGCTTCTTTACCCTTCCAGACTATGGATTGATCGCTTTCAGTCGTCAGCATAATGACCGGAGTTTTTTTGTATTCCGGTTTTGTCCTGATTTGAGATACAAAATCAAGGCCGTTCATCACAGGCATATTTACATCAACAAGAAAAAAATCTACTTTCTGAGCGGCAAGTTTACTCAAAGCATCCTGCCCATGCTCTGCTTCTACAAATTCATAGCCGGCATTTTTTAATACAGCTCCGCTGATCTTTCTCATAGTTGTCGAATCGTCAATTAGCATGAAAGTCATATAATCCTCCATTTTCAATCTTATATTCAGAATTAAGTACGATCTTTTCATCAACAACCTTTGCTTTTTGATTAAAATCATCTTTTATTTTGAGATGCAAATGGTCTTCTGTTTTCAGGTCTACATTCAAAAAGTCAAATAAAGATTTCTGGTCTTCAATATTTTTCGAGATAACTGTTAGAAATTCTATAATATTATTAATTTGCTGGCGTGTAATATCCTGAAATTGGAGCGATTCAGATATTTTGTCCAGGCTTTTCTGGACCGATGAATTGGCTTCATTGACTTTTAAAAACATCCTGGATGTAATTTCATAAGAATTGATTAAGGAATTCATAATATTTTGTGAATTCCGGCAGTTTTCTTCCATATTTTTAATAATATTATGACTCTCAAATTCCAGATCTTTCCAGAGTTTGCCCATAAAATCCTGAAATCCTTTCATTATCTGGTTTATATTATGTACAAATTCTTCTGTCTTGCTATTCAACTTTTGGATTTCCTTAACTATTACCTGGAATCCTTTTCCATTTTCACCCAGCTTAACTGCTTCAATCGATAGGTTTATGTAGATGACTTTACTCTGACTGGATATTTCCACAAGGTTCTTAAGTGCATTGTATATCTGTGTTATATTACCTTCTATCGAGTGAAATTTTGTTAAATTATCTTTATTGAATTCTGTGAAATCTTTAATTACTACTTCATAGTTTGACATTGCAGTTCTAGTTTCACCAATCATTATTTTGAAATCTTTTCCATCTGAGCTATCATTCTGATTATATACATTCATGTTATATTTGACTTCTTCAGTTGCTTTGATGTTTTCATTCGAAATTATTACAAATTTATCAATGAGAGTATTTGCTGCTTCCTCAGTCTTTTCGGTTATTTTATGCAGGAAATCATTAAGATATGGAATTTTGTTATAGATCTCGGCAAAAGTACAAAGATACCCGTGAATATTATCCAAAATATTTCCGGCATTTTTCCAGTCCAGCCCTTCCATGCACCTGGCATATTTTATCCGGCTGGATTTCAATCTATCTGGTTCAAATTCAACAGACTGATCATCTTCTCTACAATTATTTTTATCTACCAAACGAAAAACTAACATTTTGGCCATATTTATTTGATCAAGAAGATTTCCATTCATTTTCTCTAATTCTTCTGACAAGGTTTTTAATTCATTCTTTTCATGGTTTTCTTTTTCCTTCAATGCTCTCAATTTGATTATATTGATATTCAATAAAAATAGAACAATGATAATAAAAGCAGCTAAAGCTATAGATAAATAAAACCTGTTAATTAAAGGGCATGTAAAATGTCCGGGGCCGCCCAGATTCCCCATTAAAAAGGCAAAATAGGGCCATGAGATT
>CAZHNM010000011.1:0-117793 GCA_964533855.1 uncultured Brevinematales bacterium
GAATCTCATGGCCCTATTTTGCCTTTTTAATGGGGAATCTGGGCGGCCCCGGACAATATTTACTGAATTCAGAAATAAAGATAAGGAATTTCAACTGATTTTTTATGAAAACCATAAGGGATTTTTACTGATCTGAATATAAAGATGATGCTTTATTGATTAAACTTTCTATAGAAATTTATCATTCCCTGTTAAAGATTCAAAAGTATTTTGCATATTGTTGATACTGAGATCATTGTTGCTGATCTCTTGCTGAAGGCTTGAAATTTTCAGATTGTTGTTTTTGATGGCCTTATTCAAAATTTCAATCTGTTTTCCTAATGAGCTTTCAGTAAAATTTACAAAGTTTTTCAAACCATTGTTTTCATTCGAATATTCAGAAACTTCACCCTTAAGCCTGTCCTGGCTTTTCTGAAGTGTTTCCACTTCGTCTTTCTCCAGGCACATATCGTTCACCAGATTCTGATTCATAGCTATCAGGACAGCATTATCGGTCTTAAGCCTTCTGAAATCTTCAGGTTTAATATTGGAACAGCTTCCCAGAAAAAGAATAAAATAAACCGTTGAAATTAGAGCTGTAAATATTTTCATAAATTCCGCTTATCCCCTGAAACTTCTTATAAGATGATTAATTATAATCGCAGTTGTAATATCTGTAATCAGGGATAGTCACTTAATTTAGACATAAAGATAAGTGCTTTCAACTGATTTATTTTTAAACCATAAGGATATATCACTGATATGATGAATAAGCCTACGGAACGTATAAACTTTTCCGCAGGCTTATTTTATAAATGATTGTTACTTAAACCTGGCCCTCTGATCAAGCGGGACAAGCTCGATCGCTATTTTTCTGTTCTGGGCTTTTCCTTCGGGGGTATCATTTGAGGACGCAGGGTTATACTCACCGTAACCTGTCGCTTTCAGAAGGGACGGATCGATCCCCTGGGACTGTAAATAACGTACTATTGTAGTCGCCCTGGCGACAGAAAGCTCCCAGTTTGAAGGGAATTTCCACCTGTAGCCGGGTGCTATCGGGACATTGTCGGTATAGCCTTCAACGCGAACCTCTTTATTAGTTATGCTCTTCAAAACGGCTGCGACCTTGTCCAGGGTTTTCTTTCCGCTGTTCCTGATATCGGCGCTTCCGGAATCGAAGAATATCTTATCCTGGAAATTTACGCTGAGCATATCTCCAAGCTGCTGGATCTTCAAATCTCCATTAGCGATTTCTAACTGCATCGCTGCTTCTAGCTTTTCATGGGTCATCGTAAGATTCGATAATTCCTGGTTCTTTTCCTGTAAAAACTTAGCCTGTTCTGATGACAGGGATTTTACCTGGCTTTGCAGATCGGTTATCTGTTTATCCCTGTCTTTAATCTCATTCTGCAGATCTGTCATCTTGAGATTATTGGCTTTAATAGACGCGTTTAAATTATCAACCTGTTTGCCCAGGCCGGCTTTAGTAGAATCAACCTGATTCTTTAAACCGATATTATCATTTGATATCTGAATAAGCTGTTTCTGAAGATTATCACGCTGGTCCTGAAGCGCTGAAACATCGCTTTTCGATGTTTTAAGGTCGTTCATAAGGCTCTGATTTTCGGCAGTCAGGTTTGCGTTGTCAGCCTGCAGTTTTGTCAATTCCTCCGGTTTTACCGTGGAACAGCCCGCCGTAATTATAAGTAAAAATGCTATTGATAAAAATACTGAAATTTGCTTCATGAAAGTCTCCTATTTAAACTTAGACCTGGTATCCATAGGAACCAGTTCTACTTCTATCCTTCTGTTCTGGGCTCTCCCCTCTGTAGTATCGTTAGAAGCGACAGGATTATATTTTCCATAGCCTGTCGATTTGATCATTTCAGGTTTTACGCCCTTCTCGATGAGATATCTCAAAACAGCGTTGGCCCTTGCGGAGGAAAGCTCCCAGTTGGAAGGATACTTCGACTGATAGGCAGGGGCTATTGCAAGGTCATCAGTATACCCTTCGATCCTGATAAATTTGTCTTTGGCGTCGGTAAGTTTTTTAACTATTTTATCAAGAGCCGCCTTGCCTTCGGGTTTGATGACATCGCTGCCTTCATCGAATAATATGTCACCAACAAGAGTGACTTTCTCAACATTCAATTCAGGCGACATGCTCATGATCTTTTCATTCAAGGCTATGATCTGATTGGAAAGGCTCTGGTTCTCTGCTCTAAGGGCGGCCGAATCGTCCGGTTTCATGTTATTCATAGATGAGCAGCTCCCCAGGATAACGAACAGAAAAGCTACTGAAAAGAAACTTAACAGGTTTTTCATAAAACTCTCCTATTTAATATTTAAATTTTACTAAATTCACAAACCTCATAAAAAGGAGTTGCGACCGGTAAGGAGGCAATCCCTTTTTAAAGGAGGAAGTTTTGCAGTTTTACTTAAAAATCGACCTGGTATCTAATGGGACCAATTCAATCTCAATTCTTCTGTTTTGAGATCTTCCCTCAGGGGTAGCGTTTGAAGCTACGGGATTAAACTTCGAATAACCGGCCGCTTTAATAACTTCAGGCTTTACACCCTTTCCGATAAGATATCTTACAACGGCGTCAGCCCTTGCTGTGGAAAGCTCCCAGTTTGACGCAAATTTAGATTGGTGGACCGGAGCTATCGGTATATCATCCGTATAACCCTCAACTCTTATGATCTTGTCTTTGAGATTCAAAAGCGTATTAACAATCCTGTCAAGATCTTTTTTACCTTCAGGTTTGATGACATCGCTTCCTTCATCAAAGAAAACATCGCTGACAAAGGTGACTTTAATGGCATTTTCCAGCTCTTTCACAGATGATTCTTTAGATGAAAGCTGGTCCTGAAGATCTTTGACCAGGTTGCTGTAAGTAATGCCATTCGATACCTGGAGCTGGTTATAATTCGATACTTCTGCAGACAGGCTCATGATCTTTTCATTGAGAGCATCAATCTGATTAGAGAGGCTTTGGTTTTCAGCCTCGAGGGCGGCGGTTTTGTCTGGTTTTGCCGGGCTTTGTGCACAACTGAATAATAAGAACAATCCTACTGGCAAAAGAAGTAAGGATAAAACATGCTTCTTCATAAAATAACTCCTTTAAATATTAATACATATTGTATTAATATTTAAAAAAGATATCTCACTTTCTTTATCAACAATTGAAAGCTAATACAAATTTAAGTGAACGTCAATATAAAAGTCCAAAACATATAATTTAAAACTAAGACAGATTTCACAGTCTGCAATTTTCTGAATAATCCACACTTATTTTTCATGATATTTGACAAAAAAATTTTAACAAATTAGACTCTTGCCAATATTATTTTTTCCGGTTCAAATTCAAATGGATCAAATTCTTCCGGGACCACAGTTATCATAAATGATAACTTCGCCGCGGATAGTTCGATAGGCGCGCCGTGGACAGTTTATTATCCTACGGTTTCGATTGTCAATAATCAAGCTAAATTTGTTGGAACAGCGACATCTTTTGCCGATATCGGGGCAAATATCGTAAAGTCATTTTCTTATTTCAAGATGACTGTAGACTACAACATGGATGCGGGTACATTTTTCGTGGGTAGCATATCTGTCGACGTAGCGGGGGACTCCTATACTGTTCAGGACAACCAGGGTTCGGTTCTATTAAAGAGAAATGCTTCTTCCGTGAAGCTTGAAATCAAGTAGATTTGAATTTAATCATAAGCGGCCTTCGGGCCGCTTTATTATTAATACCCCTTTTATATTTTTATTTTCATAATAAATACTTTCATTGTAATTTCGGGGTTACCCAAAATCTTGCACTCTCAATTAATAACAATTTCTTAAAAAAACTTTATTTTGTTTACTAAAGTCCAGCTAAGGGAGGAAAATTATCTTGGCCGGCAGCATTTATCATTACACAACTTTATTTCACTTCTGTCTAACAATTCCAACGGCATCTAGTTTGTTGATCATGGTTACATTACAGGGCTTTTTTATACATCTACATGTACTTCAAACGATTTCTTTTAATATTTTTAATCCTGATGCATAAGATCAAGTCATGGAATCGAAAAACAGAGGCCCTATTGAGGGCAAAATTTCAGGGGGGGGTGGATCAGGGACGGACAACCCTTAAACCGATACTTCCGATCCTTGTTCCGAAACCAGCGATGAACCGATATCCTTCATAGCAGTGTGCAGATCGTTTCTTTCATATGCCGGTCCATTTCGCATACCGGTAACGGCAGGCACCTCTTTAACATCAAATTCCAACAGCTGAAAAATGTGGTTCGTATAATCAATATACGACTGGAACAGGCCGGGATCAGGATTACCCTGATTAAAAACAAGGACCATCTTTTTTTTCGAGGTATTTCCTTCTTTGAAATACGGGGAAAACCGTGGAGAGAACCGCGCAAACAACCTGTCGGTGAATATCTTCGCCTGGGCAGTCATCTGTCCCATGTAAATCGGCGAGCCGAAAACAAGAGCATCGGCATGGTCAATCTCATCAAGATGTTTCTTCATGTCGTCATTGATAACACATCCCCGATCGCTATTGTGGCAGGCCCAACAGCCACGGCATGGCTTGATATCAAGATCGCTGAAATTCCACATTAGGGTTTGCGCGCCATGATCTTTCGCACCTTCGAGTATTTTGTTCACTATCCAGGCAGTATTGCCGTCTTTTCGAGGACTAAAATTAAATCCGATTACTTTCATTTTTACTCCTTGTGTTTTGTTATTGTCTATCATACATATGCCTCTCTTAATGAAATGATTTTGTCAGTTTAGTGACTATACCATAATATAAAAAAATTTAAACCTTTTTACCAAGGCTGATATATTTATCCAAATTTGTTTCTATCTTTCCAAGAATCTTATAGAAATTTTCTACAATTTCTTCCGAACTTTCCGTAAGTTTTATTATTTCCTTATCCAATTCCCGATGTAAATCCTCATGAGCATTGCAGGCTTTTTCTCCTGAATCCGTAAGAGAAAGAATTATCTCCTTACTGTTGAGTGTACTACGTATTTTTGTTAAGTACCCTCTGTTTTCCAGTTTAATAACCACCTGTGAAACCGCACCCTTCGTTATCCCGAACTTCCTGCTGATACTGTTTACGGTATTAACTTTTTTACCAATTGCCGCTATTGTATGTATTTCTGAAGAATCCAATTTATCACCGGTTATAACTTTTACATGAATTTTTTCAAGTTCGCTCATCATCTTTGATATTTTTGAAAATTTGTTTTTAAAATCTTCTGTTGTCTTCATGCTGTCAGTATAGCAACTAAACCGTATTTTGTCAATAGTACAAAGAAGGAATGGTATAGATTTTAATACCTTGTCTTATTATGCCCATATATACGAGTGTTATATAAAAAATATTTGATAGGCACGAGCGCCACCAACACTCAAACTCTTACGGCGTGGTCTTACAGCAACTGGAATGTTGTGTCTGCACAGCCCAACACGAGCGGGGTCAAGTCCTACCCGAACTCCGGTCTTTCTAACCTGAATATGACGATAAGCGGGATCAATTCCCTGACAAGCCCGTTCAACATCACAGTACCTTCGAGCGGTAACTGGGAAGTGGCTTTCGATCTATGGATTCCTACGGAAGTCATGGTATGGATGTACGTTAGCGGCAATGTCGGTCCGATAGCCGAAGGCTGGGATTCTAACGGAAATCCAATACCGAGCGCGACCAACGTGACCGTCGGTGGATATACCTGGAATGTTTATCACGGCGGCAAATGCGGCGCGATTCAATTCGGTTTTGAAATCAGCGGAACAGGCGGTGTGCCTGAGACGTTTACCTGCAACAATTTCTCGATGAGTGCACAGTAGTTTACGCAGAATGATTTAATGAAGGGCAGCCCCGAAAAGGGCTGCCCTTTTTTAAAGAAGCTCCGTCCCCATTGCTGGAAAAGTCCAGATTTATTTAGTTACCCCGCCCTATTTTTGACTATAAATATGCAATAATTTAGAATATTTGCCAAGAAAATTATTTGTAAGGAGAAATTAATGAAAAAGTTTTTGTACGCAGGAGCGCTGTTTCTGCTCTTTGTCCCTGCTTTTGTGTTTTCAGTGACAACTCATGTGACAGCTGACACAAACAGCGATGAAACATACCAGAATTATACCTTGTCCGGTGCTGGTTTCAGGATGTATCTCAACGACATTAAAGATGAAAGGCCTGACCTTTACAAGGCTTTAGATCCGATGGTATCGGATTTACAAAGCAGGGAATTTACAGGAACGACAGTCAGTGTTGTCGGTTATGTCGGGGGGATCGGGCTTTATGGCCTTGGTTTTTATACATTTTACACAGGAATGAACTCAGCGATGAATTCAAGCGGAAGCTCTCAACCAACGACATCTCCCTTCACATGGTTTTTAATTGACATTGGAGCCGGCCTTGTTGTTAATATTGCCGGTGTGTTGATCGGTTCGGCAATTTATCCTTCTCGTGATGATTACAACGCCTTTATCAATAAGCATAACAGGCTTGATCCGGATCATCCTCTGAAGATGGAAAAGATAACCATTCAATTAGGTTTTTTCCCTGCCCCTGACGGCGGAAATTTCGGTCTTGCCTGCAGGTTTTAAAATTGATAGATTGTTCCGTGTTCTTAAAGGCCCTATGATAGTTTCATTTACGAGACCATAGGGCCTCTTTTTTTTCCTTACCCCTTAATTTAGTTGAAACACCTTGCTTGACAATATTATAGTTGTGTGATACAATTGTTGTATTAAACATTCAATAATCGGAGTAACCTGATGGATGAATTGGAGATCAGGGATTTTAGAAACGCAATCCGTGTAATCGAAAGGGAAGTGGAAAGGCAGTTTTCATCGAGCGATTGCTGCTGCGGAGTGACGGTGGGCCAATGCCACATGCTGATGGAACTTGAATCAAGGGGTGAAATGACAATAAAAGATCTTTCCCTGGCCCTGGAACTGGATAAAAGCACCCTGAGCAGGACAGCGGACGAATTATTTAAGTCTGGACTTATTGAAAGATCCGAAAATCAGAAAGACAGGAGATATACAAATATCCGGCTGACTGAACAGGGACGGAAAATTTCCGGTTCAATCAATGACATATGGAATAAAGTATATATCGATATCTTTAAATTTATACCTGGAGACAAACACTCCCCGGTTATTGAATCTTTCAAACTATTCGCGGTTGCACTGAGGAAAAACCATGAGAGAGGGGAATAATGGAATATACTGAAATATCCGGCAGTAAAATTCCTTTAATATCGGCTAAACTTACCCTGGCAGACCTGCTTGGCGGCCTTATGGTCAGATTCGATATCAACAGAAATAATTATAAGGTCAGACCCGGGCTTTACGGGATCGGAAAACCCGGCCAGGACTCACCTGTTTTAGTCACGGCAAATTATAAGCTATCTTTTGATATCGTAAGAAAAAATCTCGAAGGTTTAAACGCCTGGCTGATAGTCCTCGATACAAAAGGCATCAATGTCTGGTGCGCCGCCGGAAAGGGGACTTTTGGAACTATTGAATTAGTCAAAAGGATTATTGAATCCGGGCTTGAAAAGATCGTATCTCACAGGACGGTCATATTGCCCCAGCTTGGAGCTGTCGGCGTATCCGCTTATAAAGCCCGGATGATGACTAAGTTTAAAATCGTTTACGGCCCTGTCAGGGCGTGTGACATAAAAAAATTCATTGCCGGCGGCATGGAAAAAGATGCCGGGATGAGCGAAGTGAGTTTTAACTGGAGGGACAGGCTTGCCGTAGCTCCGGTCGAACTGGTCCAGAGTTCGGCTCTGATAGCCGCGCTCATTATCCTGGGTGCTGTTTTCAGCCTGCCGTTCGACAAATCATATGCAGCCAGGCTGGCTCCATTGATGATCCAGTATATCGCGGCAGTCCTCGCGGGGGTTTTTGTTTTTCCCCTTTTGCTGCCATATCTGCCCTTCAGAGCATTTTCTTTGAAAGGCGGAGTCCTGGGAATTCTCTATTGCTTATTAATAGCATTTATATGCCATATATCTTTTTACGGGTCCCTGATAATGTCGTTTATAACGATCCCTGTAATATCATTTATAGCCATGAATTTCACAGGTTCATCGACATTTACCAGCCAGGCCGGCGCAACACTTGAAGTAAAGAGATCCATTCCGGTAATGGCAGTTGTTTTTATTGCCGGAATATCGTTGAATATCTTAAAAACTTTAAATATTTTAGGAGGGCATTAATACAAACGGCTATTACGGGACTCTTTCAATTGATAATAAGAATATTATTTTAATGGAATGGATCAATGAATATTGATATTACAGGGAGCTTTAAGGAGGTGACAGTGGTCTGGAAATATATTAAAAATGGTGAAAGTCTTTTAATCGATGCTGATAAGTGCACAGGTTGCGGTACCTGTTTAGAGGTTTGCCCGCATAGTGTTTTCATATTAAAGTATAAAAAGGCATTAATAAATTTAAGAGATGCCTGCATGGAATGCGGTGCCTGCAAGCTTAATTGCCCTGCAGGAGCTATCGAGGTTAATTCGGGTGTCGGATGTGCAGCAGCGGTTATAGGCGGTATGCTCGGTAAAAAGGCGCCCGACTGCGGCTGCTGTTAAAACAAGATGCTAAACGGAAGATATTGGTTAATATTTTTATTTTTATTTTTTTTCAGTTGCGGTTATTCAACAGGTCAACTGATTTTTACGAATACATACATGTATGAAAAGCCGGATGACGGTTCAAAGATCGTTGCATCGATAAAACCCGGCACAATAGCAGACTCAAAGGGACCGATCCTTGCATCGGGAAGTAATCCGGAAGGCTGGCAGAAAATTTCATCGGCAGGTAAAACGGGATGGTGTCATGCGGAGAGTTTGCTCTCAGATCAGATCGATATAAACGATTTTACGTACGGGAAAAAGCTCGCCGGAATATAGCCAGGCTGTCGATAAAAAAAACCTTAATCAGTGTCCTTTACGATGTCAGCAAGTATTCAGGAAACCCCTCTGGTTACGCCAAACAATACATCTACATGATCAGGGATGACGGTAGACTTGCCCTGATGAAAGATTTCATCTCCCAATATTATCATTTTGGAGTGCCGAACTTCGAATTTAATAAAATGTCCTGGCCGGAAACTGATATCATAGATATTTCCTACGGCTTCCAGAGGACAGGCGGATTGGCACACAACGGAGACGGCGGCCTTATCCTGGAATATAAACTGGATAAAACAGGGATGGAATTTTTCTTATCTGATGTAAAAAGCAATATAAAAGACTCCGAAAGCAACACAGTCATCACAAACAGGGAGTCCCTTGTGGAAATTTTCCCTGAATTATCGGATATCTCGAATAAGTGCACCCGGATGAACACCTTTAAAACGAATGCGACATGCTATGTCTCTGCGCCGTCCGGCCTATATCTCCGAAAATCACCGGAGACAGGCGATAATAAAATATTCCTGATCCCTTTCAATTCGATAGTTATTATAACCGGAAAGAGCTATAACATTTATACTAACGATGGTATAACAAACTACTGGTACAGGGTTAATTATCACGGCCGGGAAGGCTGGACATTCGGGGGATATTAAAAGAAGAGCTATAACCTTGAATTTATTTTCATCGTTCCTTACAACATTCAGGTGTGTTATTTCAGGCTTATTGAAACCCGGAAAGTCAGCAGGCATTGCCTGATTTTTTGTGTTTATTCATCCTTTTGAATAAAATAATTGAATATTTTCCATTGATAATAAAATAAGTTCATAGGATGATTTAATGATAGAAAAAAATTATTGGCTTTCCGATGCCGGCAAAGACCAGATTGCTTTTTATTTAGAGGAATCGGATGAATTTTTAGTGGAAAGAAAAACCGCTCTGGAATTGATGTTATCGATAGCAGGCTGGAATTTTAAAGGAAGGAATAATCTAAAGCTTTTAGATCTTGGCTGCGGAAGTGGCGTAGTTTCTAAAATATTTGCATCAGTCAACCCGGAATTTCATTTTACTCTATTAGATGGATCGCAGGATATGCTTGAAGCCGCGGCAAAGAATATGAAGAGTTTTCATTGTGACTATATTCAAACATCCTTTGAGAAATGGATAGCCGAAGATGCGAACGATCAGAGTTTTGATTTTATTTATTCTGGTATGGCCATTCATCACTTAGATTATACACAAAAACAGCTTCTCTATGGACGTGTTTATAGGGAACTTCAATTTGGCGGACTATTCCTCAATTATGATGTGGTATTGCCTGCATCCGAACAGTCGGAAAAATGGCAGTTCCAGATGTGGCGGGACTGGATTAACAATAATATAGAAAAACTCGGGAAATCCGAATTTATTGGTAAACACAATAATATGCCGGAAGAAACTTATAAAATGAAAGCGGAAAACAAACCTTCCCTATTAAGGGACAATCTAGATATGCTTGAAAAATCAGGGTTTCGTGATGTGGATGTATTCATGAAACATGGGATTTTCGTTTTATACGGCGGGACAAAACCCTGAAACCCTGAATCCTTGGCAATTCTAACACCAACCTGCTCCCCGGTCCATCTCATGTGGTCAGACTGTCGACATAGGCGAAGACCCGATCTTGGTCGGCTTCAACACGAGCCCCGCGAGAGGGTATTGCTGATTTTCGGCCCACCGTCTGATAGAGCGCTGTGCCGGGATCCATGATTACGGCTGCAAGTGAAGCTCCCGCTGCTTGGGTGCTTTGGAATACCGTAGCCCTGAGTAATTTCAGGATCCAGGAGGGAACTTGGTTGGCGGGAACGACCATCTTCGGATGAAAAGCCCGGACCAGGATGCCGTCGGAAGCCCATCTTCGCGCCATGGATAGTGTGAACATTAGAAAGGCCCGCTTGGCCTGAGGGTAGTCAGCCTGGTTAAGAGAGCCGGTCTCCAGGGCGGCAACGGCAAATTCCCCCCTGGACTCTCCAATTGAGCTTGTATTCACAACCACTGCTCCTGGCGGCAGGACTGGACGTAGCCTGAGGCAAATCTGTGCCGGTGCCAGGAAGTTGACTCTCCGGTTCAGAGACCGGCCTTCTGCATCGGCCTGCTTCGAGGGGAATACCGCTCCTGCGTTATTGACCAGGGCGTCCACCCGGGGATATCGTGCCTTTACCGTTTCAACAAAGTTTTGGGTTGACTCCGGATTGGACAGATCCCCCGGGATCAGATCGACTTTGAGGCCGGGATGCTCCCCGGCGAGCCTATTAGCCAGACTCATGCCCCGTTCGGGGGTCCTGACCATCAGGACGAGAGTATCGGCGGAAGCCGCCAGATATCGGGCTGCCTCCAATCCGAAACCATGAGTAGCGCCAGTCATTACGATCGTAGGTTTCATACCATACCCCGTTCAGAATTTTAGTAGCGAGCAAATTTTTAGCTAAAATATAGCTTAAAAGGAGCTTGGGAATGGGTCAAAGAAATAGTGCAAAAAGAAAGGCAGAATTGGTATTAAGAGTTCTTCGTGGTGAATCTCTTGAAGAAGTTAGTCGCTCAGAAAATGTCACAATCGCTGATTTAACCGAGTGGCGGGAATCCTGTAAAGGGGAATCAGCGCGGAGTATCTTTAGACAGCGTTGAGTTATTTTTCTCATTTTATTTTTTCACTTAAAAATATTTCGTTGCCTTCCGTATCATTTATAACCGCATAATAATATCCTGGAATTTCCTTTTTTGGAATAAAAACTTTGCCGCCTTCGGCCAGTACTTTTTTTAAGGCGTCATCAAGATCGGGAACTCTTATATCGATTCTTGTCGATGTTATTGTTTTATCCTTGAATTGAATTGCCCCGTTAATTTCTCCCGGATTCAGAGATTGTCTTTTATCATCGGATTTCGTTGTAAGGGCCCAATAAAATGAACGATAAGATGAATCGATATCCCATCCGAATACTCTTTCATAAAAACTTTCGGCCCTCTTCATATCATTTGCCGGTAATTCAAAACGGACGGCTGGATTCATTGAAAACCTCCTTATTATTTTTTTATCGAGATAAATAATGGCACAAAAAATTAATACCGAAGAAGATTACTACTCCGGAAAGGCGGCGGGAAATTCCATGCCGATGCCGGTATCCCGGGTCGAACTGTCACTGCTATCAAAAGACATAAGGTTGACAATGGTTTCTGCTTTTCGCGGCTCAGTAATCAGCTTGTGAATTTTCCCCCATTCCCGCCGCAACATCTCCGGCCCGGATTTAACAATTCTTTGAAAAGCTTGAGCGGCACTCTTACGGATCTCGAAATCGTAATCCTCCAAACGGCGTATCAAAATTGTCAGGGCATCCGTATTACCGGCTATAATCAATCGTTCAAAATCTTCTTTTTCACCCCGGATGATATTTTCCCATTGCGGCTCTCCGCAAAGTGCCAGGGCTTTCGAACAGGCTAAACGGATCTGAGGAAGAGGATTTGCGAGTTTTTCCTTTAGAACGGGAAGAGCCCGGGTGTCTCCGGTCCGTCCCAGGATTTCCAGGATAAAAACTGTTAATTCAGGTTTGTAGGAATCGAGAAGCGGCGCCAGCATATCGCGTGACCAGTTTAGAGGCACCAGCCTGTTTAAAGCGGATGCGATTTTTTCCTGTAATTCATCGGGATATTTCATCAGGGCCTTGATCAGCCAGGGTACGGCCCGTGAATTCTGAATGCGTTCCAGAGACTCCAGAGCATTCAGACGCAGGTCAGTATCCTTTCCCAGAAGCGCATCACCGATAACATCAATGGCCCTGGGGTCCCCCAAAGCGCACAAGGTTCTGACAATGGATGGTACGTCGTCCTTTTCTGCTATGGAAAGCGCCGTCAGCATGGGTTCGACAGCTTGAGTTCCGAATGCTATGCATTCAGAGTATTGTTTTTTTGCCAGGCAGGCAAAAACTTGTTCTTCGGTGCTTTGAGGATGCCAATTCAGTGCTTCCATCATATTTATCAGATTGGGGGTCTTATAAGCCCTTCCATTTTTTACTTCAGCGGCAAACCAGTTTATAACAACGTTTTTCATGGAAATCAGAACAGGTAAAATTGAATCTCTAAATTCCTGTTTTTGGAAAAATTCCGCTAAAACCGGAACGGCCTGCGGACCGATCTGTTCCATGTACCGGATATTTTCAGGGTAAATACCGGATTGCGAGATTATGTTTCTGGCCAGGTCCTGCAGAGCCTTTATACTTTTTACCCTGAGCTGCGGCTGTTTTTCCATCTTTTGCAGGGCCGGGATGATCAAGGGGTCAGGTACACTGGAAAATAGAGAAATAATTTTTTCCTTAAGTTCGAGGCTGCCTTGATCGAGGGATTCCAGAAGGGCCTGGATGACTTTCGGCTGATCGGTGAAATACGACAGGACCGTTACCGCCGTACACTGCAGATTAATATCATTGCCCTTAAGAGCATGGATCAGTTTGTCAACTTTACCCTTTTTTCTCCATTCCCAAAGTTCGTTTTCCCTGGTCTGTAAGGACATAGACTCCTCCGTATTTGGCCGCTGCTATAGCAATTATAACACGGCCAAAATATCGTGGCAAATAAAATTTTTATGTCTCTTGAGTCCTTTCACTGCTGCCGGGGCAGGACAATCTGCAATTGACTAAAATATCCTGAAATGTTATCATGATAAAATAATAAAGATGGAGGGTTATATGTTAAAAATTGTCTTGAAATCAGCCATGGTTTTCGTGCTTTTTGCGGGTTTGGCCGCCTTTGTGTCATGTTCTAACCAGCCCGGAGCAAGCGCTAAAGTTGTTGCAACTGAAAAATGGAGCGCCGAATGTGAGGGATCTGCAACGGATATGGCGTATTTTACTCTGACCAAATATGATAACGGTTCGATCAGTGCTGCCGGCTCCTGGACAAATACGGACACTCCATATGAAACCATCTTTGACAATAATTCGAGCGGGTCGTGAAGCGTCAGCGGTACATCCATCACTGTGACTCTCAGCGGCACCGCTGATTGCCCCTCTATACCGTCGACTTCGCCTTATACGATGGTTTTAAAGGGCATAACAGGCACAGGGAGCGCCGCCGGCACATTTACAATAACCTTTAATAATTCTGCATGGACCCCTTTTAACGGTTCAAGTACATGGAACGGTACGAGGACAAGCGGAAGCGGGATTACCGAGTAGCGTCGATCCCAAAGTTAAAGATGCTTAATTGTGATCCCGCGAAGTGTCTTTTAAGCCACGAAGTTATACCGGTGGTACGCGCGGTTGACGGACGCGGGATGGATCAATAATCATTTTTTACAGATTGTTGTTTTAAGGAGTCCTTATGCCGTTTTTTAATGAAATGCTGGGGGGGAAGCCCGATATTAAAAAAATGACATCCAGCCATAATATAAATGGATTATTCAGGGCGATGAGCTACAAAAAAGACAAATACGTGCAGCTGGATGCCGCGGTGGCGCTGGCGAATTTCGGCGATGCCCGCGCCGTTAAGACGCTGGCGGCTGTGCTTCATAGCTACGAAATGCAGCCCGATACTCGCAGAATCGCCGCGGAGGCGATGGGAACTATCGGTGATGCTGATTGTATTAAGAATCTCATATATGTCCTCGACGGCTCGGCCCCTGTCGCCGAAGCAGCCGTCATGTCGCTTGGCAGGATAGGCGAGACGGCAGTGGACCCCCTTCTTGCCGCCCTTAAAAGCGGCAGAGAATTAGCAAGGGTAAGAGCCTCCAACGCCCTGGAAAAGATAGGCGATACCCGCGCTATCAAGCCCCTGATCGCAGCTCTGGGCGATAGCGATAAATATGTCCGCAGAGCCGCCGCAGGCGCCCTGGGAAGTTTTAGCGATGCCAGCGCACTTGAACCGCTTATAGCCGCTTCGCAGGAAAATGACGAATATCTGCCTGAAATAGCCCGCAAATCTCTGGATAAAATAGCCGTATCGGCTGTGGAAGAGCTGATTGCGATGCTTAAGGACGATAACATTATCCGGCGCAAATCCGCAGCCTCAATTTTGGCAAATGTCGGCGATGCAAGGGCTTTTGAGCCGTTCATGGCCGCACTCAACGATAGTAATGAGGATATTCGCCAGAAAGCCGCTTACGGATTGGGAAAGATCGGCGACGCACGCGCCGTGGAAGTGCTGATTGCACTTCTTAACGACAACGAGATGCGCGTTCGTCAATTTGCCGCTGGCTCTTTGGGCATGATCCGCGACCCCCGCGCTGTCGAACCGCTGATTAACCTCCTTAAAGACAGTGAAGTATATGTACGCCGGGATGCTGCAGCTGCATTGGGAGATATCGGCGATGCCCGCGCGGTTAAACCTTTGATCGCCGCCCTGAAGGATAGCGATGAATATATGCGAAAAGACGCGGCTGAGGCGTTGCAAAAAATCGGCGGCCCCGAAGTGGAAGAGGCGCTATCCGGGATGAAATCTGAGCAGCTGGAAGAGAATAAGCGGAAATATCAAAAAGAGCAGCTGGATGAGCAAGAGAGATTAGGACGGGTGGCCTCTTCCCGGGAGGAAATACGCAGGCTGACCGCAGAATTGAAGACGATAGGCGCGTCCGACGGATTCCTTTCATTAAAGTCGGGTGGAAATTTCAATTCGGACAGGCGCCATAGCCGTGCGCGGGAGATTGGAAACCGTCTCAATCAGATAGGCGGTTTGGCCTTGATGCAGGCTGTCGGTTTTGAAGTTGGCAATTATTTTGACCCGGGCTCGGGCCGGGGCCGGGAGCTTGAAGCCGCATGGGACGGAATCGGCGGCTGGAAAGGATGACGGTTATTTCAGCCGGGAGGGGTGGAAAAAGGAAAAAATTTTTCGAATCAATTTACAGAGCCGAGTAAGTTACCTTTAACTTGAGGTTTTGCCCCTCCGGAAGACAGACATATCCCTCTTTTGCGTTAAATCCTGTCCAGCTTTTCCCGTTGATCATGACGCTTTTTATGAAAACCCCGGGATATTCCGTCAGAACTACGTAGTGCCTGTCTCCAGCTCCGGACGATTTTATCCTGAAATACAGGGTCGCGTCCTTCTTTTCGATGTAAAGGCTGAGGTAAAGATAGTTGAATAGAGCATGCTCCATGGTATGATAGGCCGATTTATAAAGGTCGCCTTTTGTCCATTCCTGCCCGGCCCACCCGTCCCTTGTAACTTCGGGATAGCATTCGCCGTATTCATGGTCGACTATGTATTTATCCCAGAACCAGGCCGATTCCCTGAACCTGTCGAGGTATTCCTGTTTATGATCGTAACCGTAAAGGTTGAGCATGAGGTTGTCGCCTTCCTCCTGGGTCCACCAGTCCTTATTCTCAAAATTGACCCTGGCGTTTGTATAGTTGAACCTGAAGAACCACCCGTAATACCTTGAATCCCAGTTGTTCGAAATCTGGACCCTGGCGATCTCTTCAGCCGTGTCGGCGTATTTTTTTATATGGGTCAGGTTATAAGCCCTCATAAGAACCCAGCCGGCCTTGAGATTATGTCCCGTCCAGAGATTGGTTTCATAAGTGGCCCAGTTCATGTAGAACCTTTCCCCGACGAAACCTGTTTCCGGGTCTATCATGTGATCCTTTACAAGGTCGGCAATACGGGTGATGTCGTTCAAAAGCGACCTGTCCCTGACGGCGAGGTAGTAATAAATGAGGTATGCGGAACAGGTGTCCATCTGGGCGCTGAAGGATTTCATGGAAGTCGTCATCTGCCAGTTGGTGCTTACCTGTTCGTAATATCCCTTGTAAACCGGGTCCCACACATGCGCCTGTATCAGTTCATGAGTTTTCTTGACATAGGCAAGCGGCGCCGGATCTCCGGTGGCAAAATAATAAAAGACGGGGCCGAGATTGCAGTAGTCTTCATCGAACATATTCCTTTCGTCCGGGTCCTGGTTATCGGTATTTGTGGCGGGCTCGTTGTTTGTGCCGAGGTATGTAAACCACCCGCCGTTAATTTTATCCCAGCCGAAATTGGTCAGGAATTTCAAGGCATGGTCCGCATAATCGAGGTAGGAATCGTCGCCGCTTAGCATGTATGCGGCCGAGAAGCCGTATATTATCCTGGAAGCCATTCTCGGATATTTTCCGTTTGTCCTGTCGGAAGTGCCGTCGCGCATTACATTGTTGAAAAATCCCCCGTTGGTCATGTCTATGGTTTTTTCCCAGAAAGGAATAATGTCTTTTAATGCCTGGTTTTTCCAGTATAAAGGGTTCATGTATGTGTCAAGTTCTCCCGGCCCGGGGCGTCTGACCGGGGCGGTTAAAATAGAAAAAATTATATAAGACAGGCAAAGCAGGGCCATGATTAAAACAGCCTTTTTCTGCATCGGCAACTCCTTCAATTTAACTTTTAAGGCCGCCCGTGAAACCCTCGATAAACTGGCGGTGGAACCTGATGAACAGGATCAGGGGGATTATAATCGCGATAAGGCCCGTCGCGAGGCCCGGGCCGGAACCCCCTATGAGGTACAGCAAAGCCGGAAGCGTCATCAGGGCATTATCCCTCAGGACGACAACGGGTATTAAGAAGTCATTCCAGACGATCCTGAACTGTATTATTGCTAATGCCGCGAGAGCCGGCCTTGACATGGGCAGGATGATATGCCACCATATCTGCAGGTGGCCTGCACCGTCCATCCTGGCGCTTTCGATGAAAGCCGCCGGTATTCTGATGAAATACTGCCTGAGGAGGAAGACCCCGAATCCCGACAGCGACGACTGGAGTATAAGGCCCGTCCATGAATTCAGGATATGCAGGTCGATGTAAACCTTGAAGATCGAAACAATCAGGGCGTTCATGGGGACCATCATAGTGGAGAGGGCCAGGATGAAGAAAAATTTCTTCCATGGGATCCTGATAAAAACAAGGGAGTAGGCGAAAAGGGAGCTTATCACAAGTGTCATCACTATTGTCAGCGACGTAATTACGGCGGAATTCAGGAGGTGCCCCCCGGCGTTATACTGCCTGAAACTGACCACGTATGAATAGTTTGTATAATTTATAAACGATTCCCATATGGGCTTCTGGAACATCAGGGGCGGATTGTGGAGCATTTCAAGCGGCGGCCTGAAAGAGGCGTCGAAAAGCCATATGAGGGGGTACGCGAAGACAAGGGCCAGGAGGCAGAGGATAACCTGCTTATAACCTGTCCTGTCCTGATGCGGGCCTTTACTTTGTAAACTATCCGGGGGAAGCCGGTGAGCTCTTCCTTTTTAAGGTCCTTGTGGGCCCTGTCCATAAACGGCTTCTCCAGCAGGTAGTATGAAAGCGTGGCAATGACGTATGAACAGGCTATCATTATCATGGATGTATAAGCCCATGGGACCCATTCCCTCATCCCGGATTCATAGTAAAAATTCTGGTAATAAAATAACAATAAATTGATAACAATAAAATGCCATATGTAAAGCCCGAAGGATATCTTCGCGGTAAACCGGAAAAACGGATTGTCAAGCCACCCCCCCATGAACTTCGAATGGGCGAGGGTTACGAGAAGCCCGGCTATGAGCGCGGTGAGGTAGGGGAAATAAAAGGGCTGACCCTGGAAACCCACAGAAAACTCCTTCTCATTCCTGACTGTCCAGAGAAAGAGAACTATGGCCAGGAGAAAAAGCATTGCCCCGATATCGAAAAGGCCTTTCTCCCGAAGTTTTTCCTTCATCTCCGATGGAGCTGCAAGCCGGACGGTAAAACCCGAGGCAAGCACCCCCATTATAAAGTGGGCGAAAAAACCGACCGGATTGTAGTTGGGCATCCACCACTTCGATCCGCCGGTCATGCCGTAATGCCAGCTCCTGTATAAACCGTCGGGTGTGAAGAGAACATGGACAAGGCCGTTTGCGCAAAGCACCAATATCTGGGCCCCTGCCCAGAAAAGAATAGCTTTGGCGAAGGAGCGCTTTTTCCCCGTAAAGAAGAATAAAACCGCCATAAAAACAGGAAGCAGGATATAGCAGAAAACCTCGAAACTGATCGACCACAGGGGGCTGTCAAGCTGGGATGGAAAAAGGGTCAAATAATGAAAACAGGATGTGAAAGTCATCCCCGTGAAAAATTTCAGGAAAATATACTGTAAATTGGGAAGGAATATCACGCCCATGATAGTCGAGATTATCATGGCAAGGTAATAGCCCGGCATGATCCTCGCGGCGCGTTTTACAATATACTGTCTGGACCCCGGAAAATTCCCGCCTTCGAGGTACCGGACCCAGAACGGATATGAAAGAAGGTAGCCGCTCAGGACGAAGAAAAAGCTTACACCGCTGTTGCCTAACAGGAAAAATTTCTGTATCTCCTGAGCCCATACGGGCTGGTCGTATATTGCCAGCCTCTGGAATACATGATGAAAAATCACCAGCAGGCATGCTATAGCCCTTACACCGTCCGCCCCGGACATTTTGTTATTCTTCATGGGACTTTCCTAATCCGAAAATGGGGAACTGGAGGAAGCTTACCCCCAGGATGATGAAAAATATCACGATCCCTGCTGCGGCCCCGATCGCGAGATCCATGTTGTGATTATACATCAGGTTGTAGAATATATAATTCATTACCGTCAATCCGCCCTTGCGGGGCCCGCGGGGGAAAATCACGAATGTCAGCTCGTTTATTAAAAAGCTCGAGACCATTGAAGTGACTATCACATAGGTCAGGGCCGGGCGCATCAGGGGGATTTTAATATGGAAAAGTATATGCCTGGGCCTGGCGCCGTCCATTCTAGCGGCCTCGTAGAGGTCCTGGTTTATAGACTGCAGGAATGCGAGGAAGAAAACGGATTCGAAGCCGACGTTCTGCCAGAAGGATACGAATACAACCATGAAAAACTCGAGGTCCCTGTCGGCCAGCCAGCGGAAATTATGGGGGAGGTGAAGGGTTCCCAGAAACCAGTTCATGAAATCGGGCCCCAAGCCGGTGGGATCGGGGGTAAAAAGCATCTGGAAGAGTATGCCTATTATCACGGTAGCCATCAGGCATGGAACAAAAAATGCGGCCTGGATAAGCCCCTGTATTTTTTTAAAAGGTATCGAATTGATCCAGTTGGCAAGCAGGAAAGCCGCCGGAACCTGCGTCACAAGGCATGCCAGAACCATCAAAAATGTGTTTAGCAGTGTCAGTTTAAAAAATCCGTCCGAGAAAAGCCTGGAAAAATTGGCAAAGCCGATGTAGCTGCCGAAGCTGTATCCCCTGGCGTTGGACAGGCTGAGGATCACCCCGCTGATTAAAACGTATATGACAAAGACAGCCATGAGTATGAAAAACGGTGTCATGAACAGAAATCCTGTAAATATTTCCTTGCGGGAAGCAGAACTTTTCTTCACATTTATCCTCTTTATAAGAAATTCTCCGGCAATATTCTAACAGCGATCCTGTTTATATACTAAACATTTTCAGGCTTAAAATTTACATTTTCCCGCTTTATTAATAAAATCAGATATAATGATTAATTTTAGCGCATTGAAAAAACGTTTAATCATCCCTGCCGTCATAGGTCTTCCGTTAGCCTGCGCCCTTTATTATTCTCTGAAATCATACAGACCCGACCTGGTTATCCTCCCGAACAGCGGCGAATACATAATAGGGCCCAAGCAATTTTTCCTCCCAGGGCAATTCGGATATCCTCGGGTTTGAAAACGACGGAAAAACTGTCAGCCTTGAGTACAGGCTTGAGAAAAATTACAACTCTTTCCCGTTCGTCGGAGTATGGATATTTCTTGCCAGGACGAAATTCCTCGATTTGAGGGGATATGATTATCTGCGGGTCAGGGTCAAGGATTCGGGAAGCGGCAGCCTTCAGTTCAGTTTCTTTAATTTCGACGACAGGACTTCAAAGCAGTACGATAATCTCAGTTATGTCATCATGATGTATGAATGCATACTCGACAAAATGAAAAATGTCTACAATCTTTCCCTCAGTGATTTCCATATCCAGGCGTGGTGGTATTCCCATAACAACATCCATGACGGCTTTTCAAAATATTACGATTATTCGCGGATAATGATCCTTGAAATCCAGTCGGGGTACCAATCGCCCATAGGCGTTAAAGCAGGTTTTACCATTAGCGGATTGACGGTTATCCAGGACCATCTTCTATTGTTCATCCATGTTTTCGGTTTGCTTGTTTTATATTATTTGCTTGCGGCATTTCCAGCTATTATTTTCCTGAAAAGAAAGGGATCGCCCGGGGCTTCAGCCGTAATTATTCCCTATGCAAAGGTTCCCGAAGGCTTGCTGCCGGGCAGGGCCTCAAACGGGGAAAAAGATAGAATAACCGGATATATCGCTCTCAATTACATGCAGCCGGAACTTTCTCAGTCAAGGATGGCCCTGGAATTGGGCATAACTCCGGCAAGAATTGGAGATATCGTCAAGAAATCTTTCAATCTCAGCTTCAAACAGTATTTAAATCTTATCAGGATCGCCGAAGCAAAACGGCTCCTGGGAGAGACGGATCTTGCGGTTTCTGATATTGCGTTCAACGTCGGATTCGGCAATATAACTCATTTCAACAGGACGTTCAGGGCTGCGGGGGGAAAAACGCCGAAGGAATTCAGGAAAAATTCCCCGGGCCGGGACAATAAAATTTATTAAAAAAATCCTACAACCTGCGAGACTCTTCGGTAAAAAGTGCCTGAAATTCAGGCAGAATTTGTCCGTATGATTAGAAATCAGGCGATTAATTTTCACTGCGGCCGGGCTTTTCAAAATCTTTTAATTCCAATTTATGCAATTAATTGCATGAATTATTATCGGAACATGGCCGGAAGCTGTGATTATGGCGAAGTATTTGCTGCAAGTGGCGGAAGAAGGGAGGTATTACAATGGTTAAAAAACTGGTGTATTTAGTGTCTGCGGCGCTCATAATACCTGCGGCTGTTTTTGCCCAGGACAAAGGAGCCGCACAGGTCAATCCGGGCGACTGCGCCTGGCTTTTGACTTCAAGCGCCCTGGTTTTGCTGATGACTATGCCGGGCCTGGCGCTTTTTTACGGCGGTATGGTCAGGAAAAAGAACATACTCTCCACCATGTACTATAGTTTCGCAGCTGCAGTTATTGTCAGCGCTCTATGGGTGATAGGCCAGTACAGCCTGTCGTTCGGAAAAGACATCGGCGGAATTATAGGCAGCATGGACAAGTTTTTCTTCTACGGCATAACTAAAGACAGTGTTTCAGGCACGGTCCCGGAATTTGTCTTTTCCGCTTTCCAGATGATGTTCGCTATCATTACGGTCGCGCTGATATCGGGAGCATTGGTTGAAAGGCTTAATTTCGGGGCATGGGTTGTTTTTATCGTCCTGTGGACCCTCCTTGTTTACACGCCTCTTGCTCACTGGGTCTGGGGCGGCGGATGGCTTTCAAAACTCGGAGACCGCCTGGGCGCTCCCGGTCTGGGGACGCTTGACTTTGCCGGCGGACTCGTCGTCCATCTGTCATCAGGAATTTCGGCTCTTGTGGCAGTTATTTATCTGGGAAGGAGATCCGATATCGACAGGGAACCGCCCAGGCCCAACAGCATTACGCTGACTTTTATCGGAGCCGGGCTCCTGTGGTTCGGCTGGTTCGGCTTTAACGCCGGCAGCGCTCTATCGAGCGGCGGGCAGGCCGGCAGCGCCTTCATGGCAACAAACACGGCAGCCGCATTCGGAGCCATCACATGGATGATCATCGAATGGATCAGGATTAAAAAGCCGAGCGTTATAGGCGGCACCAGCGGACTGGTGGCCGGCCTTGCGACAATAACTCCTGCGGCCGGTTTTGTCGATATACCCGGGGCGATAATGATAGGCATATTAGCCGGAATATCGACGTATTTCTTCGTGGCTGTCGTCAAGAAGGCTCTCGGTTACGATGATTCACTTGACGCTTTCGGCATTCATGGGATAAGCGGCACATTCGGGATACTTCTTACAGGCCTTTTTGCAAACCCGATAGTCGGAGGAGCCGCAGGCCTGTTTTACGGAAAACCTGTCCAGTTCGTTATCCAGGTTATTGCCGTTCTTGCAGGCATTGTCCTGTCAGTGGCAGGGACCCTTATTATCTTGATATTAATAGACAAGGTCTTTAGAATCAAATTGAGGGTTTCCGCGCAATCCGAAGCTTCCGGTCTCGACATGGCTCTGCATGGCGAATCAGAAGAATAATAATGAGGAGATTGATATGAAGAGGATTGAAGCTATCATAAGGCCTGAAAAGATGGACGCCGTAGTCGAGAAGCTGGGCGAACTCGGGTACCCTGGCCTGAATTACACGGAGGTCCAGGGCCATGGACGCCAGAAAGGCATGAAAGAGATTTTCAGGGGAAGGGAATACGATGTAAAGTTCGTGCCAAAAATAAAAATTGAAATAGTTGTTAAGGACGACCAGGCCGATAAGATTCTCGAAGCTATAATAAAGGTTTCTCAGACGGGCCAGATCGGCGATGGAAAGATCTTTGTCAGTGAAGTCCTTGACGCGATAAGGGTAAGGACAGAAGAGCGCGGAGACGAAGTTTTGTAAATAATGATACAACCCCCGTCGCCCTTTCAGGGAGGCGGGGCTTTCTTTTTTTTTTCATTTCGTTTATAATAAACCCCGAAAAATCATGATTATTGCAAGGAGCACAGAAGATGCATCCGAAAGCCGCAGCGCTGGTTCAAAAATACAAAGACATGGGAGACAGGCTCGCCGCAATGCAGCCTACAGGGCAGGAATATATCAAACTTGCCAAAGACAGGGCCGAATTAGCTCCTTTTGCCGAAAAATACGACGAACTTGTAAGATTGGACAGGGAGATTACCGATAACCGGGAGATGATCGCCGGTTCAGATGATGAAGAAATTAAAAAAATGGCAAGGGAAGATATAGAAAATCTTGAAAAAAGAAAAAATGAGCTCGATAAAGAGATCATCAAGCTGCTTCTTCCCAAGGACGAGCTTGAAAAAAGGAACGTTATCGTAGAGATAAGGGCCGGAACGGGGGGGGACGAGGCAGCTTTGTTCGCGGGCGACCTTTTCAGGATGTACAGCCGTTACGCTGAATTGAAGCGCTGGAAATTGGAAGTGATGGATTTTAATGATACGGGGCTGGGCGGCTACAAGGAAATTGTCTTTTCCCTGAAGGGCAAAGAGGTATACTCGAAAATGAAATTCGAAAGCGGGGTTCACAGGGTCCAGAGGACTCCCGAGACCGAAAGCGCCGGAAGGATCCACACATCGACCGCTTCTGTGGTGGTTCTGCCGGAGGCAACCGAGGTCGAAGTCAGGATAGACCCGTCCGACCTCAAGATAGACACTTACAGGGCCGGGGGCGCAGGGGGCCAGTATGTCAACAAAACGGAATCCGCGGTAAGGATAACCCACATGCCTACCGGAACGGTTGTTGCATGCCAGGAGGAAAGGTCGCAGATCCAGAACAGGGCAAGCTGCCTGAGGATCCTCCGTACGAAGCTTCTCGATCTCGAAGCGCAGAAGCAGACTGATTCCAACGAGGCGTTAAGAAGGAGTTCCATCCGCAGCGGCGACCGTTCGGAAAAAATCAGGACATATAACTTTCCCCAGAACAGGCTTACGGACCACAGGATAAACCTTACGCTTTATAAATTAGAAATGATAATGAACGGTGACTGCGATGAAATGATCAACGCCTGCCTGATAAATGAGCAGGAAGAGATGCTCAAAGCCTTGGAGTAAAACCGGTTTTAATAATTAAGAAAAGATGAGTTACTATTTTGAATGAATCGGGGCTTAAAACATGCCTGGTAAAAGCAGACTGAAAATCGGGGTTTTTATCGATTGGGTTTATTCCGAATTCCAGCAAAAACTCTTATACGGGATAATGGAATATTACAAGGGTCTGCCCGCGGATATATTTTGTTTCCCTACGGGCTCCCTCGAATGCCCGGATGCCTGGGATAGAAAGAAAAACATACTTTTCGATTTTGTCGGGGACGATAATTTCGACGGCCTTATCATCCTGACCGATCCCCTGCAGTGCGTGGTAGGCAGGAATAAATTTTCAAGATTTTTGAAAAAATACGGGAATATTCCTATAGTCAGCATGGCATTACGCCTGGACGGACATTATTCCGTGGAGATCGACAACAGGTCGGGAATGATACCTCTCCTGGACCACCTGATAATTAAACATCACTTCGAAAGGATCGCTTTTATAACCGGCCCTGAAGGAAGCGTAGAGTCGGCGGACAGGCTATCGGCTTTCATGGAATATTTTAAATCACATAACCTCCCTGTAGACCCCAATCTTATAGTGGTAGGCAATTTTACAGCCCCTTCGGGCAAACAGGCCGTCAAAACCCTTCTTGATGAAAGAAAAGTCACCTTCGATTGTATTTTCGCAAGTGATGACGAAATGGCTATCGGGGCTATCGAGGAGCTTTCTTCGAGGGGGATCCGGGTGCCCGGAGACGCTTTTATCGCAGGATTCGATGATGTAAGCGCAAGCCTGAACGCATCGCTGACAACAGTCAGACAGCCGATCTTTGAGCTCGGCAGGAAATCTGCTGAAATTTTATACGCAGTGCTTTCCGGTAAAAAAGTAGAAAGCAGGACTTTCCTGCCCACGGCCCTTGCCGTCAGGGAGAGCTGCGGCTGCAACCTCCAGCAGCTCCTGGACTCGTCCGTATGGAAAAAGGATATGGAAATAACCGAGGATTTCTATGAAAGTTTTACAAAATACAGCGAGAAAATCATCAACGAAATGATCGCGGGCTGGCCGGTGGAAAAATATTTCGAATTAAAATCCGATCTTTTCCCCGGGCTTGACGCTTTATGCTCCGGACTTGCCGAAGCGGTCAGGGCCTCCAGGATGACAAAGATTGTCGAGGCATGGAGCGACCTTGTTTTCCAGTGCTATTCGAGTAAAATGGATAATACTTTTATAAACGAGATAATTTCGGGTTTGAGGAGGAGCGCTCTGCGCTGCCGTCTTGACACAGCAGAGATGATCTTTATCGAGGATATTTTTCACTGGATGAGGATAAAGGCGCATGATATCGAGTATAAGGAATTAATCAACAGGGAGCACTTTTCGGTTCTGAATTTCGGGAAATTCACTGCGGCCAGCGTCAGCCTTTCCGATGCGACCACTCTCGAAGAGCTTATTATCGTCATCCATAATATCCTGGAAAAGCTCGAGATGAAAACGTTTTTTTTATCTCTTTACGAGAAACCCGAAGATCCCGTCGATTCGTCAATGATGATCCTTGCCGTCGACAATAAAAAAAAGGTCGATCTCTCGGATATAAGAACGGTTTTTAAAACGAGGGCCCTCCTTCCCGTAAAAGTCTACCCGCCGGAAGGCAATAACCGTTTTATAGTCCAGGCTCTGCATCAGAAGAACGAACACATCGGTTTTGTCATCCTGGACCTCGAGGATTACATAGAAAAGGTAACCATTTATGACGAGCTGCTATTGAAGGTCAGTTCAACCATCAGGCTTATAATGCTTATTGATAAAATATCGGCTCAGGCGCTCTCTCTTCAGGATGAAGTTAAAGAGAGGAAAAAGGCCGAAAAGAAATTGAAAAGCGCGATGACAAAGCTGGAAAAATATAACGAGATACTCCATGACATGTCCCTGAAGGATGAACTTACAGGGCTTTATAACAGAAGGGGCCTCAATACCATCGGGGGGCAGCATATCAATTACGCCAGAAGGCATAACAAGCCTTTTGTACTTTTTTATTTCGACCTTGACGGTCTCAAGGTCATCAACGATTCCTACGGGCATAAAGAAGGCGATTATGCCATCAAAAAAACGGCGCAGCTTCTTCAAAAGTCATTCAGGGCGATCGACGTCATTGCGAGAATCGGCGGGGATGAGTTTACAGTCCTTGCGATGGAATGCGGAATGGCCGAGGCCGAAAAACTCAACAAGAGGGTAAAGATACTCTTCCAGAATTTTAATTCCCTTTCCGAGAAGGTATACAAGCTTTCTATAAGCACGGGTATCATCCCTTCGATAGGCAGGGATGATCTCGATTTCGGCGAACTGATCGCCCTGGCCGACCTGAAACTCTACGAGGATAAAAACAAGAAAGATCAATAGCCTGTCAGGCTGTATGCGCGCTTTCACCTGCGTGGGATTAATAGCCTGTAACGGCAGGCAGCCTAACAGGCCGGGTTATCCCGCGCAGTTTCACTTGCGTGGGATTAATAGCCTGTAACGGCAGGCAGCCTAACAGGCTATAAACTTCCAACACGGGTCCCGGCTTCCGACGAGAGGACTAATGAATTGGCAAGGTTCGACAGCACCAGCCGTTTTTCGCTCCTGTTAATGATCAGGCAGCCCGAAACATTCGATAATTCGGCGCCGCCTTCGACGAAATTTCCATGCCGGTCCCTGTCGAGAGTTCCTAAGAGTGCGGCCGGCGTGTCGATTTCCGCCGGCATAAGCGCGGCGTCGACTGCCAATTTTTCCTCCATGCCTGAAATGACATCCTCGAACCTGATAGAATTAAGCCTGGCGGCAGAGTCTCTCAGGAATGCCTTAAGCGATGATTTATCCTTCCAGCATTTTTCCAGTTCGATGAAATTTTCATGAAGAACCGCATTATCCCCGGACAGATATTCTTTAAATCTGTAAGAGTTAAGAGTGAAAACGGAACTTAGCGGCAGGAACGCCCCTGCCGGAGCTTTATCGGGTTTCGGAAGAAAATTTTTTATTGAGAATATTTCACTGAAACTGCTCCTGAATACCCTTTCTCCTAATTCGATGGAGAGCGGAGACGGCCTTTCCGCGGAAGTGAAGAAAGCTAACGTCTCGGAGCCGAGAGGCGTATTCAGGAACTCCCCTGCCTGTATGCAGAGGCCCGGAAGAGACTCCGGGTCAAGATATGCCGGGGCGAACAAAGAGAGGGGAGAAAGTGAAAAAGAGCATGCAAATGCCGAGAAAATAAAAATTTTTGAAAATAATCCGGTCGATGGCAGGTTGAGGGTATCGGAATTTCCGCAAAGTTCTGAAAAAACCCTGTTCCCGCTGGGATCGATAACAAAAAGCGGGGAATCCTGGAAATGCTTTTTCCATACCGTGTAATTTTTTTCATAGAGGCTCCTGCCGCCGGCGTCAATAAGTTCGACCGGTACGGGCCCTTTATATAAAGGCTCCATATCTACGGGAGCCGAGAGAAACAGGACAATATTCATAAAAAGCCCCTCACTGCCCCTTTTATCCCTTCGGCATCCAGGATATCGAACCAGTGAATATCGCCGTTCTTTTTAAACCAGGTCATCTGCCTCTTTGCATAGCGCCTTGTGTCCCTTTTAAGGAAAAACACAAATTCCTCGTATGTCCAGACGCCGGATAAATAATTCGAGGCATGCCTGTATCCTATGCTTGAAAGGGCGTAAGCCTCTTTGCCGAATTTGCTTATTATATCCTCGGTTTCCTTTAAGAGCCCTTCACCGATCATGAAGTCCACACGCTTTTCTATCCTGCCGTAAAGGGTCTGCCTGTCGCATATCAGCCCTATGATAAACCAGTTTAGCTCCAGTTTTTTATTCTCGCGGTGAAGTTCCGATATGGGCCTGCCAGTGGAGTAATAAACCTCGAGAGCGCGCACTATTCTCCTCGTGTCGCCGGATTTTATCTTTCCGGCGCTTTCAGGATCTCTCTGCACGAGTTCTTCGTAGAGGCTGTCTTCCTGCCTTGAAGCAAGGTCATCGCGTATTTTATCGGAGCGGCCAGGGCCGCTGAACAGGCCGTAATAAAGAGAATTAAAATACATTCCGGTTCCGCCGGCGACAATGGGCGTCTGTCCGGATGCAAGGACTTCAAGGATTTTGCTTTCGGCAAGACTTTTATACATGCCGGCGTCGATCCTGCAATCAGGCTCGATTAAGTCGATAAGGTGGTATTTGATCTTTCCGGTTTCCGACTGGGACGGCTTGGCGGAGCCGATGTCAAGATGTTTGAAAATCTGGACAGAATCGCATGAAATTATCTCGCCGTTAAACTCCCGCGCAAGGCCGAGGGCGATGCCGGTCTTGCCGGAGGCTGTAGGACCTACAATGCCTATGATTTTGGGGGGAGCGTTTGCGCTCTTTATTGCCATCCGCTTATTATAGTTTTTCAGGCCGTTTTAGTCAAAAACGTACCGGTCAATAGATACCTTGACATTTCAGGGCTTAAATAGTAAAATGAAGCTGAACAGGGTCGAAGAAGGAGGAAGGGATGTACCAGATTATTTTCATTGTAGTTTTCATAGCAATTATCGGTATTTGCGCTTATTCCGGAACAAGACAGGGATTTTTCCGGTCGCTTAATTCTTTTTTAAGAATTGCGCTGCCGATGCTTTTATCAGGAATAATAGTTCTTATCGCAAGCCTCATTTCGAAGGAGAGGATCGGTCTTATCTCTTATATCATCGGGCTTATCGGGACAATTATTTTCTATCTTGTCCTCAGGAACGTGATAAAAGACCCGGATGCTTCCGTTAGAAACGCAGGGATAGTCGATTATTTCCTCGGTTTCATAGTCGGGGTTATGAGAGGATGGGTCATAGCGGGTTTCTTGGTAGTTTATATAGATTTTTTCTGCAAGTTGTTAAAAATGCAGACCAATCTTCAGAATATAATTGATAATCAGTCTCTCTTCATCGCGATTAAAACGCCGATTGACTGGATTTTATTCTTAAGTTTTATTAAATTATAATTGTAATGACTGCCTGGGGTATGCGTGTAGAATAGGATATTTTCGAGTTCTATATCCATTCACCAGGGATTCCGATCTCTATATGGAATTGCCTCTCCGATGAAAGCGCTTCGGTGCATTCGTCAGGGAAACGGGAAGTATAGGTACGAATCCCGCCTTGATAAAGGGACCGAAAAGGTTTCTTACGGTACCCCGGGTTTACTTTTTATAGGGGGTCTTATGGACCATACCTCGATAGCGAAGATGTATATCGATGCTATTAAAAATGACTCTATCGATTCTTCCACGCTTACGAAACTGCCGGAACTCGTATCATGCGGCGACTGGAGCAAGGTGGAGGTAATGGGCAGCGTTAATTTCACATCGGACAGGACAAAGATTTTATACGACGGCATAATCGTGACTCATGGAGGCGGCCTTTATTACATGAGGAAAAAGATCTCCGACGCCCTTGGTTCTGTTGACAGGAGATTCAAAAGCGCCAGAAAAGTTATCAATGTAATTCACCAGTAAAAATTCAGATACCAAGCAGATTGACAAGTTCCTTGAATTTTTTACCCCTTTCTTCGTAGTTCCTGAACATATCGAAGCTTGCGCATCCCGGTGAAAGGATTACGACATCGCCGCAGGATGCTGCCGCATAAGCGTATTTGACTGCCTCGTCAAGGCTGTCAGCCCTGCAGCTGCCGGGAAAAGAAAGCTCTTTTTCCAGTTTTTCCGCAGCCTCTCCGATCAGGATAAGTTTCTTAATTTTCTTATGCGCAAGGCTCCGTAAATTTCTGAAAGAAAGTCCTTTATCCCGGCCGCCTGCAATCAGAACGACCGGCGAGTCAAAAGACAGCAGCGCTTTTTCGAGGGAGTTGGCCGTCGTAGATTTTGCGTCATTATAGTATTCGACGCCGTTTATTTTTCTTACGAATTCAAGGCGGTGTTCAAGACCTGAAAAGCTATTCAATGTTTCCCTGATCGCATTATCGCCTGCCCCTGCGAAATCCGACATGAGAATTGCGGCCATGGCGTTTTCAACATTGTGGACGCCTTTGAGCTTTATATCTTCCCTGCCGATATACGGGGCTCCTTTAAAGTAAATTACTCCCCCCTTCATGTAAATATCCGCGCGGGAATTTTGAATGCTGAAAGTCGAAATGCGCGATAAGAGGCCCTTTTTCAGATAATTGAAATAAGGAGAATCGAGATTGAGTATTGCGATATCATCCTTTGTCTGGTTTGAAAATATATTTTTCTTTGCATTTACATACGAAGTCATCGAAATGTACCTGTCGAGGTGGTCCTGAGCGATATTAAGACATGCCGCGGCTGCGGGTCTGAATGTTTCTATTGTCTCAAGCTGAAAACTGGACAGCTCGAGGACGACAATGGAATCAGGGCCGGCTTTACCGTAATGCTCGAAAACGGGTATTCCGACATTGCCGCCGATAAAGGCTTTATGATCCTTTTTTACCATTTCAAAAACGAGGTTTGTTGTTGTCGTTTTGCCGTCGGTGCCGGTTATTCCTATATACCTGCTTTTATTGTTGTAAGTGTAGAATAATTCTATGTCGCCTATAACCGGGATTTTCCTTTTCCTCGCTTCAGCGACAAGCGGTATTGAAAGGGGTACGCCGGGGCTGGGCAATACCGTGCTTACGCTGTATTCATCGAGTATATCAGGGGTCTGGCGGCCTAACAGGTCAATCACATTTCCTGGTCCGGCTGCGGCGAGTTTTGATATAAGGGCCTTTTTTTCAGGGTCGGAAACGAGGTCGCAGATGATTATTTTTTCACCCCTCGAGAGAAGCGCCCCTGCCATGGAAAAGGATGTCCGCCTGGTGAAACCTGCAAGAAGTAAATAGCTCATTTTGATTTTTTTGAAATAATCTTCCACTTATTATCGATTTTTTTCAGAAGGTAGTCGGTAAAGACGGTTGTTTCATGCTTTTGATCCTTGACGCTCGACTTGATCATCGCTTTATCCGGGTCGCTTTCCAGCGGCTGAGTTTCAACTTTAAGGATCCACTTCACAGTCACCACCATCATCTGGTTTGTCACATTATTGGTATAATCCTCGATGCCGACTAACTCGAAGCTCGTTATCTTTGAGGCTTCCTTGAGAAGCGCGCCCCTTGTTTGGGCGTTGGTGGCGGCGTCAATCGTTTGAAGCGTCCTTTTTTTCTCCGCCATGTCGGTAAGACCAAGCATGTATTGATAATCGGAATTCATCAGCATCAGGCATGCGGAATTCACTACCGACTTCGGGTCGTTGTAGTCATAGCTGTACTTATTTTCATCCGCATGAAGAGCGTTCTGCAGGAAAATCGCGGCTAAAAACATCGAAAATATAAAAGAGAATTTTCTTAACATAGAATGACCTCTTGTCTGCACCCTGAGGTGAGTAATCATATTATACCATAATATCGTAAATTAGACAAAAAACTTGATTTTTTGGATTGCGGGTGTTAACCTATTTAACAAATTATTTTATGGAGTTATAAATGGATAAAAAATTCTGGATGTATTTAACCGGGGCTTTGATCGCCGGTATCCTTGTTGGCGGCGGAGTCGTATATTTTGTATCAGGCGGACTTGGCGGAAATGGCATTCTATATATGTACCCTCCGAAATCAAGCCCGGATTGGCTGGCTAAAATAGATGATTATGTCATTACCAAGGCTGATTTTGAAGCCGGGTACCAGCAGGTTCTTTCCCAGATCCCTGAGGAAAAACGTCCTTTCATCAGGCCCGACATGAAGAAACAGTATTTCGAAAGCCTGTTGAAAGAGTATATCCTCTGCATTAAAGCTCTTAATGACGGGATTCAGAAAACGCCTGAAAACCAGACCATTTTAAAGAGCTATGTGAGGCAGCTTCTTTCCAACATGTACCTCCAGAAGAATGCTCCTGCCGACAAATCGGTCTTTATGCCTTCTAAAATGGATGTCGATGCTTATTATGCCCAGAATAAAGCCGACCTCGACAAGTCGGGTATGAAGAGCGACCAGCTTAAACAGTACATTGTACAGATGCTTGGCAGGCAGAAAGAACAGGCCTGGATCGAATCTTTAGTCACAACCGTTAAAGAATCCATCAAGGTTGAAAGGAACAATGCCGGCCTTCTCCAGGAAGGAGTCTCAGCCGCAGACGCCCAGGCTCCCCAGCTCTTTCCCCAGCAGCCTGCAGTACAGGGATCGACCAACAAGTAAAAATTCTAGTTATAATTTGTCCCCGTCCTGTAAAAAGGGCGGGGATTTTTTATGGATGAGCCCGGCAGGTTTAAGCCGCAAGGCCGGCAGGGGGTTTTATGGAATTCAGATCAGGCGACGAATCTGCGGTTTATTCTATCAACACCCCGATGATGGTGGAAGCCCCGGCGGGGAGCGGTAAAACGACACTGCTTGTGGATAAGTATATAGCTATGCTTATCTACCTGACTGCTTTCCGGAATAAAAGCGCCTTCGACGCCGTGAAGGAAATAACGGCCCTGACGTTTACCAGGAAGGCTGCTGAAGAAATGAAGGACAGGATAAGGAAAAAGATAGGGGAAAATTTTACTCCGGCCTACCTTGATTATGCCGTCGGTATGATAAATATTCATGAAACGGGAGGCTCTCCCGTTCCGTCAGAACCGGCCGGCATGACGGCTGCAATTCTTGCGCAGAAGGAAACGCTTTCAGGCGCCATTTCTTCGGCTTCCATCTCGACAATCCACTCTTTCGCGTTAAATATACTCAAAACCCATCCCGTAGAAACCATGCTCGATCCTGCTTCGTCTCCCCGCGGCGAAGAAATATCCGGCGGCGATGTTTTTATTACCGCCAGGGACGCCCTTTATTCCTCCCTGAGAAAGCAGATAGACACCGGCAGCCCCGATCTTTCGGCCCTTATCGGGATCTTAGGGTTTGAGAAAACGGAAGAAATGCTTGAAGCCCTTCTGGTGGCCTCCGATTCATACGGTTATAACGCCGTCATGGAGATGGCTGCCGCAGGAGGCTACCTCGAATATAAAGATGGAATAAGCGAACGGGAATGGCTGTCGAAAAAGGTGAAGCCTGAACTCATGTCCCTTCTTTCAGGCCTCGCGGCCGTGAGGCCTGACGTCGGTAAGACAGGTCTTCCCGCCCTTGAAAAGACTATACAGAAGATAGAATCCGCAATCCTGAAAGACAGCGCACCTGATTTTTTCCATGCCGATTTTTATTACCCCGGCCGGAGCGGACCGGTAAAAACGGTTTCGGATGCCCTTTACGCGAGGGTCTATTCGGAAATGCACAGGTACGTTTTCCAGCACCTGTGGAAGGTGTTCCGGCATGTTTTGGCCGGATACGGGAACCTGAAGAGGGAAAGAAAGGAGATCAGCTTCAGCGATATAGAGCTCATCCTTCTCGAGACGCTCAAGAAGGATAGGATTTTTACTGCGGACGTTAAAAAAAACAAGAGCTATATCCTGATCGATGAATACCAGGATACAAGCGATGTTCAAAAAGAGATTTTCGATGCCCTGATCTATGATGAAAAAGGCGGATTATCAATGATCCCCTTTATAGTGGGCGACCCGAAACAGTCTATTTACGGATTCAGGAACGCCAATATTGAGATATTCGGGAAGACGAAGCAGGAATTATTAAAATTCCGGGAAAAGTATCAAACTCCGGTTTACCGCGAACTTGACAGGAATTTCAGGTCAGGCAAAAAACTTCTTGATGATTTTAACGAGATATTCGCCGATGTTTTTAATAATGAAAAAACGGAATACAGGCCGTCCGTGACCGCGGGCCCGGCCTGCTGCAGCGCCGGTACTGCCGGGACTGGCAGCATGGGTCCGCAGGGCGTTTATTTTGTCCGTTCAGAAGAAAGCCATGCCGATGAAATGATGGCTTCCGCCAGCCGTAAGGCGGCCTGTATCATTGCCGGTCTCGTCGGTTCTCACGGATACAGGCCCGGAGAAATATTGGTGCTCGTCCGCAAGAAGACCAGGCTGCCCCTTCTCCGTGAATGCTTCGATGACATACTCGGCCGGAGAGGGATACCCTATTTTCATGTCGACAGTTCGAACATCCTCGATACAAAGGAAATACAGGACATCATAATATACCTCCAGGCCCTTGAAAACCCGCACAGCAATTATTATTTTCTTCCCCTCCTGAAGTCGCCGTTCTTCAGAAAGAGCGATCCTGAGATCATTTCCTTCCTGAGGGATGGCCAGAGCCTTTACGATGTTCTCAATTCAGCCGGAGCTTCAGCCGAAATGGATCTCTTCAACCGTATAAGGCTGAAAAAGAACCGCATCAGCATTTCCGACCTCGCCGGAGAAATAATCGAGAGAAGCGGGTATTTCTCGTTTTTAAGCTCCCTTCCTTGTAAAAAAGAGGCTACCACGAACGTTCTTGTCTTTACCGATTACCTGCGCAGATTGCAGGAAATGGAGATGTTCAATCTCACCGATCTTCTTTATTACATTCAGGAATACGGCGTGTCTCTTTCGAAGCCCCGGGTAATAGGCGAAAAAAGCGATGTCGTCAGGGTAATGACAGTCCATTCTTCAAAGGGCCTTGAATCGAGGGCTGTTATCTATCTTGCTTCATCTCCCGGCGAAGGTGATCCCGGCGCTGTAATATTTTCGGGGAGCGGATCGAAAGCCGGGATGGGAATGAAACTTGTTAAACCGGACACTAATTATTTCGCTCTTGCCGAAGATTTGAAGGATGCCGGGGCCAGGGAGGAAAAACGCCTTGCCTATGTTACTTTCACGAGGGCAAGGGAGCTCTTTTACTACATAGGCATTGACGGAAATGACGGATGGAAATCTTTTATCAATACAGACAAGGTCTTTGCCGCTAAAAGATGCGCTGTCATCGATGAGATCCTCCAGGATCCGGTCCTTCTCAAAGACGATAAAGAGACCGCCGTCCGGGCGGAAAAACAGTACAGGCTTCTCAAGAAAAAAACTGTTCAGGAGGATTATTCCTCCTTTCCGCGTGTTATAACTGTGACCCAGCTGCTCGATATGGAATTCCTTGAAAAAGCCTTCAAAATGAGATATATAGAAAAGTCCTTTCCAGTCGATGAAGCGCTCAGGGAGATAGCTTCTTCAGAAGAAATTACAGCCCGGGGAGCCGCCGCAGCCGAAGAAGGGACTTTTCTTCACAGGATATTTCAATCGGCTTCGAAAGAAAATTACAGGGAATTTATTGACTCGGCCCTCTCTATGGAAAGCGGCGGGCTTGAAAAGGACAGGAATAAAATTATCGAAGCGGCAGGAAACTTTTACGGGAGCGGATTTTACAGCAAATATTACTGCGAAGGGTTCGAGCGCAAAACGGAATGGGAGATCAACTATAACTTCATGTTCGGGCAAAGGCCGGTCCTGATCAAGGCCGTGCTCGACCTGTACCTTCGGGGAAAGGATGGAGCGGGAATTATTGCCGATTTTAAGCTCAAATATAAGCCGGAGAGCGCGAGGTATGCAAGACAGCTCAACTATTACGCATATTTTTTAAACGAGCTCGGCTATCCCGCAGACGAGCTTTATATTTACGATATCGGCGGGGGAGGGGAAGTCGCTGTTCCGAAAGAAACAGGTTCCATGGATGAAATAATCCGTAAAAATCTCGAGCGCATCCGTGATGTTTACAAGATGTCTTTGTCCGGAAATATAATAACAATATAATGTTGACAAAACGCCGTTTCGGATGTAAAATTTCCTTATCCGGGGTGGCGTATGGACAACAACGGGTTATTATACCGCGAACAATGGGTCAGGGGGACCCGTTTTATTTCCGAAGATGATTACAATGAGCGTGTCCGGAGGGATATGAAAGCTTCAGGCCTGAAGGAACGCGCATTAATGATAGGCAGCTGCATGCTTGCCGCCGCCGCCGAGACCGAACATGTCTTTATAATCGGAAAACCCGGGGTCGGAAAATCCGTTCTCGCTTATTCCATAGTCGAACAGCTCATCGATAACGGAAGGAAAGCTGTGGTCTACGATTTCAAAGGAGATTTCCTCTCGAAATTTTACGATGAAAAACATGACCTGATTTTTAATCCCCTCGACGAACGTTCTTTAAAATGGAACATAATCGATGAAATCACCGGCGCAGGGGACTGCCTGAAAGTTTCCGCCGCCGCCAAAAGGATCTGCCATTCTCTCATACCGGAACCGCCCGAGGGAGGGAATGAAAAATTCTTCCGAGACGGGGCAAGGGCCGTTCTCAAGAGCATTTTTGAATATCTGATAAATAATTCTTCCCCGGAAGGATCCGGCAACAGGGGCCTGCTGGACCTGATAAGCTCCCGGGCCGATGATTTGCTGCCGATAGTAATGTCTGTAAGCCCGATAGCCGCCAATTTCATTTCAATGCCCGGCTCAAACCAGACGGCTGGAGTGCTCGCTGTATTGTCCCAGTTTACGGAATCCCTTTTATGCATGAATTATCAGGATGGAAATTTCACGGTAAAAGACTGGATTTGCGACGGGAAACCCGGGATTTTATATGTGACGGGCTTCGCCGACGTCAGGGACACCCTGAGGCCGGTCCTGTCCCTGCTCATCGATACGATCGCCTCCAGTCTTTTATCGCTGCCGGATTCCCTGGACAGGAGGCTGTTTTTTATTCTTGACGAATTCGCAACCCTCCAGCGGCTCAATTCCCTGGTGGAATTGCTGACCCTTTCCAGGTCCAAGGGTGGGTCTGTCTGGCTGGCTACGCAGGATCTTTCACAGGTTGAGAATTTATACGGGACCCTGAAGAATTCCATAGTAAATGCCTGCGGGACAAAGGTTATTTTCGCAGTGGCCGATCCGAAAGACGCCGGGGAGTTTTCGGATTTCATATCCGAGGCCGAGTATCTTCTCGAAACGGTGCAGGACAGCGGAACGCCGGTAAAGGGCGGAGGCATATCGGACACCGACGGGCTGTCGAGGAACTACAGCAGGACTCTTGTTACAAAAAACGTCGTGCTCCCCTCGAATATAATGAATATGCCGAAATTCGGCTTTATTTTGAGGTCTTACCCTTATTCTTTCGTCAAATCGGGCTTGAGGCCGCCCCCGTGAAAATGCTGCATGCCATGACTTATTTCATTGATAAGGCCGGCGCCGCCATCCATATATCCGGCGCAATTTATCTGGATCTGCTGAACAGGTCAATCCTTGCCGCCGTATCGGCAGCCATTTTTCTGTTTATCCAGAATTTCCAGTCGATAATGCGCAGAATGATGAGGAACACCCTCGACAGCTACCGTTATTCCGGGCTTCTCGCCTTCAAGGCCGTCTGGGATGAAATAGAAAATAAAACGGAAAGAGGGAAGCTCGGCCAGTATGCTCTCATCTGCATGGCAATAGATATTTTTGCGAGTTTCTCTCTCTTCCCGGTTTTAAGCACGGCGGGCGCATTCATGGCTGCGCCTTTCTTTTCCCTCTCCGCTTTCGCGATAGAGCTTCACCTGGTCTTTTCCTGGTTCTACAACAGCAAGCCTTTTCCCGTGGAAAGGAACAAAAACATCTCGAGGCCTGTTCTTGCCGTATTTTCCTTATCCTGCGCATTGTCAATAACTGTCTCAGGATGTTTTTACTTTAGCGAAGTCAAACGGCTGCCATGGCTTGAATACGGGCTTATTCTTGCGATAGTCAGCGCGGCGCTAACTCTTGTCTTGCTTTCGGGCTCCCTGTTCAATCCCGGAAGGGGGCTCAGGTTTGTAAAAAGAATAAATTTCGGCTTCGCGGTATCTTTTTATATCGTACCGGGCTTAACGGGTTTTCTTATGACGAATTCTTTGATTTTTGCACGGGTTTTTATCCCGGCAGACAGGGTCTTGCATGAATTCATCAAAATACCTGAAATTATGCTGCCTGTCATATCGGTCTTGATGATAATGCTCTATAACGCATCGGGCAGCTACCTCGGGCACAGGCTTGTCGCGGCGGCGCCCTCCCGGGTTAAAACCTCCGAAGATCCGGCGGATCCGTTCAGGGGGAGCGAATAAGCGGTTTTAATGTCAGCCGGTAAAATCCAACTTTTCGGCGGATTTACAATCATGATATTTTTTGTATAATATCTTGCATTTTAAAACATAGAGGGCGGTGATCGGATGTCCTTAAGCAACGGATGGATTGTATATACCGATTGGACAAAACCTGCGGGACGGTTTATAAAACGATTCGCGACAACATGGATTGTTCCCCCTCCGCCGTTAAAAAAATCGGGCCAAAAAGTTTATCTTTTCAATGGAATTCAAAGCCCTGATAATATGATCTTACAGCCGGTGCTTCAGTGGGGAAATTCTGCTGTCGGAGGCGGTGATTTCTGGTCGGTCTCATGCTGGTACGCCGGCGGAGGCGGAGGGCCGGCAAATTACTCCAGGCTTGTGCCTGTAAATTCTTCACAATCTCTCACGGGAGTCATCGAATTAGTTGATTGCGACAATATCGGGTTTTCCCCTGTTTTCAGCTATATGTGTTCTTTCGAAGGAATCGACGATACTAAATTGATAAAGAATAGGATTCAAGAACTATCATTATGTTATGAAGTTCTTGAAGCATACGGATTGCAGGCTAAGGATAATTATCCTGCTTCTGATAAAACCGTCATGGGAGGCATTGAAATAATGCTTGACAACGGCGAAGCGGTTTTAAACTGGAAGGTGAATAATCGCATAACCGATTGCGGCCAGCATATTGATGTTGTAAGTAATAATTCACCTGGCGGCGAGGTTGATATATTTTATTGAAAACCGATGAAAACCATAAATATATCGGGAGGTATTTTTATGAAAAGGTTATTGTCCGCTATGTTTTTAGTTGCATTTCTTTTTGGTATCGCAGGATCTTTCTACGGCATTCTGAACAGCGACAGTTCTCCCTTGATCCCCAATCCAAGCATACCTGCCGCCGCTCCGATAATTACCGTTCCCGTGCTTGATACCTCTTTAGGATTGGTAGGCCTTTCATATCTTCCTAATGTGAATGGAAGTCCTCAATTTTTCCCCAATTTCGGGCCTTTCTTCAGGTTATCCAGGAACTTTATCGGTTACCAGCAGTCGGACGGTAGCTGGAAATCTTATGTCGATATCGGGTGTATATTATTTGCCGACGGAACATCAAATCCGGCTATAAGCCAGGATACCATATACAATCTGGGCGCGGGTATCGGACTGGGCTTCCTTGACGATGCCGTTACGGTTTCCTTCGCTTTTATCTGGCTTTTTAATGGAAGCGTCAATATTCCCGCTTATTCTATTATCATAACCAGCACAGCATATAAATTTTAGCGGGGGGGTGAAATATGTTCGGATCCGTAATTCTTGAAATCGCGATCGGGGTAATTTTTATTTATCTGGCGCTAAGCCTGCTCTGCACTGCTATTAACGAAGGAATATCGGGCTTCTTTTCAATGAGGTCCAGGACTTTAAGCATTTGGCTGGAGAATTTTCTGGGCGACAGAGATTTAATTGCTAATTTCTACAATAACCCGCTTATCAGAAACCTTGTGCAAAAACCCGGCAAAAAACCGTCCTATATCCCTTCGAGTATCTTTTCGGCGACAATTTTAGATAATATCCTTAAAGTATATACCACGATTCCCGGCGTTACAGCCGACCTGGTAAATGCAATCGCAACATCTCCCATTCCTCAGAATCTTAAAGATACTCTTAGCACGCTTGCCAGGACCGCCGAGAATAAAATCGAAAACCTTAAAACAAGCCTTGAAAAATATTTCGACGACGCAATGGACAGGGTTTCAGGCTGGTATAAAAGGTATGTGAATAATATCATACTTGCAATTTCAATAGTTATTTGCGGATCGATGAATATCGATACGATCGATATGGTAAAGGAACTAAGCAGCAATTCTAATATGCGCATTGCCTTATCGAGTTATGCGGTCCAGTCAGTGAGTACGGTGACAAATCAAAGCCAGGCTGTCGGACCGGTTTTGGATGTAATAAACGGCGTTGTTACAAATACTCAAATTCCATTCGGCTGGAATAATTTATCAGCTGAAATACCGGCTAGATCGAACAATGAATGCTGGCTCTGGATTGAAAAAATTCTAGGCATCATCGTTTCGGCGATTGCCGTTTCGTTAGGCTCGCCGTTCTGGTTCAATATGCTGGAGCAGGCGATCAAATTAGCCGGTATCGAACCTAAAAAGGCTTAAAAAGACATAAGGAGTTTTTATGCCGGAAATTAAATTCTGGACTCTGAACGCCTCGGCACGGTGCATGACTGGCGGAACGGGTAATTTGTATAACCCTCAAAAGTAAAACAAGTTACAATTCTGATGATCAAACACCGAAAATAACTTAGGGTAAGAGCAACCGCGGTCCTTTTTGAAATTACCCCGAGGGCATTTTGCAAAATATTATCCTCTTTTATTACATTTTAGCTTTTTCGATAGGTGTAGCCTCGATGCTTTTTGTCATGGTCGCCTGGATGAAATTTAAAAATTCCGTTTTAAAATATTATTTTATTTTTCTTCTTCTGTTCACGGTTTATCTCGTTATTAACCTTGTCAGGATTTATATAACTGAAATCTTGAATGAAAAAGAAATATGGATTAATATTTTTTCTTTTTCGGTATACTTCATCTGGTATCCTTTCTTCCTTTACTTTGTTCCATACTTCTTCCATAAGCTGACCGAAGTTGATTATTCCGCGGCTAAAAAGGCCGCTTTTGCCGTCCTTGGGATCAGCTATCCTTTAATGCTGATTACGGCATTTTTAATCGGGAAAAATCCTGAGAACATCTATAGTATTATGAGGTTTGAAATGCGGACCACCGGCGGTATTCTTATCCTTTTTATAATCGCTTATATTACCATATTTATGATAAGAAGTTATATCCGCCTGGAAAACGAGATGGTAAAGAAAATACTAAAAATTTTCGCATTAATTACAATCGTTTTTATTCCCGGTTTTATCCTCGATTCAAAAATCGATTATTTCCAGTATCAGATAAAGATTTTTCCCGTCGGTTTTTTCTTTTCAGTAATCTATTATCTGGTCTTGAATGTAATCAGCATTTTCCTGCTCGCAAGGTATTTTTTATTAAAGATCAATCTTCTGGAAAACAAGCTCATAACCGATAAATTTATTTCTAAATTTTCTATAACGGTAAGGGAAAAAGAGATCATGCTCCTCCTGATGGAAGGCTGTACTTATGATCAAATCAGCGCTAAATTATTCATAGCGGTATCGACTGTTAAAAGCCATATCCATAATGTTTATCAAAAAACAGGCTCAAAGACCAAGACGCAATTCAAACAAATCATCTCGGGTGAATTCTGAAAAACTATTGATCCAAAACCATTAACTTTTCCTCAATCTATTGCAGCTGATGACATTGGGAAAATCCAACTTTTTGGTGGATTTACAATCATGCCGCCGCTTCCATAATATGATGCTTTTTACAATCAGGTCGGGAAAAATCCAGGAAAACCTGCTTGAAAAGTCAGCTGAAAATCGGAGGCCAATATTATGAAAAGACAAAAAAAAGCAGCGGTTGTCAGAGAAGGTTTTATGAAATCCGGACTTCTTAAAGAAGTCTCTTTCGGAAAAATTTTAGAGCCGATGAGTTTCTGTGTAAAATCCATAAATAAGAGAGTATTTCCCGTTCATCTCGGTTAAATGGTTAAGGAAAGGACCAATCCCTTTAAAATTCCTGGAATCCTTCCCAATTTCCTGTTTGAATTGAAAAAAAGTTTTATAAGTCTGATTTTGAGAAAATTAATATTTATTTACGGATTATTTTATTATTTAGTCTATAAAATGAAAACATTCCCGGTTATTAAAACGCCGATCCAGTTTCCCATTGAAAAAATAATATATTTCTCTTTAATCCGGAATATGATGGGCACTATTCTCGGAGAAGGGGAAACAAAGGATAGCATAAAAAGAATGTGCGGGGTTTTCCTTTATTATCAAATTATTGAAAATAGCCTTTTAGACCTTGGAATCTACTGCCCTATATTATTCCTTAAATATATCTTTTTTGTCTACCCCGAAAAAAAGCGCATGCTTTTGTCTCCGGGGTCCGGCAGGAAAACATTTTTATTTCATAATTTTATAGGCTCGAAATTCGGAGTCATTTTACAAATTATTTCTTTTGCCGAAAAAGGGGAAAACGCATTGGTGCTTGTAGACACCGCGGCTCTATCTTCAGCGAGAATGATCTTAGAGAAGGTATGCCCCGATGCGATCATATACGGCAATGGAAGAATCGATTTACGGATGGGATATTTCAGAAATTATATAAAAAACGACGATTGCTCGAAATCTATCATAACCTTTATAGATATCCGGGATATCGGGAATTACCGGATCATTTTAAAAAAATTGAAAGAGCCGTCTTTTAATTGCGTTCTAATTCCCGAAACTCCCCTGCTGCGGCCGTCTCAAAACTTTTTTTCGGACCTTCTTGGAGCGCAAATAGCTTTTCCCGGCGCCATAAAAAAATTCATCCGGTTTTCCGATTCGATCGTTTCAATAATCCCGGATTTCGGGAAAGGGCTGAATAATATTCAATTTCACTCTGAAATCGTAGAAAGATTTCATGATGATGAGACTGTCCTGAATCATATCGTGAAAAATTATGAAAGATTCGTTTTCATCAAGCCATATTTATTCATACCGTTTGAATATAATGAAATCTGGAAAGGACTTTTCAGCAGTCAAAATCTCGATAAGGATACCGTTGTCCAAACCCTGGTATGGGGGAAGAAGTGCCTTCTGTTATTATCGGACGGTAAAATGTTTTCCTGCCTGAAGAAAGACCTGAAATCCATCCTGAATTCCAATAGCTGATAAAAATCTTTGTTTAAAAGAGGCTGCAAATGGACGGTAAAACTTTGAAAGTGCTGATATACACACAATCGGACACCTTTGCCGATGCGCTATTTCATATGGGAATAACTTTATACCGTTCAAAAAATCCCGGTGACCTGATAGATAAAATTCAGAAGTATTTTCCTGAAATAGTCGTTTTAGATTTCACTAATGAAGATTCTACTGCCACATTTAAATTAGTTAATCAAATAAAAGACCACCCCGATGAAAAAATCAAAAAAACGGCGATCATTCTTCTCTTCGGATCTATCGATATCGGGAATATTTCTTCGGCAATTCAGGCCGGCGTAGCAGGTTTTATAAAAATTAATGCCGCGGCAGATCTTATATATGATTATATTACGACTCTTTATCAAAAGGTCAGGGATGTTCCGCCCGAAAGAAAATATGTCAGGATTCAAATCGACCCTAAAGAGAGGATCGGCGTCAGATTCTGGTCCCCGGTAAATTTAATTCTTATTGTAGGACGGATTAAAGATATAAGCTTCGGCGGGATCGCGGTGGAATTAGTCGGGACATATCCCGCGGATTCATTGGCAATAGGGACAGAATTAAAATCAATGCAGTTTGTTTTAGACGGAAAATATGTATTTATCGATGGGGTAGTGGCGGCCTGCCTGGAAAAATTTTGCGCCATACAATTCAGGGACATAACTCCGGAAATAAAGGAAATAATTTCCCGGTATATTTTTGAAAAAATATGCCTTTACGTATAAGCGGAAGGCTGGTTGCAGAGCTTTAAAAGTGTTATTTTTTTTTCCTGTTTTTCCAGTAGAGGTCTTCTTCGCGGAGATGATCGATAAGCACATTGAGCGGCCACCTGATATTCTCCGCAGTCAGCGCGCAGAATATCGGACGCCTGATTTCCGCCCCTCTAATCAGCTGAAGGGTTTTATGTATATCGTCGTCGCCGAACGATAGAAAGATCAGGATGGGAGGTTCGGCCTGTTCATAATCCCAATCAGTGCGCGCGAGGCAGTCTTTTAGGGTCAATTCCTCCCTGCCTGAAGCGCTCAGAAGCGCGACGTCCTTCTTAAGTCCGTCCCTGATAATACTATGAAGGCTTTCAGCGTCGTCCTTATTGTATCCGTAGAGCATAATGCCCAATTCATTTTTTAACATATAAAATTATTCTGGAAAGCTTGAAAAAAGTCAATTGAAATCCGAAATTGTAAATCCGGAATTGCTTCGGAGTGAGAGTTTCATCATCCCTTTTGACATTTTTACCTGCGGTTCTTAAAATCAAGGCCATAGAAATCTACGGAGATATTATGCGGGGACTTATCGATTGGATGGTGAAACGCAAAACCGCCCTTTTCCTGCTGCTTGGGATTTTCTTCGTCCTGGCCCTTGCCGGGAGGCTGATCGTCACTAAAAGCGTTATCGGCGGGGATGCGGTCAATTACTACAGCACCGTTCATGCATTTGTGATGAGCCACAAATTAGACCTGAAGGCGGAGCTTGAGCATTATTATAACGAAAGATCGGGCTTCACAGGTAACAGGAAGCTCAGCGGCCCTCCCCATCCATCGTCCACGGGATTGGTCCCTATTAATTACCCGATCGGACTGGCCCTAATGCTTGTCCCCTTCTTTTTTCTCGGCCACCTCGTTACCCTGGCGCTCAGCCCTTTCATACCCGGCCTCTCTCCTGACGGATACGGTCCGGTTTACCAGCTGCTGACCGGGCTTGGGAGCATGCTTTATGCATTCCTGGGCCTTTTTGCGATTTACCGTTTCGGCAGGAAACGTTACGCCGAAACATCCGTATTGCTCGCTGTAATGCTAACCTGCCTGGGTACCCCGCTGGTTTATTATATGACTATGGAACCTCTTTTATCCCATACAATGTCGGTTTTCAGCATATCCGTCTTCCTGGCCGTCTGGTATTCTAACAGGAACGATATGAAGCTTCAGCACTGGGTTATCCTGGGCCTCCTGGGCGGACTTGCCGGAATTACAAGATACCAGGACGGGCTGATAATAGTCATCCCCCCGGTCTATGCCCTGGTCAGTTTTATTAAAACGCGGCAGTGGAAGAACCTTCAAATTCCAGGAGGGCTCGTATATGTTCTCATATTCGCGGCAGTCTATTCCCTCCAGCTCATTGTTAATAAAATAGATTACGGTTCTTTTTTTACAACGAGTTATGCCTCCAATAAGGAAGGTTTTATATACTGGGCAAATCCGAAAATATTGTTCAGCCTGTTTTCACCCTATTGCGGGCTCTTAACCAGATCGCCCGTTGTATTGTTCTCTTTTATCGGGCTTTATTATTTATTTAAGAAAGACATGACCGCGGCCATCCTGCTTGCAGGTTTCTTCTTAGCCCAGCTCTACCTTGTCAGCAGCTGGTGGATACCATACCAGGGCGACACTTTCGGAAACCGTATGCTGCTCAATTGCGTGTTTATCTTTGCCGTCGGGATGATGGAGTTTTTTGACAGGATACATGAAAACAGGAAAGTCTTTAACCTGTGCCTGTCCTTAGCCCTTCTCATGGTGATTATCAATCTTGCCCTTGTCCCCCTGTATTGTTTCCGGCTGATCGGGAATTCCTACGCCCGCTAAAATTCAGACATAAGGATGTTTTATGAAATTATCTATCGTGATCCCCGTTTATAATGAAAAAAATACCATAGAAGAGATCCTCAGGACGGTGGAGAAAGCTCCCCTGCCCGAAGGAATAAAGGAAAGAGAGATAATCGTTGTGGACGACTGTTCCAGGGACGGGACAAGGGACTATCTCTCGACCCTGAAAAAGGCTCCCTTCAAAGTCCTGTTCCATGAGAAAAACACGGGCAAGGGCGGCGCTTTAAGAACGGGTTTCAGGAACGCTACGGGAGACATCGTCCTCATTCAGGATGCGGACCTGGAATACGATCCCAACGAGTACCCGAAGCTTTTGAAGCCGATCATAGAGGACAGGGCGGATGTTGTTTACGGTTCGAGGTTTGTGGGCGACGAACCCCATCGCGTTCTTTATTTCTGGCATACTGTCGCCAATCAGCTCCTGACCCTGTTATCGAATATGTTCTCGGATTTAAACCTGACGGATATGGAAACCTGCTACAAGGTATTCCGGAAAAATATAATAGACAGGTTCGACATAGAAGAAAACCGCTTCGGTTTCGAACCGGAAATAACGGCGAAGATCGGAGAGCTTTCAAGGGAGGAAGACTGCCGCGTATATGAAGTAGGCATTTCTTATTACGGAAGGACCTACAAGGAAGGCAAAAAGATAGGGATGAAAGACGCTTTCCGCACCTTCTGGTGCATCTTCAGCTACAATACATCCCATTTCGCCCACCTTGTGAAATACGGTTTTAACGGCCTGCTTGTGGCCCTGTCCCAGTTCGCGGTTATTGTCCTTCTCATAGACGGTTTAGGGTTCAAAACCGCTTTTCTTCAAAACATATCGAACGCCGTCAGCATCGAGGTTTCCATCATTGCAGGTTTTATACTGCATTCTATAGTGACATGGCGCTACAGGTATAAAAATGCCGGGGAGTTCATCACCAAATGCCTGCAGTTCCATCTTATAACAGGCATTTCTTTTGTCGCAAGAGTGCTTTTGTTCAGTCTCCTTCTTAATATGGGAATGCACTACAAGCTCAATACGCTCATAGGCATAGGCGTGGCGATCCTGATGAATTTCATCGGGTATGACTTCCTGGTGTTTAAAAAGAAAACTATCTGAGCCTGTAAAGCCCCATCCTGCCGTTGCCGAAGATTAGACGGGCCGGGCCAGTGTTCGTGTGATTGCCTTCTTTATCGATGATGTATATCAGAGCCGCCCCGGCTTTTTCATTCCACTGCCTGTGCAGTATCCTCCCCGCGATAGCCTGGTACAGATAATGGTCGTCTCCCGCCCTGACCTCGAAAGGCCTGCCCGCGGCGTCATCGAGCATTGCATTTACGTAACCGTACCTCATCCCGATGCTTATAGGCGTTACAAGGTATGCGAAATAATAAAGCGTAAGGGCCGATCCTCCAATGATGAATGCTATCGACGCTCTCAGCAGCAGTCTGGCGTTTAAACGCCTCAGAAGGACAAGCAAAGGGAAGAATGAAAAAGCGTAAGCCGAATAATAGTAGCTCGTAGGATAGGACGGCACCCTGAAGATCGTGAAGGAGAGGATAAGGCTTGCCATTGTAAGAAAATATATTGTCAGAAGTCGCCTGTCCATATCATCCGGCAGACCTTTCCTTAAGAGGGCGGTGACGCAGAAAACCAGCGACCATACCGCCAGGCCCAGGCTTGCGAGGTAAACGGCGGCCAGGGGCCATAAGGCATACCAGGGCAGCATGGAGAGGAAGCGCAGTCCGTCCGAAATATATCCGCTGATCATAAAATCGAGGCTCGGGAAAAGCAGCAGGTAAGAGAGGGCAGGGAAAGAAGCCCCTTTCTGTAAGGGTCCCGAAGAGAGCATGCCTAAAGTATTGCTGAAATGGTTCCCGATCTCGCTGACAAGGTAAGGCACGTAAAGCAGGGCGGCCCCTGTTATCCCCAGCCAGAAAAAAGATCTGTTCCTGCCCCTGTAAAAAAATATAAAATATGCGGCCAATGTCAGCGGGATATAGAAGATGCTCGGAATGTGCACCTGCGCCATCAGCGCCGCGAGGGGAAGGATCAAAAATAATAGCAGGGGTTTTTCATTGCCCGAAAAGACCTCCATGAGAATGGACGCGAGCACCATGGAAAGCATTATCTCGTAGCAGCCGTTTGTCATGCCCGCTTCGAAGAGGACAAACCTGGTGCTGAAAAGCAGGAGAGAGGCTATTGTAAAGGCGGCCCATTTTCCGTAATGCCTTTTTATCGTAAACAGGAAAAGAGCTGCAGCGCCGAGGATAAGAACAGCCGAGTAGATGTAAAACACCTGCGGAGAGGCGTTCAGCAGGGCGGGTATGGAAAGGAGCAGGTCATATCCGCCCCCGGGTATTTTGACTGGCGACGAGCTCATATGGGGCCCCATAACCGGGAACCTCCCGGACGCGTAAATGTCCCTGGCCTCGAGAATATTGTCGACGTCATCCGACGAAAAATAAGCGTTGAACCATGTATAAGACCTTGTCCCCACGACAGCCGCAGCGAGCAGCAGGATCATGAGGAGCTCTTTTTTGAAAGTTTTTTTCATATGACTTTCCTTTATAAGGTTTACTTTGTAGTTACCGGTTTTTTATTCAGGAGGGTTATATTGTATAACTCTCCGTTAACGGTAAAAGTGGTTACCGGATCCGATGTATAATTTTTCTTCAGGTATTCGTTATAAGAACCGCGCAGCCCGGAATCGTTGTAATTATTCCTGAAAGTATCGTCCTCGATGTTGTACAGAGCCGGTGCGTTCGTATCGAACTCATGGGTGTCGGTCGAAGCGTAGAAATCCCGTCCGACAAAAGCGAACCAGTCGTCCGGGGTTCCGAGAACGGGGGTTGTGCCGCCCGGGATTGATGATTTCAGCATTGAAATCTTTTTATTGAAATCGAAAGTTCCGTTATGAAGCCAGGAGTATCCGTAATGAACCGAGACAAGAAGGAAAAGCGCAAGCGGGGCGGCCCTGCTCCATTTTGTCCCTTCGAGGCAGACAAATACCGTAAAGAGTAAAGACACGTAAAAATAAAGCATGTAATGATAATTGTCCCTGGGATTTATAAAGTTCACAAGGATGGAGAGAAGGAGTATATAAAGCGCGAACGGGTAATTTTTCCAGCCTTTTCTCCATAAGAAAACGGCTGTGCAGAGTACTAAAAATGCGAAAATGATAATATGGAGGCTGACCTTATTCTGGAAGAAATAATATCCGAGGACGGTGTATGTCCGCGTCGCGGAGGCCGCTTTGAGGCCTGCATAGAACTCATTCATGTAGGCCATATGGTTGAGCAGGAAATACACCGCCCCGGCCGCCGCTCCCGCAAGGAAAAGCCCTGCCGGGAGGATTTTTATTTTTTTCAATCCGCCGCTGTAAACGATATAGGCGGCGATAAACACGAGGGCAAAGAGCCCCATCGGATGGTTTTCGAAAGCGATCAAGGTCAGAAGGCCCGACAGGAAAGGTTTATTATAAATGAAAAGCAGGAATGACAGCGTTATTATGAAAAATGTGAGGCTTTCGGGGCGGGCCAGGTTGGCTTCCCTGAAAAACGGGTCGCACCAGAGGATCATCAGGGAGAATAAAACCGCGCTTTTTACCGTGAAATCGAGTTTCCTCGATATAAAATACCATGACAGGGCAGATGCGGCCATAAAAAAGGTCGATATAAGGTGGGCGTTGTTCTTTGTCCATCCGGCAATATTGAGAATAAAAGAGTATACATAAGCCTGTGTCATGCCGAAGATATGCGGGCTGGCCAGTCCCCCGCCGAAAGTGACTGAGGGGTCTATATGCCTGACCATCATATTGTAAATGAACGAGAGGGTCCAGGCGTCGTCGACGTCCTCCTTTACGAAGCGAAGATGAAGCAGCACGTATGCGAGTATCACCGATACGGCGATACCGGTTATTATTATAAGATCGGCATCGATCCTTTTCCTTTTCATAATCATCCCCTGATCCTGTACAGGGCCATCCTGTCGTCGCCGTAAATCCTGTCGGCAGGACCTGTATTAGTCAGATTGATTTTTTTATCTATAATGTATTTTAAAGGCGCGCCGTCTTTTTCATTCCACTCCCTGTGAAGGAGTTCTTTTGCGGTTATTTCATAAAAAACCTTTTTATATTCCGTCCTGACCTGGAAAGGCCTGCCCCTCGCGTCGTCGAGCAGGGCATTCACGTAGCCGTACTGCCTGGGGAGGCTTGACGGCCCGATAACGATCAGGAAATAATAAATCGCCAGCGCCGAACCGGCAGCCGTGAAGATGACCGGGGGCGCATACTTTATATTATCGATAATTGCGGGGGCGCCTTCAAGCCTTCTTAAAAGCAGGAGGAGCGGGAAGAATGCGAAGCCGTATACCGGCAGGTAATAATGGGTCGGAAGCGAGGGTATTCTGAACGCCGTAAAGCCGAAAATAAGGCCCCCGATGACCAGGAAGAAAAATATCAATGCGCCCCTGTCCGTTTCATTCAATTTTTTAATCCTGAATAAAGCGGCAACGGAGTATACGGCGGCGGACACGCTGAGTATGAGGCTTGCGAAATAAACCGCTCCCGCCGGCCAGGCCGCATACCATGGGACGAGCCCCAGAAAATTGGAGACTTCCGACATATATCCGTTCAAAACTATGTCGAGGGTAGGGAACAGCAGGAGGTACGACAGGACCGGGAAGGAAGCGCTTCCCGATTTCCCCATCGACAATATAGCGAGGGTGTTTTGAAAATGATTTCCGAGCTCGCTTAAGAGGTAGGGAACGTAAAGCAGGGCGGCTCCCGATATCCCCAGCCAGAAATATTTTTTATTCCGCCCCCTGTAAAAACAGAGGAAATAAACTGCGAGAATCAGGGGAAGGTAAAAAAATGCGGTGAAATGGAGCTGCGCCATCAGGGCGCTCAGGGGAAGGAGCAGGAACAATAACACGGGATTATCTTTCCCGGAAAACACCTCGAGCAGCATCGCCGCAAGGACAAGGGACAGCATCGCCGCGTAGTACGGGTTCCATGTCCCCGACTCCATCATCATGATCCTGGGGCTGAAGAGAAGAAGGGAAGCGGCGATAAACATTGCAGGCGGCCCGTAATGCTTGCGGACGGTATAGAGGAAGAATACGGCGGCGCACAGCATGAGAGCCGTCGAATAAAGGTCGAATGCCAGAGGCGTATCGAAGAGCAGGGCCGGGATGGAAAGCAGAATATAATACCCTCCCCCCGGTATGCATGCGCTGTTCCCCGAGAGGTTCGGCCCCTTGAAGGGGATAACCGCATGGGCGTAAAGACTTTTAGCGTCCCTGATATGGTCGAAGTCATCCAGGAGAAAATAATCATTGAAGCATGTAAAGGACCTTGTAATAATAAAAGCGGCGATAATAAAGAGAAGCAGCAATAGTTCCTTACGCTGCTTCATTGTTTTCCCCGATGACCGGCAATTTTTTGAAATTATCGTACAATAGTTTAATAACTGCGATGAAAACCCCGAATGTGAGGAACTCATAATTCATTAATTTAGGGCCCCCGAGCGGGGAGAGATAGCATAAAAACGACGCTGCCCAGATAATGACAGGCAGGTAAAAATTTCGCGGTTTATAAAACAGGTATAATAAACCAAGGGCATCCGCGACATAAAAATAGCGTTCATGCATGCGCGGGAGGAAAAACGGAATTATCACGCTTAAAGTATATGCATATTCTATTACTATCGATTTTTCTTTTTCAAGGCCCCCGTCTTTCCATTTCCTGGCAAGCCAGGCGAAAACCAGCAGTCCCGTGAAAATAATTCCCGATATGAGGATCAAATCATATAGATCCCGGTTGAAAAACCACCTGTAATCCGACCACTGGTAAATATTCGGAAGCCCCATTTTTATATCGTATTTGTATTCGCTTATCTGGTTCCCGTAGATCCAGAACAGGCTGCTCAAAGGACGGCCGGCTAAAGCCGCCGGAATTATCGTTAAAATGTAAACGCCGGGCAGGAATAAGAAATGCCATGTTTTCAAATACTTTTTCAGCCAGAATAGTATAAATAAGGGAAAAATAAATACAGCCTGCAATTTTATGGATAGGGCGACGGCGTAAGATAATATCGAAGACAACATTTTATTCTTCAGGAAGAAATAAATGGAAATGATGATAAATGTTGTGAATATTATATCGCACTGGCCCCAGTAAGAGGAATTGACAACAACGGTAGGAATAAAAAGAAAGGAAACATAACCTATCGCGGGCAGGATGGAGCCTTTGCCGTATAATTCTTTGAGGATCTTATAAATATAAAAAGCCCCTATGAAATCGAATAAAATTGACAGCATCTTGATCGCAATCATCGCCGGAATGGGCAGAGCTGTTATAATTGAAATTCCATAAAGGTATAATGGGGTATAATCATAAAATGCCGATTTAAACGCCTGGATAAACCCCAGCTTCTTTATATGATCCGCCCAGGGCTGCATTGAAACAACCATATCGTTGGAAATTCCGTTTATAAGGGCTATTCTTATCACTAAAGCCATTATCGAACCGGCTGTAAAAATCAATAATATCATGTTCTTTTGCATGAATATTTTAATTGAATTAAAAGCAACTAAAGTACCGATCCTCATCCCGTTATCCTTTTAAATCATTCGATCAGGGCAATATTATATTGGAAGGTCTCGAAATGTTCAAGAAAGAAATGGCAAATGCGTAATTGGATTTTTTAAGAGCGTCCTATTATAATTTGGTATGTTTAAAAAGCCTGACTTCAGGAAATTGACGCCTTACGCCATTGTCTGCGCGATGGCCCTGCTCGCCTGCATTGTCCCAGCGCTCCGTAACAGGTGGCCCGATAACCATGACGGCGACGCCGTATTTAAAAGCGTTACTGTATTCAAGGATATGGTTTTCCGTTTCCATGAATATTTCCCGGCCTGGACCGCCTACGGCAGCTACGGTCTGGGCTCTCCGATGCCCTTTTTTTACCATCACGTCTATTTTTACATTGCTTCATCCATAGACCTGATTTTCAATGATGTTATCGTTTCAGTTAAAATTTCGATATTTCTGCTTTTGACAGCGGGCGGCACGGCTGTTTACATGACCGTGAAAAAGCTTTTTAACAGGACCTTCTACGGCATTGTCGCGGCAGGCCTTTTTATCTTCTCGAGTTATACTTATACCCAGTGGCTTATAAGGGGAGCTTATGCCGAATTAACTGCTTCCGTTGTATTTGTCTGGATTCTGTTTATTTTCTCGAGGATCGGATCCAGATTCGCCTCCATCGATTTCCTGACCGCCGGGATCCTCTTTTCCATTTTACTCTATTCTCATAACCTGATCTTCCTCTTTGCACTTTTCTCCTTTGCCGTTTTTTTAGCAGTCCATATAAAAGAATGCCTCAGGGCCCCTTTTAAGCCCCTGCTTTCAGCCGTTTTCCCCGTAATTACTATCCTTCCTTATATTTTTCCGTACATCGCCTTAAAAGGCCTCTTCGATATGGATCATCCGATTATGGCTTTTAAAATTAAAGATTCTTTTATCGAAATATACAGGTACTTTTTCGATAATCATTACAACATGGGAGAGACATGGCTGAACCTTTCCCCCGAGATCGGGAGGTTCTTTTTCCTGCCCCTTGTTGTCCTCATTATAATATTCCTGGTCAGGAAGAGGCGCCTCCTGCCCGATCCGCCTGAAAGCGGAAATGAAATTCCTGTAAAAAAATACATGATCTTTGTTTTTATTATGCTTGTCTTTTACATTTTCCTCCAGCTTCCCGCTTCAATACCCTTTTATTACAGCTTCGTTTATTTCAAGTATCTGCAGTTTCCCTGGCGTCTTTTATGCATGATAACACCCCTGGCAATCATCCTTTTTATTTATTACTCGCACGCATCTGCCGCTCTTTTCAAAAAAATAAACGGTAAAAAAGCCGTAGATGCGGGCCTGGCCTTGATACTCCTTGTACAGGCAGTCTGGGTCGGCGGAAATTATCAGTTTTACAGGTACAGGGCGTTTTCCTCGGAAGAGCTGCATAAAAGGGTTTCAAGGGAGAACCTGGTTGCCAACTTCTACTGGGGAGAATATATGCCTCCCGGATTCAGGCAGAAGAATATTTCGTCGCTTCTTGAAAACAGGGGCCTGAAAGTTATTTCATCGAGCGATCCCGGCCTCTTCTCGGAAATACGGGAATTCGATAAAATACATATAGAGCTCGCGCCGGGCGATGGGAAAGGGACTATCGTTCTTAACCAGATACGCAGCCCGTTCATAACCCTGAAGTATTCCTCAAATATCAGCGTCTCAAACGGAGATTACCAGGAGGCCGTTTTTCACCAGGCCGGCGACGGGAAGCCCTCTTATATCGACATAGCAAAAACCTCACTTATCGGGCTTGACGCTTACTGCATCGGAGAAGAACTTGTGAAAGCGGGATTATAATATCACCACGGCTCAATTATTATTATGGGGCGATAGGAGGTGGACTATTTGGAGGAGCGTTCGGAGCATTTGCGGGCGCCGAGGCGGCGGCCGGGAATTTAGTGGCTGAATACGGGCTTTTGATTTGCGGTGGAGGCGGTGATATATATGTTACAGCGGATACTGTCAACCAGATGTTAAACAACGGTAATGGTGCTGCAGGCTTGTACCCTGAAGGCGGTTCTGGTCCCGGAGGGGACGAAGAGGGGAATAGCTCGGATCCCTCATTTGACGAATACACACAGCAGCAAGCATTGCAAGAGAGAATTGATGAAAAGGCGGAGGCAGGAGCTGAAGAAGATATGAACCAAATGAGCTTACAATATGTCGAATATGTCTATATGCAAAGCCATGCGCCGGATACATTACAGATGTTGAATAATTTAAAGGATTGCGGTACTAATTATTCTTCTACTGTAGATGGTATAAACTTTATCTTTCCTAAAAAAGAATTTAGCCCACCAGGTTCGACATTAACTCCTAGTCAGCCGACTCCTATCGATCAGGCTATTGAAAATTTAAATCCGCAAGCTCTTGACCTTTTGATAGATATGGCGACTCAAAATAATATATCGGATATAGAGATATCTAGTATGTGGAGAAATGATCCCAAGAAATATGGAACTGATGACCCGCACAATGACGGTTATAGTGTTGATGTTTTAGCGGTGTGGTCAACCGGTACTCGATACTCTTTCAATAATCTTGCAAGCGATAATACTTTTCAAAATGGAATATATAATTGGCTTCAACCAAATTCCAGTGAACTTTTAGATCCATGGCAAATGTATTATGGAAGCGGTAATCCTGTACCTAATTATAATAGAACACAAGTTGAAAAAGATCACCAATCCCATTTTCATATAACAGGTTGGATTCTATTATGGTGACAAGTATAATTTAATTAGGAGTTTTCAATGTATAGATTTTTTTCATGTTTGACTATCATTAATATGTTTTTGTTTAGTGAATTATTTGCAAAAAGCTACAATTTTACTCTAACCTTAGAAAAAGATGTGAGTGTTTATCCAGCACCTGAATTTAGCCCGTCAAATTTAATAAAAATGGAAATTGGGCATATTATTATGATTATCTCTAATTCATTTAAACAGGTAACATTAAGCAACAAGACCGGCAATTGGTTGTTCATTGATGCTGGTTATTATAATAGCGGTGAGAATACTACAATAAAGGGGTGGGTGCCGAGTTTTTATATAGCGGAAAAGAAGGATTTTAAAAAAGTAACTAAATTTGGAGAATATGAACTTGAAGGCTGGGTTGGAGATTACAGATTTGATTACAAATTTAACAAAGATGGAACAGTTATAGATACATTGTATAAAGAGGGGATTTATGAAGCGACTATAAAATGTAATCTTTATTGTAAAGATAAAGTTTTATTTGTTGAAGTTCAATATAAAGGTGATGATTCATTTCAAATATTCTATTTAAACGAAACGGGTGATTTATTCCTTCAAGAAATGCCCATCAAAGCCAAACGCATCGATGTTGTACCTTTATTGAATACTAATAATTTATTCTATTCGATAACAGGTGACAATGTAAATGTGCGCGCGGATGCCTCGGTAGATGGCAAAATATTAACCCTGTTATCGAAAGGTGCACGAGTGAAGTTGATCAAGAGGTCAGATATAGAACTCTATATCGGTGATAAGAAGGGTCATTGGGCATATATAGAAACCGGTGTGATCAAGGGATGGGTCTTTGATTATTATCTCAAGGAAGAAGGGAATTAATTTAGTACTAATGTTAGAGTAAATTATTCTTTGTTCTGGTAGAATTTAAATTAAGGTCAAAAAATGATAACTTCTTGTAATGAGTTTCACCGGGACAGGTAATAAGGACAGGTTTGAGTATTGCCCCGAATGCGGAAAGGAATATTCGGCGGAATCGGCGATTCCTCCGAGGGTTAAACTGATAAATCGAAGATCCGGATGGCAAAACTTAATAGAAAATAATTAATGATATTTTAATAAAAATGCACAGTGAATAAATAATTTCGATTAAATTAGTTGAAATTTTAATACAGGAGTTAAATATGAAGAAAAACTTTTTGTTTGCCGGAGTCATTATCGCAATGTTATCAGGTTTTGCCTCAACAGGTTTCGGCGCTGCATGGACCCAGTGGATGAATTTTAATGGATGTGGAGGTCAGGGTAATGAAACTAATCCGGTTCAGTATGATTATTATTCTATTAATTATGATGTTAATTTAAAAAGTGCGTATATCGAAGTCGATTATTATGGCGGCAACGCTTCATCAGATACAGGCGGCTCTCAATCACGGACTTATAGACTGTATGAGAATACAAATCCAAAGTTATTTTCATATGTAAATAATATCCTCATGCTATGTTTGAATTCTGTTAACCAGATCGCTGAACCTGCCGCAAATAATGATGCTGATAATGATTCAGGATATATGTATTTTAGTTTTTTTACTGAAACAACTAATTCCACAGGAGGAGACGGCGTTTCTTACCGGGCTATACTGGGTATCAAGACAGGATCATTGAGACAGAAAAGTTAAATGATGTGGAAAAAGGTGCATATTGCCGGTCTGTCTGATTGCCCCGTTGCTTGTCAGATTATCATATTTGATTTAAAATAAATCCTGTTTATCAAATTATAGAAGAATTGCAGGATTTAAGAAATATGAATAAAACCTTTAAACTCTCGGTTATTGTTCCCGTCTATAACGAGGAAAAAAATATACCCGTCCTGCTCGAACGGCTTAAAAAAGTCATAGATACGATAGGCTGCGGTTATGAAATAATATTTTCGATGGACCCATGCAAAGACAGGACCGGGGAATTGATTCTTGAAGCCAGGAAAAAGGACAATAATATAAAACTGATCAGGATGTCCCGGCGTTTCGGACAGCCTGCCAGCACGATAGCCGGGATACATTACTGCACGGGCGACGCCTGCGTCGTGATCGACGCGGACCTGCAGGACCCTCCCGAACTGATAAAAGATATGGTGGAGAAGTGGAAAGAGGGGTACCATGTCGTATATGCCCAGAGGAAAAGCAGGAAGGGAGAGACCTTCATCAAGAGGATCGTCGCATTTCTCGGGTATAAAATAATAAACAGGATCTCCGATGTCAATATTCCCAGGAACACCGGGGATTTCCGCCTGATGAGCAGGGAAGTGATAGACAACCTGAAGCTTTTGAAGGAAAACGACGCCTTCTTGAGGGGCCTTGTCGGCTACATCGGCTTCAACCAGATAGGCATACAATATGAAAGGGATTCGAGGCTCAGCGGAAAGGGCAAGTATAACAGGTTTTTCGGCTCCCTTAAAATAGGCCTGAACGGAATCCTCAGCTTTTCGAAATATCCCCTGGACCTTATATCGATCTCAGGCGTCATAATCGCATGCTTGAGCTTTCTGCTCGGGATTTTTTACATAGTTTTCAGCCTGATGCATATCAGAATACCATGGGGTAATCCCACCCTCGTCATTTTAATATCGTTTTACAGCGGAATCCAGCTTTTGAGCCTGGGAATCATCGGGCAGTATCTCGCGAGAATGTTCGACGAGGTCAAAGGCAGGCCCGTCTTTATAGTCCAGGAAGCCCATGGATTTGAAATCAAAAATATTAATAAGTAACCCGCGGGTATTATGAGAAAGAGATTATGGACATATTTAAAGGAATTATACTTTAAAATAGAAATTTTTAAAAAAATAAAATTTTTATCGATAGGCGGCACGACCTATTTATTGAACATGTCCGCCGTTTATTTAACGCATGAAATTTTAAGGCTTGACAGCAACACGTCTTTTACGATTTCGTATGTTATCGGGCTGATCTATCATTTTACACTCAACAAGATTTTTGTTTTCCAGGAAAAGAAATTATCGCGGCTTAAATACCAGATAATACAATATTTAATACTGTCCCTTATAAATTACCTGATCCAGCTTGGCGTCCTTAACCTTTTCCTCCTGCTGAAAGTCAGTATTTATATAGGCGTTTCCGCAGGAATTGCGCTGACATTGACATTGACATATTTTATAATGAACAGTCTGATCTTCAAAAAAAACAAGGAATTGGAGTTAAAATGAAATATTTTGTCACCGGCGGAGCCGGGTTTATCGGAAGCAGCATCACGGACAGGCTTCTTGCAGACGGCCACTCTGTGAGCGTTTACGATAATTTTTCCACGGGTCTCCCCGAGTTTTTAGTAAAAGCGAAAGAGAGCGGCAGTTTCAGGCTCTTCGATGGCGACCTGTTAGACCCCGAAAAGCTGTCCGGGGCGATGGAGGGTTGCGATTTTGTAATACATTTTGCGGCAAACGCGGACGTAAGGTTCGGGACCGAGCATCCGGGGAAAGACCTTAACCAGAACATCATAGCGACTTTTAACGTCCTGGAGGCCATGAGGAAGAACGGCATCGGGAAAATCGCGTTTTCCTCCACGGGGTCCATATACGGCGAATCGAAGACGATTCCGACCCCTGAGAACGCACCTTTTCCTGTCCAGACATCCCTTTACGGAGCTTCCAAATTGTCGGGAGAGGGCCTGATACAGGCTTACTGCGAGGGTTTCGGATATAAAGCCTGGATATTCAGGTTCGTATCAATCCTCGGGGAAAGGTACACTCATGGCCATATTTTCGATTTTTACAGGATGCTGCTGAAAAATCCAGCCGAACTGAAAGTCCTCGGGAACGGCAGGCAGAGGAAATCATATTTATACATCCAGGACTGCATCGACGCGATCTTTTTCGCGCTTGAAAAAGCTGATGAAAAGGTTAATATTTTCAATCTTGGGACCAACGAATACTGCGAGGTCAACAATTCGATCGGCTGGATATCTGAAAATCTCGGCCTTTCCCCCGAGCTCAAATATACGGGAGAAGACCGTGGCTGGATCGGGGATAATCCTTTTATATTCCTCGATTGCTCTAAAATCAACAAACTCGGCTGGACCCCGAAATTAACCATAAAGGAAGCCGTTATTAAGACCCTCGAATATTTGAAGGAAAATAAATGGGTCCTGGAAAGGAGATAAGTTCTTGGAATCTGTAATTGTTTTCGGCGGAAGCCTGGGAATAGGAAGGGCCGCAGCGAAGGATTTTTTAGAGAAGGGCTTCAAGGTTTCGGCTTTCGCAAGGAATATGCCGGGCCTCGAATCGCTGCGGGATGAAGCCCGTGAAAGCGGGATGTTTATTAATATCATACGGGGCGACGTCGGAAATATGGATGAAGTCGCGGATGCCTTCGATTCCCATAAAAAAGCTTACGGCGAGTATCCCTCTTTCACGATAAACGCCGCCGGCATCCAGGGGGCTCTCGGCCCCGCCTGGACATTGTCCCAGGAGGATTTCGAAGCTGTAATAAAAGTCAATCTCACGGGCTGCTTCAATGTTTCGAAGACAGCAGTTTCAGCCTTGATAGAGGAAAACCGGCCGGGTTCGATCATACATTTTTCGGGCGGAGGCTCATGCAACGCCCGGCCAAATTTTTCATCCTACGGAGTTTCAAAAACAGGGGTGCTCCGGCTTGTCGAAACTATCGCGGAAGAACTGAAGCTTGCCGGGTATGAAGATATCATTATCAACGCGGTTGCGCCCGGCGCCGTAAAAACAAGGATGACGGAAGAAGTGATCATTGCGGGCGAAAAGGCCGGCGGCAGCGCCCTCCTGGAGGCGGAGAAAACATCGGCCGGCGGCGGCACGGACCTGAAGGATGTCATAAAGCTTGTCGGCTTTTTATGCGATAGAAATCAGAACATGGGTATCAGCGGCCGGCTGATCCATTTCAGGGATGAATACGGGAAATTCGCCCTGGTGCACAGGGGCGCCGCTTACAGGCAGGCCGGGATGCTGCGGAGGATAAAATTAATTTAAATTACGGGGTTGACTGATGAATATAGCTATAATCGGCTGCGGACTGATCGGGGAAAAAAGGGCGCGGGCGCTGGGAGCCATGGGCGGCGGCCATAAGCTCGTGATGGTTTCTGACAGGGAAAGGGGAAGGGCTGAAAAAGTCGCCAGGATAAATAAAGAGAACGCCGCTATAGCTTCTTCATGGGAAGAAGCGGCAGCCTGCCCTGACGCGGACCTGGTCATAGTTTCGACGTCCAACGATTCCCTGACTGCTGTCGGCATGTACGCGCTCAGGCATAACAAGCATGTCCTGATCGAGAAGCCGGGAGCCAGGAATTCTTCCGAGATTGAACCTTTTTACATGGAAAGCCTCGAATCGGACAGGAAGGTGAAAGTCGGCTTCAACCTCCGTTATCATCCTGCAATGCTTAAGGCCAAGGAGATCGCCTCCTCGCCGGAATTCGGAAGCCTTATGTTCATCCGGGGGCGTTACGGTCATGGCGGCAGGATAGGCTATGACAAAGAATGGCGCGCAAATCCTGAAATATCGGGGGGCGGGGAGCTCATCGACCAGGGCGTCCACCTGATAGATCTATCCCGCCATTTTATGGGCGATTTTGAAAAGGTCGAGGGCTTTGCCGAGACATATTTCTGGGATATGAAAGTGGATGATAACGGGTTTATATCCCTGAGAAATCCCGGGAACCGGGCCGCATGGCTTCAGGTCAGCTGCACGGAATGGAAGAATATGTTCTGCTTTGAAATATACGGGAAATACGGCAAATTGCAGATCGACGGGCTTGGAGGAAGCTACGGGCTTGAAAGGCTCTCCTACTATAAAATGCTTCCCGAGATGGGGCCGCCGCAGACAACGATATGGGAGTATCCCGGCGGCGATCTTTCATGGGACCTCGAATTCAAAGATTTTATTTTTGCGATAGAGAATGACAGGCCTGTAAACGGAAGCCTTAATGACGCATTCGAGGCTTTGAAAATCGTCGATAAAATCTATGGGAGAATTTAAATGATAATAACGAGAAGCCCTCTGCGTGTTACCCTGGGCGGCGGGGGGACAGACCTGGCCTCTTACTACAGGGATTTCGGCGGATTCGTGATCGCGGCGGCAATAGATAAATACATCTATATCACCCTCCATAAGACTTTCCAGCCGGGATATATAATCAAGTATTCCCTGATGGAAAAAGTTATGGAGATATCCGAAATACAGCATCCCATAATCAGGGAGTCCCTGAAGATGCTCGAATTCCAGGATAATTACCTGGAACTCACAAGCATGGCGGATATACCCTCGGGAACGGGGCTGGGCTCCTCGAGCTCTTTCACGACGGCCCTTCTCAAGGCTCTCCATATGTACAAGAGGGATTTTATACATCCGATGGAGCTCGCGCAGGAGGCCTGCGATATTGAAATCAAAAGGCTTGGTGAGCCTATCGGCAAACAGGACCAGTTCATTTCCGCGTACGGGGGGCTTACCTGCTTCGAGTTCAACGGGGACGGCAGCGTAAATTCCTACCCCCTGAGGATTGGCAAAGAGACATTATACGACCTCGAGGACAACCTCCTCCTGTTTTTTACGGGCTTTACGAGGAGCGCGTCTTCGATACTCAAGGACCAGAACGATAAAAGCAAGGATAATAACAAGGAAATGATAGAAAACCTTCATTTTGTAAAAGAATTAGGCCTGAAAAGCAAGGAAGTCCTCGAGAAGGGCGATCTGCAAAAATTCGGCGAACTGCTCAACGTCCATTGGGAGCATAAGAAGAAGAGATCCGGGTCCATCTCGAATCCGAAGATAAACGAATGGTACGACTTAGCGATGAAAAACGGGGCCGTGGGCGGCAAGCTTATCGGAGCCGGCGGCGGCGGGTTTTTCATGTTCTACGCCCAGGATAAACTCAAGCTCAGGCACACGCTGATGAAGGCGGGCCTGGAGGAGATACGGTTCAGGTTCGACTTCGAGGGGACAAAGGTAGTAACGGAGTCATGATTACCGATATCGCGCTTTTAAGCGGAGGACTGGCAACCCGGCTTTACCCTGTAACCCGGGATATTCCCAAAGCGATGATAGATATAAACGGCAGGCCTTTTATCCATCACCAGCTGGAATTATTGAAGAGGAACGGGCTGGAAAAAGTAGTATTGTGCGTTGGATACCTCGGGGATATGATACGCGATTATGCCGGTGACGGGAAAAGTTTCGGGCTCGACATCAGGTATTCCTATGACGGGGACCGGCTTCTGGGAACGGGAGGCGCGATTAAAAAAGCCTTGAAAGAATTGTCGGGAGAGTTTTTTGTCATGTACGGGGATTCTTATCTGCCGGTCGATTTCAGGGCGGTTTCAGAAAGCTTCTCGAAAGACGGGAAAAAGGCCCTGATGACTGTTATCAGGAATAACAACGAATGGGATAAAAGCAATGTAATTTTTGATAAAGGCGTCATTAAAGAGTATAATAAAAAGATCAGTCTTCCCGAAATGGAATATATAGATTACGGCCTGGGCATAATCAGGAAGTCCTGTTTCGACGGCCTTAAGGAAAACGAGGCCTGCGACCTGGCGGACATATACCGGGGCCTTGTATCGGAAAATGAGCTTGCGGGTTTCGAAGTAAATGAAAGGTTTTATGAGATCGGATCCTTTAAAGGAATCGAGGAAACGAAAGAATTTTTAAAATAATGGCGGTGAATATGGATATCAGGACATACATGGAAGCGTACTTCGAAGGCGTAATTAAAATCGCGCAGACCATCGATAAGAACGCGGTGGAAAAAGCCGTGAAAGTCCTCCTCGGGATCAAGAACGGCGGGGGGAGGCTTTTTATCCTGGGGGTCGGCGGAAGCGCGGGCAATGCCGGGCATGCCGTTAACGATTTCAGGAAACTTGTCGGCCTTGAATCCTATGCTCCCACGGACAATGTTTCCGAACTTACGGCCCGCACTAACGATGAAGGGTGGGATACCGTTTTCGAGAAGTGGCTCGAGGGAAGCAGGCTTAAACCGGCCGACGGGATACTTGTCATTTCGGTGGGCGGGGGAAACGAGGAAAAAAATATAAGCGTCAATATAGTCAAAGCCCTGAAATACGCAAAGGAAACCGGCTCGAAAATCATCGGCCTTGTCGGCCGTGACGGCGGTTTTACCGCGAAGGTGGCCGACGCGGCAGTGATCATCCCGGTTGTGCGCGATGACATGATCACACCCCTGACAGAGGCTTACCATGCCGTTATATGGCACATGTTCGTTTCCCATCCGGAATTAAAAACTTCGAACGCTAAATGGGAGTCGACGAGATAATGAATAAGGCTATCTTTCTCGACAGGGACGGGGTTATAAACAGGCCCGTATTCTCGGGCATCAGAAGCGAATTCGAACCTCCCCACAGGGTTGAGGATTTAAGCCTCTATCCATGGACGCTTGAGAGTTTGAAAATCGCTCAGGATAACGGTTTTTTGCTATTTATAGTTTCGAACCAGCCCGATTATGCGAAGGGCAAGTGCAGCCTCGAAGATTTGATGGAGGTTCACAGCAGACTGGATGAAATATTCAGAGCGAACAATATAATATTCAGCGAATATTACTACTGCTATCATCATCCCAACGGTATCGTTGCCGGATATTCCCTGGCCTGCGAGTGCAGGAAGCCCGGGACGTATTTTCTGAAAAAAGCGGAAAAAGAGTATTCGATAGATATGAGCCGCTCATGGATGATCGGGGACAGGGAAACGGATATCGCCTGCGGGAAAAGGGGCGGACTCAGGACTATCCTTGTCAAAAGCGAGGAGCAGGCTGCCGGGCAGACCCGCTCCGAAGAAGCCGATTTTAAAGCGGATAACCTCCTCGACAGCGTGAAACTTATAATAAATTACAAATTTTAAAAATAAAGGATGGAAAATATGTTTAAGACTTCCGACTTGAAGATCAAAATCTTTGCTGACGGCGCGAAACTTGAAGACATGCTTAAAGCCTATAAAGAAGGATGGGTAAGCGGTTTTACGACAAATCCGACCCTGATGAAGCAGGCCGGGGTAACCGATTACAAGGCCTTCGCCAGGGAGGTGCTCTCGAAGATCACCGATCTCCCGGTCTCTTTCGAGGTATTTTCCGACGATTTTGAAGATATGGAAATCCAGGCCAGGAAGATAGCCGGTTGGGGAAAAAATGTCAATGTAAAGATCCCCGTAACAAATACCAGGGGCGAGTCTTCGATCCCCCTCATTAAAAAATTGAGCGGGAGCGGGATATCGCTTAACATAACGGCAATAATGACCATAGAACAGGTTGAAGAAGTCGCGAAGGCGATAAATCCCGGAATAAAAAATATCATTTCGATTTTCGCCGGAAGGATAGCGGACACCGGCCGCGACCCTGTCCCTATGATGAAGCGGGCCGTCGAAATCTGCAGGGGCAATACCAATGCGCATATCCTCTGGGCAAGCCCCAGGGAGCTTTTGAATATAATACAGGCGGAAGAAGCCGGCTGCCATATCATCACGGTTGCGCCGGATATTTTGAAAAAGCTGCCGCTGATCGGCAAAGATCTCGGCGAATATTCGCTGGACACGGTGAAAATGTTTTACAGCGACGGGAAAAGCCAGGGATTCAGGATCGAGTGAACAGAATAGAGAACGGATATACCGGTTACTGCTATTTGATTTGAGAAAATTCTTCCCTCGTTTTATAATATCTATCTGTATTTTTTATGCCTTAGAGGAGTGCAATATGAAAACGATTGACGCATCGAACCTGCATTATAAAGAGCTGAACACGATGATCTTCGATTCGATCAAAGGCGGTGAAAAGCATATCGTTGTCAATAATTGCCTGGGCCACAGGTATATAGGCGACGGCCTGTGCGGTGAAGACATCAAGATAGATATTAACGGAACTGCCGGCAACGACCTTGCGGCTTTCATGAACGGGCCGACGATACATGTCCATGGCAACGCCCAGGACGGAATAGGCAATACGATGAACGCCGGGAAGGTGTTCGTCGACGGCGATGCGGGCGACGTCCTCTGCTACGGCATGAGGGGCGGCGAGGTCTATGTCAGGGGCAATGTAGGCTACCGCGTAGGAATACACATGAAAGAATACATGGATTTCATCCCCAAGGCCGTCATCGGGGGATGCGCAGGGGACTTTTTCGGGGAATATATGGCAGGGGGTTTCCTCGTCATTCTAGGCCTCGATGCGGGAGACAGGCCAATACTCGGGAAAAATATAGCCACCGGAATGCATGGCGGAAGGGTATATGTCCGCGGCACTGTGGATAAAACAAGAACGGATAAGGCGACCAGGCCGTCCGATATAGACGATGAAGACATGAAGATCCTCAAGGCCCTTGTCGGAGAGTTCTGCTCGGCTTTCGGGCTGGACAGCGCTAAAATCCTCAAGGATAAATTCACGAAGCTTACACCGTCGAGCAAGAGGCCTTACGGCAAGCATTACACGCCGTTCTGGCATACTATTACCGACAGGAAGATGGTTGTGCCGGGTTCGTACGAAGCCAACGGCTATCCCGCCGTCAGGAACATAAGGGAAAGATAAATTTCGGGAGGAAATGATGCTCTATCAGCCGAATGTTACCAATTATTACGATTTCAGGGTTGTAAGAGATCAGGATAGATGTATTAAATGCCAGGGCTGCGTGACTCAGTGTTCATACGGCTCAAACTTCTGGGACGGCGACAGGCAGAAGATCGACTCCATCCACAGCAAATGCGTAGGCTGCCACCGCTGCGAGGCTTTCTGCCCTACGGACGCCATCTCTATACAGCGCAACCCGTCCCAGTTCAGGGAAAACGGGTACTGGTCAAAGGGAGACATTAAAAACATTTACCTGAATGCAGAATCGGGAGCCATTGTAACGACAGGAATGGGCAACGATCTCAAGACGCAGCCCGTATATTTCGACAGGATACTCTTCGACGCCTGCCAGGTTACGAACCCGTCGATCGACCCCCTCAGGGAGCCGATGGAGCTGATAACATACATAGGCAACAGGGGAAGGGAGCTTTCCGGCACAAAAAAGAAAAATTCAGGCAAGAGGACCATAAGGCTCGATGTTCCGATAATGTTCGGCCCTATGTCATACGGCTCAATAAACCTCAACGTCCAGAAGGCCTTAGCCGCCACCGCGGAAGGGCATGGCACGCTCTGGAGCACGGGAGAAGGCGGGCTTCATAAGGATCTTTACAAGTACGGTCCTAACACGATAGTCCAGGTGGCGTCCGGAAGGTTCGGCGTCCATGAAGAATACCTCAAGGCCGGCGCGATGATCGAGATCAAGATCGGACAGGGCGCCAAGCCCGGCATCGGCGGGCATCTCCCCGGCGAAAAAGTCGTGGCGGATGTTTCAAGGACAAGGATGATCCCGCTAGGCAGCGACGCGATTTCGCCCGCCCCCCACCATGATATATATTCTATCGAGGACCTCAGGCAGCTTATATACGCCCTCAAAGAGGCGACAAGGTATGAAAAGCCTGTCGGAGTCAAGGTCTCTGCAGTGCATAATATAGCCGCGATCGCTTCGGGGATCGCGAGAGCGGGAGCGGATATAATAGTGATCGACGGGTACCGCGGCGGCACAGGGGCTACCCCCCTTATCGTCCGCGACCATACAGGCATACCAATAGAACTTGCGATAGCCGTTGTCGACGAGAGATTACGGGCGGAAGGGATCAGGGAAAACGTCGGATTGGTCGCCGCGGGCGGAATCAGGAGCGCGGCGGATGTGCTGAAATCTATCGCTCTTGGCGCCGACGCCGTTTACATATCCACAGCCGCCCTGATATCCGTGGGCTGCACTCTCTGCCAGCAGTGCCATACAGGCCGCTGCGCATGGGGCATCACGACCAACGACCCGTATCTGGCGAAAAGGCAGAACCCGGAAATTGCGGCGGAATTAGTTTCCAATCTTTTAGGCGCCTGGGAGATTGAAATGAGGGAAGTACTTGGAAGCATGGGCCTTAACGCCATTGAAAGTCTCAGGGGCAACAGGGAAAGGCTCCGCGCAGTGGGTATGACTGAAAGCGAAATGCAGGTCCTGGGCCTCAAGCAAGCCGGCCTGGGAATGTAGGAGGAAATGTGAAAAGAGTTTATCCTGTCGAGGATTTCTGCGTAGCTTGCCACCTCTGCGAAGTGGCATGCATTGTAGAGCATTCGAAATCAAAGAATTTATTTTACGCCTTTTCTGAAAAACCGAAGGTGAATTCTAAAATAGAAGTTGAAATGGAAGGCCCCCTTTCATTTTCCGCGAACTGCAGGATCTGCGAGCATGCGGAATGCGTCGAAGCATGCCCCGTCGCGGCAATGTGGCGCGACGACACAACCGGGCTTGTCAGGGTGGAAGATAAGCGCTGCATAGGCTGCTGGATGTGCATCATGGCATGCCCCCAGGGTTCGATCACGAACCGCCAGGACAGGGATGAAGGCCTCCGGGTCGCCGACAAGTGCGATCTCTGCGCCGGAAGGGACTCGGGCCCCGCCTGCGTCGAAGCATGCCCGAACAACGCCCTGCTCTATGAAGACAGGGATGAGTCGGCTAAAGACCTGCGCACAATGAAGGGATCGATGCATGTCTTTATAGAAAGCGACGATTCCGCGAACCAGGATTAACGGAGGAAAGACAGCAATGAAATCGAAGTTTGTCAGCATAGGGTATTCCGCCGGTGCGATAGGCATGGTCGAGGCGATAAGAAAGGTGGATAAAAAATCTAAAATACTCGCCCTAACAAAAGAAAATTTCACGGCATACGGCAGGCCCGCTATCGTGGATTACGCAATGGGCAAGATCGATGATGACGGGATAGCCTACAAGGGTAAGGATTATTCCCGGATGCGCGGAGTAGACACGCTGCTCGGTAAAGAGGCTGTCAAAATCAATCCCGTTGAGCATACCGTCAAAACCTCCGACGGAATGACGATAGAGTATGAAAAACTTCTCCTTAACATAGGCGGCAGACCCATAAGCCCGCCGATCCCCGGAAAGGAATTAAAAGGGGTCATGTATTTTTTCAACATAGAGGACGCAAGGCAGATGCGGCGGATGGTCCTAGAGAACGGCGCTAAAAGGGCTGTTGTAATAGGCGGAGGCCTGATAGGCCTGAAAGCCACGGAGGCTCTTTCCCATCTCGGGGTTAGCGTGTCCATCGTCGAACTTGCGCCGGCGATACTTTCGAGAGGCCTGGATCCGGTAGGATCCGGTCTGATGACAAAAAAACTCTGCGAATTCGGGGTTAATATCTATACAGGCGACGAGGTCGTCGAGATCCTAGGAGATAAAAAGGTAAAATCCGTCAGGCTAAAGAGCGGTATTGTTATAGAAACCGACATGGTATTCATATCGATAGGCGTTTACCCCGATACAAAACTCGCCGAGGAATGCGGCCTCAAGGTCTCGAAAGGCATCGAGGTCGACAGGAATATGAAAACAAGCGCAAAGGATATTTACGCGGCCGGCGACGCCGCCAAGGGCTATAACTTCGTAACAAAAGAAAATATGGTCATAGCCATCTGGCCGGTTGCCAGGAAGATGGGATACTTTGCCGGACTGTCGATGATGGGTATCGAATGCGAATACGACGGTTCCATACCGATGAATTCCCTCTATTTTGACGATCTTTACACGATATCCTTCGGGGAGACCAATCCGCGCGATCCCTCGTCATACGAGATCCTCGAGAGATTTTACGACAGCCGCACTTACAGAAAGATATTTATCAAAGACGGCCTCATTGCAGGCGCGGTCTTCGTGGGAGATATATCGAGATCGGGAATCGTGAAAGGAATGATCTACGAAAAGATTCCTGTCGCCTCTTTCATGGACAAGCTGCTTCAAAAGGATTTCTCGTTTATAAACGCGCCTAAAAAATACAGGGACCTCATTTATACGAATCCCTTTATAGACCTGGAAGCCGTTTAATAAAAAGATTAACGGATGATAAAGAAAAGGGGCTGTCCCGAAAGGGATGGCCCCTTTTCCTTTTAAAGGATATTATTTTTTGCTTTCTATGAACTTGTTCAGGGATTCGACGAGGTCCTGGAGTTCATCGCCCTTTCTGAGGCGGAAACGCAGGGTCTTGATATCGATCTTGCCTGAAGCGGCTTCATCGAGGGTCCTCTTGATCCTGTAGACAGGGCCGGCCATTTTATGTGAAATAAACAGCCCGAAGAGAGCGATAACAAGTATAAAGATGATGCTCATGCCGACGAGAGGCTTTAAATAAATTTCAAATATATTCTCGGGTTTGCCCATATTGAAATATTTGTTCAGGATGACAGTATCCTTGGCCTTATCGGTATCCGATTCATTGTAAAGGGCCTGGAGTTTTTTACTGTCAGTCATGAAATACAGGCCTTTGTTATATCTGAAATTGTTTACTACACCGAGGGCCAGAATAGCGACAGCAAGGCTGATTATTATAAGGACTGAAAACCTGTAAATAAACCTTAACTGGAAAGGTTTGTCGATGAAGTATCTCCACCTGAATTTTTTATTCACAAAAGCCTCCTACTGATAATTTACCTTTTATGATCGGCATCGGGCCTTCAATAGTTTAAGCAGGGCCGGATATCCATTATTTTATCGTAATAAGCTGTTAAGTCAATACATGAAATGTAATTTCCAAATTTCGATAAATCTGCGGTATATTATATATAGCATTGCCGGCATTTCGATCCGGGAGGGGGAGGTGGAGGGTTGAATTTTTATTCTTTGCTTTCCGCAATAGCTTTTACAATTTATTTAGAGCTGTCCGTATTCGTGTTTTTAAGGTGCAAAAAATCCCTTGAGAATTTTCTCGCAGCAGTGACGTTCTTTATGCTGGGGATTGTTTCCCTCTGCCATGCATATATATACAGCGCTCCCGACGCCGGAGCAGCCCTTGTTTTCCTGCAGGCAGGCACCATATTTGTGCCCGTCACCCTGCCTATGCTGGTTCATTTCCTGTATCTGCTGCCGCGGCATAAAAAAACAAATCCGGCGCCTCTTTTTCTGGTCATGCTGTATTTACCCGCCATCGTTTTCTCTGTCAGGCTCTTCTTTTTCATGGGCCTGGTGAAGGGTTTTGCAAATTACAACGGGTCCTGGTTCGAGATCATCAATCCCGTCAACGCCTGGGACATTGCCTATATCATGTTTTATTATTTATATATCTTCGCCGCCCTGGCCCTGCTGATTAAATTAAACGCCGAGGCCGAAATATTAAAGGAAAAAAGGATGGCGCGCCTCATGACAGCGGGGTTCATTGCAAGTTTTACGCTCATGACTTTTATCCAGTACATCCAGCCCTTTATTCTTGAAAGGCCGCTGGTTCCCAGGATATCTCATATATGTATGCTTTTCTTTATTGTATCGGTATGGTATTCTATAATAAGGTACGGATTTTTAGGGCGCGCCCCGGTTTCGATAGAAGCCAATCCCCTTTATAAGAAATTGTCCCGGAGGGAAAAAATGATAGTGCCTCCGCTGTGCGAAGGGCTGACAAACAGGGAAATAGGCTCCATATTCAATATATCCGAGGGCACGGTCAGGAAGCATGTTGAAAATATCTATAAGAAGACCGGCATCACAAGCAAGGTCGAGCTGATAGGAGTCATGTATCTTAATAAATAGGAGGGAGTCATGTTTTATATAGGGAGCGCTTTATCGCTTTTTTACATCCTTAACGCCGCGATTTTGATCTCTCATGAGATCGAATCGGCATACTGGGAAGAGTGGAAGATCCTGAAGCTGCCGGGAAAAGTCAGCGCCTTTGTAGTCTTGAATTTTTTTATTGCCGTTTTCCTTCTTTGGGGCTCTTTCGAAATTTCAAGGCTTACGTTCGCGGGGTATATCATCGCTCTGATCGCCGGATTCGGAGGCCTTATCCCTTTTTTAGTCCACAAGATCATAGCGCCCAGGAAAAAGGCTTTTAACCTCCTTCTCTCCAATATACTCATATTTTCCAATATAGCGACAGGCGTCATTCTCATATACCTGGCGTTGAAGCAGATTTTTTGAGCGCTTGTGAGAATAATAAATTTCACCCTGCCGGCCCTTCTCATAGCCGCAGCCATGGCCCTCTTTTCTGGCTGCGTCCCGAAGCCTGAAAACGTCCCTGCCGCCGCGATAGAAGTGAAGGGTTATGCCGGAAGGGAGATAAACCCTCTGTTCTTCGGCTTTAATTACTGGGACTGGGTTGATAAATGGGGCAACAGGGTCAGCAATACGGAGAACCTTGTAAAGCCTTTGAAAATCGCGCTTCTCAGGGCGGGCGGGATCAATAACGACGCGGAGCAGCCCCAGGAGCTTTCGGGGAGGTTCCTGTCGCAATTCGGGGATTACTGCCGCATGGTAGGCGCGGAGCCGCTGCTTCAGGTTCCCATGATAAGCCGGGTTTCAACAGCAGGAAGGATTGCCAGGGCTACCAATCTTATCAGGGATTTCATCCTCAGGGGGTATCCCCTCCGTTATGTAAGCATAGGCAATGAACCCGATGGTTATATCTGGCTTGAAAAGAACAATGGCATTAAAGCAAACGGGGTAAGGCTGGATAATTTTAAAATAAACGAATATATCGATAATTTTACAAATATTTCAGCTGCCATTAAAAGGGAGTTCCCGGGGATCAGGATAGTCGGGCCGGATATCGGGTGGAATTACACAGGCTGGATCGACCCTTTCCTCGCTTCCTGCAGGCCTTATGTAGATATCATATCGGTGCACAGGTACCCTTACTGGCCGGTGGAAAAAGCCACTTACGGGGCCGCCATGGCCGAATTCGACAATTTAAAAAGCTTCTATTCTGAAATAAGGGACCTTTCCGCCCTTCATGGCGGCGGCCTTCCCCTCATAATAGGCGAGATGGGCCCGTCGGCGGACGGAGATACCTCAAAACCTTCCGGGTTCGCGATGCCGGGGTCATTCGGATCGGCCCTGTGGTACGCGGACAATATCGGCGTATCAAGCTCCGAGCCCATGCTGCTCTCGATAATGCCATGGTGCATATCGCAGGATTGGAGAAACGGTTTTATCAGGCCCGTAACACAAAGGCTTGAACCCGAATATTACACGTATCTCCTTTTTTCAAACCATATGAAGAAATATCTCATATTTATGGGGAAAACCGGTGAAACCGGCAGGGTTTACGCCTACAGGGACCAGGAAGGCAACGTCAGCCTGTTCTGTGTCAACTGGAGCAGAAATTCAAGCCGGGACATTACTATTAAATTCACCGGCATCCTGGGTAATGCGGAAATTACTTACAGGTTTGAACCGTTTTCTCTCACCTGCCTTGAAATTTCAAAGGACCTTTCATTAAAAAAGGCTTATACCTATACCAAGGAGATGGCTGACTCGGGCAGGCAGTTCTCTTCAGCGGATTTTTAACCCTTCATTTCAATAAAGGCATTTCCTTCATTTTCCGATAATTAAATGAAGGGGTTTGGAATGCGGATTAAAATAACGGCTCTTGTCATTCTGCTGTTCATCGCCGGCTGCGCTCAGGCGCCGAAAAGCGGGGTCAGGACCGATGTCCTCAGGACGATCCTTCCGAAGGAATTCGGCCCGTTTTTTCTCCCGGTAAGCGATAATCTTAATTCTATATCCATAAATTATTTCACTGCAAGCGCAGAATCGACGTCGGTGTTTTTTTCCATGGTGGGGGATATTGACTGGCTCCGGAAGGATAATACGCCCTCGCTTTTCCACAGGATGGTCTTCAACGGCCTGGAAGAAAGCGCCGTATACCAGTTCAGGGTCGATGCGCCCTCCGATAATTTTTCAGGAAAGTCCTTTATAAAAACACCGCCTTACGGCGGGAATTACAGGTTCGATTTTGCCGTGGTATGCATAGATTCGCCCCTTGTCCTCGAGAAAAGCCCGCATTTCCTGATCATTCTGTCAAAAAAGGCGGCGGTAGGGGAGGAGGAATTTATTTCATACTACACTAAAAACAGGAAAATCCTCTCTTCCACGGTCATAGTACCCCTGTTCGACCTGACTGTAATGGGCATGGACTTTTCGCTATCCCGCGACGGATTTTTTGTCCTCAAGTATAAAACGGCAAACATCATACTCATATACAAGGAAATTCCCGATCTTGAAAGGACAGCCGGGATTGCGCTTGAAGATTCGAAGGATGATAACTATATAGTAGCTTCCATCCAGGACCAGGCGGCGATCTTCAGGCTTACATCCGCATACAGGGGCAGGGTCAAGGCGATATACGCCCTGAAAAAGAACTGTGAATTCAATCCGGAATGGATCACGGTGGAGAAAAAGGATAACTTTGCTCTGAAAAATTAAGTCTTGAAAATCGAGGTGTTTATCATGGATACTTTGCTGTTAATCAACGGGCCGAATCTGAACATGCTCGGGATAAGAGAAGTAGCCAAGTACGGACAGACGAGCCTGCCGGAGATCGAAGACTCTATGAAAATAAAGGCCGGAAAATTAGGCTTTTCCCTCAAGACATACCAGTCCAACAGCGAATCCGGCCTGGTGGGGTTCATACAGAATGAAGGTCTGAAAGCTAAAGGGCTTGTCATCAACGCCGGCGCCTACACCCATACCTCGATTGCGATAAGGGACGCGATCCTGTCCGTAGGCATCCCTTTCGTCGAGGTTCACATGTCCAACATCTTTGCCAGGGAAGAGTTCAGGACCTTTTCATACCTGTCGGGGATAGCGTTAGGCATCATTTCAGGTTTCGGTAAATTTTCCTATGATCTCGGCCTGGAGGCCATTGCGGATTATATCAAGAGGGGCGCCAATGGGTAGGATCGCATTCTTAATAATCTTTTCCATAGGCTCATTTTCAATATCTTTTGCGATGGATATTGGCCCTGTGAGGAAAACTTACCTTGAGGCCATATCTTATTTTACTCATAAAGACCTTAAATCCGCCGCCTTGGGATTTAACCGGGTAATAAAAATGGGTCTTCCCAGGGGGCCTCTATTCGATCCTTATGCCGCGAAGTCTTATTATTTTCTCGGCGATATCGAATTCATCAGGCAGGATTACGCTCTTGCCGTCCTTTACTATGAAAAGGTGGCGGGTGCATATTATAATGAGGATATCTATCCCAGGGACATATATAAGCTCGGAAGGACCCTTGTATTGTCGGGGCGGGCGGGCGAGGGCATCTCTGTCCTGGAAGATTATATAGCCAGGTACGGGGAGATGGACATGCAGAGCGACCATGCGTATTACTGGATGGCGAGGGCTTACGCTAAAAAAGGGGACAACTGCAGGGCGGAAGCCGATTACAGTATTATCCTTTCCAATTACATAAAGAGCCCTCTGACATTCGAAGCGAGAAATTCACTCTCGGCTCTCGAGCAGCAGGATATGCAGGCCTCTAAGAGCATGGTTAAAATCGTCCCTGCGGGAGCGGCGGCCGATAGCTCCGGCGCTGATAGGGTGAAAGAGAAGGCGATGCTTGCAAGGATGTCGAAGCTTCTCGAGATCAAGCAGAAGCTCCTTGAAATAAAAGCGGCCAGGGTCGATGAACTTGCAAGGCTCAAAGAACAGGATTGGGGGGAATAAGACCCGATGATGAGGATTCTTGTTTTAATAATAGTTTTTTCCGCCGCTAACGTATCCGCGGACATTTACGGAAGCTGGATCGAAGTTTCGAATAAATATGTGATCGTTGCTTCCGATTTCGATACGGCCAGGATCACCATGTCGGAGGCTGTTAACGGGGTATTCAGGCCGATTCTCTACCAGGAAAACCCGCTGACAACTTACACAACGGTTTCCATCAACGGGCAGTACGTTATTTACGGCGGCGAACCGGGCTATTTCAGGAGAAGGCCCTATTTAAGCGGCGGGAGGATAGTTTCCGAGTGGGTTACTCAGGGAGTATCGGTTATCCAGTCTATAGGAATCGCATCGGGCCAGGTTTCTGGATTGCCCGACACGATGAATTTAACGTATTCTTTTATCAATAACGAATCGAAAGATATGAATGTAGAAATAAAGATCGTGCTGGACCCTGTCCTCGGGAACTCCGAACCGTGGATGTTCTTTGTTCCGGGCCGCGGGGCAGTAAACAGGGAAACGCAGTTTTTGAAGGAATCCATGCCGCCCTCGTGGTATGCTTTCGACAATACCAACAGCCGGAACCTCGGCGCACAGGAAACTATGGCGGGAAGCGCCTCTTCCCCGGCAAAGATAGTTTTCGCGTCCTGGGAAAGGTTCTATGAAAACAGCTGGGATTTCCAGATAGATTCTTCAAGGGACTTCAGAAGGCAGGGCACTGTCCAGTATGACAGCGCGGTAGGGATATACTACAGCCCTCTTCTGCTTGTAAAAGACTTTACGAACAGCATTACAATGCTTTACGGCGCCTACGGCGTGACAAACGCGGCAGTTCCTGTCATGGCGCTGCCTGCAGGCCCTGTAAACATAGCCCAGACCGTCCCGGTTGCATCGCAAGTTATTGTTACGAATGTCAATATGGATTCCGTTACCAATATTACGGTCGCAACGGCCGTTCCGGGTCCTGCGAAAGAGAAAGAATCCGCCGCTGAAAAAAAGCTTTTGGGCCGGATCGGCGTTCTTGACAGCCTGATAGAAAAAGTCGGGATGAAATACGAGATATTAAAAAACATCTACAGGAACACTTATATTACGAACAGCGACTTCCTCCGGGAAATTGATTCCGATATCGGAAATTTCGAGGAAAGCCTTTCAGATGAACAGGAAAACCTTTCAAACGACATCTTTCTCAAGGAATAAATCATGCGTAATTATTTTAACGGCCGTCTTTCAAAATTAAGGAACAGCCTGAAAGACGGCGAAGCCCTTTATGTCAATGTACCCGAAGAGGTGTTTTACCTGACCGGGTTTACGGGAGGGGATTCAAGCCTCTTCATCGTGCCGGGAGCCCCGGGGGTGTATTTTATCACTGACGGGCGTTACACGGAGCAGTACAGGCTCGAGATCAGGGTGGAGGCAAACCTCGAGGTTGTGAAGCCGGGAAGAAGGCTTTTAGCTGTCCTCAAGTCTCTGATCGGGGATCTCGGAATTAAAACCCTTCTCCTTTCAAAGAGGGAGATAAGCCTCGAATTCGCGGAAGAATTAGGCAGGGCCGGCGGCTTGAAAGCGCCTGAACTTGTCAATACTGCGCTGATCAAGGACATGCGGCTTTGCAAGGACGATTACGAGATCGAGGTGATCAGGAACAACCTCATGATCACGGAGCTGGGCTATCATATGATCCTTCCGCTCATAGAAAAGGGGCGCAGCGAGAAGGAAGTAGCGGCGGACCTGGAGCGTTACCTCGTGAAAAACGGGGCGAAAGGGCCGTCCTTCGAAACTATCGTGGCTTCCGGCCCGAGAAGCGCCATGCCGCATGGGACTGCAAGCCCGAAAATCATCGAAAATGATGAAGTAATCCTCCTCGATTTCGGGATAATAAAAGATGGATACTGCTCAGACTTTACAAGATGCTATTATTTAGCTAAAATAATCGACCCGAAAATACGGGAGATCCATAATATCGTGCTTGAGGCCCTGAAAAAGGCCGAATCCGTAGTAAAAGACGGCGTGAAAGCCGGCGATGTGCATGAAGCCGCATCGTCAGTGATAAGGGACGCCGGATACGGTGAATTTTTCACCCATTCCACGGGGCATGGCGTAGGACTGCAGGTGCATGAGGCTCCTGCAGTAACGCCGGGAGAGGAAACTGTCCTGTCGGAGGGAATGATAATAACGGTCGAACCGGGAATTTACCTCCCGGGCAAGGGCGGGATCAGGCTCGAGGATATGGTTCTTGTAAAAAGGGGTGGGTGCGAGGTTTTGACAGCCTCGGACTATGATCTATAATTTGGAGGATTTATGGTTTCGTCTAACGAATTGAAAAAGGGGATAGTGCTTAAAATAGACGGCGATCTCTATTCTGTGATGTGGTACCAGCACCACAAGCCCGGCAAGGGCGGCGCTATTGTCAGGACAAAGCTGAGAAATATTATCAAGGACACGGTGATCGAGAAAACTTTCCGCGCGGGGGAATCCCTCGAGGACGTTTTCGTGGAAAGCAAGGATGCGCAGCTGCTCTACAGGGAAGACGATCGTTTTCTCTTCATGGATAACGAGACTTACGAACAGTACTCCGTTCCGGAAGACATCGTGGGTGATGCGTCGAAATACCTGAAAAACGAGATGGTCTGCACGCTTTCTATTTATAAAGAGGATATCATCGGCGTCGAACCCCCGATGTTCGTCGATCTTATCATAACGGAGACGGACCCGGGCCTGAGGGGAGACACCGTAAGCGGCGGGTCGAAACCGGCCACCGTCGAAACAGGCGCTGTTGTCCAGGTGCCTCTTTTCGTCGGAGTCGGCGAAAAGATCAGGATAGACACAAGGGACGACCGCTATATTGAAAGGGTCAAATAGGGGGGGGGAATATGATTGAAATCAAGGATATCAGGAAACTGCAGAATATTTTCTCTGAGAGCGATATAGGTGAGATCGAGATCCGGCACGGCAAGGACGCCGTGAAGCTCACGATAGCGTCCCAGCCGTCCGCGGAGATGAAGCGCCAGGCCGGAAAGGCCGAGACCGCAGCGGCTGTACACGCAGGAGCGCAGGATGCGCTCCGTAAAGCAGCCGCTGAGAAGCAGGCCGATTCCCAGGTTTACGAGCTGCGTTCGCAGTGGATCGGGTATTTCACAAGGCTCAACTCCAAATCCGGCGAAAATTACATCAAGCTCAGGGATGTCGTTAAAAAGGGAGACCTTGTAGGTCATGTGAGGGTCCTCGGGGTCCTGCAGGACATCAAATCCGAGGTGAACGGAAAGGTCAAGGAAGTGCTTGTCGAAGAAGGCCAGCCTATCGAATACGGCCAGCCGGTTATGCGTTTTGAAATCAAGAACTGACCCATGGGAGAATTATTATGTTTAGAAAAATATTGATTGCCAATAGGGGCGAGATCGCCGTAAGGGTGATCCGTGCCGCCAAAGAACTCGGGATACCCACCGTATCGGTCCACTCCGAGGCGGACGAGCAGTGCCTCCATACCCAGCTTTCCGACCAGGACGTATGCATAGGTCCGGCGGCTTCAAGCGAGAGCTATCTTAACATCCTGGCTATCATAAGCGCGGCTGAAATAACGGGAGCCGACGCCATCCACCCGGGATACGGCTTCCTTGCCGAAAATTCAAAGTTTTCAGGAATATGCAAGGACCACAAGATAACATTCATAGGGCCGTCGGCCGAGGTCATAGACCTGCTCGGCAACAAGGCCTACGCGAGAACCACGATGAAAGAGATCGGCGTGCCGATCACACCCGGCACGGGGATCATTACCGATGCTAAAGAAGCCCTCGAATTCGCTTCCGGGGCTTCTTACCCTGTTATAGTCAAGGCTGTCGCCGGAGGCGGCGGAAAGGGGATGAGGGTCGCCTGGTCAGACGAGGAGCTCGCGAATATCATTCCCATAGCGCAGGCCGAGGCGAGATCGGCGTTCGGCAACCCCGACGTATATGTGGAGAAATACCTGCAGGAGCCCAGGCACATCGAGATACAGTTCCTGGCGGATAATTATGGAAATGTAGTCCACCTGGGCGAAAGGGACTGCTCCATCCAGAGGCGCCACCAGAAGCTGGTCGAAGAATCGCCAAGCCCGAGCCTTTCGCCCGAAGTGCGCGAGCAGATGGGAGAGGCTGTAAAGAAGGGAGTTAAAAAGGTAGGCTACTCGGGCGCCGGGACCATGGAGTTTTTATACGACACCGACGGCCGCTTTTACTTCATGGAAGTGAACACCAGAATACAGGTGGAGCACCCCGTGACGGAAATGATCACGAGCGTCGATATAGTAAAAGAGCAGATAAGGGTCGCGATGGGGGAAAAGCTTTCCTTCCGCCAGGATGATATAGAGTTCAGGGGCAATGCCATCGAATGCCGCGTCAACGCTGAAGATCCCTCAATGAATTTCATGCCGACCCCGGGTGTAATAGAAGATTTCCATCTGCCCGGAGGACCGGGGATCAGGGTGGATACGCATGGCTACGCTGGATACGAGATACCCAAGTATTACGATTCGCTTCTTGCCAAGGTCATAGCATGGGGCAGGGACAGGGACGAGGCGCTCGCGAGAATGAAGAGGGCGCTCCAGGAATTCAAGGCCTCCGGGATCAAGACCACTATACCGTTTTATGAGAAACTTCTTGAGAATCCCGATTTCCAGAAAGGCAGGTATTCGACGAAATTCCTGGAGAATTTCAAATTCACCTGTTAAGGGGCTCGATGAGTTCCCGGGGATAAAAAATTAAACATGAATTCCATCATTATAAAACCAGGAAGGGAAAAATCGGTAGTTCACCGCCATCCCTGGATCTTCTCGGGAGCGGTCCAGTCTGTCAACGGGGATCCCCGGGCAGGGGATATCGTGATTGTCAGGGATTATAAAGGTTCGTTCATAGCGCAGGCTCATTATAATCCCATGTCTAAAATATGCGCGAGGGTTCTCGAACTGCGGGAGGATGCCGTCATAGACGCCTCCTGGTGGAATTCCATGATAAGGGCATCCGTCGAGAGGCGCAGGGGCTACAGCCCGGGTTTGAAGAAAACAGCCGGCAGCGCGGAAAGGCTCGTCTTCGGAGAGGCGGATTTTCTGCCCGGCCTTATCGCGGACCGTTACGGGAAAATCGTCATCATCCAGGCGCTCACCGCGGGCGTCGATAAAATCAAGGGCGAAATAGCTGAAATTTTCAATTCCATCCTCAAGCCCGCCGCGGTTTTCGAGCGCAGCGATGCGGCAGTAAGGGCTCTTGAAGGGCTTCCCGAATCGTCGGGGATAATCTCTGGCTCCATAGGGGCCCTCGATACAGTCATAAACGAAAACGGTATTTTATACTCTATCGACCCGGCTCTCGGCCAGAAGACCGGGTTTTTCCTCGACCAGCGCGAAAACAGGCTCCTGGCCGCGTCTTATGCCGCGGGCAGGAGTGTGCTGGACTGCTTCTGCTATTCCGGCGGATTTACCCTGTCAGCCTTAAAGGCCGGTGCGGTATCGGCAGTATCGATAGATTCGTCGGTCGAAGCTCTCGACCTCCTTGTGAAAAACCTGAAACTCAACAACATACCTGACGGTATATGCACGCCGGTCAGAGAAGACGTTTTTACCTATCTGAGGCTGCTCAGGGACGAAGGGAAGCGTTTCGGCATGGTTATCCTGGATCCCCCTAAATTCGCACCCACGCGAAAGGACAGGGATAAAGCCATGAGGGCCTATAAGGATATCAACCTCCTTGCCATGAAGCTCCTCGAACCCGGCGGAGTCCTGGTAACTTTTTCATGCTCGGGCGGGATCAGCTCCGCCGATCTCAGGATGGCTGTGGGCTGGGCCGGGACAGATACTCTCAGGGAAGTGCAGTGCGTCCGCGCCCTTGCGCAGGCGCCCGACCATCCTGTGAGGCTTTCCTATCCGGAATCCGAATACCTCAAGGGCCTTATCTGCATCGTAATATAGGGGAGGTAAAAAATGGTTTTCAATCCGGGATATAAACACCTTCCGGACATTTCAAGCCTGCCCGGGAAATACTATGGTTTGCTCTATAAAAATGATGAAATTTGCATATTTAACAGCGAAGGCCGTTATTCTCTGCCCGAAGGCAGGCCGGCAGAACTGGAAATAGAACTGCCGCAGTACATCGGGGAGATGGACGGTCTTCCATGCCTGGCCGGCGGATTAGCTGGCCCGGCCGGTCCTGAAGGATCGGTATTTTCCAGGATTTACGACCTCTATGGAAAAACGGACGCTCAGTTTTTCAGGGCCGCATGCCTTGGATACCATCTGACGCACTGGATGATAAATAACAGGTTCTGCGGAAAATGCGGCTCCCTGATGGGCCTGCATGAAAGAGAAAGGGCCAGGCATTGTGAAAAATGCGGAAATACTGTCTATCCCAGGATATCGCCCGCAATTATAACGGCGGTTGTCAGGGATGGAAAACTCCTGATGGCGAGGGCGGCGAGGTTCAGCAACAGGTTTTACAGCGTGCTTGCCGGATTCATCGAGCCCGGAGAGTCGGCCGAGGAAGCCCTGAAAAGGGAAGTGATGGAAGAAACGGGTATCGGCGTAAAAAATATAAAATACTTCGGCAGCCAGCCATGGCCTTTCCCGGATTCGCTTATGATCGCCTTTACAGCGGAATACGAATCGGGAGAGATAGCTGTTGACGGCAGAGAAATACTTGACGCTGGGTGGTTCTCACCGGCAGAAATACCGCCCGGCCCGGGTCCGATGAGCGTCGCAAGGAAGCTCATCGACTGGTTCGTGCAGAGGGCCTAAGAGGCTTTCTTTACAAATTCGAGGACCTTGTCGCAGCCGGCGCCGATTATGAGGTCGTTGATAAGGATCTTCTTATTGTTGATCCTGGGCGCTGTCAGGCCGCCGCTCTTTATGAGCCTGTCCCTTGTCTTGTCCAGGATATCAACGATAAAATCGTAAAACCACAGCTTGAGGTGCACCTTGTCAGCCGGGTTGTACTTGTAAGACGCGCCCTTCTGCTTGAGCAGGGTATCGCAGCCGTTTTTAATCACAAACTCGTTGAAAAGGCGTCTTTTTCCCGCGAAATGGTCTTCCATATACTTCTTCTGCAGGTCAAAAAACCTCTTGTAGACATCCTTGGAAACGGTGAACGTGCTGAAATTCAATTCCATATAATTTTAACCGCCTTAAAAGAGATTCAGGGCTGCCACTCTCTTCTTGGTGGCTTCTTTAAGAGCGGGTATAACTTTCTTCATAATCATTTTGTCAAGTACAGACGGATCGCAATCGCGTATCAATACCTTACGCATTGCCTTGTACTCTGATTCCAATTTGCGCTCTTCTTCATTGTCAGCATAATCGGGTAGATTGATGGGCATAAGCCCTCCTTATCTGATTTTATTTTTTAGCCGATGCCTTGGCTGCTTTTTCCTTGTTTTTAACCTGCAGGTCTTTCATAGCCTCGATGGCGGTATTAATAAAGAGCCTCTTGGCATCCCTGTAGGACATGAATTTCAGGAAATCCTTCATGACAGCCTTGTACTCTTTTTCGATCTTGATAGCTTCAGCATCATCGGGATGCTTATAAGTCAGGGATAAAAATATAGACATAACCACCTCTTAATACGGGTTTTTAGCCCCGCTGATTGAATTTACAAACAAAAACATGAAAAGGCAACAATAATATGCCCCGTCAAAAAAATATTTTTTATAAAAACATGACGGTACAAACACCGGTTAAGATATTAATTTCTGCTGCGGAGAATCCCTGAAACCCCTCTACCCGTTAAAGACCCCAAAAAAACCTCCATAACGGATAAATGAACATTTGAATTAATCCTATCTATATTATAATAGATTGATCCGGGAAAATCAAAAATAATTGTTATTGAAATCATGCCGGGGAAAATGATCACTATTATTTTGTGGCAATAATTAATTATGAATTTTGCGTTTTAATTTGTTAAACAAACGGTGCAGCCGTGTAATTACAGCCGTTCTTTATATGGCTTCCTTGGAATTGACTGCCCTCGAAATATTTTATGGATAGTATTGCTTAAAAATTAATTTGACTTATACTGAATATATTCAAAACATTCAGATCTTCCGGAATTAAAAAAATCAAACTCAATTAAAAACGGCTGGATTTTAAGGGGCTTTTTCTCTGTCGAGGAGAAAAGTAATGGGGACTTTCAGATTGAACATGCCTTCATTTGAAGCCGGCTACAAGCATCCGGTAGCGGCCATACTTTTATTATACGATATAGCAATATTAGCGGGCGCTGTCGTTTATTACTACGCTCTTCCGCTGATACTCAATTACCCCCCCGATTTCATCGCGATAACGGAGAAACTCGGAGCGCCTCTTTATATCGTTCAGTACATAATAATATTTTTATCGACATCCGTATTTACGGACCTGGTCATTTATTTTATGATCTGTCCTGTAAAATCCGGAAACGGCGATGAAGACCTGAATCTGCGGAACTTCAAGGTCTGGAAAAAATTTCTGAACATGCCTTTTTGGAACTACATCGCAGTGGTAAACATAGGGCTGCTGCCTCCCGTAGCGATCCTTGAGATAATTGCCCTGACTATCGGATTGCCTTTTTCATGGATGATCAAGATGATCATATGCATATTTTCATATTTTTCCATCATAGGGCTTATAGTCCTCCTTTTCTCCAAAAATTTCTATACAAAAATCGTTCTGAACGTCTACCGGGATGGTTTTGAAAATAAAATTAAAAACGAGTTCAATCTTCCGGTAAAGAACATGATCCAGATCATTCCGCTATTCATTGTCGCCGTTCTTTTCACTTCGCTGCTCGGCTATTCCCGCCTCATAACGGAAAAGGGGGATCTTCTTTACAGGATTTACCATAATAAGCTGATTACGGCATTCCGGGATAAAAAATTTATAAACATCCCGCTTGCTGAAAACACTCTGAAAAGCATGGAATTAGAAAATCCTAAAGATTTCTATTTCATTTTAGACCCTGAAAAAAAGATCGTCCTTAAAAACAGCGGAAGCGGTATCAGCAAAGTTTTATTAATATACGCGACAGACCTTTTCACGGAATTAAAAGGCCACGCATACGGCGACGGTGAAATCCAGGGGGCGGTAATACAGCTCCCCGGGCCCGGAGGCAAAATATGGACCGCGGGCTTCATATATAACGCCGTATCTCCGGTTACTGTTTTCTATTTCCTGCTCTGTTTTATCATACTTCTTACCCTGGGGGTAGCAACCCTGTATTATTTTTCAAAATCATTGTCGATAGAAATAATGATCATCACCGCAAGCCTTGAAGCGATAGCGAAGGGGCAGGATGTAGACCTTGAAAAAACCATCCCCGTCACATCCAACGACGAGATAGGCCGGCTGGCGGGAGCCTTTAACCTTATCCAGAAGCGTGAAAAAGGGCATATAAACGAGATTATCGAAAAAAACAAGATGATAGTAAGCCAGTCCCGCCTTGCCATGATGGGTGAAATGCTCAGCAATATAGCCCATCAGTGGAGGCAGCCTTTAAATTACATGGGCCTGATAATACAAAGCTTCCAGATCCTTTACGATAAAGGAAAGCTGGATAAAAAATTCATCGATGAAAAAGTGGACTCGGGCATGAAAGCTCTTCAATTCATGTCGAGCACCATAGACGATTTCAGGAATTTTTTTAAACCCGAGAATGAAAAAGTGGATTTCCCGATAAGAAAATCGATTGAAAATGTTATGAACATAATCGAGCAGACATTAAAAAATAATAATATCGAATTGAAACTCGATATAGATGAGGGAGCCCGCCTGAAAGGCTATTTAAACGAGTACAACCAGGTAATTCTCAATCTTGTCTCGAACGCAAAAGACGCCATCCTGAATAAAAATGTTAAAAATCCCTGGATAAAGATCAGGGCTTTCCCCGAAGGCGGAAGAATAGTCCTGACTGTCTCGGATAACGCCGGCGGCATTAATGACAATATCATCGATAAAATATTCGACCCGTATTTTACAACCAAGATCGACGGCACGGGCATAGGCCTGTACATGTCTAAAATCATAATTGAAAATAACATGGGAGGCGAATTGACGGCGAAAAACCTGGGGGAAGGAGCCGAGTTCAGGATATCGGTTTAAGGTTTCGATTTATCGAGCATGAATTTAAGGCTCGTTTCCGGGTTATGGTACCTCTTGCGTCCTGCCGTGGATTTCCCGTATTGCAAAGCCTCCGCAGGGCACCACTGGAGACAGGCGAAGCATTGTTCGCATCCGCCTTTCCATGAGGGTTTTCCCCCGGACATTTTTATATTGTCGACAGGGCAGATTTTTGAACATATTCCGCAGGAATTGCAGGTATCATCGGCCAGGAAATTCTTATCCATTTTATTTATCATCCCGCGGACTGCATGATAAATAAGGCCCGAGAATAAAAGCCTGGAAAAAAATCCGGCGGCCTCGATCACGCCCGTTTTCCGGGATTGAACATAGCCGGATATTTCCTTTATCCTGTTTTTCATGTTTTTAAAATCGGCTTCCTGATCCTCCTGCGGGTCGGCGCCTCCGAAGGGAATATAATTGCTGGGCATATTAATTTTAAAGCCTCCGGCAAGTTCTCCGCCCCCTCTCCTGACTGCGCCGCGCAGGATATTCAGCGCGCCCGAAGGTTCTCCTCCGCAATCAGCCACACCGAAAACATACCGGCCTTTCAAATTCCTGATCTGTGAAATAAACCTGGATACGATAAGCGGTATGCCCCATATATATACCGGGAAAACTAATCCGATAATATCGGAATTGACAAAGACCGGGGTGCGGCTCATAGCGTTTGTGATGAAGACCGGATCCGCGCCGAGCGCAGCCGCGAGGTCCCTCGCTATTACGTATGAATTGCCTGTCCCTGTAAAATAGTAAATTTCGGGCTTCATTTAACTCTCCCTTTTATCCTTTTTGTTTTTTGCCGGCGCCTTCCTTGCGGGCGGTTTTTTCTGTTTTACCTGCTTTGCCGGTTTCGACTGTTTGATTTGCTTGTTCCCGGACTCGGGATTTCTCTTCTGCGTCATGGAATCACGCCTTTGCCGCAGCATAGGCCTTCTCGAGAAAATCGTGCTCCTGTCTTCCTGGTGTTTTTTGACGATGGAATCTATCATTTCCCTGTTCCTGACAGGATGCAGCCTTGTGTGCTGCGTATTCCTCTCTTCTTCGAGGATCCTGTGCAGTTCATCGGGATTCCCCCTGCTGTTCCTTATCCTGGTCTCGAGATCCCTGTTCTCGGCCCTCGTGTATTCTACCTGCTGGTTTTCGCCGGCGACAATTGTAAAAGACTGGTTCGCCTCTTTCCTGAAATTTTCATCGCCGTCCGTATTGATATTCCTTGTCACGGCCACCTGCCCATGGATGACGGAGCAGCCGCCTGTATCGGGATCGCTTTCGGCGAGGAACTCCGTCCCCCTGACGGCTAAAACGGCTGTGCCTGTCTCGACCTGGAAGGTCTCGTCAGGGTTGAGCTTTCTCGTGATATCGAAAAGGGCCCTGCCCGATGCGACTTTTGCCTTCGCGGCCTTTGCCCCTCCCGAGATGGAGAACAGCGACTTTTCGATAACGCGGATGCTTCCCCCGTCTCCCGGCAGGGTTATCTCGCAGTAGGACGAGGCCCCGGTCCTGACAAGGTCGTCCGGGCCGATTTCCATGTACACCCCGGCGGCGTCCCAGTTTGTGCCGCTGTTATGCGAGATATCGACGTCTCCGGATATCATTTCAACGGTATAATTGGTTATAAGGTTATCGCCGGTAAAAGCTGTCCCGGCCATGAAAAGCGCCGGAATAACAAGGCAGGCGTAAATAAGCGCCGGTTTTCTCATAATGCACCCCTTAATAAAACATCGAAGCTTATTTTAATACTTAAAAATGAGCAAAGCAATAAAATTATGAAATGAAGCCGGAGAGGGCGTCGACAAGGACCAGGACCTTCATGCCGGAATGAGAGAAGGAGCGGCATCTGCCGGAAAAGTCATCGACTGCGACAATTTTCGATTTCAAGCCGTCCTCGATCCCGAAACTTTTCACAGCCGGGCTGAATTTCCTGTAATTATAAAGCAGGTCGGACTGCGAAGAGGACATGTATCTTATTGCGGTGTTCAATGCGAACACAATGGCGGAGCAGGTTACACCCGCAATTTCCGCCGAAACTCTTTCTATGACGGCGTCCGCATCCCCTGAAGGGCACAGGGAGCGCAGCTCGTCCCTCCTGAAAGTTATTTTTACGCCGGATTCGACATTCCGGGCCGAAAAGCTGCCGCCCTTCACGGTAAAAATATAATGAAGGCGCATGGGATACAGCCTGCCGGGAGGGGAATTTTTATTGACATTGAAACTCAGCACGGACTTGCCGACGGCTATGAACCGATCTTTTTCAGACATAAAACACCCGGGAGGTCAGGTTTTCATTTTAAAGAACTGGAAGATGCACAGGATAAAACTGAAAATGCCTATAATAGTCATGATCGAGTTGACGATCATATCGTTCGTGAAAAAAAAGAGAAAATAATAAATCCCCGCTGAAATAAAAAGCAGGAACAGTATGATCGAAAGCCTATCTATGAACAGCATTTACTTTCAAGGGTTTGGGAGTTTTGGCGGCCTTGGCCACCGTCCTCGACCATATCATGCTTGTTTTAATATCCTTTGAAAGCTCGTTTTTCATCCAGCGGGCTATGATGAACATTATGCCGAAAAATCCGCTGACTATGCCAAGGATGGCGAAAAACGCCCCGGCTGTTTTAAAAATTTCCATACTTTTTTCCTCTGATTATATTATAAAAAAAACGGGCGATTTGTCAATATTAAAGCAGAACGGCCGCCGGAGACTCCCCGCCCAGGGGCAGTGCATAAATGAGGTAAGGCGCGTCGGCAGGGCCGTAGTACGACGTCATGAGGTCCTGGGCCGACACCCTGATATAATAAGTCCCGGCAGACAGGTTCGTATCGATTTCGATATAGTACATGTTATTGTACTCGTTTGTCGTCGAAGAGACGCCGATAGATGACTGCCCGCCGTATGCAATCGTCGATAGGGCCGCTGCCGGAGGACTTACGTTCCGGAAGCCGGCAAGGCACTCGCTATAACTTTGCAGGACGTTCTGCGACCCGTCGAGAAGCTGCACGTTCGAAACAGCCGGATTGCCTGCCGAGGGAGCCGTAAAGGAAAGTCTTAAATGGACGTATCCCGCCGTCAGGACGTTAAGTGCGTAATAATCGACCTGGCCTTCTCCCGCAATGAAAGCGACATTGGTCCGGGTATAAATCGCGGGGCTGATGCCGATAGCCGACGCCGGTGTCTGGTTTTCATTCCTCTGGTCTACGATATAGGCGTAATAACCGCCTGAGACAGTGGCGGAACCTCCGGATTCACCGCTTAAGGTGCACCAATAATAATAACCTGGATATAATTGTGGTGTAAACATAAATACAGAATTCTGCGTCTGGCCCCATTTCGCGTTCGTGAAAAGGTCGGCTATCTTCGGGTAGTCCTGGAATAGCTGGATTGCCGTCGAAGAGTGCCAGGCCGTCACATTCGGGTTATAATACTGCTTGGGGAAGACCGGCAACCACACGCCCATGTTCGTCGCAAATTCCTGCTGATTAACAGCCTTGCTGAGGTAACCGCTGAACAAAGATGAAAAATTCACATCGAAATTCTGAAGGTCATTCAATAAATCATACAGCCTCACGTAATGGTCGGCAGGATCGGATCCGTTCGCCGGGTTTATGTACTTTCTCGAATTTGTTATATAAAAAGCCATGTCCGCCGCATTGGGAATAAGCGAAGTATAATAACTGCTTATAATGTCAGGAATAAGCTCGTTTCCTGTATAAACGTTAAACCAATTTGCGAAAGTTTGGATAAGATTAACTCCGTTATTGGCAGCGCTGATGGCGTCACCGCTATGCTCTACCCCGTATATCCATGTTCCTGATAAATATCCGGAATAATTCCACCCGAGATTAGCTTCGGTACCGGGAGACCCTATTATAATCCCGTTATAACCCATACCCCTGGCAAAAGCATACATATCTTCCAGGTTCCCGCTGTAGCAGGTGTCGAATCCGAGAGTGCCGACATATCCGAAAGAATTTTGTATGGCCGTAACAATGGCGCTGTCCGAAAGCGTAAGCTGCGTACTGTTATTATACAAAAACGAGTTATACGAATGCCGGCCGTAATTCGACGGCTTCGATACACTGACAGCCGTCTCTCCCCCAGGGTGCATGCTGCAGGACTCGAACAAGCCCAAAGGAAGGAGCATTATATCGAGGGCAATATCCTCATAGTTTATGTTTTTCGTCTTATTAAGAGATAATCCGCTGAGCGGTATTATGCCGTCCCCGTGTCCCCACATGATTAGCCTGACGTTGTTGCCGCTCAATGTACCGCCGTTATTGCTGTAATTGTTCTTTATATTCGAAAGAATCCCGGAAAGAGTCGCCGGATTGCAGGCATCGTAATCGCCGGGGGCATAGATCCTGTCGAACATTTCAATTCCCGATACTGTTTTTGCCCTTGTCAGATTAATAGTGAATAGCCCGCCGGGTTTGACCCAGGCGGGGAAGACGTTCTCGTCTGCCGAAGCATCGATATAAATAAATATCTTATTACTGTATGTGAATCCTGTTGTAAACGTCTGATTAATGTTCGATATTGCATACATTTGCAGATTGCAAGCAGCCCCCATGTAAATGATTACAGCGCCGCTGATATTCGTGTTTGTATCGGTCCATATCGACGGATGCTGGTATCCCGAGGAAGCGGATGAAGAGGATAAAGATGAAGAATTCCCTCCGCCGTTTCCTGAATTATTAAGGGGCATGCTGCACGCGGCAAAAAATGCTGAAGTTGAAATTAACAAAAAAATCATTGATTTATTCATCATAAATTAGCTCTCCGGGGAAGACATTTGAAGCGATCAATAATTCTTAATTATTTTATAACAAACCCCGTTCCCTGTAAAGGAGCGGGGTAGTTATTTTTTTAATTTACTGAACCGCACATGCGTTGGGGAAAAATCTCAAAGCACTGTAATCAGAAGTTGATGCATTTGAATAATCAGTATAAACAGGCGTTACTATCCACTGATAACCGCCATTTTGACCGTTTTGGACCCATACCCAATTAGAAATTACACCGGTCTGTTGCGACCAGCAACTCCAGCTATCTGAAACTAAATTTAATGGCAGCCAATATATTGTATGAGCCATATCCTGATAGCCGCTGCACTGGCCGCTTATTAAAAGCGGGGTTGGTACGGAATATGACCCGCTTCCTGAACCGATATTACATACCACATTGCCTGAGGACCAATTAGCAGGACCGGCAGGCAGGTTTAAAGTTATGCCGGTTACTTGACTCAAATTTACATTTGTCAATGGAGTTTTTGAATAATGTTCGACAAACAATTGCGTAGAGCCGGACCTTACAAACGTTCCGCTATCAAGCAGATTTACTGTCGTCCTCATTTCAGCGGTTATAATCCCCAGCCCCTGTCCGTCGAGAAATACCAAAGGCCAATCTATAGAATCTTCCATGACTTCGCCCGAGCCATTAACTAAAATAGTCGATGAATATAAAAGGGATGATGAACTTACTGTTTTTCCTGTCAAGACCAGGGTCATATCCGCACTTTTCCCGTAAAATATCACGTCATCATATATTTTAAGTCTGTCTGAATTAAGTGATGTCGGGATGCTGTATGAATTTTCCCAATTAACAGAGCAAATACTGGCAGTCGCCCCAGGGTTTACTGTTACTGTCGGGTTATCAACACCCAAATAAGAATACGCCGCGTTACCCTGTGAAGTCAGGTCGATTACCGTGCTGAATTCATTCGTAACGCAGGCAGTTCCGACCGCAGGATAAAATAATGCTAAAATATCCTCCCATTTTGCGGAAGTGTATACAAAGGCCGGCGATCCCCATGAATTGACATGAAAATAACAGTTTGTACTCATTATCGTTGAATTGGGGATATTGATATTCGTTATTGTATTACCTGTCGTTTTATCGATAAGCGCAATGGTTTTCACGTTATTGAAACCCATCTTGATGTTCCAGTTGGCCCATTTCTGAAGATTGGCCGCTGCCGGCGCCGGTATATTGGGTGAACCATTAGGATTTAGACTTATAGTCGGGTTCTGGCTCACAATCTGACTCATCGGCCATATCGGCGCGGTGAAAGTAAAGTTTGAAGTAATTGTTGCAGTGCTTTCTGTGGGTAGTGTCTGGAGGCTTAAATTCAACCACCCCGTTACAGTCATTGTAACGTTACCTACAGAGCCTACCGGTTGAACGGGTAAAGCCATGTAAGTAATGTAATTACTGTTCACAAGATATAAATTATTGATCTGAACAAACGGATAAGCGCTCAGGTTTGTAACATTGTTGATATAAAGTGTGGTATTGTCGGACGAGAAAGAATAATAATAAGCGACAGAAGATACTGCTGACGGAATCTGGGTAAGAGGCGTTATTACCGCTCCGGATCCGTTAGTATAATATAAGTTAAGTGTAAAATTTGGTGAACTTACTATTGCCATGGGTAATTGAACGACAATTCTCTTGTTGGCGAAATCATAAGTAGCAACCAGGCTGGCGGTAAGGGAGGTCTGTCCGAACATATAATTTGTACTCTGGTATGCCGACCCGTTCACATCTTTAAATCCGGTAAGCATCAATTGATTGAAGCTTTCATAGGATGAACCGTTATTTGAAATAACTATCGTATTCGGCAACGCGGTTCTATTTCCGCCGTAACCGACGTTAAAACCTTTCACATTTACCGGGCCGCCTGAATACACAAGCAGCGAAGCGTTGTTATTCGATGTGAATAACGCGGAACCCGTCGAGTAATTCAAATTGCCGGCAAAGGATATTGTTATTGTCCCCAATTGAGGATTTACGCTTACCGACGGAGCCATTTCCTGCTGTCCCATCGAAGGCGCCGGGGCTGGCGCCGGAGAGCTGTTGGTCATACCGGGATCGCTAAGATGACATGAGGTTTCAGTTATAAATAATGCAAATACACAACCGATGACAAATAAATATAGAGTCAGAACTCTTTTCATGTTTATCCTCCTATTTCTTATTTGAATTGGCTAATGATTTCATTCCTGAAGATCCCGATGTTGATGTCGCATAGCCGCTGTCCAAAAAATATGAATATCCTAAAATTGTAATCCAGAGTGAATAATATCCGCCTGTGCCAGTTGCCACCTCCTGGCAGAACGCACCGGGGCTTTGTATTTCGGTGTCGATTATATTATTATTATTATCATAGCCGTACACTATGAACTTCACGTTGTAATCGATAATATTATAATTCCAGCAAACAAGGATATGTTTTGAATCGTTTGTGAAAATAGCGAAATCCCCGACGGCTGTAAGACCGGCAGTAAGAGACTGGGATTGAGCAGAAGGTGTCAGGATCGCTATAAACTGTCTTTCCGATGTCATTCCATCAATGGTATAAAGAAAAAGGTAAGGTAAATCCGAGGAATTTGAAGGAACCCATGTAAATGATGAATTTCCTTTAGATGTTGGGCCTAAACTGAAATACTGATCCTGGTAATTATCAAGACAGTCGCAACTTACAGAGCATATATTGTAATATGGCGTTCCCGGTCCATTCCAGCTTATAGAATATACATGATTTGAATTTGTATCGTTCTGCGGACCGGTATCCGGGTTCAGGGAGCATGAATAGATAAAAATAACCAGCGTCAGGTGTGTTATTTTCTTTATCATAGAGCCACCTGATTATAAAGCATGTAAACTATAAAACAGTTCAATCCAGAACCCTACTTTAGTAAAAGGATCAGTGTTGTTTTTATCAAGGCCTAACTTATAGTTCCATCTCTGACTGAAATCAGACCATTCGAAAGATCTTTTATTAATGAAACGATCTATATCAGTATAATTTTCAATGCCTGAAATGCTGTAATAGTAAAATTCGGGAGCCGGCAGGTTAATAAATACAATGAGCGGGTCGGAATCCGGTATGGGATTGAAAGGATCTTCGGGTTCTGATATGAGGTATTGATCGCCGAGCCTGGCGCCGCAGCAGAGGCAATGATTCATCCAGTAGGACTTTCCAGCATCTTTTGAACGGTCCTTGTGATAAAATGGAAAATATTTTCTGATAATGACCGATATTGAAGGGTCGATAAACAATGTGTGTGAAACCATAGCGTTTTTAAGGATTGTGGAATCGTAATAATTATCGGTATTCTCGTCATAACTCATCGATCCGGCATTGTCTTTAACGACAAACATCAATACAGGGCATGGGTTATCACATTTCCAGCATGACTCCCAGCTCCATGCCAGGGCTGTTTTTTTTGAAAATATGTTTATGGAGTCGGCATCACCTTTACCGAGCCATTTCATGAAATTTGCCCTTGAAAGAGATCCTGGAATATACCAGGTATTATTTGCCTTATCCCATAAAGCGCCGGATTTTTTTGCAACATCTTTTTCAGAAAATGGAACGAATAATCTTGTATCCATGATTTTACCCTCATTTATTAAAATTCGAAACCCACTCCGGCACTTCCATTAAGAAAAGAATAGGCCGCAACTTCGGTGGTGATATCCATAAAAAAAGCAGAGACGTAAATAAAAGGACCTTCCATCATATTTTCACCGAGAAATAATTTCGGGATTATACCGGCCGTAAAAAATGAGTATTGCAGGGGGCTTCCGTTTATGGAAGCCAGGCCACCACCAGCGCCCAGATCGATCTTGAAATGCCAGCGGTCGGGGAGAAATCTTATAACACTAATGGCCGCTATTCTCTGAAAATTATCCTGGTAATCATATTTTACACCGATAAAAACAGGATACCCTATCCCGTATAATAATGTACCGTCGAGGCTGTAAGAGTAGGTGAAATTATATGTGGAAATGTCGAGCTGCATGGATGTTCCGACGCTTAATTCCACGCTCCCGGATAATCTGCAGAAAGTGCAGGACAGGATCAAAAATATCAGAATGATCTTCATAAAAAACACTCTCCGGAAATTTCTTATTTTAAATCAAAGTCATTGGATCTTAAAAACTGCGCTATTGCGTTATCCGTAAATTTACTCCTATCTGAATCAAAACCGGATTTCAGGAGGCCTGTCCTGTCGAGTAAAAATCTAACCGGATCTAATGAGGTTAATTCTGCGTTATGACTAATTGCATGCCAGTCTATTTTTGCCTGTTCTGTAATGCTTTTCGAATCATAAATTGCGGAATCGATAGTTTTCATTATTTCCATATCGCTTGATGTTTTGCTTATTCCCGATTTATTCCAGTTAATATCTCTTACAACTTTAAATAATTCCCCGGAAAGTTTATCCAGGCTCTGTGAATAAGAATGATTGTCTCCGGCTGAAAAGTTTTCAGAGAGTCCTGCGTTTACCCAGCCCTGGGGTATATTTACTCCGGCAGTTGTGCTGACGCTGTCAGAATAATCCTGATGGGGCTGATATTTCTGAGAGGCGAATTCATTTATCAATCTCTTCCAGCCTTCTAATTTCATCATCCCGCTTCCGTTCATCATTTTATCTACAGATCCGTCGCTTAGAGTTCTTGCGACATCGGTGTTGCTTCTATAAATGCTAAGATCTTTCAGGCCGTTTAAAATACTCCTGTTCAGAATTGAGCCTTCATTTATAAGTCTTGTGTATTCCGGCCTGTTTTCGAGACCCCGAAGATAATCAGCAGACTGCATCCTGCTCTCATAATCGTTTTTTATCGACCAGCGGCCTTTGTCATCCATGAAAAACCCGTTTGCCGACAATTCTGATTTTTCAGAGTTATTCAAGCTTTGAGAATCATGATTAATTGCTGCCAGGAAGTCCATTGCCCTGTTCATGGAAAAACCTCTGAGAGCAATATCTCCGAAATTTTGTGAGAAACCTGACTCTGACATTGCAGTCAGGGAACCGAGAGACCTGTTCCCGAAGGACATATTATCCGTCAACAAAGATGCTGTGTTAGATGTTACAGGGGCTGTCGCTTCCTGGAATAGTTGTTCTCCGATGACGTTCAATGTTCTCGATCCCAGGCCGAACAAAGCTGCCATTGCGCCGCCGTATACGATAGTCGTAACCCATGGCATGGCGTTATATGTATTTAAAATTCCTGACTGGGCCCTCTGGGAGAGGCCTGCAGCCGCCCCGGCAAGATTCATAGCGAAAACTCCATCCGTATATACATCCGATATGCATTCAAGAAAATAGCTTAACGGTCCAGCAAATGACAGGACGAAAAAGGATATAAAATATGATTTTACAACGCCTAACATATTCGGGAAAAATGAAGCGATGAATATGACCGGAAAAGTAAAAATGAACAGCAGAATTATTACATCTATAATCCCGCCTACAATGATTTTCAGGGTGGCTGCTTTTACCGCCGCCCCGGTTGACGATTCGATACTTGATTCCGTCAGATCAAAAATGCTTCTCGCCCCATATAGGCCTGATATTTTTTCAGTGTTTATATTAAAGATTGTTGCCGTAAAAAGGTCCTTCATCGAAGATATTTGATTTATATCAACACCATTGCTGTAAGCCTTAGCCTGGGCCAATATATTGTTATAGCTTTCAGAAAGCAGGAAATCGGGATAATCTGCAGAGAGATTGGATATACGACTGTCATAGTAAGATGAAAGATCATTTTTCAAATTTGTAAAATAATCACCCTTAGCCATGGAACAATGAGGTTCGTTAAGAATGATATCGTTATTGAGCTGCCCAAGATTTATTACATAGTGAAGGGTTCCTCTTACAGGATCGATTTCCTGAACAAGGAAAAGCGTTTCCTGCGAATGATCAGTTAAACCTGCAATATTGTTATTATTGCAGGAACCGTACATGACAGCAAGTATGTTTGCCATGTCATTGCCGGCAATAACACCGATATCTCCATTTCCTAAGTTTGTATGCAGATCAGGAAGGACAATATTCTTTAAAAAGGAAGTATACTGCAAAGCAATATCGGCGTTGTGGATATTGCCGCTAAGGAGGTCTGTATATTCATCGACTTTATCGAAGAATTTACCCCTTGCTCCATCGGAACTCATATTCCGTGCGGCATAAAAAGCAGTATCTATCACTGTCTTCAAATTATAATCTAAATCGTAAATAATTTTCATCATCAGGGCAGGTGCGAAGGGCATGTTTTTTATATATACCGATTGTCCGCTGGAATTGATTGCCATATTTATAGGGTTATATTGTATTATCTGCACGTCGACTACCTTTGAAAACAGGAATATATAGAGCCCGATAATAGCCGCATAATTTCCTATTCTGACTCTTTTTAAATTACCATAATTTAAAAGAAGTTCCCCTATGAAGAATACCATTGTAACAAGGACAAGAGTGTCAGTCATTGTATTATTTACAAGCGCAGTCATGACATTTGAGGCAGCCTGGAGGACTATCTGGTATGTCGATAGATCTCCGTTATTCATGAAAATGGAAATGGTTCCGCTGTTATTAAGCATTTCGCCGTCACCTGGTAAAGTTTACTCTTTTAAATTCCATTGATCCGTTTATGTAAATCTTGTAAAGCCTCATCAGAGAACCTTCAATATTTTCAGCATAATCCTTGCCCTCATAAAGGTTGATCACAGTGCCGTCTTTAACTATAAATCCTGTGCATGCAGGCCAGATATTGATCCCGAATTCCATGCTTATCCTGCCGTCATTATCGATGATGACATCGGAAACCCTGTTCAGGATTTCATCAGGGATATCCGTCTTTTCAGAAAAGGAAGGGACTACAATAAATATTTTGAAACCTTTATAAGAAAAATAGCTGATAAGCTCTTCAGCATATTTCGATAATTCCGCCTTTCCGGCCTCGCTGTATGACAGGAAAAACCCCAGCCTCACATTCCTTTTAATTTCTTCCAGATCATTAAATCTTTTCGGGTCGATAAAACCAGCCTTTTCCCTGACTTTCAAATAAGCGTTTCTGATGGTTTGTTCGGCTGCTAATTTTCTCCGGGCTATTTCAGCATTAAATAATATGTAGTTTTCAGCATCTTCCATGGAAGAAGGATTTTCAGCAAGAGAATCAAGGCTGTTCTTATATTCCACCCGAAGCTGTTGTCCGGGCATGGATTTAAGGTTTTCAATGATTTTGGAACTTTCATTCAATGGTTCGCTATTGGAATTTTCTTCAACAAGGGCGACAGGTTTATTTATGCCTGAAAGATAAAATCCGATACGCGGGTCAATATGATAGTATCCGGTGGAGTAATTTTCATTATAAATTCCCGCATATGAAACTGATGAGCGGAATATAAGAAAAATAATGATAAACGGGCCGGCAATGGGGATAATTTTACAAATAAATAACCTGACCATATCTATAACCCGCCTTGATTTTTATTTATTCGGCTGATAAATATGATAATCTTCGAGGGCTTTTCTTAGTTCATTGCTTAATCGTAACGATAATTCCTGGTCTTCTTTTTGCATCATTATTCCGGATAGGCCTTCTATCTGTGAAATAGTCGAAATAATAAGATCATGGTAGACACCGAACATGAAAACCCGGGTTATCTCGTCCAATTCGCTGCCATGACCGGCCCAGTTATTTCTCCATTTTTCGATCCTGTCATCGATCCCGTAATATTTTATTGGATTGTAATATGTGTTATAGAAGCGGTTTATCTGGGTTCCCGGATCTTTACCCATAGCCCTGTCATAACAATATTCCTCGAACAGACTCATCGTATCATGCATTACGGATTCCACTCCGCCTTTCGTAATAACATTAAAATTAGCATCAAGAGAAGCCTGGTAAATGACTTTCAGATTCGATAAAATCGAATACCTGGAACTAAGAGTTTCTCCGCTATACCTTTCTGAAAAAATATTTGTGCCGTTTGTCATCATTAAATTTATAAATGCTGTCGCATCGTCAGAATAATTCTGCGTTATTTTCCCTTTTATAGCTTCATTGACATGTGATTCCCAATTCTGGAGATTATTTTCAGCAGGAGAAACAAATATGTTGAAATTCCATCCGGAATTGGTATCCTGTTCGGTATTATGATTTTCCAGTACCCATTTTGCCAGTTCATACCTGTGATTCTGGATGCTTGTTGTCAGATTGTCATACCCCTGCGCTACCTGCATGTACTGTTCGATTTGATTGAGGGCCTGATCGCAATGATAATATTCCATTAAAGCGGCCAGTGCCGCGGAAAGCATTATATCAGCATTATCAGGAGAGAATATCCAGGATAGATGGTTATAATAAGACTGGAATACATCACCGATGCTGTTAATTGTCAAGCCTGCCTGCCAGTTAATTCCATAAGGCCCGAATTCGGGCATAAGCGAATTGGCATTCGGCATGGCGAAAGGCTGGCCTATTGTCTGGTCGATCCTTTTTGAGACATGAATTTCACTGCCGTTAACTTTTACAGAATTTTCCCATTCGGATTGCCAGTTCTGCCAGTCATTTTGAAAGGATGTTGTCGAATCGTAAGAGAATAAGATTTTTGCTGATGAAAAACATATTGTTATTATCAATAACAGGCATTTCATTTCATCCCTCCCGGTTTATTCTCCCGATATCTTTTCAACTGCCTGTTCCAGACTCATGCCGGCATTCTGCATATCCTTGATGCGCATAACCTCTTTTGCTTCAGAGCCGAAAAGAGCTTTTTCAAATGGAGATGCAATGTGCCTTAATAATGTATTGCCACGGGGTGTCATGAGCATGAATTCGGAATACAAACCTTTGACGCCTCCGATGCTTCTGAAAAGCTTTTCAATCGCATCGTTTGTGAGGTTCAGTTTATGTTCGTTTTTCAATCTGTCTATTGTTGCCGGTTTCTGCTGAAATATAACCTGGTAAGAAGCGCTGTCGGCAAGGACTTTTGAATATTCATTACAGTGAACATCTTCCAGTGTTTGCGTCCCGATAACGACAGATGCAAAGCATTTTCTGTATTGCCTGAATTGTTTTGAAATCATTGGAGAAAGATAGGGATTATCTTTAACATTATGGTATTCATCATAAGCTATAAATTTTTTTCTCTTATAAAATTTTTTGGAATAAACTATACTCGATATCTTTGAAAAAATAACCATATATTCAAAAGTCAGGAGAGTTTCCCCTATTTTTTCAACCGGAGGCAGAGCAATTGCTGTTAGATCGGCATCCAGGGCCAGGCCCTTTTTTGACGGACCGCAGAGATCACCGTATATACCTTGCATTGAATAATTGAATAGTTTATCAGAGAGATCTTGATGGCCGCCGTTCTTCAATTCAGACATTACAAGTTCAACAGTGCCATCCGGCCCGTATTTTTCTGCAACAGCTCTTATCGCGCTTGAAAGATATCCAATTTTTTCCTCTCCCATCGGTTCTCTGGGGCTTGCCATAAACTGGAAAATGTTCGTGAAATTAAGGAGTTCCTCTTTACTGATCGAATTGTCTTCAAGGTTTAAAAAAGGGTTAAATGATATATCGTTTCCACTATCATTGAAATCTACATACTTTCCTCCGAGTAGTTTGGTCGAGTTTTCATAAGAATGACCGACTTCCGTGATAACCGCTATTGCATCTTCCGCCAGATAATTAGCTGCCATGGTCTGAATGAGGAAACTTTTACCGGTTCCTGGAGGGCCGAAAATCAGCATTGCATAATCGTTGGAGTTTTCATCAAAAATATCAAATGAATATAACTGCGACCGCCTGGTCATAAAGAATACAGACGGTTTGATTGTATTGCCCTTTATATCTCCATAATAAGGCGCTATTGAAGTGCAGTTCCAGGAGGATAAATGCCTTTTTCTCTCAAAAAAATCCAGGTTCCGGACATTGAAATTCAGAGGGAATGAATTAATAAATAATGGGCATTTTAAGAAGGTTTCCTTTTGAGCCAGGTATCCGGCCCCCTCAATTTGGGATATCAGTTTTCTTGAAGAATCTTCTAATTCATATCGTTTTGAGCTATTCCTCACTGCAAAAAATGAAAGATAGCCTTCATGGATATGATTCCCTTCGTTAATATCTTTTTCCATCGTTTCGAGTTCATTTAATTTTTCCCCTGCTTTCTTCAGTCTTTTCATGATATTGTACTTTGCTTTCTTTTTCTGTATTATTTCTTTTAAGGAAGTCTGGGACAATACTCTCAGATTCAGACATGAAACCGTATTTGCAGGAACCTGATTCCTGTCGGAAATATGGCTCCCGAGAAGGTTCGATGTATCGGACGGATATATCAATGAAGGATAATCTTTTATTGTTAATACTGATATTTCAGTTCCATTAGTTTTAATATATCCGGCATTCCTTAAATCAATATACATTTCAGAATTAAATATCTGTTCGGACATATCAGCAGGAGAGGGATTTGAATATCCATAATTTCCGAATAAACTGTCAATATGCCATTTGAGATTTTCCGGGCCGAATTCCGAGCAGAAAGTCCCTGCCTGTATCAATAGATTTGAGCATTCTTTTGAAATTCTTAAAATTCTTTCCCTTTCGGAATTGTAATCTTGTTCAATTTCATTTTTTACTCCCGGTACAGCGAGTGCTTTGAAAAATCCGGTGAATTTATCTGAATTTAAAATATTTCTTATTTTTGACCCGCTGGTTCTGAATGTGAAAACAACCCTGAAATCCTTCGGTGTATATGTGTCGGGAAAACCTCCCTTATAACCGGTATCTTTTGCCGCATATATTGTCCGCATATTATTAATACAGTATTTTTTTAACAGTTCATTTCCTGTGTTTTTTTTAGATATATATGAAGTAAGGTATGGATCTATGAAGTCTGTTGCGAAATTTATTACCTGCATTGAATCATTTTCCCTGAGAAGGTCCAATGAATATATATCTTTTAAAGCTTTTAATCCCGATTCATTCATTCCGAGCACCGGATAAATTTCAAGAATGAAACCCATAGATCCGTCTTTCATATGATAAATTCTGTCTTCGGCATCATAATACATATAATCAGTAAAAGAGGAAGTTTTAAGCCTTCCTTTACCGCATAGCAGTTCCCAGAGAATGTAATCAGGACCGCTATCTTGATTTCTTTTAAAATCCATCACTTACTCCATCCAGTCGGCACGTCTCATTACCATCATTATATATGTCCTGGGGATCCTCACGAGGTCTCCACTTTTTTTAGGCATAATAACAATTCTTTTAATTATCTCGTTTTTTCTTAAGGGTACGATCAGGCAATCGTCGTACTGAACTGTATAACCCTGAGCATCTTTGCAGGCCTTTTCATGAATTTCCCAATTTTCATAACCTTTACCGGTATAAGGGTCTCCTTCCTTGATATAAACTCCGCGATATAGAGACATAGTGTCGTAGCTTGTCGGTATCCTGTTTTGAGTAGTAGTTATGCACGATGATATTAAAGATGTAAATATTAACAATGGTATGAGTTTCATAAATCTCCTCTTACTTTTCTACAAAATCTTTCGTATAAAACTCTATTGGAGAAAGCCATGTGACCTGGACATCCTTGCCGTTTATAACAACTATTTCAGGAAGTGTTTCAGCTGCCATTTTCAGGTAAAATGATGAAATCTGTGAAAAACTGCTGGAACCGGATTCTTCAATAACAGTTCCGGAGGAAAAATTAGTATTTCCTGTGAGTCCGCCAAGTGAAAGATTCCCGCCCTGGAACCATTTTGCAAGGGCTTCCATTGCTCCGGCAATAGCTGCCATTGCGACCTGTTCTCCTTCATGGCTTATTATCGAATCTGCGACAATGCCTTCCATTCCCCTGTAACTTACAAAACCATTTATATCCGAATATCTGGGGGAGTTATTATAATCGTAATAACTCATGCCTGTACATTTGATCATAATTTTTCTTCCTGTAAAATCACCGACAGCCCATCCGGATACTACTACTCCATCTACATTGATTTTTCTTTTGCTGGGAGCTTCGGCGTATCCCTTCAGCTGGATTAAAACAGGACGCGTCCCTGATGGAGCGCCCTCCATCGGCGCTGAAGCTGAAATCAGCAGGATTCCGTTTGCAGTTGTGCCGGGCAATATAGTTGTTTTTATATCCTTTTCATCAGCGGCAAGATATAAATTAATAAGAAGAAGGACTGTTAAGAGCGTCAGTCTTTTCATTTTTATTCTCCCTTTTGTCCTTAATGATAGTAATAGCCGGAGGCCGGTTTTCCAGAGATTGCAGCTGCTTTTCCAAAATATTATTTGTTTTAATCTGGCTTTCTATTTCAATCTGGAAATTTGAATTATTTATTTCCATCCTGTTTTTAATATCATTATGGTATGAGTTTTGTTCCTCTAGAAGGATGTCTGTATTATAATTGGAGAATTTTATTATATTGTTTTTTTTAATTTCCAGGGTATGTTTGCTTTTAAAAATTCCCCATATTAAAGCAGAGCCAAGCAATACACTGCAGATAATGATCTGGATACGTTTTTCAGTCAAGGCCTCTAAAGGGCTTTTCGGTATTTTATCCATTTTGCGCCCCTGAATTTCTATCTTACTTTTGATAGATAACAAAGAGCCCGGTTTTTTTCCCTGCCGGTATAAAATAAGAATCGATAAAAAAAGCTTCCGTTTCCGAATATCCCTCAAGCCTTTTCACGGAAGAAATAAAGGGGATAAGGTCATCATCCTTCAATTCGATATCCGGACCATTATTTCTTATTTCATAAACTTTCCCGGCAAAAATGCCGGTCGTCATATCGAGGCATTCAACGACATCGGCCGACATGATCTGTGATACGGTTTTATTGACCTTTTCAGCCGGAAATCCTGATGACGGAATATCTTTGCCGTCGAGGATCTGATAATACATATCATAAATTTCATGGAATATTGATATTTCCTGTTCTGTAAGCAGTATCAGGTCGCTGCTGCCGATGCTGTCGCCCTCATTATCTTTTGAAAACCGGCTTCTCTCCGGGTTATCTCTGGTTATAGTATCCTGTATATTGAAAGCGAATGTTTTTACATTTTTTGAAGGTATCAGCCGTATAGGATAAACGCTTCCGTCGGATAATATCACTGTGATAGGTGATTCTGCTTTTGCCGAGACTTGAAGGAAATTTTTATCTCTGGCAGCCCTCATATCGTTTGTAGAAACACTTGTCCAGATTGTTCTTACAATTTCCGGAAATTGTATTGTAGTATTCTGGTTATAGGGGATTTCAAGAATAGTTTCCCTGGCGGCTTTAACGGTAACTGTTTCCTGAGTCTCGAAGGATTTAGCGCAAACAGCATTAATACCGGATATTAAGAAAATTACTATTATGATTATGATTTTAAAAGAAATTTTCACAATCATCCTCCTGTGTTCAAAATGACATTTCTCTGTCATATAACCTTTTTCTATCATTTACTTTGTCAATGGATAAATCAGGGCAATTTTCCCATGCCTTAACAAGAGCCTTTTCAATACGTTTATCTTTATTCATGCTTAATGAAAAATGTTTTGACATCATTTCATGGTTTTCTTCAGTGAAATTTTCACGTATATTGCCGTTTTTGTCTTTTGACAAAGGGGTAGGATCGGCGTATAATTTTACCTGGCCGTCTTTTAAAAAAGCTTGAAATTTATCATACGCGACAGGATGACTTTCAATGCTGAAATTCAGCCTGTCGCCGTACTGAGGGTTCAATTTTGTATATTCTTTTTTTAATTGTTCGCCGAATTTTTCAAATGTTGTTGTTTTATTCATGTTGATACCCGGGATTATTAAATATATCTTCATTGAAAAAAATCAGTTCTGTAAATAATGATATACCTTTTGATGAAAATGCGGGCAGACCTTCTGATATTTCTCTAAAATGAGTTTCCGGGATTTTCTTCCGGAATATGAAACTGTCACGGTTTCTTTTAAGTTTCAGAAATTCATTCCAGTATTCTAATTCCATCAAAGGAAACAATTTGCCAAATTCCGAGTAGTCATGGTCACATGACCTGCTGTAAATGTCGCCGGCAATTGACATGAGTATTTCCTTCTCTGCGTCGATAATCATCGGCTTTGTGCTGACTCGCATCCCTGTGCAAAACAGCCGGTGATGGCCTGAGGAGGCATGAGAATTTAAACTCCATCCAGTCAGTGCCCCTTCCTGAATAAAATAAATATTATAAATTCTTATAGGATTTATAATTGCGGCTTTTTCAGTGATTATTTCTATACAGTCTTCAGAATAACCTGCAAAAATTTTGCCATCGATATTTGCCTGGTATGACATTTCTCCTCCAGGATCAGATCTTTCAGCCCTTTGTTTTTTCCTGAATATCAGCAGAATCTATAAACAAACCATTCATTGTTTTTTTAAAATGGATGGAAATCTTTGTTTCATACTGCATAGATTTGTTATTCCCCATAAATGCAGTCCTTGTCCCATATAAGGTTACATCATATTTTCCCGGATCTATTTCCGTATCGCCTTTCAGTTCAAAGGCGCTCCTCATCAGATACTTTGAAACTTTGAAATCATAAAACTCCCTGAATTCCTTATCATAATCCTGCGTCCTTTCAGGAGATATCATCGCCTTTATCATCTCCATATGGGAAAGATAATTATGTTCATTATAATTCTGAGTCTGCATGGCATAGATTGTGGCATAATATCTCATTACAGTTACCGGGGTCTCGATGTCGGAGATCTCAAGGATTTTGTTACTGATTCCCGGTATTATTATAGGCTGTTTTTTTGATGCGCTTACAATCAGGACGATGACTATGAGAAGCGCCATCAAGACCCTGTCAATTGTAATCTGTTTCCTATATTTTACTATTTCGTCGACCAATTTAATCGTCAGGTTATTCCCGGTCATACTTAACCTCACTATTCAAAAAGGACATTGCAGATCTTTTCCCCGGGTGGTATAGTCCTGAGGGGATAATAATAACCGTAATGGTACATCAGATGGAGGAAGTACCCTTTCGGCCTGTTCATCCTTATATTCCTGAATATTAAAATTGCTATAACTCCGCAAAAAAAAGGTATGATATTCATTAAGATCCATCCGGCAATTCCTGCGGATAAAGCGGTAATAATATCAGGTATGATAAATCCGTACATTTCTTCCTTTTGATAAAGCTCGATTATGATTTTAAAATGTCCTGTTTCCATAAATGATTCCCTGTCAGGACAAAAGAGCGACTGCCAGAAAAGCGCAGATTGCCGTGACTCCGATCCTGACCCATGAAACCTGGCCTGTCGCTCCCTTTGTTAACAGCAAAATGATGAACATTATAATAGCTATTACGCCAAGAATGCCGCCTATATATGTTTTCGCACTGTTCAGAAAATTCTGTATAGACTGTAAAAAACTCAATCCCTGGCTGGAAATATCCCCTCCTGCCGACTGGCCGTATAGTAAAGATGAGCTTATGACTGTAAAGCAGCCCCCTGATGCCGCTGACACTATCAATTTTTTAAAATTCATATATCCCTCACTTTTCAATATAAAATTCTATGTCTTCGCCGGGTGTTTCCCTGAATTCAACTACAACCGGGTTGCCCATATTTGACAGCGCATCTTCTACTATTGCTTTATTTGAATAACTGCAGGCGACGCCTGCGATTTTCATTGGATAATAAGCGCTGAACTTATCGAGGCAGTATTTAACTGTCCATTCGTTTACCTCGTTTCCTTTTATAATGAGCGGAGCAGCGGCGCATATCAGCTCTTTAACAGGAATTGAATCGCCTCCGTCTCTCAGTAATGCGTAATCGTCAGAAGGCAGAATGTAAAGGGAGCCGTCTTTTCTTGCCCCCTGTTTTTTTATAACCACGATTGTGCCGCTGTTTTTTGTATAATCCGGAATCTCCATGCATGAACCCAGCAGGGTGGCGGAAATTATCAATGTAAAGGATATTCTTTTCATCGGCATCTCCGGATATAATCAATATTATATTGTTAATAAAAGCAATAGGTACAACTCTACCGGATAAAAAATCATGCTAACGAGTCACGATTATAAAATAAATAATTAATGTTGTCAACATATGGTTGGCAAAATATAGGAATATTTTTCAAGATTGGATGTCTGGCAGACTGCTTGCGTTTTTCTCCCTGCCGCATTACATTATAATACAGGGCAATCGATGAGGGAAATAATGCATACAACGCATAGAATAATACAGGGTGATAGCAGGAAGATGGATTTATTGGATGATAAATCGGTTCATCTTATAATAACTTCACCGCCTTATTGGCAATTAAAGGATTATGGAACTGAAAACCAGATAGGCTTTCACGATAGTTATGAAAGTTATATTAACAATTTGGATTTAGTCTGGAATGAATGTTATCGCGTACTCCATGACGGCTGCCGGTTATGCGTTAATATTGGAGACCAGTTTGCGAGGGCGGTTTATTATGGAAGATATAAGGTTATACCCATCAGGGAAGAGATAATTAAATTTTGTGAAATTATCGGTTTTGACTATATGGGAGCGATAATCTGGCAGAAGGTAACGACTTCCAATACGACGGGCGGCGGCATTCAAATGGGATCATACCCAAACCCAAGGAATGGAATAATAAAAATAGATTATGAATTCATACTAAATTTCAAAAAACCTGGAAATGCCCCCAAACCGGGCCCGGATCAAAAAGAACTGTCAAAAATGACTAAAGAGGAATGGAATACTTTCTTTGCCGGACATTGGAACTTTGCCGGAACGAGGCAGAGTAAGCATCTGGCGATGTTTCCGGAAGAATTGCCGAGGCGTTTGGTTAAAATGTTTTCTTTTGTTGGGGAGACGGTTTTCGATCCCTTCGCGGGAAGCGGAACAACTTCTCTTGCGGCAAAAAATCTGGACAGGAATTCTGTGAGTTATGAAATTAATCCGGAATTTATAGATGTTATAAAAGAAAAATTAAATATTTCTCAAACTGATCCTGATTCCGCGGAATATTATTTTTTTAAAACAAAAAAGGCTGATAAAGAATTCTCAAAAGAAATAAGTCAACTGCCCTATATATTTAAAGATCCTCATAAGCTAGATAAAAAGGTGGATATTAAAAAATTACAATTTGGTTCAAAAATTGATGCCGATAGCCAGACTGACAGAGAGAAATATTATACTGTTAAAGAAATAATCAGCCCGGAGATTATTCTTTTAAGTAATGATATGCCTGTTAAATTGATAGGCATCAAAGAAAATCCGTTTATAAACGGCCAGGCAATATCTTTTTTGAATGATAAAATTAAGGGGAAAAAAGTGTTTTTAAAGTTCGATAGCATCAAGTATGATTCGGATAACAATTTATTATGCTATCTCTATCTTCAAAATAAAACATTTATCAATGCCCATTTGATTAAAAAAGGACTGGTCAATGTTGATAATTCAATTGAATACAAGCAAAAAAGTAAATTTTTAATGCTCGAATCGGAATATGCCAAATAAGTCAGGCAATAAACTTCTAAATAATAACGGAAATAAAAATGGCTAAAGAGTGGATATTAAATAGTGCGATGAATCGTTTTCAACTTAATTTTAAAAGAAATGTTGGGCCTACATCTGAATCGATACGTAAATGTTCTCCTAAAAATATAGATGAATGGCGTAGATATTATTTCGCCGAAGTTAAGCCTGAAAGTCATATTATTGAATTGGGTAAAAAGCTTTATATAAAAATTACAGAGGTAATTCAATCGGAAGTGGCGGATATTACAGAGCGGGATTGTATTGATTATATGATTCAACTTGTTATTGACCGCACTTATGAAGGTTATAATACTGAAATTCAGACAATTTATGGCCAGCTTCAAAATATTCTGGAAATAAAAATAGACCCGGCTCCGGATGAATGGGATAGACTGTTTAATGTCGACTTCTTCATAAAAATAGGTAAAAATTATATCGGCCTGCAAATCAAACCGGTTAATGCGGGTATTCAATTGCCCGAAATATTTAAAGAAACATCTATTCAGGCTGCCGCCCACATTAAATTCACCAAGGCATTCGGCGGTAAAGTGTTTTACTTATATTCGGTCAAAACAGGAGAAAAAAAACAGATACAGAACATTGAAATAATCGAAGATATTCAGAAAGAAATAGAAAGATTGAATAAACTTAATAAAACAGCAGGATGATAAAGGTCATAAATCCTGTCCCATGCTTGTCCTATTGATCACGCAGCAAAGCATTGCTTACAGAATAGTTCTTTTTTAAGCATTTGCCAATACTATGACATTCTCATATTTAATTTAGAATTAAGTATCTCTTCCTGATAACCAATTTTAAAATGATGATTTGACAATCATTTTTGATGTGATAAAATACTCAATATAATGAGTAAAAATACTCATTGCATTGAGCAAAACATAAAATGGAGCTTTAAATGTTTATAAAGAAACAAATTAATTTGCTTAAAGAAAGGCTGAAATCGGACCGGAAGTGGGTACAGATCCTGTCGGGACCGAGGCATGTCGGTAAAACTACGCTGATCATCCAGACGCTGGATTCTCTCGGTTGCCCTGGATTTTATGCCTCTGCTGACATGGCAAACGGTAACATCTTCTCTTCTTATGCGGAAGGGACTGGCGGAAAGTCTGGCCGGCCGTTCTACCCTGAAATGACGGTGGGCAGCTACTTTATTAAAAAGATGAGTGTTTTATTATAAGCCGGGTTCTTTTAATTGATTATTATTTAATTTATAATAATATTAATCTGGAATATTTTGGAGGGCGTGTGTATGAATTTCAAAAACATCAAACCAGCTGAAATCGAGGGCAATGTTTTTAAAATGATCGGCTCAGGCTGGGCGCTGATCTCGGCCGGAAAGATCGGTTCTTATAACATGATGACCGCGAGCTGGGGAACGATGGGCGTCCTGTGGAATAAGAATATTTTTATGTGTTTCATAAGGCCCGGCAGGTACACGTTTGAATTTATGCAGAGGGAGAAATACTTTACCGCGAATTTCCTGCCGGATAAATACAGGGATAAGCTCAATTACTGCGGCTCCAATTCAGGCAGGGACATCGACAAAATGAAGGAGCCGGGCCTTACTCCGATGGAGAGCGGATCGGGAGCCGTATGCTTTGAAGAGGCCGGACTTATCCTCGAATGCAGAAAAATCTATTCCCAGGACCTTGATCCGGGCAATTTTCTCGATCGGTCGCTGGAAAGCAATTATCCCCTGAAGGATTACCACCGGATCTTTGCCGGAGAGATAGTAAATTGCATGAAGAAAGATGAATAATTACAGGGAAAGGAGCGGTACGATGAGTGAAGAAAAGCTCGGGGGCGAGTTCGCGTTTTTAGGCTCGTCATTGAAAGTCCGGAGGATAGGCTACGGTGCGATGCAGCTGGCAGGCCCGAATGTCTGGGGGCCCCCGAAGGACCCGGACCTCGCCGTCGCGGTCCTCCGCGAGGCCGTTGCGGCCGGCGTTAACCATATCGATACGTCCGACTTCTACGGTCCGCATATCACCAACCGGATAATCCGGCAGGCTCTGCACCCGTACCCGGCGGGGCTGGTGATCGTCACCAAGCTCGGAGCCCGCAGGCCGTCCGACGGGTCGTGGCGGCCGGTCGTCTCTCCCGGGGAACTGGCCGAAGACGTGCATGATAACCTGCGAAATCTGGGCCTTGACGCGCTCGACATCGTAAACTATCGCGTGATGGGGTCGGGCCATGACCCCGAAGAGGGGTCAATAGCCGGGCCGGTGGCGGCGCTGGACGACCTCCGGCGAAAGGGGCTGATCCGCAGCATAGGCCTGAGCAACGTCACGGCCGCCCAGGTGGCCGAAGCGCAGGCGATCACGGATATCGTGTGCGTGCAGAACAACTACAACATTGCCGGCCGCCGCGACGACGCCCTGATAGACAGCCTGGCCCGGCAGGGCATAGCGTACGTGCCGTTCTTCCCACTCGGCGGGTTCATGCCGCTTCAGTCCTCCATTCTGTCGGATGTAGCGCGCGGGCTCGGGGCCGCGCCGATGCAGGTCGCCCTGGCATGGCTGCTGCAGCGCTCGCCTAACATACTGCTTATCCCGGGCACGTCGTCGGTCGCCCATCTCCGCGAGAACATTGCCGCCGGCAAGCTGACGCTTTCGCAGCAAACCCTGGCGGAGCTGGACAGGATAGCGCGGCAGGGGAGAAGCGCATGAATAAATATTTTTATGCAATACCGGTCGCCATTCTTCTTTTCCTCCTCGCGGCGGGGACGCTCTTCGCCGGAAAACCGTTTGAACTTGCCATAATGCATATAAACGACACTCATGGGCATATAGACCCGTCGGTGCTGCGGCTCAGGATTTTAGCGGACGAGCCTTTTATGACCAGGGTCGAGGCGGGCGGTTTTGCGCGTATAGCCGCAAAGGTCAAAATGGTCATGAAGGAGAAGTCCAACACAATCCTTCTTCATGGAGGGGATGTTTTTACAGGGACCCTCTATTTTGCAAAATATTCGGGCCGGGCCGACCTGGACCTGATGAAGTATATGAAGTTCGATGCAATGGTGCTTGGCAACCATGAATTCGACAAGGGCCCCGGCGTGCTGGGTTCTTTTATAGATGCGGCCGGGAAGGATTTGCCGGTGATAAGCGCGAATATCGATTTTTCTTCGGAGAGAGCGCTTAATGGGAAAGTAAAGCCATACGAGGTTAAAACTTTCGGGGATGAAAAAGTGGCGCTCATAGGTCTTACGACGCCCGATACTCCGTCTATCTCTATGCCCGGTAAAAATCTGAAATTCCTCGATACCGGGCAGAGCATCGATGCCGTCCGGGCGATTATAAATAAGCTCAATCATGAAGGCATCAGCAATATTATTCTTTTAACGCATCTAGGCTATAAAACCGACCTCGAAATTGCGGTTCGTATAGCCGGAATCAGCCTGATAGTCGGAGGCCATTCGCATACGCTGCTCGGAGATTTCGGGCGGCTCGGCCTCGAGCCCGCGGGGCCTTATCCTTCGGTCGTTACAAACCATGACTCCGGGGAAGCTGTTTATGTGGTCCAGTCCTGGGAATGGGGGAAAGTTTTCGGCGAACTGGATGTTAAGTTCGACGGCGGCGGCCGCATTACAGGCGTTTTACCCGAAGAAAAGATACTTTTAAGCGATAATTTCAAACGCGAAACGAAAGTTGAAAGCAATAAAAATTATACGGGACAGGAGGCGGAACGGATCAGATCGATTATAGATAAGGACCCCTGTCTTGAAATTGTACCAGAAGATCCCGGCGCTGTGTCGATTCTTGCCCCGTATTCTAAAGGGATAATGGAATTGAATAAAAAGATAATAGGAAAAGCCGGTGAAGACCTTTCCAAGCCTGTCATGGGCCGGATCATAGCCGAAGCGATGATCTGGAAAGCTCGCCTTATCGGCCAGGATGTCAGCATATCTTTTTTAAATACGGGCGGGGTCCGCAGCGACATACCGGCTGGAGATATAAGCGTCGGAAAGATCTACGAGGTGCAGCCGTTCGGCGACACTCTTTATGTGATGGATCTGACCGGAGCCCAGGTTAAAGAGGCCCTTGAACAGGGCGCGGATAAAGGATATCCCTATGCCGGCGGCATGAGGTATACCGTCGATAAGGACAAACCCGCGGGCAGCCGCATTAAATCGATTGAAATCAGGGGAAAGGATGGCGTATTCAGGCCGTTAGATATGGGAAAAATCTACAGGGCCGCCCTGCAGAGCTATATGGCAAACGGGGGCGATAATTACAGCGTTTTCAGGGACTCTAAACTTTTCAAGTATGATACCGGTTTTGTTGACGCGGATATCCTGATGGAATACCTGATAAGGGGTTATGTATGGGAAACCCGGAGAGATTCTGGGACTTGTTTTCGAATAAATACGACAGGGTTACAAAAGGAAGCGACGGCACAAGGTATAAAACGGCCGGAATGACTAAAAAGTACCTGAATGCAGGCTCATTCGTTTTAGATTACGGATGCGGGACTGGAATTTTCGCATGCGAACTCTCATCCTGTGTGAAAAAGATAACTGCAATCGACATATCGTCAAAAATGCTTGAAGAAGCCGGAAGAAAGGCTCAAAAGCTCAATATAACCAACACTGTTTTCGAACGGGCTTCAATATTTGACGGGAGATTTCAACAAAACTCGTTCGATGCCGTTCTCGCTTTCAATGTTTTGCTCTTTATAAAAGACCCGGCTTCAGTTATCGGCAGGATTTATGAATTATTAAAACCGGGCGGGTATTTCCTCTCCTCAACGGAGTGCGGCGGGGAGAAAAGGTCGGCCATAATAAATATGATTACCTCTTTCTTAAGCTCCGCCGGGATAGTTCCCTATGTGAGGTTTTTTAAGATCTGCGAACTGGAAGATTCTATAACCGGTGGAAACTTTCAGATTGTCGAAACAGGGAATTTTTATACACTCAATCAGCCCAACCATTTTGTCGCAGCAAAAAAGCCTTAGGCCCTCTTGGCTATTCCAGGCTCATCCTCTGGTGGCCATGGTACATCTTGTCGCGAAGCTTCAGGATGTCCGCGTCTTCGAGGTACTCGTCGAAAGGCATCTTGCGGTCGATGATTCCTGAAGGGGTGAACTCGATTATCCTGTTGGCTATGGAGCTTATGAACTGGTGGTCATGGGAAGAAAAGAGCACGACCTCGGTAAAGCCGATCAGCCCGTTGTTCAGGGCGGTGATGCTTTCAAGGTCCAGGTGGTTTGTCGGTTCGTCGAGGACCAGGACGTTCGCCCCTGTCTGCATCATTCTGGAGAGCATGCATCTTACGCGCTCGCCCCCCGAGAGCACATTGACCTTCTTCAGGGATTCCTCGCCTGAAAAGAGCATCCTGCCCAGGAAACCGCGCACGGCCGTTTCATCCTTGTCTTTGGAATACTGGCGCAGCCATGCCACGAGGTTTATATCGTCTTCGAAATATGAGCTGTTTTCCTTCGGAAAATAAGCTTTCGTGATCGTTTCGCCCCACTTGATGTTTCCCGCGTCGGGCTTAACTTCTTCCATGATGAGCTGGAAAAATACCGTCTTCCTGAGGTTGTCCGGCCCGACGAAAGCTATTTTATCGCCCTGGTTGACTGTAAGTTCGAAATCCTTGAGGAGGGCCTTTCCGTCAACCTTCTTGGAAAGACCGCGGATATCGAGCACCCTCGCCCCGCATTCCCTGTCGGGCTTGAAAGCCACGTATGGAAAGCGTCTCGATGTCGCGGGTATTTCTTCGAGGGTGAGCTTTTCAAGCAGCTTCTTGCGCGATGTGGCCTGCTTGGCTTTCGAGGCGTTGGCCGAGAACCGGTCGATGAAGGACTGCAGCTCCCTGGCCTGTTCTTCCTTTTTCCTGTTCTCGTCTTTTTTCTGCTTCATTGCCAGCTGGCTTGCCTGCGCCCAGAAATCGTAGTTTCCGGTATAAATCTGTATTTTGCCGTAATCGATGTCGGCGATATGCGTGCAGACCTTGTTTATGAAATGCCTGTCATGGGAGACCACTATTACGGTGTTATTGAAGTTATATAAAAAATTCTCGAGCCATGTTATGGATTCTATATCGAGGTGGTTCGTGGGCTCGTCGAGGAGAAGGATATCCGGATTGCCGAAAAGGGCCTGAGCTAAAAGGACTCGGACCTTTAAGCCCGATTCCAGCTCTTTCATCCTCTTCTTGTGGTAATCGTTATCTATGCCGAGGTTGCTTAGCAGGCCCGCTGCGTCCGATTCCGCCTCGTAGCCGTTCATCTGGCCGAGAAGGTCTTCGAGATCGGCGGCCTTGTGGCCGTCCGCTTCCGAAAAGTCAGGTTTCGCGTACAGCTCCTCCCTGGCCTTGAGCACGTCCCGGAGCTTTTTATGCCCCATGATGACGGTTTCGAGAACAGGGTATTCGTCGAACGCGAACTGGTCCTGTGAGAGCATCGCGAGACGCTCGCCCTTGCCGTAGCTGACTGCGCCTTCGTTGGGTTCGATTTCACCCGACAGCACTTTCAGGAATGTCGATTTGCCGGACCCGTTCGCGCCGATCAGTCCGTAGCAGTTGCCGGGGGAGAATTTTATATTCACATCCTTGAACAGCAGTTTCTTGCCGTAGGACAACATCAATCCGCTTACATTTATCACTTTGTACCTGCCTTATAAGCGACAATTATAGCATAAATCCGATTTTTTCGCCAAAAACTCATTTTTCATCTTTTCAGGAAGCCTGCTTATTACACCCGGGCTAATCCACAACCTCGATCGAATCGAAGTAGACGTCCAGTTTTTCATTGGGGTGCAAATTGCTCCTGTTCGCTGTGAAGAAAAAGATCTTTTGCAGGGGGAAGTCTATGCCGCGGTTGGTGTTGCTGCTATCAGGCTGAAAATCCGTCCTGAATTTCAAATTGGTTATAGGGATGCTTATCAGGGTCCATTTCCCCGGCTCAAGGTTTTCCGGGTATTTGCATGTGAATTCCTTGAATTCCCGGTCCTCGATGACAATACCGGGACTGAAGAAACCGGATGGCGCATAGGCCCATATCCGTATTGTTGAAGCGTTTGCCGGTCCTGCTGCGTCCATTTTCAGCAGTAAAGATATATATTCCGACACGTTTCCCTTTATGTGCAGGGATTTTCTGCCGTTTCTGCCGGCAAGGTCTGAAAGTTCAAGGTTTGCCGAGCTGTCCGGATCGTGGTAAATCATCAGTTCGTATCTTCTTAAACTGTTTTTCCCGGCATAATTTTGGGTAATGACCTTTCTTATTTTGTTGCCAGGATCGATATAATTCGATAAAAAAGACAAAACCCCTCCGAAATCGTTGCTGTATGAAATGTTTTCCCGGTAGCTATAATTCGTTCCCGCCCCCGGAGCGAGCGTAACCCTGTCGTCTATAAAGTCCTTCGAATCGAGGAGCCTTGTAAGCTCCACGCGGTACTGCTGCCCGGCGAGGACGTCAAGACTGAGCTTGAAATTGTCGCTGGCCAGGCGCGAGAGCAAGCGGCCGTTGATCCTGAGTTCGTAATCGTACGGGCCAAGCCTGAAATTTCCGAAATTGATATGGGCGATCCGCGTCTTTTCTTTCAGGAGGAAGCCTCCGATATCCTCGATGATCCTGTCGACGGAGTCGAAAAATTCTATGTCTGTCGGAGTGCTGTATGTGTTCGAAAAGGACTCGCCGGATTTTCTGTCCGAAATAAGGACTGTAATTTCAGCCCTTGGATCGGATTTAGGGCCCTTGAGACAATAGCTTCCCCGCAGAGTAAAATCGGGCGCAACGGCGTTCGAGACGTCGATTCCCGGAAGATAAGCGATAAAAGAGCTGAATGACCTGTTAAGCATGCCCTGGTAAACTGCGCCCCCCGGGTATGAAGACGGGTCCGAAATGATTTTAAGAGGCATTATCGAAACGGTTTTGTTGGTTTCGGCGATTGCGGTGAGCGAGTTCTCCGTTTCCTTTGCCGCGCTCGAGCAGGAGTAAAGACAGACGGTAATGAGCATGGCCGCCATAATTTTATAAATCATAGGTTCCTCCTGTAGCTTAATGGGGGGAGTATTTATTTAATAATAAAAGCGTTCGGCCTGCATATGGAGCAGCCCAGGATGTGGAGCCTGAGCCTGTTTTCTTCCTTTTCCCACATTTTTCCGAGCAGGTAGCCCTTGCCGCTTAGCTCTTTACTGCAGACGGGGCAGATCCTTTTTATCCCTTTGCCGCCGGGGTAGCATGAAGGGCAGCCGTAGAGAAGGATGATCTTCTCCTTGCCCGCGCTGTAGGCAACGGATTTAACCTTTTCACCTTCCATGAGGACCGAGCCGCAGGCGGGGCATGGGGCTTTATTCAAATTGAGCTCCATCCTGCCTGTTTTCAGCTTTCTCATTGTGAAAAGAACATTATTCCTGATAATTAAATAAGCTAATGAGGCGATAATCAGGAGGACGATTACCGAACCGGTAAATTCTAAAATAAGATTACTCCTTGCTTCTGTTCCTTGAATACCGGGAGCCGATATACTCAGACATCTTTATCCATTTGCCTTTCCCGGGTTTAAACGACCCGAGCTGGTATGACAAGGCGAACATGAAATAAAAATAGGTCACCAGGCCCTGCAGGAGGGTAGAGTTCCCCTCCGCAGCTCCGTAAACGGCAGAAAGTGCCAGGAACTGAAGTATAAAGATATATGAAAGCCCGTAAATAAGGTATGTGTGTAAAACTTTTAATTTTCCCTCGGAATTTATATCGAAAGAATCCGAGGCGTTGATGGCGTTCGAGATTATGACATGATAGGCCATGAAAACGAATATGAGTATGACGAACGAAGCGACGGTAATAAAATATAAAGATGGAGAGATCAGGAAGAAATCGTAAATCCCATGGATAATAACCGCGCACAAAAATGCCGCCGTAATGATCAGGAAATTGCTCTTCCTGAGCCTGTATTTCACGTATAAAACGCCGTAGACCGCTATGCTTGTTAGCGCCATGTGGATAACCGTGCTCGTCAGGCAGCGGGCGAATATCGAACCGGTACCCGCGGCGTTTAAATACTGCAGGTTTTCAACGAAGGCGAAACCCAGAGCGGATACGGACGCGTAGATGACATAATCCACTGACCGGCTGACCGCCTTCGTGCAGAACAGGATCAGCAGAAACGGCAGGATCTTTGAAATTTCCTCTATGACGCCGATCCCGAAAAAGCAGTAGAACAGGTCCTCGTACCAGACTCCCGTCATCCTTAACCCGAGCTTGAAATCCCAGAAATCGTACATCATCATGCACATAAGAGCGAACGCCATCCCCAGGGCAAGCGTTATGACCATGTATTTATATTTCTCGGGTTCGAAAATGTCGAGGCGCCTGATGTAGAAGAACCATAATAAGAGTATGGCAAGGGAAGCCGCCAGGCCCTCCGGCCTGATCCCGCTGAAAATATCCGACATATAAAGCCTGAAATAAAGGAGATAGTCATTGCCGGCAAGGGCCGACATCCGGAATAAACGGACGGGGATATACTGCTTAACACTATCGTCCGTTATCAGGATTTTCAGGGGCTTAAAATCTTTTTTCAAATACAGGGCCTGGCTCAGGTTTAAATAAGCCCCGGAAAGGTACCCTTTCAGCCGGATTTCATTCGAAAAGAAGGAAATCGCCCTGTCGTAATCCCTGTTGAAAGAATATATATATCCGATGGAATTGTTCAGATATGCAAGGTTTGTGTTTGCCACTTTCAGGTAATTCGAAAGCGCCATGACCGTGTTGTTGAGCTTGATGTAATAATAGCCCAGCCCGTAATGGCCCATATCGGAAACTGCCGGATCGGCGTTCTTCGAATAGGATTCGTATTCCCCCCGGATCGTATTGTCGTCCCTGTAATGGTGCCTGCTTATATAATACGGGATCCTGAAATGGGCGTCGATGTAGTTCCTGTGGCTTTCAATGCTTGTGAGGTTGGTCCTGAGGGCTTGCCTGTAATACTCCTCGGAGAGCGGCAGCCCGCTTCCGGGTCCGGGTCCGTTCCTGAATAAGATATTCGCCGATGCGAAAATAACAAGGAAAGGAACGATCACATAAAGCGCGAATTTATAAAAAGGGTGCTTTTTAAAATCCATCCCCGGAAGCCTCTCATGTAAATTATGCGCGGATCTCTTTGACCCTTCCGACCTGGCCGTCCTCGAGGCGGACCTTGATGCCATGAGGGTGGGTTGGGGAGTTTGTCAGTATGTCTTTAACTGTTCCTTCGGTGAGGGCGCCCGTCGGCTGGTCTTTTTTAAGAACGATCGATACGCGGATCCCCGGTTTTATATTGGCGCGAACTGTTCCGTCCATTATTGCTCCTTTCATGTTTGAACCCTTATAACCATATGATTTTAATATAATAATGAAAAAAAAACATTAAATTAAAAGATGAATTATTTTCATGTGATTGCCTGAACTGAGCGATTCTTAATATCGGCACAAAAAAATCGATGGGGTTTACCGTC
>CAZHNM010000012.1:0-111048 GCA_964533855.1 uncultured Brevinematales bacterium
AATCTCATGGCCCTATTTTGCCTTTTTAATGGGGAATCTGGGCGGCCCCGGACAAAGTTTATTCCGCTTCATCAATGAGGCTTCGAATAATTTGCTTGATTATTTTAATCTTTTACTGATTCAAAACGGTTTTAATATGAACACCCAAGAATGGATCCTATTATCACATATAATTGAGCATCCTGGGAAAAATCAAAAATGGTATGGCGATAATATTTTGAAAGACAAAACAACTACAATGAGATTGGTTGATACTCTTGAGAAAAAACGACTGATTGAAAGGGTGGCAGATGGGACAGACCGCAGGCATAACTTACTTTATTCGACTGAAGAAGGAAAACACTTAATAGAACAAACCATACCCTTTATTAACGATGCGTTTCAATCAATATTTTCAGATATAGAAACTGATCAGTTAATTGCCACAATGAATGTATTAAAGGAAGTAATAGGTAGGTTATCTTTGTTCACGAAATAAATACTGGAGTCTATATGATTAACAAGAAAGCGGTAATAACGGGAGGAAACAGGGGGATAGGTAAATCTTTCGCGTTGCGATTTGCTAAAGAAGGATATGATTTATTGCTAATAGCAAGAAATAAAGAGCTGCTTGACGGATGCCTAAAACAGATTGCTGATAAATATAGTGTGAAAGTGGCTTTCATACAGGCCGATTTATCAAAATATGAAGACGTGATAGCTGTCGTATCGCGAATATCTGAGGATTCGTCAATTGAAGCATTAGTAAATAACGCCGGCTTTGCTGTTCCGTCTTTTTTCGCGGAATCGGATATAGAAGCGCAACTGGATATGGTTCGAGTCCATAATGAGGCAATGATGAGGCTTACAAGGGCTGTTTTGCCTATGATGGAAAAGAATAAAAAAGGTGTAATAATAAATGTCGCCTCGACTATGGCATATATCCCATTTGTCGCTAACTCGGTTTATTGCGCCTCAAAGGCATTTATTAATGTATTTTCGGAAGTTTTACAGCGCGAAGTAAAGGGATATGGAATTATAGTTCAATCTTTAAATCCGGGAAGGACTAAAACCGATTTTCATAATACTGAAGCTTTCAAAAATGTTGAAAAAATTATAACAAACGTTAAAGAGATGTCTACCGAAGTAGTAGTAGATGCATCATTTAGGAAATTAGGCAAAAAACTCATCGTTATTCCAGGCCTCGATAATAGAATAATGATATTGTTTAAAAATTTAATTGCAGATATATTTATGAGAAAAAAAGGACTTAAAAGGTAGCAGACTGTTAAAATCGTAAGGATCCACACCCCCTAAAATATCGCCCTCTATAGGGCATCTGTTCACCCGCCTTATTGCTTCCATCTGGACTGATAGATCTGATGTTATGATTTGACAACCGGCAGTTATCATGTTATTATAAACTATGATAAAGTCTTTTTTGCATAAAGGGCTTAGCACCTTTCACAACACAGGAAGTAAAGGCGGTATAATGCCCGAACATGCTGAGAGACTTGCAATAATTCTCGATACCCTCGAAACATCTAAAAGTCCATCTGATATGGATCTCCCGGGGCTTCATCTTCATCCATTGCATGGCGACAGGGAGGGATTCTGGGCTGTATGGGTAAACAGCAAATGGAGAGTGATGTTTAAATTTGAAGGGGATAATGCTGCATCTGTAGATTATGATAATTATCATTAAGGAGTCAAAACAATGAATATAACAGAGAGACGCCCAACGCACCCGGGAAAAATCTTACTTGAAACCGTAATTAAGCCTCTGGGCTTGACTGTAACTGAAGCTGCCAAGCGCTTAGGTATTAGCAGACAAAATTTAAACGATCTGATTCATGAAGATACATCTCTGAGTATGAATATGGCCCTTAGAATCGCAATTGCAACCAACACATCTCCCGAGAGCTGGTATGAAAGACAGGTACGATTAGATTTATGGGAAGCAATGAGGAATAAGCCAAAAGGTATAAAAATGTTAAATGATTCAACTGCTAAGACTGCATAACCAAAGGCCTTGTCCCAGGAGGGGGTTAAATTCCGGTCAAAATGCAATGTTTTAACAGCTTCAATTCTTGAGATTTATTAGGGCTTAATTTTGACAATATTATTTTAATGAAATAAAATTCTTTAATGAGTTAAAGAAGTGTTTAGATGTTAATAAAATTTTCTAAAACTTTATGGGAACTTTTATTTATTGCGGTTTTTGTTTCATGCTCGACTGATAATATGATTAAAAAAGACACTGTCCTTATAATGAGCCCAGAAAATTGTACAATATAAGCTGATAGTTTAAGGTGGAATCCTCCGAAAAACAAAAAAGGAGAGGAACACCATGAGAAAATCATTTACTAACGAGTTTAAAGCAAAAGTAGCCCTGGAAGCGATAAGAGAGCAGAAAACAATAGCACAGCTTGCTTCAGAATATGATGTCCATCCGAATCAGATCAGCCTATGGAAAAAACAATTGCTGGAAGGCGCGGCGGAATTATTTGAGCGTCCCAATAAAAAAGCGATGAGACCCGCAAAAATCAGGAGAAAGAGACTCAATATATTAATGCTCTTGGCGAATTACAAATTGAAAATAGTGTATTAAAAAAAAAGTACAAGGCTATCTTTGGACACGATCCGAAGTTTTAGAGAGTAATAATCAAGGAATCTCTATTTCAAAGCTCTGTAAGGGCATAGAAATAAGCCGTTCCTGGTATTACTATCAGCCGGTAGATAGTTCTGGCCTTGAAGATGAATTTGAGAAAGTAATTTTAATCAGAAAGGAATATGAAAAACACCCTTTTTATGGGTATAGGAAAATCTCTTTGTCATTAAAAGATCATGGAATGACAGAGAAGAAAACCAGACGACTGATGAAAAAGATAGGACTTAGGGCTATATATCCCAGGATGAGGACCAGCATACCGAATGTTGCTCATGTGAAATATCCATACCTGTTGAGAGGGAAAAAGTTTCTTGCCCCAAACCATGCCTGGGCCACAGACATAACATATATCAAGCATAATGGGGCTTATGTTTATCTGGCAGCAGTTATAGATTTATACAGCCGTAAAGTCTTGTCCTGGAGATTATCAAATACAATGGACGCCAATTTCTGTGTAGATGTTCTGGAGGAGACTTTGAGAAAGTTTGGTGTACCAGCAATATTCAACACAGACCAGGGAAGTCAGTTTACATCGGAAAGGTTTATTGAAGTTTTAAAGAGCAGGAACATACAAATCAGCATGGATGGAAAAGGAAGAGCTCTGGATAATATATATGTTGAGAGGCTCTGGAGATCTTTGAAGTATGAAGAAATTTATCTGAAAGACTACTCTGATATGAAAGAATTAAAGGAGGGAATTGACAATTACTTTAAATTTTTTAACGAGGAGAGGTTTCATCAGTCCCTGGAATACGCTACCCCTGATGAAATCTATTATGGAGCATTTGCAGCAAGAAAAGCTGCCTAACTTGGATACACCTTAAACCTTTTAGATAATTGTTCTTGACAAAGGGCGCAGGAGATGAAAAGGGGCAAATTCTGGCTATTTTAACGCATAATAAAATCATTTAATACCACATCCGGATGATGGTATCTTTTGCCCTTAAGTGTAGATTTTTGGAATTGAACCGCTTTCTGAGGACACCATTGAATGCAGCCAAGGCAGACTTCACACTTATCTCCCCATACAGGTTTACCATCATTAAATACAATATTTTCAACCGGGCAGATTTTTGCACAAATTCCGCATCCATTACAATTATCAGAAGCCCAAAAATAATCTTCGGCTTTTAAAGATTTTTCAATAAAAATCTTGCGTATATAAAAGTTATGTTGAATTGTAAGCAACCAGTTGATCCCGTAATGACTTTTTTCTCGGGTTCCCATTTTATTATTTTGAATATTATTACAAATCCGGTCTATTTTTTTATCAGCTGACTTCAAACATAGGTTTTGGAGCCATAACGGCCATACACCATACCTGGGTGTAAAATTCTCCGGCATCCAGACTAAAAACCCGGAATTTAAATTAAGATTTTTCTTTTTTAAGATTTTATCAACCATCCGGAATGGATCACCTGCAAGCCCGGCATTTGTCATTACAGTGAAAATCCCAACACGCTCATTCAATTGAATTTTTTCAAGAAAACGGCTGATAATGTTCGGCAGGCCCCACCAATAAACAGGGGAAACAATAATTATCCTCACTGCTGAAAAATCAATATTAGTGTTAATAATTTTGGGGATACTTAATATCTGCGAATTACCCAGCTTCTCCGCAATTTTTCTTGCTGTAATCAAACTGTTTCCTGTACTTGAAAAATAAAATATTTTTGTGCCTGGATGATTATCCGAATCCATTTTATCCTCTGTAATCACTTTTTTATAGCTATTCCGACTCTTTTAATAACGCTATAATAATATTTTTTATATTGATAATTTCATCAGGTTTAACCTTACCGGAAATTTTATAACGAACAATCCCTTTTGTATCTATTATCGCGAAGTTTGCCTCATCTTTAATAAAATGGTAATCTTCTCTCATTTTCCCATTCCAATCACCATATAAAGTAAATCCTATTTGTTTTGTTCTATCTATCAAAGCACCTTCCCATATACTGGTAAATGGCCAAAATGCCTGGGAACAATCAGCTACAGCAAGTACAAATATTGTTTTTTGATAAGAATTATCCATACCGTTATAATAATCTTGTAATTCTTTTTTAAGATCCTTGTTTTTATCAGATGTGTCTTTGGTTTCATAAAAACATAGAATCAATTTTGTTTTTAACTCTGATAAAGTAATTGTCTTATGGTCACCTGAAGATAATTTAAAATCAGATGCTTTTATTTGATCTTCCGAAAACACAAAATTAGTTAATAATAGCCCAAAAATTATAATGGAAATAATTTTAGTCATTTTTTCTCCTTTGATTATTACAGAAGAATAGCATATAATCGATCTGTTTTCAATAAATGATCAGGATTTGCTTGTTAGAATGCGAACGGATTCACACCCCCCTGAAAATTTACTTTCTATAGGGCTTCTGTTTCCTCGCCTCATGGCCTTTATCAACATCATCTTTGCGTTCTTTGCGTCTCTGCGGTAAAAAATCTAATCTTAATATTACTATTACCCGAAATATTATTGTTGTTCTAATTTATTATTAGTAAATTTATTGTACAGGGTTTATAATAACGTATGGAAATAAATGATGAATTGAATAAGATAATTCTCGCCGGATACAATGAGGCAAAGGTGAGAAGGCATGAGTATTATACGCCGGAACACCTGCTCTATGCCTCCCTGTTTTTTAACAGCGGCATAGACATACTTGTTCACTGCGGGGGGAATGTCGAAAGCCTCAAGCAGGACCTGGAAACCTATTTTAAAAATTACCATGAAACTTTAAGCGGGGACACGGAACCCCTCGAATCCCTGGGTCTGCAGAGCGTGCTGACAAGGGCCCTTTACTCCTCTTCCGACCCGCATAAAACAGAGATCACCATAGGCGATGTTTTTATAGCCATAATGGATGAACAGGATTCTTTCGCCTCTTATTACATAAACAGGGAAGGAATTACAAGACTCGACCTGCTTAACTACATTTCCCACGGCATATCCGTTATTCCGGAAGAAGCGGTGTCGCGCCTCACCCAGATCAAGCCGGGCGAGGAAATCTATACCGATAACGGAACTGAAAAAGAGAACAAAAAAAGCATCCTTGGTTATTACACGACCGAGCTTGTTCAAAAAGCCAGGGCCCATGAGTTCGAACCCCTTATCGGAAGGGAGGATGTTCTTGAAAGAACTATTCAGGTCCTCTGCAGAAGATTCAAAAACAACCCCATTCATGTTGGAGAACCGGGCGTCGGTAAAACTGCAATTACACAGGGTCTTGCCGGACTGATCGCATCGGGTTCAGTTCCGTCAAATCTTAAAGGTTCTAAAATTTATTCCCTCGACATGGGTTCCCTGCTTGCCGGGACCCGCTACAGGGGAGATTTCGAGGAGCGTCTGAAAAAGATCATTACCGAACTGCTGCAGATGGACAGCGTCATTCTCTTTATCGATGAAATACATACGATCGTAGGCGCCGGCGCCGTCACAGGCGGTTCCCTCGACGCGTCGAATATATTGAAACCGGCCCTTATGTCGGGAAAGCTCAAGTGCATAGGAACAACTACATACGAGGAATACAGGAAGTATTTCGAAAAGGACAGGGCTCTTTCAAGAAGGTTCCAGAAGATAGAGATTGCAGAACCCACCCGGGAAGAAGCATTCAGGATACTGCAGGGGCTTAAAAGCAATTACGAGGACTTCCATAAAGTAATTTATACGGCAAAAGCTCTGAAATCAGCCGTGGAATTATCCGCTAAATATATAAACGACAGGCATCTTCCGGATAAGGCAATTGATGTAATTGACGAGGCCGGAGCTCAGATGCGCATAAAGAAAGGCCGGGAGGGCGGCGGGAAAAAGATAACAGTGCGTTCTGAAGATATAGAAAGGATAGTTGCGAAAATTGCGAAGATACCTGAAAAATCCGTTTCGACCAGCGAGATCGGAAACCTTAAAAACCTGGAAACCGAGCTGTCTGGAAGGGTTTTCGGACAATCTTCCGCGGTAAAGCAGGTATCCGAGGCTATCAAGAGATCGAGGGCCGGATTCCGGGAGGAAACAAAGCCTGTGGCGTCATTTCTTTTCATAGGACCGACAGGCGTAGGCAAAACCGAGTTAGTCAGGCAGCTTTCTTCCTGTCTGGGCATACCCCTGATACGTTTCGATATGAGCGAATACCAGGAGAAACATACGGTAGCCAGGCTCATAGGCGCTCCTCCCGGCTACGTGGGATATGAGGAGGGGGGGCTGATGACCGAGGAAGTCCGCAAGAAGCCCTATTCCGTCCTGCTGCTTGATGAGGTTGAAAAGGCTCATCCCGATATTTTCAACACTCTTCTGCAGGTTATGGATTATGCGACGCTGACGGATAATTCAGGCAAAAAAGCTGATTTCAGGAATGTTATTATTATTATGACAAGCAACGCAGGCGCCCGCGACATGGCCCAGGCTTCGATAGGTTTCAGCGATGCCGATGAAAAACGGAAGACCTCGGCAAAAGCCCTCGAAATGCTTTTCTCTCCTGAATTCAGGAACAGGCTCGATTCGATAGTCCAGTTTAACGCTCTCGATAAAGAAACGGTAAAAGATATAGTACGCAAGCAGATTGCCGAATTCCAGGAATCTCTCAAGCAGAAGCATATTACATTAAAAGTAACAGAAAAGTGCCTGGACCTGCTTACCGAAAAGTCATTTTCCAAAACCTTCGGCGCAAGGGAAGTTGCCCGCTGGATTCAGGACAAGATAAAAAACTATTTTGTCGACGAAGTCCTCTTCGGCAGCCTCATCAAAGGCGGCAAAGTCACCGCCGATGCTGACGGCGAAAACATCAAATTCAAAAAATCAAACTGATCCTTCCCGCCGTCCTGGAGCTACATTACGGGCAGTACACGTATGGTGCTGTCGAGCTTTTCGTCCAGGTAATTCTGTATTGCGTAAAGAGTGCCGGTAGTGCTGGCAGGGCATCCCCTGCATGCACCTATGTAGTTTATATAAAGGTCTGTATGCCCTTCGCTCTCTTTCAAATCGACTATTTCGAGGCTTCCGCCGTCAGCTGCGAGCATAGGTTTTATTTCCTCCTCAAGGACTTTCTCAATAGCCTTGAGCTTCTGGACAATTCCCATATCCTTGAAACTGGCCGCAGTCAGTGATTCTTTAACCTGTTCCTTTTCCATTTGTGCCCTCACTTCATTTAATATATCAACAAGGTAATATTTTCTCGCTTCATGGCCGCCCGGTTTAATGCAGCTTTTACAGAACGCGCCGGCTTTGGTGTACTGAGTGATCTGTTCAACGGTTTTAAGATTGTTAATCCTGATAACGTCCTTTATAGTTCCCAGGGATACCCTTGCGCATTCGCAAACTATCTCGTCAAATTCAAAGCTCGCCATGTCGACGCCTTTGTAAATCGACGCCGCTTTTTTAATGACGTCATAGGCCATCACCGAGCAATGCATTTTCTGGGGCGGAATTGACGGAGTATCTTTTTCGTCCCTCATTTCCCGCTCTACATCCAGGTTTGTTATCTTTATCACTTCATCCACGGTCTTTCCGATGCACATCTCTGCCATTGTATCGCTGGAAGCTATGGCCGTACCGCACCCGAAACTTTTAAACTTAGAATCGAGAATCCTGTCTGTTTTAGTATCCACGGCCCAGTAAAGCCGCACCGCGTCTCCGCAGGCCTCTGCGCCCCAGTCTGCGACAATGAGTTTTGCGCCCATTGCTTTAGCCTGGTCATCCGTTATTTCACCCCTGTGAACCGGATTGTTCATCTTCTCGCTGACTTTATCCGAATATTGCTCCCATAGAGCACCGCCAATCAAATCATTTTTAGCCACAATCCCCGCCTTTATAATTTTAAGCGTAAGTTGAGGAAATGCTCCTCAATCTTTCCACTGTTTTTGTAATCACTTCGATAGTGAAATCTATTTCTTCGTCAGTAGTATACCTTGAAAGGCTGAATCTTATCCCTGTATGGGCAAGCTCCTTGTCTACGCCCATGGCCATCAGGCTCGGATTTGCCTCAAGAGATTCCGAAGCGCACGCGCTTCCCGTCGAGGCTGCTATCCCGTTCCGATTAAGATCCCAAAGGAAGGCTTCCCCTTCTATCCCCTTGAAACTTACAAGGATCGTGTTAGGGGTGCGTATTTCACGCCTTCCTATCACCTCAGTATCCTTTATGCCCATCACGGCATCCTCAAGCCTGTCGCGAAGCTGTCTTATCTTGGTATTTTCAAAATCGAGATTATCCACGGCAAGCTCCATGGCAAGACCCATTCCGATAAGGCTGGCCACATTGATTGTCCCGCCCCTCTTGCCGCTCATCTGTTCCCCGCCGTGAAGGAGCGGAGTCAGTTTAATCCCGTTGCGGACATACAGGCCGCCCACCCCTTTCGGCCCATGAAATTTATGGGCGCTGAAGGTTAGGAAATCCACCGGAGTATCCCTGACATCAACTTTGATCTTTCCGATTGCCTGTACGGCGTCCGTATGAAAAAGCACTCCCTGTTCCCTGCAATAAAGAGACATCTCTTTAACAGGGAAAATGAGCCCCGTTTCGTTATTGGCTTTCATGATCGAAACAAGTGCGGTTTTATCGGGGTCAAGATGCTCTTTAAGAATATCGAGGGTTACTATTCCATCACTGTTGACGGGAAGATAGACAATCTCCGCGCCGGAAGATCCCAAAAATTTACATGTATTGGTAACAGCAGGATGCTCGACCTCGGTCGTGATGATCCTTTTCTTAGGCGTGTTCCTGATATAATCGAAATAAACCGATTTCAGGACTGTATTGTTGCCCTCGGTAGCACAGCTGTTGATTAAAATGTCGTCTTCATCCGGTGCGTTTATGCCCGAATAAAGCCGGTCCATCGCGATACGCATATAAGGATGAACCTCGGTACCGAAACTGTGGAGAGAATTCGGATTTCCGTACATCTGGGTGAAAAAAGGCTCCATCGCCTCTTTTACCAGGGGATCTACAAGTGTTGTCGCATTGTTATCAAGATAAATTCTGTCCATTAAAAAACCTCAATACAGAAATTTAAATAAAAATCGTAATTATGTCAACATTTATAGGCGAGATTTGCTGTTCCGTTAAACTGCATTCATGGAACCGGCCCGGAATAGACTGATTTTAATTAAGTTTTTTTAGGACTTGATTTTCATAAATAAAAGATGTACATTAAAAATTACGAATTACGATTTCCGAATGACTAATTGGAACTTTTTTTATGGGCACTTCTAAAAACCGCCTTTATATAATCAGGCTATCGGCATTCGAAATTCGAAAATTTTATATTAAGGATACTTTATGAAATTATTGCTTATTATTCTAATGACCTTTGCTGTTTCAGGCATGCTTTTTTCCTCCGACCCGCTGAACGACCCTAAGTTCAGGGCTGACAATGACGGCATATGGCATCTTAGGGACAATCCGGCCGGCCCCGGCATTTCTCCGGATATTTTCGATGCCGGTATTTTATATTCTCCCCAGTCCTGGAACCTTGCCGCCCAGTGCCCTTTTATTAATTACAGTTCCATATTCGAAGGCGGCGATGTGCTCCAGACTGCCGGTTTTTCAATGGGCTTCGGAACCGGTTTTTCAATCGGGTATGATTACCAGTGGCGGCAGATTCAGTCCGGAGCGGATTTTTCCTCGCTCGGTCTGATAGCAAGACCCTTTGATTTCCTGTCGGCCGGCCTTACCTGGGACATTTCAAACTCGTCGTCAATAGGCATTGGACTCGGTCTCCGGCCCCTTTTCTTCATCCAGGGCCCTTCGGGAAGCTTAATAACTCTCACCGCTGATGCTCACAGTTCTTCAAGCAATATCGTTTTCGAAAATGTCGGCTGCAGGCTTTCATTCAATGATTCTTTGAGCATAAGGTCCTGGTACGATTTTGAGTACGGCAGGGCCGGCCTGGAATTATCTTTTGCGATCGGCCCCTGCCAGACAAGGCTTTCCGGGCCCGCAATTCCTGATTTCACCGACTTCAGGGCCGGGGAAAGCATCAGGATACCAAGGGAAGGAACGGCCCCCGTTTCAGCGGATATAACAGGGCGTAAAATCCTCGTTATCAACAATATCGAAGAAATATATCCTGTGCCTCAGCCGGCCGGCCTGATCAGAAGTTTATTAAATAATAAAAATGGAATCGACCTGCCGTCGCTTCTCGATATGATCAGGAGAGCCGCAAAAGACCCGTCGATAGCGGCGATAGCTTTCGAAGATCTTCCATCAGCGGGCCTTTATGCCTCCATCCAGGAATTAGCGGGAGCGCTTGATGAATTCAGGCATGCAGGGAAAATGGTTTACTTTTACGCCGACGAGTATTATTTTTCAAGCCAGTACCAGATCCTTTCGCCCCAGGCTGACATGATAGCCTTGAACCCTTCGGGTTCGGTCAATCTTACCGGCATAAGCTACCAGCGGCTTTATTTCAAGGATTTCCTGGATAAGATCGGCGTCCGCTGCGTTAATCTCGCACCATGGGAAACAAAATCGGCCAACAATCCCTTTACATATAATGAAATGCCCGCGGGCGAAAGGGAAATGCTCAGGAGGTATTTGAAGGACCTTTCGGAACAGGCTCAGAAGAATTTTTCTTCGGGAAGGGCGGGCAGGCTCAAAGACAGCCCTCCGGATATAATAGCATCGGGGCCGTATATGACATCCTCAAAAGCGCTTGACGCAGGTGTCGTCGATTCCCTCATGTACAGGGATGAATTCGAGGACGCTATCATAAGATCAAACGCCGGCGCAGAGATAATCACAAGCTATCCCGGGCCTGAAAATATCTCCTGGGGTCCTTCGAGCGTGTCTAAAAAAGTTGCGGTCCTGTATCTTAACGGCCCGATAATCACCGGCCCCGGCATCGCCGGCAGAAGCATCGGAACCTCGGCTGTCGAACAACTGCATCGTCTCGGCAGAGACCCTTTCATATCTGCAATTCTTATAAGGATCAATTCAGGCGGCGGAGTTGTCATAACCAGCGATGAAATTGCGCGCGAGGTAAAGAAAACCATTTCGTCAGGAAAACCCGTCTTTGTTTCAATGGGCGATGTAGCCGCTTCGGGGGGGTATTATGCGTCATGCTTTGCGTCGAGGATTTTCGCCGATCCCGGAACAATCACCGGTTCCATAGGCGTTACGGGTCTCCTGGCGAACTTCTCCGGCACTCTTGGAAAGCTCGGGATACATGAGGACGGGATCGACCTTTCAAAGAGCTCGGGTTTTCTTAACCCGGGAAAGGAATTCAGGGAAAGCGACATTTCTAACGTGCACGATATGATAATTTCGATGTATGACCGTTTCGTTAAGGTTGTCGCGGAAGGACGGAAACTTCCCGGCGAGCGTGTCCGGGAATTAGGCGAAGGGCAGGTCTGGACCGGAAGGGAAGCTCTTGCCAATGGGCTTGTCGATGAGCTCGGGAGCCTCCAGGACGCGGAAAATTACATCAGGAACAAGATTGGCGGCTGGGTTGACTTCACAGGCTTTACTGCCGGAAGCCCGGATGATTCCGAAGGCCTTTTCGGCAGCCTGTCCAGAGTCGTTATGACTTATACGGCCGGGGCGGATTCGGAGGTTCTGTCGGCCTCCCTTAAACCCTATGTAAGGGCTGCGACGGAACTTCTAAGCATCGGTTCCGGCCCGGTCCTTTATTATGACTGGATGGGACTTGAGCTTAATTAATTAGTGAGCGCCGGGGCAGCTTCAAAGTCGAAGCCGTAAAACAGGCTGTAAAAGTATCTTGTCTGGAAGATCTTTCTGATATATTCCCTGGTTTCTTCGTAATCGATGGCTTCCACCCAGAGTTCGTTTTCAAAGGAAGACCTTCGCTTCCAGCGGTTTACAGCCGTCTCTCCGGCATTATAAGCGGCAAGGGCATAGATGTAATTATGATGGTACTTTTTGAAAAGGTAATTGATATGGAAAGCTCCTATTTCAAGATTGTCCCTGAAATCGTAGCAGCTGTAATCTTCCTTTTTCATATTTTTTTTAATAATATCGGCGGTGGCGGGCATAAGCTGGGCCAGGCCGGCCGCTCCAGCCTGTGAAATCGAATTTTTGTTGAAGTGGCTCTCCTCCCTGAATGCCGAAAGGGCCCAGAGGCCCTCGTTCGTATCCCTCGAAAAAGTCATGACATCGTCGAAGTACAGGAGCGGATAAAGGTTTTTCCTGAGATTATCCTCGAGGACCGGATGATATTCCCTTCCTCCGCAGATTCTCGTAATATAAAGATTGAGTCTTGACAGCACCACCCCCTCAAGATCGAGGGCCCTGTAAAAATCGGCGTAGTTGTATGATGCCTTGAACCTGCTGACAGGATCGGGAAGCCTCCTGTCGAGAATATTGAATATTTCGTGATTATAGCTTAGAAGCCCCCTGTTCACGAAAGAAAACCATTTCATCGGGATTATTCCGGTGAAGGTGTTGTCCGAAAAAGCTTTTGAAATAACATCCCTGAAATTCCCTTCAAGCCTGTCTTTTTCTGTCCGGAATTCGGGTCTGCCTGAAGCCGTCAATGCGCAGAGCCTGTCCTGCATGCTCATATTGATATTGCTGTTAAGGAATTCCGCATTTTCTAAAGAATAAATGTTTGTATATGTGTTATGGAATTGTTTTTCATAATTCGCCGATATTATTCCCTCGTAAGTATAGGGATGGTATAAAGACGTCTTGAGAAACTTTGAATAAGCCGCTTCCTTATTGCCGCCCTCAAGATCTAAAAGCGCGTTCACATAAAGAAAATAAGCGTCATAACCGTTTGATTTAAGCATTTCAGCCGCGATTTTTCTTGCGCTTTCTTTATTGCTGCCCAGTAAGATTCTGAAAATTTTACCGCCGTTATTCGCGTTTATTGCCCCGCCCGGGATAAGAGGCATAGCCCAGGAATAAAGTTCATCGTCCCTGTGCTGCCTGTCAAGCACCTTTATCCATTCCGAGGCAAGATCTCCGGGATATTTTTCAACGCCTTTTTTCAGAAGATTATACGCTTCACCCATGCGGCCGCAATCCAGAAGGACCTGGGAAAAGTATTCTATTTCAGGAGCCGGGCAGTCGGCCTTATCAAAGCGTTTGTTAAAAAAGTTAAGCGCGCCGTCATAATCGCCCTTTTTGCAGAGCAGGATCAGGCGGCTCCTGAAAATTAATTCCGGGTCTCCCGCGGCGGAAGCAAGCCTGTCTATAAGATAAGCCGCCCTGTCGGTCATTTTAAATTTATAAAAAACATTAAGGGCCTGCGCCCCTTTTTCCCGGGGAATGCTGTCCATATCTTTATCTGTAATATAATTGGTAATCCCGGAAAATAGCGTGTTATAATCCCTTTCATCGATGAAATCGAATAAATCCCCGAAAGAGTCATGATTTCCCTTAACAAATGATGCAAAGGCCCTGTACATCCGGGCGCATGAATTCGTCTGCCCGGTTTTCAATATTATGTCAAGCCTTCCTGCCTTCCATTCGTAAAAAAGCCAGGTTTTTAAAACATCTTCATAGTATACCGAACCCGGGTCGAGCTCCCTGAAAAGGTTCTTTATAATTCCCTCTCTGCCGATCTCATACAGGACAAGGGAATAGTAATATATATAATTTTCCCTGAAAAAGCTCCCTTCAGGATAACTGTTGAAAACTGCCGGACTTCCGATATTCGAGAATTCGTCACCGGCGCTTTGGTAGTCCTTCATCTCGTAGTAGTCCCTTCCCAGCAGGTAATACTCTAAAGGCGACCTTACGCCCGACGGCGCCGCGGGAGCCGACCCTGTCAGTGCTTCGATCGAACGGCGGTAGCTTCCTTCTTTATAAAGCTTGAGAGCGTCTTCGAAGGGGCCTGCAAACAGGAAGCCCGCTATAAAGAAATTTAGAAAAATGAATGCTGACACTGCTTTCATGTAAATAAATTTTCCGTTTAATTCTTTGTATCGAAAAGGAGGTCCAGGAACCCTCTTTCAACATTGACCTTTTTAACGATTATATTGACATTGTCTCCCAGGGTGTATCTTTTCTTCGATTTCTTTCCTACAGCGCAGTAATTCTTTTCATCGTAAAAATAATAATCATCGTCCATATCCTTGTATCTTATCAGTCCTTCAACGCCGAAAATCCTGATCTGGACAAAAATGCCGAATGATGACACTCCGGTGATCATACCTTCGAATTTTTTGTGTACCCTGCTCTCCATGAAGCGGATGCTCTTGATCTTGTAAAAATCCCTTTCGCTTTCCATGGCGACCCTTTCCATCGTGGAAATGTGGTCCGCTATTTTGCCGAGCTCTTCCTCGCTGTAAATTACTTTAGTTGTAATGTCTTTATTATTAATCAATATCGAATTCTTTATCAGCCTGTGAACTATCAGATCGGCGTATCGCCTGATAGGAGATGTGAAATGAGTGTAGTATTCGAATCCGAGTCCGAAATGGCCTATGTTATCGGTATCATACCTCGCCTGCTGCATGGAACGGAGGAGCAGCTGGCTTATGAGCTCCTTGTGCGGCTTATCCTTCGAATCTTCGAGTACTTTCTGCAGTTCGAGGGGCGACGGAACCGGAACGCCGTAAATTTTATGGCCGAGCTTCAGGGCAAGCCTTACGAAATCCTGGATTTTCTCTGCCGTAGGCTCGCCGTGGATCCTGTATATCGATTTGCCTTTTCCGGACAGAAATTTCGCCGTCATCTGGTTGGCAATGAGCATGAACTCTTCTATTATCCTTTCCGAATCTATGCGGTCCTTGAGCCAGAATTTAACAGGTTCGCTGTTTTCATCGAGAATGCATTTCTGCTCCCTGAAATCAAGGTCTATTGCACCTTCCCTGATCCTTTTCTTGTAAAGGACATGGAAAAGTTCCGACATCATCGACAGGCTTTTTTCGAGTCCGGGCGAAGGATATGCTTCCTTTCCATCGAGATAATCCTGGACCTTTTCATAAGTCAGCCTGTAGCTCGTATGTATCACCGATTCATGCAGGGTATACTTGCTTACTGCCCCGCTGCCGTCAATATCCATTATTATCGATAAAGTCAGCCTGTCCACTTCGGGGTTAAGGCTGCATATCCCGTTTGAAAGTTTTTCCGGGAACATCGGAACAACCTTCGTTATAAAATAAAAGCTGTTGGCTCTCTTCCGGGCCTCCCTGTCAAGGCCGGAGTCTTTACTTACATAGCAGGAAACATCGGCAATATGAACGCCTAACTGCCATCCCCCTGAATTTTTTTCAATAGATACCGCGTCATCAAGGTCTTTCGCGTCGGCTCCGTCGATTGTAAATACCATTTTATCCCTGAGGTCCAGCCGCCTGTTAATTTCAGCGGGGTCTATGCTGTCGGGTATGAGCTCCGCTTCCTGGAGCGCGTTTGCCGGGAAATCTTTCCTGATCTTATATTTTTCTATTATTGCATTAAAGTCTTCAGAGGCATCCGATTGTTTTTTCAATGCCTTTTCCATGAAACGCCTGTCAACAGGCATTCCGTCCGCCCTCATTTTTCCTCTGACAACCGGGGCCTTTTTTTCTTCCTCAAGCGACAATTTTCTCTCCTAATTTAATGACGCCCTCATACGAGGTCAGTCAATGATGTCAATGATGTTACCCTTGCCTTCTTCCTTAACGGCAGGTTTATAGGGCTCTTTCTCCGGCTCGCCTTTTTTCCCCTTAGCGTCTTTCCGGGCCTGTCCCTTCCGGTTCTTTCCCTCGCGGGAATCGGGGTTGATTTTGCTGAATTCTCCGGAATACTGTTCAAGGTTCTGAACCTTCGCGTCAACCTCATTGGAATCAAGCCGGTTTTTTTCATTATTCATTAGCTGGCCGGTCAGGGCAGCATTTGTTGAACGGGCTATATTTTCTGAATGTTCAGGAACTTTTGAAAAAAGTACCTGGAGGTCAATGGGTAAAACGCTCATAGGCGCCTCTTATTTAAAAGCAGGCCTGTAAGCCGGGTCCTGTCATGGGGAAACATCTATCTGGATTTATTCTTACGAATAAATTCTAGCGGTTCACCCGCATTCCCTTTCCAGCCCTTTCGGGCGGGTCAGCCGCAATGCCGCGGAATAAGAATGCCTATTTAACCTTGCATTCGAGGGGGCTTGCCATGCCGGGCAGCTTATGCGGCCCGCGGTGGTCTCTTAAACCGCCTTTTCACCCTTACCCTGTCCCCGGAGGGGACGTGGCGGTATATTTTCTGTGGCGCTTTCCATCCCCTGACCTTTACAGTTCAGAGTTCCGGCTGTTAACCGGCCTCCTGCTATTGAATGCCCGGACTTTCCTCCCTTCCCGATATCGGAAAAGGCGTTTCCCCGGCCTGCTTTACCACTACTATATATTGCTACTTTAAAGACCTTTTGTCAAGTTTCCTTGAGCGAAAGCGACTTCCTTACCTGAAAGCGCAGGATAGAGCCCCATCACGTTAAGATTCTTCCTTCCGTTCCTTATTTCCAGGTACAACCCGGAATTTCCAGTCATATCAACATTTCCGGCGCTTCCTATCACCTGCTCTCCCGCAACGGTTTCCCCCTCTCTTACATTTCTTTCCCTTAAGAAACCATATATGGCAAATATATCCCTGCCGTACGAAATTATGATGACATTATTGTACCCGTTCATCCTCCCTGAAAATTTAACCAGGCCTTTCTGAATGCTTTTAATTCTCGTGTCTTTATTCAGGAATACGATCAGACCTCTGCCCATGCTTCTCACATGCCTTACTTCACCTATGTCCGCCGGAAGGAGAAAGGGCCCGGGAGCGTCCTGGATATCCGGTTCAGTCCGGATTTTATCCGGTTTTTTAGAATTTTCAGGTATTTTAAGCAGCTGTCCCGGAATGATTTTGCCGGGCCGGCCTGAATTCGCTGCAACGACCGCATCGCATGGAACATTGAATTTTTTCGAAATGCTCCACAGGGTGTCCCCTTTTTTAACCCTGTATTCAAGACAGAAGCATCCGGAAAAAACAAAAAGTAATATGCAGAGTGTTAATAATCTAAAAGACATGGCGCTCAAGCATCCTCCAGCCTTTAATTGCAGACAGCTTATTGTCGGAAAACGCCTTCCGGTTCTGAACTCATCGGGATCCGCTGCCTCTTTTGACTTTTATTTCTGATACAGGGTAAAATTATTACGGATCGTAATCGTCAGCAGGATTCAGGGAGACGCTTATGAAAGAGACAAATTCTCAGGGCCGGATATTATTGGCGAGTCTTATCGGCACTACGATTGAATTCTTTGATTTTTATATTTTTGCAACGTCAGCGGTTCTGGTATTCCCGAAATTATTTTTCCCATCCGCGGATCCTAATACCGCAATACTGGAATCCCTGGCCACATTCGCGCTCGCGTTTTTCGCCAGGCCTGTCGGAGCAGCCATTTTTGGACATTTCGGCGACCGTATAGGCCGTAAAGCCACATTGGTGGCGGCTCTGATGACTATGGGGCCGTCGACAGTGGCAATCGGGCTGCTGCCGACATACGCATCAATCGGTATCTTTGCCCCCATTCTTTTAGCTGTATTCCGTTTCGGGCAGGGCCTGGGACTTGGCGGCGAGTGGGGCGGCGCCGTTTTGCTTGCAACGGAAAATGCTCCTTCCGGAAAGCGCGCCTGGTATGGAATGTTTCCCCAGCTTGGAGCTCCGCTCGGTTTTCTCTTATCCAGCGGCACGTTCCTCGTACTCAGCAATACGCTCAGGGATGAACAGTTCTTCAGTTTCGGCTGGCGCATTCCATTTATTGCCAGCGCGGTCCTGGTCTGGGTCGGCTTATATGTGCGTTTGAAACTGGTGGAAACTCCCGCCTTTCTTCGGGCAATTAAAAATAATCAGCGTGTAAGGATACCGATGAAGGATGTTCTTTTGAAGCATACCTGGATACTTTTCCTTGGAACATTTACCGCAATCACTACTTTTGTGTTGTTTTATCTGATGACGGTTTTTACTTTAAGCTGGGGAACGTCTAAGCTGCATTACCCTCGTTCCGATTTCCTGGTGGCGCAATTGATAGCAGTTCTTTTCTTTGCAATCGGGGTTCCTGTTTCCGCGATCCTGGCCGACCGGTATGGATGCAGGAATGTATTGATAACGACAACGGCAGCAATCCTTGTTTTCGGATTGTTATTTGCGCCGTTTTTCAGCACAGGAAATCTGCTTATTACTATCGTTTTTCTTTCAACCGGTTTACTGTTGATGGGTTTTTCATACGGGCCGCTGGGGACCGCACTCTCCGAAATATTTCCCACCCAGGTCCGTTATACAGGCTCTTCTTTAGCATTCACATTAGCCGGCATCCTGGGCGCATCGCTGGCGCCATATATCGCGACATGGATTGCGGGAAAATACGGCCTGCATTTCGTGGGCTATTACCTGTCAGGGGTGGCTATGCTTACTCTTTTAGCTTTATCCGGATTTCATAAAAAAAGCCCCGCACCTGAATAAGGCGCGGGGCGTATCGAATTTTACAGTTTAACCATGATTGTTAGATAATAGACATCTCTGTCTCGTTATCGAACAGGTGAGCGTTCTTCAGATCGAATATGAAGTTGACGTTCGTATCGCCGATGTGCAATATAACTGACGGATCATACTTGGCGGTAAAGGTTGTGCTCGAAATCGAGAAGAATATATGCTCCTCAGAACCGAGATGTTCGACGATTTCGACATTTCCTATACCCATATTGTTGTCGACCGGGTTATGATACGTGGATTTATCATAGATATCTTCAGGCCTTATTCCGAATGTTACTTCTTTCCCGATATAAGGTCTGGCCTTATCAGAGAAATGGGTTGGAAGCTTCATCTGGAAATCCTTGAAATCTGCCCAGATTGCTCCCTGCTTTTCAGAAATGCCCACATTGAAAAAGTTCATAGGCGGAGTTCCGATAAATCCTGCGACGAACTTATTGATGGGATTTGAATAAACTTCCATCGGAGAACCGATCTGCTGTATAAGCTGATTGTTCATAACAACGATCTTTGTTCCCATTGTCATAGCTTCAAGCTGGTCATGCGTAACGTAGATCGATGTAACCTTGAGCTTGGCATGAAGCTTGATAAGTTCCGCTCTCATCTGGACCCTGAGCTTGGCGTCAAGGTTCGAAAGAGGTTCGTCGAACAAAAATACTTTCGGCCTTCTTGTGATAACCCTTCCGATAGCAACCCTCTGTTTCTGGCCGCCGGAAAGAGCCTTTGGCTTTCTCTTAAGATAATCGGTGATATTGAGGGTTGCGGCAGCGTCGGCCACCCTCTTCTTGATCTCTTCCTTGGGGAAATTCCTGAGCCTTAGTCCGAAAGCCATGTTTTCTTCCACGGTCATATGGGGGTAAAGAGCATAGTTCTGGAAAACCATCGCTATGTCCCTGTCTTTAGGCTGCTTGTTATTAACAAGCACGTTGTCGATAAAGATTTCGCCTTCAGATATTTCTTCAAGGCCGGCAAGCATTCTCAAGGTTGTGGATTTTCCACAGCCGGAAGGCCCGACAAGAATAACGAATTCCCTGTCCTTGATTTCAAGGTTTACGTCCTTAACCGCAACGACACCTCCTTCATAAACTTTCGTGACGTGTTTAAACAACACTTCAGCCATCTGTATCCTCCTAATTTTTTTGACAAATTATGGGTATATTATTAATTCTACATACTTTATTTTAAAGGGAAAAACAAATTGGTCAATATTTCGGAAGAAAAATAATTTTTTTGACGAACTTTCAGCCTTGCCGATACATCATCGGGATTTAACCCCGCCCCTTGGCTGCATCATTCGTGTCGATTCGATTTGAAGGATAAGGGAATGAGCGAACGCCTTCAAGGCGCTGCCCTCCGGAGACAGGCTTTCCCCTTTTTTAAAGTCTTTTAATGCATTTTCTTTCTGTCCGAGGGAATAATAGGCAAGGCCGCGGTTGCAGTATGCAAGGGCGAGCTTCGGGTCGAGCCCGATGGCTTTGCTGTAGTCTGCGACGGCATTTGTTAACTTACCGGCTTTATAACCGGCAAGACCCCTGTTAAAATAAGCCCCGGTGAAATCCGGCTTGAGTTCTATGGCTTTGCTGTAATCGGTTATGGCGTTTGTCAGGTAGCCGTATTTATAATAAATTACTCCGCGGTTATTATATGCCTGGGCCATTTTAGGGTCGAGCTCTATAGCCCTGCTGTAGTCTGCGAATGCATTTGTCAGGTCGCCGGATTTATAATACGCATCACCGCGGTTATTGTATGCAGGGGATAATTCAGGATCCAGCTTTATGGCTTTACTGAAATTATCAATGGCGTTGCTGACATTGCCCGATTTATAATCGGCAAGCCCCAAAGTATTTAGATCATCCGCCTGGCTGCAGAAAATCCTGCCCGCATGAAAAAACAGGCTGAATATTATCAGGGAATTTATTAAAATAACCGGTCTTATTTTCATCGCTCGCTCCTGTTTGCCTTGAAAGGGGTTAAATTTTATATAAATATGGGTAAAAATGTCAATTCAAAGCCTCAAGCCCACCCCGGACCTTTGACAAAACATCATTTCTTTTATATCATAATTAGTAATTTATATTATACTTAAATCAAGAGGTGCCGATGGCTTCAGGGAATTTTAATCTCATCCGCTTCAGGAAAGGGGCTTATATTCTCATGGAAGGTCAGTCAGAAAACACTGATTTCTATATAATAAAAGAGGGATCCATCAGGGTCAGCAGTTCTATTAATTTCTCGGAAAAACAATCCCGGGACGGCACGACAATTCTCTGCCCGGGCGATTTTTTCGGCGTTATTTCATGCATGGCAAGGCGGCCCAATCTCGAGACAATTTCAGCAGAGGAAGAAACTGTTGCAGTCGCCGTGCCGAATGAAAAATTCGGGCTTTTGATCGAAAGCAACCCGGCAATAGCAATGAAGATCATCCGTTATTTCAGCCGCATGCTCCGGTATTATGATTCATTTCTGTCGGGAATGATGTCCCGGAATTCGCAAACCGGAAAAGAGGAAGACGGCCCGGATAAATTGTTTGCGCTTGGAGAATATTTTTATTCGAAAAAAGGGAACTTCCCGTACGCAGGCTATGCCTATCTTCAATTCATCAATGAAATGCCGGACAGCCCTGACTGCGATAAAGCAAGGGCGTTTCTTCAGAAGATCGACAAGGGATCCATCAAGATCGCTCCGAAAAAAGACGGGAATCTCTTCATATACGATGATCAGCAGATCATTTTCCTGCAGGGAGAAACCGGGCATGCCCTTTATGTCATCCAGGAAGGAGAAGTAAAAATCACCAGGTTCCATGAGAACCAGGAGGTCCTTCTCGGCGTCCTGAAAAAGGGCGATATTTTCGGGGAAATGGCGATACTGGACGACAAGCCGCGAAACGCCAGTGCTTTTGCGAACGCAGGGCTCAAATTGATGCTGATAACCAAGCAGAATTTCGATTTTGTCGTTAACAATTATCCCCAGATCGCGACCAAGATCATCGAACTTCTTTCAGACAGGATCTGGATAATTTACAGGCAGATGATAAATATGCTGATCTCGAACCCTGAAACAAAAATTTATGACGCCCTTTTCACCCAGCTGCTCAAGAACAGGATAAATACAAACGTTAAAAGGCAATATACATTCGATTTCGGCGCTGAAGACCTCCTGAAATACACCGGCATGCTAAATGATTCCGGATGGTCCGTGTGGAAGGAACTCAAACAGCATGACAGGGACATATCCATTTCGCCGGAAGGAAAAATCTCTTACGATGATATTTCACAGATAGAACGCAAGATCAATCAGATCCGCAGGCAGAAAGAGATCAAGGAAAATTTTATGGCAAAAGGGCCTGATGAAGGGGTATTTTAATGGGTGTTTACAATAATCCTCTCGAGACAAGGTATGCTTCAGAGAAGATGCTTGACCTTTTTTCGGAGGAAACAAAATTTCTTACATGGCGCGACTGCTGGATAGCGCTAGCAAAAGCTGAAAAAAAGCTCGGCCTCAATATTACTGACGGCCAGATCGAAGACCTCAAAAAAAACAGGACCAGGCTTAACCTTGAAAGGGCCAGGGAGATCGAAAAAGAGATCCATCATGACGTGATGAGCCATATCCGGGCTTACGGCGAAGAAGCGAAGCTTGCCGCAGGTATTATACACCTCGGAGCCACTTCCGCATTCGTAACGGATAATACCGATATGATAATCTTCAGAAAAGCCCTTCTGCTTATCAAAGGGCGCCTTATAACACTGATCGAAACTTTGAAAAACAAATGCATTGAATACAGCGGCATGCCAGTCCTGGGTTACACCCATCTGCAGCCGGCCCAGCCTACGACCCTGGGTAAACGTTTCAGCCTCTGGCTCTATGACCTTCTGCTCGATTTTAACAGGCTTGACGGACTTATTTCTGACCTTGTCGCGCTTGGAGTGAAAGGTACGACGGGCACGCAGGCGAGTTTTATGGAACTTTTCAACAACGACGAGGAGAAGGTCAGACTCCTCGACAGGCTTGTCGCAGAAGAGCTCGGGTTTGAAAAGAGCGTGCCCGTAAGCGGGCAGACCCTGACAAGAAAATACGATGTTTTAATCCTTGAAACGCTTTCGGGTATTGCCCAGTCTGCTCACAGGGCCGCCAATGACATCAGGATGCTCCAGCATAGTTCGCAGCTCGAAGAGCCCTTCGATAAAAAGCAGGTCGGATCTTCCGCCATGCCCTATAAGCGCAATCCCATCTTAGCCGAGAGAATGACGTCCCTTTCCCGCTACCTGATCAACGATGTCCTTAACGCTAACTATACCTTCGCGGGCCAGTTCCTCGAAAGGACCCTCGATGATTCCGCCAACAGGCGCATTTCGATGGCGGAAGGCTTTCTTGCTGCTGATTCCATATTGATCATTTATCAGAAGCTTATAAGCGGTCTCAACGTCTATCCCGAAGTCATAGAAACGCATCTCAGGAAAAATCTGCCTTTTTTTGCAACTGAAAATATTCTCATGAAGGCCGTCAAAAACGGCGGAAACAGGCAGGACCTCCATGAAGCGGTCCGTTCTTTTGCCATGAAGGCTGTTGAAAATTCAAGAAAAGGCATTGAATACGATATGCTGTCTGAAATGAAAATCAGCGGCGTTTTCAAGCTTACCGGCGAAGAATGGAAAACAGTTTCAGATTTCAATGCTTACACTGGCAGGGCCTCTTCCCAGGTTGAAGAATTCGTCAGAGATTACATAGAACCTGTCCTGAAGAAAAATAAAGAGTTCCTGGGCTCTGTTGCAGAGATACGGGTCTGATCGAAGAGGGGGCCGGCAATGCCGGAAGACAATAACATCCTGATGACCCCGATGGTCAGGCAATATAACGATATTAAAGCGCGTCATCGCGATAAGATACTGCTTTTCAGAGTGGGCGATTTTTACGAAATGTTCTTCGATGACGCAAAGGAAGCAGCCGCAACCCTCAATATCGCGCTTACCTCGCGGGGAGATATGCCCATGGCCGGTTTTCCCCATCATGCGTCTTCACAATACATACACAGGCTTATCCTGGCTGGCAAAAAGGTGGCAGTATGCGAACAGCTTGAAGACCCGTCGAAAGCCAAAGGCCTGGTAAGACGCGATATTGTCAGCATAGTAACCCCCGGAACTGTCACGGATGAAAACTTCCTCGGAAAAAAGCAGAACAATTTCCTGCTGTCGATTTACAGCGACTCTCAGAATATAGCCCTGTCATTTTTCGATATCTCCACCGGGGACCTTTACTCCCTTTCAAAAAAGACCTCCGGAGGGGAGGGCGCATCAGGAATGGTCCGCATACTTCAGGACGAGATCGAGAGATTCATGCCCTCCGAGATCATTTATAATGAAAAAATAAAAACGTATCAGCCGCTTCTTCACGAACTCGAACTTTCAGGCGTTCTTCACGAGTCATTTCCCGAATGGTATTACGGGGACTTTTCACTTTCAGAAAAATCCCTCGTTTTCCCGGATGCGGCCGCAAATGACCCTTTATTAAGAAAAAGCCTTCTCGGTTCATTTCATTATGTTTTTGAAACCAGGGGTGAAAGCGCCGGCAGGGAAAGCGGGATATTTTTCAAAAATATCCAGATGTCGCTCGATTCAATCCGCATTTTAGGCGGCAGCAATATCCTCGAATTAGATGACTTCACTATCAAGAATCTAGAACTTGTCAGAAATATGCAGGACGGGAGCAAAAAATACACGCTGCTCGATGTTCTCGACGGCACCCTGACCCCCATGGGAGGCAGGCTCCTGAGGCAGTGGATTTTAATGCCCCTTTACGATCTTCGCGAAATTTATGAAAGGCAGAACTGCGTTGAAGCGTTCTTTGACGATGGAATTCTTGTAACGAATACAAGGGCCATCCTTAATAAGATCAGCGATATTGAAAGGCTTTCCGGCAGGATAAGTCAGAGGAGGGTAATACCAAGGGAGCTCGTATCCCTCTCGGATTCCCTGAAACAGGCGCTTTTGCTGAAATCCCTGATCGCATCCGGCGCAGGTCTTGAAAAGCTCTGTGAAGGACTTTTCGACCTGAGCGCGGTATCATCCCTTATCGATGCGGCCCTTTTCGAAGAACCTTCCTCAACCTTCGGAGGCGAGGTTATAAAGCCGGGCTACAGCAAAGAACTCGATTCGATCCGGGAAATAATGAGGAACGGCAGGGATTTTATACTCCGGCTTCAGGAAAGCGAGAGGAAAAGCACGGGGATATCTTCACTGAAAGTAAAATATAACAACATATTCGGATACTTTATCGAGGTCAGCAAGGCCAATACCGCAAACGTCCCCCCTCATTATATCAGGAAGCAAAGTCTTGTTAACGCAGAGCGCTATACCATACCTGAACTCTCCGAGCATGAAGAAAAGATAAACAGCGCCGCGGAGCGTGTTTCGAAACTCGAAGAGGAGATCTATACAGATATAGTTGAAAAAATTTCAGAAAGCTCGAAGTCGCTCCAGGCTCTCTCGAGGACCGTGGCTTTAATAGATGTTTACTCGAATTTTGCCCTTATTGCGGGGGAAAACGGCTTCACAAAGCCCTTAATAAGCGGAGGTTCCGAATTCCTGATTAAAGACGGGAGACACCCTGTCGTCGAGAAGTATCTTGGAAAAAACCTTTTTGTTCCCAATGATACGCTGCTCGATGACGAAGACAACAGGATAATCATCCTTACCGGGCCGAACATGGCCGGAAAATCCACATATCTCCGCCAGAATGCTCTTATTGCCCTCATGGCCCAGGTCGGAAGCTACGTGCCGGCAGCGGAAGCGCGGATAGGCATGGTTGACAAAATATTCACAAGGATCGGGGCTTCGGACAATCTCTCTCTGGGAAGGTCGACCTTTCTTGTTGAAATGCAGGAGGCAGCCAACATAATCCGCGGTTCGAGCCCTAAAAGCCTTATAATAATGGATGAACTGGGCCGCGGCACTTCGACATTCGACGGATTGTCGATAGCCTGGTCTGTCATTGAATACCTGCATGAACAGAAGTCGAGGACAGGGAGAACTCTTTTCGCGACTCATTATCACGAGCTTACAAGGCTCGGCGAAAAAAAAGGGATCAGGAATTATAATATAGCCGTCAGGGAATACGGAGAAGAACTGATTTTCCTCCGCCGGGTCGTCGAAGGGCCTTCCGACAGGAGCTACGGAATTTATGTTGCAAGGCTTGCCGGAATACCGGTCGAAATCATCGAAAGAGCCAAGATCATTCTCGAAACTCTCGAAGCTGAAGGCGACATGGCGGGAGAAAGGATAGAGAAGATATTTGACAAAAAATACAGGGAACCAGGCGAGAGGAAGGGTTCCCATGAAATCGGGCTTTTCGCCGACCCGTCTTACCAGAATATAATTGATAAAATAAACAATATAGATATCAACAGGATAACACCGCTTGAAGCAATGGCTTTCCTCTCAGAGATTAAAAAACTGATCTGAACTTTCCGGGATAAGCCTTAATGTGTGAAATTTCCCTCATATTCTTGACGATTTTGAGATTTTTCATTATATTCTAATATTCAAAATTATAATTTAAAAGGAGAGTATATGGCTAAAGAGTTATTGTTTGCAGGTGAGGCACACCAGAAAGTCATGGCAGGCGTTGAAAAACTCGCTGCCGCAGTGGGATCAACTTTAGGACCGCGCGGACGCAATGTTGTTATCGATAAAAAGTTCGGCGCTCCTACAATCACAAGGGACGGCGTAACAGTCGCCAAGGAAATCGAGCTTGAAGACAGGTTCGAGAACATGGGCGCTCAGCTGGTTAAAGAAGTCGCTACAAAAACCAACGACATTGCAGGCGACGGCACAACAACAGCAACAGTATTGGCTCATGCTATTATTAAAGAGGGTTTTAAAAATGTTACTGCAGGCAGCAATCCCACTCTGATTAAAAAAGGGATTGACAAAGCTGTAGCTAAGATCGTCGAAGAGATCAAGAAGAGCGCGAAGATGATTTCAGGAAGAGACGAGATCCGCGACGTTGCAGCAATTTCCGCCAATAATGACACAGCCATTGGAGACCATATAGCGGACGCAATGGACAAAGTCGGCAAAGACGGCGTTATCACCGTCGAAGAATCAAAAGTGATGGAAACATTCATAGAAATAGTCGAAGGAATGCAGTTCGACAGGGGTTATCTTTCAGCATACATGGTAACAAACTCTGAAAATATGACAGCGGAATTAGAAGATCCGTTTATCCTTATTTATGATAAAAAGATATCTTCCCTGAAGGAGATAGTTCCCCTTCTCGAAAAGATAGCCCAGAGCGGCAAACCCCTCCTGATAATCGCCGAGGATGTCGACGGTGAAGCCCTCGCAACCCTCATCGTAAACAAGCTCAGAGGTACATTGAACTGCGTTGCAGTCAAGGCTCCCGCATTCGGCGACAGAAGGAAAGCAATGCTCGAAGATATAGCTATCCTCACCAAGGCGCAGGTTATTTCAGAGGAAAAGGGCATGAAGCTCGAAAATGCAACCCTCGCAGACCTCGGCCGCGCTAAAAAGATCAAGGTTGATAAAGATAATACCATATTAGTCGACGGCGCAGGTTCGAAGGATGAGATCCAGGCCCGTGTTAAGCAGATAAAAAAGCAGGTTGAAGATACTACATCCGATTATGACAAGGAAAAGCTCCAGGAAAGGCTTGCCAAGATTTCCGGCGGAGTCGCCGTTATAAAAGTAGGCGCCGCTACTGAAGTCGAACTCAAAGAGAAAAAGTCGAGGGTCGAAGACGCCCTTTCAGCCACAAAGGCAGCTATTGAGGAAGGTATTGTTCTCGGCGGAGGCGTATCCCTTCTCAAATGCCAGAAATCTCTCGACAGCCTCAAATCTGACAATCCCGAAGAGAAAGTCGGAATAGATATAATCAGGAAGGCTCTCGAAGCCCCCATGAGGCTTATTGCCGACAACGCGGGAATCGACGGTTCCGTTATTGTCTACAAGGCGAAGGAAGCAAAGGAAGGAATGGGTTATAACGCGCTTACGGACGAATGGGTGGATATGATCAAGGCCGGTATCATAGACCCTGCCAAGGTCGAAAGGACCGCCCTCCAGAACGCGGCAAGCATTGCCGGTCTTCTCCTGATCACGGAAGTGCTTATCACGGACAAGCCTGAAAAGGAAAAGATGCCTCCAATGCCCGGCGGCGGCGGAATGGGCGACATGTATTAAACCAAAAGCCGATATAGGGAATGTCCCGAAGGGCGTGTTGAAAAACACGCCCTTTTTTTATCGGCATCTCGCCGGGTTCCCCGGTGAAAAATCAATAATTTGTCAGCCTGCGAAGTTTTACAGTGTTGGTAAAAGTTAAGGTTATTTCCGTTCCCTTATCTATCATATAGTATTTTTCGGTCTGCCTTGTGGCATTGGTCACAGCGGCGGGCATTATCCCATCCGAAGCGCTGTCTTTCCCTATCGATGTGCAGATGCCGTTGATGCAGATATAAGGGCCTTCATCGGGACCGTTATTGCTGATAAAACCTATCGAGGATATCTCAATATAAATTCTCCCGGTTTCGGGATTTATGAAGGCCGATCCGGCGGCCATGGCCCCGTCCAGGTCAAGGCTGCGGTCAAGGGACTTGCCTTTTATCATGATGGCTACCGGAAGTTTCTCAGTCCTGATGCAGAACCCTCCGACGACGACAACGCCCTTGATGGAAGTGCCTGGATTGATAACTATATACGAAGGCTCTACTGCAAAACCCGTAAGGCTGACAAGAAGAAATACGGCGGCTGCAATAATATTTTTCATAAATTGCCCCCCCAAATTATTGTGAAAAGAATACGTCGTTAAATATAGATGTGCCGTCCCAGCCGGCAAGGATCCACATTTCATTGTTGAATTCTATGCTCGAAAGGCTGTCGCGTTTTGAAAATAATGAAGACGGCGTCGCCTGTGTCCAGTTTGTCCCGTCCGGAGAAGACCATATGTCATTTAAACGGCTGGCGCCGCTTTTGCCGCCCATTACCCATATTTTATTATCATAAACTACCGACGTGTGCATGTACCTTGCCGGAAAAGGAGCGTTCGCCACTGCCTCGGTCCAGTTAGTGCCCGTAGCCGAATACCAGATGTCATTGTACAGGGCTGCCCCGCACCCCCCGATCACCCAAAGGCTGCCGTTGAAAACAACGCATGTATGTCCGTACCTCGCCGTGAAATATGTACCTGTGTTCACCTGTGCCCAGGTCGACCCGTCCGGAGAATAGTAGACATCATTGAGGGCGCCGCTTCCATTATCGCCGCCTAAAACCCACAGGCTGTTATTAAAGGCTGCAGCTGCCTGGCAATACCGGGGCGTGGGGGGAGTCCCAATAGGCGATGCCTGGATCCATCCGTTCGTACCGTTGGGAGATGACCATATATCGCCGAGATATGTCGAAGCATTCCAGCCGCAAATGATCCATATAAATCCGTGAAACAAAATGCTTGAATGGTATCTCCTGCCGGAAAACGATGCGCTCGCGGACGCTTCCGACCAGTTTATGCCGTCGGGAGACAGCCAGACGTCGCTCAGGTAATTGACCCCGTCAAAACCGCCTATAACCCACATGTTGCCGTTATTGGTCAGAACCGCCATGCCGTACCTTGGAGAAAATGCCGCGGCCGCGGTCGCGGGCGTCCAATCGGATCCTTGAATTGAACCCGGGTTTTGGCCTGACCCCGGCAGGCCCCCTCCGGGAGATCCCCTGTTTAAATCGTTATAGACTCCGGGCGGGTAAAGAATCTGGCATGCGGATAAAAGAAGTAAAAGGAGCCCCGGGACAAGAACGGTTTTCATTTATGGGACCAGGCCGGAGCTTAATAAATATTCATTGCCTAACAAAGACAGCCAGAGCTCGTAATGCCCGGTTGTTTTCAGGGTATCGGACAAAGAAACCTGCAAACCCGAACCGGCAGCGTTTGTTATCGAATACCCTTCGATATTATGGTCGATAGCATCGCCGTAATACTTTATGATAAACACAACATTCGTATCCGATGTCAGATAAGACCAATAAAGATAAAAATGCTCGTCATCAAAACCTGCCGTTGCATAATCGCCCAGGAGGCTTAATACCGCAGAAACCGGCTGCGATTGCGAGGAGGGCTTATTTATTGACAGATAAGGCATATTCGTACCGCCGCTGCCGCCGGTCGCATAAACCAGGATGTAAGGCAGGACGTCCGTCGAACCGGGCTTCCAGGTTATGTTTGAAGATCCGTTCGCGGTAGAACCTGCAAGGGTGTAATTGCTTGACCAGCCGTTGGTGACCAGGGCGCTTTTGATCGAAGAGCATCCGGTGTACAGAGAGTCCGATAACGGCCCTGTCCAGGATATGTCGTAACTGTAAACCGTAGCCGAAGGCGCGGAGCTGGAACTGCTCGAACTGTTTGAGCCGGACGATGGATTTCCCTAGAGAGAGCATGAAACTGCCGCAGAAAGGAAAACAAATAAAGCGGCGGACGCCATTACAGCAGGATTTTTCATAGAGGACTCCTTAAATTAAGAATTCCCCCTTATCCCCCATCGGCCCATGCACAGAGCAAAACGCATATGATTTGTACATTATAAACACAAAGATTTCGATTTGTCAAACTTTATTTTGACAGCTTTAATCCATCAGGCCCAGGCCTGAAATATAGATTTTCCTTGGAATAAGAATTGTGTTCGCATTTGTAATCAAGATATAGGAAAAAGCCGCTTTCCCTAATTCCTGAAAATCGGAGCTTAAATTGAGATTATCCGATGAGGCTCCTGCAGTTATATAACCCTTCGTATCGCTTGTAATAAAAAGCGTTATTCTTCCCAAGTATGAAATTTCCCCATTTGTAACGCTGATAAAAAAGCCGTTTATTTTCGAAACATTAATGTCCTCGTTCCTGTAGCGGAGGAGCATCTCCCTGATTTCATAATTTCCCTCTTTTAATGGATAGAGAAATACGCCCCCAGGGTCCTTTTCCATTTTTAAATAAAACGGGTTTTCACCTGAATTGCTGACAGGCTCTATGAGCAGTTCGAGATAACCAATGTCATTGCCGTTTAGATCGGGAGATCTTTTTTCATATGAATAAGATCCGAAAATGTAAGACGCATCCGCAGAGGCTTTCCCGGGCAGAGACCCCGGGTTCGATTCCGGTTTATTTACAGGCGCGCCCGTGCAGGAACTAATCAGGAAAAATACAGCAAATGAGAGAGATTTCCTCATACACGCCCCCTATCTGGCTTTGCCGGACGGTACGCCGGCTTTTTTAAGCATCAGGAGCCTGGCGGCTTCCGTACGGCCAAGCTGCCTCGCATAAACAGGCGCTGTAAGCCCTTTTTTGTTCGTAACATCGATATTGCCGCTGTAGTTTTTGATATAGGCGAGATCCCCGTAATAGACCGCGTCGAACAAAGTCTCTTCACGGAATTTAAAGTAGCACTGGATTGTGCAGGTACACCATGCGGCGTTCAAGGCAGGAATTGCCAGCAGAATTATTATTAAAATCTTTTTCATCATCAACACCCCGCTGATGATTAATGTTAATCAATGCTTTAAAATTTATCAATACCGGCTATAAATTTATCTGACCTTGATATCAAGATCATCCTGTGTATTGGTATTTGAAGCGTTAATGCTTTCCTGATCTTTTGTATTATTAACCTGTGAACTGTCTGCGTTTTTCTGCAGATCGGCGTCGAGATCGGAATCCGGAGGGCCTTTATAACTGTCGGAATATTCTATTTCCTGATCCGTTAACCTGCCGTTGTTCGCCTTGATAGCCCTGTAAGCGAGCCGTCTCGCATGCATGGTATGGTTTCGGGAGCGCACGAATTCACTTTTATTGAAAAGCAGTATGGCGAATTTCTGTTCATTGACAGACTTCGCCAGATCGCCAGTGAAATTCTGTCCGTTGTTGACCGCGATCCGCGCCCTCGCTATGACGGAGCCGGTGACCCTGATTTCATTCCTGGCCGCGGTCATATTCTCACGCCTCGTATTATTGCCGCAGCTTGCGCATAAAAGCAGCGTAAAAGAAGCTGTTATTAAGATCATTGATTTTGGCATTCTATCCTCCGGAATTATTTTTATTTTACCCGAAATTTTCACCTGATTTATTGAAAATTTTGCAATGAAAAGATATCATCCTTTTTTGAATTTTCAAGCGTCTGATCAACAATATTCAGGCGTCAGACCGCCCCGCTTAATTCATGAAGGTCTTTTTAGTTATTTCCTCAACATTCATAAATCATAATATAAGTAAAAAAATACTTTGGCGCAAGATTTTTTACTGAATTTTACTCTTTACACCCCTGCTGAAGCATAAAGGATTTCCCGAAGGACCGGTTATTCCCGCTAAACTTTACTTGCATTTTCCACTGTCTTATTTTATCTTTTCATTTCTTGTCAAGGAGAGTAAAATGAAAGTTCTTGTGATCGGAGGGACAGGCCTCATATCCACATCCATAGTAAACCAGCTCGCGTCCCGCGGCGACGATGTGACCGTATTTAACAGGGGAATTACCGAAAAGAGGATACCCGGTTCGGTAAAAGTCATCACAGGAGACAGGTGGAAATACGCGGAGTTCGAGGACCGGATGAAAGATTTCTCTTTCGATGCGGTGATCGATATGGTAGCTTTCGATCCTGAAAACGCGAAGTCTGTCCTTCGGGCTTTTGCAGGTAGGACATCCCAGATCGTGGTCTGCTCGACGGTCTGCGTTTACGGCGGGACGCTGACAGGGCTTCCGGCCCGCGACGACGAACCTCACAGGTTCGTTTCCGATTACGGCCGGAACAAGTCGATGATAGAATCCATCCTCCTTGACGCTGGAGGTAAAAACGGACTATCGGTGACTGTTCTCAGGCCTTCACAGACAACGGGCGAGGGCGCGGTTGCAAACGGCATCCTCTTCGACGATACCCTTGTCGACCGCATCAGGAAAGGCCTGCCTGTCATAGTCCATGACAGCGGAAACACAAAATGGGCGATAGCCCATGCCAGCGACACCGCTTCGGGGTTCGTCAACTCGCTGGGCAATACAAAGGCTTTCGGAAAAGCTTACCACCTTACCAGTTCCGAGCATACCACCTGGGACGGGGTTTACAGGGAACTTGCAAAAGCGGCCGGGGCATCTTTACCCGATATTGTTCATATCCCCTCAGACTGGCTTTATTCCGCCGCCCCCAGGAGGAGCGTTGGCGTAAAATACATATACAGGTATGATTCGATCTTCGACAACTCGAAGGCGGAAAAAGATCTGAATTTCAAGACCACTGTTCCCCTTGCCGAGACCTTCAGGAGGCAGATACGGTGGATGGAGGAAAAGAAAAGCAGGATCCCGGATGCCCTGAGCGACCGATTCGAGGATATCCTCATAGATTCTTATAAATCCGGCGTCAATCCCCCTGAAGAGGGCTGGACGGATTTCAACACATGGGGAAACGGCACGACAAATTAATTTTCACTTTTCATGATGTATTACGGCGGCGTCATGCTGCAATGAACGGCAACGGTGTTTTTTCGCACAAGTTGTGCTTATAGCCCGTTTGTATTACAATATATCCGTATTATTATTAAGAGGATCGATTTATGAAGAATTTTAACAAGTACAGGCGTTTTGCGCCTCTCAAAATAATAGACAGGCAATGGCCGTCAAAGGCTATTCAGAAAGCCCCCGCATGGTGCAGCGTGGACCTGCGCGACGGCAACCAGGCCCTGCCCATTCCCATGAATGTAGCTGAAAAGCTTGAATTCTTCAAACTGCTGACCGACATAGGTTTTAAAGAGATCGAAGTCGGCTTCCCGTCCGCTTCCGAGGTTGAATACCGCTTTTTAAGGGAGTTAGTGGATAAAAAACTCATACCGGATGACGTCACTATCCAGGTTTTGACCCAATCGAGAAAACACCTGATTGAAAAGACCTTCGAATCCCTTGCCGGGGTTAAAAAGGCGATAGTTCATCTTTATAATTCCACATCCGAACTCCAGAGAAGGGTTGTTTTCAACAAGGATAAATCGGCGATAAAGGATATAGCCCTTGAAGGGGCAAAAATGATAGAAGAGCTTAGCTTCTCCGCCGGCCTGCATGACATCGTCAAGGAATACTCTCCCGAAAGTTTTACCGGAACGGAACCCGATTACGCCATAGAGATATGCCAGGCCGTAATGGACGTCTGGCATGCGTCCTCATCGAAAAAGGTTATCCTCAACCTCCCTGCGACGGTTGAAATGGCAATGCCCAATATCTATGCCGATCAGATCGAATATTTCACAACGCATATAAAGAACAGGGAGGCCTGCATCATCAGCCTGCATACTCATAATGACAGGGGAACGAGCGTCGCAGCCTCTGAACTTGGACTTCTTGCAGGCGCCGACAGGGTCGAGGGCACCCTTTTCGGAAACGGCGAGCGTACTGGAAATTCCGATATAATGACAATAGCCATGAACCTCTTCACGCAGGGAATAGACCCGGAACTGGATTTCTCGGATATGAACCGTGTTATAAACACTTATGAAAAATGCACGAGGATGTCGGTACACCCGCGCCATCCCTATGCCGGCGAATTAGTTTATACTGCATTTTCAGGCTCTCACCAGGACGCTATCAGGAAGGGCCTGGGTATTTACCAGCATGATAATCCTTTATACTGGGAAGTACCCTATCTCCCGATAGACCCTTCGCATGTCGGCCGCGAATATGAAGCGATTATAAGGATAAACAGCCAGTCGGGCAAGGGCGGCGTAGCCTTCATAATGGAGCATAATTTCGGCTACAAACTCCCGAAGGACATGCATCCCGAGTTTGCCGGAGCAATTCAAAAAGAAACGGAAAAGACCGGAATGGAGCTCGCTCCGGAGAGAATTTTTGAGATTTTCAAAATGGAATACCTTGAAAACCACAAGCCGCTGCAGCTCATGAAATACAAGATCGAGGAAAACCAGAACCTGTCGCAAAATGAAAATCTTGTTCAAATCCAGGCAACAGTCGTTCTCAATGGAAAAGAGAGCGAGATTTCAGGGCAGGGAAACGGGCCGATCGACGCTTTCTTCCATGCGATGAGAGAAATAGGCATTCCCGAATACAACTTCGTCTCCTATGATGAACACGCCCTCTCCGAGGGATCGGATTCGAAGGCTGTCGCATATATCTGCCTTGAGGACAAGGCCGGAGACAGAAAGTACGGAGTGGGTATCGCACAGAACATTTCAACAGCGTCTCTTAACGCAATTGTAAGCGCAATAAACAGGCTTGGTCTTTAAGCGGATGTTATCAAGCTGCTGATAAATTCCCCGACCGCCTGCGGGCCTTTTTCATCATATACCCTGATGGACTGGGTGCCTATGACGGCTATATCAACCCCCTGACCCCTTAAAAAATCTACGTCCTTTTTTTCCTTCACTCCGAATCCGACTGCAAGCGGAAGTTTAGTCGCTTTCCGGCACCTGCCCAGATACTCTTCGAATTCGGAGCTAAATTCCGTCGATTTGCCTGTCACGCCCTTTCTCGAAACACAGTAAATAAAACCGGAGGCAAAACCGGATATATATTTCATTCTTTCCATCTCAGATGCCGGCGAATAGATAAATATCGGAGAAAGACCGTTCTTTTTCATGGAATCTATATAAAGCCGCCCCTCTTCCGGCGGAAGGTCTGGAACGATCGATCCCTTTATACCCCTCGAGGCCATTTCTCCGGTAAATTTTTCAACTCCGAATCTGAAAAATATATTGTAATAGCTCATGAAGAGGAACGGGATCGCGAAATCCTTTGCGGCCCTCTCCGCGAAATCAAGGCATTCTTTAACCGTGATCCCTGAATCGAGGGCGGCATGGTTTGCCTTGAGGATCACCGGACCGTCGGCGATAGGTTCGGAAAAAGGGATCTGGAGTTCTATCATATCAACACCTGCGGCTGCCATGGATTCTACGGTTTTATATGACGCGTCGAGCGACGGATATCCTATCACAATATGGGTCATCAGCAGGATATCCTTTTTCTTCCTGAGATCCCTGATGTATGCTTCAAGCATGGCGTTCCCCCCTGTATTCGTCGGCTTTTTTAATTATAAATTCCTTCCATTCCGGGTCGTTAAAGGCGTCCGCAACTGTGAATATATCCTTGTCGCCCCTGCCCGACTGGTTTATAATTATACAGTCATTCTTCGATAAAGACGGGGCTTCCTTAAAGGCCTGCGCAAACGCATGCGAACTTTCGAGCGCCGGGATCAGCCCCTCTTTTTTCACTGTAAGGGACATTGCGTCCACTATTTCCCTGTCTGTGGCAGACTCGAACCTGACCCTTCCCCTCCCCTTCAGATCCGAGAGTATCGGAGAAACGCCTATATAATCAAGCCCTGCGGCTACGCTGTGAGTTTCGAGCATCTGTCCGTCGCAATTCTGTAAAAAATATGTCTTATACCCCTGGGCTATCCCTATGCTCGCGTCTTTTGAAGCAAGCCTGGAGGCATGTCTTTTTGTAGAGAGCCCCTCGCCTCCGGCTTCGACTCCGACAAGGCCTGTTTTATCCTCCATGAACGCCGAAAAAATCCCGAGAGCGTTAGAACCCCCGCCTACGCAGGCATAAATATAAACAGGAAGCTTATTTTCCCTTTCCAGGATTTGTCTTCTTGCCTCTTTTCCAATTATCGACTGGAAATACATGACCATTTCAGGAAAAGGATGAGGCCCGCATGCCGTTCCAATAAGGTAATGGGTGGAATCCATATTAGTCACCCAGTCCCTCATAGCCTCGTTCATGGCATCCTTGAGGGTCCTCGAACCTGTTTTTACAGGGACGACCTCTGCTCCTAATCTTTCCATCCAGAAGACATTCGGCCGCTGCCGCATTACATCGACTTCCCCCATGTATATCGTGCATTCAAGTCCGAATTTTGCCGCCATCGTCGCGGTTGCCACTCCATGCTGCCCTGCGCCGGTTTCTGCTATGACCCTTTTCTTTCCCATCCTTTTTACAAGAAGCCCCTGCCCCATCACATTGTTCGCTTTATGCGCGCCGGTATGGTTGAGGTCTTCCCTTTTAATATAAATTCTGGCCCCGCCGAAATACCCGGTGAGATTTTCTGCATATGTAAGGGGCGTGGGCCTGCAGGAATATTCTGACATTATAGAGGAGTATTCCTCCCAGAAGGAGCTGTCATCCCTTGCCTTTTCAAATTCCCGTGTAAGGCTCCGGATCGTAGGGATGAGAAGCTCAGGCATGAACACTCCTCCGAACTCCCCGTAATAGCCGTTTTTATTCATATTTAACTCCTTGTTCACCGGCAAGGTCCCCCAGGTCCTGGTAAAAAACGAACCTGTCGGTCCTGCACAAAAGTTCCGTATAAAATACATTACTGTATTGTTTAAAATAGAGCTCCCTTTTTACTGAAAGTACAGGATCGTTCCTGCCAAGACCGAGGAGCCCTGATTCGTATTCTCCGCAGAATTTTATTCCGAAACTCTGCCTTCCCCCCGACGGCTTCATATAAAATTCGGTTTCGATTATATTTGAAAGCGGCCTTTTTTCGAGGTCGAACTTTTCAATCCCCCTGAACAGAAGAGAATCCATGAATATTTCTTCGAGGATAACCGGGAAACCGTCAACGGACGAGAGCCGGAGAAGCCGGAAGGATTTTATGCCATAAAGGGGATTAGTTTCATCCGGCATCACTTTTTCCAGGCCTTTTACAAGAGTCCTTTTTACCTGCAGCCCCTCCTTCATGAAAGCCGCGCTTGTTCCGGCCATAGAAAACAGGTCTATCGCCTTCGGGGACTCGCTCACAAATGTCCCCGAACCCTTCCGTTTTATAACAAGCCCCTTCCTCTGCAGAAGTTCGAGCGCCTGCCTTACGGTAGGGCGACCGATCCCATGTGTGTCGGAAAGGGCCATTTCGGAGGGTAATCTGGCTCCTTTTTTCAGTTCGCCCGATTCAATCATCTCGCGTATATCCCTTGCAAGCTGGAAATAGAGCGGGAGCGGAGAATCATGGTTTATCATTTAAACCTTCTTTATAACTTTGAAAATAAATTATAATTAATATTTGTAAAGATGTCAAGACAACTATTCATCTTGACTTCCCTAATTATGGAATTTATAATATCGGTCATGGAGTTTTTATGCACCCGCTCGAAAGACATCCTATCCCGTTAAAAATCAAAAAGAATAAAAAACTTTCCGTACTTATGCCGTTTTTAAACGAGGAAAAAGCAATAGTTAAAAACACTCATGAGGTAATCAGCGACCTCGAGGAGATGGGGCTGACGCAATTCGAAATAATTCTTATTGACGACGGCTCAAAGGACAGTTCCTATGAAAAACTCAAAAAAGAGTTCTCCGAAGACGCCCGCATAAGGGTGGTCAGGAATATGAGGAATTTCGGCAAGGGCTGGGCCCTGAAAACCGGATACGAATATTCAAGCGGCGATTATGTGCTTTTCCTCGATTCCGACCTCGAGCTTTCTCCATGGCACATTCCGAATTTTTTCAACATAATGCTCAAAAACGACGCCGACGCCGTGATCGGAAGCAAACTCCATCGGGATTCTCTCATCGATTACCCGCTTTCGAGGAGGATTATAAGCTTAACTTATTATTTTATAATCAAACTGCTCTTCGGCCTGCCCGTAATGGATTCACAGACAGGGATCAAGCTCTTTAAAAGGGCCGCCCTCGAGCCTGCCCTTCCAAAGGTCCTGGTGAAGAAATTCGCTTTTGATATCGAACTGCTGATAATCCTGATAAAAAGAAAGATGAAAATAGCGCCGGCACCGATAGAATTGAAATACAGCAGGAAAAGCTTCGGCAATATCAAAATTGAAACTGCGGTCAATACGCTTATAGACACTCTTGCTATATTTTTCAGGAATACCTTCCTCCGGTTTTATGACAGACCGATGGGAGAAAACAGAAAATATTCCTATACGTTCGTTCTGTTCCCCGAAAAATACGACGATTATGAAAAAAGGTGCCTCGGGCATTTTTTAAAGATCATGTACGATAATTACAGCGTTATACTGGTTGGGAAAAATGATATGGACGCTTCCGATCCCCGTTTGAAATTCTGTATGACCGGAGCTGAAGATTTCAATACTCGCCTCAGGGAAGCCTCCATGAAGGGTTTGATCAAGGGCGATATTATCATATTTTCCTCCCTCGATTGCTTTCCCGATGAAAGATTTCTCTTCTCGGCAGGAAGGATATTATCGCTTCCCGGAATTGGCAGCACAGGAGGTTATGTAATACCCCGGCCCGACCATACGCCTTTCGAAGGGTTTGCATTTTCCATCATTTCCAGTTTTTTCTTAAACCTGAACCTCACTTACCGTTATAAGCCGTTAGGTTACAAGGAAGTCCGGGAACTCCAGTTTAACGGCCTCTTCATTAAAAGAGAGTGCCTCGATACCGGAATTCTTGCGGGCGGACCCGGGATGAAGCTTGAACACATCCTTGCCGGCCAGGTGAGGAATTCCGGCAGAAAAATCGCATACAGCCCGGATATTATCCTTTACAAAAGATTTCCCTCAAGCCCGCGCGAGCTTCTTGACTACATCCTTTCAAGCTCGAAAAAACGCGCCCGCCAATTCAGGCAAGGAGTTGAAAATAAACACAACGGACTTCCTGATAATTTTTACATCGTGTCGGTAATATTGCTTCTTTTCATATTAGCTGACATCATAGCTCCATTTTATTTTCACAATATCCTCTTCGCCGCTCCGCTTATTTTATATTACCTGTTCATGTTTTTATCCAGGATACTGTTTTTAGGCTTCAGGGAAGGGCCGAAGAGTTTCATCTGCCTGGCATGGCTCCAGATCGTCTATGGATTAAGTTTCCTGGCCGGTTTGCTGACACAATAATGCAGGCTTGATTTAGAATTCGGCAGTAAAAGGGGAAAAAAAACCCCGCCCTGATAAAAAAGGCGGGGTTTTGATATCGGGTTATCTAAAGTTACTTTTCTGTTATAATCGCAAGGATATCGTCTGAGGATATGATAAGAAAATCCGAGCCGTCGATCTTTATCTGTGTTCCGGCATACTTATCGAAAATAATTTCATCCTTGGGTTTGACTCCGACGGGAACCAGTTCTCCCTTGTCGTTTGTCTTACCGGGGCCTACGGCTTCCACTATCCCTGCCTGTGTTTTTTCCTGGGCTGTCTGCGGGATATAAATTCCACCTTTTGTTTTTTCCTCGCCTTCTTTAACCTTGATCAAAACTTTGTTACTTAAAGGTTTTACCTTCATTATGTCCTCCGTATATTTTTATTTATAGATAATAATTTAACCAAAAAAATGAAAAACGTCAAGCGCAGGGGCATTAGATTTTATCCTCTCCTGCAAGTATCAGCAGGGCTTTCAGAAAATCCCTCCTGCATTCCGAGATCCTGTAATCCTCGTATCTGCTTATCTTTATCCTTTTACCAAGCACGTCCTCATAAATTGCAAGCAGCGGCCCCGGCATGATGGATTTTATCCATTCAAAGGGCATGTTCTTAAGGGCGAAAACCGTCCTGGCGAATCCGATTTCATCCACTATCAGGTCTACCTGACCCTCACCGGATATTTTTTCTTTCACCTCTTTCTCGAAATTCATTCCGGCTACAAGGGGGGTAAACTCTATATCCTTCACCTTCCTGTAAAACTTTTCAAGAGACTCAAACCTGTTTTCATCCGGCAAAGATCTTGAAAACTCCACGTCCTGCCTCAAAAGCTCGACGCCTTCCCTCGAAATATATTTTTTAAAAATTTCGCCGACATCGCTCCAACCGGCGAATGTCAATGCCCTCGAAAGGTCTTTTCTGCTGATATTAGAAAGCAAAAAGCCTATCTTAGAATCCCTGTCAAAATCTGTCAGCCATCCGGTAATGCTTTTTGACTGGAGCATATTTTTAGCAATGGCTATCTCATAACTCTTCGATATAAAATCAAGGGCTTCTATCCCTTTTATGCTTATGCCGAGTTCCCTCGCGGCGGCAAAAAGATTCCTGTGGATAATATACCTGACTTCCCCGGCCCAGCGGTATGTCGATTTCAGGCGGGCTAATTTGACCTTTTCGATAACCTGCGCCCGTACCGACCTGGAAAGATTATCTGTCATTCTCTGCCCGCATTCCCCCAGACCGTATATATATGAGGCAAGCATGTCGATCGATGCTATATTCTTATGCAGAATATGGTTTAAGAGCAGCTGGAGGTTTTTGTCAGGCAGGTTCACGATAGCATCCGAGAAGTCCGGGGGAGGACCGGAAATTTTCCTGAAGATAATCTTCTCAAGCGCCCTGATATGAACTTCATCGATAAAATCTTCCAGTCCGTCGATGGGGTGCCCGATAATCTTAAAAACATTCCTGATATTGTTTTCGGACAGGAATAAAGAACCGTTAGTCTCATGCCCACTTTCGGCATGGACGGATCTATAAGGAATTTCGAGAATTTTTCCCCCGGCGCCCGGCATTGTCTTTAACGCCTTGACCCGGAGAAAAACTTTTTTCCCGCTTATAATTGACAGGATCCTGTAATTTTCAATCTCCCCTGCCGCATTGCCAATATTTCCCGTAAGAACGGCCGAATCGTCAATCAAGTCCTGTTTACAGAATATCCTTACGGATGACGCCGCTCCTTCAGACGGCAGATCCGAGTCAATCTTCTGCCCGCCCGGATTCATATTCCTGTTAAAGAAAAGGTTTCCTATCATTGTCCGACCTGCGGATCTTACATATTCTTCAGGATTTCAAGGGCAAATTCGCTTGTCTTTAATTCTATCGATCCTTCGATCTGCCTGGCAAGGTCATAGGTAACTTTCTTGCTCATTATTGTTTTTTCTAAGGCGTTTTTCACCATTGCCCCGGCTTCGATCCAGCCCATGTATTCGAGCATCATCGCTCCCGAAAGAATTACCGATCCCGGATTGATCCGGTCAAGGTTGGCATATTTCGGAGCCGTTCCATGGGTGGCTTCAAAAACCGCATGATATTCGCCGATGTTCGATCCCGGAGCCATTCCCAGCCCCCCTATCTGTGCCGCAATCGCGTCCGACAGGTAATCCCCGTTGAGATTGGTGGTAACAATAACATCGTAATCGGAAGGCCTGAGAAGGACCTGCTGGAACATGCTGTCCGCTATCCTGTCTTTCACTACAATTTTCCCGTTTGCATCATTGTCCGAAATTTCGGATTCGAGTATGACACTATCCCTGAATTCCGATCTGGCTACTTCGTAGGCCCAGTTTTTGAAAGCGCCCTCTGTGTATTTCATAATATTGCCCTTATGAACTATCGTCACGCTTTTTCTTTTATTCCTGACGGCGTAATCGAGAGCCTTCCTTGCAATACGTTTGCTGCCGAATTCGCTTATCGGTTTTATCCCAATACCGGAGTCTTCCCTGATATCCTTTTTCATGGTATCCCTTAAAAAATCGATGACACGGGCAGCTTCTTCAGTACCCTGCTGCCATTCCACTCCGCTGTATACATCCTCGGTGTTTTCCCTGAAAATAATCATATCGACCTCTTCCGGATTTTTTACGGGGGAGGGAGTCCCCATGTAAAACTTCACGGGCCTTATGCAGGCGTAAAGATCGAGCATCTGGCGGAGGGTTACGTTCAGGCTCCTGAAACCTCCTCCGATCGGCGTGGTAAGGGGCCCCTTTATGGCAACTATATATTCCCTGATGGCGTCGAGAGTCTCTTCCGGCAGGTGGTTCCCGTAAAGGGCCCGGGCCTTTTCTCCGGCAAATATCTCCATCCAGGATATTTCCCTCTTTCCATTATATGCCTTTTTTACGGCTCCGTCGAAAACAATGCGTGAAGCCCTCCATATATCAGGCCCTGTTCCATCCCCCTCGATAAACGGAATAATCGGTTTATCCGGAACATTCAGTTTTCCATTGTCTATGGAAATCTTTTCCCCGGTAAGGGGAATTTTGATATTCTGGTAATTCATTAAAACACCTCTCACGAAATCATCATCATATATATTATAAAAAAAGCCGGGAAAATGCAATTCGGGAATTGAAAAGTTGATATTTTCCCCCGGGAATGTTTATAATTTTACTGAAGGCAGAGGAGCCGAATGAACGAATTATACATTTTCAATATAATTCTGATAATCTGGGCCTGCGCCGCGGCCGGGGTTTTCACCGCGCTATTTTTTGTCAGCGCTCCCTATGGACGATTCAGGAAGCAGGGATGGGGGGCATTGATCGGCTCAAGGCTCGCCTGGATCATAATGGAAACGCCATCTCCCCTGATCATGCTGCTGATGTTCCTGACCGGTTCTAATGGAAATATTACCGCGCTTGTTTTTCTTTTAATGTGGGAAGCCCACTACATCCACAGGGCTTTTATTTTTCCGTTACGGAGGTCAAATTCCCCCTCAAATTTTCCCGTTCTAATTCTTGCATTCGGCATCTTTTTTAATATTGTGAACGCCTACACCAACGGCAGGTATTTATTCCGATTCGCCCCTGAATATCATGTCAGCTGGCTTTTCGATCCCCGTTTTATCGCGGGGTCTATATTATTCGCAGCCGGTATGATAATAAATATCTCCTCCGATTCGATCCTTATTGGCTTGCGAAAGCACGGCGGCAGTACTTATAAGATTCCCGATAAGGGCCTGTTCAAACTTGTATCATGCCCCAATTATCTCGGCGAGATAATGGAATGGTGCGGGTGGGCTCTGGCGGCATGGTCGATGCCGGGCCTGGTTTTCGCATTGTGGACCATCGCCAACCTGGCGCCCAGGGCGTATTCGAACAGGCTATGGTATAAAAAGGTATTCCCTGATTACCCGCCGGAAAGAAAGGCTCTAATACCTTTTATTTTCTAACAGGTATGAGCCTTGCCCGCTTTTGCCTTTCTGAGACGCAGGCTTTTTAAAGATCGTTTGATAACAATCCGATAACTTCATTTGAAGGATTTTATGCAGGAAAATAAAGCAAAGAAGACTATACTTCTTGTGGAAGACGAAGCAATAATAGCCATGAATGAAAAAATCGGACTTGAAGAATGCGGTTATGACGTTATCACCGTCAACACCGGAAAACAGGCTATAGAGGCTTTTAATAAATTTCCACGGATCGACCTTATACTGATGGATATTAACCTGGGGAATGAAATAGACGGTACGGAAGCGGCTGAAATTATTTTAAAAAATCACGATGTCCCGGTTGTGTTTCTGTCAAATCATTTAGAGCCCGAAGTCGTGGAAAAAACAGAAAAGATTACTTCATACGGATACATAGTAAAAGACTCTTGCATTACAGCCATCGACGCTTCGATCAAGATGGCTTTCAAACTTTTTGAAGCGAACATGCTGATCAGGAAAAATGAAATAATGCAGAAAACCGTGATGTATAATATTTCTGACATAATCTCTGTTTTTGATACCGACGGAATAGTCAAATTCAATATCCCCAATATCAATCTCACTAAATTTTCCGGCTGGGATTCCCGGGAACTTGTAGGCACCAGCACCTTCACAAGGGTGCATCCGGAAGACGCTCCGAGAGTAAGAAAAGCCTTCGAAACCATTATCAAGGAAGACAAGTCTTCAATTTTGATGGAACTGAGAATGCAATCCAGGGACGGGAGTTATTCCCCGATCGAAGCTACATTGACGAATCTTGTCAATGACCCTGTAATAGGCGGTGTTTTGGTGAATTGCCATGATATAAGCGAGAGGAAAAAGGCTGAAAAAGCTCTGAGGGAAAGCAATCTTCTGCTGCGGCAGGTCGTTAAATACGCTCCCATAGCGACAGCCGTTCTTGATACCGGCATGTGTTATATCGCGGCCAGCGACAGGTGGCTTGGCGATTTTAAAGTAAATGAATCCGATATCATAGGCAAAAGCCACTACGATGTTTTTCCCGGAATTTCCCGGCAGTGGCGGGATATATATCTGAAGTGCCTGAAAGGCGCTATTGAATGCAGCGGAAACGATAGTTTCGAAAGGGCCGACGGGTCCATGGTCCATAACAGATGGGAGATGCGGCCATGGCGCTTTCAGGACGGCACTATCGGCGGAGTTATTTCCTACACCGAACCGCTCAATAAAATTGATCCTGTCATGTCAAACGGATATGTAAAGAGCCGGGATTTATAATGATTGAAATGAAAAACCGGATCTGCTGGCCTACGGACGATCCCCTCGTCATAGAATATCATGACCGGGAATGGGGCGTCCCCCTCCATGAAGACAGAAGACTTTTCGAATTCCTTATCCTCGAAGGGTTCCAGGCGGGCCTGAGCTGGATTACAATTCTAAGAAAAAGGAAGCGCTTCAGGGAAGCGTTCGATGATTTCGATTTCAATGCGGTCGCCGGTTACGGGGAAAAGAAAATAGGCCTTCTTATGCAGGATGCGGGAATAATAAGAAATAAGCTCAAAATCGAAGGAGCGGTGGCAAATGCCAGGGCTTTTTTATCGGTCAGAAAAGAGTTCGGAGATTTTGACAGCTATATCTGGGGTTTTATTAAAAACAAGCCGATACGGAATAATTTCGCTTCGCTTGAAGAACTTCCTGTCAGCACCGGATTATCCGGAATTATCAGCGCTGATCTGAAAAAAAGAGGGTTCAAGTTCGTGGGCCCTACCATCGTTTACGCTCACATGCAGGCGACAGGAATGGTCAACGACCATCTAATATCCTGCCCCAGGCACAGTGAAATATCAGGAGAAAAATTAAGCTTTTAAGAAAATACTGTCAAAATACAAATATGCAAATATGAACCATTGCCGTTTCAAGTCCTATCCTGCATCTTTTATTTTCTTCTTGACTGAATTGTTGTAGACGTCCTTCAGCCTCTCGAGGATTATCCTGTCAAGCGTAACCGGATCACAGAATTTCAGGACCTCCTCTCTCAGGGCCAGGTACTCATCTTCGAGGGCTTTGTCCTCTTCATGGGCCGCATCTCCAATTTTTCGAGACATACCACCTCCTTAATATTCCCGGCCCCCATTGCCCCGTCTTTATCTGCAAGGCCTCATATTATCAAAACACCGGTATGTTTGTAAATCCACCGAAAAGTTGGATTTATAACGAAACGCGACTGAGCGGGTCCGGGAGGCTTAATCATCGGTTTTCAGCAAATTTCTCGGTCCCCTCAGCGACTCCGCCCCCGTATCACTTTCATTGGTGGTTTTTTCTGTTATAGCCGCCGCTGTTTTTTTTAAGTATCCCTCCGCCCCTGTTTCATAATTCCCGGGCGCGGCGATAATGAAATTTGTTCCTTTGATCTTATCCGTGAAAAACACCCTCCCCTCTATTACATCTACCCTGAATAACCCCTTTTCATATTCCGCTTTAAAATCAGTCCCCCTGACTTCGACACTGGCTACGGCATTGTCCAATCTGAAATATTCATCAGCGGAAAGTTTTCTTAATTTACATTCTACATCGCCGGTAACAAGAGAGAATTCGGCGGTAATTTTTCCTCCCGATATTCCGGAAACAGCCCCGATAACGGCATCCCTGCCCAGGGTTATAGCGCTTGACCTGTCAAGCTGCAATACCCTTGTTCTTCTTCCGTCGAATAGGGTACCCGGTTTAGCTGAAACACCAGTTATTGAAGGGCTTCCTGTCAGGATAAGGAAAATTATCAGGCCTGTGAGAGTAAGGATGCCTCCGGAATATGCGGCCATGTAAAAAGACGGCTTCTGCTTCCATCTGGGAAGCGCTATATTTTTCCTGGCATAGGAAGAAAGGTAAGCGCGGAGGGACATGCCCTTTTTAAAACCCATCAGGACTTTTTCAATGTCGCGGAAGAGGTCGCGGGCGACAGCTTCATCCTCGGGGCTGGGCATGCAAAAAACATGCACTGCTTTTTTAATCTCTTCGAAATACCTGAGATAGATCTCGTTTTTTGCGGATATGAATTCTCTGCTTTTAGCGGGATAGGCCCTGATCCTTTTGACAAGATCGATGTCAAGCAATAAGCCGTAATCAATCATACAATTGCCGGATTAATAGACATACGGCTTATTATAATGTAAAAAGAAAATGTTGTCAATACCTATTTGTCATTCAATCCGGCCGGCTCAAAACCCCTGCATTTTTCATCCGGGCATTTATCGAAGCGGCATGGGCGTCAAGCTCCTCGAATTTTGCCATGGAGCTTATTTCATTCCCTTTTTCCATAATATATTCCCTGGACAGGGATATATAGCTTGTTCTCTTAACAAAATCATAAACACCGAGAGGAGAAGAGAATACGGCTGTACCGTTTGTCGGTATCACATGATTGGGCCCTGCGTAATAATCTCCAGCGGCTACCGGCGTCCATCCGCCTATAAATATAGCTCCGGCATTGCGGATATTTGAAATTATTTCATCTTCACCCATATCGATCATGACTTCCACATGTTCAGGGGCTATGCCGTTGATAATTTCAAAGCCCTCTTTATAAGAGCCGACAATCACCGAAAATGCGTTTTCCCGGAGGGATTTGCCGATGAGGTCCCTTCTCGAAAGCGTGGGGACGATGACCGACAGGGCATTTTCCACAGCGCCGATAAACTCCCGGGAATCCGAAACAAGGATCACTGTATTATCGCCTGTGTGTTCCGCCTGGGCGCAAAGGTCTGCAGCTACCCACGCCGGATCCGCCGTCCTGTCGGCAAATACCACGACCTCGCTCGGACCGGCGATCGAATCTATACCTACATGCCCCATCACAAGAAGCTTTGCGGCAGCGACATAGATGTTTCCGGGTCCCATAATCTTGGATACAGGCGGGATAGTCTCCGTCCCGTATGCCATGGCGGCTATAGCCTGCGCCCCGCCGGCCTTGAAGATGCCTGTTACGCCGAGCTCCGATGCAAGTGCAACGGCAAGCGGATTTTTAATACGTCCGTCTTTGCCGGGAGGGGTCGAAATATAAATCTCCGGAACACCTGCAATCCTGGCAGGAATGACATTCATGAGGACCGTTGAGGGATAGAAAGCGCTGCCCCCCGGCACGTAAAGGCCTGCGCGGTCCAGGGGGCTGACTTTCTGGCCGTAAAGGGAGCCGTTATTCCTGTATGAAAAGCCATTGTCCTTCTGCCTTTCATGATAAGCCCTGATATTTGCAGCCGCATTCATAAAATACCCGAAGATGTCATTGTACTTTTCCCGTGTTTCTTTCCGGGCCTGCGCGATTTCTTCCGGAGTAACGGCAATCGAATAATCGCCCTCCCGGACGCCGTCGAATTTTAACGCATAATCGAAGAGGGCCCGGTCGCCCTTTTCCCTGACATTAGTTATTATTTCGTTGACGGTATCAAAGTATTTCCGCGGTATTTCATTCATGCTTCTCTTGTAATTTTTCAGGTCGTCATAAGACAAATTTTTCATCTTTTCCCCTTTCCATGGAATGAACGCTTAATTTTAAGTCATTTTACCGCTTTAGTCAAAACAGATCCCCGGGACAGACTTTCACCCGCTGAAATTACCGCCCCCCGGGACTTTTAAATTGACAACTTGCCCGGGGTTTCATATAATTTGATGATGGAAAAAAGTGAGGTCCGCTTATGAGGTTATATAGTGCCTTAAGCTATGCGCTGATAATAATTCTCCTGGCCTGCTGTTCCCAGGGGAAGGTAAAAACAGCCGATCCGGGCGCAAAACCGATCGAGGGAACGGATATTAACGGGAAAGGGTTCATTTCACTGAAAAATTATAAAGGCAAGGCCGTGCTTGTCAATTTCTGGGCGACATGGTGTCCGCCCTGCAGGATGGAAATACCGGATCTGATCAAACTCCAGGATAATTACAAGGGCAGGCTGATTATTCTCGGAATATCGGTAGATCAGGACGGATCAAAGGGAGTGATTGAATTTTCAGATCAATACAAGATCAATTATCCGGTCATTATGGCGGAGCAATCGATGATAAAGGATTACGGCGGCATCGAAGCCATACCATCCACTTTTCTTATAGACACAAACGGCAATATTGTGAAAAAATTTATCGGAGAGATGAGCTATTCCCAATACGAGTCCGAAATAAAACCATACCTGCCGAACTGAATTGGGGGACATCGATGCCGGATAATACATCCCGTTTTTCGAACAGGGCTTCCGATTATTCGGCAGCCAGGCCGGGATATCCCCCGGTACTTTTAGACCTGCTGAAAAGTGAAGCGGGTTTATCGAAGAGTTCGAGCATTGCCGATATCGGTTCAGGTACGGGTATTTCAGCCCTGCTTTTCCTGGATAACGGGAACACGGTTTTCTGCGTGGAACCCAATAAAGACATGCGCGCCGCCGCGGAGGCAGCTTTACAGCCCTGCTACACCAATTTCAGGAGTTCCGGCGGAAGCGCCGAAAACACACTTCTCGAAAGCGGATCGGTCGATATAGTGACAGCGGCCCAGGCTTTTCACTGGTTCGACAGGGATAAAGCCGCCGCTGAATTCAGGAGAATATTAAAACCCGGAGGATTTGCCGTCCTGATCTGGAATGAAAGAAAGAGGAAAGGCAACCCGTTTTTCGAGGATTATGAAAAGCTCATCCTGAAATACGCAAGGGATTATTCGGGTGTAAGGCACTGGAATATAGATAAGACGGTTTTCGACGATTTTTTCGGAAAGAACGGATATCATTTCAACTGCCTGAAAAACTCCCAGTATCTCGACAGGGACGGTTTTAAAAAGAGGGCGATGTCTACCTCCTACCTGCCTTGGTCAGGGGAGCCGGGAAACGCCGAAATGACGGCTGAACTTGAAACGATATTCTCTAAATACCAGGAAAACAGCCGCATCTGCTTTGAATACGACACAAAAGTATACATTGGAAGGCTTTAATCAATGGACGGCAAAAATTTAAAAGGCGCTATTTTCGACTTTAACGGCACTCTTATAGATGACTCCGAATTTCATGACAGGGCATGGAACGAAATTTCAATGCAGCTGCGGGGCAGGCCATTTACTGAGGATGAGATCCGGATAAATATCTATGGGAAGAACAACAGGGCTATAGTTGAATACCTCTCGGCCGGTGTTCCGGATGCGGATTCAACAGGGACATTAGCCGTAAAAAAGGAAAATATCTACAGGGGCCTTTGTCTTGCCAATCCCGAAAGGTTCAGGCTTGTCCCGGGCGCCCGGGATTTCCTCGATCGCCTGAAATCAATGGATATACCGATGGCGATTGCGACTGCATCCGGACTGGATAACGTCGAGTTTTATATAAAGCACCTGGGACTTGAAAGGTGGTTTTCGACCGGCAGAATCGTTTATGATAATTCTTCATTTCAGGGCAAACCGGCTCCTGATTTTTATCTCGAAGCCTCTAAGAGGCTGGGACTCTCCCCCCGGGAATGCGTTGTTTTCGAGGATTCACAGGCCGGCCTCAAGTCTGCTCAAAATGCCGGCATAGGTATGATAGTCGCCCTTGTCCCGGGAAAAAGCTCATATTTAAAAAATCATCACCTGAGGATAGACATGACAATCGGTGATTTCACTGAAATAACCGCGGGCCAATTTTTCACATCGTTTGACAGTTAATGGGCGATGGATTATTATAATATAAAAAATTTGCAGGGGCTTTTATGGAAGAGAGAAGGCAGGAGATACGCAGGATACTGGAAGCTGTACCCGACAGCATCAAGGATGTCATAATCAAATACCAGGGCTGTAAACCTTTAAGCGCGGTAACCGTCGATGTCAACAGCATGGGCATGGCTTTTATTTCAAAAGACAAATCCGGCCTGAATATCGATATAGGAGCCAAGGCGCATATCCGTTTCGATATGCTTAACCTTGATTTAAACGGCGATACCGTATACTCTTACCCCCTTCCCGACGAAAGGCTGAGGATCGGAGTCCTTTTTAAAAGCGAAAAATCCATAAAGCAATATTATAAAATTCTCGATGAAGCGGCGCAGGCCTGACCGATGAAGAAATTATCGATCGGTTTTCTGTTTTTTATTCTTTTTACCGGCGCATATCTTTTCCCGTCGGATTGGCCCACCTACAAAGGCAATCTCTACTTCACCGGCAATAACGATGAAATAATAGTAAAAAATAACAGCCTGAAATGGCTTTTCATGGCCTCGAATTACATTTTTTATCCCGCGATATCCGATGGAAAAGTTTATTTTTCCGACTTCGACAAAATTTTATACTGCGTAAAAGAGGAAGACGGGAAGTTAGTCTGGAAGACAGACCTCAAATCCATATCGGCTCATTTTGCATCGGCATCGGCAGCCGCAGGCAAGGTAAAATTCCCCGTCATAAAGGGAAATTACATCTTTCTCTCCGACTCCACGGCAATCTACTGCATCGACAAAAACAGCGGAAGAACCGTATGGGCCAGATCAGGGCTGCAGGAAAACGATCTTCATATGGCCGTGATAGACGGCATCTATGCGGACCCCATAATCTCGGGGGATACGATTTACTACGGCACAAGGAAAAATTTTATCGCCAGGGATATTTCCTCCGGACATGTCTTATGGAGCAACGGGGCCATACAGAGCTACAGCGGATTTCCGGCATATTATGACGATAAAATATTCGCGGCATCGAGGGATTATACCAGGAATACCTATGAAGTCGTATGCATGGACCGCTATTCCGGAAAAACGGCCTGGAACGCACCGATAGAAATACCCATGATAATTTTTCCGCCGGTCATATACCAGGAAAAGGTCTTCATACCCACGGGCAAAACCCTTGTCTGCCTTTCACTTTCAAACGGATCGAAAATATGGGAAAAAGAATACGCCGATTACATCACATCCAGTCCCGGCTTCACGGACAGGGCAATTCTTATGACTTTAGGAAACCGTGAAATCGCAGTATTGTCTCCCGATTCAGGCAGCGTTTTTTATTCGCTTGAATTCGGAGAAAGATCGGACCCGATGTTTGTGACTGTAAACGATCAGCTCTACGCGGCGTTTAATTATATAAAACAGGTAGGCGGCAAAAACATAACCTTTACTGCGGCTAAGGCTTACATCTTCGGTGAAAACGCTCCCTTCTGGGAATTCCTCCCGCCGTTTCCCGGATCGGTTTCCCAGCCCGCGGCTGACGGCGGCACGCTCTTTCTGCCGGCCGGCAATTATCTGTATGCCGTCGGGACTTTTTATGAAAAGCCCCTGGTATTCGGCAACGATGGAGGGCTGAGCCCTGTAAAAAGCGAATCGTCGAGTTCTCTTGCTACGGGATCAAGCGTCTCAACGGCAGTCTCAGAATCCGCAAGCTCGATTTCATCAAGCAGTTCATCGCTTTACATGGTCAATCTTGATGATGAAAATGTCGGAGGAACAGTCAATGTTCACGATATATATTTCGAATTCGACAAGGCGTATCTCAGGCCGGAATCGAAAATCACTCTTGACAACATAGCCGGGCAGCTGAAGAAAAACCCCGGGATCAAGCTCGAGATCAGAGGCCATACCGATAATATAGGCGACCCTTCCTATAATCAGAAACTCTCTGTTCAACGTGCAGACGCCGTGATGGAATATTTTATCAAGAACGGCATCAGCCCTGAAAGGCTCCGTTCGGCCGGATTCGGATCGTCAAAACCGGTCGCATCAAACAGCACCGAAGAGGGCAGAAGCAAAAACCGCCGGACCGAATTCCTTATTCTTGAAAAATAGTCTGAATTAGAAAATATTGTTATTTGTTTTTTTGCTGTTTTCCAAGCGCCTAATTACAATTTTTTCACGGATCTGACGGAGAAAAAATATGAATTCAGTTGTTATACTAATAATAGCAATACTGGTTTTCGTTATCGCTTACAGGTATTACGCCGCTTTTATCGCGGCAAAGGTGCTCCCTGTCAACCCTGCCAATATTACACCCGCATACAGGTTGAAAGACGGGCAGGATTACCAGCCGACCAATAAATTCGTCCTTTTCGGGCACCATTTCGCGGCTATAGCCGGCGCGGGCCCGCTGGTCGGTCCTGTTCTTGCTGCGCAGTTCGGTTTTCTTCCGGGTCTTATCTGGATACTCGTCGGTTCGGTGCTCGCCGGAGCCGTCCATGATTATGTTATCCTTTTCGCTTCCGTCCGCCATAACGGCGAGTCCCTTCATAAGATAGCCCGGACATACGTCGGGAAACTGACCGGGGGCGCAACAGCAGCGGCCGTTCTTTTTATTATAATTACCGCTTTAGCGGGTTTATCGATAGTCGTTGTAAACGCCCTCAATAAAAGCTCATGGGGCACTTTCACAATAGCGCTGACAATACCCGCAGCCCTCCTTGTGGGGCTTTATATGAATGTAATCCGGAAGGAGAGGATTCTCGAGGCGTCTCTGATCGGCGTTGTCCTCCTGGTATCCGGGGTCATCCTGGGTTATTATGTCCAGAAATCCGCTTTTGCCGGCCTGTTTACCTTCGATGCGAAACAGCTCTCGGTGATTATAGCCGTTTACGGTTTCTGCGCTTCGGTGCTTCCGGTATGGCTGCTCCTGACGCCAAGGGATTATATAAGTTCATACCTCAAAATCGGGACTATACTGCTCCTCGCAGTCGGGATTTTCTTCGTCATGCCTGAAATCAAAATGCCGGCTGTTACAAAATTCATTGACGGCAGCGGTCCTGTTTTCCCGGGCAAAGTATGGCCCTATGTCTGTATTACGATCGCCTGCGGAGCCATTTCAGGCTTTCATTCCCTGATCTCGAGCGGCACAACCCCAAAAATGCTGACCAATGAGAAAGATATGCCGATGATAGGCTTCGGAGCGATGCTTATGGAAGGATTCGTATCGGTTATGGCGCTGATCGCCGCAACATCGCTTTTCCCCCAGGATTATTTCGCTATTAACTGTTCAAAGGATTCTTTCGCGGCGCTCATGATGACACCCGTCAACCTTAACGACCTTTCAAAAATGGTTCAGGAAAATATCACGGCAAGGCCGGGCGGAGCAGTTTCGCTGGCGGTAGGCATGGCCCAGATATTTTCAAATATTCCGGGTCTGCGGCAGCTGATGGGATTTTTCTATCATTTCATCATAATGTTCGAAGCCCTTTTTATTCTTACTACTGTCGACGCCGGAACAAGGGTCGCCAGGTATATAACCCAGGATATCGCGGGAAGAGTCATCAAACCTTTCGGCGACAGGAAATGGTATCCGGGCGTGCTTATATCAAGCGCCATAGTCGTCCTCGCCTGGGGCTATCTTGTTTACAACGGGGACATAGCGACAATCTGGCCGATGTTCGGAGTGGCTAACCAGCTGCTTGCGACAGCAGCTCTTGCGATAGGAACGTCGGTTATACTCAGGAGCAATAAAAAGCCACTGTATGCGCTTGTCACATTCATACCCATGCTTTTCATGTTCGTAACGACGGTAAGCGCCGCCGTAATGAATATTTTTATCAATTACCTCCCCAGGAAGAACTTTAACGGGTATCTGAACGCTTTTCTTTCCGGTATAATGCTTATTCTTGTCGTTATCATAGTAAGCGACTGTTTCGTCAAATGGATCGGCTATTACCGGAAGGGTATTCCGGCTTTACCGCCTGACATTCAGGCGCAGGAGCTTCCGTTAAAAGCGCAGGCAGAGGCATAAAAGGAGATAAAACGGGTGACTGATCTTTTCATCATCGATTCCTCCAGCCCATTTTTTACTTTACACCCGAAAGAGAGTATAAACTGGTCAAAAACACCCTTCGACAGGCTGGAAAAAAACGGCGAATTCGATAAAAAAAACAGGAAAAATATCCATGAACTTTTCAGGGACTATGCAGGAAAAGTCTCTTGTATGGGCTATAACGCAATAGCGCTTGACGACATGGCCCATATGGTTGTCCAGCCCTTTTACGGCCTTTACCTGAGGAAAAAATTAAAAAAATATGCCGCCCAGTTCAAAGTCCTAATCGGCGAATCGGTCTTTTCCGGTATGCGGGTTTTTGTCACAACCGACATAATGTTTTTCAACAGTTTTTTAAGGAACCATATGAAAGCAAACCGGATAGGTCTGAAGAGGATACTTAAAAATTATCTCGAGCTTTTATTCGATGAATTTCCCGACATCGAAGGCGTTATCTTCAGGTCGGGAGAATCAGACGGCGTCGACGTCGAAGGGGATTTCACAAGCGCCCTTGTTATCAGGACCCCCGAATACGCCAACTCCCTTATCAGATACCTTCTGCCGGTTTTCGAAGAGAGAAAAAAGCTTTTTATTTTCAGGACCTGGACTACCGGCGGCTATTCTATCGGAGATATGATGTGGAACCCAAAAACTCTTGCCAAACTCTGCTCCGGCATAAAAAGCGAAAGTTTTATTCTTTCCCTGAAATACGGAACCGCCGATTTTTTCAGGCATTTGACTCTTAATCCTCTTTTTTTTACAGACGGGCAGAAAAAGATCATCGAACTGCAGGCAAGACGGGAATACGAGGGGTTCGGCGAGTTTCCATCATACATCGGCGAGGACTATGCCTCTTTTCATCATGAGCTCAGGAACCGGGATGACCTTGCAGGGATTTACGTTTGGTGCCAGACCGGAGGCTGGTCGGCTTTCAGAAATTTTACTTTTATGAAAAAGAGTTCCATATGGAACGAGATAAACACATTCGCGGCTGTTAAAATATTCCGGGACGGGCTTTCATCCGGTGAAGCGGCAAGGCTTTATTATGATTCCTATCTTGACGGGAAAAAAAGAAAAAATTCATCTTTCAAAGATTTTTACGAATTCCTGGTCCTTTCTGATCATGCCGTTAAGAACCTGTATTACGATCCGGAATTCGCGAGGAAGGAGTACTACTTCAATAAAATCAGAATATCACCCCTCCTTCATATTCTCTGGGACCAGGTGACCATGACAGGCCTTGTTGTAATGGCTTACCGCGCATTTACAGCCGACTGGAAAAGGTCCCTTGAATGCGGCAAGCAGGCCCTCCTTTCGATAAAACGGATGGGAGCCCTCAATGCCCGCCTGGGCCTGACGTATGATTTTAAATTTCATTACAGGACCTTCAGGCTCCTGTACCTATGCCGGAAGATTATCTACAATGAGGATTGCGATAAATCTATGGTTAAGCTCAAAAGACTCCTGAAAAGCTACAGGATGGATTATCCGGAGGGTTATCACTTTTATATCAAATTCAAGAAAACGTCATATCCCCCCGTTTATAAATTTCTATTAGGGATTTTTATCAGGAAGAGGGCCCGGTACCGGCTTCTCGACAGGCTGCTGTTCAACTCTTTTACAACCGGACTTCTGATAACCATCTACAGGCTCATCCGCGGAAACTTTCCCCTTGTAGCGGGAAAGCAGGGTATGCCGGTTACAACTTTTTTTAAATAAGGCCCGGAGGGGAATGAATGAAATACCTTCTGATAGTTAATCCGACTTCAGGATCGAGGAAACAGAATGTTTATATTAAATTTGTCATCGGATATTTTGAAAAACATGGCCTTGAACTCAAAGTGATTTTCACCGAATATCAGGGGCATGCCGAAAAAATCGCCCGCTGGGCCTGCGGAACCGATTACGGCTGTATCATAGGGGCAGGAGGCGACGGAACCATTAATGAAGTCCTCAATGGAATGATAGGTTCTTCAAAAAAAATGGGGATCATTCCCTGGGGTACCGGAAATGTTTTCACAAGGGAGATGTCGTTTCCAAAAAGCCTGCGCAAGATCTGCAAAATGATCAGGAAGGGCAAAAGCCTGAAACTGGACGCCGCTAAAAGCAATAACCGCTACTTTCTTTTAATGTGCGGGGCCGGTTTCGACGCTTATATGATCAAGCAGATAGACGGCCTGGGGCTTAAAAAAGTGCTCGGCCAGATAGTTTTCATACTGGGCGCCCTGAAGGCGATTACAAGATACAACTATCCCCCGATCGAGATTGAAATAGATAAAACTATAAAGGACAGGGGAAGTTTTGTTTTAGTCTCGAACACCAGCCGCTACGGCGTTTATTTTACAATCAGCCCCCGTGCAACGCCTGTCGACGGCCTTCTCGATATATTCATATACAAGAGAAGCGGCTACCTTGCCATGCTGGGCCTTATTTTCAGGGTAGCCTTTACATTTTTTCATTTCAACGCTATGAATTTTTTCCCTGCTTTTATGAGGCGTGAAACCCATTACCAGGCTAAAAGCATCCGTATATCTTCCAGCCGTTATGTTCAAACCCAGCTTGACGGGGAATTATCGGGCAGCCTTCCCGTTAATATCGAATGCGCCCCCGCAGCCGTCGACTGCATACTTCCCAGGAGGACGATCAAAAAATATATCTCCCAGATGCTCAGGAACAGAGGCGCCCGTGCGAAATAAAATTTGTATTGAATTAAAAGCTTATCCGGGTTATAATTCACGCGAGGTTCGGCATGAAATATTTTATCCTATTCTCGCTTATATGCCTGGCATTGAGCCCGGCATCCGCGGAGTCAGGCCTGTTAAAAACCAGAAGTGCCCTGGTGCTCCTTTCTTACGATTACGGGATCGCATACCAGGAATTGTTTATAAAAGGCCTGCAGGAAGAGATAAAGACCTGCCCGGATTATAATATCGATTTAAGCTATGAATATCTTGACATGGATAAGTATTCAAGCCGGAATTTCAAAAAGGAGCTCGCTGAAAATTTACATACAAGATATATTTCCAGTCATCCGGACCTGGTAATCGTTTTTTATAAACCGGCCTTTGACTTTCTTCTTCATTACAGAAGTTGCTTAGGATTATCCGGCCCATTCATATACTGCACGAGCGTTTTCCCGGGATACAGCTACAGCAATATTTTATGCATAAGAGAACTGCCGGATTTTAAAGGCACTGCGGAGACAGCCCTGAGACTCCTCCCTGAAACCCTTAATATAGCCGTTGTGGCAGGCACTACCCCGTCTGAAAGGCAGAATGCCAAAGTGATCTCAACGGCACTGGCTAAGCTGAATAAAAATATTCATATCATATGGCTGACCAATGAGACCCTGGCGGGCCTGCTCGAGTCAGTATCAAAACTTCCTCATAATTCATTCATCCTTGCCGTAAGATTTACACGGGACAGGGAAGGAAATACATACGAGTCTTCCTCGATATTAAGCCGTATCCATTCCGTCAGCCCCGTCCCGATCTTCACATCCTCAGACGAGACCATGGGAACCGGATCAACAGGCGGGAGAATGATAAGCTATGAACAGCTGGGTAAAACTGCCGGCGGCTCCGTCATCCGGTTTCTGAAGGGGGCGGCTATAAGTGAAATAAAGGACCTGAATCCTGCCAGATACACGACGATTTTCGACTGGAGAGAATTAAAACGTTGGGGAATACCCCTGGCAATCCTTCCGGAAGGAAGCGAAGTCAGGTACAGGGAATACACTTTCCTGGAAAAATATTTTTTTGAAATATTAATCCTCGCCGCTGTTATTTTAGCAGAAAGCATCCTGATAGTTTTTCTTTTAATCAATATATCAAAGAGAAGGACGGTGCAGCGTGATCTCAGGGAAAGCGAGAGCAGATACAGGGGAATTATAGAGGAATCATTCGAGGGCATCTGTGTTACGGATGAACAGGGCAGAATAATTTCCTGGAACAGGGTCATGGAGAATATTTCAGGCATTAAGGCCGCAGATACTTGCGGCCATTTTATACGGGATATAGAACTTGCCTTTCCCGAAGGCATAAATGAAGAGCTTTTACAGTTACTAAAAACCGGGAATTCGGAAATTACGGATAAAGTATTTGAAAAGGAAAGAGTCCTGGAGAACGGCGGGCTTATGCACCTGGAGACAAGACTGTTTTCTTTCGCAACCGACAAGGGCTACATACTGATAATAATAGTCCTTGACATTACGGAGAGGAAAAGATCGGAGCAGAGGATTCAAAATGCCCTCGAAGAAAAAGAAGCCCTTTTAAGGGAGCTTTATCACCGGACGAAAAACAACATGCAGATCATAAACAGCCTCTTAAGCCTTGAAGCCGGCTTTTTGAAAGACCCGGGCCTCAAGAACATTTTCCAGGATATGGAAAACCGCATTCATTCGATTGCGCTTGTCCACCAGAAATTATATCAATCGAAAGATCTCTCCAGGGTTTATCTGAAAGAATATATTGATGAACTTGTCAGCCGTTTGAAATCTGTTTATGTACTGATAGAGGGCAGCGTTAATATTGTCCTCGATATAGAAAACCTTCCCCTGCAGATAGATTCGGCCATTCCCTTCGGGCTTATATTAAATGAGCTGGTCTCCAACTCATATAAACATGCCTTCCTTGAAAATTCAAATGGAAAAATCATAATTTCCCTGCATAAATCTCCCGATGGATTGATCAAGCTTATAGTCTGCGATAACGGTATCGGGGTCAGGGAAGGCTTCGACTTCAGGGAAAATAGCAGGATGGGCCTCCGGACCGTCTTCTGGATAGGGGAGCAGCAGCTCCGCGGACAGGTCATTTTCGAACCGGCGGATGGCGATGGCGGAGTAAAATGCACGGTCAGTTTTAACGAGATCAATGTCACCGGGGGCGTTTGAGAAAATTCCAGGCAAGGCCTCAAGCACTGATAAATATTCTTTTCATTTTTCCCCCAATCATGTTAAGATATTACCGCTTAAAAAATAATCCGGTATGAGGATAAATAATGGAAACAGGTCTTATAGGTCTGCCCCTTTCCGGGAAGACGACTATTTTCAATTCCCTGACAGGAAAAAACGCTTCGCTTTCCGCTTTTTCAGGCGGTAAAAGAGAAAAGAATATTGCAGAGATCAATGTGCCGGATAACAGGGTCAATGTCATGACATCGGTGTTCAAACCCAAAAAAACGATCTTTGCGACAGTTACATTCGAAGATCTTCAGATAGAAATTACGCCGGAAGGCGGCATAACCCCTTCTTCCATAGCAGATATCAGGAATCTTAATGCAGTTGTAATTATTGTAAGGGCTTTCAAGAATGAATCAGTACCCCACCCTTTTGAAAAATTGGATCCGGGAGCCGACCTTAAAAAGGTCCTTGATTCCCTCATTTACAGCGATTATGAAATGATAGAAAAACGTAAAGAAAGACTCGGCAGGGAAGCCAAAAAAGCGACCCGGGAATACCAGCTTCTCGACAAGATGTCTGAAACCCTGCTTTCTGGATCTCTCATCGGGACCGGATTTTTAACCGAAGAAGATATGAAACTTTTCGCAGGATTCAGCTTTATTACCAATAAGCCCGTCATAGTAATAATAAACATGGGGGAGTCTAACGCTGACACAAAAGGACTTGAAGAAACCGCAAAAAATTATAACATAACAGTATTTCCTCTCAGGGGAGACCTTGAAATGGAAATATCCCAGCTCCCAAGAGAGGACCAGAAAGATTTCCTCCTCGATATGGGCCTTACGGAGCCTGCCATGGACAGGTTTCTCCAGTATATCTATAAAACATTGAACCTTATTTCCTTCCTGACTGTCGGAGAGGACGAGGTCAGGGCATGGAGCATTCCCGGCGGTTTTAACGCGCAGAAGGCTGCCGGAAGGATACATACGGACCTCGAAAAGGGCTTCATAAGGGCCGAGGTCGTATCATTCGACGATCTTGCCGCGGCCGGATCGCTTCAGGAAGCAAAAAAGACCGGAAAACTCAGGCTTGAGGGTAAAGATTATACCGTTAAAGACGGGGATATAATGAACATCCTGTTCAATGTCTGATAAATTGACATAAAAAATAAATTCAAATCTTTTTGACAATAAACAGTATAATGAATATTTTATAGTTATGTTTTTGTTTTCCCGATGGGGGGGTCTATGGTTTTGTCCCTTGTACCGGAGAATGTTTTGCCCCGGGAATATCTTGACAGGATTGTAACGCTTACAGGTGAAAAAGTTTTTTTACCCCGGGACATACCTTCGCAAGTTATGGCTGAAAACATAGATGTTCTCATCATATTTGGATGGTCGGGAATCGACCTGAATATTTACCCTGCTTTAAAATGGGTTTTCAGCATATCGGCCGGAGTGGAAAAACTGCCTTTCGAAAGCTTGATAAGCAGGGGCGTGACAGTTACAAACACGCGGGGTATTCATGGAGGTCAGATAGCCGAACATGTAATAGGCATGATGCTATCTTTTTCACGCCAGCTTGCCAGGGCAAGGGATAACCAGTCGCGAAAAAGATGGTTCCAGGGACTCCCTGTAGATGAACTTACCGGTAAAAAACTGCTTATAATCGGCGCCGGAAGCATCGGCTCCGAGATAGCAAGGAAGGCTGCTGTCTTCGATATGGACATAACAGGCATCAAAAACAACCCGTCACCTGCAGGACTTGCAAATTTCAACAGGATCCATGGCAAGGAGAAGGATATCCTGCATGATGATTTATCCCTGGCCGATTATATTGTTCTGATAACTCCTCTCACGGACGAAACCTATCACCTTATAGGCAGGGAAGAGTTCTCACTCATGAAAAAAAGCGCATATTTCATAAACATATCAAGGGGCGATACGGTAGAAGAAACATCCTTGATAGAAGCTCTCAGGACCGGCAAAATAGCAGGCGCCGGGCTTGATGTCTTCCATTCCGAACCTCTTCCTGCCGACAGCCCCTTATGGGAAATGGAAAATGTTTTAATCACGCCCCATAATTCCGGAATCAGCCCCTATTATATGGACAGGACTGCCGATATATTCAGCAAAAGCCTTTCCCTTTACAGGGAAGGTAAAATACTTCCTAATCTTATCGACCTGAACAGAAAGTATTAATTCCCGCGGTGGGAGGAGGAGTAATAATGTACATCGATACCCTGAGCGTCATCAAGAACAGGAGAAGCATAAGAGCTTTTAAGAAAGAGCAAATTGATGAAAAAGACCTCCAGGCAGTGTTAGAAGCCGGATTGTACGCACCCAGCGCCAGGAATGAACAGCCATGGCATTTTACTGTCATACAGGACAGGAAACTCCTCGATAAGCTTACCGCATCCGCTAAAGAAGCGTTATCAAGCACCGATCTTGAATTTCTGCAGAGAATACTCCAGGATTCCAATTTCGACTTTTTTTATCATGCCCCCACTGTCATATTGATATCGGGGGATAAAAACGCGATGTCGCCCCATGCATCCTGCGCCGCCGCTGCCGAGAATATCCTGATCTCCGCCGAATCGATCGGCCTGGGTTCATGCTGGATAAACATGCCTGTCAGGATGCTCAACAGCGAAGCCGGGGATTATTATAAAAAGGACCTCGGCATCCCCGAGGACTTCCTTCCCCTCTATTCCATCGCATTAGGATACAAGGAAGCTTCTTATACCGAAGTCCCTTCGAGAAGGGAGGGGTCTATCAATTACGTGCGTTGAGGGAATCTAAAGTCTTTAAAAAAAAACTCAGCCATAAGACCCTCCTCCCTCATATATTCCCGTTACCTCCTTCCTTGACTATTAAAATAGAATGATTATTTTTTATTAAGGATGTAATTTGCACAGGGAATAAAAATCGGAGGATCTTTATGATAAATAAAGAGGGCAAAGTAATCTTAGTGACAGGGGCAACAGGGCACCAGGGCAAAGAGGTGGTTTGCAGCCTCATCAGAAACGGCTGGAAGGTTAACGCCCTGACAAGGGGCCGTTCATACAAGGCGATAGACGAACTGAAGGAAATGGGGGCCGATGTCGTGATCGGAGATATGGAAGACAGGTCTGCTATCGAAAGCGCTATGAAAGGCGCCTACGGGGTATTTCTCATTACCACTCCAATGGAGGGAGGGCTTACCGGGGAGTTACTGCGGGGAAAAACAGCAGTAGAAACGGCTTTAGCAGCAGGAATTCAGCATCTTGTCTTTTCATCGGTGGGAGCAGCTGACAGGAAAACCGGGATACCGCTGTTTGAAAATAAAAGGGAGATAGAACTCCGCGTCAAGGATTCGGGGATTACCAGCACTATTTTCAGGCCCGTATCCTTTATGATCAATTTCGAAGTGCCCGAAAGAAGGGACTCCATACTTTCAGGAAAATTCAGGACCTACTATCCCGAACACAAGAAAGAGCAGTATATCGCCCTTGAAGACCTCGGGGCATTTGTAAACACAGCTTTTGAAAATCCGGAAGAGTATGCGGGAAAGGAGATAGAATTAGCAAGCGATGAATTGACGGCGAGCCAGGTCGCGGATTCGTTTTCCATGATCCTCGGCCAGCGGGTAGCCTATGAAAAAATACCGCTCGAGGAAGTAAGGAAGCAGCAGGGGGATGATTTCTATAAAATGGCTCTGTGGCATATGGAAAATAGTTTCGTTGCGGATATCAGCGCCCTGCGTAAAATCTATCCGAAACTCATGACTTTCGATGCATGGCTGCGTAGCCATGAATGGAACAGGTTGAGAGTTTACAAAGCTGCTTAATGCGGTTGAAAAGTTTTGTTTCATGCCTGGCATATTAACAGCGAAGCATTGCCGATAGAATTATCCCTTGCTTATGGGGGCATTGGTTGCATTATTATCCCACTGGATTTCCTTGTCGAAGGTTTTAATATTGAAGCGGTAGAGGTTCCAGAACCCCTTGCCAAAGCGTGTCGAACTGAAATAAACTTTTAAAGTCGCCACGTCAATGCAGGGGTAACCGTCATTGTAGCTCGAACTATAGTCGGAAATATTGTAAATGTTGGTTGTGTAAGTATAATTCCCCGAAGTATTGGAAACCCATAATGCGCCAAAGTAGAGCTGGCGATGATTATTACTCTGTATATCCATTAAAAATAAACTTCCGTAATAAGGCAAAGGGGCCGGATATCCGTCAATTCCGTATACGGACCCTGTTTGACCCGCATCGATGTCCGGCTGATAAGTTGTCCAGTTAGTCAATCCTAAAGGAGACCATTGATAATTTGAACATAAAGATCCCCCCGTGCTTACCAATAGATTGTTTGTAGGTGTATAGGTGGGAATAATATAATTAGACTTATCATAAAGCGATATATGGGTGGCTGGTATCGATGCAAAAGCGAGTGTTGCATTGGATGTTGTGGAGAAGTTGCTGTCGATCGGAGCAGTATACAGATTTGTAGCATTATTCGAGACTACAAGAAATGAAATATAATTGTTTGTCGGATATATTGAGCCGGTAGTGTAATAAGTCGCTTGAAACACGACAGGCGAGAACGTATCATAGCTTGAATTTATATTAGAGTCCATCATCGTCAGGTTGAAAAACCGGCCGTTCGAGTCCATCTCGGCAAAATAAATATTGTAATGACCGGCCCTGTCGGATGCGAAGAATAGCCATGCCCTGTTGCCGCTGCGGTATAAAAACGGGGTGATATCGTTATGATTGGCCGAACTGAGAGTCCCGCTTCCGTCCGACATCTCGAGGCTTACGCTTTCCGTACCCTGGCTTTTATTGCCGCCCCCCGGAAAATATCCCGAACATGCCGACAGAAAGAGAACTATAATGGCACAGCATTTTCTCATGATATCCCCCCTCCCCTGTGTTTTTTAAAAAGATAAAATATTATATTTAATATTTCAAACTGTTGTCAACATAATCACCGGATTTTTTCCTTTTTTTATCCGGGTAAATTTATCGGCTCCGGCAATGAAAATACCGCTTGGCAATCTCTGATGCCGGGATTTGAATCAATAGAATTTTATATTGTATAAAATAACTATTCCAATTATAATTTCAAAAAAATGAGGCTAATATGAAAATTATCATGCCGCTCTTTTTATTCACTATAATTATTTCCTGCTCATCTTTACTCAGCCTCAACGATAAACTGCCCGGAAATTCAGGCAGTCCTTCCGGCACCGGCGATCAATACCCTGACGGTTCGTACTGGGTCTGCGCCGTAACAAACGCGGCATTTCCGGCAAGATACGGTCATACCAGTCTTGTCTTCAATAACATGATATGGGTTATCGGCGGATATACCTCCTCAGGTGTTACAAATGATGTGTGGTATTCCGCCGACGGAACCTTTTGGGAATGTGCAACTAACAGCAATCCTTTTGTGGCAAAATTAAAACAGTCATGCGTGGTGTTCAATAATTATATGTGAATAATAAACGGATACGAAGGTTCTTCATACGACGACTGGGCTTCTTATTATTCCAGCGACGGAGCAAACTGGCTGTCCGCAGCTTCGCTGGGCGGAGTATTAATACAAAGGGACTGCCATTCGAGCGTTGTCTATAATGGAAAGATGTGGGTGATAGGAGGTTCTCAGGATATCAATTATCCCGCATATAACGATGTATGGAATACCGATGGCGCATCGCCCTGGGTATGTGTCAGGATAAACGGGTCATCCGCACCGTTTTCAAAAAGGATGGAGCATACAAGTCTTGTTTTTAACAATAATATGTGGATAATAGCAGGGGAATCAACAAACGGCAGCAGCATCAGCAACCTGAACGATGTCTGTTTCAACCTCGACGATACCGGCTCAGGCTGGGCCTGCGCCGCTTCGAATGCGGCTTTTCCCGCCAGGCACTGCCATACAAGCGTAGTATTTAAAAATACGATGTGGGTCATAGGAGGATACGGCAATAATGGAGCTCTGAACGATGTCTGGTATGCAGGTTTTACAAATTAGTCTGCGATTATCTGGCAGGATTTTCAGCGTATAAATAGAGAAAATTTTCTCCCTTTTTTGTAACTTTTTTGCCTCTTTTCCGATATATATTGTATTATATTTTTAATGGAGGACAGAAATGTCAAAAATCAGGCTATTCACTTTAGTAACACTGGCGGGGCTTTTAGTAGCAGGTTTTGCTTTCGCGGCACCCATGCACAGGGCGGAAGCTAAAAAGGAAATCACGAAGACGAAGTTAGTTATCATCAGGGCTCACAAGGCAGTCAACCATGGCAAGAATTTCACCGGCGACCTTGCTCTTTCGATCCGCCACCAGAGATTCGCAATCACCCTTTTCAATTCAGGTGAATTCGAACGCTCTTTGTATCAGACAATCCGCGCAAGACGCCTTGCTTTTGCAGCTATAAGGGCAAACAAGGGCGTGATCTCCCCCAGGGATTTAGCTGACATAAGGATTTACAAGTCTCATGCCGATGCCGATCTTGATTCAGATTTCGAGAAGAACGGACCCAAGGAAGATGTAAAAGATGAAGACGTTACAGCGCAGGATTCAGGAAAAGTCAGCGCAGATCTCGATATCACGATCAAATAACCCTTTCAGTTAAAACAAAAAAGGCCGGTTCATTACCGGCCTTTTTTATTGAAAAAATGCTTTATCTGCACTTTCTATCCGTTTGCCTATGCTTAGAGAAACGCATAGCTTTCAGGATTTTTTATCGAGATGCTTCTTCCTGAATTCGTCCCAGAGCATATGAAAAGCGGCCGATCCCCTGCTCTTCATGGAACGGATAGCGACGGGTTTTCTCACAACGCCCATTTTTTCTATTTCGGAAAGATAGGGTATATAATTTTCACATATCCCCGGTATCGTTTTCGAGAGCTCCTCCATGCTGGAGCTGTGTATTTTTTTCCGTTTTTCAGCCATTGAAAAGAATGGCACAATGACAGAATCGTCCAGTTCGTTTTCCCTGTAAAATTCTATTATCTGGAGGTATGTACGCCTCGACAGCGGTGTGGGAATCATCGGCACAAGCAGGATATCCGCTGCATGAAAAACATTTTCCGATAAAAGGGATATGCTTGGAGGGCAGTCCATGATAACAATATCGTAGCTGTCTTTCAAAGTCTTGAGAATTTCAGTGAGTCTTTTTCTTGATTTCTTAACATCGTCAAGGAGTATATCGAGGTTCCTCATTGAAAAATCGGAAGGGAGCAGCGAGAGATTTTCATAATCGGTTTTTTTAATATATTCTGAAATATCCTCTTTGCCGGCAATGACCTTTTTAAGGCTCACATTCATTCCCTGCTTTTTATGCAGATAAAATGTCGCCGAACCCTGGGGGTCGATGTCCCATAAAAGGGTCCTGAATCCGTCAGCCGACGCAAGATAGGCAAGGTTGACTGCCGCAGATGTCTTTCCGACTCCGCCCTTGATGTTGTATACACCGATCGATTTCATATGTCATCCTTTTTTATAAAACGCCGAAACTTTTCCATGACTTCTTCGGCAGGTTCTTTTTTACATATTTTTTTGCTTCCTTGAGCTGCTTGCCGAGATTTTCGATATGCCCGCATAATTCATTTTTCTTTTTTTCTATTTTTACTTTCAGGGTTTCTATCTCGGAATTCACGCTTTCAGTAAGTTTCAAGGCTGTCTCCAGATGAGAGGAAAATTTTTTATCTTTCAGCGCCGCCGCTCCCGCAAGCAGAGCCCTGGCAGATTCTATTCTTTCCACCGATTTTTTCGACATATTCACTCCTAAAAACCTTTTGAAGCCAATAAATCAGAGAATTATCACATCCGATTGTTAATTTTTAATTAAATTTAGGTTAATTTTGGATTAATGTCAATCTTTTTTTTACATCCCCCGAAGCCAATCGCCGGGGATAGCGGCAGCCACCCGGGGTATTGACTTTAACAGGCTCTTATACATATATTTATTCTAAACTCGGGGAGGATGTTCCATGGATGCAAAAAAACCGAAAAGCCCGGCTGACAGCGCCGTTGAATCAAGATACGTACTGATGCCCCAGGATGCCAATCACTTAGGTACCGCATTCGGCGGAACAATCGTATCATGGATAGACATGATAGCGGGAATGGCGGCTACCCGTCATTGCGGGATGACAACTGTAACTGCCGGAATAGATTCGATCTCATTCCTTACTCCTATATATATAGGAGAACAGGTTTTGATTAAATCGAGAGTGAATTATGTCGGCAGAACCTCTCTAGAGGTCGGGGTTCAGGTTACAAAGGAGAATCCCGCGACAGGAGAAGTATCGAAAGCGACAAGCGCTTTCCTGACTTTTGTAGCTCTTGACGGGAACAGAAAGCCTGCGAAGGTTCCTGAACTGATTCTAGTCACAGATGAGGACAGGCGGAGAAATGAGAACGCAAAACTCAGGGTGCTTTCGCGAAAGGATCTCATCAGGAAAATAGGATAAATCAATGGAAGTCAGGTATGCCGCCGTGAACGGATTAAAAATTTATTACATTGAGGAAAACTCAGCCGAAGCTTATAAGAGCAAAGAGGCGGTATTATTCGTGCATGGCTTTTTCTCCAGAGGGCAGAGTTTCGATAAACTGATGAAGGGGCTTTCGGGAAAATACAGGAGTTATGCCCCCGACCTGCCAGGAAGCGGAGCTTCCGAGGATCCTAAATATTTCAAACCCGGCTTCAGGCAGTTCGCGGAATTCCTCCGGGATTTCTGCAGTGAACTGGGTCTCCCCAGGGTTATTCTGGCAGGCGACTCAATGGGAGGCGCAATTTCCATAATGACCGCGGTAATGTACCCGGAACTTGTTTCGAAGATCATCCTTATTGATACGATTTCATATAATAAAAAGCCTGAATTTTCAGCCAGGCTTGCAATGTCGCCCCTGATAGGTTCATTCATATTCAGGAGGCTGTTCAAGTGGGAAATGTTCAAATCATTATTCATGAAGGATATTTACGCCGATAACTCGAAAATTGACCAGGCGGAGCTTTTTGAAAATTACAAACTCTTCGATAACCCTTCGAGGCGGGAATTTTCCTACCGCATGATGCGTTCTGTCACAAATTCGTCTGAAGTGGAAAAAATCATAAGGGATGTAAAACAGCCGGTACTTATAATCTGGGGGGAAAAGGATAGAATGCTTCCCCTTGCAAATGCCGAGAGGCTGAAAAAGGACCTGAAAAACGCCATTCTTACAGTCATTCCCGGCGCCGGGCATGCGTCATTTGATGAAAACCCCGAAATGGCAATAGACGCGATAATAAAGTTCATCGGCTGAAGACCATTTTTATCAAAACCCCTTGCATATTATTGAAGATGGGATAAAATAATCATGGAAGGTAAGTATGGATATTATGCATGGCTGGGAACCGTTTTCTTTTAACAATGGCTCGGATACGGGAATCCTCCTGTCCCATGGTTTTACAGGAAGTTCCTCCAGCGTAATCTACCTGGGAAGGAAACTCTCCGAGGCCGGCTTCAATGTCGAGGGACCCAGACTAACAGGACATGGGACCCGCTGGGAAGATATGATCGGAGTAAGATATGAGCAATGGATAGAGGATGTTGAAAATTCATATAAAAAATTAATAGAAACCTCGCGGGTAATTTTCACCGCAGGCCTGTCAATGGGCGGGACGCTTGCCCTGAGGCTCGCTGAAATTCATCCTGAAATATCCGGAGTCATCACAATAAACCATGCCCTGTATATAAATTCGGCTCTCGCTCCGGCCATACCCCTGCTCAAGTTCTTCATTAAATCAGTTGAACCGATCATAAGCGATCTGAAGGATGAAGCCGCCAGGGAGACAGGTTACGAAAGAACGCCGGTAGCCGCTGTTCACGAATTAATGAAGCTGCAGAAAATCACCAGGTCCGATATCGGGAAGATAAAGGCCCCCCTTTTGTTTTTCAAATCGAAGGATGATCATGTGCTCCGGATAAAAGACACTTTATGGGCCTATGAAAATGCAGCCGTCCATGATAAGGAATTGCAATGGCTGGAAAACTCATACCATGTGGCAACCATGGATTACGATAAAGATATTATAGCCGGGGAAACCATCAAATTTATTAAAAATCATATCTGACCTGGGCCGGGGGGATGGGATGGATAAAAAATACATCGGTGCGATAGACCAGGGAACATCGAGCACGCGTTTCGTCATCTATGACCGGGACGGTAAAGTAAAAGCGTCGTCGCAGATGGAGCACTCCCAGATATACCCGAAACCCGGCTGGGTCGAACATGATGCGATGGAAATATGGGATAAAACATGCTTTGTAATAAAGGACGCCCTGGGCAGGAGCGGAATAAAAGCGCTGGAATTAGCCGCCATCGGTATTACAAACCAGAGAGAGACTACGGTAGTCTGGGATAAGGAGACGGGTTTTCCATGCCATAACGCCATTGTCTGGCAGGATACGAGGACTGCAGGAATAATAGCTGAATTGGGCGGTAAAGAAGGCCCCGGCAGATTCAGGGAGAAGACCGGACTTCCTCTTGCCACATACTTCTCAGGCCCGAAAATAAAATGGCTGCTGGATAATGTACCGGGTCTGCGGGAGTCGTCGGGGCACGGAAGGGTTCTTTTCGGCACTATAGACTCCTGGATCTGCTGGAAATTAACGGGAAGGCATGTAACCGATACGACAAACGCCAGCAGGACGCTGCTCTTCGATATAAATAAACTTGCATGGGACAGCGAGCTTCTTGACGTTATGGGAATAAACAAAAATATGATGCCGGAAGTCAGGCCTTCAAGTTCGATGGAAAATTGCCCTCTGACAGGAACAGACGGCCCGTTCGGAGCGCAAATACCCCTTTCAGGCTTTTTAGGAGACCAGCAGGCCGCCCTGTTCGGCCAGGCCTGTTTTGATAAAGGGGATGCGAAAAACACATACGGGACAGGCTGCTTTCTGCTGATGAATTGCGGCGCCAAACCGGTGATCTCGAGCAACGGTCTCCTTACAACTGTGGGATATTCCCTGGGAAACGGCGAGACTGCATACGCCCTTGAGGGCTCCGTGGCAATAGCTGGAGCTCTCGTCCAGTGGGCTAGGGATAAGCTTGGAATAATTAAAGCCGCCCCCGAGATAGATACGCTCTCTTCGAGCATACCCGACAACGGGGGGGTTTACTATGTGCCGGCCTTTTCAGGCCTTTTCGCGCCTCACTGGAGAAGCGACGCCAGGGGGGTTATCACTGGCCTGACCCATTACGCAGGCAAGGCCCAGATAGCCAGGGCGATCTTAGAAGCCACGGCTTACCAGACTCGCGATGTATTCGAGGCGATGGCCGCGGATTCGGGAATAACGCTCAAAGAGCTCAAGGTGGACGGCGGGATGACTGTAAGCGATATACTTATGCAGTTCCAGGCGGATATTTTAAATGTCCGGGTCATGAGGCCGACTGTTACAGAATCGACATCCCGCGGCGCTGCTTACGCGGCCGGACTTGCCGCAGGTTTCTGGAGCGGGCTCGACGAACTCCGGAAAAACTGGTCCCTCGATAAAGAGTATATTCCAGTGATGGATGAACAGACCAGGCAGAGACTTTACCACTACTGGACAAAAGCCCTTGAAAAATCCTACGGATGGCTGGAATAAAGATGGAAAACCATGTTCAAAACACTTTCGATTTTATTATTGCCGGAGGCGGTATTATCGGTAGCCTTATAGCCAGGGAGCTTACAAAAACAAAAAACAGGGTCCTTCTCATTGAAAAAGAGGCCGATATCGGAATGGGGGCGTCCGGCGCCAACAGCGCCATTATTCATGCCGGCTACGACCCCAGGCCCGGAACGCTGAAAGCTGAAATGAATGCAAGGGGCAACAAACTCTGGGAAGAAACAGCATCTCTGCTCGATATTCCATTTAAAAGAACAGGAAGCTATGTTGTCGCCATAGGCGGCAAGGAATTCGGGTCACTCGAGCCTCTTTACCGGAGGGGCATAGCCAATAGCGTGCCGGGCCTCTGCATCCTCCAGCGGGAAGAATTCCTTACTAAAGAACCGCTTATAAACCAGACGGCGAGCGGCGCTCTTTACGCACCCAGCGCAGGCGTTATAGACCCGTTCATGGCTGTCATTGCGGCTGCCGAGAACTCTGTGAAGAACTCCGCGACGATCCTCACCGGGACGGAATTACTTGATCTGATCGTAATCGATAATAAAATAACAGGCATAAAAACAAACAGGGGCGAATTTTTTACACGCTGGCTTATCAATGCGGCCGGTACCGGGTCTGCTAAAATCATGCATATGGCCGGAGTGAGGACTGAATTCAATATAAGACCCAGGAGGGGAGAATATCTTATTTTCGACTCCGCCAAAATCAGCCTTAATAATGTCCTGTTCCCGGTTCCGACCGATAAGGGAAAGGGTACGTTAGTTTCAACCACCGTACATGGAAATGTGATGATCGGCCCTAACTCGGTGGAAATGGACTGGCCCGGAAGGACCGAAACAAGCGAAGAAGGCCTGGGCGATGTACTTGGCAGCGCATTAAAACTTGTCCCCAGCCTTAAAGCCCGGGATATAATAGCGCAATTCGCAGGTCTCCGGTCGTCCGGCGGAGACTACAAAGACTTTATTATCGAAATACCCGCGGGAATAAAAGGCATGGTCAACGTTACCGGTATAGATTCCCCCGGTTTTGCAAGCGCCCCGGCAATAGCCGAGAGGGTTATGGAGCTCCTGACCGGCGCAGGAGAGAATTTTAAATTCAAAAAGGATTTCGAACCGGTGAGGAAAGCCTCCCCATGTTTTCACAGGCTTTCCCACAAGGAAAAAGCCGAGCTTGTAAGGAAAAACCCGGCATACGGCAGGATAGTCTGCCGGTGCGAGGAAGTAACCGAAGGCGAAGTTATCGATGCGATAAAATCCCCGGCGGGAGCTACTACTTATGACGGCATAAAGCGAAGGACATGGCTTGGCACAGGCCGCTGCCAGGGAAGTTTCGATTACCCCAGGGTGATTGACATAATGAGCCGCGAGCTTGGAATTAAGGTGACGGAAATAACCAAGAAAGGTGCCGGATCTGAAATAGTTTTCAGGCATACAAAAGATAAAGAGGGCGGATGAAAGACATTTACGATGTTTTAGTAATAGGCGGCGGACCCGCCGGCCTTGCCGCCGCTATCGAAGCTAAGAAGAACGGCGCGCTCGATGTGCTTGTTATCGAAAGGAACGGGGAAGCGGGCGGCATCCTTCACCAGTGTATTCATAACGGTTTCGGCGCTGTGCTTTTCAATAAGGATATGCCGGGCCCCTCCTATGCCGAGTATTTTGTCAGGGAAGCTGAAAAATTCGGGATCAACATCCTGACTGACACTGCCGTTATCGACATGACCGCCTCAAGGCATGTGTATGCGAACAATATAATAAGCGGTTTCGTTGAACTGGAGGGAAGAGCAATAGTTCTTGCTATGGGCTGCCGTGAAAGGACGAGGGCCCAGATAAGGATCCCCGGCACACGCCCTGCCGGTGTGTTTACCGCGGGTATGGTCCAGAGAATGGTCAATATCGAAGGATACATGCCCGGTAATCGTTTCGTCATCCTCGGAAGCGGGGATATAGGGATGATAATGGCAAGGCGGCTTGTGCTTGAAGGCGCTAAGGTTGAAAGGATCCTTGAAGCCATGCCGTTTTTAACAGGCCTCCGGAGGAACTATGTCCAGTGCATAAAAGATTTCGGGATCCGCCTCGATCTCGGACGCTCCGTCAGCGGCATAATCGGCGATAAAAGAGTCGAAGCAGTCAGGACGGTGCAGGTCGACGAATCTTTTTTCCCCGTGCCGGGGACTGAAGAAACCATAGAATGCGATACCCTGCTTGTTTCCATCGGCCTCATCCCCGAAAACGAACTTTCACGGAAGGCGGGGATCGACCTGGATCCCCTTACAGGCGGGCCTTTTGTTGACGATAAGATGGAAACGAATGTCGATGGAATTTTCGCTGCCGGAAACGCCGTAACTATTTACGATATTGCCGATTACGTAAGCCTCGCGGGATATACCGCCGGGAAAAACGCCGCTATTTACGCCGAGAGGCTCAAAAGCGGGAATACCGCGCCCAGGCATCCTAACATGTTTAAAATAAACTGCGGTTATAATGTAAGAAGCATCGTACCCCAGTATGTTTCTCCGGAAACACTTTCCGGCAACGGATTCACATTGGGTCTGCGGGCCTCCAGGCCTATAGAGAAAAAAGTGCTCATGGAGGTTATGACCGGCAGCCGCGTAATGAAGAGCTACAGGGAGAATTATGCCAGGCCTGCGGAAATGATCATCAGGAAAATAAAGCCTGATGAATGGGCCTGCCCGGGCATGGAAGAAACGGGCGAATTGGAGATACGGCTGATAGAAATGGATGGTGATTAATTATGGGAAAGGAAAGCGTAAGAAACCTGATCTGCATAAGATGCCCGAGAGGCTGCGATATCCAGACTTCTCTTGACGGTCATGGGGCTATAACATCCATTACGGGCAATTTCTGCAAATTAGGCGAGGATTACTCGAGGTCGGAGATGGATGATCCGAGGAGAACAGTGACTTCGACGGTAAGGGTTAAAAACTCTTCCGCCGCCGCTGCCTCCGAAGGGGCCCTTTTACCCGTATGGACGAACAAGCCTGTTCCCAGAGACAGGATTTTCGAACTGATGGAATTGATCGGAAAAGTTGAAGTCGAAGCCCCGGTTGAATCGGGGCAGGTTATTCTGAAAAACATCTTCGGCATGGATATCGATGTCATTGCAAGCAGAAGCATGGAAAAGGCTCTTTAAACGTTCTCAATCGCGGCTTCCATGGTATCGAAGCGCATCCTTGCGAAAATACCGCTTTTTAATACCGAAACGCAGAGCACTTTCTCGTTATCCCTTTTTACTGCTTTTTTCAGGTCGCCTATCAGTCCGCTGATCTCGTCTATCGAGAAGGGAATAGGGCCTGATGGGATAACAAGAAGCACAGCGCAGGCGGAAAGGAGCGGAAACTGCCTCTTCCTGCCCTCCCGGTTCAATGATGTGATATAACCCCTCTTCCTGTCCTCTTCTGAATAGAGGGATAATATTTCTATCGCAAACTCGTCAAGAAGCCTGTTCACTGTCTTTAAAACAAAGTCGAACTTGTCTTCCCTTGATTTAAAGGCCGCAAAAAAATCATCCCCTCCGATATGAGCAATAAAAAATTCCCTTGAAATTTTGGCAAGCATATCCGAAAATTTCAGAAGAGCCCTGTCGCCCTGCCTGAATCCGTATTTATCATTGAAAGCCTTGAAATTATTAATATCGAGATAAACAAGTATATGCTCCAGGTCCGTTTCTTCGAGAAGTACCGATATGTATTGATAAATGGAATTATTGCCCGGCAGTTTTGTAAGGGGATTCTGGTTCATTGCTGATTCGAGATTTTTTTCATGGATGGCTTTAAGAAGTTCCTTGGCACCGAGAAAGCCGATGTATTTCCCATTCTCGGTTATTATAATCCCGCTGGAGTCTTCGTCGATAGCAAAGAGTTCAAGTATTTTTTCTATCCTTGTATTAACCTCGGATACGGGATTTTTTACAACGAAGTGTTCCGAATTTTCGGAGAGAGTCTTGTTTTTCAAAACTTCTTTCCCATATGGAGAATAGATATAATCCTTCAGGCATTCCTCGCTTATTATGCCGATAGGTTCGTATTCTTTATTTATTACAGGGAAAAAAGTGTTTTTCTTGTTTTTCTTGAAAATGTCGAAAATGTCGAAAAGCTCCATATCGATCAGTACAGGTTCTATATATTCCATCTGCTTGAAGATAAGGTTTTCATCGATGGTTTTTCTTCTCTTGTCGATGTTATTCAGGAATTCAAGGTATTCGATCTTATTCCTGAACTGGTCCAATTCCGTGAAAGGTTCTCCGAGAAGGAAACCCTGGACAAGGTCGCAGCCTATGCTTTTGCAGAAATAGTACTCGTTTTCAGTCTCGATCCCCTCCGCAATGACCAGGATGCCCAGCATGTGTGAAATATTGACAAGATATGAAAGAAGCAGCCTTTTTTTCGAGTCGGAATGAATATTTGAAATAAAGAACCGGTCTATCTTGATATAATCCGGTTCGAAATGGTAGAGAAACTCGAAACCTGAAAACCCTGTGCCGAAATCGTCTATCGCTATTTTAAAAAAGTTCTCCTTAATGCCGCTCAAAAGATCCTTGGTTTTTTCAAAAGAATCGAAAGTATGCCTTTCCGAAATCTCGAAACAGAGCTGGTTGGGATCAAGCGAGTATTTTTTCATGATGGTCCTCGCATGCTCCCTGTCGAAACCGTCAAGCTGAACTACACGGTTGTCAATGTTGTAAAACAGCTTGATATGCTCCTGCGTTTTCAGCGTTGAAAATTTATCCGCAGCCTTGTCAAGGAGGATCATGTCAAGACCGACAAGATAATCGTCGGCCAATGCCTGGTCAAAGACGGATGAAATGCTTTCGAACCCGTTCTTCAGATGCCCCCGCAGAAGAGCCTCTACCCCGAAAACCTTTCCGGTATAAGTATTGACTATCGGCTGAAATGCAAAATCGAGACTTGAAGTAATAATCATCCATTTTTCAATATTGTCTTTCATAATCCTTCCCAAACTCAAGCGTCAGCTTGCTTCTGCTTATCTACATTGTAAGGAAGAATTGTTTCTATAATGTTAACCGGTCATTAATTTTGCGTGAAGCCGGTCAGACGTTCGAGAGCATTTCCATCGCATGAGCCCGGCTTTTGTCGCTTTCCCCGCCAAGCATCCTGGTGATCTCATCCACCCTTCTCTCTCCATCAAGCTTCTCGATCTTAGTGAATGTTTTATCGTCTTTTACAAATTTTGATATCTGGTAATGATTTTCAGCCCTGGCCGCTATCTGTGGAAGGTGGGTGATAACGATAACCTGTTTATCCCTGGCAATTTTTTTCATCTTTTCGGCGACATGGTTTGCAGTTACACCCCCTATCCCGACATCTATTTCATCGAATACGAGGGTCTCGATCATATCGCTCTCTGCAAAAACGGATTTGAGGGAGAGCATAATCCTCGAGATTTCTCCTCCGGAAGCCACTTTTTTCAGAGGTTTCGGGTCTTCGCCCGGGTTGGAGCTGATAAAAAATTCAACCCTGTCCATGCCTGTTTCCTGTATTCTAATCGGGATTCCATTGATAACATATGGGCTTGCTTCATCTTTTACATATTTGATATCCACGACGAATTCCGCTTTTTCCATTCCGAGAAAGGACAGTTCCGCTTTTACTTTTGCGGATAAATCAAGAGCCACCGACTGTCTTTTCTTTGAAAGATTTCCGGATTTTTCTATCAATTCATCCTTTATCAGCTCTATCTCTTTATTAAGCTTTTCAAGTTCCGCCGACCTGTTTTCAAACCTGATCAGTTTCTCCGAGCATTCATCCATATAGGCCATAAGTTCTGCTATGGTGTTTTTACGGTATTTCCTTTTAAAGTCTTTTATCAATTCGATCCTGTCGATAGTATCTTCCATAACCTTCTGGTCAAAATCAAGCTCGCCCCTGAATCCTGAAATAAGGTTAACGCTTTCATTTAGTTTGGCCTGTGAATCATCAAGGATTTCAAGAAGTTCTCCATACCGGCTGTCAAGGGCTGATATATCCTTGAGCATCATGATGCACCTGGCCAGCTCCGCTGATACAGACGTCTCTTCATCGTATAACAGGCCGTGAGCGCTTGAAAATGCCAACTCAAGGCGTTCGGAGTTTTCCATTTTTTTGAGCGCCTGAGAGAGTTCTTCCTCTTCTCCGGGGTGGAGGCCGGCTCCATCGATATCTTTTACCGCCTGTTCCCAGTAGGTTTTTTCCTCCTGAAGTTTAGCCTCATCTTGAAGCAGCAGGTCCCTTTCCTCCGATTTTTTGCTCATAAGAAGATAGGTTTTTTGCAATTCGCCGCGCTCATTGTGGAGTTTCCCGTAGCTGTCGAGAATATCGAGATGTACTTTCTGGGAAAGCAGAAGCTGATGGTCATGCTGGCCATGTATATCGAGAAGCCATTCGCCTAATTCCTCGAGCTTGGAAACAGGTTCCTGAAGCCCGTTGATAAAAACCCTGCCTTTATTGCCGGGGGCGACTTCCCTTCGCAGAATAATGTCGCCGCCGGTTTCAATATTCAAACCGTTCAGCTTTTTTGCAACTTCACTGTTTTTCACGTTTATTGAGGCTTCTATTGTCGCTTTCTCCTCGCCTGTGCGGATGGAGGACAGGTCGCTCTTTTCTCCCATGAGAAGGCTAAGCGCTCCGACAATGATGGATTTACCGGCCCCGGTTTCACCTGTAAAGACATTGAATCCGCCTGCGAGTTCTATTTCAAGGGTATCTATAATCGCGTAATTCCTTATCAGAAGCCTCTCAATCATTTGTGCCACCCCAATTTTTCCCTTAATATGCTGAAATATTCGACTTCTCCCGGATCGTACACGCAGACGCCGTCGTGAATTTTTCTAAATCTCAGAATATCCCCGATCGAGAGATAAAAATTCTCCTGGCCGTCTATAGTAAGAGTTGTATCATGCTCGCCTGAGGTAAGGACAATGGAAAGCTCCTTATTAACCGTGGTCACTATCGGCCTTACTCCTAAAATATGAGGGCATATCGGGCTTATTATCATAGCTTCAAGGTCCTGGGTAAGTATAGGGCCTCCGGCCGCCAGGTTGTAAGCTGTCGATCCGGTCGGCGTCGAGACTATCAGTCCGTCGGACCTGTACCGGGAAAGCATTTCGCCGCCGAAACAGGCAGAAAGCTCGACCATTCTCGAAAGTACGCCCTTGGATACTACGGCGTCATTCAAAAACGGGCAGATAAATATTTTCCTCCCTTTCCTGATGACAGACACTTCAATGAGGATCCTGTTGTAAATATTTACCTCGTCCCGAATGATCCTGTCAAGAGCCTTTTCAACTTCGGCAGGTTTCACCTCCATCAGGAAACCAACCCTGCCGGCATTAATACCGAGGATCGGAAGGCGGAATTGATGAAATGTCCTTGCTGTAAACAGGAATGTCCCGTCGCCGCCTAAGGCTATTATTATGTCATAATTTGTGAATTTGAACCCCGGATCAAGGTCTGTGAGCATATTGCCGTTTTTAAGCTTGAAGTGTATCGGGGTTGTTATGTTAGATTCGATATTTTTACTTTTCAGAAGGGCCTGGAGATTATTTAATATAGGTCTGACCTTGTTCTTTCCGGTATTGGCGACTATGAGAACTTTTTTTAATACGGCCATGAATAATACCTATTTTATAAATTTATTAAAAAATCCCCTGATTTTAAGCGCTAAATTGCCTAAATAGCCCCTTCCGAATCTTTCAAGGTAATCGTCAAGGGCGCTCTCAAGAGAAACATCGCCGTACTTTTCCTTGAGATAATGCCAGTGGTCCAGAAGCCATATGTAAAGATCGCCTGCTTCGCGCCCGGGGAATTTTCTGAGTATCTTCCTCTTCTTTATAAGCTTTGTTACCGGAAGAAAGAGTTCCGTGTACCATAATTTAATCGAGTCTTCCCAGCAAACTTCGTGCTTCTTTTCTTCGCTCTTAAAATATTTATATGTATTTATATGTTCTATCAATCTATAATAACCCCAGGGGTTTGTCAATTTTATCCTGACATCAGGGAAATACCTGTCGAACCTGGTTTTGTCCAGGAAATATTTATGGCTTTCCGCGAGGAGCAGTTCTTTTTCGCTTAACTCGGAAAGGCCTACTTTAGTAAATAATTCAACTACGTCCGCATCTATAAATTCCTGTCCGAATTCCTTTGCGACGGATACACGGTGGTTCCCGTCGCGGACAAAATAAAAGTCGCCGATTTTATAGACTAATATAGGCGGGAGGTGCAGATCCTTGAGATTAGCTAATTCGATATTCTGCCAGCGTCCGCGGTTGTTGTCCTTCAGGGGAAGAAAATTGATATCGAAATCCGAATACCGCCCTTCGCTCCCCATTATCTTATTGATCGGTATTGTCTGCAAGCCCATATAGCTCATACCTTCAGGGGAAAGCATGGATTTGACCTCGTCAAATCTGAACAGAGCGTTCCTCTTCCTGAATATCTTGTTAAGAATCTCCCTGAAAAAGGCTTTATTACGCGCCCTGTCGAATGCCTCCCTGACCTGAAAATCAAGGGGGTCATTAAACTTGCTCATTTCGGGTAAACCTCTTTTATAAAAACATCAAGGCTGTCATACCTTGATATCAAGAATAACAAAATCATAACAGTTTATAACCTTCGTGCCTTCATACTCGAAGATCCTTTTTTCAGTCATATCGTAAATATGAGTATGGCCATGGAGAAGGTATTTCGGACGATACCGCTTTATAAAGCTGATCAGCGATTTGAAACCTTTATGAGCAGGATCTTTCTTATCGTGTATGCCAAAAGGCGGGGCATGGGTTATAAGCACATCGAGGAATCTTCCGGCGACCATTTTGTTCATCAGCATAACAGGCACTATTTTGAGTATTTTCCTGCTCATCTGCCTCTCGGTATACTGATGTTCCCCCCGGTTATAAAGCAGGGATCCTTCAAGACCGCCGACAAGAACCGGACCGATTTTCTCAACCCTGTCGTCAAGGTTCCTCCCGCCGAAACTTATATGTTTTTTTCGCGACCCGTTACGGATATCTCCGAAAATCCCTGATTTAAGGAATTCTTCGCCCGTATCTTCCTGCGCTTCATAATGATCATGATTTCCGCATACATAGTAGAGTGGTTTTAACAGGCTTGAGGCAAGGTAATCTAAATAATATACGGGCAAATCCCCGCACGAGATAATGGCATCTACATTGCCGGCCATTTCCCTTACTCGCGTACTATAGAGGTTGCTGTTCACAACATCGCTAACGGCTAATACTCTCAAATCTTTCCCTTTTTATACTTCTTCAATATGGGCTTGTATAAATTTTTCAAACTCTTCTCTTTTCATTTTATCTTTGAAGAATTCCCACATAGCTTCAACAGCTTCATCTTTTGACGCAAACTTTATTCCTTTCATTGCACTATCAAGAGTAATTTTAAAAGGCATGGCATCCTCCTGAACGATATTATAAACCCTATGGTATTTTATTGCATCAAATCCAGCATCTTTTCAATTGCCCTTGCGGATTTTTCCGCCGTTTCAGGATCAACTTCGACCCTGTATTTCATGGTTCTCAGACATTCAAGGAGCTTACCGGCTGTTATTTTCTTCATATTTCTGCATTCCATGCGGCTCAGGGGTTCGATAAAATTCCTTCCGGGAAACTTTTTATGAAGGCCGTAATTTATACCCCATTCGGTTACAACTATGAAATCCCTTATTTCAGGATGTTTATCAACATAATCGAACATCTGCCCGGTACTCAGCACAGCATCGGCCATTTTCCTTATCTCAGGTGGACATTCGGGATGAGCGAGCACTGCAGCCCCCGGGTTTGCTTCTATAGTTTTGCCGACAGCCTCAGGGTCTGAGGCTTCATGCACTATGCAGTAACCGGGCCAGAGAACGATCTCTTTTTCCGTTACTATTTCCCTGACATACGAGCCCAGGTTTTTATCCGGTAAAAACACTATTTTCGACTGTGGCACTTTCCTGACTATTTCTACCGCGTTAGCCGATGTGCAGCACACGTCGGCTTCCGCCTTCACTTCAGCGGTGGTGTTTACATAAGCGACAAAGGCATGATCCGGATATTTTTTCCTCCATTCAAGGATCATCTTTTTATCGGCAAAAGCCGCTAACGGACAGAGGGCGTCTCTGTCCGGGATGATGACAGCCCTGCCGGGATTTAAAACCGCAGCGGTTTCAGCCATAAAATAAACGCCGCACATGACTATTATGCCGCCCTTGAAATCCTTAGCTTTCCTGGCCAGGCCGAGCGAATCGCCCACATAATCGGCCGCTTCCTGGATTTCAGGAAGCTGGTAATTGTGGGCTAAAACCACGGCGTTTTTCTCTTTTTTTAATCTTCGTATCTCTTCAATTACATCATTATCTATCTGAAAAGGCATTATTAACATTCCTTATAAGCGCTTTCAATTCCATTTTTTTTTAAAATGTCACATTATTATATTGAATTCAGGGCAAAAGTCAAGAGCCTGGGCCAAAACCGGAACCCCGTAAAGGCAGTTTTCCTACATATTTATACAAATATTCCGATTACTATATAAGACTTTAACCTTGTGAATAACTGAAGGAATCTAGAGATGAAATACATTGTCCTTCTCCTTTTTAATGCCGTTAGCTTCTATATCCTTGCAGTATTCATATTCGGCAACGGCGGAATAAAACAAAATCTTCAGAAAATCGAACAGATCAACCGCCTGGAAGAACAGAAGGCAAGGACAGAACTCGATGTCGAAGAGCTTAAGTCCAAACTCAAATATCTGAAATCACAGTCAGTCCCCGATGGAAGTTCACTGGCAAAGCAGGGAAAAAAATCCGAGAATACAGTAATCTTCAAATATCTTGAAAATAGGGACAATTCAGAACCTGTCCTGAAAAACACAGGCGTATTCACATATTACAGGATATATTTTATAGCTGCATTTTCCGTTTTTTTCATACTTCTAGGCGATATGCTGATCTGCTTCAATCTTGCGGGGAGGACGGTATAAATGAATATTTATATCATAGGATACAGGGGAAGCGGAAAAACAACACTCGGCAGGAAGATATCATACGGCCTGAATTTCGAATTCGCCGATATGGATGAAATTATAGTAAAAGAGGAAAAGAGGCCGATCCCTGTCATCTTCGCATCATCGGGAGAGCGGTATTTCAGGGGAAAAGAGTCGGAAGTCCTGGAACATATCTCAAAGAGCATGTCCCCTACAGTGGTTTCCACCGGAGGCGGCATAATCCTCTCCTCATCAAACAGGGATATCATCAAAAGGACCGGGTTCTGCGTATATCTAAAAGCTTCAAAGGAAATACTTCAATCGAGGATCGAAGGCGATAATAACCGTCCTCCGCTTACAAGTCTCCCACTGGCTGAAGAAATAACCCGGATACTGAGCATCAGAGAACCGCTGTATGAAGAAACTGCCGATATTACCGTCGACACAGGAATTCAGAATACAGACGGCTGTTCCGATTTTATAATAAAATCCTTTAAAAAATGGAGAAATGAAAAATGATGAGGATATATGCATATTTCAAACTCCTGCTTTTAAGCGCTTTAATTGTCTTGGCTTTCTCAGTTCTCTTTTATGAATCGACCAAGGACGACCTTATCGATTACAGCCATTCGGGGCTTACCGGTCTCATCGGCACTTATAACAGTTTCAAGGATCTTATTTTATTCGACCCGTACGCCAGGGATGCAGACTCGAAAATAGAAAATTTTACCAATGATTTCATAGGAACATTTAAATCCGCCGTAACAAACGTTACGGCAATTACCAGGGACAGGAATTTCTACGACTGCATTTATTTATATATCATGACAAAAAAAATGACAGGTATGGACGAACTTGCAGGCCGTTATTTTGCCGGTTTGAACTCTTTCAAGGACTTTTATATTATAGAATCCAATAACAACATCCTTTACAAAAGGTCCAGCAATAATATAATCCCGGTTTACCTCAATTTTCATGACCATGTAAATGTATATTTTACCAATGATGACCTGATAATCGGCCTCAAATATGAAAACCCTCTCGATATGGATATAGAAGCGGCTGCTGTTTATGATACCGGTTTAATCCTTAAAAAAATCAAGGAAACTGACTTTGAAACCTTCTTTCTTACCGATGAAAAAATATATAAAAATTCGGATTTCAATACGGATTTCATCAAAGATTCTATACAGGAAATAAAAATAAGCAAAAAATATACTTATGAAAACAAAACCTTTGAAACATTTCAGATCAATATAAGCGGCGCATATATAGGCACACTGGGAATCGTTTATCCGGAAAGAAGCATCGGCGATATTTTCATTCTTATTCTCAAAGCCTTAATATGTATATTATTCATATGCGGTGTTGTCATAGCGGACAGGTATATTACTGTCTGGATTAAAAACCGGAAGGTCAACGCGAAGTCTGTCAGGAAAAAAGAAGCCGAAGCGCTCGTTAACGAGGAAAATGAAAAAAACCTCCACTGGCTGGAAGATTATGTTAAAAAGTCAGAGGATAAAAATGAAAGGTAGCATTGCAATTATTTTATGCTTCTCCTGGTCCATGTTTTTCGCTGTCGAATGGTCGATGAACAACACAATAAAATTTAATTCGGACAAGCTGAGTAATTTCGACGGCCTCCAGGATTATAACAACATCGTCATCAGCAACGGTTACATATCCCCCTCTGCAGAATCCAATAGCTACCTTCTTACATCGGGCATCCCGATAGATGATAACTATGTTTTCTCAAGCGCCTTTGTCAATATCGTGGATAACGGCGGGAGCAACTCTTATGTCACCATGAAGGTCTTCGATAACGCCGACAGTGAAAACATCCGCAAACAGGTCTTTTATAAGAGCGGGTCATTCGAATTAAACAATATTTTTTTAAGGAACGTCACCCTCTGCCTTGAATTCACAGGAAGCGACGTCCAGGTTTATTCATTCGGCCTAACGAAAAAAGGTCTTTCGCTGATAAATACAAACGAATTCATTATCGACCCATCGATCCTGTTCAGCGGAGAGAATACGCTCAACATCAGCTTCAGCATAAATTACCCCGCGTATACTGATATCCTGATATTTAACAAATACGGTAAAATTGTCGATTCTGTCTGCAAAAAAAGATTTTTTAACGAGGGTACCAATTCCGTTATATGGGATCCCGGGACAAGCTCCGTACAGGATCTTATATCAGGCGGATACTTTATTTATTTCAAGGCCGTCAGCCTGAACAATAAAACCGCGGAAGCCGTTAAAAAACTTATCTTCGTAAAAGACTAAAATGCCTGTCCCTCCCCCATGCTTTTGCTTTATTTTTCCCATTGTCTTATATTTATTGTATAGAGGGATTTTTATGAGGCCGAATATTTCAAAGCCCTGCGGTAAAAGTTTTTATTACAACTTCATAGCGGGAGCGCAGAGAATACTCGAAAACCAGAAAGAATTGAACTCCTTGAATGTATTTCCCGTCCCTGACGCCGACACGGGTTCAAACCTTGCTTCAACCGTCCGGGCCATAATCGAGAATGCCGTTCCGTATCACTCGATTAAAAAATCAGCACAGGCAATCGCGGGGGCGGCCCTGGATGGCGCCCGCGGAAACTCCGGGGTAATATTCGCTCAATACCTTTACGGTTTCAGCGTCGAGGCTTCCGAGGGCTCATGCCTTGACTTAAAAAGCATGGCAAAGAGCCTCAAGAATGCCGTGAGATACATGTATGAAGCCATAGCCGATCCCGTAGAAGGGACAATGATAACAGTTATAAAAAACTGGGCGGATTTCCTGTACAGGGAATATGAAAACACTGAAAATTTACTTCACCTGCTCATAAGATCATGCGAAGTGGCCAGGGAAACCCTCCGCAATACTACCGCGCAGATAGCTGCCCTGAAAAAGGCTAATGTCGTCGATGCCGGAGGAAAGGGTGTCGTACTTTTTCTCGAGGGAATGATAGATTTCATCAGGGATAAGAATTTCAGGAAGGTTATCAAGGTAAGGCAGGAAAGTGTTGAGATAGAAAGCATAGAAGAAAATATTGATGATTTTGAAGAAATTAAATACCGTTACTGCACGGAAGCCCTTATAAAGGGCTGCGAAGACAGGGACGGATTAAAAAAAATCGCCATGGGCTGGGGAGACAGCCTGGTAATTGCGGGGCCTGCAGCAGGAACGTTGCGGCTGCATGTCCACACCGACGACCCTGCCGGCCTGTTTTACAGCTTGAGGAAAACGGGCTCGATTTCCTTCCAGAAAGTAGACGATATGAAAAAACAATTCGAAGCCGCTCATAACAGGAAATCCGATATAGCAATCGTAACAGATTCAAGCTGCGACCTGCCCCGCGAACTAATCGACAGGTATCAGATTAATGTTACCCCCCTCAATATTTTCTTCGGTGAAAACCATTACCTTGACAGGGTTACGATTACCTCTGATAATTTCTACCGCATGCTTGATGAGAGCTCGTTTTTTCCCACGACATCACAGGTAAATCAAAAAACTTTCGAGAGCATATTTTCCCGTCTTTCCACTTATTACAAATCGATCATCGCCGTTCATTTATCCGGGAAATTCAGCGGGACATACTCCGGAAGCCTCCATGCGGCAGCCGGGATTGAAAATGAAACCGGCAAAAGGATAGATGTTGTCGATTCAAGGCATGTCTCGGGTTCCCTGGGCCTTATAGTATTAAGGGTGGCAAGGGCCATCGAGGAAGGGCAGACGCATGAAGAAATAATGAGCCGGGTTGAATCCTGGATTGCGAACACCAGGATACTTGTCAGTGTCAAAACCATCAAGTATATGGTCAGGGGAGGCCGTGTCAGCCGGTTGAAAGGCCTTGTCTCCAATATATTGAATTTAAAACCCTTAGTCTCCCTCGATCCCGATGGAAAAGCGGCCGTTTCAGGAAAAGCCTTCAGCTGGAAGGGATCTCTAAACAAAATGCTGAGGCGGATAAAAACCATTTCATCAGACAAAAAAATAATGGAATACTGCTTGCTTCATGCGAGTAACCCGGGAGACGCTTCGGAAATAGCATGCAAGCTGGAAAAGCAACTGGGAAGAAAGCCCGCTTATACAATGGATATTTCACCTGTTATAGGTTTGAACGCCGGGATCGGGGCAGTCGCTGTCGCGTTTATTACCGAATAATCTTTTCATCGGGGAGGGTTTATGTTAATAAATCTGATTTTAAGCTCGGCTTTTGTCATATTGATCTACATGGCGCTGGTTTTTATCCTTGCCCAGGCCTTTAAAAATAATTCCATAGTCGATATTGCATGGGGAATGGGATTCATCGTTGTTGCGCTGTGCCTTTTCTTCATGAAACCGGAAATCCATCCGTCGAAAATTCTTGTCACGCTTGCGATTTTGATCTGGGGCTGCCGCCTGACATGGCATATCTTTCAAAGAAACCGGGGTAAAGGCGAGGATTTCCGGTATGTGAAATTCCGCAAGGACTGGGGAAAATCTTTCTACATAAAAAGCTTCTTTTTTATTTTCATGCTCCAGGGTCTTTTGATGCTGATAATATCTATGCCGGCAATCGTGATTTTCAACTCGCAGGCCAGGCCTCTTAACGCGCTCGATATCGCAGGTGTCCTGGTATTTTCAGCCGGTTTTTTCTTCGAAACGGTCGGCGATTATCAGCTTTCGGCCTTTAAAAAAGTCCCTGCCAATAAAGGCAGGCTGATGACAGGAGGGCTCTGGCAGTATACACGACACCCCAATTATTTCGGCGAAGCTTTAATGTGGTGGGGTATTTTCCTGACCGCGCTTTCATCATTCCATGGCTGGTTTGCAGTAATAAGCCCTGTTACGATTACATTCCTGCTTGTTTTTGTTTCAGGAGTTCCATTACTCGAAAAAAAATATGCCGGAAGGCCCGATTTCGAGGAATATAAAAAAAAGACGCCCATGTTTGTTCCCTTTATAAAATAATTATGGAGTGTTTATGAGAATTACCGGCATTTCCATACTTTTCTTATCAGCCTTCTTTGCCGCCGCTTTCGGCGGCGGATATAAAATAACCGCCCGGTTCCCAGTAGAAGGTTCAGGACGAGGCTGGGACGCCCTGACGGTTGACAGCGCCGGCGGCAGGATTTTCCTTTCACATGGCGATATTATGCAGGTCATCGATGAAAAGACAGGAAAAATCACAGGCAGCATTCCCGGAACGCATGGAATTCATGATATAGCTCTGGCCCCGGAGCTCAACAAAGGATTTACAAGCGACGGGAAGGATAATACTGTCACTGTTTTCAATTTTAAGACTCTCGAGGTTATAAAAAAAATACCTTCAGCGGGTATCAATCCCGACGCGATTCTCTATGATCCATATTCCCGCTGCGTATTCGCCTTTAACGGAAGGAGTTCGAATGCATCGGTTATCAGCGCACAGGATTACAGGCTGATTTCCGTCATCCGGCTGCAGGGCAAACCTGAGTTCCCGGCGTCTGACGATGCGGGTCATGTTTATGTAAATATCGAGGATAAAAACCTTGTAACTGCCATCGATACAAAAACCATGAAAGTGGAGAACAGCTTTCCCTTATCGCCGGGAGAAGGACCTTCAGGAATTGCCATCGATAATGAAAATCACCGTCTTTTCATCAGCTGCAATAACAAAATAATGGTTATCATGGATGACCATAGCGGCAGGATTATCGCCTTGCTGCCGATCGGCTCTCATGTCGACGGCGCGGCATTCGACCCCGGGCTTAAAACGGCTTTCGCATCCAGCGGGGACGGCATTTTAACTGTTATCAGGGAAATAAACGGCGGCAGGTTTGAAGTAATAGAAAATTTACCAACTCAGAAAAGCGCAAGGACAATTTCGGTCGATACCAATACTCACCATGTTTTTCTTCCTGCGGCCGAGTTCGGCCCGGCGCCTCCATCTACCCCTGAAAATCCCCGGCCCCGCCCCGGGATAAAACCTGGAAGTTTTATTATTCTTGATATATCTCCTGATAAATGAAATATTACGATTTTCCAAAATCAGAGATATCTTCAGAAAGGCTTAAGGAGATCGAGATTATCCTGGATAAAATGAAAAAAAGGATCGAATCGTTGAGAAAACCGGCGCTTTAGGTTTGAAAGAGAAAAAATAAATAGGAGGAGATTTTTATGCAGCTCAGGACAAAACTAACACTCGGCCTGGGATTCCTTTTCATAATAATATTTGCAATAGCCTTTTTCAGCGCATTTTATATAGGCAGTCTGTCAAGGGATGCCGGAAATATATTGAAAGACAATTACGATTCTATCGTATATTCAAAAAACATGTTTTCCTCCCTCGAGGATATGACAGTCTCGGTTAATGAAAGCATATTCAACCCCGGCCATTCGAAATTCACCGGGTATTATAATGAACTCTTCGAAAAAGCAAGGCTGGAATTCGATAAGAATTTAAAACTTGAAAGCGGCAATATCACTGAAATTCATGAGAAGGAGTACGTGGACGCCCTGAGCGCCGACTATGCCATCTATGCCGGCATTTGCGACAGGATTAAAGAGGGCCGAGGCTCCGGAACAGTATATTTCAACGAGTTTCTGCCCGCTTATGAAAAGATAAGGCAGTCGGTCAACAATATCAATGATGTAAACATGCAGGCCGTCGTCAGGAAAAGCGCCCTTACAATCGGAGATTCGTTAAAAATAATAAATTACATGGCTGTAATCGGCGCTGTCTGCCTGATCCTGGCATTCGCATATTTCTGGTATTTTCCATTCTATATATCTAATTCGATAAGCTATTTATCGAAGAGGATGATGGGATTGTTGAAAACCCGCGGAATTGAAGCCGATGTGAAGACAAGCGACGAGCTTTATATCATCCTGCAGTCTATAAACCTTCTGGAAGACAGCCTCGCGAATAAAAACAAGGAATGATCGTGTCCGCCCCTCAGGGCAAGAGCCTGTTTAACCAGGCTCCTGAATGAGAAAGTTTAAGAATATCTTCTGGATCCTGTAGAATGTCCCGAAGAACGGCGGCCGGGCGTATAACGGCCCGAAGCATGCGCCGAAGCATAGCTTGTAGGATGACCCGCGGGGCTGGTTGCCGCATGGCTTGACTCCTGGGACGCATCCATAACAAAGGGATGGTCCTCTATTACGGGAATAGACTTCGGTATCAATCTGTTAATGGCCCGCAGATATGATTTTTCCTCGTAATCGCAAAAAGAAAGCGCCACACCCGAGAGTCCTGCCCTTCCCGTACGGCCTATCCTGTGTACATATGTTTCAGGGACATTGGGCAGTTCGTAATTTATTACATGCGATAACTCGTCAATATCTATCCCTCTTGCCGCTATATCCGTTGCGACAAGCACCCTTGTCTGCTTTGCCTTGAAATTGTTAAGCGCTCGCTGGCGTGCGGCCTGCGATTTATTTCCATGGATCACATCCGTCCTGACTCCTGCATTGATAAGGTCCCTGGCAACCTTGTCGGCGCCATGCTTGGTCCTTGTGAAAACAAGGGCGCTTTCAATGGCTTTGTCTTTTAACAGGTGGAGCAGAAGGGACTGCTTGTTCCTTTTTTCGACAAAAAATACCGACTGATCGATTACCATTACAGGCGAAGAAACCGGCGTCACCGCGGCCTTCACGGGATTACTGAGGATAGTGTCTGCAAGCCTGGCTATCTCTGAAGGCATGGTTGCCGAGAAAAGCATCGTCTGGCGCTTGGCAGGCATCTTATTTATAATCTTTCTGACATCAACGATAAATCCCATATCGAGCATGTTATCGGCTTCATCAAGGACGAAAAATTTCAGATCCCTGAAATTAATGTAGCCCTGGTTCATAAGGTCGAGCAGCCTTCCGGGGGTGGCGATGAGAATATCTACGCCGGCCCTGATGGCGCTTGTCTGGGGATTTTGTGAAACGCCTCCGTAAACGACCGTATGCCTCAGGCCTGTATGCCTTCCGTAAGCGGAAAAGCTTTCTCCGATCTGCACGGCAAGTTCCCTTGTCGGTGTTAATACAAGAGCTTTTATAGATCTGGGACCTTTGAGGCCCCCTTTTTCGATATATAACTTCTGAAGAATAGGTATGGCGAAAGCTGCCGTTTTCCCTGTCCCTGTCTGGGCGCAGCCGATCAGATCCCGGTTGTCGAGGATTATGGGGATTGCCTTTTCCTGGATGGGTGTGGGCGTAGTATACCCTTCCGATTTCAGCGCGGCTAAAATCGGTTCGATGAGGTTCATGTTTTCAAATGACATTTTTAAAGAACTCCTTTAAAAAATAAGCGGTTAAATCTTAAAAAAATATAGAAATAAACGCAGTAACACAAATTTCCTGACCAGGATCCGCAGCCGGTCCATGAATCAAGATTTCCATTGATTTTTTTAAAATTTCGCTTAGATAAGGACGTTTGAAAAGAATTTACTTTCATGAAACGCGCTTTACTAATCTGACAGGACAGTCTTCTGACAGGAAATAATAAAAAACTCAGACTCAATTATTATACACAGCCTTCGAAAATATAGCAAATATCAGCCGGGCGGGCTGTGTAAGGCATATCAATTCGAAGATATATACTCGCCCGCAGCATCCGCGATAGACTGCATGACCTTCCTGAATTCATTTATATCGGGTTCAAGGAGAGTGATCCTGAAACCATGAAGGTCCGAGTTGAAACCCGATGAAAGGGGAACTACGCAGATTCCCCTCGACGCAAGCATGTGATAAACAAAACGCTTATCAGGCTCCTCCGTATTTTCAAGCTCTCTCATGATATCCGCCGCACCGCTGTTAGCCGGTTTCAGGAACTGCCCTTTCCGCAGACAGCCTTCATCGAAAAGCACCGTCATATAAAAAGCGCCGTAGGCTTTATTGGTTTTAAGGCCAGGCACCCTTGAGAATATATCATATGCTATCTGTGATTTCTCCCAGTATCGGGCATTACGCCCCGCCAGATAAGGGTAATAGCGGGGATCGGACATGACAAGGGGAAGCGCTTTCTGCGGCAGGGTCGTGGAACAGACCTCGAGCATTTTAGCGTCTATCAACGTCCTGGTGTAACGGTCGAAAGCCGGGTCCTTTCCGCGGTTATAAAATTCTACCCAGCCGCACCTTCCGCCTGGCCATGGAAACTCCTTTGAAATTCCCCGCATGGCGATGCCGGGAACATTATCGATTACCGAAGCTAACTTGTTATGGATAGAGCCGCCGTAGATGAGATTCGAATATATTTCGTCGGAAATTATAAAGAGGTCGAATTCCCCGGCTATATCTACGACCTTGCGGATGACGTCCTTGGAATAAACCATTCCGGTCGGATTATCGGGATTGACAATCAGGATCCCGCTGATCTCGGGATGCCCAATAATCTGTTCGCGCAGATTTCCGATGTCGGGATACCAGTTATTGCCGGGGTCAAGGCGGTAAGTAATATGCCTGGAACCCGAGTGAGCCGCTTCAGCGGATGAGTGTGTCGAATAAGCCGGATTAGGGCCGATGACCCGGGCGTTTTTGTTGAGGTAATTGTAAACTATCGATATGGCATCGCCCAGGCCGTTAAAAAAAAGTATGTCGTCGGAAGTGATCTGCGCCCCTCCCTCGAGATTGCGTTCTCCCGCTATATATTCACGGGTGGCAAGCAGCCCCTTGGTAGGGGAATAGCTGAAACTTGAATTATCGTTTTTAACAAGGTTCGAAATGATTTCTTTGATCCATGCCGGGACTTCCTCGCCTTTCGCGACAGGGTCGCCTATATTATCCCAGTAAACCCTGAGCCCCGTTTTTTCAATTTCTTCACCTATCTTTACGATCTCCCGGATTTCATATGTAAGCTCATCCGCGCCCGGATGGATGATATTATTTCTCAATTTTATTTGCCGCCCTTTTCGAAGATATAAAAAAACTCCTCTTTATTTGGATCTTCAATAGAAAGAATTGTAAGATCCTTTTCCGAGTTTACTTCGGCGGCGATTCCGGTTTCTCCGACGGCCATGAGATCGTCTATCGCCTTGTAACGGTAAATGACTTCACCGCTGTCTGAATACAGGTACAGGGTTTCTATCTTTTCATATTTAGCCCTTCCTATAATATTCGAATCCGCAAAAGCCTCAAAAACAGCTTCCGGCGCCGAGCCCCGGAAAATTTCAACATCATGTTTAAGCTTGAAATTATAAACATCCGCCCTGTCGCCCTCCAGGTAATAATTCAAACTCATGTCATCGTTAAAAACGAGACCCCTGAGCGGGGTAACCTGGAGAGTCTTGAGATTAAAATCGTATGAAAGGACGCCCTGCCTTGAATCTATGTAGAGAATGTCATTCCTGATCGAGGCTTTTAAAAAACCGCCTTTCAGCCATTCCGGTTTCACATGGATAAGCAGGTTATCCTTGCTGAAATTGAGAGTGTCTTTCACGGGCGCCGACATATCGAAAGCCCAGAAATTCCTGTTGTCATTTAAAACGAGGATGCTGTTTTTCCAGTTGAAATCATAAGCGTTTGAGGCATATCCGCAAAACTCGCCCGAATCGGTCCTGTATATACAGATAATACGCTGCCCGTATACCGTGAAAAGTATTCCGGCAAAAGCCCCGTCATCGGAGAATTTTATATCGGATATAACAAAAGAATCTTCCCTGAAACTTCCTAAATATACAGATTTTCCGGTCGAAATATCGAATGCCGCTATATTATCTGCCTCCGGGCCGTTTGTAGAGATCCCCTTTAAAATGAATAAACCGTTTCTCTGCGCCGGGTATAACTCCTGAAAATCCGGAACTTCCTGAGAAACTTCTTCAGTCCTGTCCGTTATATTGTATTTTATCAATTTATCCCTGTTATGAAAGAAAAGATAATCCTTTCCATTTTCCCTGATAATTTTTTTTGACAGCCCGGGCCTGGATTTAATATCCGAGAGGGTGCCGCTGTAAACGGCGAGATTATCTCTTCTAACCCAGCCAGGAATTCCATTGTAGCTGACCTGGATAAAGCCTCCGGATATTTTACTCACGGTTACTTCCGATCCGGGAGGCAGCATTAAAAAAGAGCCTTTTTTTTTCGGATCTTCAATTTCCATACTTGCATTAAGGGAGTTAACCGTAGCCGTAAGGCAAAATACCCGGCTGAAACATAGTATCAAAGCGGAAAATACAAAAAGCCTATATAAATTTGCTTTCATATGTGCATCCCTCTTTTAAACATATGGTTTTAAGCCTGCCCTTCTCTTTCTGGCCGAACAGTGCGCCTGTGCATACCGGGCATGACAGATTTTTGCCGTCGATCTCCACAGGTTTTAAGAAGCTTGTAAAGTCGCAGTCCGGGTAATTTGTGCATCCGTAAAAAGCCCGTTTACTCCTTCCCTTTTTCGCAACGACATAACCTGTACCGCACTTCGGGCATTTGCCTAATGGCAGCGGCTTTGCATTCTTGCATTCAGGCCAGCCGGAGCAAGCTAAGAACAGCCCAAATTTTCCGAGTTTTTTGACCATTTTTCTTCCGCATTTTTCACATACAAAATCTGTTTCCTCGTCAAAAGAGCCCTTTATACTGTCAATATTTTCATAAGCCTTCGCAAGAACGGGTCTGAACGTGCTGTAAAAATCACCGACAACGCTTTTCCACTTTTTTTTCCCGTCTTCGACATCGTCCAGCTCTTCTTCCATTTCAGCGGTAAAATTAGTGTTTATAAGCTCCGGAAAATTCTCAACAAGAAGCTTATTGACTGAAGAACCGAGGAAAGTCGGTACAAGGGTCCTACCCTCTTTTTTAACATAAAAACGTTTTGTAAGCGTAAATATGGTTGGCGCATATGTGGACGGCCTGCCTATTCCCAATTCCTCCATGGCTTTGACGATCGAAGCCTCGGAATATCGCGGCGGCGGTTCTGTAAATTTTTGTTCCTTTTTGATTTCAACGGTTTCAAGGCTGTCATTAACTGCGAGGTTCGGCGGAAGCTCTTTTTCCTTCTGCACGCGTTCAGTGACTTTTAGAAAACCTTCAAAAATAATCTTTGTAGCCCCGGCAGTAAGAATTTTATTGCCGTTGGCTATTTCCACCGTTATCTGTTCCGACCTGGAAGAGCTCATCTGGCTTGACGTGAATCTTTTCCAGATAAGCGAATAGAGTTTATACTGGTCGCCTGTCAGATTTTCTTTTATAAGGTCGGGATTATTGAAAACATGGGTCGGTCTTATTGCCTCATGGGCGTCCTGTGAAGTCTTTTTATTCGAAAAATAATTCGGATTTTCAGGTATATAGCTTTCTCCGAACTGCTCCTTTATATATTTCCTGACTTCCGCTATGGCGACGGGAGAAATTCTTGTCGAGTCTGTCCTCATATATGTTATGAGGCCTGTCCTGGTATTGCCTATATCGATACCCTCGTATAATTGCTGGGCCAGCATCATGGTTTTCATCGACGTAAACCCGAAGAGGTTGTTCGCCGCCTGCTGCAGAGTGCTTGTAATAAACGGCGGGTAAGGCGATCTTGTCACTATCTTTTTCTTGATATCCTTTATTATCGAACTGTTTTCAAGGAGCTCCTTTTCAATCCTCAGGGCAGACACTTCGTCATTTATCTCGGCCTTTTTACCGTCTATCCTGACCAGTGATGCGCTGAAAATATTGCCCCCTCTTTTTTTCAAATCGGCTTCTATCTCCCAGTATTCGCAAGGAATGAATTTCTCAATCTCGATTTCCCTTTCGCATATCAAACGCAGCGCTACGGACTGTACTCTTCCGGCCGAAAGTTTCGATTTGACCTTTTTCCATAGCAGGGGTGAAAGTTCGTAGCCGAAAATACGGTCTATCACCCTTCGGCCCTGCTGGGAATCCACAAGTTTCAAGTCTATGTTTTCCGGATGCTTTATCCTTTCCTCAATTTCCTCCAGGGTTATTTCATTAAATTTCACCCTCTTTATGGGGATCTGTCTGTCTTTGATTTTCGGGAAGACATTCTTTTCAAAATCGTTTTTAATGTGCCAGGCAATGGCTTCTCCTTCCCTGTCAGGGTCGGATGCGAGGATGACTTCGCTGGCTGTTCTGGCGGATTCCCGCAATTCCTTGATGACTTTATATTTGTCCCTCATTATTATATAATCGGGATCGAAAGTTTCAAGGTTGACGCCCATCCTCGATCTCGGCAGGTCTATGACATGCCCTACCGAAGCTTTAACCTCGTAATCCTTGCCTAAATATTTTTTAATAGTCGAAGCCTTGGAAGGAGATTCCACTATTACAAGTTTTTTTAGTTTTTCCTTCTTTACAGAGGATTTCCCTTTTTTACCGGCTGCTTTTTTCACAGTTGCTTTCTTTTTACCGCCTGACTTAATAGCCATCATAACTCCCTTAGAATTTATATAATCTGTTATTTTAAAACTTTCTTTAATTCCGCCGTTTCAGCCTCATCAAGGCACCGGATATCCCGGCCTGAAAGCGCCGCGTAATAAAACAAACGGCAGTTTTTTTCAAGCAGCTCGAGCAGTGAAAAAGCCTCGAAAAGGTCTTTTCCATATGTAAAACTGCCATGCCTGTCAATTACAAGGGCTTTAGTGCCTCTTGAATATGTCCCGGCGGATAAGGCGCTCTCCGGGCTCGACGGCCTGGCATAAGGCGCAAAAACCGGGTCCTTCAGGAACATAGGCGATTCCGGCAGGCAGGGCTTAAGGAAGGGCTGCAGCCCTATCACCGTGCAGAGGATAGTAAAAAAGGGGTGAGCATGGATTACCGCTTTTATGCCCGGATTATTCCTGTATATTTCAAGGTGGGTGCGGTATTCCGATGAAGCATCAAATGAGCCTTTTATTTTTTTTCCTGCGCCGTTTACCATTACAATGTCGTCCTGCCTCAAATACTTTTTCAGGACCCTGGTCGGGGTCATAAGAAAGATATCTTTGGTAATTTTAATGCTTATATTGCCTTCGAGAGCGCTCGCATAATTTCTTTCATACATGAGCCTGGAATATCTGATTATTTCTTTCCTTTCTTCTGAATACTTCATACAGGTCCTTATCGACTGAATCGCCAATATTAAAAGGGGGATCAATAAAAATGTCAAATCGATTGACGTTTGGTTCATCGCATTGACAAAGAGCGCAGAGAATGGAAAAACCCGTCATTTATATGAATGCAGCCCTGAAAGCAAAAACGTTACGCCGAAGTAGTTGAACAGCATTGCCGCGAAAGCGGCATATATGAAAATACGCCTCAGGACCGGCCGGCGCTGCCCCGTGTGCCTTTCAAGGGCCAGCAGGGTAAATGTAAACAGCGCCCATGTTTCCTTGGGGTCCCAGCTCCAGAAAGAACCCCAGGAAAGCTGCGCCCAGAACCCTCCGGTTATTATGCCCAGCGCTGTGAAATAAAACGCGATCCTCATCTCGTCATCAAGATAATTTTCAGCGGTTTTATTCCCGGCATTCGATATTATAGCTAAGATAAACCCTATGGTCAGGGATACATAACCAATAAAAATTCCAGGCACATGAAGCCATATCCAGAATGATTCCAGTGCCGGCGACCCGGGCCCCGCTGTTTTCATGCCATCAGGGAGGAACAACGCAACAGACGCCATCGCGAGGGCGGGCAGAAGCGTCACAGCCTTCGTCTTTTCAGGAAACCGTGAAAGCAGCGCTATCTTTACGAAGTAGAGAAATGCGAAAAATACCATAGATTCATATATGCCGGAGAAAGGGGCATGCCCTGAGCCGAGGGATCTGACAATTATCCAGGACAGGAATGATATTATTCCGGCATACCCTAAAAACCGCCCCCTCCTGCAGGAATTAATACCGGAGAGTATATAACCCGCCAGTGCGGCTGCGCCGGCGGCGAGCAGTATCGTTTCCATTACCTTGATCCACGGTAAAACAGCCCTGCGCCGGTAATTAAAAGAAAAAATACCGCCGAGATCCCCAGCGGAAATAAAAAGGGAGAATTAACGAACCGAAGCACGCTCACGGCGCTGTAGCCGTTCTTTGAAGGCACAAAATAAAACCCTTTCTGGTATATGCCGATGCCGCAATATGAAGCCGGATTATTTACCGATATCACCGCCCCGGCGGTGTTGCTCCCGGAAATTATGCCGACATCGGAATATACGCCGGATGCATTGTTAAGATTATTCGAAAAATTCATGCGGTTTAAAACTATATATGCGGGGTTCTCGTTACTGCTTCCGATCATACCGCCGATAGCTTTGAGGCTTATTTTTTCTCCTTCGCCAAGATCTATATCCGCAGACCTCTGTGTCATTAATCCAAGGAGGGCAAAAACAAAAAAAAGCGCGAAGGAGCCATGGATCATCGTTAATTTAATTATTTTCATGCAATAATTATGCTCCTGCCTCACGGGTTGAGGGCAGCGATTAAGTTTTCATCTTTCATTTGTAAAAACGGAGATGCTTATCAGGTAATCTTCTTCATTTATGCTTTTGATCTTGATGACCCTGCCTGAAGACTCCTCTATCCAGACGGCCATATTTTTCGTATAGGAATCCAGCAGCCTTCCGATGAAAACATCGGCTATAAGCATGGTCCCTTTAATTGTTTTGAACCTGCCGGCCTTTGTGGCGATCTCTTCCCTGCCGAGGAATTTAATCCTTATCGGCATCGGTTCTTTGAGTATCTGCGGTTCGACAAGGTAAACTATCCCGGTGCTGTCCCGGTCCAGAAACCTGGCTCCGATAAAAACAAGGCTCTGTGTTGTCCATATGGGATACTGCATCTTGTTTTTCAAACTTATCCTTGAACGGCTCTCCCGCGTCTCAATGCCGTTCCAGGTTTTTGCCGTGTATTCATAGGTTTCATCCCTGGTATTCATTTCATAATGCTGGTAATACGGAAAGCCCTTGATTGCATCCTTCGCAAATTCCCAGTTTCTTGTTTCCTCGACCAGGGATGCCTTATCGAGGGAAACTTTGTGGTAACCGTCAAAATTGGTATAATTGCCGGGCATTTTCCTCATATTCGTGACTAATTGCAAAAACTCGTACATCGTGGCTGTATCACCCCATACAGGATCTTTATTGGTTTTTATTACAAAGGTAACATGGCTTGTCTCTTCTCCGTTCATAAAGACGGCATAGGTGATCATTTCTTTATCCCGGATCTGAAATTTACCCTTTTTCACAGGCAAATTTGCAGACAGATTGCCTGTACAGGAATATGCGGCAAACAACACGAAGCAAAATAAGAAAACAGCCTTTATTTTTTTAATAAATAACTCCCTTTCATTCCCGCGGCAATTATACCATGACCAAAACTTCGTGTCAAAACATTTTTTTAAGTTTTTCAGTCGTGTTAGACAATTTTTCAAGCAGCAATTGCCATTCGTAATTTGTGCTTCTGTTTGATTTTTCAAATACTTTGCATTATAGTTTAGAAAACATAATTTAAAAAGGGGGCAGCCTATGAAAGAAATACTTTCAGCATTCGCCGCTTACAACAAAAAAGTAAACGAGGACCTCATCGCAATTCTTGAAAAACTTCCTGAAGAAAAGCTGCGCCAGAACACGGGGATATATTACTTATCCATATTCGGGACCCTTATTCATATTTTTTCTTCGGACCTTTCCTGGCTGAAACGGTACCAGTCGTACTTTACGGGAGCTAAATCATTTGAATCGGGCGCATTCCTGTCTATCGATGTAAAATCACTGTCCGGCTCCGGCGATATAAGCAGGTCAGACTTCTTCAGATTCAGGAAAGAGATGGATAAGGCCGTAGTTAGCTTTATCGAAGAACTTGATGACGATAAATTAAACTCTGTTTTCCAGTATAAGAATTACAAAGGCGAAACTGTCGAGAAGGAACTCTGGAAGACGCTTATCCAGATGTTCAACCATGAAACGCACCATCGCGGGGCAATTTCCGCGAGCCTCGATATCATGAAGATCGACAATGATTATTCAACGCTCCTGACAAGGATATCATAATGGTAAAATTTTGCCTTAAAGGTACTTCGGTCTTAAAAGAAATCCTGAGGGTACGTTCATGCTTTAACAGGAGACATATATGAGTAAAATATTGCTGTTCAAACCAGGCTGGTGGATACTTCATGTAATCATGATCCTTATTGTTTTCTGGCTCGGACATTTCGTGAGATTCTGATATGCTTCGCCGTTAAATTTCCGGAATGAATCTTTTGATCCGGTAAATATCCTGGAGATCTTTTTTACCCTTTATTCTCTGCCCTTCGAGAATATCGGCCTCAACAAGGGCGGCCACTTTCCTGTAATAGTTTTCGGTAGTTAAAATGGTGCCGGGTTTTGCAAGCCCGCACAGGCGGGATGCCAGGTTGACCGTATCCCCGATTACTGCAAATTCCCTGCGGTTCTTGCTGCCGATATTTCCTGTCAGAACTTCACCGGAATTTATGCCGATTCCCACTTCAAGACCCAGGCCCAGCATCCTGACCCTGTCTATCATTTTGAAAGCGCATTCAAGGGCGGTTCGGCTGTCTTCGAAAACAGCCATAACTTCGTCTCCCACGAATTTATCAACATCGCCGCCGCATTCCTCGACAGCTTCGGCCTGTATTTGAAGTATACTGTTGAGATTTTCAATGACTTCTTCCGGTTTGTGGCTTTCCGTATATGAAGTGAATCCTCTGACATCGGAAAAAAGTACGATAATATTTTCCCTTCTCCTTATTTCATTCGTCTCATCGCCTCTTTCGACCTGAGTCCTGGTAGAGCCGGATACATACTTGGATAGCTTGAACCTCTCTTCAAGCCCTTTGATCATGATATTGATCCTCCCGGCAAGATTTCCGAGTTCGTCCCGCCTTTTCAAATCGCACCTGGCTGTAAAATCCCCATTTCCGAGAAGCTCTACCGCTTTTCCGATTTTTTTTACGGGGTTTATTATCAGGCTCCTGAATATCGCGGCTAAAATCAAAATAAGGAACAGCGCGACGGAACTGAAGAACAGGATGATCACATTCCCCGCCATAAATATCTGCGAGTAAGTGTCGGCAAGGCTCAGCCTGTAGCCGATCACGCCCCTGTAAGAGAATTCGCTCCCATGGCAGCGCATGCATTCCTCAAGGTTTAACACAGGATAATAATATTCAAGCTCCCTTGTCTTTTCAAGGAAATCATGCCTGACCGATCCCTTATCGATTACATAGCCGACTTTCTTTACCGTATTTTCGAATTCTTCCGGCGATCTCCTGTCGGCAATCCTGGGGGTTTTTTCAAAATGAATCCCCTTCTGACGGGAATTTACGTTATCGAGCGTTTTGTAATCGCTGAACGCAAGTTTCCCGTTAATCCTGAATATGGAAATATCTTTGTAAATACCCGAGTCTCTTAATTCCCCGAGGCTCTTGACGAGAAGCGGAGCCCTGCCGTCGAGCATCATATTCCTCAGCACCGCGGAAAGGGTTTCGGTGTTGAGGTTCAGCCCCCGCTCTGCCGAAGCTATCAGGTTCGATCTCTGCGTGTAATACATAAAATATACCATGAATATTCCCGTCATCAGCAGGACTATGATTATCAGGGAAATTATCCTGAATTCGATCGATAAAAAAAATCCGGTCTTCATGACGGTCTTCCCGGCCGCCATTCGCCGGCGCCTGTGAATTTCTTCAAAAATACAGGCACTATGGAAAACAGGGCAAGCAGGATCAGGGCGGATATGATCGGCCAGGAGAGTATGCCCGAAGCCGATTTCATAGCGCCGAGATTGTTTCCCGCATACGCATAAACAACGGACCCTGGAATGATGCCCAGCGATGTTGTCCATACGAAAGTCCAGATATTTATCCTTGTCATCCCGGCGAGGATATTTATGAGAAAGAATGGTATGACCGGTATGAATCTGAGCGTGAGCAGGTAGTTGGCCCCGTTTGCCTTTATCTCTTTATTAAAATTCTCAAGATTTCGGGAATATTTTTCCTGGACTACGGCTCCTATAAAATACCTCGCCGCGAGAAAAGCTCCCGTCGCCCCTATCGTCGCTCCCGCGTTGACAAAAAGAGCGCCGGGCAGCGTGCCGAACAGGAATCCTCCCGCTAAGGTAAGGATAACCGCGCCGGGGACTGAAAGAGCCGTAACGGCAATATAAACACCGATAAATATGAGGGCCGAAAGAGCGTAATTTTCCCGGAGAAAATTTTTAACAGCCTCTCTCGAATTCTCCAGGTTCTGGAATGTGAATTCCCTCGACAGACCCGTCAGATTTATGGCTATTACGGCGGCAATTACAAGTAAAAGAAATATAGCGGGTTTGATCCATTGTTTCATGATCTGCCGCCTTTAATTTTAGACATTATCTTCCGGGCAAGTTTAACAACCGGGTTATTAATAATGCCGTCTATGTAAGCGTCTTTCGCAGCCTGCCTGATGATATCGGAATATGAAGGGTATGCATGCATAACGGACTGAAGAACCGGCAAAGGTATTTTAAAATAACGGATGACCTGGGCTTCATGTATCAGTTCGCCCGCAATTTTACCCGCGATGTGAGCTCCGACAAGCCGTCCCCTCCTGTCAAGGATATACTTGGCAAGGCCCTCCGTACAGCCCTCTGTCTTAGCCCTGTCAAGCCGGGAATAAGGGACCCTGTATACGCGCAGGCCCTTTTTGTATTTTTGCCGGGCCTCTTCCTCCGTCAGCCCGAGGCGGGCAAGTTCAGGGTCTGAATATGTAGTCCATAATACGCTTCCAAGGTCCTGCCTGCGCATAAAGGGCAGCGACGCATTTAAGCCCGCCGTCACACCCTGGTAGCCTGCGACATGGCTGAAATAATACGGGCCAACTATATCCCCGCATGCGAATATATCATGATTACTTGTCTGAAGAAAGGGATTGACAATGACTCCCCTTTTCGAATACTTTATGCCGGCAGAGTCCAGGCCGTATCCGTCGAGCTCCGGTACTCTTCCGGCTGCCGCAAGCAATGCCGCGGCCATGATGACCTTATGCCCTTCCAGGGTTAATGATATCCCGTTGCCTTCTTCAACCCGGACTGCCCTGGCCCCGAGGACAAGCTCGACTCCCTCGGAAACAAGCCTGTTCGCGACAATATCCGAAAGCTCCCGGTCCTCCCTGAACAGGATCCTGTCAGCCATTTCAACAACCGTGACCCTGGTGCCCAGACGTTTGAACGCCTGGGCAAGTTCGATCCCGATGGGACCTCCGCCGAGAATAACAAGGGACTCGGGCAGCGTTTCAATTTCGAATATATCCTCGTTTGTAAAATACTTCACCCTGTCGATCCCGTCAATTGCCGGGATCAGGGGTTTTGAACCGGACGCTAAAATGAATTTACGCGCCCTTACTTCCCTTCCGTTTACAGTTATGCTGCGCTTTCCTGTAAATACAGCCTTGCCGGTTAACACCTCTATACCCGACTTTTCAAAACTGCCGGGATTTTCTTCCGAATAAACTTTCTCTATCGTTTTCCTTACAAATCCCAAGGGATCCCTGTAAACGGGGTCGTCATGGGGCAGCCCCGAAGCATGAATAAAAGATTTGCTAGGAATGCATCCGCTCCATGTGCATTCCCCTCCCAATCTCTTTTTCTCTATGATCGCTGTTTTTTTTCCAAGGCCGGCGGCGGTTTTTACCGCAGAAATCCCGGCCGAGCCGGCGCCTATCACTATCACATCATAATCGAATCCCTTCATTTTCCCTCCTTTATGCCAGCCGGTCCTGCCCCGCCGCTGCCGAGAACAAAAGCCCTCGTGAGGGGCATATCACCGCTTTTTAAAACAATCTCAAGGTCTTCAGCAGTATCTATATCTCTCATCTTTTTCAGGAATGCCGTTTTTATGCCTTTTCCATTCAAAAGATCACCTGTCAGTCTCATAACGTTGGAAGTGCTCCATGGCATGTCTTTGAAAACATCGGGAAAAAATTTCTCCCTTTTAAAGCCGATGAGATAATACCCGCCGTCAAGTGCAGGTCCTACCACGGCGTCTTTCCGGATGAGAAGGCTCAGCGCCTTGCCGAGCCTGGCAGCCGGCATATGCGGAATATCGCTCCCGATTAAAACAAGCCTGCGGTAGCCTCTGCCGAATTGCTCAATAAAAGCATTTTCCATCCTTTCACCCAGGTCTCCCCCCTTTTGAGGGAATATGGAAACTCCGGAGCCAAGCCAGCCCATTATCCTCCGTTTATCCCCGGGCCCCGCGGGACTGAAATAAACGAGAAGATCCGCCCTTACCAGCCGGGTCTTTTTTATGATATCCGCAACAAAATTCCTGTAAAGTCCGAGAGTGTAGCCGTTACCGAGAACCGACCCTATCCTGGTTTTTACTTTTCCCTCTTCCGGGTATTTGACAAAAACAATAAGGCCTTCTTTGCCTGGGCCTTCACGAAAAGTCTTCAGCTTCAAGGGCGAAACACCCAGCGAATAAAGGAGCGAAACCAGCCTGTTCTTTATGAGCGTTTTCAGGAACCCATGCTCCTCCCATCTTCTTGCCGATGTGACGACCTTATCCTTGAGGATAACCATCCTGATGCCGTTCTTTTTCCGTAACATTTTTACAAATTCCACATCTTCCATCACTGGCAGCGGAGGAAAACCTCCCGTCCCGGTGAAAACATCCTTCCTGATAAAAAAGGCCTGGTCCCCGTAGGGCACTCCGGTAATCAGGCATCTCCACCTGGCCGCCAGTTCAATGATCCTGAAAAATAAATGAGCCGAATCTATTGCAAGGGTAAACGCGCCGAAATCCGCACCTCCTTCTATCGCCCGTTTGATAATGCCCGCCGCCCCTTCGGGAATACGGCAGTCTGCATGCAGAAACAGCAAAACATCCCCGGCCGCTTTCGCGGCGCCGGCATTTAACTGCTTATACCTGCCCTGTTCTGAGATTATCCGGATAATCCTGCTGTCATTATCAATAGAGGCTATCGTTGAACCGTTTTTATCGCCGTCGACTACTATTATCTCGGTGTCAGCCGTATAGCATTTATCCTGTAAAATCCTTTCAACAGATTTTTCTATTAATTTTTCCTCATTATAAACTGGAATTATTATCGATAATCTTATCATTTATACCTTATTACTGCTTCTGCATTGCTTTAAGAAAAGCCCTGATCCTGGCCGCGTTAGTTCCGAAATCGCCGATTCCAACCCTCGATTCCGACCTTATATCGACCTTGCTTCCGCTGCCGCTCTTTTTAACCCTGATCACAATATCGTCTTTGAAACCCATCCACATCGTAGTCGCTGTAGCTTCGATCCGCCCTTCATCCTTAGCCGAAGAGTCTATCTTCCAGCCCATCGAACGGGAAATCGCGAGCGCCCTGTCGAATGCGTCGGGCGCGGATATATCGAGGAACAGGGGTTTGATATCAGGGTAAAATTTTTCCTGTAAAGCGGCTGTTTCCCCGCCTTCGTATGCCGCATTGTTCGCCGCTTTAACTCTCAGGGGAATTACATCGGCAAAAACCGGCGGATCCTGTGTGTCGGTTGTAATATCATGAATCCTTGGCATATGTTTCGACATAAGGTTCCATGGACCGCCAGCGATAATAAGCCCGAGGATAATTCCGGCCGTCCCTAACAGATACCCCTTTTTTCCGCCTGTCACGATGCTGAGAATAATCCCTAATATCGAAATGCCTGTTGCCGCGAAGCCGGCTATCATAGAAAAAAAGACAAGCCTGACTACCGTGAAGGTCTGAAGAAACGCCATCCTGTTACCCATTGCGGCGGCTGCAAATAAAAGCAATGCGGTAATTCCTATAATAAAACCAGCTATGGAAACCCACGCGAAATTATTGTCTTTTTTCATTTTATTCCTCCCGTATTATTTATTATAAAATAATATCCCCGGTTAAATAAAGCAAGCGTTTGCAATAAAGGGTTATAAAAGATAAAATAAATCCATGGACAGAAAACAGGTTACCAAAACCGGGATCATGCATTTTTTAACAAAAAACGGGTGGCTCGGAAATGTGGATTCCATATCATTCCTTGCCGCGGGAGAATATAATACTAATTATATCGTAAAGAGCGGAAAGGATTTTTATGTTTTCCGGCTAAATTACGGCAGCCAGCTCGGCCTCGACGATCAGACGGGATATGAATTCAGATGCCTGAAATTGCTTGAGTATACCGGCGTTACCCCCAGGGCCTTTTTTTATGAACCGCCGGGGAAAAATTTCAGCAGGGGGGCTATCCTCGAGGAATATATTCCGGGAAGGCCGCTTGATTATCGCAGGGATATCCCGGCGGCCGCTTACATTTTTTCTAAAGTCCACGAGGTTCATCCGCAAGGCGCGGCGGTGGACCGTCCTTTTATCCTTGAAGACCCCATTCAGGCCCTTGCCGGCGAAAGCCTGGCGCTGCTCAATAAATACCCCGCGGATAAATCCATGTCCGTATACAGCCCGGCTTACTCCCTTCTTTCGGATATATACGAGGATCTTACCCTGAATGCCGCATCTAATGCAATTTACTTCCGTGACGAGGAGAAATGCCTTGTCAACACCGAGGTCAACTCCGAAAATTTTATTATAGGCGAAGACCCCGCAGGGTGTCACCTTGTAGACTGGGAAAAAGCGGTCTTTTCCTGCCGCTACATGGATCTGGCCCATTTCATGGCAAAGACAACGACTCTATGGAAAACCGATTACTATTTAAAGGATGAGGAAAGGTCGTCCTTTTTAAGGTCTTATTACTCCGCTTTAACGGATAAGGCAGGCCTGACCCTGGATGCTGTAATGGAGAAAACAAAATTTATAGAAAAAGCGGTGCTGCTCCGCGCGTTGTCATGGTGCTATATGGCATGTTATGAATATATGAACACGGGACGGCCGATAAAAAATTTAAAAACCTTTAAAAAAATAAAAGAATATCTTGGCGGGGCTGAATGGTTCTTAAATTAGAAGGCATAACAAAGAGTTACAAAAATCTGAAAGTTCTTCATGGGATAGACCTGACTATAGATAAGGGCCAGCTAGTTTCAATTATAGGCCCGTCGGGAGCGGGTAAAACAACTCTCCTTAAAATCATAGCCGGCCTTGAAAAGGCGGATTCGGGCAATGTTATAAACACCACGGGGCACAGGGCCATTCTTGTTTTCCAGGATTATCTTCTTTTCCCTATGATGAATGTATATGAGAATATCGCGTTCGGACTCAAAGCGGCCCGCATCGATAAAAGCGCAATATCGAAAAGGGTAAAAAGCATCCTCGACAGCTTCTCGCTTCTCGATAAAATCCGGGCATACCCGGCGGAACTTTCCGCGGGGCAGAAGCAAAGGGCCTGTATCGCCAGGGCCATGGTACTCGAGCCCGAGATGCTGCTCCTGGACGAGCCTTTCGCCAACCTCGATAAAAACCTAAAGCTGGAGATGGCTGAATTTATCCGTTCCAAACAGCAGGAATACGGGACCGCCGCGCTCCTGGTCACCCATGACCAGCAGGAGGCTTTCATGATTTCAGACAGGATAGGAATTATGATCGACGGCCGCCTGATACAGTACGGCACGGCAGGAAATATTTACGGAAGACCGGTATCGATCGAGGCGGCGTCTTTTCTCGGACATGTAAATATCATACCTGAAAAGCTCAGACAGTCTATGTTCCAGGGAGTCCTTCTTGACGGCGGCAAGGCATACGCCCGCGCCGAATCGTTCAGGATCGAGAAAGACCCGGCAGGAAATGCGGTTGTCATGGCAGTTGTTTTCACAGGCCGTTTCATAATATACAGGGTGCTGATCGAGGACTGGATATGCACTGTTTACAGGCTTGAAGGCGGCATCGAAACCGGCGATAAAGTGCGGATTTCAATCATTGCTTAAGTTTTGCTGATGCCGCAAGCGTCTGTAAGCGGCACTAAGGAGGAGAATTTATGAAAGCATATTTTAGAAACGTTTTAGTTGCTTCAGCTGTAGCCTCTGCCGTCCTTTTTTCCTGTGCGAAAACCGACAATACCGACTGGCTTTCAAAGTCTTATCCGGATATCGAGAAAGCCGCGAGAGGCACTGCCGTTCATTTCTATATGTGGGGCGGTTCCGTCAGCATCAACGCATGGATCGACGGTTATATCTCCGGAGAATTAAAATCACGTTATGGAATAACACTGATAAGGGTTCCCATCGATACAAGGCTGATAGTAAACAAGCTTCTTACGGAAAAACAGGCGGGAAAAAAAACAGGCACGATAGATCTTATCTGGATTAACGGGGAAAATTTCAGGGACTCTTATGAAAACGGGCTCTTATACGGCCCGTTCGCCGGTAAACTCCCCAATTTCACAAACTTTATTGAGAGCCAGTCGGCAGCCTATGATTTCGGGTTTCCGGTAAACGGTTATGAAGCCCCATGGGGCCGAGCCCAGTTCGTTTTCGAATATGATTCGGCAAAAATAAAGAATCCTCCCCGGAGTTTCATGGATTTGATGAAATGGGTAAAGGAAAACCCGGGGCGTTTCACCTACCCCCAGCCCCCGGATTTTACAGGATCGGCCTTTATCAGGCAGGCATTTTACGCTTTTACGGGCGGATATAAACAGTACATGAAGGGATATGATGAAAAACTTTTAAAATTCAGGTCAGCCCTGCTCTGGAAATACCTGAATGCCATGAAGCCCTACTTGTGGCAGAAGGGGAAAATTTATCCCAGGGACATCGCGTCCCTTGACAGCCTCTTCGAAAGGGGCGAGGTGGATTTCAACATGTCATACCACCAGGCGGATGCCGCTAACCGTGTTATATCCGGCCGCTACCCGGCGACTGTAAGGACTTTAGTCATGGGGGAAGGTTCTGTTTACAATACACATTTTACGGCTATAGCTTATGACTCCCCTAATAAGCCGGGGGCGATGGTTGCGGCAAACTTTCTCATGTCCCCCGATGCCCAGTTTTCAAAGAATATCCCGTCAAACTGGGGAGATTTTACCGTCCTCGATATAAAAAGATTAGATCCCGCATGGAGAGCAAAATTCAGGGAGCTTGACCTGGGGAAGTCAACGCTTCCAATAGAGGAACTCTCAAAATACGGCGTTCCGGAAATACCATCGGCATACGTGGAAGCGTTGGAGGACGGATGGAAAAACGAAGTCCTCTCCAGATAGGGGCCATTAAATGGAGGTAAAATCCGGACGGTCTTTATTTCTTAACCTTCTGCCCCTTATATTGACTTTAATGCTGTTCGCCGCCGGAATATTTTTTACAATTCTGCAGTCATTCTGCATTACAGGATTGTCATACAAATATCCCTCGCCATTTTACGCCTACCAGGCGCTTTTCGGGGACGGATGGTTTTTTAAATCATGGATGTTTTCTATGTATACCGCATTTGTCTCCGCCGCGGCTGCAACGGCCGCTGGGGCTGTCCTGTCATGGTGGATATGGAACCTTCCTGCGGGAATCCGCCCATACGCCTTCATGCAGAGGATATTCCTGGTTCTGCCTCACATAGCCGTGGCTTATATAATTATTATTTTGCTTGGAAGGACAGGGGTAATTTCCTCCATGCTGTATCAGGCAGGACTCATCAGGGATTATAAGTCATTTCCGGCTCTTGTATTCACGGGCAGCGGGATCGATGTCATAACCGGATATTTTTTGAAGGAAACTCCTTTCGTCATGGTGCTTGTTCTCGGCATCCTCGCAAAGTTAGACCCGCGGATAATTGAAACAGCCGAAATGTTAGGCGCCGGAAAATTAACTGTATTTTTCAGACTGGGCGTTCCTTTTATTATGCCAGTCCTGAACACTTCTTTTATAATCCTGTTTATATACAGTTTCGGGGCTTTCGACCTGCCCTATGTCCTCGGGGACAGCTATCCCGGCATGCTTGCCATCAGGGTATATGAATATTACTTTCAAAGGGGTCTTTATTACAGGCCGGTCGCCATGGCGATGCTATCCCTTATCTTTATATTTTCGATATGCTTCGTGGCCATTTATTCGCGCCTCGTGGCAAAATTGGATAGCGATGTGAGGAAGATATGAAAAGGCGGATCTTATTTTCAGTCGTTATTTATAACTTATTATTCGCTCTTCCCGCAGTTGTGCTTTTATTTTATGCGTTTTCATCTATGTGGAGATACCCGGATATAATTCCCCGCCGGTTCGATATGCATGGTCTGTCCTTCATATCCGGTGAATTTCAGGGCATAGCAAGGGGCCTTGGCGGTTCATTTTTATATTCGCTCTGCACAGTTGCGCTTACTTTCATTATGACCGTCCTTCCCGCCTCAGAGTTCGCCAGGCGGAGCTTCCCCTTCAAGCATCTAGCCGAAGGGCTTTTTCTTTCACCGGCCCTGATCCCGTCGATGGCATTCGCAGCAGGGATCCAGTTCATTTTTATCAAGATCGGGATTTCCGATTCCACAACCGGAGTTGTCCTGATACTATCCCTTGTGAGTTACCCTTACATGTTAAGAGCCCTTACAGCTGGTTTCCAGGCCATCGGTACCGGGTACCGGGAGTGCGCTCTCAACCTCGGCTCAGGCCGGTTGACAGCCCTGCTGCGGGTAGAAATCCCGCTCCTTGTACCCGCTATAATTTCGGGAGCGTCCGTGGTTTTTCTCGTTGCTTTTTCGGAATATTTCCTTGTATTCCTCATGGGGGGCGGGAGCGTGCCTTCTTATTCAGGATACCTGTTCCCGTTTCTTAATTCGTCAGACAGGAGCGCCGCTTCAACTCTTACGCTTATATTCCTGATAATCCCCATTCTGCTGTTCGCCCTGACAGACGGCCTTGTGCTGAGGTCTTACAGGAAGAAGGGCCTATCGTAGATAGGATCGCAGACGATCTTATTTGCTTCCCGTAAGCCGGAATCCCAGGACGGAGCAGCCGGAAGCCAGTATCAATACGCCGAGTACGGCTGCATATATAGATACCATCGGCCCGAAAGCATAGATCAGCGCGCCCGCAAGGATCATAATGCCGGCGCTTTTATGAAATTCCTTCGAGCGTAAAAGTGCTATGCTGAAAAGAATAACCCCGGCCGCCAGGACGGCTTGAAAAACGATAAAGAAAAGACCTATCATCGGATGATGCCTGAGGATCGATTCGCTGAAAAGCGGAAGCGAGGGGCCATGGCTTAAAATCGCAGGATAAACAAAGACTTCCCATGTTATCTGGCCGGCTTGCAGAATATAAGCTGTTATAACAAACAGGAATCCGAGAAAGCCTGTAATGCCGGCGCTTGAATAAAAACGGGAATATACCGCTATAAATCCGAAAATTGTCAGAAGCACTGCGGCTAATGCAATAGAAGCTATCCAGACCCAGTTCGGACTCAATACCATTGCCGCCGGATCCTGAGCCCTCTTCGCCACGGGCAGAAGAGTTGTCCAGAGAACAGACCAGAGGATCAATAAAGAGGAACCGGCTATGAGAGATATGCCGCCGGATTTTTGAATCGTCGAAATATTCACCTGAACCCTCCTGTTTTTTTAAATGTGGAGATGAGGGGATTTTTTTAAAAATTAAAATACCCCATAATCCATTGTAAAATATAGACTTCGAGTCACTATTTTCAAATTTCTCCTAAATTGCGGCAGTATCAATTCAGTATCAAAACTACCTTGAAATAGTGTTAAATTATAATAAAAACATTGAAGGAATATGTCAATTATATAAAAAACGGGTGCCAACTTCATCGAAGGCACCCGAAAATATTTTATGCTGTTTTTTTAAACTCCTTAAAATAGTTCCAGGAAATCAGCGGCTTTTATTATCTCAATATTCCCATATTTACCATAGGATAAAAGATGCTTGTCGTCTGAAACAATATAATCCGCTTCCGCTGCCACAGCACATATCGTTTACAAAATCCGAGGTATGCTATGAATGAATATATCGAACTAAAAGGTTTATGGGAAAAAGGTGAAGTTCATCTTCTGGAAAAACCAGATAGAGACATTAAAGAACATACTGAAATAAAAGTCATTTTTCCTATCCATTCATATGAAGGTATTACCGTAAAGAAGTTTTTAGATATGAAACTTCACTGTTCTTTGGGCGGAGATGC
>CAZHNM010000013.1:0-95315 GCA_964533855.1 uncultured Brevinematales bacterium
TTATTTTAGCATGGTTTTTAACATATCATCCAAAAAAGAATCGATTAGCTTAGGTTGTATCGGCCTGTTGTCAAAATACAATTCTTTTGACTATTCTTATACCTCCGATTAAAATAATCGAATCAGCCAGGCTGATTGACCTGTAAATCAGCTGCTGCCTGGGGGCTTTTATCGCGACATATTCAAGAAGCGGCATGGTCAGCATTGAATCGCCGGAGCAGATCCGGGTCCTTTACAGGATTGCGAGCCCTTTTTCCAGGCTGCTTGCTCTTATAGTGGATGTTGCCCTCATTTATACCGCAATTTACCTTGCAGTTATCCTGCTCGGGATATTCAATATCATCCACATGGCTGCCGGGAAAAACCCGCTCCGGGCTCTCGCCGGAGGATCGGTGCTGTCGAGCCTGAGCGTTTTCTTTATCATGGTGCTGGATTTTGTCATGCAGTGGTTTTATTTCATATTTTTTGAAATATTCCTGAATGGAAGAACACCCGGGAAGATCATATTCGGACTGAGAGTCATAAGTTATTCGGGAAAGCCTCTCGATGCGACATCGGTTATTCTAAGAAACTTTATAAGGGTTTTCGATCAGCAGGCATCTCTTTACCTCGGCGCGTTTTTCTCTATAATACTTAACAAGGATTTCAGGAGAATAGGGGACCTTGTTGCAGGAACCATTGTAATAAACGAAGAAAAGGGCGGTTTTAAAATGCCGGATTTTTCCCTTCTCGCTCTCGAAAAAGAGATTTCTGCAGGTGAAAAAATTTTAGGAAGAAAACTTGGAGAGAACGAACTTTTTGTCATAAGAAACTTCATTAACAACCTTGATAAAATAAGCCCGGAAAAGCGCAGTGATCTTGCAGATAAATTAGCCGAAAAAATACATGAAAATCTGCAGGATGAAGATGAATATACCGACAGCCTCGGTTATATTCAAAAAATCTATAATAGCCACAAGGATTATTGAATGGAAGGAATGACAAAATCGGAACGCTTTGTCGAGGAAAGGAAAGATTACTGGTGCAGGCTTGAAGCTATTATTAAAAAAGCTCACAACGGCAGGGTATCATCCCTGTCAGGCGAAGAAATAAGGGATTTTCCAGACCTTTACAGGCATGTGTGCACGGATTCGGAGCTTGCAAAAACTCTTGAATTATCTCCCGACACTGTGGATTATATAATGGGGCTGGTCCGTTTTTCACATAATATACTTTATTCTCCGCCGAAAAAAACCATAAACGATATTATCAGATTTTTTACCTCGGATTTTTCAATATCTTTCAGGAAGAATATTAAACCGATTGCGTTTGTCTTTACGATGTTTTTTTCAATAGCGCTTATTACATTTATTACCATATTGAGAAACCCTGAATACGCGTCCAATGTGCTCCCTGAAAATCTTATTACAATGATGAAGCAGTCGTACAGCGGGGACATCAGTAAAAAGCGGGACGTTTACAGCAACATAGAAATGTCGGGGTTTTATATCAGAAATAATATATCGATCGGGTTCATGAGTTTTGTGCTCGGCATCACTTTCGGCGCCGGAACTATCATTATAGTATGCTATAATGCGCTTACACTCGGCGCGGTATTCGGCCTTGTGGTTTCTTCCGGCTACGGGAAAAACCTTTTCGCGTTTGTAACCGCGCACAGCGCCTTTGAGCTCATGGGCCTCTGCCTTACAGCCGGGGCAGGATTAGCCATGGGGCTGTCTCTTATCCATGGAAACAGCCGCGGGAGGGCAATAGCCCTGTCGGAAAAAGCCAGGGAATTAACGCCCGTATTATTTACAGGCGCTCTGTCCATCCTGTTGGCGGCTTTCATCGAGGGGTTTTTATCGCCTACTAAAGCGCCTTACTGGATAAAACTTTCAGTCGCTCTGTCAAGCCTGGCCCTGATCGTATTCTTTTCATTGAAATATATTATCTTCAAGCCGCCGGTAAAGATTTTAAAAGGAGATGATGATGAAGAATGAGATGAGGGCTATGACAATCGGCACACTTTTTGATAACGCCTTCCGGATGAGTTTTGGTAAATTCAAGGATGTCCTGGTTATTACGATGCTGTTTTTTGTGTTCATTCTTTTGATTGCAGGAATATCAGCCGCTATTTTCCTGGGCCTCTACGGATGGGAGAATATGGCCAGGGCAAATATTACATCAATGGATTACTGGCTGAATTCCTGGCCCGATTTCATCGCAAAAATAGGGCCCGCGGCTCTTATCTCCATATCGTTTGCCATTCTGGCGGTATTATTCATCGCGGATATAATTTACAACGGTCTTTTAAACCACCTCTTCCTCAGGACCTTCATGGGAGAGGACTGGAAAATAAAGCAGTCGATAGGCGTAGTCTGGAAAAAGACTCCTTCCCTTCTGTTCAGCGTTCTTCCGATGGCCGGTATAGCAATAGCCTTTTTCATAGGCTCATTTATCCTGCTGGGCATACTTGCCGCGCTGACATTCGGCATAGGCGGTTTTGCTATTCAGACGGGGGCCGTAGGAATTTTTGCCCTGATAATGTTTGCCAGCGGCATCGGCATATTTATATTTATGATCTACGGCATAGTTGTTTTTCAGATGGTGGCGCCAGTCATCCTCGGGGAGGACAGGACAGGGGGCAAGGCAGTAATAAGGGCTTTTACCCTTGCCAATTATAATATAATGGGTATTTCAGGGGCCTATCTGCTGCTGGTGATCATGGGCATGGTCATTGGAGGAATAATAGGTCTCCTGTTCGGCGTCCTGTCCATGTTCCTTGGCGATTTAGGCGTGTTTTCATCCGCCGCAGTTATAATATATTTTGTGTTTTATATTCTGTGCACACTCTTTATAGGCGCGATCGGCAAAGCGCTGATCATCACCATATTTTATAATTTAAAGATAAAACATGAAGGCTTCGGAGTTGAAAGCATGGTTAATGATTATATCGAAAGCGGGGATAAAAAAGATATAGATGAAAAATTATAAATTATTCCTTCTTGCATTCTCTTTTTCCATTCTGCTGTCGGGCTGCAATACTTTTCAAAAAACACCCGGGCATGATGAAGTTAAAAAATCTGCCGGCGAGATTGTTAAAATTCTTGAAAAAACAAACAATCTCGGCAGTAACAGATCCCTGTTTTCAATGGGTAAAAACCCCGGAATCCTGCAGCTCATTATCAGGAACGCAAGCACTGGCTTAATAATTCTGATTATAACGGTGTTTGCCGCAGCCGTGATATATTTTGTATCGGAGAGGATATCGCTAGGCGTATATGGGAATCTCGGGGAACGCGAGAGGGAGGAAAAGCTGAAAATCGAGCCGTATGACCCGGATATTCCAGGAAAATTGGCGAGTGAGGGCAAATTTTCAGACGCGGTTTTATATTTATACCGGGCATCCATTTTAAACATTTCGAAATCCGGTCTACCTTACAGCAAGGGGATGACTAACTTCATGGTTTACACGGGAATAAAAAATCCGGAACTCAGGGATTCCTTTAAAAACATCTGCGATTTTGCAGACAGGGTGCTTTTTGACAGCCATGAGGCATCCGGGGGGGAGTACAAAGCCTGCATGAAAGAGTTTGAGGTTCTGAGGGGCGTCAGGTTATGAGAAAGGCGCTTGTAATCCTGTTTATATCGGTTTTAGTAAGTTCCGTCGTTTTTGTCATTATTATATTCTTACCTTTATTAAAGCCTTCAATCCCGAAAACCAGGGTCCCTTATGACAGGTACCTGAAATATGAAAAGCATGACCTGCTGTTTTTACTGCTTAAAAAAATGGGTTATATGCTTGTAATACGCCAGTTCGATTATGATAAGGACCTTCACAGGTGTATCGTTCTTGAGGAAAACTGGAACAAAAACAGCTTTAAAAAATATAGCGGCTGGCTCGGCAGGGGCCGCAGGCTCATTGTTTTCACTGGCGAGATTCAGGATCAGGGAGATGACGCTTCAACTGAAGATAATCTGCCGCCCCCTTCTGAATTGAAAGTAAAGGGGGGTACGGCATCGAAACTGCTCGAGGGCGTCGGCAGCCTGTCGGTTCTGGGCTCAGGCTGGACTACGTCTGCAGGAACCTATGTGCCGGGCAGGGAGACCTTCAGTTCTCATTTTGAACCCCTGGTCACCCTCGGAGGCGATGTCATTCTTGCAAGTTCTTCTTATAACGGCGGAGAGATTATCTATATAGGCAACGATACGATATTTTCAGATAAACTGATCCTGGAGGGTGATAACGCCGTGCTGCTCAATAATCTCTTCAAGGAATATTTCCATACCAGGATCGCAGTCGATATGACCGGGCTAGAAGATGCCGCATCAGCGGGTAAAACTCCTGAAAAACCCTCTTACTTTTTTACAAAGGGGATTTTCCCGTATATCATCCTTCAGGCCGGTCTTATCGCCCTGGCATTTTTCCTGGCTAATTTTAAAAGGTTCGGCGGCATAGTCGATTACGGCAAATATAAAAAAAGGTCAATCAAAAACCACCTTGACGCTGCCGGAAATTTTTTCGCGAACAGCGGCAACACCGTTGTCCTTGTTAATGTATTCGACGATTATTTCTTCGAGAAGCTTTCAAGGCTTTTTCCCGGAATAAACAGGGAGGAATTACCGGCTTTTCTCAAGGAAAGGTATGGAGAGAGGGCCGGAAGCGAACTTTTTAAAAAAGGGCGCCGGAGCCATATAGCAAGGATAGAGGAAAAGCGCAGAGATTTTATAAAAATAATTGAAAAGGGGTTGTAAATAACTTATGGAAAATAATCCAATTAAGAAAACTCCGGATGATTTCAGAGAGTGGTATGAGAAGATAATAAGCGAGCTTGGAAAGGTGATCAAGGGCCAGGATGAGGCCGTCAAGTTTATAGTCCTTGCTCTGCTCAACGGCGGCCATGTGCTGGTTGAAGGTTTCCCGGGACTGGCAAAAACCCTTATGGCTAATACTCTTTCAAGAATTATCGGTGTGAATTTCAAGAGAATACAGTTTACACCCGATCTTATGCCTGCCGATATAGTCGGAACAACAGTTTACGATAACGTGAAGAATGATTTTTATATCAGGAAAGGCCCGGTTTTCACAAATTTTCTGCTAGCCGATGAAATCAACAGGGCTCCTGCGAAAACACAATCGGCGCTTTTAGAGGCCATGCAGGAAAAGCAGGTCACTATCGAGGGTACTTTGTACAAGCTCGAAGAGCCTTTCATTACCATAGCCACACAGAACCCAATAGAATATGAAGGCACTTATCCCCTTCCTGAAGCTCAGATAGACCGTTTTATGTTCAAGGTTCTGGTGAAATACCCATCGAGGGAAGATGAGATGAAAATGCTCGTGATGTTTTCCGAAGGCTTCGATTCCGATGATCTCGGCAGGTCGGATATCAGGAAAGTCTGCGACCTTGAAGAATTCAAGGCTTACAGGGAATCGCTTTCCGTTGTCAGGATTGACGGAAAAATAATGGATTACATACTGTCGATTGTCGAAACTTCGAGGAAAACCCCGGGAATAAGCGTGGGGGCTTCGCCGAGGGCTTCAATCGCGCTGCTGAAATCATCCAGGGCTTATGCTGTTATAAACGGAAGGGATTTCATCAACCCCGACGATGTGGCTGCATGCTCTTTCCCTGTTTTAAGACACCGTCTAATACTCGAGACTGAGGCAGAAATAGACGGACGTCAGCCGGATGATTTCATAACTTCAATTTTAGGAAAGGTGGCGGTCCCGAGATGAGAAATTCGGCTGTACCGGGCAGAATCGTAATAATCCTTTTATGCATCCCTCTCGCCGCGGCGGTTTTTTCTGTCCTCTTCAAACCGCTGCTTCAGGCAGGATTTATACTTGACGGACTGCTGGTCCTGATCATGGCGATCGACATAGCCGCAAGCCCCGGGTTCGGGAAAGGCCTATCGGTAGAACTTGTCATTCCAGAATTCATGAAAATAAATACAGAAAATCCATGCGTGCTGAATGTGAAAAATTCATACATGTTCCCCGTTAAATTTTTATTCCTGCTCGACCTCGATGTATCTTTTCCCCGCAATTATTCAAAAATGCCGGTCACGGTTTATCCTGAGAGTTCCTCAGCATATAATTTCACATTGTACCCGCTCCGGAGGGGAGAGTTCAATATAAGACGCATCTATCTGAAAGGCCCTTCGCTGATGGGATTATGGGTATTGCATGCAAATATCAAACAAAACTTTCTTATAAAGGTCGTTCCATCCCCTTCTGCTCAGGCAGAGAGTTTCAGGCTTATTCACAAGGAAATAAGAAAATCGGAAGGGAATCAGAAAACGATCATGTTCGGAGACGGCACAAATTTCGAAATGCTCAGGGACTATATCAAGGGTGATGAATTCGGCAAAATCGACTGGAAGGCCACCGCGAGGTCCGGCCGGCCGGTCTCAAGGATCTACCGCCTTGAAAATGACCTGCATCTTGCAGTGCTTCTTGACTGCGGAAGGCTAATGGCTGCCGAGAGCGGTGGAATGTCGGCCCTCGATCATGCGATCAGGGCATCCCTTGTCCTTTCATATGCAGCGGCGAAAAACGGCGACAGGGTCAGCCTTACGGCTTTCGGCAGGGATATCATAAAATATATGCCCCCGACCAAGGATTTGAAGATTGTCAACCGCATGAAGAGCGCCCTTTCGGGAATACAGTATGATTTCTCGGAATCGGATTACAGGAATGCCTTCAGCTTTCTCCAGTCCAGGCTGAAAAAGAGATCTCTCGCGGTAATATTCACCGATCTGATCGACGACTCTTCCAAAAATATTTTCTATAAACACCTGTCGATCATTAAAAAAAGCCACATGGTGCTTCTTATCCTTTTAAGGGATAAAACCATATTCGAAACGGCTGACAGCAGCGGGCCCGGGGGTCAGCCGGGAATATTTGCAGTAGCGGCCGCTGCAGATATGGTAATGAGGAGGAACAGAACTATCGCAGAACTGAAAAGGATAGGGGTTGAGGTTCTCGATATCTTCCCGGAAGACGCTTCCGCTTCCGTTATCAACAGCTACTTCAGGTATAAAAGGAAGCTCTGAAGCGCATCTATTTCTTCGAATTCGCATCTACCCAGGAGGCAAAAGCTCCCATGAAAGCCGTCATAAAATCTATCGTCCCGGTATTTGTCAAAGATCCGTCTTCGCCGAAAAGCTGCGAGACGCTGGAGATATAAGCTTCAGGGGAAGGCATCGTAGGCATATTCAGGAAAACAAGGGACTGCCGGAGTATATGGTTTGCCCCGAAAGCCCCTAAAAGGCCGGGCGAAACGCTGACTACCGCGGCGGGCAGGCCTTTCCATGCGCTTTTCCCGTAAGGCCTCGAACCTACGTCGATGGCGTTTTTCAGCGCGCCGGGAATCGACCTGTTGTATTCGGGAGTGACAAACAGGACAGCTTCGAAATTCTTCAATTTTTGCCTGAACTCGGTCCACTGAACGGGAGTGGAAGCCCCCTCTTCGTCGAGGTCCTGGTCATACAGGGGAAGCTGGCCTATCTCAAGCAGCTCCGTTGAAAAATACGGCGATGAAATTTTCATTAAAGCCCTGGCCATTTTCAGGTTGAATGATCCCTTGCGGAGGCTTCCTACTATTACCGCAACTTTCCTTTTTGCCATCAGTTTCTCCTGAAATTTGAATTATTTGAAATTTAGTATAATATTTAACAATTGTCAAATTCGGCGCATGTATTCTCTTTCTTGCGGCTGCGCAGCAGCAGGAGAGGAATCAGGCAGAAGAATGTCGCCACGCCTGCAATCAGGAAGTCGTCGCAGATAGATGAAACGAAAGCCTGGTTTGCGGCATTCTGGAATATAGACATCCGGGAAATAGCCTGAGAAACGCCCGAATTTTTTCCCGAAAACTGTCCTATCATTGTCCCGAGCGTGAAGATCATATTCTGAAATACTGGCGAATAACTGTTCACAGCCTGGAAGTAATTAGCCGAGTGGACTACTACCTGGTTTGAAAGGATAGTTCCCATGACGGCGACTCCGAAACTTCCCCCCACCTGCCGTATTACATTGAAAAGCCCGGATGCCTGCGCGAGTTTCCTGGGCGGCATCCTCGACATGGCGAGGGCTCCGAGAGGCGCGATTATCATGCCCATACCTAAACCGCGGACCATCAGCGGGACCATTATCTGGAAATTGCTCGAATCAAGAGAAAGAAAATCCTGCATGTAGAGGCCGATCCCGAGAAGGGCTATTCCTATCAAAGCCGGAACCTTGGGATTAATCCTGTCCGACAAAGCCCCTGAAATCGGCGACATTACAGCCTGCACCATCCCTATCGGGAGGAAAACCATGCCGGCCTGCAATGCAGTATATCCGAGTGAAGTCTGTAGAAAAAGCGGGAGAAGGAACGTGCTTCCGAACATCCCGAACCCGAATATGAAGAACACTATATTTGCCATCGAGAAGTTGAAATCCTTGAGGAGCCTCAGGTCTATCAGAGGATCCTCTATGCGCAGGTCTATATACAGGAAAACCGCAAAAGAAACCGCCGCAAATACCAGACATGTGACTATAAAGTTGGAGTGCCATCCTCCGGTGTTCCATGATGAATTTCCGCAGGCGAGGGCAAGGAGAAGAGAAGTCAGGAATATCGTCATGAAAATCGCCCCGCCGTAATCGAAAGAGCGCACTTTTTCAATCCGGTATTCCTTCTGTATGATGATTGTTGAGACAAGGCCTATGACGCCTACAGGGACGTTGACAAGGAATATGGCATGCCAGCTGAAATTATCTATGAGGTAGCCGCCGATCACAGGCCCGAAAGAAACCGAAGCGGCCGCCGAGATTCCCCAGAAACCGAGAGCCATCCCTCTTTTTTCAGGGGGGAAGGTCCTTGTGATTATAGCCATGCCTATCGGCATTATCAGTCCTGCGCCAAGGCCCTGCACGACGCGGCAGGCGATCAGGACAGTCTCATTCCAGGCAAATCCGCACAATAGAGATCCCAGAGTGAAAAGGAATAGCGATACGAAATAACTCCTCTTGTATCCGAAATGATCGGCGATCCAGCCTGAAGCCGGAAGGGTCACAGCCATTACGAGCATATAGCCGGTTATGATCCATTCGATTTTATCAATGCTTGTGCCGAACGAGTTCATGATATTTGTAAGCCCGACATTGACTATTGTCGAGTCGAGAATGGCCATAAAGGTCCCGACCATCACGTTTGCAACGACCAGCCAGGTATAAAAAGCCGAATCCTGGCTGACCCGGGGCATGAGAGCGAGAATTTTTGAAAATCTGCCGGACATATTTTTTCCTTCATTCCTCTTATTTGAAAACGGATGAATAAACATCGGTTTATTCTAATATAATGATAAAAGGAAATATTGCCAAGGGGACAGCGCAATCAAATCTATCGATATAGCTTACCACATGAACCACAGAAAAAACGGGGCCGATAGCTGCACATATATAAAATATAGCGGAGTATCCGCGCCCTTTAGGGCGTTGACAGTTAAATTTATGTATGCCATAATTTTATATAAGGATTTAACCGGATGTTATTGATATGATCGTAACGCTTAAAATGATCGATAAACAGTTAAGGGCTGCTATCATGGCTTCGATATGCTTTGCCCCAATGCGAAAGTAAGCAAAGAGGCGGCTTTATTTTTGATTAAATCGTTCGGGTATTCTCTTGATCATTATTTTGCTAAACAGCCGGCCGGGAAAGGATCTCTCTGACCCGTTCAAGGCTGCCTTTAAGCAGGTCCTCGTCTCCCGACTCGCCGATTATGCGGAATACCGGCTCTGTGTTGGAAGCCCTGATATGGAGCCAGATCTTCCCGCCCTTATCATTCCATTCAAGCCTCAGCCCGTCGGTTTGATCTATCCCCGCCCCATCGAACTCTTTTTTGATCCTCCCGAATATTATATCCGGCGATAGAGAGGTTTCCACTTTTTCCTTCGACATGAAATAATGGGGCAGGCTGTCAGCGGCTTCCGATAAGGGCCTGTTTTCCAGAGCCATCATTTCAAGTATAAGCGCCATCCCGACAAGGCTGTCGCGGGCGCAGTTTATTTCAGGATAGATAACCCCACCGTTTCCTTCTCCTCCTATCAGCGCCTTATGAGAAAATATTCCGGCGGTGACGTTTGCCTCTCCGACTTTTGTCCTGTGGCATCTGACGCCATGTTTTTCAGCGATCCATTCGTTAACCATGGAAGTGGATAAATTGATGACAATATCGCCCTTCCTGCCCGAAAGAATATGATCGGCGCAAAGGGCAAAGGTCATTTCCTCGCTGAGAACCCTGCCGGTCTCATCAATGCAGACAAGCCTGTCGGCGTCGGGGTCCTGGGCAAAACCGGCGTCTGCCCTGAATTGCCTTACTGCCGGGGTAAGGTGGGTAAGATTGGACGGAGTAGGCTCCGGCCCCCTGCCGAAAGTTCCGTTAATTTCGCCGTTGACGAGAAGCACTTCACAGCCGAGCCTTTCGAGGAGGTTTTTGCCTATGCGCCCCCCGGCGCTGTTTACAGGGTCGAGCACGACCCTGAACTTTCTCTCTCTGATTTTACTCTGCGATACCTTATTCAAGATCTCAGAGATATGCATCTCTTCTATTTCCGGGTTGAATTCATATGTACCTATGCTGTCGTAGGCGTTTTCATGCAAGGGAGCGCCTATGAAGGAATTTATCAGCCTGACGTCTTCCTCTCCGGGGAATATACCGTCTTTTATCACGAACTTCAGGGCGTTCCATTCGACAGGATTGTGGGAGGCGCTTATTATTATGCCTCCGCCAAGCGACAGCTTCCTTACTCCGAAAAGTATGGTGGGAGTCGGGACGATTCCGCAATCCCAGACATCTATCCCGTAAGCATTCAGAATGCCTGCGGCAAGATTGGCTATCATCTGTCCCGTCGGCCTTGCGTCCCTGCCAATTAAAACCCTGCTGCAATTCCTGCCTTTTAAGAATATTATGAACGCCTTTAAAAATCCTGAAAGGGTTTCTATATCAAGACCGTCTCCCCATATACCCCGGATGCCGGATACGCTTACCTTCAAACCAGCCATTATAAACTCCTCAGGGGAATAGTCTAATGGAAATACCCAATATTTTCAAATAAGATAGAATTAATTGATATTATCCGTATTATTTTTTATAATTATGGCTCAAAAGCTGGAGGAGAAGAAGAATGGAGAAAAGTTATCTCTTTACATCCGAGTCGGTAAGCGAGGGCCATCCCGATAAACTTGCGGACCAGGTATCGGACGGCGTACTTGACGCATGCCTCAAACAGGACCCTTTTTCAAGGGTGGCATGCGAAACGTTTACTACTACGGGAATGGTGCTCGTAGGCGGAGAAATCACCACCAAGGCAGTGCTTGACTTTCAGCAGATAGCGCGTGATACTGCGGAAAAAATCGGATATGATAACCCCGAATTCGGTCTCGACTTTCATTCGATGGCTGTATTGAGCACCGTACATTCTCAATCCCCCGACATTTCACAGGGAGTTTCCGGTTCAGGGCTCAATGAATTCAAGGGCCAGCAGGGGGCGGGAGACCAGGGGATGATGTTCGGATTCGCATGCAGTGAAACTCCGGAATTGATGCCTGCGCCGATCATGTTTGCACATAAGATTTTGAAGCACGCATCGGAACTCCGCAAAAGCGGAAAAATAAAATGGCTCAGGCCCGATTCTAAAAGCCAGATTACAATCGAGTATAACGGGCATACGCCGGTCAGGATCGATACGGTGGTCGTATCGCACCAGCATGACGATACCATCGCATACGAAGACCTGAAAAAAGAGATAATATTGAAGATCATAAACCCTGTCCTTGAGCCTACCGGTCTTTTAGATTCCAAAACAAAATATTTTGTCAATCCTACAGGCCGTTTTGTCGTCGGCGGACCTCATGGCGATTCAGGCCTTACCGGCAGGAAAATCATAGTGGATACTTACGGCGGAATGGGCAGGCATGGGGGCGGCGCTTTCAGCGGTAAAGACCCGTCCAAGGTTGACCGCAGCGCAGCTTATATGGCAAGGTATGTCGCCAAGAACATTGTCGCGGCAGGTTTGTGCGAGAGATGCGAACTCCAGGTAGCTTACGCGATAGGAGTTCCCTATCCGGTTTCCGTCATGGTCCAGACCTTCGGGACAGCCAAAGTTGAAGAAAGCAAGATCGAAAAAGCCGTGCAGAAGGTATTCGACCTTTCCCCCTCCGGAATTATAAAAACCCTCGACCTCCGCAAGCCGATATACCAGGAAACCGCGGCATACGGTCATTTCGGACGCGAAATATTTTCATGGGAAAAAACGGACAGAGTAAAAGACATACTTAAAGAGATTAAATAAAAATCAGGAATTGATATGAATATTGGTATTGTCGGGACAGGATATGTCGGGATTGTCAGCGGATGCTGCTTTGCCGAAGAGGGTAATTCCGTAATTTGTTATGACGTCGATAAAGAAAAGGTCAGGTCTTACTCCAATGCAAAATCCTCGATATATGAACCGGGGCTTGAGGAATTGCTTGGGAAAAACATTTCGGCAAAAAGACTGTCTTTTACCGGCGACATCACCGAACTTGTCAATTCATCTGAAATAATATTCATATGCGTCGGGACTCCACCGATGGAAGACGGCACTGCCGACCTTTCGCAGGTAGAATCCGCAGTCAGGACTATTGCCGAAAATACGCCGCAGAATTCATACAGGATAATTGTTGAAAAGAGCACTGTTCCTGTCGGCACCCACAGGCAGCTCAAGACTATAACAAAGCTCTACAACAAGGGAAAAGCAAGCTTCGATTTTGTCGTTAATTCCGAGTTTTTAAGGGAAGGCAGCGCTATTTCCGATTTCATGCACCCGGACAGGATAGTCATCGGGGTTGAAACGGACCGCGCAAGGGATACGATGCTCAAACTCTATGAAAGCTTCAATACGAAAAAGATCATCGTTGACCCATCGAGCGCAGAGATAATAAAATATGCTTCTAATTCATTCCTTGCAATGAAAATATCGTATATTAACATGATTGCCGACCTTTGTGAAAAAACCGGCGGGGATGTTGAAAAAATCGCCGACGGACTCGGTTTTGACGGAAGGATAGGCAGGTCTTTTCTCGACGCCGGCATAGGATACGGCGGAAGCTGCTTTCCTAAAGACGTTAAGGCATTTATCAGCGTTATGCAGGAAAACCTTGTTGACTGCTCGCTTATCAAGAGCATAGACGATTACAATTCAATCCGCTATAAAAAAATTATATCGATCCTTCAGGATGAGCTCTGGATACTCAAGAACAAGGGTGTAGCCGTCTGGGGGCTTGCCTTTAAACCTGAAACCGACGATATCAGGGAAGCGCCTTCCCTTAAAGTCATCAGGGAACTTCTCGATATGCAGGTGAAGGTTTCTCTTTATGACCCCAGGGCTGCCGACAATTTCAAGAGGTTTTTCCCCGAGTCTCAAAATGTGAGATATGCAAAGACGCCTCTCGATGCGCTGACGAATTGCGAAGCCCTCGTTATCCTGACCGAGTGGGATGAGTTCAAGCATATAGAGCCATGCGATATCTATTCAGCGCTGGCTCTGCCCATAGTTGTCGACGGCAGGAACATCTTCCAGGCCGATAAGATGAAAGAGCTTGAATTCAGGTATTTTCCTATCGGCAAGGGCGCGATTTTAAGGGATATGAGGAATTCAAAATAGCTACTTGGTTTTATCTTTTTCTGCGGACTCTTTGTCCGCGTCTTTCATCTCTATTACAGACGCTTTAATTCTCCTGCTCCCATGTTCGTCATATCTGGAAGAGAGCCTTTCCTTTGCCGCGGAACCCGTGGTAATCAGGCGGTAAAGCATTGAAATTCCGGGGATAAGAGCCGCGATTATGAGAAGAGCCAGAACAACCGGGAAGAATTGCGTGAAAAGCGAAATCACGGCCAGGGCTATAATAATGCCGATAACGGCTGTAAAAAAAGATTCAGGGGTATTGCTCTCTTTATACATCTCCACTCCTTTTATTAATTATAATATCCCGGGGTTATTATTTCCATTATTTGAACCGGGGAGGTTTTTCCAGTCCTTCTGTGACGGGCCGTCAAATTTAAGGCTTTCCTTCAAAAAGGAAAGGTATTCAGGCCTGGGTATCAAACGGGCCCCGAGCATCGCCAGGTGAGGGGTATAGACCTGTGAATCAATCAAATTAAAACCGAGGCTTTTTAATCTGCGTGAAAGGAATATCAGCGCCGCTTTTGAAGCATTGCTTTCCCGGGTAAACATGGATTCACCGAAAAAACATCTGCCTAATGAAACGCCGTAAAGCCCTCCCGAAAGCCTGCTCCCCGACCAGGCCTCGACTGAATGAGCGTATCCAAGTTTATTGAGGGTAATATAGGCTTCGATCATTTCAGGGACAAGCCATGTCGAATTTTCTCCCTTCCTGGGCAGGCTGCATGACCGTATCACTTCTTCAAAACATGTATCGAAAGTGAATGAAAAATTTTTATTATTGAAAACCCGGCGCATGCTTCCAGGGACAATCAGTTCATCCGTAAATAAAACAAAACGGGGATCGGGCGACCACCACAGTATGGGACTTTCAGGCATATACCAGGGAAATATGCCCGATTTGTATGCGCTTATCAACCTTTCCGGAGAAAGATCCCCGCCTGTTGCAAGGATGCCTTCTGCTGTGCTTAATTCTACTGGGGGAAATACGATTTCATGTGAAAGTTTGAATATAGGCAAGAGATACTCCCTTTAAATTGATTAATAAGAGGGTTTATTATATCATAAAAAACCTGAAATTTCAGAACCGGGGGTTTGAAAATGAGTTACCAGGAAGAATTCATATCTTTTATGGTAAGGTCGGATGTGCTTACATTCGGCGACTTTGTAACAAAAAGCGGCAGGAAAACGCCGTTTTTTATCAATACCGGCAATTACAAATTTGGAGCCGATATAGCAAAACTCGGGGAGTTTTACGCAGATATGATCGCTGAAAAGATAGGGGATGATTTTGACATTCTCTACGGCCCGGCTTACAAGGGCATACCCCTCGCGGTTTCAGCTTCAATCGCGTTGTATTACAAATATGGAATGAACAAAAGTTTTTGTTTTAACCGAAAGGAAGCAAAGGAGCATGGCGAGGGCGGGCTGATAATCGGCAACAGGCCGAGAGACGGGGACAGGATTGTAATCATAGAGGATGTTGTAACGGCCGGCACATCCGTCAGGGAAAGCGTGAGGCTTCTAAAGTCGATTTCAAATATCGAAATAAAGGCCCTTGTTGTATCTGTGGACCGCATGGAAAGAGGGATCAACGATAACAGGTCTGCGCTCCAGGAAGTCAGGGATGAGTTCAATATAGGGGTTCATTCAATAGTAAACTTAAAGGAAATTGTGGACTTTCTATATGAACGTCCTATCGACGGCAAAACGGTTCTTGACGCCGGGGCGCTTGAAAAAATCAGGGCTTATTCCAGGGAATACGGAGTAACGCATATTTAGAATGTAATCGTACTGCCTATCTTTACGCTGTCCTTCAAAATATCCATGACGTTAAGATTTTCCCCGAGTACTTCCTGGATCCTGTCGATAGCTTCCCGGATATTGTTCTCGCTTTCCATCTGTGAACTCAGCAGGGCTGTCGTTTCTATAAAGGATTCTCTAAGGGATGATAGCGACTGCTTCAGCGACTCGTTTTCTTTACGTTCCTGATCGGACATGCTCTTTATCGAAAAGGAGTCCTGGAGAAGGGAATCGGAACCCTTGAGAATATCTCCGAATTCTTCCTTATGGCCCCTCATCTGCTCTGTTATTTTACTTATCATTCCTGCAGAATCCTGGGATTTATCCATTATAGTCAGCAATGAACCGGTCACCTGCTCCGAAAGCGAGATGCTTTCATCGATAAATGTAATCATCTGTTTTAAACGGTCCTGGCTCATTTCAAGCCTTTCCCGCGATTTGTTGGCAAGCTCCCGTATCTCGTTTGCTAAAATGCTGAAGCCTTTTCCTGTTTCTCCGGCATGAGCAGATTCAATCGACGCGTTTATCGAAAGGAAATTGCTTTCTTCAACGATTTCACGGATATTGAATAATATTTCGCTTATAAACTGGGAATTGAGTGAGACCTCTTTTATAGATTCTTTTGATTTCAGGACGATATCGCGCCCGGTTGAAGCTAACTTGGAAAGCTCCTGCGCTATGATATTTGTCTTGTCGGTAGCCTGAAGGATCCTTTCTATATGTGAATTCATGCTCGAAACAGTCCTGTTTGTTTCTTCGACTGCAGCCGTCTGTCCGGAAATGGCTTCCGGGATTTTCTCAACTGAAATTTCCATTCTCGAAGTAATCTGGGATATGATCCCTTCTATCCCCTGCAGCTCTTTTATGATCCTGTCGGAAATAGTCCTGTTGTTATCGCTGGAATTCCTGATAACCATGCTTGCTTTTCCGATATTTTCACCGAGGCTTCGGCTCGAGCGTTCGAGATTGCCTGAAACAATTTCTATCTTCCTGATTATTGTTTTCATGGCATTGTTCTTGATGTCTATTTCCCTGGACCTTCTCATTGACTCGTCGTAGAGGGTGGATTCCTCGATTGCCAATATTATGAAGACGCTCACTACCATGGTAAGGTATCCGTAAGGAGCCATCCAGCAGAAGGGGGCTTCCTTGATTATTATGTAATAAATGTCATGAGCGCTTGCTCCGAAAATAACCATGTATGAAAGTATCAAAATAAGGAATTTCGTTTTAAAAGATTTTAAATATGCTATTGCAAGCATAGTTAAACTCAGGAACAGGTATGGAGCTATGATATAAAGCATCACCACCTGGTTGAAAAAACCGTCAAGAGAGAAAATGTCTTTCTTTAGAAGAAGATTTATTGAAGCTGCGGCAGGGAGAATGGCTAATAAAATAATCATGAAGAAATTTTTCCATAATCCGGTAAATTCGCGGATAAAGAGGGTAAGAAATAACAATGTCAGCGGGAATGAGAACCTTGAAACTTTTTCGAGATAAAATTCATCGGTGAGATTATAGCTGAAGGATATATTATAATAACAGAAGCTGAAAAAAAAGCACGTCAGCGCGAAATAAAGGAACTGGAGGTCCGAAAATTTCCTGACGGCGTAATGGGAGAGAAAATATAGGCCTATCAGGATCCCGATAATAAAAACAGCCTGAATAAAATGTATCGAAAACAAGTTCCTGAAAAATGCCATTTTCTGCGCCATGAGGTCAGGCATTATCATGGGGGCCTCTATAGGCCCGGTTTCCACTTTGGGATAAGCCTGGATTGCGAGTTCATTGTTAATCTGTCCGTAGTTGAGCAGATCGGCGGATAGCTGGACAATTAAAGTTTCGTAAGACGATGCCTGGTAATTTTTATCCCGGCTTCCCCTCGTAAGGACTAATTTTCCATTGATGTAAACATCATAGGGATAACTGGACGGTCCGAGGTAAAGCGAGAGCAGAATATTCGACAGGGATGGATCGATTTTAATGTTTTCCCTGAAAGTATACATCCGCCTGGTATTTTTTATGGTGACAGGCAGAGAACCGGAATTATATTGAATAAACCCGGGAGCATCCGGTTCATCGGTAATATGCGAACCGGGGCTGTAAGGGCTTTCAAGAATGCTCATGTTCGTCAGGTAAAAGACCTGATCGCCTTGATTAATGGAATATTCGGCGTGAAGCATGGCTAATGATAATAATGACATGACTAAAGAAACGGCAAATGTTTTCAGGGTCATCAGAAACTTCCTTCAGTACCGGCTGTGGTGAATGCTTCTTTCAATAACTCTATCGTCTTGAGATTTTCGGCCAGAACTTCCTGGATATGGTCTACTGCGCTGCGGATATTGTTTTCACTTACCTCATGGCTTGTTATGAGTTTTGACATATCCTCGAAAGATTTTTTGAGAACGATCATAGTCTGCCTCAGCTTTTCGCTTTCTTTATAATCTTCATCCGTCATAGCCTTTATTGACATCGTATCCTTCAACAGGTTTCCTGATCCCTCGAGTATTGCATTTGATTCAACTTTATGCTCATACATGAGTTTCGATATTTTCTCAATCATATCCGCTGAATTCCTGGATTGTTCTATTATAGTCAGAAGATGATTTCCGACGTCGTCGGTAAGCCTGATGCTGTCGTTAATATTAAAGTTCATCTGCTTCAGACGCTCCTGGCTCAGATCGAGCCTCTCTTTCGATTTATTGGCGAGCTGCCGGATTTCGCTTGCAAGAATGCTGAATCCCTGCCCGGCTTCGCCTGCATATGAAGATTCAATCGAGGCATTTACAGACAGGAAATTACTTTCTTCAACAATTTCCCGTATATTCTCAAGGACTTCGCTGATGAAATTGGTATTTTCCGATATTTTACCGATAGAATCCCTGCTCTGTTTGACAATTTCCTTGCTGTTGGAGGCAATGTTCGATAATTCTCTTGAGATATTTTCTGTGAGAATAATAGACCTCAGGATCTTTTCGATATGAATGTTCATACCGTTGACGGTTCTGTTGGTTTCTTCAACGACTGCCGTCTGGTTTTCAACAGCTTTCGGGATTTTGTCAGATGAAGATTCCATCTTCGAGGCAATACTGCCAGTCACCTTTTCTATTTCAGATAACTGCGTTTTCAGCCTCCGGGAAATTGTCCTGTTTATTTCCCCCGTTTCCGAAATGATCGAAGCGGCTTTTAGCGTATTGTCGTCGAGAGCTCCGCTGCTTCTGATAAGGTTCCGTGAAACAGTTTCCAGCTTCTCTAAAACCGTCTTCATCGACTCATTTTTCCTGTCGAGCTCAATACGCCTCTTATTTGCCTCGTTAAAAATCGCGGATTCCTCCATGGCCAGTAAAATGAAGATGGAGAGGACAAGGACAAAAAAACCGTAAGGAACAAGCCAGCAAAAAGGCGTCAGAAAATTCAGCTGATAATATATGTCGTGTACGCTTGCAATTACGCATAAAACATACGCGCTCAATATTATCAGGTATTTTTGTCTTCTTGTTCTTAAATATGAGACGGACAGGACAATGAAGCCGAAAGCTAAGAACGGAGCTATCAGGAAAATAAGCGTGTAATTATTGAAAAACGTATCAATATCGAATTTTGTGGATAGAGTCAGAATATAGACCGAATGAATGAAAACAGGTATGGTAATAATGACGATCAGCCAGATCCTGTTTGCTATCCTTGTCAGAGACAATACGAAAAGGGTCAGGAAATATGCCGCAATCGGCATTGCAAAATAGGAAATTTTTTCAAGCATAACTTCATCGACCGAATTGAAGGTAAACGAATTGTTTACATAGCTTGCGCTGAAGAAAATACACATGAAGGTGAAGTACAGGTAATGCAGTTCGGAAAATTTGTGGGCGAAACAAAGAAGTAAAAAATAAAGCCCTATGAATAAACTGATGACAAAAGAAGCCTGGATGAAATAAACGTTAAAAAAGTTTCTTACGAAGGCCAGGCGTGAAGTTTTTTCCTCAGAGGACAGGACAGGCGCCGGAAAAGGGGATATGTCTCCGAGAGGAAAAGCCTGGATCGCGATCTCATTGGTATTGTCTCCGTATTTCAGCAGGCCTTCCCTGAGCTGGAGAGAGAGGGTTTCATAGGAGGAGCTCTGGTAATAATCTTTGCCGTAGCTGCCCCTGCTTAAAATCCGGGAGCCGTTAATATAAACATTATAAGGATAACTGTTCGGCGCAAGGTAAAGAGACAGAAGGGTTCCGGAAAGAGATTCATCGACTATGAAAAACGCCCGGAATGTATACATATTCCTGGTATTCGTTATTTTTTGGGGAAGAGGTCCGGCTATATAAGGGGAAAAGCCCTGGGAATCGATGTCCCCGCTTAAGTAGCTCCCGGGACTAAAAGGGCTTTCAAGTATAAAAAGGTTCGAGATTACAGTTTTATCTTTTAGATTATCAACAAACAGGTCATCCGAGCCGAAGCACAGCGTGCTTGAAAACATCAATAAAGGCAAAAACCTTATCAATATATGCGGGATATTAATTTTAAAAGAAAGCATATTAACTCCGGGTTATAAGCTCTATATCGATATTATTGTATGAAAAACTGAAAATTATATCAAACTATTTTGCCTTTATGAAAAGGGTTTTAATGTTCTGTTTTATTATAACGGATATTTTTTCTTCATCGAGCACGGTTCCTGCTTTGAACATTACATTTCCCTCGGGCGAAAGAACCGGAATGCCGAGTTCCATGCCTGGTTTCAGGTCGGCCGGCTCTAATTTCTGAAAAGTGGATGTCTGGGGGGCTTTCTGGGGTGAATCCGCCTGTACCTGGGCTTCGGCAAGGGATTTTCCTGTCAATTCTTCTTCGGTGATGTTCAATAAAGCCATAATTTTGCCTAAAAGTTTCCCCGGGTCGACAGGTTTGAGTATATATGACTGGGCGCCGATAGTATGAGCCTGCTCTACATCACTTGCGGCGCTCGACATCGTGATAATGATTACCGGAATATGAGCAGCCGCGGGATATGCCTTTATTTTCTTCAATATTTCGAACCCGTGATAATCGGGCAGGTTAAGGTCGAGAAGTATAAGATCCGGCAAAGAACTTATTGCTATATTGTATCCGGTCTGGGCGTCAGGGGCTTCGAGAAACTCGATGTTGAAATTCCTGAGATTTTCCTTTATGCTCTTTCTTGCGATAGTGCTGTCGTCTATGATAAGTATTTTAATCGAAACAATCCTTTTCATAACCGGGCTCCTTAATCGAACACAACCGTTTTATTTCCGAAGACAAGCGTCTTGTTTTCAAGATGGAATTTGACAGCCCTGGTGAGAACTGTCTTTTCAAGCTCACGCCCCTTGCATATCAGGTCATCGAGAGAATCGCGGTGGCTGACCCGCAGAACATCCTGGTCGATGATAGGCCCGTTATCAAGTTCTTCAGTGACATAATGGCTTGTCGCACCGATAACTTTTACACCCCTCCTGTATGCCTGGTGGTAAGGTTTTGCTCCGACGAAGGCAGGCAGAAAGGAATGATGAATATTAATAATCCTGCTTGGAAAATGTTTGATGAAAGCGGGACTGAGTATCTGCATGTACCTGGCAAGAACAACAAGGTCGACAGATAAACTGTCAAGAAGTCCAAGTTCCTCTTTTTCCACATCTTCCCTTGGTTTGTCCTGGAGAGAAAATACCCTGTATTCAATGCCGAAATAATCGGCGACGGGTTTGAGATCCGGATGATTGCTGATTATTATCGGGATTTGCGCCTTTATTTCTCCCGATTTATGCTTGAGCAGAAGGTCGTAAAGGCAATGATCGAACTTTGAGACAAACACGGCAATCCGGGGAACAGAATTAGAAAAGAGGAGCCGGAAATCCATAGAAAATTTTGACGCGAGCTTTGAAAATTCTTCCCCTATATTTCCGAGAGGAATATTAAAACCTCCGAGTTCCCATTCGATGCGCATAAAAAAAGTTCCGCTGTCGAAATCGGTGTGCTGGTCCGAATGTATTATATTCCCGTTTCCGGCAAATATGAAATTCGATATTGAAGCGACAATGCCCCTGCTGTCCGGACAGGATAAAAGCAGTATGGCTGTATCTTGTTTCAGGGTCATGATTATTATACTCCGTTATCCATCGACAAAAAAGTAAGATTCATAGATATCCGGGAAATTCTTTTTCAGGTCTTCTATCAGAATTGCCTCTATCTCTGAAGCCGTGCCTAATTGCCTGGCTCTTTTCCAGAGCTCATAGGCGTCGGGGATCTTTGTTTTCAGAATAATAGATTTGACCAATGGAATATAGGTAGGGTTAATGCTGAAATTTCGGAGGCCCATGCCGAGAAGAAGCCTTATGTAAAGAGGGTTCCTCGCAATTTCACCGCATACTGAAACCGGTTTGTGATTAATATTCGCATTCTTGACCGTATACCTTATCAGCATAAGGACTGCGGGATTCAGGGGCTGATAATATTCGGCCACTACCTGGTTGTTCCTGTCAACGGCAAGTGTGTACTGGACAAGGTCGTTAGTGCCTATGCTGAAAAAATCCACTTCTTTTGCAAGCTGGTTGGAAAGCATCGCGGCAGAAGGTATCTCGATCATGATGCCTATGGGGATATTGTATTTGAACGGCTTGCCCTCGCGCTTGATTTCTTCTTCGCATTCCTCATAGATTTTCTTGACCTTCCTGACCTCGTCTATGCTTGAAATCATCGGTATCATGATTTTCAAATTATCATTAAAAACGCTTGCCCTTATAATAGCCCTGAGCTGCTGCTTGAATTTTTCAACCTCTTTAAGAAAAACCCTGATGGAACGCCAGCCGAGAAACGGGTTGGGGTCCTTGTTCTTCTTGTCGCCTATGAATTTATCCCCGCCCATATCGAGGGTGCGGATAATGACCTCCTTGTCCTGGAAAAGCAGGAGGTATTCCTTGTATAATTCAAACTGTTCGGTTTCATTGAGGAATTTTTCATTCGCTATAAAAATAAGTTCAGTCCGCAGGAGGCCAATTCCGGACGCCCCATGCCTTCTTGCTATATTTAATTCCATCGAATTCGAAACATTGGCGGATAACTTGATATCGACGCCGTCCAGGGTCCTTGAGGGAAGGCTTACTACGCTGAAAATCTCTTTTTCTTTAAGAGTATAATTATTCTGGAGATGGATATAATCGTTTATTGTTCCTTCGTCGGGGTTTACTATAACTATGCCCTTGTATCCGTCGACGATTATTTTATCGCCGTTCTTGACATAATTAAGTATGTCCTTGATCCCGAACACGGCGGGTATTTCAAGCGACTCTACGATTATGGCTGCATGAGACGTCGTGCTTCCGGATTCAGTGGCAATTCCCCTGACATATTCCTTCGGGATATGAAGGACTTCAGCCGGAGATATCTCTTCGGCAACTATTATAACAGGTTCGTTTATTGAAAAAAGATCTATATCCCCGTATATTTTCCTGATTATCCTGTCGGCAATGACTTTGAAATCGAGAAAACGGCTCTGGAAATACTCGCCTTCGAGCTTGTCGAATTGTTTTTTCAGCAGGTCGAGCTCATAAACAAGCGCCGCGTCCGCCGGATATGAATCGCTTTTAATTCTTTCAATGATGTTTTTAAGGAAGAAATCTTCGTTCATAAGAACTTCGTAGTAATCGATGATCTTTATGTTTTCGCTTGCCAACGGGTTTGACAGGTTGGTCTTGATCAATCCTATATCAGACCTGACCTCTTTGGTAGCTTTGAGATACTTCTCAATCTCCATTTCCTTTTCAGCGTCGGTATCCATCCGGGAGTACCTGATAAGTTTTGTGACGTCATGGCGTATGAGAATATCGCAGACGGCTATTCCTTTAGAAATCGGAATACCCCGTAGAAGATACATGGGCCAACCCCTAAAATAAATTGGTGAGATTTAAAAATAACGATACATAGAGTGTAATAAGGATTGGAATTTTAATCAACTCATTACCGGGGTTTTAGAATTTGACAATCCCTGTCGTTTATTTTAAGCTATTAACCTGTTTTTTACAGGAGATGAATATGAAGGCATATTTATACCCCGGGCAGGGATCGCAGAAAGTCGGGATGGGGAAGGACCTGGTTGAAGAATTCCCGGTCGCCGATGAAATATACAAAAAGGCTGACGAGGTTCTGAAATTTTCACTTTCGAATATATGCTTCGAAGGTCCTGAAGAGGATCTGACAATGACCAGGAATGCGCAGTTAGCTATACTGACATACAGCCACATCGCCGACGTTCTGCTTACTATGAAAGCCGGAAAACCCGATTATACCGCAGGACTCTCATTAGGCGAATATTCCGCTCTCGTGGCAGCCGGAGTACTCTCTTTCGAAGACGCCCTTATTGTAATAAAAAAGAGGGGCGAACTGATGGAAGGCGCCGATCCTGACGGCAAAGGCGGCATGGCAGCCGTGCTGGGCCTCGGTGATGAAGCCGTCAAGAGGGTCTGCGCGGAGGTTTCGAGGGAGCATTATGTTACCGCGGTGAATTTCAACTGCCCCGGCCAGGTTGTTATATCGGGGCTAAAGGAAGGAATCGCTATGGCGGAAAGCAGGCTGATCGCAGCCGGCGCTAAAAGGGTCCTGAAGCTTTCCGTAAGCGGGGCTTTTCATTCGGAATTGATGGCGGGGGCCGCCGATGAATTCTCCCGTTTTATGAAAGATATAAAAATAAACAAACCCTCATGTATTGTAATTTCAAATGTGACCGCGCTTCCGGAGGATGAAACGAACATCAGGGAGCTGCTTGTAAAACAGCTGAAAAGTCCTGTCCTCTGGACAGATTCGATAAATTACCTGAAGAAAATGAATGTAAACGAGGCGGTTGAAGTAGGCTTCGGAAATTCTGTAAGCGGTCTTGTTAAAAAAATAGACAGGGATATGAAGATTAGCGTGTGGAACCAGTTGATATAAGGAGTTTTTATGCCTGAAAACGCAGAAGTATTCGATGTATTGGATATTATGAAGCATCTTCCCCACAGGTATCCCTTCCTGCTTGTCGACAGGGTTACTGAAGTCGGCGAGAAGGGCGGCAAGGGTTTTAAAAATGTAACTATAAACGAGGAATTTTTCCAGGGCCATTTCCCGGGAAGGCCGATTATGCCTGGCGTCCTTATGTTAGAAGGCATAGCTCAATGCGCTGGTTATATTGCCATGAAGCATGCCGGCGCAGACCAGGAAAAGAACAAGGATAAGATCATATTCTTCATGATGATCGATAAAGTTAAATTCAGAAGGCCGGTAGTGCCGGGCGACAGGCTCGACTATGAGATAGAATTTATCAAGAATTCAGGGCGCATAATTAAATTCAAAGGCAAAGCCAGCGTAAACGGGGAAACGGCTACCGAGGCTGAAATGACGGCGATGCTCGCGGACAAGTAACCGGCTTTCGTATTGATATAAATAAAATCCTGCGTTACAATTATTAAAGGGCGGTTGAAAAAGAACTAGATTTTTGGAAAACAACCGTAATATTGAATCTAATAATTCCGCCCAATGGGCACTACCTTGCTGCCCCAAAGGGGCAGATATTGGAAGTGCCCGAAAATATAAACGCGGGGTTTCCGATTTGAAAAATTGTTTGATTTTATGCGCGTTCGTCCTGCTGTCGCTTTACTCCTGTTCGGGCGAAAATAAATTTAAAATTGAAAATACCGGTAAACCTGACCAGAAAATCTCGGTTATCAGAGGAAATTCTGTAACGCCTGTTCTCGAGGCTATGTATAAAGGCAGCCCCGGGGATCTGCGTTCTTACACGGTATTTATCGACAAATCCCTCGCCCGTTTTTACAAATACTTAGGGGCGTCGACAGTCAACGGCGGCATTACTTACCGGATTCCATACGAATCCGATAATTACAGGCTTTTTTATTCAATAGGTCTTCATCTTCTCTCGTACTGGAAGAACGATCTGCTGAAATACGGCGTTATCGAAATGGAATGGGAAAAAATGGATTCCGGCGATTCCGGATCACGTTATTTCAGGATAAGCGATGTTGACGATGTTTTGAAGAAATACCGGATGAAACCCGGTGAAAGCTCTATGCTCAATGCCTATGCCGTCAATTTCCTCTTAAAAGAAATATCCTTTGTATCTATCCAGGAATTTTTATCGCGCCCGGAGCGTTATTTTAACCAGGGTGAATTGGACAGTGTTTTCACAAGGATGACGGTAATTCCGGAGTCCGAGGAATTTACTCTCTATATTTTAAAAAAATTCGGTAAACCGGTTTTGTTAAGTCTTGCAGAATCCCGGTTCAGCAATGACGGCTGGTCTAAAATGACCGATGAGAAGATAAATGAAACCGAGGGCGCATTTTCCAGGAATATTGAAAATTATAACTTTAATGGTATCTTTACAAACAGTGTATTTACAAACGAGCTTTACGGCGCGTTAAAACTGTACAATAAAAACACGAAAAAAACGCTCTTCAGAAAATAGGCCAACTGGCATACCCTGACGGGCACAGGTACCCTGACGGGTACGAGCAAAGGAGTTTATAATGATCGATGAAAAAACCGGCGCAAAGATCCTGGCGGGTCTTCTTGTTATTTCAATAATCACGGGAATAGTTCTTTTAGCCCTTCTGCCCCCTGCGGCAAATAAGGGAAAAATGGAGAAAACCGGAGAATTTATCAATAATTCCGCTTATCCCGCAGATTCTATTGCAGTGCTGAATATTTTTACTCCTATAACTTACAGCGACGGCAATGACTATTTCGGCATGTCGAGAGGCGGGGCTATATACTGGGTAGACCTTCTGAAATCGGCAGAAGACAATCCGAACATCAAGGCGGTTATTTTAAGGATAGATTCCCCGGGCGGTACTGTCGCGGCTACACAGGAAGTTTACAATGAAGTAAAACGCCTCAGGGCCAAGGGCAAGATTGTAACTGTATCAATGGGCGATATAGCCGCGTCAGGGGCATATTATATATCAAGCGCGGCCGATTACATCGTGGCAAACCCGGGAAGCATCGTAGGCAGCATAGGAGTTATAACAGCCGGCCTTGATCTAAGCGAACTCTTTAAAAAGGTTGGCATCGGATACAATGTCATTAAAAGCGGGAAGAATAAAGATATGATGTCGGGTTACAGGAAAATGACCGATGAGGAACGCGATATCCTTACCGGGCTGATTATGGATGCATACAGCCAGTTTTTCCAGGCAGTATCAAGCGGAAGGCATATAAGCGCCGGGGATCTTCAGCCTCTTGCCGATGGAAGGATATTCACAGGGAGGCAGGCGCTTAAAAACAAACTTATCGACGAGATAGGGGATTTTGAGGATACGGTTAAAATCACGGCTAAAATGGCGAAAATAAACGGAAATCCGAATGTTGTAGAACTCAGGAGCGAGGTTAATAATCTCTTTAAACTATTAACATCCAGCGGCATAATGCCTTTTAAAAACGAGAAGGTGGCTCTTATTAAGACCCCGCTGGATGACCTTGACGCGAGCATGAGCCCCGTATATTATCTTTACGCGTATTAATGGGAGTTTATATGGACTTCTTTAATTATATGAACCTTCTTCCCGGATTAATTTTTCACCCTTTGAAGAGCGTCAAAAAGCTCCTTGAAGAAATGCGCAGCGGGACGGAACCGGGGGGGCGCTCAGTCCTGTATTCAGCCGGAATATCACTGGCGGGAAACGTCTGTTTCGCGATTTCGGTCATGCTTGCCGGAGAACGCACGGGCGGTCACACAGGGATTATACTCGCCGGGCTTTTCTTTTCGATGCTTATGATAGGACTGGGGTATTTTTTCAGCCTGGCTTTGATATATTTTATTCTCAGTCTTTCGGGCAGGCATATTGAACCGGGAGAATTGATAACCCTTTTCCTTTCCTCGGATTTTATTTTCGTAATAACCCTGCCGGCAGTTATCATTGCCCTGCTTATTCCCCAGGCATTGCCTGTGATTTCAGGATTGATCTTTGCCGTCATTTTTATAATGAATATTATCCTGAAGATAAGGTCGATATTCCTGTGTTCGGGCGGAAGCGGCTTCGGTTCTGCGGCTCTTTTCTTCGCTCCTGCGCTTTATATCATATTTACAGTGCTTGCAGGCGCTGCATACGGCATTTTCAGCGTAATAAAGCTTCTTACCTATTCATAACCCGGAGGTAAAAGCTTGGAAAAGCTGAAGGATGGATTAAAAAGATTTTTTTTGTCTAAGATCGACGTATATTTTTACCAGGAACTCCTTCCTAATTATATGTTCGGTCTCCTGTTCTTCACGCTTATATTGATGCTTGATGAACTCTTCTACCGCATTCAGGACTACGTTCAGTATAACATGCCTTTCGGCCAGGTTTTCATGCTCCTGTTCAATGAAATACCTTTCATGATGACCCTGACCATACCCCTCTCAATCCTTCCGGCTTACCTGCTTACACTCGGCCGGCTTTCCAGCGACAGCGAAATTACAGCGATGAAAAGCTGCGGCATATCAACCCTGAGGATCATCAGGCCGGGCATAGTAATGGGCGTAATAGTAATGCTTTTTTCCTTCGTTTTTACCGATAGAATCGTAATCCCTTCCAGCCTGACTTATGTAAGGCTCAAGGCTCAGCTCATGTCACAGAAACCCGCCGTGGAATTGAAAGAAAACAAGATCCTCGACGTCGGGGGGCTCAAAATAGTTTATGAAAGGGAAGAGCAGGAAAACAATATCGACGTTCTCTACAACGTGCATATTATCGAAATCGGAGGAAGGAAGACAATCGAAGCTGAAAAGGGCAGGATATACGTAGACCCTGAAAATCCGGAACATTATATCCTGAAATTTATAAACGGCAGCCTTTCGGAGGTCAACAAGCCGGCAATGTCGGGAGAAAAAGAAGAAGAGAAATTTTTCATCGCCTCCTTCCGCTACCTTTATTATAACACATACCTGACCCTGCCGAAGGAATATTATACGAAAAATCCGGATACAATGACCCTCAAGGAATTAGCCCATGAAATTGCCTCACAGTCAAAGTCATCCCTCGATCAGATCGCCAATTACCTCAAGGATAAAAACCGGGTCATGAAAGATGTTGAAAATTTCAAAAAAACATATGTCCTCGAGAAGTCGGGTCTGACCGGCGACCAGGCAATTAAAAAGGCTCAGGAATACGAGGAAAAGATCAAAGCCTACAGGACTCAGATCGATCTTATCGACAAGAACATTTCGAATTATGATAAAAACCTGAATTACTATTATATTATGAAATATTATGAAAAGTTCGCATTGCCCTTAGCGTCTCTTGCCTTTGCCCTTATCGGGCTTTCGCTGGGTATGTTTACGCTCAGGAGCGGAAGAAACGAGGGCCTGGGTATAAGCATTATAATAATGCTTATGTTTTACGGCTTAAAATTCGGAACAGAAATTCTTATCCAGAAACAGACCCTGCCGCCTGTCATGGAATGGTTTCCAAACGGTTTGTTCATGGTTATCGGGACGGTACTTCTTGCTTTTAAGGTTAGAAATTAAAAGGTTGATCGAAATATGAATACTGCTGCGGTTCTTATATATCTGATAGAAAAAAAAGAAAAGTATCTGCCTCTTTTCCTTGAAAAATGCAGGACGATCATAGATAAGATCAAAAAACTCAGGGTTACTACCCTTGATGTATTTATTATAAAGCAGTTCGTTTCTTCGTTCGCGGTTTCGCTGTTCTTCTTCGTTGCCATTTATATAATGGTCCAGGTTTTCCAGAGGTCGAAATGGCTGCCCCCGGATTCGAACCCCGTTCTGGTCTTTCAGTATTATTTTTACATGGGTGTGTACTGGCTTTACCAGTTCCAGCCTTTTGCATTCCTTTTCGCTTCAGTTTACGGACTGTCGAGAATGGCGCAATTCAAGGAATTGATAGCAGTAGTAAGTACGGGAACCAGCCTTTACAGGATAAGCATATTTCCTGTTCTCATCACAAGCGCTTATTTGATCCTGCTGATAGGATACCTTCAGAACATTTTTATCTTTCCTGCATACCAGAAGTACAATATACTCGAGCAGATAGTATTTCACAAAGAGGACCCCAAGGGGATTGAAGGGCTCAAGGACAACAGGGATTTTTCTGTTTTCGGGGCGAACAATCTCATCTATATAGTAGGTTTTTATAATGCAATTACAAAAGAGATGTTCAATATAACGGTGATAAAACTCAAGAGTCAGGCGGCTTCCCGGGATGAAACTTCGAAGGAATTTATTTCCAACCAGAATGTATGGCTGCTCACGAATGCCGAAGAACTTACAAAGGAAAGAAGCCTGGTCTATCCGGAAAAAATTGATATCACCATGAGGATAGACTGCGATAAAGCGTCATGGAATCAGGAAAGCAAAAGATGGATATTTCATCAGGGCGTCGAAAGAGAAGTTGAAAATTCGGGAGAAAGCTTTAAGTCGATGAAGATTACGAATCAGTCGTATGATTTTATCGCCGACCCGCCCTATTATTTTGAAAGAATCTGGTACGATATAGATGCCATGTCGTATAACGAGGGGCTGAAATATCTCGATAAGCTCAAACGGTCCAAACAGGATTCAAAGGAAGCGGAAACAAGGTTTTTATCGAGATTTACCTATCCTCTCGGCATTATATTCATAGTCCTTGCCGGAATAGGGGTTATTGATCTTTCGAGGAGAAAAATATCCTTTATCGTCAACCTCATGGTAAGCATGAGTATTTTCATAGTGTATTATATTTTCTTCGCGGTGGGAATATCTTTAGCAGGAAAGGGTAATGTATCCCCCTACATCGGCGCTTCTATCGGGACGGTGTTTTTAATGGTAATCTCTATATATACTTATATGAGGGCAAAAACTTGATAGCCTTAGAGCCTGTCGCCGAAACATGTGCCGATAAGCCTCGCATCCTCTATTAGAGGATCGTCGGCAGGCACGGTCTTTAGTTTTCCGGCTACATGTTCGAGCGGTATGGATGATATATCGTTTCCGCTTAAAATCACCATCTGGTTGAAATTCTTATGCGATATAAGCTCCGCGGCATGAGTTCCGAGTCTCGTCGCTAAAATCCTGTCCTGGGGAGAAGGCGTTCCGCCCCTCTGCAGGTAGCCCAGGATTGTTTCCCTTGTTTCAAGGCCTGTAAGATTTTCGATGTTCCTGGCTATATAACTGCAGGCAGATATTTTGGTCTGGCATTCTCCGGCGCCGCCTGCCGCAGGAAACGTGATCTCAGGAACTGCAATGCCTTCTGCAATTACAACAATGGAATAGGGCTTGCCTTCGGATGCCCTTTTTTCAAGATACTTGGCGATTATATTTATGTCATATTTTATTTCAGGTATCAGTATCGCATCCCCTCCGCCGGCAAGTCCCGAGTATAGGGCGAGCCATCCGGCATGATGGCCCATGACTTCCATCACCATTATCCTTTTATGAGAATTCGCTGTAGTATGAAGGCGGTCTAAAGATTCTGTCGCGATTGTCATGGCCGAATCGAACCCGAATGAAAAATCAGTCCCCCAGACGTCGTTGTCGATAGTTTTAGGGATCCCGATGATGTTGAGCCCCTCTTTAGAGAGTTTGTAGGCTGTTTTCTGTGTGCCGTTGCCTCCGATGCAGACAAGGCAGTCGAGACCAAGTTCTTCATAATTTTTTTTAATAAGGTCGGGCTTGTTGAAAAGATCTTTGTTATCCCCATGCTTGAAGGGCTTTTCTCGTGAAGTTCCTAATATTGTTCCGCCTACCGTAAGTATGCCGGAAAGTTTTCTCTCATCGAGCTCTACTGTTTCATTCTGTATGAGACCCAGGAAACCTGAGGAAATTCCGACAACGCTCATGCCGTATTTGAGCAAAGCGGTTTTACCGACTCCGCGGATTGCAGCATTTAGCCCGGGGCAGTCGCCCCCGGAGGTTAGGATACCGATTCTCATCTTATTTGCCATTGGGCCGCCGGGACCTCATCTATTTAAATTTCCATGTTCTTGATCCTGTGATTCGCGTTCTTTAAAAGCGACGTGATTTCTTCATAGATCCTGTCCCTGATAAGTTCGGGCCTGAAAACGTTGTTTCCCATACCTACGGCTATTGCTCCGTAAGAGAGGAATTGAATGGCTGTGATCAGATCAAGGCCGCCTGTCGGGAAAACTTCAAGGTCCGGAAAAGGCCCTTTGAGCTTCTGAATGAATGTCGGTGCCATCTCGCTTGCCGGGAAAAGCTTGATAATATCGGATCCGGCCTTGTAAGCGTTATAGATCTCGGTGGGAGTGAAACCGGACAGCATGATCATTTTATCTCTTGATTTCACGACATCGACTATATCGTAATTAAGTATTGGGCTTACAATAAAATCAACCCCGTTATCAAGGGCTTCCCTGGCGTCCTTTTTTTCAAGAACGGTTCCCAATCCTATTACTAATTCGGGATATTTAGCTTTAACCTTCCCGATTTCCCCGATAATGCCCTTTATAGTCATTGTGAATTCGATTATCCTGCAGCCTGCGGCTACAGCGGATCCCGCTACCGGGATAACAGCTTCGACGCTCTGGGTCCGGAGAATAGGGACCAGTTTTTCCTGTTTAATCAATTCCTTGATCGAAGCTGTATTCATATCCGGGACCTCTTGAGCGGCTAATCGGTACTGGAGCACTCTGCCTGTAAATCAGCCGGTTTATAAGTTGATAATTTTATGTTTAACAATCTCCGGCACCTTTAGAAGAAGGCTTGATATGCTTTCATCAATAGGGGTGTCGACATTAAGTATGGTCATGGCAGTTTTATCGCCAATGTTTCTTGCAACATGCATGCTTGCTATGTTTATTTTGTTCTCTCCCATTATTGTGCCTATCTTTCCTATCACACCGGGCTTGTCTTCATTGGTTATTATAAGCAGAGTGCCTTTCGGATTTATTTCGCAAAAATAGTCGTTGAACTTGACTATTTTTCCATGATTGCCTGAATAAACCGTGCCCCAGAGATTTATCACCTCTTTATCGCTCTTGATTGTAAGGCTTAAAAGGTTGGTATATTCGGTTTCTATCTCTGTCATTTCCTGGTGGATCTTGATTCCCCTGGATTTTGCCGTCGAAGTGGAATTCACATAGTTGACTGTCTCTCCGAGGAAATTCTGGAAAAGTCCCTTGAGAGCTGCCCTTACTATTAGCGACAGGTCTTTTTCCTCTATATCGCCTGCGCATTTAATCGATATTTCTTCTATCTGGCCTTCAATGCACTGGGAGACCATCAATCCCATCTTTTCGGAAATGTTGATATAACCCTTGAGGTTTTCGAATTCTTCCTTGCTTATTGAAGGCATATTGACGGCGTTGACAACCATGCCATGAAGAAGAAAATTAGCCACCGTCTGGGCGCTTTCAACGGCGACATTGAACTGGGCTTCGGATGTGGATGCTCCAAGATGAGGGTTTAAAATACAATTCGGAGCGTCGAACAGGGGGTTCAGCGGCTCGAGAGGGGGTTCTTTCGAGTATACATCAATGGCCGCGCCTGCTACCCTGCCGGATTTAAGGGCTTCTGCAAGAACGGCTTCATTAATAACGCCGCCCCTTGCGCAGTTTATAATTCTCACAGACTTTTTCATCATATCGATTTCTTTCTGCCCGATCATACCCCTTGTCTGATCTGTGAGAGGCGTATGAATGGTAATAAAATCGCTTTCTTTATAAATTTCTTCAAGGGAGCAGAGTTCGATGCCATGCTTGGAGGCGAATTCATCAGAAACGAAAGGATCATAAGCGATGATTTTCATTTCAAAAGCTTTGGCGCGTTTTGCGACTTCTGTTCCGATCCTGCCCAGACCTACGATACCGAGTTTCTTTCCTAAAAGTTCTATGCCTTTGAAAGATTTTCTGTCCCATTCCCTCAGAATGGCTGTTTTATAATGTGCGAAAGGTATTTTTCTAGCTAACGATATCATCATTGCGAATGTATATTCGGCTGTTGAAATCGTATTTCCTATCGGGGCGTTCATAACTACTATGCCTTTTTCGGTGGCGGTAGGAACATCGATATTATCGACGCCGACCCCGGCTCTTGAAATGACTTTCAAACCCTCTGAAGCTAAAAGAACATCCTTCGTCAATTTAGTTTCACTGCGCACTATAATGGCGTCATAACCCTTAAGTTCTGCTTTCAAGGAATCGCCTTTCAGGGTTTCCTTTTCAATGACTTCGAGCTCTTTATGAGTTTTTAATAAATCAACGCCTTCTTTGTCAAGCTTATCGGTAACCAATATTTTAAAGGACATAAACACCCTCCTCCGTAATAAAAAAAAACCGGGCACCGTTTGATGAGTCAAAAGATGACCGGTTCTATACAACTATTCGACAGTTATGCAATTAACAGGGCATTGGCTTGACGCATCCTGCGCCAGTGATTTGTCATAATTCGGAAAGTTTTTAACATGAGCCTTGCCATCGGCACCAAGCTCGTAAAGATCGGGATAAACGCTTTCGCATACACCGCATCCGATACAAGTTTCCGCATCAATCGTGACAGCCATGATCGCCTCCTAATGATTTGAATGATAAAGATTTTAACATAACGGGGAAAAATAATCAAAGTTATTAATCTTGTCAATTGAATGAGAAAAATAATACCAATTCCGTGCCAGCCCTGTTATAAAAGAGAGCATCGGAAAACTTTTTCATGATATAGATGCCCCGGCCCGAGATCTTTTCGAGGGCTTCGATCCCTACCGGAACCGATATATTATCAAGGTCGAATCCATTTCCGCTGTCGCTTATGCAGACTCTAAGCCCTTTTATGCCTAATTCGTAATTCATGATTACCTGTTTTTCAGGATCGAGGCAATTGCCGTAGGTAATAGCATTGACGAGAGCCTCATGAAGAACTGTTTCAATCTGCCATATTTTTTCCGTATTGTATTGGATAAGTTTATTCTTTATCATTCCGACTGCAAGCGTTACGGTTTTAAGCGAGGATTTTACAGGAAACTTATATGACTGGTGAGGGGTATAATCGATAAGCAGGAGGGGCATAACCGCGTTTTGCGTGAGAGACTTTATCTCATTCATAAGAACGTATGAAAATTTATTGGACGTCAGCACGAGATCCTTCAAACCTGCCGCCAGACCCTCTTCTACCGGCGAGTCGAATATAATGAGCACGTCATCTTCGTCGAAGAGCTCCTGCCCGGTAGGGCCGTTAATAACAAAAACAGCTTTTTCATGCCTCCTTACAAGTACAAAACAAATTCCATATGCCGGAGCGCAAACCACTTTTCTGAATCCGGGATTTACATAGAGAAGGGCTTCCGGAGGCTGCTTTTTCCCCAGTTCGGCGTATAATTTTCCGAGATTTGGGGCATTTTCTTCCTGGTCGGCAAAAAAAGGGCCGGGAGTTTTAGTAAGGCATAGAAGCAGCTCCGATTTGTTGTTCTTTTTGTAAATGCTAAAGCCTTTTTTGTCATCATTGATAGTAAGCCATAAATTATCCGTCTGTATGAAATCCTCAAAAGGATCCTTGACAGGGACACTAAATTTTTTCATAGGGTTGTATGTTCCTTGCAGCTTTACTATTAAGCAGTTTCTGATAATCCGACAATTTTATGCCGTCGCCGGGCCGCAGCGACACGATATTGTTTTCAGTAAAAGCTTCACCGGCCTTAATATCCCTCGAAGCATACATGCTTCTCATCGATGAATGTTTTATATTTTTTTCAAAATCGGTAATTTTTTTAACCCCCCGTCCGGCAGCTTTTTCGACATCTCTTATACCCGCGACCATTGCCTTGAACATTCCGGGATCGAGAGACATGGCATGGTCGGCGCCGGGGATGTTCCTGTCCGATGTAAAATGTCTTTCGATAAGGGAGGCTCCAAGGGCCGCAGCGGCGATTGAAAGGTTTATTCCTTCGGAATGATCTGAAAATCCGGTGTTTAAATGATAGCGATTTCTTAAATTCGGTATGAAATTCAAATCTATATCTTCCGGTCTGACGGGATAATTCGAAACGCAATACAGCAGGGACAGAGGCAGCTCAGGCAGCTGATCAAGAGCCGGGTTTGAACGGAAAACATCCACTGCCCTGTCTATCTCATCAAGGCCTGCAAAACCCGTAGACATAACAGTCAGAAATCTATATCTGGAAGATTTTTGAGCAATTAAATTTAAAAAAGGTTCGTTTGTTATGTCCGAACTGGCGATTTTTATAACCGGAGCACCTGTTTCAAGGAGAAATTCCAGCGATTCGGGATCGAACGGAGTCGCATAAAACACCAGGTCAAGGGATCTGGAAAATTCGCTGAGCCTTTTATATTCGTCAAAAGAGAGCTCGAAAGATTTGAAAAGATCGAAGGCATCCGGGGCAAGCTTGCGGTTATAAAATTTCTCGGTCCTGTAGACCTGGAATTTCACCGCGTCGGCGCCGCTTTCACGGGCTTTTTCTATGAGCATCCTTGCAGAGTCATAATTGCCCTGATGATTTATGCCTATCTCGGCTGTGATAAACACAGGACTGCTATACGCTTCAATGCTTGAATAAATAGAATGTATATTATACACAGACGCTTCCTTAATTCAGGAATTCAGGATCCTCCGCAATTCTCCAGTGCTCTATTTCTCCAGCCCAAGAAGGGCCGAGGCGTTTGTAATATCCTTATATAGTGAGTGCGCATTGGCTTTGGTCAATGATGCCATAATATCACTGAGAGCCTTTTCGCTTGAGAATGAGCCGGTAGTCTCAAAATTTTCCTGCTTGACAAGGTACGAAGCCAGGTTTTTTCTCTCCTCGGCTAATTTTGCCTGTGTATTGACTATAGAAGAGTCAAGATTCGATTTAAAGGTATATAATGATTTGCTGTCCTGGATATTGGTGCTCAGGTAACTTATGATGCTTTCACCGTTAAATTTTGTCGAATTCATAACGGCGTTCAGCTCGCGAGTAAGCTGGTCAAAGTCGGGCGAACCTGATGCAAGAGATTTTTCGAAATTATCCACCTTGGTCTGCATTTCAAAAAGCCCGTTAAGGCTGAGATTATCCTTGACGAAGCTTTTCTGAAGCTGGTCCATCTTTGCCATGTCAGCCGGAATGATTTTGTCAGGATTGTTGAATATGTCTTTCTGATCGGTTACTGCCGTGTTTTTGGAGATGCCCGGGCCCGCATCAATGTTTTTCTTTTTATTGGTCAGATTATCAAGAGCAGTCTTATCAGCCAAGATATCGGATATTTTCATAGGTCCCTCCTCCTAAGAAAAAATAAATCCTTTTATGAATAATTATATACCATTTATTTAAAATGGTAAAGAATTAAATATCAATTATTGTTTGCAGACAAGGCTTATTGGACAGGACTAGAATCTGATATTCAAAGATTTTCGTTAACCATATCCTGTATTTCCTCATGCATGGGACGGATAGTTTCAGGGTTCCCGGCCTCCTGGCTTGAAATGTTGAGCAGTATGCCGCATGAAACAGACATGAAAATCAAAGATGATCCGCCGTAGCTGATGAAAGGAAGGGAAACACCGGTCGGCGGAAATATTCCTGCCGCTATGCCCATATTCATAAAGGCATGGATCACGACGAGCATAGTAATTCCGTAAGCAAGAAGCTGGCCGAATTTGTCCCGGCAGTTCCTGGCCACAATAGTGCCCTTGATAAGGAGTATCACATATAAAAGACCGATTAAAAATGCGCCGATAACGCCGGTTTCTTCGGTAATTATTGAAAAAATAAAATCGGTATGCGGAGTGGGAAGGATACCCATTTTCTGGAGGCTGTTCCCCAGGCCCAGGCCGAAAAATCCTCCCTGAGCGAAAGATTTCATCGATTGTATAATATGGTAACCTTTGCCGTTCATATCGGCCCAGGGGTTCAAATATGACAATATACGGAGTTTCCTGTAGGAAACCTGGATAATAAAAGTAACAAGCACGGGAAGGCTCATTATAATTATGGACAGGATATGTTTCATTGATGCTCCGCCTGCCAGGAACATGAGGAATGCAACCATAAGAAGGAGCGCCGCAGTTGAAAAATTAGACTGTATCAGGATAATAAAAAAAATAGAAGCCACTAACAGCAATGGGGGTAGAAGGCCGAATGTAAAATTTTCGAGTTTAGCCTGTTTTTTTGTCAGGATATAAGCGAGGTAAATAATTACGGTAACTTTGGCAAGCTCGGAGGGATTAAAAGAAAAATACCTGAAATCTATCCATCTTCTCGCTCCGCCGCTTTCCCTTCCCACTCCCGGTATGAAAACAAGGAGCAGCAGAATAATGGTAACGAAGACAAGGGGCTTTACGTATTTTTTTAAAATATGGTAGTCTATCTTCGCGAATATGAGCAGCGATATAAAAGAAGGAATGGCGTAAAGTATCTGCCTTATAGAAAAATAATACGGATTGGAAGTATATTTCTGTGCTATGTAATAACTTGAGCTGTAAACAAAAACGATGCCAATCAGGAACAGGGCTATTATAATATAGAAGATTGCCTTATCGATCTTGTTCATAAAATCGCTTTATCATATGTTGGATATCATTTTCTGCTTGAATTCCTCTGTGAATCTCTGCAGTGTCGTCCGTTTGACGAGCTCATTATCGAGGGCGGGAATATTTTTCCTTATGCTCCTGTTGATCATATATTTTATGTTGTATTCGGCATTGTCGTATATTACATTGATCTTATTGGCATTGTCCTTTGCCCTGTAAAAATCGAGCAGGGCGTTCTGATCGAATTCAGAAGCGTCGTTCCTGTATTTTTTCGCCATCGCGGCATATGTTACGCCCCTGTTGTTATAGCTTCTCGCAAGCTGACTATAGATTTCTTTATGCCTGTTCAAATCAGGGTTTATATAACCTATCCTGTCTGCTATCGCCTGGTAATATTCTATGGCTTTATCGTATTCGATCTTGGCGAAACTGTAATTGGCGGTTTTATAATAAATATTCCCCAGGTTGTAAGAAAGGATCGGATTATGCGGGTCTTCCACGTAGAGTTTTGAAAATTCATTGAAGGCGTTTGCGTTGTCGTTATACTTGTAATAAAGCCATCCTAAGTTGTAGGACAGGAGGTCATCCGTTTTGTCCTTTTCGAGAAGGAGATTGGCTGTTTTGTAATATTCGAAGGCCTTTTCGTCGGCGTCGCCCGGGTTTTCGAAATTCAGCCTGTTGTAAAAATATATATGGCCTAAATTCGCGTAAGGCTTGTAATAATTCGGCGTATAATCAATAGAATTCTCAAACTGCTTGATAGCCTGAACTATGGAGTTCGTGTCGGAATCCCCCTTGTAAGCGTAGTAAATTTCGCCGAGAAGGTTATAAGCTTTTCCATTCTTACCATTGAGCCTAATTGCATTGGACACTTCTATCATTGCTTTGTAATAGTCCAGGTTTAATGTCAGGTATCTGCCATGTTCGTAATATGCCTCATCGTAATTTGGTTTTACAGGCATCATCTTTTCAAAAACTAATTTTGCCCTGTCTAATCTCCTGCCGTCGATATAGTATCTTGCGAGGTCGGTGAGGGTATGAACATTAACGGCGATTTTATTAAGAAAATCTATTTTATCATAATATTTATCGATATTTACCGAGTTTTTGAACCTCAAGGCTACATCGAGAAGCCTGTAATAGCTGTCGACATGCCTGGCGTGGGCAGGCTTCGAAACATAGCTTTCATAAAGGTCGTTGGCGTTTGAATATTTGCCTGCATCGCCGGTCCTGTCGCCCCATTCGATCTCGGTCGTGCCGATCTTGTCAAGGTAGTTGAAATTATCAGGCCACCTGTTCGTAAGCCTTCCGTAAAGTTTTACAGATTCCTCGAACCTTGGGGGATAAAGGGCGTTTTTATAAAAATCAGCGTAATTGTAAATTGTCTGTACATGATAAGGGTCATAACCGAGGGCGTCTTCATATTTCTTTTTAGCCCTGTCGAATTGCTTCTGCACTATATAGTTTGAAGCATATGTGCTGTTCCAGTTGAGGTCCGGGCCTCCTACCTTCGAACTTTCGAGATTTTTTCCTGCATCGAATTCCTGCTCCGCATGTTCATAATCGTAAACCTTGAAATAAGCTAATCCCCTGTTGTAATGAAGAGACGCGGTAAAAGGTATCCATACCATCTGCCAGATGCAGATCACGAAAACAATAATGAAAATAATAAAAGCGAAGAAATATCTTGCGGCTCCCGTGAAATCCCTGCGGAATTCGCTTACACGTTTTGCTTCTTCCGTATAGATAACCCTTCTGCGGGAGGATGGGGGTCTTTCCATTCGCTCTTCTTTTTCCTTTACAAGCGAGTCGGGCAGGTAGCTGTCGGCAAGAATCCTGATCCTCGATTCGCCGGCATCACCCAGCAGCATACTGATCATCTGCTTCAGGGCATCCTGGGGAATCTTCGACTCAAGTATTATCTGCCTTACTTTCTTCCTGAGAACAGGGTTTGATATCTTATTTATCTTGTCCCTTATCCTGAGGGCATCATCTCCTCCCAATTCAGGCCCTGCAGAAGGCGCATTTTCGGGTGTTCCCCGGGGAGTTTCATCAGAGGGAAACTGAAAATCCGGCATCGATGTTTCGGGAGTAGCGCTTTCCTGCGGCAGCTGGAAATCGGGTATTTCGGGGGCTTCCTGTGAAGCTTCACCGGAGGGAAACTGAAAATCCGGCATCGGATTTTCGGGAGCAGCGCTTTCAGGGGGCATTTGAAATTCAGGGACCGGCGCCTCCCTGGCTTCTTCTTCATGGGGAAGCTCGAATTCCGGCATCGGAGTTTCGGGTACCGCTTCCACTTCACCGCCGGCAGAGGGCGTATTAAAATCAGGAAATTCAAATTCTTCTTTCGGGCCTTCTGCAGATTCGGGCATCCCCGGTATTTCGGGCATTTCCGGTTCTGCGCCGGTTTCCATGCCGGCATCCTGCCGGGGCTCGGCCGTCTCTTCAAGGGAAGGCATCTCCATAAACTGCGGTTCCATCAATGAAGGCGCTTCCCCAAGACCGGCCGGTTCGGAAGGTTCCGGAGGTTCGGAAGGCGTTTCTGAAGGTTCGGTCAAAAATTCATTTTCAGCGCCTTCAAACGGTTTTTCAAGGTCTTCTATTTTGGGAGGAGCCGTATCGAGATTTTCAATTTCACGCAATAGATCCGCGTCAATTTCTTCAACCGGCGCCGGTGCGGCGGCGGCGCTTCCGCCGGTGCTTCCAACTGTACTGTCCTTTATCAGTTTTTCTACATTTTCCATGTTCTGGCTTGTAAGGCTTGATAGATCGTCAATATTTCCCTGGCCGCCTTCAGATTCGATCCCTTTAATGATCTCGTCCGGCGAAAAAGAATCTTCTTTGCCCAGGTATTTTATAATATTATCAAATTTAGCCATCAGGCTTTCCCTCTCACTTGCAGTACCTTGAAAATATCGGTATTTACTGAATTTTTATTAACAGGCTTGCAAGAACTGTCACTCTCTAAATTATGAATCAAAAAGGAATAATTTTCAATTCCTTCCGCAGTAATTTGCAATGAATATAAAATGTATTTAAAATAATCTCTTGACAATACCTCATATTAGGCGGGGCAGTATGCTTGAAGGTAAAAAGGATTTTCTAGACACCGACGATTTTTCAAAAGAGACATTGCTTGGTCTGATTTCACTGGCAATTGATATCAAGAATAACAAAAATAAATACAGAGGCGCTCTCAAGGATAAAAAACTCGGAATGATCTTCGAGAAATCATCGACCAGGACAAGGGTATCATTCGAAGCCGGTATTTACGAATTAGGCGGAATGGGAATATTTTTAAGCTCAAGGGATATACAAATCGGCAGGGGCGAAATAATCGAGGATACTGCAAGGGTTCTGACACGCTATGTCGATGCTATCATGATAAGGACTTTTTCGCAGGAAAATGTGAGACTGCTTGCCGTTAACGCGGGCATACCTGTTATTAACGGTCTTTCCGATTTTCTCCATCCATGTCAGGCTTTAGCGGATTTTCAGACAATACTGGAAAAAAAGGGTGAAGTTGAAGGTTGTAAATTATGTTTTATCGGCGACGGCAACAATGTCGCCAATTCCCTCGGTCTGTTAGCGAGCAGGCTCGGGACCGATTTTTCAATAGCCACTCCGAAGAATCATGAAATGGATAAAGGGGTTATGTCGAGGATCAAGGCTAACGCCGGAATTTCCGGAAGCTCTTTTTTATTTTCAAACGATCCGCTGGAGGCCGTAAAGGGTGCAGATGTCGTATATACGGATGTCTGGTCATCGATGGGTCAGGAAAAAGAGGCTGCGGAAAGGAAAAAGGATTTCCTGGGATTCCAGGTTAATGCAGACCTGTTAAAATCGGCCGCTCCCGATTATATGTTCATGCACTGCCTTCCTGCCCACAGGGGCGAGGAAGTCGACGGGGCTGTAATAGACGGCAGCCACTCAGTCATATTCGACGAAGCTGAAAACCGCCTGCATCTGCAGAAAGCGGTAATGCTCGAAATAATGAGGTAAATATGGCCAAGGTATGGCAGAAAGAAGGCTTGAACGGGCTCAATCCCGACGTGGAAAAATACGAAGTAGGCACAGACTGGATATATGACGGCAGGCTGTTTTATTATGAACTTTCATCGAGCATGGCTCATTCGAAAATGCTCGGGAAAATCGGTGTGCTCTCAGATAAGGAATTGGATTCGATCGGGAAGGAAATCCGGAGTCTTTACAAAAGATATGGTAAAAATATATCCCTTGAAATTTCGGATGAAGACATACATTCGAGGCTTGAAAACCTTCTTATAAGCTCGATAGGGGACGCAGGGAAAAAACTTCATACAGGGAGAAGCAGGAACGATCAGGTGATCACCGTAATGCGCCTTTACGAAAAAGATATGCTTCTCGGTACGGCGCAGGACTACATAGAATGCCTTTCGGCGCTTGACGGTCTTTGCTCCTCTGAGGGCGATAAAATCCTGCCGGGGTATACCCATACCAAGCAGGCCATGCTTATGAATGTAAGGTTCTGGGCCTCCTCCTTTATAGATGCCGGGCTTGACAATCTGAAAATGATAAAGGCGGTCTATGACCTTGTGGACTCCAATCCCCTCGGAAGCGGAAGCGGTTTCGGAGTTCCCCTGGCATTAGACAGGGAAATGACGGCCGGCCTATTAGGTTTTTCACGCGTTCAGGAAAACGCAATGGCGGTACAAAACGCAAGGGGTAAATTCGAAGCTCTGATAATCGATGTTTTATGGGCCATTATGAACGATTTTTCCAGGATGGCCTCCGACCTTCTCCTTTTCAATATGGATGAATTGAATTATTTGACAGCCGATACCTCTATAACTACAGGCAGTTCGATCATGCCCCAGAAGCGCAATCTCGATGTCATGGAACTTGTCCGGGCAAGAACAGCCACGATGATGAGTTATTCGACGGCTGTCAAAAGCATTTCCGCCGGGCTTCTTTCAGGCTATAATAAGGATATGCAGGAAACAAAAGAGCCTCTAATGAAGAGTTTCGACCTTGTACTTGAGACGATCAGGACAGTAAAGGCGGTTATTCAGAATATAAAATTTGACGAGGCGGCTGTAAAGGCAAGGCTTACAAAGGGAATATTTGCCACAGACCTTGCTTTTGAAAAGCTTGGAGAAGGGTTCGCATTCAGGGACGCGTATAAAGCTGCCGCCGGAATGATCGGCGGGATAAAACCGGACGACGCGATGATTGAAAAAAGCATGGCCGGCAGGATATCCCGGGGCTCGCCCTGCGCGCTTAATATGAAGGGCTATGAAAAAGCCTTGATTAAAGAAAAAAATTATTTTATATTTACTTCTAATGCCTTTAAGGAAAAATTGTCGAAGCTTATAGAATAGAGGTTGTAAGGCGATGCTTGAGAAAGTCCTCTTTCCGGTTATTATGACGGATCTCACGGAACAGATGATAGACTGCCTTGGCGGTGTCGTTAAAAACGGCGTCAAGGAAGTTCTGTTATTTCATGTCGAGAGCGTCTCGGAAATAGCCGCCGGCAATATTAACAGCCAGTACGATGAAAAGCTTCTTGAAAAATGGAAGAATACCCTTCTAGATGCGGGGGTGAAAGCAACCTATAAAATAGTGGCGGGGGTCCCTTGGATTGAAATTGTTGAGCTCATAGAAAAGGGAGATTTTTCTTTTACTTTCATGGGGTCTCATGGAAATTCATTCCTCGACAGGGTTTTTCTGGGCAGCGTCACTGAAAATGTAATACACCACTCTTCGAAACCAGTGCTTATTTACAAGCTTCTCAAGAACAGCGATCATGAAGGAATCAGCGCTTACTGCAGGAATATCTTCGGCAAGATACTTTATGCGACGGATTTCTCGGAAACCTCGGAAAGATGCATCCCTTACATAGAAAAGATGTTAGCCGACACATCGCAGAGCCTGACGATACTGCATGTTCAGGATATGAGGAACCTCAAGTATGCAGGCCCTGATAAATTCGAGAAATTCAATTCTACGGACCTGGTCAGGCTTGAAGATCTGAAGAAACATTTTGAGAAAAGAGGAGCGGGCAGGGTCATGTCTTTGCTGACAAGCGGCTATTCGATCCCGGAAATCCTCAATTACGCCCGCAGCGAGGAAGCGACGATAATAGTGCTCGGGAAAAAAGGCAAAAGCAATATCAAGGAAATGCTCTTGGGCGGCGTGGCCGAAACCATCATCCACAAATCGCCCGTGCCTGTTTTCCTTGTCGAAAGTTCAGCCTGAAAGCCTTAAATTTTCCTTATCTCTTTATGAAATAATTCTATCAGGGCCTTGGTGTTTTTACCGGGCTTTCCATCGCCTATCTCGCGGCCGTCGATCATGGTGACTGGCATCAGTTCTGCACCCGTTCCCGTCAGAAAACACTCGTCCGATGTATAAAGATCGTACTGGGTCAAGTGTGTCTCCATGGCCTTCATACCGCCGGCTCTTGCAAGTTCAAGGACGAAGTTCCTTGTAATCCCTTCGAGGGCGCTGTCAGTCGCACCGGGAGTTTTAAGAACTCCGTCAGAAAAGATAAAAATATTTTCACCGGTGCATTCGGAGACAAACCCGTTATGATTCAATATGATCGCCTCCATGCAGCCTGCGTTAATGGCCTCAATTTTAGCCAGGGAGTTGTTGAGATAGTTCATGCTTTTAATCCTCACGTCGAAAGTATCCGGGGCAACCCTCCGGACCGACGACGTCATTGCCGTGATCCCGTTATCATAAAATTCTTTCGGGTAAACATTAACTTCGCCGACGATGATCACAACTGATGGAACCTTGCAGTTGGCCGGGTTCACCCCAAGATCTCCGCTTCCCCTTGAAACCACAAGACGGATATAGGCATCATCTCTTTTGTTTTCCCTGAAGGTATCATATACGGCCTTTTCCATATCCTGAGGGGACATCTTTAAATCGAGCAATATTGCTTTAGCGCTTTTATAAAGCCTTGTAATATGTTCATTAAGTTTGAATATCTTTCCTGAATAAGCCCTTATGCCTTCAAAAACCCCGTCCCCGTATAAATAACCATGATCGAAGACGGAAATCTTAGCCTCGTCCTTTCCGAAATATTTTCCATCGATGTAGATTTTCATTTTCCTTCCTCCTCGTCGGCATAAACATCCCTTAATTTATGGTAGTTTTCACCGAATTTACATACTAATTCATTATCCATTCTCTCTATTATTTTCATAAGATATATGTCATGTTTTATATAATCTCCGGCGAGGTAGACGATCCCGCTATTCCTGCTGTAGGCGCCTTCAATCGCGCTTATTCCGTAAATCGTCGCAAGTATCGTTTCCCTGGAATCCGAGACTATCGCGAAAGAACGCCCCCCCCTTTCCCTGTAAAGGGTTTCTTCGATCGGATGGCGGAAAACAAGCAAATTAGAGGCCCTCCGGGAATCCGTATCGGGTTTGCCGAAATGTACGACAGATATTTTTACACCCCTTTTACAGGCATCTTCAAGGTCTTTTTCTATAAAACTCAGCTCCTCTTTCCATGAGGAGATCAATAGCGTCTTCGTGCTTTCCCTGATCATCAGCAATGCTCTGCCAAGAAATGTTTCATAATCCCTGAAATTCAAAAATGCGGGCGGCTGAATGTTTCCCTTGACTGCATCGAGTTCCCTCCGCACGGATGAAATCGATTCGTCTAATTCGAGCCTGTAAAGCCTTAAAAACTCATCCGGATCGGCGGCGGAATACTTTTTCTTTCCCCTGTCGTCGACTCCGAAAATAAGACCCTTTTCTTCAAGTTTAGGCAAAAGCCCGTAGATCTTCGAACTGGGGAGAGCGGCAATCTTTGCTATTTCATATGCCGAGAGGGCTTCCCCGTTTTTAAGCAGTGCCATATATGCCTTTCCCTCGTATTCCGATAATCCCAGGCTTGAAAGATTCTCCAATATATTAACTACCATAGTAGTTAATATAAAGGAAACTGAAAATTTTGTCAAGCATGATTGGATGATTCCGGCAATACTGCCGCCCGGAGTGTGGCACACGGAAATAATTACAACCTCCGGCAATTTTATTGCTTGATCCATTCCGCCGATATGTTTATATGAAAATAATTTAAGGAGCAAAAATGTGATTGAAGAAAATTCAATTGAAATCCTCGGCAGGCCTAAACTTCTCAGCAATTTGAAAATGGAGGAGATCAAGTATATCGGAAACATGATGGAAACGCGTAATTACAATGAAAATGAGGATATTTTCGAGGAAGGAGCCCTCGGGAATGAATTTTTTATCCTGCTTTCAGGCAGCGTGTGGGTGAGGAAGAAGGACACGCTGGGCAAGGAACACCAGCTTACCGTGATAAGCTGCGGAGAATGTTTCGGAGAGATGGCCCTGATCGACGAAATGCCAAGGTCGGCAAGCGTGAGAGCTCTTGAGAAAACAAGGGCGGCTGTCCTGGCGAGATCCTCTTTTCTGAAGATGAAAAAGGACAACATAAATTTATACTGCCACATACTCGAAAATATAGCGGTTGAATTCAGCGGACGGCTTCGCAGCATGGATCTAAAATACGTCAAACTTATTAATATGATTTTCTAAAGCCGGTAATTTATAATGTGTCGTAAACCCCGAGCTTTCTGAATCTTTCGTAACGCTTCTGAGGAAACTTGCCCGGCGGTATTTTTCTGATTTCGTTATAATTGCGAAGCACCGATTCCCTGACCCTGCACAGGGTTTCCTTCATATCCCGGTGAGCTCCGCCCTTAGGTTCCGGAATAATTTCCTCTATGACGCCGAATTCATAAAGATCTTTCGAAGTGAATTTTAGAACCTTTGCGGCTAATTCGACTTTAGCCACGTCCCTGTAAAGTATGGTAGCGCACCCTTCGGGGGTGATCACCGAATAAATAGCGTTCTCAAGCATCAGCACCCTGTCTGCCACAGCGAGCGCCAGTGCGCCGCCGCTGCCGCCTTCCCCGATCACAGTTGATATTATAGGTATTTTAAGAGAGGACATTTCAAAAAGGTTCCTTGCAATAGCTTCGCCCTGGCCCCTTTCTTCACTTTCGATCCCCGGATAAGCCCCGTTGGTGTCGACAAAGGTTAAAAGGGGAAGATTGAATTTTTCTGCCATTTTCATAACCCTGAGCGCCTTCCTGTAGCCCTCGGGGTTAGGCATTCCAAAATTCCTGAATATTTTTTCTTTCGTGTCTTTGCCTTTTTCCTGGCCGATCACGGCAAACTTTATATCGCCGAGCCTGGCAAAACCTGCTACAATGGAATGGTCGTCGCCGAAAAGCCTGTCGCCATGAAGTTCGATAAAATCCTCGAAAATCCCGCCGAGGTAATCCTGGAACAGGGGTCTTCTCGGATGGCGCGCAACCTGTACAATCTGCCATGAAGTCAGATTTTTATAGATTGTATCCATTATAAAGTCCTTTTGTTTTTCCAGTTCCGATATTTCAATTGAAAAGTCCACACCCTTATTTATATCCGTCGATTTTTTCAAATCCGCTATATTATTGTCAATTTCACGGATAGGACTTTCAAATTCCAAATAGTAGTCAGCCATTATTTTCCCTCTGCCTTATTGAATAAATGCCTAAAAATACGGTTTCTAAGATTAAGAGCTCTTGCGATCCTCTTCTTCCTTTTTCATTTCTTCAGCCTGGATTTTGGCTTTTTCGTAATCGCTCTGGGGAAGAACATCATAGTGATCGATCTCCATCTCAAAGCGTCCTCTGCCGCTGGTGAGGCTGTTAAGCATGGGGGAATATGATAACATTTCGTAATATGGCGCCATTGCGTTAATTACGGTAACGTCCTCGGAAATTTTGTCCATTCCTATGACCTTTCCTCTCTTTGTGCCGAGGTCGCCCATAACATTGCCGATATCGTTTTCATCGATATATATCCTGACTTTAGCTATCGGCTCAAGAATAACAGGTTTGGCCGATTCAATAGCAATCTTCGTGGCATGCATACCTGCTATGCGGAAGGACATATCATTTGAATCCACTTCGTGGAAAGATCCGTCATATACCGTTACTTTCATGTCTACCACGGGATAACCCGCGATAATCCCGCTTTCGCATGCTTCTGCCGCTCCCTTTTCTATTGCAGGCACATAATTTTTAGGGATCGCACCCCCGTAAATTTCTTCGGAGAATAAAAATCCATCGTTCCTGGGCCTGGGTTCCACGCGGACATAAACCTCTCCGTACTGGCCATGGCCGCCGCTCTGTTTTTTATGCTTGTAATGACCCTCTGCTTTCCCCGTGATAGTTTCCTTGTATGAAACGCGCGGCGGGCGGGTTTCAAAACTGAGTTTATACTTATGCTTTATGATATCGAATATTATGCGGGCCTGTATTTCTCCCATGCATGATACAACCATCTCCTTGGTAATATCGTTGTAGCCGTATTTAAAGGTTGAATCCTCCTGCGACATAATATGAAATACGGATGCGAGCTTGTCTTCCGATTTCCTGTCGGTGGAGTGTATGGCGACAAAATACGACGGGTTGGGAAGCCTTATGGGCTCGTATAAGAGAGGCTTTGTAATGTCGGTGACGGTGTTGCCTGTTTCAAGAGACTCAATCTTTGTCATGACGGCAATATCGCCGGCCTCGAGTGTCTGTATTTCCTTGATGTTTTTCCCGTTTATCATGAAGAGGTGGGTTATCCTTTCCTTAATATCCTTATTTACATTCAGGATTTCATCACCCACGTTCAAAACTCCCGACCTGATCCTGCAGAATGAAATCTTTCCCGCAAACGGATCTATCCTTGTTTTGAAAATAAAGCCGCTGAACGGTTCAGCCGGATCCGGGTGCCTTTTAAGCGTCTGGTCCGGGTGAGTCGGATCCCTTCCGGTCACTTCGCCGATATAAAGCGGAGACGGCAGGTAGGAAAGAATTGTATCGCAGAGCGAAACGGTCCCGATATTGTTGATTGCCGAACCGCAGATAATAGGTATGATCTTGTTGTTCAGAGTGCAGGATTTAACTCCGTTTTCAACTTCCTGGGTTGTAAGTTCGATTCCATTCAAGAATTTTTCTATCAGGGCGTCATCCGTTTCAGCGACTGCGTCGAAGAGCTTTTCCCTGTATTCTTTAACCCTTTCAGCCATATCGGCAGGTATGTCGCCCTCTTTTGTACCGCTTTGATCCGTATAAACGGCCTTCATATGAACGAGATCAACCACTCCCTTGAAGTCTTTACCCTTTCCGATAGGAAGTTCTATAGGTATTACAGGCTTTTTGAATTTATTGAAGAGCATATCGGTGACCGAGTAAAAATCGGCCGCCTCGTCATCCATCTTGTTTACAAAAACTACTCTTGCGATTTTATAGTCGTCCGCAAAATGCCAGTCCTTTTCCGTGTCGATCGTAATGCCTTCGATCGCGCTGACCACGAAGATGATACCCTCCGTTACTCTGAAAGCGCTCCGCACTTCGGATACGAGGTCCGGTATGCCCGGGGTATCGACCAGGTTGATTTTTATTTCTTTCCATTCTAAAAAGGCGAGGGAACTCCTGAGGGACATCTTTTTCGAGATTTCTTCCTCATCGAAATCCATGACGGTATTGCCCTTTACTACGCTTCCCATCTGGCCAATCTGGCCGCCGGTGAAAAGCAGGGCTTCGGAGAGTGTGGTTTTACCAACATTAGGGGCGCCGGAAATACTTATGTTTCTGATAAACTTCGGGTCGTAAATTTTCCCCATAAACTCCTCCCGTATAATTTTCCGTTTATAATAACATTTTTTTTATTTAATGACAATAATCCAACTTTGCGGGGGTGCCTCCTGTTTTTTTGAATAATCCCAATTGGCGGGATTCGTACACATTGTCAAAGGGGTTATCCCTAATAAGGCGGGAAGAAATCCCGCCTTATTAGGGGCATATTTTAACATATTGAGCAAAGATGTTCAAGTAGGGAGATGGTTAAGGGGTTTAACCGGGAGCGGACGGATAGAAGTTTGACGCAATTTTTTTGTATTGTTATTATAGTAATTGCAATAAATCGGCTTTCGAAATTTCCGAGAGAGGGGATTAATGGGGGTATAATTCATTGATGAACGTGAGAAAAAGGATATGCTATTTTTCCATAGATCTCAGCAATCCTTATGGAGAAAACCTGTTGAAAGGTTTTTATAACCGGTGTCTTTATTATGATTATAATTTACTGGCGGTAAACGGCGGCACTCTTGGGAGCAGTTACGCCTGGGAATACATGCGTAATGAACTCTATCACATTATAAGGAAAGAGAATATGGATGCTCTTATTGTGTCCAATATTTTCGGGCTCGTTTCCAGATCCGAATTATTGAATTTCCTGACCCCTTTTTCCGGAATACCGATTGTTACCCTTTCTGAAAAGTTTCAAGGCATTCCATGCGTCCGTATAGACAACGCTGCCGGCTTTAGAGAGCTATTCAAACATTTAATTGAAAAATGTTTCAGCCGGTCTTTTGCTGCTATTACCGGTCCGAAAGACAACTTCGATTCAAAACAAAGATTGGGAATTCTTATGAATTCCCTTTGCGAGCACGATCTTAAGATCAGCCCTGAAAATATTTATGAGGGCGATTTCAGCGGTTTGAGCGCGCTTGCAGGGATCAAGGCCCTTCTTGACGGGCGGAAAGCATCCTTCGACACGCTGGTCTGTTTCAATGACCTTATGGCAGTTTCAGCGATGGAGGAACTTAAACGGCGCGGGTATAGAATTCCGGAGGAATTAAAAATCACCGGTTTTGATAATTCCTATGAATCGGCATATACGAATCCTCCCCTGACAACGGTGAATATTCCGGTTTCCGAGCTTTGTGAAACCGCGGTGGATAAAATACACAAAATGCTTGCAGGACACAGGGAAAATAAGCTGACTTTACTTCCAACAAGCTTTATCCCGCGGCAGTCCAGCGGAATAGCTAATAGAGGTTTATCTTTATGGACAATGCCGGAGAGTTTTAACAATTCGAAATATATCAAGGATGGAAACTTTAACAAGGATCAAACCGGCAGTTTTATAAAAAAAACCGGAGATACTGTTTTAAACACTTCCAGTGTATTTCTTACAGACAAACAGATCGAATGGTTCAGGAAAACACTGGATGTGATTATAAGAAAGCTGTTTCTAAGCCATGCCTCTGTTTCTGATATATCGGAATTACTTGACCTGACGATTTATTCCGATTACATTTTTGAATGGAGCGCCGGCCTCTGGAGTTCCGTTTTTCTGATCCTGAACGGGTTTCTTAAAAGCCTGAAGCAAACCGGGAATGAATCTCTGGCCGCGGCAGCTTCTGCAATGCTTTCAATAAGTGAAAAGTACCGGACCAGATATACCGTTCATAAATTCATGAACCGGGAATTTAAAGAGAAATATCTTCTTCAGCTTGGCGGGGAACTGGGTACGGCATTTGATCTTGGCGCCCTGGCTCCCATACTGGAAAAGTATGCAGGATTTATCGGCATTGAAAGCTGTTTTGTTGTCATGTATGCCGATCCTTCCATGAATAATGCCAGGCTTGTAGTCCATATGAAAAATAAAAGATGCACTGATGTCAGCCGGTACAAAGAATTTCCCGCGCGAAAAATTCTTCCCGGAAATTTATATAAAAATAACAGACACTTGATAATCGACGCCCTTCATGTACGGGACGAACAGATAGGGTATATCGTTTTAAATGCCGGCGAACATCCCGGAATGATTTATGAAAGCCTCCGTCATAAGTTTTCTTCCGCCATCAAGGGGGTGCAGATGGTAAGCACTATTAACCGGTATTCCGAAGGCCTTGAGAAAACTGTTGAAGAACGGACAAAAATGCTGACAAGTTTGAACGAGGAAATGAAGGATGAAATAAAAAAAAGGGAAATCGCTGAAAATGAATTGCTCAGACAGAAAAATCTGGAGTCCCTGGGCCTTCTTGCCGGAGGCATTGCACATGATTTCAATAATATCCTCACAGCCCTGTCCGGGAATGTCAGCCTTCTCATTGAAGACGAGGGAACATATGAAACCCGGCATGAAGTTTATAATACTTTGATTAATGCTATAAATAATGCCAGAAATCTTACCGGGCAGCTTCTGACATTTTCAAAGGGCGGCATACCGGTCAAAAAGACCATGCATATCATTCCGATCATTGAAGAAGCCGCGAAGTTTTTGCTGCATGGAAGCACGGTAAAACCCGAGTTTGATTTTGAAGAGCATATAAGCGAAGTAGATATCGACCAGAGCCAGATAAGCCAGGTGCTGAACAATTTAATAATAAATTCCATACAGGCGATGCCTGACGGAGGCACAATAAAATTCAAAGTCCGCAAAGCCGTTCTGGATGAGGACCGGCCAGACTGCCCTGCAGGTGATTATCTAAACATATCTATAGCCGACACTGGAACAGGGATCCCTGAAGATTCGATCGATAAAATATTTTATCCCTATTTTTCAACAAAGAATATGGGGTCAGGATTGGGCCTTTCCACTTCGCTTAATATTATCCGTAAGCACGGCGGAGATATTACCGCATCTTCCGCTCAAGGTAAGGGAAGCGTATTTGAAATTCTTCTGCCGGTATCCAGGAATAATACCGGTCCGGCGGCAGTTGAAAAAGTATTCACATTGCAGAGAGGTCTTAATGTCCTGGTGCTCGAGGATAATAATATGGTTGCTGAAGTAATCCGGAAATTATTAATCAAGGACGGTGAATACTGCACATTGACCTCCGACGGTTATGAGACAGTGCTGGCTTATCAGGAAGCCAGAAACTGCGGCAAGCCATTTGATCTTGTTATCGCCGATCTGACAATACCCGGCGGAATGGGCGGGGCAGAGGTTATAAAAAGAATCCTTAAAATCGATCCCGAGGTCAGGAGCATAGTAACCAGCGGATACAATGACGTCCCCGTACTGGCAGAATATAAACTTTACGGGTTTAAAACATTTCTTAAAAAGCCATTTACCAGTAATGAGTTTAAAAAATCCCTGCTTGAAGCTCTTAAATAGTAATGATTTCCGGATGTACCGTTTTCAGGCGGGTTTATACAATAAATTAAAAAATAATTTTGACAATATATCCGTTTATTGTTAGTTTTTCCATGTTAAAATTTATATAGGAGGGTACTTATGAAAAAGGTATTGCCTGTATTTTCACTTACAGCAGTACTTGCAGTTGTTCTGATCGCGCTGACTTCATGCGGCAAGACGGCCGAGAACAAGCTTGAGATTTTCACCTGGTGGACAGCCGGAGGAGAGGCTGACGGTCTTCAGGCCATGGTCCAGGTCTTCTCTAATGAAAACCCGGGGATCGAGTTCGTCAATGCGGCCGTAGCAGGTGGAGCGGGTCAAAACGCCAAAGCGGTTCTCGCAACAAGGATGCAGGGTGGAAATCCGCCCGATTCGTTCCAGGTGCATGCAGGCCATGAATTGATCGATTCCTGGGTCGTGGCGGGCAAAATGGAACCAATCGATTTCATTTTCACCAATCAGATGGACAAGTTCCCGAAGGGTGTGCTCGATATCATTTCTTACAAGGGCCACATCTTCAGCGTCCCTGTCGATATACACAGGGCCAATGTGATGTGGTATAACAAAAAAGTATTTGCAGAGAACAAATTAAAAGTTCCGGCTACATGGGACGAGTTTTTTGCCGTGGCTGACAAGCTCAAAGCAAAAGGAATAGCTCCTCTTGCCATCGGCGATAACGGAATATGGGCTTCAACCATGGTATTCGAAACGGTGCTCATAGCTAAATTAGGTCCCGACGGCTACAGGGGATTATGGACCGGGCAGACGGCCTGGGACTCTGACGGGGTTAAAGACGCGATCAAAACCTTCGTGAAGGTTCTCGGTTATATCAACGACAATCATAACGCATTGAGCTGGGACCAGGCGGCACAATTGGTAGCCGACGGCAAATGCGCTATGACGATCATGGGCGACTGGGCCGAAGGATATTTTACTTCCAAGGGCCTGAAACCCAATGTCGATTACGGCTGGGCGATAGCTCCGGGAAATAAAGGCTCTTATGAAATGCTTTCGGATTCCTTCGGGCTTCCCATCGGAGCTGCACACAGGGCCAATGCCATAAAATGGCTCCAGCTTTGCGCCTCAAAGGAAGGCCAGGAAGCCTTCAATCCGAAAAAAGGGTCTATCAGCAGCAGGAACGATTGCAACAGGAGCCTGTTTGACATTTATCTTCAGTCCGCAATGGATGATTTCAACAAGGACAATATATTACCGAGCCTGGCTCATGGCGCCGCAGCCTCTGAAAGCTGGCTAACCATGTGCAACGATGTTATGACTCTTCTTGTAACCGATAAGGATGTTGAAAAGGCCGATGCCGGATTTGTCGACGCGGCTAAGAAATCCCTTAAAATGTAGGAAAAAAATCAACGGCCCGTTCCCTGAATAGGGGCGGGTCCGCTGTTTTAGAGGAATAATGTTCCGCTCAAAAAAGGAATTTACTGCGGCGTTCTTATCGCTGCTTCCTACTTTTATAGCAATACTGATATTTGTTTACGGCTTCATTCTGTGGACGATACGGGTATCTTTCTCGGCATGGGTCGGCGTGATGCCAAATTTTACATTCACATGGTTTTCCAACTATGCTGATATATTTACAAGTGAAAGGTTCCAGATCGATCTCTGGAACACTTTTTTCTTCACAATATTTTTTCTTTCCATCTGCGTCGCGGGAGGGCTCCTTCTCGCCATATTCCTTGACAGGAAATTAAAGGGCAAGAGCCTTTTCAGGAACATTTTCCTTTTCCCTATGGCCGTTTCCTTTGTCGTCACCGGCGTGGCCTGGAGATGGATATTCAATCCCGGTATGGCGGGCAGCCCTACAGGGATTAATTTGATCCTATCACAAACAGGCCTTTCCGGATTAGAATGGGGATGGTTTACCCAGCCTGCGCAGTTCCTGCATTTTCATGTCGCTCTTATACCAGTGGTGATAGCCGCCGCATGGCAGCTTACAGGTTATACCATGGCTATGTACCTTGCCGGCCTTTCCGGAATCCCCCTTGAAATAAAAGAGGCGGCAAGGATGGACGGAGCGAGTGAAATTCAGATTTACCGCCGGGTAATTCTGCCGATGCTGGCCCCGATAACCCTCAGCGTTTTGATAATACTTGTCCACATTTCGCTGAAGATTTTTGACCTGGTATACACCATGACCGGTTCAGGACCCGGATTCGCGACCGATGTTCCCGGGATAAACATGTTCGAAAAAACATTCAGGGGGAACCGCTACGGCGAAGGCGCAGCGATTTCAGTTGTGATGTTCATCCTCATGGCTTTGATCATCATTCCCTACCTCCTGCATAGTCTGAGGAGGGAAAAGAAATGATAAAATTTCTTAAATTGAATATAAGGCAGGGGATAGTTCCAAGGGTAACTCTTTATGCGGTCCTTATATGTGCTTCGGCGTTTTTCCTCCTGCCGATTTATCTGCTCCTGATAACCGGACTTAAAAGCTTCCAGGAAGTGGACCTTTCGACAATGTGGTCGCTGCCGAAAACCATAGGTCTCGGATCATTTCTTGTCGCGATAGAAAAACTCTATCCCAACCTCCTGAACAGCTTTTATTTAACCATACCCGCGACATTTATCTCAGCTTTTATAGGAGCGATAAACGGCTTCCTGCTTTCCAAATGGAAATTCAAGGGATCGGCAATCATATTTCCATTAATACTTTTCGGAATGTTCATACCATACCAGAGTATTTTGATCCCCCTTGTCCAGTTCCTGCGTGCGATCCGCCTTTACGGTACATTATACGGACTTATACTGACCCATGTCGTATACGGGCTGCCTATAACCACGCTTATATTCAGAAATTATTTTGCTGAAGTCCCCGATGAATTGATCGAAGCCAGCCAGATAGACGGCTGCGGCCTTTACGGGACATTTTTCAGGGTGCTTCTGCCGATATCGGCGCCGGGTTTCGTCGTCGTGATAATCTGGCAGTTCACCAATATCTGGAACGAATTTTTATTTGCAGTAACGATAACCCCCGATCAGGCTATACAGCCTATCACCGTCGCCCTGCAGAACCTCGCAGGAAGCCAGATCGTGCAATGGAACGTCCAGATGGCGGGCGCTCTGCTCGCGGCATTGCCGACTCTCATTGTCTATATCGTACTGGGTAAATTTTTCATCCAGGGGCTCCTTGCGGGGTCTGTAAAGGGGTAATGGCGCTTTTTGCGGACTGGCTTGAAAAGGAAAAATTTTCAAATTAGACAGGAGAGGTAATGCATGGCAAATACAACCAAGATCTGCCCCCTTACAAAGGGGAACTGCGATCCCTTCGACTGGACAAGAAAGGATGCCGCAGACCATAACTGTACATTTTATGCCGAGTCAGAAATCGACGCCGGGCACTGTCTGTATATCGACGCCATGAAAGCGATGCCGAAAATATCGGAATCGATAAAGAACCTGAAATTCAGCTCTTAATATCCGGGCGGTACTGGGATCGAACCAGTGCGCCCTTCGGGCACCTTCGGCCCCCTGCGTGTCGAGCAGGTTGCATTTCAAGCAATTGCATTGCCTTCGAAAAATCCAGTGGTATAACTAAGATTATTTAATCAGATTGGAAATATCAGTACCAATTTTAAACCTTCCAATTATATGATACTCATCTAATTCCCCAAACATATCATACCAGACTGATACTTCGCGAGCATTAAGTCTTATGTCTTTATATTTTATAAAATTTGTTTTTATATCAGTAAAATTTGAAACCCATTCATAATTAACGGAAGAGTTCATTATTTTATTATTAAATCTATCTTCAAAATCATCTCCCTCATGTTTGTTTTTTATTATCCCAATATCAAACATTATAAATTCTGATTTACTATCATCAAAAGCCCATTTTCCAACTTTTTCAGTAAACCCAGTATCTCCATGCCCTATATATCTATAATAAGAATCATCCTCTAAATAAAAGCATCCACCCATTATAGGTGGGGCAAGAAAAAATTTACTTTTTATGGCAGAAATAACTTCATTTCCATTTTTTGGAATTGTTCCTGCAACAGGATAGCTTAATAATTTTTTCCAAGAATCGAAATATGGGCTTCTTCTGAAGTTTTGTAAATCTGAATCAGAGTAAATTCTGTTTGTTCTGTAATCCTTGTTAACAAAATAATTATGCAGCAAGGCCACTAACGCTTTATCATTTTCATTTAATAAAGAATTGGCACAGGCAATATTATACATAGAATTTGATATTTCATAATGTGAATACCAAGATTGCTCATAATCATTGATAGCCTCATTGAAATTACTCAGATTCATTTCTACATTTCCAAGATAATAATATGAACGTCCATTTGTATTCAAATCTAATGATTTTAAAAGATATTTTTCAGCCTCAATATTATTTTTATTTTTATATTCTTTTATCCCCATTTCTTGATACTTAAGATAATTTGTGTCCCCCTCAACTGTTGATATTATTATATTACTAACATCTGTATTTGTTGCAAGCGACAATACCGTCTCGCCGTTTGCATCCTTTATATTGATATCAGCACCAGCATTAATCAAAATCTCAACGACGTCCTTTTTGTTATATTCAGCCGCATACATTAATGCTGTCTTGCCCCAATAATCCCTTGAGTTAACAGCGGCTTTGTTATTAAGCAAAAATTTAATTAAATCTATATTATTGCCAAATAAAACTGCTTGCATTAATGCAGAACCATAATAGGAAGCAATCATTAAAGCAGTAGCATCTTCACTATTAAAATTTAAAAAACTCTCAGTAAAAGACTGGTTTATATCACCTTTATAATTTTTAATGAACTCAGCATCACCATTAGTAGTTGCATCTAATAAAGCCTCTTCAGCAAAAGTTAAAACAGGAATTATAATCAGGAAGAATATTATTAGTTTTTCATATTAATACCCCTTAAAAAAATAACAGCTTTATTATATACCTATCCTCCAGACTTTTCATCATTCGCCCAAGAATCGAAGAATAATAAGGATTTATTTCCTGACTCATCTTTTAAAAGCCGTGGTAATTTAAGAGTAGGGGAATACTTGCATTTGGCTTTTTAATTATAGTTTATTCTTGCTGAGCTAAGTTTTTTGTTGTCAGCGGAGGATGCTTTTGATCGGATGCTGGAAGTTTGTATATAATAGTGTTTGTCAGGAATTCCTTGAGAAAAGCATAATACAGGTCATCGGCAAACTTTTGGCTTTTAGTCCTGAGCGAGAACTTGATTGTTGTTTTGCCCCGCTTGATGCGCACATAATAAACGCCAGATTTTTCTTTCACCAGTCCCATACCATACTTCCAGGGAATGCTATTGAAATTCGAGAAGGTACAACTTTTTACCCGCATTCGGGACAAGTTATTTCAAGGCATGGATTTAAAGAAGTGTAATTTCATACAGCAAATCCAACTTACTTACAATTGCACCCTCACTGGCGTTCGGGGACAAATTCGGCCATGCGATTTGCTGCGAGCCTACGGCTCTGGCAAACCGCGGCCTCATTTGGGCGGTACTGGGATCGAACCAGTGACCCCCTGCGTGTCGAGCAGGTACTCTGAACCAACTGAGCTAACCGCCCCTGAATAATCTTTTTGGTCGATGCCGGGCTCGAACCGGCGACCTCATGCATGTGAGGCATGCGCTCTAACCAGCTGAGCTAATCGACCGGAAACTTCCGGCAGGCAGTAATTATATTATAATAAAAATATTTTATCAAATTAGGGAGAGTTAAAATTTATTGCCTTCCGGTTGAAGGAAATTGCAAAGAGCTGAAACAAATTCCTCCCCGCCCGGTTCCATCTTACCAAGGTTCATGAAAAAGTAAGGCCTGTATTTCCTGTTAATCTTTATGATTATATACCTGCCGCTGACTTTGAAACCGGCAATTTCGCCTTTTTTATATTGATAATGAGAGCTGTCGTCTTCAAACCTCAGGGTTTCGTCATTGAAAATCAGCCTGGTTTTTGAATCTTTCAGGCCTGTTCTTCTAAGCCTCATTAATGAAACAAACGGCCAGATGACATAGTAAACCCCATACAGGATGAGGAAAAAATCCAGGTAAAACAATAATATATTGAATGCCGGAGAATTCGGGGAGATTGAAACCCCCTTGATTGCAAGAATTATTTCAAAGATAATTCCTGACAGGATAAGCGCCGGTCCGAAATATCTCCTCCTCAGCCGGGACCCCGGATAATAATACCAGGCATGAAGATAAACCTCCTCAAGCTCTTTTTTTGACATATCATATTCAAATTCCATTCTTGCCTCCCTTTCAGGGAGATTATTTTAAATGAAATAATAATAATGTTCAAACAAGCCGCCGTATAGCGGGCAAATATTGCCGAAAATAATTTCACAAAGTATGATTTTGCATGGTATTATAATGAAATTTCAGGGGGATTACAGCATGTCTAGAATGATCTCTAAAATAGTATCCGGGATTATTCTTTGCTTTATAACAGCCGGGGCTGTATACGGGGAGGAAAGGCAATTTGAAGAAATCAGGATCGACGCAAAAGCAAAAGACGGGACAAAATATATTGCAACGACAAACGGTTTTTACAAATTTGAAATTAACAGCGGGGCTTTTAAAATAAGGCAGGGAGGATATACCACTAAAATCATGATATATACCAACAGGAATATATTATGGTCCGACGTACCGGTACTGCCCGATTTCCAGGTGGGCAATAAAAAGGCCGATTCATCCTTCGATAAGGCGGAAAGCAGGAGTGCCGGAAAATCGATAATTGTAAAATTGGAAAAAGATGATTATGTGATTTTTGTTCCATTTTCAAATATTGACGATTTTGAGCATGGAAAAGGCAGCGTTTATATCGATGTTATGGAAGGAGCCTCTTTCGACGAGGTAAACGAGCTTACAAGCCTTGATACCGGTCAGGCGCCTGAGGAAAACAAAGCTGAAATAAAGTATAAAAATGATAAGAAGAACTTTGTTGCGATCGGGACCGATGTCAGGATAATACCTTATTCGGATAATGTTTCCGGCCCCTCATGGAACGCAACTTTTAATGAAGAGACGGGTTTTGCAAGCGTGTTTTTCGATTTCACTTACGTGAACATAAGCGCCGGATACGGCATTAATACCAGCCAGCCCAGCGCATCGTTCGGGGCTGGAGATTATTCGACGGGCTATATGTCCTTTTCAGGCATTTCCGATACGTTTGTCGATTTCAGCGCATATTTGAAATATCCTTTCGGCTCCAGCGTCGTCCGTTTCTGGCCGGCGGTAGGGTTCGAAAAAGTCCTGCTGATAAATGAAACTGAAAACGGCATACAGGTGCCTTTAGACAAGGACGATATTGATGTATTCAGCCCTTTTTTCTTAAAGATCGGAGCGGGTTTAAATATCAATGCGGGCGATTTACTCATAATGCCTTTTATATTCTACTGCATCGATTTAACGCCTGTTCCCTCTTCAGGGTCGCTTGAAGGTCTTCCTGTAACAATGGGTTCAGGGGTCGCCCTTATTACCGGTATTTCCTTCGGCTTCAAATTATAGATTTTACTCCGGGCTTACAATGCCGGAATGATTCGCTGCCCTTTTCCCCTCAATGTATATAGATTTATCTATTCCGTAAAAGGTCATCAGCTATAACTCCCTGAATTATTCATTTAAATTAAATTATTTGTGTAAATATGCCGTATATTTTATAGTATTAGAGAGTTAAGTCTCATAGAAAGGGGGCATTTTCAAATGACTATTCTGCTTAATGGCGAAAATCTTGATGTCACCCTTGAGGATGAGAAAACCGTATTCGATGTGATAGGCAGCCTTAACAAGGAATTGAACAAAAAGGAAATTGTAATAACATCGGTGAATGTCGATGACAGGAATTACAGCATTGACGATTCGGTCCTGACAGGCATGCTGCTCGAGAATGTTAATTCGATGGATGTCGAAGCGTCAACCAAAGAGGAGCTTGTGGAAACGCTCCTTGAAGAATGCAAAAAGGTCCTCGGCAATATCGCTTTGGATATCCGGGAAAATTCATTTACACATTCGAAGGAATTCAATGAACTTCTCGCCTGGGTCAGGGAGACTCTCGAAACTATCGACAAGCTTTCTTTTTTCAACCTAACTGAAGCAAAGCTGATTATTTCGACAATCGATCAGATAAAGACCTTTGCTGCCGATGAAAACAGGGACATAAATAATTACGGATCTATTATAAGCATAATCGAGAGCCTTATCAAATATATAGATGCCGTGAGGTTTAAATTTTCCGCTAATTATTCGATCAGCAGAGAGGAAATTTTAGAAGCCGTTGATGACAGCATGACCCTGCTGCCTGAAATTTCAGAATCTTTCCAGCTTGGAAAAGACAGGGAAGCCTTCGATAAGATCAATAAAATTATCAGCGTGCTGGAAATATGTTCGGTTTACCTGAGAAAAAGTTTTGCCGATTTTTCAGACATGGAAAAAAGCGACATAGGCAAATTATACGAGGATATTAATGTCCTTCTGACAAGGATAGTAGAGGCGTTCGAGAACAGCGATGCTGTTCTTTTAGGTGATCTGCTCGAGTATGAACTTCCTGAAAAATTTGAAAAATACAAAAGTATAATTTTAAAAGGATAAGGCATGGATATTGCTGCTTTCGAATTAAGTGAAATTGATATTAAATATATCGCTGATCTTGTTTATGAAAATTGCGGAATTGTCTTCAAGGATTCCAATGTAAGCGTTCTTATAAGCAGGATTTCAACGAAGCTGAAAGAAAAGAACATAGCCTCCAATGAATATCTCAGATTATTAAGAACCAACAAAAGCGAGCTGACTTCATTTGTCGATTTTGTAACAACAAATTTTACAAGTTTTTTCAGAAACCCCAAGCAGTTCGATGTTTTAAAAGAGGTCATCCTGCCGGAAATCATTAAATCAAATTCGGCATCGAAAAATATAAAGATATGGAGCGCCGGGTGCTCGACGGGAGAAGAGGCTTATTCAATCCTGATGACGGTCGACGATTTTTTCAGAGACATGGGCCTTGCCTCCGCAGGCTGGAAATGCCAGGTCGTCGCTTCGGATATCAGCCTTGAAAGCCTGTTCATAGCCAAAGAGGGGAAATTCCCTCTCAAGACAGTAGAAAAAATCGACGCCGGTTACCTTGCCAGGTATTTTGATAATTTTGAGGATTCATATCTTGTCAGGGAAGAATATAAAAAGCAGATAAGGTTCGATTACCACAACCTGATATTCGATAACGGTATAAGAGATATAGATGTAACTTTCTGCCGGAACGTCCTGATTTATTTCGACGAAGAAGTGCAGAAGAAAGTTTTGACGAATATACATAAGTCCATGAAGGATAGAAGCTATCTCCTTATAGGGCATTCTGAAAGCCTGATCGGGCTTTTTGACGGCTTTGCGCCGACTTTTTCTGACAAAGGGATATTTTATGTCAGGCAGTAAAAAGATCAAGGTCCTTGTCGTAGACGATTCCGTACTGATCAGGAAATATGTATGCATAATACTGGAGAGTATTGAAAACATAGAGGTTGTCGGAATAGCTCATAACGGGAAGATCGCGCTGCAGAAAATCATACTTTATAAACCGGATGTTATGATACTTGATATAGAAATGCCTGAAATGACGGGACTCGAACTTCTCAAATACCTCAAGGCTAACAGCAAAACCATATCGGCTCCTTTTATCATAATGTTCAGCTCCCTGCTTGCCCAGGGTTCATCCGCCGCTATCGAAGCCCTGAATTACGGAGCGGCAGATATCATAAAAAAGCCCGACGGCCAGATCTCCCAAAACATCGAGTTTTTAAAGAAAGAGTTCGAATTCAAAATCAACGGCCTTTACCAGGGCAGGTCCGAGTTCAGGATGCCTTTTGTACCCGGCCCTGTCCCCGAATTGCCCGAACCTGAAATAAATGATCCCGGTTTTACTCCGGCTGTTATGGGACTTGAAAACCTCGGCCCTGTTCTGAGCAGAAAGCCCGTCAGGCCTGAATTGATCGCCATAGCTTCTTCCACCGGCGGTCCCCCGGCTATCAGAATAATTCTTGAAGGCCTTGATAATCTCAATATACCTGTAGTTATAGCACAGCATATGCCCCAGGGGTTTACTCTTGAATTCGCCAAGAATCTAAGCTCGATATTCAACAGGGAAGTCATCGAGCTTTCCCCGAATTCGGAACTCAGGGGCGGAGTAATTTATATATGCCCCGGTGGAGTGCATTCCAAGATCCAGAGGATAGGCACGAATTTCTTCTACCAGCCGGACTATGCCAATTATGACGGGCTTTTTTTCAAGCCCTCTATCGACATATTTTTCCGTTCGCTCATCGAATCGGCGGGAAAAAATACCGTTGGAATTGTCCTGAGCGGGATGGGGAAAGACGGGTCGATCGAGTCAGTCAATTTGAGAAAAGAAGGGGCGTTTATGATCGCCCAGGACCAGGATAGTTCCGCTATCTGGGGGATGCCGGGCAGTTCCGTTAAAAGCGGCGGCATAGATATTATTCTCGATATCAAAGATATCGCCAGGGCTGTCAATATTATAGTATCCGGAAGCCGATAAAGGTTGATATAAATGAATTTTTGGAATATACTTTTTATCGTGAAAGTGCTTGCAGCATAGGAAATAGGGAGGGTAGATGCCCGAATTTTCAGAGGAATTAATTAAGGATTTCCTTGATGAGGCTTTTGAACTCCTTGACAGTTTGGAGAAGAACCTCCTTGTGCTTGAAAAAAACCAGGGTGATTCCAAATCTATCAATGAGATATTCAGGTGTGCGCATACAATAAAAGGCGGCGCAGGCACGGTCGGTTACCCTGAAATCCAGGAATTGACGCATATCATGGAAGATGTGCTCGACATGGTCAGGAAGAAAACGATTTTACTTAAATTCGAGGATATATCGGTCCTTCTGCACTGCAGGGACGAACTTGAGAAAATGCTGACAAGCAGACAGAAAGGGCAGACCTATATAGACAAGAGCACAGAGAATGTCAAGCAGGAAATCAGGGCTATTAAGGCGCGCGGCCCGGCGCCTGCGGTTCCGGCGGCGGCCCAGCCGGCTGCAAAAAATGCGATGAGCGAAAAGAGCGCCCAGAAGCTTATAGAAGAATCCGGGCTTAACCTCAGCGATATATCGATCCTGACCAAGGCTGACCTGTCTCTCCTCCGGTCTCTGATAAGCGCCGGCGTTACACATTACGACCTTTCACTCATCTCCGATTTAATCAACCAGTCTCATAATGTTTATATATTGAAATATAATTTTAACACGACTTACGAGATGAAAGAAGTTTCTTCTTTCCAGATATATGCGCTGCTCAACGACATATCGGAAATTATTAAAATAAACCCGGCGCTTGACGAGCTTGAAAAGGCTTTTTATCCCGAAGTGCTGTTCATCGTGAGCACCGATAAAAATGAAAAAGCTATCCGGGATAAAACTAACCTTACGGATATGATTGAGACGATATCAATTTTGAAAATGACCCCTGAAACAGTAAAAAGCCTCGACCAGATGACCGAACAGAAGGCTCCTTCGAAGCCTGCTGAAGTTAAAAAAGAGTTAGCGGTGCAGGGACAGGAAGGAGGCGTCAAGGAGCCCGCGGGAGATGAAGTCCAGAAGAGAAATATCGCCACCCTCCGCGTAGAAAGCTGGAAAATCGATGAACTTCTGAATCTTCTTGGGGAAATAGTTATTATCAAGGCGGCGTTCAACCAGCTCGATATAGATTTCGATACGGCAGGCAACGATATAAAATCGATCCTGAGGGAATTCTTGAACGGGGTTATGAAGCTCAACCTCTCGGGTGAAGGCGATGTGGTTAAAGAAAAAAATTCTGTTCTCTTGAATTCCCTTAACAAGCTTTTTTCATCTTTCGATATTTATTCTGAAAGCCTTCAAAAGATAAACAGGATATTGACCTCCCTCCAGGAAAATGTCATGAATATGAGGATGGTCCCTATACAGATGGTCTTTTCACGTTTTCCGCGCCTCATAAGGGACATGGCAGACAGGATGAATAAAAAGGTGAATCTTGTCATTGAGGGAGTTGAAACGGAAATAGACAAGGGCATGGTCGATGATATTTTCGATCCCCTGATACATATTCTGCGCAACTCGATAGATCATGGAATTGAAAGTCCCGAGGAAAGGCTGAAATCCGGCAAGCCTGAAGTCGGTAAAATGATCCTGAAAGCAAACCATGAGGGCGACAGCATTGCCATCGAGCTCAGGGATGACGGAAGGGGCATCGATATTGATGCCCTTAAGAAGAAAGCCCTTGAAAGCGGTTATATAAATAATGACATGGCAAACAAACTCTCCCAGAAAGAGCTTTTAGGCCTTATATTCATACCGGGTCTTTCGACAGCAAAACAGGTCACGGATATTTCAGGGCGAGGCGTGGGGATGGATGTCGTTAAAAGAAAAATCGAGGAAATAGGCGGAAGCGTAGGCGTTTCTACTACCAGGGGAAAGGGAACCAGGATCGTTATCCGGCTTCCTCTCACCCTTGCAATCATCCAGGGGCTTCTTGTTCTCGTTCATAAGATGAATTATGTGATCCCCGTTGCCTCAGTCGAGGAAACTGTTATAATAAAAGTCGGGGATCTCAAGGAAATAAACGGCAAGCTGACATTCGAACTGCGCGGCAAGTTCATACCTGTCATGTCGCTTGAAAAATATTTCTACCAGGTCGACCTTCCCGAAGACCGGGAAGGAAAATTATTCTGCATTGTTTCGAAATTCGGAGAAAACCTCGTAGGAATCCTCGTTTCGGAAGTCCTCGGCGAGCAGGATATAGTTATCAAATCACTGAATACGAAGCTGATTAAAAGCCCGGGTATTTCAGCCGCTACGATAATCGGGAACGGCGATATCGGATACATTATTGAAACAAGCCAGATAATATCGCAGAATTTTAAGTCAGCCAATTAGGAGGGTGATTTTGGACCAGAAAATCCTGAATAAAAGGATTGAGGAAAAAACACAGGTTAAAAAATCACAGATTATTTTCCAGGCCATATCTTTTAAACTTGATAATAATATTTATGCCATGGATGTTATGAATATCGTCGAGATAATATTTGCGCATAAAATTTACAAAGTGCCCAATACCGACACAAGGCTTTTAGGCGTATTAAACCTGAGGGGCAATATTCTGCCGGTTTACAGCCTTAAGACCATACTCGGAATGGAGGACTCTGTCGCCGATAGTAAAAAAATTGAAATACAAGAAGAAGATAAATTTATCATAATGATAAGAAAGGAGAAAGATACTTTTGGAATCCTGATCGACGCGATTTATAAAAACCTGGCCGCTGACGAGGATAACTACAGGACGGGAACATTTATCGAAAAATGGTCCAAAAATTCTATTTTCAAGGGCGTCATTCTTGAAAATTCCCTCGAAATCCTTATCGTGAACGTTGAAAGTCTTTTGAAATATATTGTAACATTAAAATAACCTGGAGGGGTAACTTATGCGGATAGAGTATATAAATCCTTTTGTCGAAGCGTCGTTCGATATACTGAACGAAGTTCTCCAGACAACCGTCAAGAGGGGCCAGCTTTACCTCAAAAAGTTAGGCGAATCGATGAAAGGAGTTGCTGTAGTCGTAGGCGTTATAGGCAATTTAAAGGGCAGGATAGTATTTGATTTATCTGAAGAAACGGCGATAAAAATAGCGTCCAAACTCAACGGGGAAGAGTTTAAAACCTTTGACGAAATGGCGAGGAGCACCATTTCTGAAATAGCGAATATGATAACCGGGCGTTCTGTTACAAAACTTGAAAAAGACAAGCTGAATTTCAGCTTTACGCCGCCAACGCTGATCACAGGTGAAAATCTTAATATCTATGAGTATGCCGATATGGAAGCTCTTATAATCCCGATTGACACCGGACTGGGGATTATCGAGATCAATATGGCTTTCAAAGAGTAAGGAGGATAGTCATGGCAATTGTATATGATGACAATGGGTTACCGACCGGCAGAAAACTAGACGGCGGCAATGTCAAAGTCCTGATAATCGATGATTCCCAGTTTATTATAAAACATCTTAGCCAGATATTCATGTCGAGGGATTTTGAGATTATCGGCACAGCCGATAACGGCAAAGCAGGGGTTGAACTTTTCAAACAGGTCCATGGTCAGACAGATATCGTAACTCTTGATATAACGATGCCTGAAATGGACGGGCTGGAAGCTTTGAAACAGATAAAATTAATCGATCAAAACGTAGCTGTGATCATGGTTACGGCAATAGGTACCGCGGAAGCGGTGAAAGAGGCGATAAAACTCGGAGCGAAAGGCTATATTGTAAAACCGCTAGACAGGGAAAAGGTCATAGAAAGAATCGGACAGATTTTAAAATGAATAAACTCGGGAGACAATGGTAATTTTATGGGTCATGTAATAGGCGTTGATCTTGGCGGTACGGCAATAAAAGCGGGAATATGCGATGACAAGGGGGAGTTTTACAAAACTCTTGAAATTCCTACAGGCGTGGAATCGAATTCCAGTCTTTTGATAATGCAGAATATAAAGCAATGCATCCGGGATCTTATTGATCATGCGGACGGGAAAAAGATCGATGCGATAGGTGTAGGCGTACCGGGAATTGCTTTCGATAACGGAAGGATATCCATATTCTCAAATATCCGCGTATTCGATAATTATCCGATGGGTCCGGAAATAGAGAAAGAGCTGAAAATCCCTGTTTTTGTCGATAACGACGCTAATAACGCTGCAAGAGGCGAATTTAAGTTCGGGGCCGGCATAGGCAAAAAAAACTTTGTGCTTATCACCCTCGGGACAGGCATAGGCGGCGGCGTTTTTATAAATTCCGATATCTACAGCGGCACAAACGGCTGCGCGGGAGAAGTCGGGCATATGGTTATCGTCCCTGACGGGAAGCAGTGCGGGTGCGGAAATTTCGGATGCTGGGAAGCATACGGTTCTGCCAGCGCAATGATAAGGCGGGCCAGTTGCCTGATAGGCAGGAAGGTCAAAACATCTCTTACACGCTATTATCCTGATAATATTACGGCAAAGGTCATAACTGACGAAGCCAGGGCCGGCGACCCGATAGCCCTCCGGATTTTCGATGAAACAGCTTATTATATAGGGCTGGGAACCGCTAATATCATAAATATATTGAACCCTCAGCTTTGTATTTTCGGCGGCGGTTTATCGCATGCCGGAAAATTCCTCTTTGACAGGGTCAAATTCCATGCAATGCTGAATGCTGCTCCGGCGGCATGGGAAGCTGTTGATATAGTTGCCGCTAAACTTGGTAATAAAGCAGGGATATTCGGCGCGGCCGCTCTTGCTTTCATGAAAAAATCTTAAAAGAGCTGGAAATTGATGCGCTCCAAAATAATTTTAATACCGGCATTTCTTTTTCTGTTCAGCTGCTCATCATTTGCCGGTATCATTGTTAATTACGATGGACTGGGCTATGAAGAAGCGCTGTCCAACGCCCTGAATATCTCGAATTTGAGGGTTTCGGCCGTTATAATCGGCAGCCCTTTCAAGGGCTATGAATTGAAAAAATCCGGCACCGCGGTTTATGATTACTTCGACACCGGCGTCATTTTCGAGAGGGGGGCGTTTCAGAACGCAATGGGAAGCCCGCTTTCCTTTTCAAACCTCATCAATTATTTCCACGGCAGAAATACTCTTGTTTACTCTATGGTAAGCCTTTTTATTCAGAAACAGGGCTACGACAGAAAAATGTGGGACTCTTCGGATTTTACAGAGGATAGTTATGCTTTCGGCCCGACTTATTACCTGAACACGGCAAAGGAAAACACAAGGGAAAAATTAACACGGATAATTAAATATATGTCTGCCCTGCCGGTCGATAAATGGATCATTGATCTCAGGGGCATGCCGGAAAACCTTGCCGCCGGATACAACATCTTTCTAAGGCAGAGGGGCGGAGGCAGGTTTATTTCGCTGACCGATCAGACCAATGCCGATGACGGGTCGATGTGCACCGGAGATTATTATTTTCTAAGGGAAAAGATATTCATAATGCCGGACCCGCACCTGAAAGAGCTGAAAACTTTTGCTCTTCATCCAGGCTGGATACAGTTTATTGACAGCTCCAGCCCCTCCGTAAATAATTATGCGGCCCTGTCATTTCTGCTCTCAAGGGGAAAGGATGTCGTAATTCCCTATGGTTTTTTAAATTCATACGGCGGGCAGGTTATCGCTTTTTTTTCCGGAAGTCCGTCTTCGGAATTCAATATACTTCCTCTCTCTGATGATAAGCTGATTATTTACAATAATGATAAAGTCGCCTCTTTCAATTTTTCTTCATCTTTTTCATTCTGGCAGACAGGAAGCGTCGTTAATAAAAAAGGTTTTTATAAAAGCATATTCGGCGGAGCAGTCATCGATAATAAAAATAACGTTATGGAGTTTTTCATGTTTCCCCAGTCCGCATCATTCTGGAGTATAAAATGATGTTCAGGTATTTCCTTCCTTTGATTTTACTCGGCGCTTTATGCTCATGTTCCCAGTATTACAAATTCGATGAACTCTACGACAAGGGAGAGTATATAAAGGCATATCATCTCCTTGACAATATCAGCGACAAGAATAATATTCATTACCAGAGAAGATTGTACAGGGTTGTTATCAAACTCTCGCTTGACGGCGATAAGGATTTTATCGGCACCCTCAGGTGTCTTACAAATCCGTCCGGCGACATAAGTTCTTATTATTTTTTCGGGGCGACCTATATTGTATTCCTCGACGCAAAAGAAACCCGCCAGTATCAGTCAGTCGTTTCAAATCTGCTCGATATGGACAATGTACCGGGCGAATTCCAGGTTTACGCATATAAAATCAGGGGTATATCTTATTATAAGCTCGGCAGTTATACGGAAGCTGTAAATGATCTTAACAGCAGTTATAAGATACTTCCCTATATGGACGACATATATTTTATAGGTAAATGCTACTACGGCCTCCAGGATTACAAGACATCCTATGATTATTTCAACAGGGTTGCTTACGGGACGCAGAGCCCGTTCCTCCGGAGCATGGCTGAATTTGAGATGGGAGAGATAGATTTTTACCAGACGAATTATACCGAGGCGCTCTCCAAGTATGTTGAATCGGTCAATTATTATTCGAAATACGCGGTCTGCACATACAAGATTGCAAAGTGCCTTGAAAAGCTTAAGTATAAACATTTATCCCCGAAATTTTATAAAACATCGCTCAGGATTACCAATGATTATGCCAATGCATGGTTTTTCCTGAATATTAATTGAAATAAGGTATATTATGCAGTCACGAAAGTACAACTATCTTCTTGCTGACGACGAACCTAACATCAGGAAAATCTTAAGCGATATGCTTGCCATACACCCCAATACCCAATCCGTTTTCACGGCAAAGGACGGTGAAAAGGCGCTGCAGATATACATGAATAATTCCATAGATATAGTTGTCACCGATGTGCTGATGCCCCAGATTTCAGGGCTTGAACTGATTAAAAAAATCAGGGAGATTAATCCTGAAGCCACGATAATGATCATTTCAGCTTCGAGCAACCTCGACATCGTCCGCGAAGCCCTGCGGAACGGGGCATATGATTATATAATAAAACCGTTTACGATCGACGATATAATGTTCTCGATAAACAGGATAATAGAGAGGCTGAAGCTTTTAGAAGAGAAAAAAAGCTATCTTACATCCCTTGAAAGGGAAATAGGGGATGTTTCGAAGCAGCTGAAAGCCTCTTTTGTAGATACACTGAAGGTTATTATAAACGCCCTCGAGGTCAAGGATAAAACCATAAAGATCCATTCTCAGAACGTAGCCGAATACTCGGTCAAACTTGCAAGGGTGATCGGGTTGCCGGGCGATGTGATCGATAATATCAAAACAGGCTCGATCCTCCATGATATCGGAAAAATCGGAACTCCCGACCATATTCTTTTGAAATCATCGCGACTCGACAGCGGTGAATATGAGATTATAAAAAGACACCCCGTGCTCGGCAGGCAGATAGTTGAACCTATGTTCGGGAAAAATGATGATATTATTAACATTATATATTATCATCATGAAAGATTCGACGGGCATGGTTATCCGGAAGGCATTGCCGGGGACAGAATACCCCTTGTAGGAAGGATTGCCGCGCTTGTCAACGCATATGACGCGATGATAAACATCAAGCCGTATGAAAAGGAAAAAACAAGGGATGAAGCGATAGCTGAAATTTCCCGGAATGCCGGCACGCAGTTCGATCCTGAATTAGCCGGGGAATTTTTAAAAATAATATGAAGAAACTTATGAATAAAAGACTATTTGTTATTATAGTTGTACTTTCAGGGCTTGTGATTTCCTGTTCGGAAACAAGCAGCAGGCATGAAGCCCCCGGGAAAACTCTCAAGGCGTCCGTTCTGCTTTTCGGCGTAGGCTATGACCAGGACAGGGCCCAGACGGACCTCAATTCCGTTTTTTACGCTTTCAGACAGGGTGTTATCTACCAGTTTAAAGGCGAAGAGCTGAAACTCAGGATGGATTATTCAAACAAAACCGCAGGGATTTCGATCGAGGATCTCACCTACGCGAGATTGAAAAAACCGATGGAAAACTTTTATATATATGAAATGCCTTATACGGGGATAATAAATTTGCGGGGGGGGGGCGGCAAAAAAATATCGACTCAGCTAACCATCAGGAAACCTTTCAGCTACCTGACAAGAATGGTTGCCATAGCCCTTATGAATGAGTTAGGCGCAAGCCATGCCATTAACGAAAAGGGCTATGTTTACCTTACGGCTCTTAACTACAGCCTGACGCCTGATAACTCAATATTGATAAACGCGGACCTTTTATTAACCAAGGAAGAAAAGTGAAAATCAGGGGAGATCGAATGCGCAATATATTTTCCATCCTGTTAATATCTTTTGCTGCGGTATCATTCACCTGCTGTTCGCAGGAACACCTGATTTTTATGAAAAACCTCCGCAATATAAAATTACTTAACTTAAAGGATATCCTCGATGAAAGCGGGCTGTCGGGTAAAAAATCCCGCCAGGCTCAGGAATTGCCCGGAGAGTCAAAACCCGGCATCTCCAATGAAAATATTATTAAAAGCAATGTGGAATCCTATAACAAGGAGCTTATAATCCCTTCCGATAAGGATTTTTCGATAAGCATTAAACTTTCCAACGATTTTGTGGTATTGAAATCGGTCCAGGGCGATTCCGTATATATGAAAGATTCTTCAAGACAGGCAAACGGACTTTTCCTGTTCCACAGCGGAGCAAAAGATTCGAAGATAAAATTCCAGGACTTCGATGTGAACGGCGATCTGCTGAAAAATATCAATTATTATGTGAAAATAAAGGTTCCTGCAGTAACGCTTCCGCAGCAGATGTCAAGCACAGCTGCCGGTGCGAGCTCATCCGCCGCTTCGGCTTCACAGGCTGCCGTCACCTCGGGAATTACAGGCTCAATGACAGACACCAATGCGCAGGGTAAAAGCAATATCGATATTTCTCCCGCGATCATTTCCTCGGTCGAAGGGCTTTCCCCTACCCAGGCCCTCCATGAACTTTCAAGGATGCTCGCGTCTCCCGATATCGCGGATAATGAAAAGGAAATGATCCGGTACAGGATGGCGGATATAATGATCGGCCAGAGAAGTTTCGGCGATGCCGATAAAGTAATAAACGATATGCAGGACCAGTACAAAAAGGCATTTTATACCGGCAGGTCGCTCTTAGAGCATAAAGACTACAGGAATGCGCTTCGTCATTATCTCGATTCCCTCGGGGGGGACGACCCGACAAGGAAACAGGCAATTCTTGACATGGAGAGGCTTGTCTTATCTATCGGAGCCGCTGAAAAGGATCTTATCGAAAGATTAAAATCTGAAACAATAAAATATAAGAGCGATAAGGAATTTTACGTGTCGTCAATGCTGAGCATAGCCAGGATCTACCAGTATCTTCCGGATATTTATTCCGCAAGGGAGATTTACGAATCTATCATTAACGGGGATTACAGCAGGGAACAAATGGAGAAAGCTGAGCAGGCATATGATCAATTGAAGAAAGATTTTCTTGAATACCGCTGATATGATGGAGTTGAAATAAAATGCCTTTCATAAAGGGGATCGAAGGGTTCCTTCAAAAACCTGCACCCGGATTTCTGCCGGTAATAGAACAGATGAATAAATACGGAATAATCGGCCAGTCCAAAAGCATAATTCTTGCTTATACAAAAGCGCAGAAAGCATCGCAGTCCAACGCCAGCATATTGATCGAAGGAGAAAGCGGAACCGGCAAAGAGGTGTTCTGCCAGGCCATACATAATATCGGCAAAAGGGACAGCGGGCCTTTTGTAAAGCTCAACTGTGCTGAAATTCCCGAAACCCTGCTTGAAAGCGAACTGTTCGGGTACGAAAAAGGCGCTTTTACGGGAGCCGGCAAGAGAAAGCTTGGCAAGTTCGAGTTAGCCAATGACGGCACAATCTTTCTGGACGAGATAAGCGAGATGTCCCTTTCTCTCCAGTCTAAGCTTCTCAGGGTTATTGAGGATAAGACGATAACAAGGGTAGGCGGACTTGAAAATATCCCTATAAATGTCCGGATCCTGTCCGCGACGAACAGGGACCTGTGGCAGCATGTAAGCAAGAAGCAGTTCAGGGAGGACCTTTACTACAGGCTTAATGTAATATACTTCAGGCTCCCTCCCCTGCGTGAACGAAGGGAAGATATACCGCTGCTCATAGATTTTTTTATTAAAATGTATATGAAAAGTGAAAATGTCGTTATAAAGAGTATTGACGAGGAAGTCGTCAGGCTTTTAATATCGCTGTCGTGGTCCGGAAATGTCAGGCAGCTTGAAAATGTTATTCATCATGCGATAATTATGACCTACGATGACATGATATCCCTTGACGATATCCCGGAAAACATATACTCGAGCATACCGGCAGGCGTAATACACTCGAAAAGCGGATTCGTCAAAAAAGACGATGTCATAATAACCGATATAGACCTCAATGAAATGGAAAAGACCCAGATTCTCAAGGCACTTGAACAGTCCCGCTGGAAAATAACCGAAGCATCGGAAATCCTCGGCATCCACAGGAATACCCTCCGCCAGAAGATAAAAAAACACAATCTGAAGTAATCGCAGCCGATATCTTGACGACTTTGCATATCAAAAGTATAATTTAAGATTAAACGGAGTTATTAAATATGTGTTATGCAATACCGGGCAAGGTAAAATCGATAGATGGCAAATGGGCATATATAGATTATTTCGGCGAGGAAAAGCGGGCTTACAACGAGTTTCATGACCTGGTTCCCGGGGAGTATATTTACGCCCAGGGCGGAATTATCATTGAAAAGATAGGCAGGCGCGAGGCAAAGGAAATTCTGCGGACCTGGAAGGATTTGTTCTTCACCCTGAGGAAAAAAGATGAGGCGCTTCTCGATAAAAGCAGGCAGGCTATTTCAGGAAGCACGCCCGAGATCAGGAATATTCTCGAGGAAGCGCGCAACGGAAAGGAGCTTTCTCCCGCGCAGCTATACTCGCTTCTGCTCTTAGAGAATAAAGATGACCTTAACGACCTGTATAATACCGCAAATCTTATGAGGGCGGATTTCCACAAAAATTCATGCTGTGTTCATGGTATTATTGAAATTTCAAACATCTGCGCCAGGAACTGCGCCTATTGCGGAATATCATCGGAAGTTAAGAAACTGAAACGCTACAAAATGACAAAACAGGAAATAGCCGATACCGCACATACTGCTGTAAAACAATACGGCTTTAAAGCCCTTGTCCTGCAGAGCGGGGAAAACGCCTACACCCCGGAAGAACTCTCGGAAATAATAATTGAAATAAAGCGAAATGATAATGTCCTGATCTTCGTGAGTTTCGGCGAAATCGGGACTGAAGGCCTCCGGGCCCTATATAAGGCAGGTGCAAGGGGCTTATTACTCAGGTTCGAAACATCCAATCCCGGGCTTTACGCCAAACTTCACCCGGGGCATAAGCTTTCGGACCGTCTTGACGAACTCAGGAAGGCTTATGAAATAGGCTACCTGATTTTAACCGGTTCCCTGATAGGGCTGCCGGGGCAGACGGATAAAGACCTGGTCAGCGATATCCTTCTGGCAAGGGAACTGCACACTGAAATGTACAGTTTCGGTCCTTTTCTTCCAGCCCCTGGAACCAATCTTCAAAGGAGCAGCAAGCCGCCTGATAACAGGATCCTTAAAGTATTGGCGGCAGCAAGGATTGCTGACGCCATGAATGCCAAGATCCTTGTAACGACGGGTTTCGAAACCCTTTCAAAAAACGCGAGGCGGGCCGGCCTGATGTCGGGGGCGAATTCGGTTATGATAAACCTGACGCCGGCTCTTTATAAAAAAGAATATGCGATTTATCCTAACAGGGCACACAGGGACGAAGACCTGAGTAAGCAGATAGAAGACACCCTGAAACTGCTCCAGGATATAGGCAGGGCGCCGACGGATTTAAGTTATTAACTTTTATAAAAGGAATGAAAATGAGCGGTCCGATAATAACGGCTGAAAATGTCAGCAAGAGCTACGGGGAGATCAGAGCTGTTAATAATCTCTCCTTCCAGGTGGACGAGGCATCATGCTTCGGGTTCTTAGGTCCTAACGGGGCCGGAAAGACAACGATGATGAAGATGATTTATGGAAAAGCGAAGAGGGATGATCTTCTTAAAAGCGCCATCCATGTAATGGGCTTCGATCCGGCTAAAAATTCTCTCGAAATAAAGCTTATGTCGGGGGTCGTACCCCAGGAAGACAACCTCGATGAGGAATTGAGCGTTTTTCAGAACCTCTTCCTTTACACCCGCTTTTATGCAATACCCGCTCCTCTCGCCAGGGAAAGAATCGCCGGGCTTCTCGACTTCATGGAGCTTGCGGATAAAAAGAAGTCGAGGATCAGGGAGCTTTCAGGCGGCATGAAAAGAAGGCTTATCATAGCCAGGGCCCTTATCAATGAACCCGATCTTCTTATCCTGGATGAGCCTACGACCGGGCTCGATCCGCAGGTAAGGCACCTCATATGGGATAAGATCAGGAAGCTGAAAAAAAGCGGCGTAACGATCCTCCTTACCACTCATTACATGGAGGAGGCCTTTGAAATCTGCGATCAGATTATTATCATGGATAAAGGCAGAAAGGTTCTCGAGGGCAATCCGCACACCCTCATAGCAAGCAGGATTGAAAAATACGCGCTGCAGATCATCAATAAAGAAAACGCCAGGTGCATCGAGTCGAAGATCGACAGCAATATTATCAGGAAAGAGGAATCCGAGGAAATGATCGTCTACTATTCAAACAATCTTAAATATCTCGAGGAAATGGCTCTCTGCCTGGAGGCGGGCGATTTCTATATCCGCCAGTCAAATCTCGAAGACCTGTTCCTTAAAACAACAGGGAGGCTCCTTAATGAAGGACAGTAAGACATCGCCTAAAGTTCCTTCTTTTATCTGGCGGGTATGGAGCGTATGGTACCGTCATTACAGCGTTTATTTAAAAAACATTCTGACAAACGGCCTGCCGCCGTTTTTAGATCCCCTTATATTCTTAGCCGGGATTGGAATAGGGCTCGGGATGTTTATCGGCAGGATGGAAGGTGTTTCATATATCGAGTTTCTCGCTTCAGGGCTTTTAGTGTCAACGGCGATGTTCACGGCGGCTTATGAATGTTCCTTCGGCACCTTCATAAGGCTTGAGTTCGATAAAATCTACGACGGCATGATCGCGGCGCCGCTTTCGGCAGGAAACATATTTTTGGGCGAAATCCTGTGGGCCGGCACCAAGGGGTTTTTCTTCACTATGGCCGTACTGATCATAGTTAAAATATTCGGGTTTATACCGGGACCGATGAGCTATTTCACGCCGCTTGTGGGTCTTTTGACAGGAATGATGTTCGGCGCATTCGCACTTTTGATAACTTCTTTTGTTAAAAGCATAGACCAGTTCAACTTCCTGTTTACAGGCTTCCTGTCGCCAATGTTTTTCTTTTCGGGCATATTCTTTTCACTGCAGAGCATGCCTCCGGCGATAAAGGTCCTTGCCGAATTTCTCCCCCTTACCCATGCCGTTCGCCTGGCGCGGGTGCTTTGTTTTGGAAATTACGGAACCGGCGCTCTCCTGGACCTGCTTTATTCGGCTGTTTTTATAATCGTATTCAGCTATTTCGGCATCAGGAGACTGGAGAAAAAGGTTATCGACTAAAGTCGAGAAGTTATAGAGTCGGAGGCGGAAATTGCACTACTACAAATATCATGGCCTGGGCAATGATTATATCGTTATGGATCCTTCCTGCACCGGGGTGGTCCCCGGCATGGATAATATCAAACTGATCTGCGACAGGAACTACGGGGTCGGTTCTGACGGTATTTTATACGGACCTGTCTTTAAGGAAGGGAATATTGTTTTAAAGATATTCAATCCGGACGGAAGCGAGGCCGAAAAGAGCGGAAACGGCGTAAGAATATTTTCAAGATATCTTTATGAAAAGGGTTATGCCGGCTCAAGGAACTTTTCTTTTTTAACAAAGGGCGGTAAGGTCGTAATTGATATTATGGATGAAAATGCATCCATGATCAGGGTTAATATGGGCGGGTATACCTTCCGCAGCTCGAAGATCCCGGTTTCGGGAAAAGACCGCGACGTCATAAACGAGGATATCGGCATAGATGGAAAAATTTACAGCATGACATGCGTATCCGTCGGCAATCCGCACTGCGTCATACTCCTTGATGAAATCTCGCCGGAGCTTGCCCGGAGGATCGGTCCTCTTGTAGAAAATAACCCTCTTTTCCCCAACAGGATCAATATGCAGCTGCTTAAAGTCCTCGACAGGAACAGCATAAGGATAGAAATATGGGAAAGGGGCGCTGGCTACACATTAGCGTCTGGAAGCAGCAGCTGCGCGGCATCTTTAGCCGCCTACAGGCTCGGGAAAATCGATAATCATGTCAGGGTCAGCATGCCCGGCGGAATATTGGATATTGACATTGAAGAGGAATATGTTAAAATGACAGGACCGGTTGAAAGCGTTTCCGAGGGGAATTTCACGGACGAATTTATTTCGAGATTAAAGAACCCTGGCGGGAGGTAAAATATGCCGCTTATAAAATGGAGTGAAGAATTGAGCGTCGGCAATGCCGAGATGGATTCGGAGCATATAAAACTTGTCGGCATACTCAATTCACTCTATGACGCCATGAAAGAGGGTAAGTCGAAAGATGTGCTTAACCAGGTGTTTCTCGACCTGATCGAATATACAAAGGTGCATTTCTCGGATGAAGAGAAGCTGATGTCCAGGCATAATTATCCGGAAATGTTCACTCATGCATCGATGCACAGGGATCTCGAGGCGCAGGTCGCCGCCCTGTACGAACGCTATAAAAGCGGCCAGAGCTTTATCAGCATGGATGTCATGGATTTCCTTAAAGACTGGCTGTCAAACCATATCATGCAGACGGACAAGAAATACGGAGCTTTCTTCAGGAGCAACGGGATATATTAGCGGCCCGATTTCATAATTGAAATTATTGTATTGCTGATATCTCCGGTCTGTAAAGCGTCGCCAAGGCTCTCCGCAGTTTTCATTGCTTTGTTGTAATAGTAGGCCGAATCCTGATTCCTGCCGGTTTTCAGATAAACGGCGGCTATTTTCTTCAGGTCGTCTAATATCGAATACGATTTTTCCGCTATCTTGTCATATTTGAGGGCTAATTGATAATTGAGCAGGGCTTTTGTATAATCGGACCTGTCGGACCATGACTGCCCGAGGTAGTAATAATTATCGCCGAGCGAATCGTAAACCTGCGCCCCCTGGTTGATATCCTTCGCGTTTTCAAACCATCCGGATGCTGTTTCAGGCGCTCCCAGCTTCAGATACGCTATCCCGATATTGTTATATGCGCCGGCCCTGTCTGGCGCGTTTAGAGCCGCCGAGGCCGCCTTCTGATAATAGGCCAGGGCTAAATTGTATCCGTTGGTATTTTCATAAGCCTTTTCGTAATATTTGCCTATCGTCAGGTAAATTATAAAATCATATTTTTTAATGTTTTCATCGGCGTCGCCATGGATTCTCAGGTTATTTGCAGTGAATATGTAGTTGGAGGCTTCGGAATAATTTGTGAGCCGGAGAGATAGTTCGGAAAGCTTCTGGCTGATATCGATCACTGAGGCAGTATTGTCGATGCTATAGCTTTGAAAAAGGGCATCGATATAATATGATTTGGCGGAATTGAAATTGCCGGTCCTGTACTCCCTGAGACCGAGAGCTATGTTATCGGCTGCGTTCTTCTTGACTGTGTTCCTGATAGAAGGGTTCACATATCCTCCGCCGCATGAAACGAGCGCCAGGAATGCTGAAATGATAATAATTGTCCTGATTTTCATTATAACCTCTCCCCCGGCTTGATATTTTGATCGGTTGTTTTTTCGCCGCCTAGGAGATTCTTGATCCCGGAAAGGGCGCCTTTTAATTCTATGAGATTTTCCTTTAGAAGGATCACTATGCTCTTCATATCGTCTGTATTTCCCGTTGCCGACTTCAATCCTTTGAGAGTTGAATCGAGAGAGTCGACCATGCTGTCTATCTTTGTTGACAGGTTTTTCTTGTCGTGGATTATAGCCCCTATCGAGGTGTCGGGTGAATTTATATTTGAAAGCATATCCCTGGCTTCCGCAGTGATAGACCTCAGGTTAAGCATGGTGCCGTTTATCACAGGTTCCATCTTGTCTATATTGCCCAAAATTTTCTGCGCCATCGCGTTGATATCGTCTTTTTTGATTGGTGTTCTTTCGGCAATAACTTCTAAAATCTTCCGGCCTTCATCCATATCGGAGGAAAGGATAAGCGAACCCGGAATAAGGAGGGGGCTGTTCGTATCGGATGAAGGAACCAGTACCAGAGAAGCGCTCCCGATAATCGAAGACTGGACTTTCAGGACGCTGTCCTGCCTGAGAAGGTAGCGGTATTCCTCGTTAAACCAGACGCTGACTTTAATATGGCCGTCTTCCGTCAAGACAACATCCTTTATCTTTCCGATGTTAATGCTCTTGTATTTGATCGGGCTTCCGCTTCCCAGGCCGTAGCCGTCATCGAACTGCGTAATGTAGGAATCCTTGATCGTAAAAAGGTCGCTGCCCTTTCCGACAAGGAAAAGCACGGATATGAATAGAAAAATCCCGATCAGTACAAAAGCCGAAACTGCTTTCTGGGCGCTCTTAAATGTGAAGGGCATATTTCCCCCTATTCGTTATCGATAAATTCCCGGGTAGGACTGTAATTCGAGTTTTTAATATCCCCGGGTGTTCCGCTCTCAATGATCCTTCCCTTCTGGAGGATTCCGATTTTATCCGCTATTGAAAATGCAAAGTCTATATCGCCGGTCGCCAGGACCATTGTTTTCTTCTGTTTTTTAAAATCGAGTATTATTTTTTTAACCCTGTTTTGATAATGGGTGTCGAGGTTTGACAGGGGGCTGTCCCAGAATATATATTCCGGTTCATGCGAGATAGCCCTTACTATATTTACCAGCATCTTTTCACCGGCGCTGAGTATATTGGGGCGCTGTGAAATGTCATTATCGAAACCGACGTAGTCCAGGAATTTCTTGATTTTCAGGTAAATGTCCTTTTCACTCAGATCTGTGTGATAATTGTAGTAAAGTGAAAGATTTTCATAAATGCTCATATTGCTTATAAGAGCGGCGTTCTGAAAAACATAACCGCAGCAACGGTGATAATCGAGCATCTGCCGCTGGGAATATTTTACAATATTCTCTCCGCCGATCTCGACAGAACCCGATGAGACAAAAGCCAGACCGGCTATAATTTTCAGCAGTGTGGTTTTTCCGCTTCCTGAAAGTCCGAGCATGACATAAAAATCCCCGTCGGATAGCCTTTCAGTCAGCTTGTCTATGACAACAGACTTATTGAACCTGACCGTAACGTCTTTGATATAAATGTTTGCCATAATCTGCCTATAAATAAAATATCACGCTCATAATAATATCTATAAAAAACAGGGCGAAAATTGAACTGACCACGGCTTTCGTTGTCGCCTGGGGTATCTGCGTCTGCTCAAAGGCCTGGAACCCGTAATAAATCGCTATGCCGGATATAAAAAGGCTGAAAATTGCGCTTTTAAAGATGCTCATCGAAATGTCGAGGAATGTAATGGAATTTATGATGTAGGTAATATAAGTATCGAAAGACAGGCCGCCGACGAGGTTGCCTACAAGAAATCCGCCGATCAGGCTTATCGCGTTAAAATAGATAGTCAGGAAAACGCCGGCTATCACCATGCCCGCGATTCTCGGGAAAACTACAAATTTAAGGGAATCTATACCAAGCATTTCAAGAGCGTTTATCTCGTCATTGACCATCATCGTTCCTATTTCAGCGGATATAGCGGTGGCGGAACGGCTCAGGATTATAAAGGCCGTGAAAAACGGGCCTAATTCCCTTATGATTATTATATTGATGATATCGCCGACCTGTTTCAGGGCGCCGTAATTGCTCAGGATGTAGTATGACTGGAGAACGGTGACAATGCCAAGCGACAAAGCCGCGAGGCTTATGATCATCAGCGCGAGGTTGCCTGTAAAATATATCTGCATGATGATTATTTTATTGATCCTATTCCTGCCTTTTTTATCAATAAAATAAGAGATGATGGAATAGTAGAGCAGGGCGGTTACCCCTCCGTAATACTTGATCTTCATGTTAACGGAGGTGATAAAATTATTATAGAACCTGCCTATGAAATTCATAGGGTTAATCCTAAATCCTATTTCTTCTCTCTTGCAAGCGTTATGTTATATATAAAGGCGAATATAGCACCTGCAAAGAATCCGTCGATAAGGGCGAATATGGAAAGTAAAGAAACAGAAAGAATATTATTCTGGAAATTCTTCAAAACGGGAAGAAGGGGATTGTATGAAAATTTGAAAATATTAGCGTAGAAAGATGAAAGGAGATCGATGATATGGCTGCCGTATCCCGTTATAGAATACCAGACCCCTATTACTAAAGTTAAACAAAATGCCAGTACGGCCAATGATATGCCGAAAGACCTGATTCCAAGTTTCATTTACAGCTCCTTGTTTATTCCCTTAATATATGAAGAAAGTTTCGATCTTATCTTCACCAGAATATTATCAACTTTTTTGGCTGAAATTTCAAGCTCTGAGGCTATAGTTTTATAGCTCTTGTTTTCAATATACCTTTCCAGGACTTTCTGTTCCAGGCCGCTTAATATTTTCAGGCCGGCTTTCATGAATTCGGCATATTCGCTGAAAATCGTATCGTTTTCCGGATTTGAAACAGATACGATCTCTTCTATATCCTGGTCTTTGTCTATGTTTTTCCTGTGCTGCCAGAAAAAGTCGAGGGCATTTTTAATCCTGTTCCTGATGCAGACATTCGCGTATGTCGCGAATTTGAAACCTTTCGACGGGTCAAAAGTTTCTATTGCCTGGAATAAGCCGATCATCCCTTCCTGTATCAGATCGTCCCTTTCAACGGTGAATATTTTATAATTATGGAGGATAGTTTTAACTTTGACTTTATACCTGCGATAAAATTCATTCTCTGCATTTTTATCGTTTTTCAATAATTTAAAAAGCTCATCGTCGGTGAGAAGACGGTAAAAATTTTCTGCCATCTGCCCTTCGCTTATTCGCCTATTATCTTGATTAATACTCTTTTTTTTCTCATTCCGTCAAATTCGCCGTAAAAGATCTGCTCCCAGGGTCCGAAATCGAGCTGTCCCTCTGTTACCGCGATGACTGTTTCCCTTCCCATAACCTGTCTCTTCAGGTGGGCGTCGCCGTTATCCTCGCCAGTCCGGTTATGGCGGTAGAAGCTTACAGGTTCATGCGGCGCGAGCTTTTCAAGCCACTGTGCATAATCCGCATGAAGGCCGCTTTCATTATCGTTAATAAAGACGCTCGCTGTTATGTGCATGGCGTTTACCAGGCACAAACCTTCTTTTATGCCGCTTTCCGCGAGGGCATTTTGAACATCTCCGGTAATGTTGACAAAGGCCATTCTCTGAGGAATATTGAATGCGAGTTCTTTTTTGAAAGATTTCATAATTAACCCCGCTGTCATGGTTCAAAAGATCGGGTAATTAATCATATAACTAAAGTAGAACTCCAAGCAGTTCAAGCAGGCGCCTGTTAGCATCTACGCTTCCGACGCTTATCCGGACATAATTTCCGGTGAAGCCGAATGAAACAAGCCTTCTTACAGTTATGCCGTTTTCTTCGATATAAGAAATTATTTCTTCGGAATTCGGCCCTAAATCCGCGAAAATAAAGTTCCCGGATGGCCTCAGGTGCCTGATGCCTAATCTGTCGAGCCCCCTGGAAAGGCAATCCCTTCCGCTTTCTATTGCCCGGACAGTTCTTTGATAAAAGGCCTTATCGCCGAGAGCCGCCAGGGCTCCTATGAGCTGCAGGCAGCCCAGGTTGAATGGCATTCTGATTTTTTCGACCTGTTTTGCGATTTCGCTGTTCATAAGCGCATATCCGACGCGAAGCCCCGCCAGTCCGTAAACCTTCGAAAAAGTATAGACTATGATCAGGTTGGGAAATTTGTCGAGAAGGGAAACGGATGAGTTTTCTATTCCTGCAAAATGTATATACGCCTCGTCGAGCACAACGGCGGTTTCAACAGGGATTTTACCAAGGAAACTCTCGATCTCATCTATGTTATGAAATGTTGAAGTAGGATTGTCGGGGTTTGAAAACATGATCAATTTTGCCGGAGGGGTAGTTTTAACGGCGGAGACGAAACCGTCAAGGTCGACGGAGAAATCCTTCCTCGGGATTTCGATTACGGATGCACCCTTCGAGGCTGAGCAGATCCTGTAAATTGAAAAACTGTTTACGGATATTACGACGCTGTCGCCCTCATTTATAAAGGCGGATGCGATCATGTTTAAAACTTCGTCGGCGGAGTCCCCGCAGACAATACTGCCGGCTTCGATTCCGGGATATCCGGCCGATCTCCAGAAAAGGGAAATCGCGGCCTTCAGGCCCGAGGCCTTAGGGTCGGGGTACTGATGCAGCCCTTTTTTCAGCTCTTTCCTGATCGCCTTCATGGCTAACGGCGAACTTCCGAGGGGGTTTTCGTTAGATGAAAGCTTATAGCTCCTCAGGCGCCTTCCGGATCCGGACGACGGTTTTTTACCCTCAGCATAAGGGGGCAGGCTTGATATATCCTGCCGTAAAGATTTTAAAATATCCATCTTATACTCCATGCCTCTTCATAACCCATTTATAAGCCGCGCCCGCACGGAAACTGTTTATTCCTTTTTTGAACAGCAGGTCTGCAGCAAGGAAAGAGTCCGGAAGGGGAAGATCAGTCTGAAAAGGTATGGCTATGCATGGCATAAATGCCCTTCCGGCGGCTTCGACTCCGGCGGCGGCATCCTCTACTACAAGGCATGTCAGCGGGTCGGCGCCAAGCCTGCGGGAAGCTTCGAGGAAAACATCCGGGAAAGGCTTTCCTCTCATGACGCTTTCGGCAGACACTATTATGTTGAAATATTTTCCCAGTCCTGTCAAGGAGACGATCTTTTCTAATACGCCCGGGGAAGAACCTGAAGCTATAGCTATGGGAAAACCTGATCTTTTGAGCATTTCAATAAATTTTATCATTTCCGGGTAGACCTTCGTTCCCGCGGATGCTATCTCAATATATAAATTATTCTTCTTTGTCAGCATTGATTCGATGGGATCGTCAATATTATGCTTCTTCTTTAAATCCCTGAGCATTTCAAGGTTTCCGGTGCCTACGTATTTGTGCTTCATTGCAGGGGTCAGGGCTATGCCGTAGCTTTTCATCAGGCGCCTGTCGGCTTCATAATAGTTGCCCTCGCTGTCGATGAGAGTGCCGTCGAGGTCGAATATCACAGCCTTAACGGGATAAACCGGCGCGGGTTTCTTCCGCCTCGAGATCTCTATAATGTTGCCTTCCGGATCGGCGGCGGCCGCCTCGAGGAAGCCATCACCCGTGATCCTGGGCTCTTTTATATCAAGTCCGAGTTTTTTAAGTTTCATATAATCTTTAAAGACGTCGCCGGACTGCAGGGATATATGAAAAGAGTGAGAGTTAGCGGCATTTTCAGGCCTTTCCAAAAGTTCCAGGGCCAGGCCTTTTCCCGTCAGGATGAGAGTCCTCAAACCGGGCTGATTCAGGCTCGAGTAGCGGTATAAGGGCTTGAGGCCGAAGTACTTCCTGTAGAAAATCTCCATTCCGAACAAATCCGAGGTTTCTATTCCAATATGATTTATCTTCACGGTTACTGCGCCCCCGGGGAAATCGCCAGCGCCCTTATAAGGCGCTGCATTGTCCGGTCTTTGCCTATAACCGGGATTATGCAGTATGTTTCGGGACCCTGGGTCCTTCCTGTCAGGGCGGCGCGGAGAGGCAGGAAAAGATGCTTGCCCTTTATCCCAGTATCGGCTATCATAGCCGTTACTATTTCGGTGAAAACCTTTTCTCCCACCTCGCGTTTTTCAGCCCTTATCCTGTCCAGGAAAATCTTTATCACTTTGCCGGATTCCTCTTTCCTGAGGATTTCCATGGCAGGTTCTGTGATCTCGAAATTATCGTTAAGGAAGTATCCGATATGGTCTTTGATCTCCGACATATGGGAGCAGTATCCCCTTGTCAGTTCGATGACTCCCTTCAAAAAATCCATGTTTTCCGCGGATTTCATGTATTCATCGTCAATAAGGCCCGTCTCTTTTATAAAAGGCAGGGCCTCGTCGAACACGTCATCTATGCTGCTGTTTATAATATAATGCTTGGCTATCCAGTCGAGCTTGGTCCCGTCGAATACCGCCGGGCTGGGGGACAGCCTCTCTATATCGAAAAGTTTGATCAGTTCAGGCATGGATAGGAGCTCCTTCCCGTCGGGACTGGACCAGCCCAGGAGCGACAGGTAATTTACCAGAGCCTCGGGCGGATAGCCTGATTTGCGGAATTCTTCAACACTTGTAGCCCCATGACGTTTTGATAATTTCTGCCTGTCTTTTCCGAGTACCAGGGCCATATGGGCGAAAACAGGTATCTCGAAATTCAGGGCCTTGTATATCATCAGCTGCCTGACAGTGTTTGACAGGTGCTCATCAGCCCTGAGGACATGCGTTATCTTCATGAGGGCGTCGTCGACGACGACAGCGTAATTATAAACCGGCACGCCGCTCGGACGCAGTATTACAAAATCCCCGACCATGCCCTTAGGGAAAGTAACCGGTCCTTTTACCTTATCTATAAATGTGAAGTCTTCATCATACGCAATAAACCTGATTACAGGCTTTCTTCCCTCCGATTCGTAATCTTTAACCTGTTTTGCCGTGAGATTCCTGCAGTGGCCGTCGTATACCGGGGGCCTGCCTTCGGCCGATGCAGATTTTTTACGGCTCTCTATCTCTTCAGGAGTGCAGTAGCAGTGAAATGCCCTTCCGGCCTCGAGGAGCTTACCGGCATGTTCCTTATATATTTCGAGCCGCTCGCTCTGCATGTAGCTTCCTGCCGGACCGCCTTTGCCGGGGCCTTCATCCCATTCAAGACCGAGCCATTTAAGATCCTGAATAAGATTAACTGTATATTCGGGATGGGAACGGTCCATATCCGTATCCTCTATCCTGAGGACAAAATTGCCTTTCATGTGCTTAGCATAGAGATATGCAAAAAGCGCTGTCCTGACGTTGCCGACGTGAAGCATCCCTGTCGGTGAAGGCGCGAAACGGGTCCTGATCATTATTTATCTCCTCAATTCAAGCGGATATTTTAAAGGGAAGGTTTAATTATGTAAAGAGCTTAGCGCCAGTTAGCGGCGGCAAGCCGGATACTGGCGCTTATGCAGAGACTTAGCGACGGCATAAGTTGCTCTTATTGCCAGCGCTTAGTTTTTGCTTAGCGCCAGTTAGCGGCGGCAAGCCGGATACTGGCGCTTATGCAGAGACTTAGCGGCGCTTAATGCCGGCTGATATTCTCAAGAGCCTTGAGAAGCTTGGAATCTTCAATTATCTTTTCGATGGACCTGGTCTTATCCATGAGAAGGTCTACCTGGAGGGGGTATTTCAGGGTTTCCATTTTGCCGTTGATATAGATCATTATCACAGGCCTGAGGGTCTGCGAGGAATCAATTTTAATGACCTGGGCTACTTCCTTGGTGTTAAGCATTACGAAAGAATCGATCGGTATGAGAGGCTTTCCATAAAGGCGGCGGGGCATCCTGTTAATAAATTCCGTCGCGAATCTCGGATGAAATTTCGTGCCCGATAAATTCTGCACGGCAAGAAATGAATTCGAGATAGGAAAGGCATTCCTGTAAGGGGTGTCGGCTGTAAGAGCGTCATAAGCGTCGGCGATGGTTATGACCTGGACAAGTTCCCCCATCTGGTCCCGTGCAATATGATTGGGATAGCCCGTCCCGTCGTAATTTTCATGGTGATAGAGAAGGCAGTCCTGGATCTCCTGGTCGAAATTCTTCTGCGTCTGGATTATCTCGTATCCGAGCCGTGGATGTTTCTGGATTTCGAACCATTCCTTCGGATCGAGAGGGCCCTTTTTGTTCAATATTTCTTTCGGGACGAGTATTTTACCGAGGTCATGCAGGATAGCTCCCACGCCCAGGATCTTCAGCTTGTCATGGCTGTAAAGCATCTCCTTTCCGAAAAGTATGGAAAGCATGGCGACATTTATGCTGTGAGTGTAGGTATAATCGTCGAAGTCTTTTAACTTGAGAAGATTCAGAATGGTATAAGTCTCGCTTATGGAAATTTCGCCGATCAGCTGTTCTATGACGTCCTCGATCTCCTTTTTGGGAAGGGACGCTTTTTTCATGATGCTTGTCTCGATTTCCTTTGCAAGGAATAAAGATTTTTCAATGAGCTGGTTTGAAACTATATATTTATCGAGGCGGTAAAAGTTCGAGGAATAAACCGGCTTATTATAGTTGAACTTGTGGATGCCCATATCTTCGAGGGATTTGATGATTTCGGCGGTTATGGTCTCGCCCTTTCCGACAATCTTTTTCCCGTCGGGTGTAAAAGCCTCTCCCTTCATAACAACGCCGGGGTAGAGGTCCTTTGTTTCCATTTCGATAAGCTTATAAGATTTTTCGACTTTTTCAACCTCGGGAGAATAGAACAAAATTTCTATCTTTTCGGTCTTGAGCCGGTTTATTATTTCTTCGGTTACAGGTTCATCCCTGTTGATCTTTTTAACTCCGCCGCTTGTCAAAGCATCGGCCTCGAGGATCATTCCGGGCAGGAGAGATTCGACATGAATCTCGAGAAGAACCTGATCGTTATCCGGCATAGAATACTAAGGCCATTTTCATGAACCCCCCATAATTATTATAAACAGAAACGATAATTTCATCAATAAAAACCGGCAACATGCCCGAAGGTTGAGAAAACACGGATTCTCAATTAAAATATACCGCACCGGAATATAAATTTGCGGTGATGCCAGTGATTTGGGAGACCAGAATGAACGAAAAAGACAGCCCGGTTAAAAGCGGTATAAATTTTATTCATGCGATCATCAACGAAGACATAGCAGGCGGCACCCTGGGCGAAGGGAAGGTTCATACGCGTTTTCCCCCCGAACCCAACGGGTATCTGCATATCGGACATGCCAAATCGATCTGCCTGAATTTCGGGACTGCCCGGAAATATAACGGGCTGTGCAACCTGAGATTCGATGATACCAATCCCTCCAAGGAAGAGACGGAATATGTGGATTCCATAATGGAGGATGTCAGGTGGCTCGGCTTCGACTGGGAGGACAGGCTTTTCTACGCCTCAGACTATTACGGAAAACTTTACGATTACGCCGTGGAGCTTATAAAACTCGGGCAGGCCTATGTATGCGATCTGGGCGCCGATGAAGTGAGGGAATACAGGGGTACGCTCAAAGAACCCGGGAAGGACAGCCCTTTCAGGGGGAGAAGCATTGAGGACAGCCTCGACCTTTTCACCCGCATGAAAAACGGAGAATTTCCCGACGGAGCAAGGACTTTAAGGGCGAAAATAGATATGTCAAGCCCGAACCTCAACATGAGAGACCCGGTTATTTACAGGATACTCAGGAGCACTCATCACAGGACGGGGGATACATGGTGCATATATCCGATGTACGATTACGCCCACCCTATATCCGACGCCCTTGAAGGGATAACCCATTCAATCTGCACCCTCGAGTTCGAAGCCCACCGGCCTCTTTACGACTGGGTCCTCGATACTCTGAAATTCAAACCCAGGCCCAGGCAGATAGAATTCGCCAGGCTTGACCTGACCTACACGGTTATGAGTAAAAGGAAGCTTCTCGAGCTTGTAAAGGGCGGGTATGTCAGCGGCTGGGACGATCCCAGGATGCCGACAATATCGGGCCTCAGGCGGCGGGGCTATACGCCTGAAGCGATACGCGATTTCTGCGAACGCATCGGCGTGGCAAAGGCAAACAGCCTTGTGGATATATCCCTTCTTGAACATTGCCTGAGGGAGGACCTCAATAAAAGGGCGCCGAGAAGGCTGGCTGTGCTTGACCCTCTTCGAGTGGTAATAGATAATTATCCCGAAGGACAGGTCGAAGAATTCGATGCGGATAACAACCCGGAGGACGAATCCGCAGGAAAGAGAAAAATACCTTTTTCGAAGATAATATATATTGAAAAAGAGGATTTCAGGGAAGATCCGCCGAAGGACTTTTTCAGGATGGCTCCCGGCAGGGAGATCAGGCTCAAACATGCCTATTATGTTAAATGCGTAAGCGTAGTGAAGGATAAGACTACCGGCGAACCGGCAGAGATCCACTGCGTATACGATCCGGAATCGAAGGGAGGATGGTCGAACGACGGGCGCAAGGTCATGGGAACGAGCCACTGGGTGTCGGCCGCCCATGCCGTGCCTCTCGAAGTGAGGATCTATGACCGCCTGTTTTCAACCGAGAATACATCCGAGGATCAGGAAGGCCGGGACTACAAGGAGTTTATTAACAAGGACTCCCTGAAAGTTCTCAGGGGCTGTCTTGGCGAACCGTCGCTCTCAGATGTAAAACCGGGCGATTTTTACCAGTTCCTGAGGCAGGGATATTTCTCGGCCGATCCCGACAGCTCGCCAGGCAAGCCATGCTTCAACAGGACCGTCTCGCTGAACGATCCCTGGGCCAAAAAGCATAAGAAGTAAGCAGCGCCCGCCGGGCTTTTTACTTTTTACATAGAAGCGCCTGTATCACCTTGAACCTTTCGGCCAGGGCCGCGATAACAAGTATTGATAGCGTTGCAAGCAGAGCTATAACAGTCAGAATAAGATAATACTTGACCGACCATTCGAACGAGAGCTTGAGCAGTTTGAGTATTGAAAAACTCTCCCTGTAATTGTTCTCATACAGGGTCACCTTGACTGTGCAGATGGATCTCATCGGAAAGGCTTCCTCCCCTTGCCCTGAGCGCAAGGAGGGAATCGCGCATGCCCTCCAGTGATTTCCTCTGCGCGTTTATATCCTTGAAATCGCTTGTTTTATCCGTCATGTTTATCTTGATGGATTTCAAATTGCCTATCTTTCTAACTTCATCGAGCATCGCGTCGAAGTTATCGGGCGGAACGCCGATGGAAATTTCAAGGAACCTGGACCCCTTCAATCCCGTGTTGTTTTCATACTGGATTATAGACTGACATGCCCTCCTTTTCCACAAGACCATAGAAGAAGCGAAGCAGGAAAAATATCACGAAAACAGAAAGGTAGATCAAAAGGCCATTTTTAATTTTGTTTTTCATGCGAACCTTTCTTGAAAATATTTACTGTCTCTTCGTCAAAAAGAACCCATATGCTGTAAACACCTAAAGCGGTTCCGACGGGGATATGCAGAAGATTTATAAACGAAACTACAAGAGTAAATATCCTTCCCCATGGTTTTTTCTCAAGGACGCCTATGCCGCCTGCTATTCCGATAGCTGCATATATTAGGATAAAACATGCCAGGACGGCCAGGATTATCGGAAAAAATACCGTGACTGCAGGCGGTATGACACCCGGGGCCACATATCCCATGTTTTCGACAAAAGCGATGATGCTGTTGAACAGCGCCGAAAGAACGCAAAGGACAAGCCCTCCAAGGAAGAAAAGCGAAGAGTATACGATATTAAGTATCCCGGTTAACTTGATATGATTATCCATAAACAGCCTCCTTTTTTATCTGTAATTCAGAACCTTTGAAAATATGGAGCCCATTACGGCGGGATCGTCGGCGGGCCTGACGATCTTATCTCTGCCGAGGTATACAGGGATGATTTCTATCTGCATGAGATTTTTACCGTAAACGATAAATTTTTCAATAACGCCCTCCCGTGTTTCTCTGTGCTCAAGCTGGTCGAAAACAAGGTTTCCAAGGCAGTAAGATATGAATTTACCCCTGTAAAAAGCGCTGTTCTGGACCCAGTGGGCCTGGTCGCCTATGACTATGTCTGCGCCGCTCTCGACAAGCCTACGTCCCCAGTAAACCTGCTGGGCTATCGGTTTTGTCCTGTATTCCCAGCCCCAGTTAGGAAGAACGATAAGAAAGTCGGAAACTGATTTTGCCTTTTTGACATATTCTAGGAATTCCTGGGATAATCTCGAAATACCGAAAACTCCGGACTTTGAAGCTGTCCTGGCCGTCGAAGGGTTCCAGTTCACTCCTATGAATCCTATTTTCAGATTATTGGCCTCGAAAAACACTCCGCCGCATGCCTCATCAGGCCCGGTCCCGGCGCCGCTGTAAAGTATGCCGTTATGAGACAGGGCTTCCATCGTATTGGAAATTCCTTCATCTCCGGCGTCGCCTATATGATTGCCGCTGATCGAAACGGCGCTTATATGGGCGTTGGAAAGCCCGGCAGCATAGCCTGATTTTCCGTAAAGCCTCAATAAATTGGTTCCCGGGATATACCTGTCCACGAGGGGGGATTTCAGATTCACGAAGGAGGCGTCAGCCTCCATGAAAATACTGCCGATGCCCTTCCATGGCGCATCGACGTCCGAGGTTCTTTCTATAAGGCGCATAATGCCCCTCGAAAGGACGACTGTGCCGCCTGCGGCAATAACCGTCACCTCTTCCCTGAGAAAGAGGGGATCATCCGGCCTTCCGGGAAGCATCAGAGAGTAAGGCTGAAGGGAATTCGTCCTGTCCCAGGGCAGCGCCCCGTTCCACCTGAGCGCCCTCTCCCAGGGTTTAACCATGTTCCAAGGCAGCAGGGACACCGCGTTTATGTCGTTGGAGAGGCATTCGTCTATATTACCGGAGTTCGTCCAGATTATAAGGCTTTGTTTATCCGGATCGAACGGCAGGTCGCGCGATTTGAAGGCTTCAATAAAAATCTGCCTGTATTCAACCGGAAGTATTAGCCCCCCGGATTTAAGCGACGAATAAAGAGAATTCGTGTCGTAATTGAAGTTGGTGCTGTAAAAAGAGCCTGTGAATAGATAAGGGATCTTCTGCGCTTCTTTCGGATGACCGGATGAATAAAAAGTAATAAATGCGCAAAGCAGGATCGATATACGCAGATAAACGCTCAAAAGCCGCTCCGGTTACTGGCTTTTCATCTGTCCGTTCAGCCATTTTTCCTTGGATGCGGCCTCTGTCATGGCCTGGTTCATCCTTCCGTATTTTTCCCTGAGATCCTGTTCGTAAGTGACGAGGTCCCTGTTCATCTTTTCAATATCGCTGTTGCTGTCTTTTATCTTGTTATTATTAAAAGCTATCCTTTCCTCGAAAAAGCTTCCGGCACCGATGCTCATCTGAAGCGTTTTATTGACTGAAACAGCGGCTCCCGAGTCTTTTACAAGATCGCCGTGAGTGTCGTTGGCGAAAAGCTGCTCGACGCCGTTGAACCTGGACCTTAATTCGGAACGGAATTTTTCAAGCTCTATATTCAGGAGGCCCATTTTTGTCGAGTTCCATTCTTCCGAATTGAGGCTGAAGGAACCGTTCTTCTTTGTATAGATCCCGACCTGCTCGAGAAGGGAAAGCTGCCTCTCATAAGCCGTTTTATAAGGGGCCGAGGGGATGGATCTCAGCCTGTTCATAAGAATGATTACGGGGCTTTCAGCCTGGAAAACTCCGTTCTTGATGGAATCCTTATCCCTCTGGCTCAGGGGCGTATGATCAAGGGTAGGCGATGTCACTATATGCAGGTATTCCATCGACTTATTATAACTGTCGACCCATTCGAGGGTCGCGTCTTCGATTTTCTTGTAGTCATGGTCGATTGTGGCGGTAACCTGTTCGGGAGACTCGGACTTCAATGTCAGCGTTACGCCGTCGACAAGGTTATTGATTATATTTTTGTCCCTTTTGACCTCGACGCCGTCAAAATTGATGATTGAGTCGCAGGCCTTGCTTATCGTATTCTTCGGCTGTATTCCGCCTTCCGATATTTTTGTGACAAAACGGGCGTCGGAAATCAGGAAAGTCCTGTCGGTGTTCTTATTCCTGACTGTAACCCTGTCCAGAATTTTATCTTTATATGTCGCTAATGAATTGCTGAAATTTCCGGTATTATCTATGAAATATGTCTTTATTGTTCCGTCATTGAAAGAGAGGGTTATAATTTCCGTATAATTAGAAACCGTTTCGGGCGGGGTCTTGTTTTCCTCGAAATATGATATGAGGCTTCCGCCGGAAACCGTCACATTGGAAACCGAAACGGGTTCCATCAGGTCTAAATTCAGGTTGGAAGCGGCTGCGCCCGATTCCTGCTTCGAGGGGCTGAACGGGCTCATCGAAGCGTTGAAATAGAATACCGTCTCGCCTGTCACCTTGATATTGTCCTGAGAAAGGCCGACATTGCCTTCATCTCCGGGCATAAGGCGCACCTTATCAGCATCAGAAGTAATGGGGTTTGCAGATACCGCGGCAAGCCTGCTGAAATCTATCTTTTTTTCATCCGTTTTCGCTTCGCCCTCGCCCAGGAGGTTTATTTCCTTAAGCGCGGAAATGTCGCCTGTGAAATTCAGCCTGCTCTTTTCACCAGTTTCTTTGCCGCTTATCACAAGAATGGAAGAAGTCTCCGTGTCGTTAATTATCCTGACGTCTATCATATCCTGGGCCTGCTGCTGGATAACATCCGCAAGCTGGTAGATAGTGCCGCCGGAGAATTTGAATTTCAGGGTCTTTGCGCCCATGCTGACGGAGAATTCGCTGGCAGGCAGGGATTTATTCCTCTGGTATGAAGAACTCATAAAAGAATCGGGCTTTGCGGTCTGCAGGACCTTGATTTTATAATCCTGTTTCTTAGCTTTTCTTTCGGCGGATACATCGAGGACTGCCGGGTCCGATGATGTTCCGACCATATCCCTGAAAGGCGATTTGAAATCGTAAAGCGCCCTGGATTTTTCATCCAGTTCCCTCAGATACTTGGTGAGGTCCTTGACGATATCGTTTTCGAGCTTGAAATCCTGTATTTCAGCTTCCTTTTTCTGTATAGGGATCTTCTTGATCATCAGGAATTTCTGTATAGTTTCCTCGGTGTTTATCTGGTTGTTGCCAGGAATGTTGAAGTGAACCTGGTTGTTGGCTTCCTGAGCAAACGCAGCAGCAGCCGTGAACCCCGCAATCAGGATGACTATTAAAGATATCCTCATTGAAGCCCCTCTATATTATACTATAAATCTATATAATAATCGGAATATTTTCAAATTAAATAAGTATTCACCGCAGAGGCGCAGAGGACGCAAAGGGGGACGAGGTTAACAGAGAGAAAGGGAGGGGAGGAGGAATTTTGCTTAATCGACACCTGAAAGGAGAGATATAATGAATTATAATAATATAAAGAATTTTGTTAATAATTGAGGTTTTATGAAATTGCAAGATTTTATTTCAGAAACATTAAAGGAAATTATTGATGGGGTTGATGCGGTAAAAGGACATTATAAGGAAAAAGGAGGATCAATTAATTCTTCTGATTTTATATTATGGGAAAAACAAGATATATATTATATTAAGACTGGAGATTTAGCTAATACGCCTCACCCTGTCCAATCAGTAGAATTTGATGTTGAAGTGACCGCATCAGAGGGTTCTGAAACAAAAGGCGGTATCGGGGTTTTAGTTGGTTCATTTGGAGCAGGTTTAAAAGGAAAAAAAGGAGCAGCTAATACTTTATCTAATCGTATTAAATTTTCAATTCCTGTGGCTTTATTTAAACTGAGAACAGCCATGTCAAATTGATCATGGCGGACAACGGAATCGGGATGCCGGAAGCGGTAAATTTTGAAGATTCGACAGGCCTGGGCCTTCGTCTAATAGGAATGCTTGCGAAGCAGCTTGCGGG
>CAZHNM010000014.1:0-87737 GCA_964533855.1 uncultured Brevinematales bacterium
TTAGGTGGGTCGTTATTTTGCCGACCCCTGGGTCACTTGAGGTGCCGGATAGCACACCGGAATTTTTTATCTTAAACAGTTCCTTAGCTCTATCAATTACAGCTTTTTTTCTTCTTATTTCCCCCGTCAGGTTCAAACCATAAAACCGGTTAATAAACCGGGCAATATTGCTATCTACAACATATTCTGGTTTATTAAAACAAACCGTCATGATCGCACCGGCCACATAATCACCTACACCGGGAATTTTTAACAGTTTTTCTCTATTATCAGGAAAAACAGAATTATATTCCCTGACTATGAACCTGGCTGATTTAATGAAGTGAGCGCTGCGCCAGTGGAGGCCAAGATGTTCTGTGATATTTTCTATATCATTTTTTCCGGCTATACTCAGGGCTTTGACATCGGGATATTTTTTAATAAATTCTGAATATACCCTTTCAACCTGCCCGGCCCGGGTCCTGTGGAGCATGAATTCAGCTATCATGATTCTATAGGGTGTTATTTCATGCCGCCAGATAAAATCCCTTCTGTATAGATTATGGTTATCTATAATGTTCGCTGCAATACGCCCGGGACTCATCCGGACAATTCCTGATTTTTCAAGACATGGTGGAGAAAATCTTTTACAGTAATAATGATCTTTTTCTGCCGGTCATTGTATGTCCTGTGAAGGGACAGGGGTATGACCAGCGTTACTTTCTTATCTTCCATTTGATCAGTCTGCTTCTGGCTTATGGATGGCTCCGTTGTTGCCAGATGCTTTTTTTCAATCCTGTCGGCTTCCGGAAGGATCTGCCGCCAGCGATCCTTACAGGTAGTCTTAACCCCGAGCATTGACAGATAGATGGAATTAAAGGCTGTATCTTTATATTCCTTTATGCCCGGAAAAATAAAATCAGGTTTATTATTATTTTCAGTCTCCCTGCCTCTATCATATTTTATGCCACTGAATTTAAACAGGGTTTCAAGATGGTTTTCAAAGGCATAGCCCGCTCTTGATTTTCTACGGTTCTGTACGCTCAAAGAGTAGGAGATGAACTCATCCACTTCTTTGAATCCTTCACTGATCTTTTTCTGGATGTGGCCCTTCTCAATGATTTTAAAATATGTTTCCTCTGTTTGAAGCAACAGAGATATACCGGCGTCAGGATCGTCATGGAGATCGATCTTTTTATTTTTGTTCAGATGGTTGAATATTTCTTCTGAAAAAGTTCTGGTTTTCGGGAATTGGTTTTTATATTTCTCAATAAGTGCGGTTGCAAAAGCATCTTCCTTTTCCGGAAGTTCAATCCCGATTTTTTCCAGAATCATTTCAGAAGCGAAATCAAGATTTTCAAGCCTTAAAGGATCAAAACTTTTAACATAAAACTCCGTCAAATTTTCGTTTCCAAATCCGAATAGCCAGATCATCTGATTTTCAATCGTTGTTCCCTGTTTTATGATCATTACAATGGCGGAAAGAATTTCAGATTTTCTGGCAATTATCAACAGATCGCCGGTGGAAGCAGATTTTATTGCATCATTATCCGAATAATAAAGGCGATATTCTGAACGTGTCGGATGATTTTCACGCGAATCATACCAGGTGAGTTCGCCCGTATCCTCAACAGTTTCATCTTCTTCATCTGTAAGGTAAAGAAATTGGGCCGGGATATTATCGATTCGTTTCTCACCGAATAACTCTTTAAACTGAGTAACACCATTAAATTCATGCTGATTGGACACTTTCCGGTTAATCTCGACATCACTCAGCCGCTTGGCGCCGAATCCATCGAAGATAGTATTGATCTTATAATTTTTCATTATTACCTCACCGGGGCTGCCAGATCATGATTTTCTTTGATATATTCTTCAAGCCTTTCATTCAATAAAATTCCTATCGGTATCTGACTTTCAAGACCCATGGCTTTTATGAGTTGTCCGGCAATGGCCCGGATCAGAGGTACCACAACAGAATTACCGAATTGTTTATATGCCTGTGTATCCGAAACAACTATTTTGAACGAATCATCATAGCCCTGAAGTCTGGCGCATTCCCTGGGTGTCAGCCTCCTGGGGTTCCTGCCTTTCTGCGGGATCAATATCTCCGACCCGTCTTTAAAATATCTTGCGCTGAGGGTCCTTGTTATACCGTCAGGGTCAACAAGACCGAATCCAAAACCGTTGCCCTTTTTCTTATGTTTTTCGGCATAATTCTGAAGATACTTCCAGAGGTTGTCAGTCAGAGTATATTTAGGATCGACTTTTTTTTCAAAGATATCTTTTACTGCCATCGGCGGAGTTTCAGGAAGGGCAGGGAAATTGAAGAGCTCTTCATCACCGTAAACATCTCTATCCATTCCGATGATAAAAATCCGCTCACGGTGCTGCGGAACAAAATATCTGCCATCCATTACTTTTGTATAAATCTTATATCCGATACCTTCAAGTGTTTCTCTAATAACCTTGAAGGTATTACCCCGATCATGTGTTGTAAGGTTCTTGACGTTTTCAAGAAGGAAAGACTTAGGCCTTTTTTTTTCAACAATTCTTGCAACATCAAAAAACAGAGTCCCCTGCGTTTTATCAAGAAAGCCATGGGCCTTTCCCAGACTATTCTTCTTTGAGACTCCCGCAATGGAAAATGGCTGGCAGGGAAATCCGGCCAGAAGTATTTCATGTTCAGGAATATCATCAGCATTGATCTTCGTAATATCACCTTCCGGCTTTTCACCAAAATTGGCAAGGTATGTTTCCTGCGCGTATTTGTTATATTCCGATGAAAACATGCATCTGCCGCCGACAGCCTCAAAAGCCTTTCTCATACCGCCTATCCCGGCGAAAAGGTCAATGAATGTAAAAAGATTATTTTCCGGCCTGATCTCTTTCTGGAAAAGAACACCTGGGTGCTTTTCATTGCTGAACTGGATCAGGGCATTCCGGAAATATTCCTGTAAAGAGATACCCTGTTCGCCGGCGATACCTTTGATCGTCTCAAGAATATGATCGTCAAGGCGGACATGTACCTGCTTTTTCATCTCAATCTCCGGGAATAAATATATACCAGAATATTACCTTATTATTTTAGATTTAGCAAGATATTTTTTGAATAAATCATGAATAGATTTTGATTTGTTAATAATTATTAGGAGAATTTTCTTTTTTAAACTGCCTCAATAATAGTATTATTCCAGAAATAAAAGAGAAAACTCCTCCTAATGCAAATCCAATATTTATATTATTAAATATTTTATATTGAATCAGGGGAGACACAATTAATGGTGCTAAACCAATAAGTATTGCCCCGAATCTAACTGCTGCTATTTTATTAGGATTATATGCAGGGTGAAAACTAAAAATAATTAATGCGATTGATGGTAATAATAATAAGAATAAAATTAATGGAGATATGGGATTTATTGAAAAATATTTAATGAGATATATTATCGCAATGATTACCGCATAAGCTATTGTTATTATACGTGCCCATTTAATATTCATTTTATTTACCTCACAACTATTCAAATATTTAGGATCATTAAAATTAATCATAATATTATGTATAAATCAACTTTAAGCAAAAAATAATTTCCATTTATCGCTTTTGACAATAAATCATAAGTAATTTAAACTGGATGATATAAAAGGATGATAATGAACGAAGCAGCCGAAATAAAAGCAATTTTTTCTCTTTTTTTTGCAATATTCTGGGGAATAAGTGCGAATGCCCATCCTCGTTGGAAAGCATTCAACTGGAGTTATTTTCATTTAAAACGTGTAAGACGAAGATTACGCCGTGCAATAATAATTTTTAATATTATTCCAATATTTTATTTCAGTATTGTCTATTGGTTGCTTGGCAAAACAGATTTTTCATCCTCTGACAATTGGCTAAAGATTTTTGATTTAATTCTTTTTGGTGTATTTCCCGCATTTTCTCCTTTTGGCTTCTACAGATTATGGATTGGATGTATGGAATTATCACCTGATTATTTTTATAAAAGGGCCAAAGGAAAAATAAATATGAATGCCCCAAGAAATAAAGTTTATTTTACGGAAGCACCAAAGGTTGAAATCTTTATCAATAAAGAAACAGCATGCAAAAACATACTGGTTGGCCTTATTTATATTATTATTAGTGTTTCAGCATTATTGCCAACAATAATAAAATTAACATATAAACACTTATGGCATCAATAAAGCCTTTCCCCTATCTTTTATAGATCGTAGAGCTTTGGCAGGCTATAGAACCAGAAATTCGTTATTTTTCAGGTGTATATCCATAAAATTTTCGTCCGGCTGCAGCCGGCGAAAATCACCGCCGGTAGGCACATGGTTTATTCATCAACTATTCTTACTTTTTTATTTATGCCCTGCCCCGGTTATTATTTCTGTAACCGGCCATGGAGCTTCCCTGGATCTGTCCCGGCTGTGAAGCTGACGGTTCGCAGTAGCCAGTATTATAAAATTAATATCGTTCGCTCTGAATTTTAAATTCGGTGATTGAGGAATATTTAAAGTATCAACAATCTTTTTAAACTCCTTTTTCCATTGAATGAATTCCGGTTCTTCATGGTGATTTAATAACAGAGCTAATTCAGTATTGCTGAAATTCAGCCTTATTTTAGCGTATGCCAGCCATAATTCATCATCCGAATATTCTACAATATTTTTATATGTGTCACTGTAATACTGATCATGAATATCGATAGTTGCTAAAGTGGATTCAAATAATTCTTCTGACATAAAGTCCAGAATGTCTTTTATATCATCACCGGCTGATTCCTCTTTCAATTCAGCTATAGTGCTTTCAACTCTTATCATAAAGTCAATATTATATCCCCGATAACCTCCGCTGACTTTTGTAAATAAATATCGCTGCGGAAATTCTTTTCCGGAAGTCAATTCAGTAAGAACTGTTTCCGCGATTCCAATAATTAATTCTCCTTTTAAAATATCATGAGGATATAAACTGATTATTTTTTCCATAATTATCACCTATCCTTTTATAATATTTGTAAAACAGGAGTATTTCTTTCTGTACATCGAAAAATCAATTTGTACAGATTTCAGGGATTTTATAGTTATATTTATTCAAAAAATCCTCATTTTCGACTAAAAAGGATGAAATTATATTAAATCTGTACATCGCTTTAAATTACCATTTCATTATATTACAATAAGATAACCATAGATATTGTACAGATAAATGTACATGTACATTTCACATTATGTGCGTTATGTGTATTGCTCATATGGGCAGTTGCAGCACAGGCTATCTCTAATATGTATATACAGGCTAAGGCAAACAGTAGTCACATTGGGCTGAAGGAATTATACCACTAATAAATCAAATAAGATCATTCTTTTTCATATAATCATAAAGTACTGTCCTGATACCGGACATCATGGATAGTCCTTTATTATTAAAATGTTCCTGCAGTATCTTTTTATAATTATCAGGCATTGCTATATTAAAAACCTTTTTCTTCTGTTTTTTATATTTTTCTGATTTTTCAAAAGTGTCGGTACTTTGGATGATTCCTGTTTTCAACTCTTCTTTTTTCAATGGCATATTATATGACTTCCAGGATCACATTTCCTATATCTTTTATTGATGGAATGCTTTTTGAGTCAGGATAGGCCTCAAAAATGCTTTTATTGACCATCTGGCTCTCAGCCAGTTTTGAATCCTGGGGTATAAAAAATAGCCTGTAATTCATTTTCTTAAATTCTTCCATTACTAAATTATGCCTCCTGAAAGAATGATTTACAAGATTTATCACGACCTTATCATGTTTAATTTCCCGCCGAAAATTTTTCCTGATTTTCTTCAATTCATCAGTAAAGATTGTCAGCCCTTCCAGGCCAAAATACTCGGGTGTGAAAGGCGTTATGACTTCCTGCAGGGAAAGTATGATGCTTTTTTCAAGCCGGGACATTCCCGGTGAAAGATCATAAATAATAAGATCAAAGTTCAGACTGCGGAATTCCTCAAAAAGATCGACAAAAATAAAAGGTTCATCATTCAGTTTTGTTTCCGAATAATTCTTGAGCATTCCGTTTATTCCAAAAGACGGTATAAAATAAAGGTTTTCATTATATTGGACAATAGTATCGGAAACGGAGACTTTACCGGCAAGTATGTCTGCGAGTTCATGCTTTAAACCTTCTAGTTTTGTAAGAAACCAGGAACTTAATGATCCCTGCGGATCTCCGTCTATAAGCAGGGTTTTCCTGCCTGTGCTTGCCGTATAATATCCAACTGATCCGGATATGGTTGTTTTACCTACCCCACCTTTCAGGACATGAAAACCAAAAGATTTCATAAATATCCTCCCGGAATTGTATTATCTTAATACCATAATAATATTAAAATCATATAATGATTTTATGAAGTTAATATCATTTCAATACTATGATTATATCAAAATAATATCATTAAAATTACAAAGGTTTATAAAGGAAATCCTTTTCAATCTCTGAGATTAAAGATTACCCTTCAGTCACTTATATAGCTTTAAGAATATAAATTATTGTCATCTAAATTTTTTATAAATTTCTCAAAAGATTCAGGCGGAGGATCATATTTTATTGACTTCTCTTTTTCCCTGCGTTTAAATTCCAGCCTTTTTCCTTCTTCCTCTCTCAATTTATTGGTTACTAAATACCCAATGAGTTCTCTATCTTTCAGACATTTTGCCACATAAGCCGGAATGTTTTTGACGTATGAAAGCGTCTCAACATATTTTTTAACCAGGTTTCTTATCTGTGCCTGAGAGAGAGATTTAATATTTGTTTTATTACCTGTATTAATATACTGATCATTTTGATCAGGCTGATTCATCTTTTTGATTAGAGCCTCTGATCCTTTTGATTTATCTGTCTCATCATTTTGATCAGGGACAATTATAACCCTGATATTGGAACTTAGTTTCCTTATATGTCCGTCAAAGCTTATCACGGATATTAATTTCAATTTTTTCAGGTGAGATATTGATCGTGTTACAGTTGGGATTGATACACCAAGAAAATTTGCAAAATATTCATTTGAGGCAAAGCAGCCGTCTTCAAGCTGGCTCAGACTGTCAATTTCAGCTAAAAGCAGCTTTTCATTTGCAGAAAGATCAGAGCATAAATAAATAGCCTTTGGTATCCATACGCCTTTAAAATCTCTTTTTTCATTCATTAATCAGGCCTTCTGTTTAAAAAGGTTATCCCGAATAAAGGGCAGTAATTCCAGAACAACTTTTTCCTTTTCTTCAGTCGTTAAATTAAGAAAATATTCAACAGTTGCTTTTTCTTTTATTCCCAGGCATTTTTCAATTTTAAAACGCGGTATCGGATAATAAATTGACTTACGCCCTTCTTTACTGATTTTACCTCCGAATTCCTGCCAGTGGTCATAAAAATAGTCAATTGAGAAGGATGGGAATATTCTGGAAGCTTCTGCCGGGCGTACGGCATCATTATTTTTCAGATAATCTTCAATTCTTTTCTGCTTCTGTTCTTTGATCTCTTTTGATGTCATAAATTCTCCAAAAAATAAGCCCGATAGCGTGGTAGCGCTGATCGGGCAACTTACGGTGTAGTTTTGATAGGAATTAATGATAAGAACACATCTACTATTTCTAAAACTACACTTATTGCTCTTGGGCTACCACCCGGAATATATTGAAATTATATATCTTTTATTTTATACTTTAATAATAAAGTTTGTTATTTTTAAACTCTTTACCAAGCATGTCTTTATTAGACATATTATATGTCAATATAGACACATTGTCAATACCTACAATCAAGTATTTTGAGTAGTATGTGGAGATTTATTATAATGCAAAATGAAAGATTAAAAACAATACGAAATTCTTTAGGTCTGACCCAGAAGGAATTCGCAGGGAAATTAGATTTAAAGGTAGAAACTTATAAAAATTACGAGTTCAGAAATAGAGATATACCAGGTATTATATTAGAAAAATTAATTTCTGTTTTTAATATTAATTTAAACTGGCTTGTGTCCGAAAACGGATCCATGTTTGAGAAACCAATTACAAAAACCCGTTTATTCCAGACATTTGACTTGATTATTAATTTATCTGAAATATTACCATATATTTCAAAGCCTGTAGTAAATATAATTGTTGAAACGGAACCTTCTTCTGCCTGGAACCTGCCCTGTCTGGTTCTTGAATCATTTGATTCCGGTGAATGGTATTTGTTCGGCCGTAGCAGAATCGCATTTCAAGGGAATGGGGGCGGTTATAACAACATGGTGAATCTATTAACCATGCTCAAAAAATACAAAATATCAATAGGAAAATGGACTTTATCAAGGCAGATGATTGATGACTTTGAAGCCGGGTTAATACTATGGTCTGAAATTAAAAAAAATGCCGTTCCAGCACTTTCAGCAATAAACGAACAGGATTCCTGGCAGTCGACAATTAATCAGATGAAGGAAATGTTTAAAAAAGAATATAACGAATTGAGTGAAGAAGAAATTAAAAAGATGCTCTAATCAATATCCGGCATCTTCTCCGGTAAGAATCCTGTCGGCATATTATCTATAAACTGCTTCTTATATTCATCCAGTGGATTAATATACCTGTCAGTCATCTTTATATCTGAATGCCCCATAAGTTTTGAAAGAGCAAAAGGATCAATTGAAATACCGTTAACTCTGGTTGCTGCAAGAGTAGTTCCGAAAACATGACGGAGATCATGCAGGACAAGGTCTTTAATATTCAGCAATCTGCATAATATGCTGAATGAATCCGACAGTTCCCGGGCTGTCATTGAAAACAATTTCCCTTCTTTAATGCCATTTGTTTGGATCCATAGAATCAGATCGCTCCTCAGCCGCGGATGAAGAATAATCGTTACCCTCTTCCCCGTTTTACCCTGGGTCATGGTCTGCCTGTACTGTATAATTTCCTGATCGAATTTCAACTTTTCAATCGTCAGATCGAGTACATCAGAACGGCGCAGCCCTGTCATGCAAAGCGTTTCGATTATAAGGAATAATTCGGGGTCATGGATAGATTCAAAAATCTGTCTCAATTCAACAGGGGTCGGTATGCGGTCCCTGTGCATCTCATCGTAAGGCACAGGAATATCCTTCAATTTAACCTTTTTCTCCTTTAACTCGCCCCAGTCTTCAAGCTTTGAAAAGAATCCGGAGATAGTATTTAATTCACGGTTAATAGTGGTATTTTTCACACTTTTCTGCCTTTCGCGCTTATAAATATCAATATCGAGAGTTGTATAATCCTCGATCTTCTTATCCCCTACGACTTCAATAAATCTTTTAATATTGTTCTCGTCCTGCCGCCAGCCTTTATTATTTACCTTTGCCCAGTTCTCAATGTAAAGAGTTATCAGTTCACTGGCCAGTCTTGCGGGTTTCTGCTTTTTAAGATCATAGAATTCACCGATCGAAATTTTAAATTTAATTTTATCCTCTTCGATATCCGCATCCTTTTTGCGTGTGATTCCATGAAGTTTGATTCTTTTCCGCTTGCCTTCAAGAATAACCGAAGCATAATAAGCCCTGTCTTTATTATCCCAATAAGCCATGGATTCCTCCTCTTACTGGCAGATTTACTGGCAGAAAAGTGTCAGTGTCAGTGAAACCTGTAACTCATTATAATTTACTGGCACCTGACTGGCAAATTTCACCAAAATAGGCGAAATCAGCCAAACGGAACCCTTTGAAAATCATTGAAATATATAGAATTAATTGGCTGGTCTGGTTGGATTGGCCCCAGGAATATCGGAGAGAGGGGGATTCGAACCCCCGGTACATTGCTGTACACGCGCCTTCCAAGCGCGCTCCTTAAACCACTCGGACATCTCTCCAGAAGAGCCGGATATTATAAGACTTTCCTCCACTTAAATCAAAAAAAGCTCATCTCCACAGGACATGGCCGAGAAAGTAAATGATTGAAAGAGCGAAAAGGTGAATCAGCCAGTAGCCCATGTTCGGGTATCTGATAAAGCGGCCCTTGGGCCTGGGCCCGTCGAGGGTATTGGCGCTTGTCATCTCGAGGTCGTAAATTAATTTCCCTATGGCGAATACGCTCCAGAGTATCAGGATATCTGGAAGGACTGATTTCATAATGAGGTAATTGAGATTAACTCTCCTGGGCATGCTCACGAAAGCGAAATGGATCAATGTTATCGTCCCGATAAGTGTCAGCATTCCGTTTATCAGGTAAGCGTAGGCTACTAATCGTTTATTAAGGAACATCAGCGGCAGGACAAGTATGCTTATCAGACCTGCCAAAAAAGGCACTAAATAAGCCGGATTTTCAGAAATGAGATGGCCCCTCGCATGGGTTATAAAACTGCCTATAGAAATCATCAAGAGGCATATGACAAGGGCTACGCTCAAGTATCTTTTTTGCGTCATGCAGGGACCTCCTCCGCGGTATTTACCAATATTCTATAATGCGCCTGTAATTAAAGCAACGTGCGGAACTGTCATTTAACGCCATTTATTTTTCTAACGTTTATATACATCAGTATCCTGATAATAAGGGTAAGGACAAGAAGCAGGGAAGTGAGAACAAGCGAAGTTCCTATCTGGAGCTTGATGTTCTTGAAAACACTTGAGATGGAATTCCTCTTTATCAGGACAAGCGAACTGAAATCGGCAAGAAGCCTGGCTTCCTCCACCCTGAGCTGTGTCATAAATTCGCTGTCAAGTTCGCTGTTGTTTTCCTCCACTCCGGATATCTTTAAATCTATGTCCCCGATATAATCATCCAGGTCCTGCCTGGATTTATTATATAGTTTCTTCTCATCTTTCCTGGCGAATCTCCATCCCGATTTTTCGATTAAATTGCTGACGGTCGACATGTTTGTCCTGATGTTCGATACGGTCCATTTCCTTCCTTCTTTTTCACCGATTATAAGGTCCTTGAGTTCGCTGTCTATCTGCTGTATTATTGAATAAGCATCCTTGATATTGGACCTTCCGGCGACATCGTATTGGAAGATCTGGTTGATCTCGCTTTCAAGCGAATTCAGGTAATTGATGGAGAATATGCTGCTTACTATGGTAATGCTTATGATTATTATAAAGCTCCAGGTATAATCTGCCAGCAGAGAGGGAAGGTTTGATATAATTTTACTCACAAGCTTGTGTTTCATATTCTTATTATAATAAATGGGCCCCTTCTTATCAATAATATCTTATTTGCATTTTCCTGTCTTTTTACCTAAAATTATGTCGCCGTTATGGAGGGTTCCATGAACCTTGATGACAGGGAGATAAAAGCAGCTGTCTCGGATTACCTCGGCGGCGGAGAGAGTTCTTCGCACGGTCTTTCCAACTTCAAAAAACTTACTGAAATTTATATATATAACTTCCCTCGCGCCGCATACAGAAAAGACCTGGACACCTGTTCGGGGTTTTATATATACATGGTTGAAAGGCTTGAAAGTGTTATTAAAAATTTTCCGCTCGGCGAAGATATAAAGTTTAAGACCTGGTTCAACTGTGTGCTGAGAAACCAGTTCTCGCATTTTATGCGTTTTCAGAAAAAAGAGTCCTTGTACGAATTGAACATCGATGATTATGAAAATAAGACCGCATTCGATGTTTTTGAGACTGAAAGTTTTGATTATTCATTCCTGGAAGACTGCATGAAGGGACTCGATAATGCTGAAAGGCTGACGTTAAAGTTTTTCTATATGCCCTCAAGCCTGACCCCTGAGGATATTATTTCTTCTTCTGATGCATTCGGACTTAGCATAAGCGATATCCTATCCGTACAGGCGGGGCTTATTAAAGCCAGGGCGGATGAAAGCAGCAGGGCCAGGCATGCTGTCATGAAGATAAATTATATCAATAAAGTGCTGAGGGACTTGAAACACAGGCTGCGCTCTATAAGCCTGGCAGGCAGCCAGCAGGGCCGGGCCCCGGCAGTTCCCCTGATAGACAGGATTGCAAGGTACGAGGCTGCAAAAGCTAGGCGGATCAGGGAAATGGAATCCCCCGACAGGAGGTTGTTTGCTGTTTTCGCCCCGCTTTTCGATAACGCCGTAAGGGCGAAAAGATCCCTGAACGGATCGAAGAAAAAGCTCAAAATGATGATCCTGTATAAGATGAATGCCCGGAAAACGGGAAGGGGGCTTTCATGACTTTCGGATGCGGATATTTCCCTGAAAATGAGATGCTTCGCTACATCGATCTTAATTCAGGCAGGTCTTCTATAATTGAAGAACACCTGCGGAACTGCCCGGCGTGTATGAAAGAGATTATAGAATTGAACCGTATTAATGCCAGGCTTGAAGTTTTCAAGCCCGGGACCTTGCCGTCATGGCATGATCTTACTGTTACGATAAGTGAAGGATCTGTCGAAGGCGCCTGGTCGAGCCGTACGGCTGTTAATCTTGTCCCCTTGGCTTATTCCAGGGGCCCGTCGTCCCCGGGCTGCATGGCGGTTTTTCCAGAGGGCGTCAGCGTTCAGGCTGATGGCGGGGTGTGCAGGATAACCCTTAAGCGTGCTGGTAATGAAAAACAGGTATCCGAAATAAGGAGAAAGGGCTCTTCCCTTCCCCTGTTTTCAGAAAAGTCCGGCAGGGAAGAGGTTGTATTCAGGGGCATCGGGCCCGGTGATTACCGGATAATATCAGGGAAATCCGTCATAAATATTTCGATAAGAAAAGCTTGAATGAAAACTGGAGACATCATTGTGAAGATCAGCGAAATTTTAAAAAATAATTTTACCATATCGTTTGAATTTTTCCCTCCCAAAACGTCCCAAGGAGAGATTGACCTTTTTTCAAATCTCAGGAGCCTTGAAAACCTTGAGCCCTCTTTCGTTTCCGTCACATACGGTGCGGGGGGGAGCAGCCGGGATTCCACGAGAAGGGTTGTGACCCGGATAGCCCGTGAGGAAAAGCTGAATGTCATGGCTCACCTGACCTCTGTAGCGCATACCCGTAGTGAGGTTCTCGGAATTCTCGAAGACTATAAAAATGCAGGGATAGATAATATAATGGCTCTCAGGGGAGACAGCCCGGCCGGGAGCGGCATAGAGCCCTGCAAAGGCGAAATTCCCCATGCTTCAGACCTTATGGCCATTATCAGGGAGAAGTACAGGGATTATTTTTCCCTGGGCGGGGCTGTCTATACATGCAGACACCCGGAATCGGCAAGCTGGGATGATGAAATGACGCATCTTGAAAAGAAGATTGAAGCCGGTATGGATTTCGGTATTACTCAGCTCTTTTTTAATAACCGGGATTACTATGAATTTATGGAACGCTGCCTGAAGAGAGGGCTCTCGATACCGGTCATACCCGGCATTATGCCTGTAACAGGCTTCAGCCAGATCGAACGTTTTTCAACTATGTGCAATGCCGTTCTTCCCGCCGCTACTGCTTCAAAAATGGAAAAGTATAAAGATACGCCTTCTGAAGTGGAGAAAATCGGAGTCGATTTTGCAATAGCGCAATGCCGGGACCTCCTGGCCAATAATGTAAGAGGAATTCATTTTTACACCCTTAATAAAAGCCAGGCGACTCTTAAAATATACAGAGCCCTTCGTGATTAATAAGGAGGATTTTTATGCGTAAATTCCCCTACAATATCTGGAATCCGGAAATGGAAACAATGGAGCCGGAAACCAGGAAATCTCTCCAGCTTTACCGTCTCAAAGAGCTGGTCGCTTTCGTTTATGAGAATGTCCCGTTCTATACTAAAAAATTGGACGAGATGAAGATCAGGCCGGCTGACATAACAAAAATGGAAGATATTCAAAACCTTCCGTTTACTACTAAAACAGACCTCAGGGACAATTATCCCTACGGCCTTTTCGGCGTGCCCCTCGAAAAAATCGTCAGGATCCATGCCTCGAGCGGCACGACGGGCAAACCGACTGTAGTCGGTTATACAAGAGAGGATCTCGATACCTGGTCGGAAGTTATGGCACGCTCTCTTACCGCATCCGGGGCCACGAAACATTCTATCGTCCAGAACGCGTACGGGTACGGGCTCTTCACTGGGGGCCTGGGCGTGCATTACGGAGCGGAGAAAATCGGAGCGAGTGTTATCCCGATATCCGGGGGCAACACTGCAAGGCAGATACTGATTCTTGAAGATTTCGGCTCCGATGTCCTGACTTGCACGCCGTCATATTCACTTTTTCTTGCGGAAGAGCTTGAAAAAAAGGGAGTGGACAAGAAAAAGCTGAAACTCCGGTATGGAGTCTTCGGCGCCGAACCATGGTCCGAGGCGATGCGCAAGGAGATCGAAAAACGCCTTCCGATAAAAGCCCTTAATATTTACGGCCTTTCTGAAATTACAGGGCCCGGAGTGGCGAACGAATGTCTTGAACAGAGCGGCCTGCATGTATTCGACGATCACTTTTACCCTGAAATTATCGACCCCCAGACATGCAAGCCCGTAAAGCCTGGCGAGAAGGGCGAACTTGTAATAACGACCCTCACCAAAAAAGGTATTCCCCTGATAAGATACAGGACAAGGGATCTGACAAGCTTCATCGGGGGTGTTTGCCCCTGCGGAAGGACTCATCCCAGGATTGACAGGATCATGGGCAGATCCGATGATATGCTTATTATTCGCGGCGTCAATGTTTTTCCTTCCCAGATCGAAGAGGTTCTGGTGAAGATAGAGGAAGTTTCCCCCCATTACCAGCTGATTGTGGAAAGGGAGCATAATCTTGACAAGCTCACCATCATGGTCGAAGTGAACCAGAGCGTCTTTTCTGACGAGATAAAAGGCCTTGAGACAAGCGAGAGAAAGATCCAGGATGAAATCGAGAATGTCCTTGGAATTTCAGTCAGGGTCAAGCTGGTCGAGCCGATGACAGTCGAAAGGAGCGAAGGCAAGGCGAAAAGGATCGTGGATAAAAGACAGATATAGTAACAGGATAAAGGAGGTTTCTAATGGTTAAGCAGGTTTCTATTTTCCTGGAAAACCGGGCCGGAAGGCTCTATGAAGTAAGCAACACCCTTGCAAAGAATAAACTGAATATCAGGGCGCTGTCTATTGCAGATACATCGGATTTCGGGATTCTCAGGCTGATTATGGATGACCCTGACAGGGCAATAGATGTCCTGAAAAAGGAGAACTACACGGTCTCAGCCACCGATGTTCTCGCTATTGAAGTCGACGACAATCCGGGGGGCCTGGCAAAAATCCTCGGAATCTTCGATGAGAATAAAATCAATATCGAGTATATGTATGCATTCCTCGGCAAACTCCCGGAAAAAGCGATTATGATCTTCAGGTTCGATAATAACAAGCTCGTTCTTGAAAAGCTGAAAAACAAGGAAGTTAAGTTCATAGACGCCAGGGACCTCTACAGCCTGTAGCTCTCGTCTTGCCGCCCGGAGCCGCCCCTCTGCGCAGCAGCCTCTGCTTCGCAGAGGGATTTAAATAAAAGGAGGATTTGTTCCGATATATTTACCGGTTGAACAATAAAAAGGGGTCCCGATGAAAAAATGCCTCCTTACCGCGCTTCTGCTTGTCTTTGCTGGGACGGTCTATTCAGAAGCGTCGAACGATGTCCAGGCATATATAATTTATAAAGAAGCCAATGACAGTTATATAGTGAAAAAATTCGATGATGCCAGGAACAGCTATCTCCAGGTTATAAACGAGTTTCCGTCTTCAAAATATGTTCCCTACTCTATTTACATGCTATCCTTCATTGAAACCGATTATATCAAGATCATCGATTATCTGGGGATTATCAAGGGAAAATACCCGGATTTCCAGTACTGGACGAATTCTGTTGAAAAACTCGCCGATATTTTCTATGTAATGGATAACCAGAAAGCGGCCATAGAGGAATACGGGCTGATCTCTACCGACAGGTCATACTACATGCTCTCCCTTATTTATTCCTCTAACGGTTTCATCGACAAGGCCGCCGATTACGCGCTGAAACTCCTGCAGACAACAAAAGACAGCTCCTTAGCTTACAAGGGATTTATAATTCTCATCAAGTGCCGCCTGGACCAGGGAAATTACACGCAGGCGCATGACCTCATCGAACAGGCTCTCAAGCTTAAAAAATGGGCTTTCGATAACGGCGCAAGGGCCCTTTACTATGCCGGAAAATGTTATTTTTATAAAAAAGATATTGTAAATCATATGCAAAAATCATTTTATATATTTTCCCTCCTTAAAACAACTTTTCCCCTGTCCCCGGAATCGGCAATGGCAAACGGGTATTTCGATTACTTCAATAAAAACAATATCAGTAAAACCGATGAAGTAAGGTGGATAGCCGATGCTTTTACAACCCCGCTTGACCTGCCTTACCAGAACCAGACGCTGACCGTCCTCGATAAGCTTGAAAAACACGCTGAAGATATTTCGGCAGAATCGGAAGGTGTTAACGGAAACCTCATAAAATCCGATTTCCAGGAATATGTCGTGAGGATCGGAGAATTCAAAGATCTTAGCGTTGCCAGTCTCGCAGCCGCAGATATTGTTAAAAGCGGCCAGAACGTTCCCCTCGGGGTTTTTTACAGGAACGACATGTATGTAGCAGAGATCAGGGGTATTAAAGACCTGGGAGACGCAAAGGACCTGGCGAAAAAAATGATAGCGATGGGGTATTCCGACACCAGGATCATTGAAGTCGTCAAAGTTATCCAGTTTGCAAAATAACATTTTTATAATTATAATGCTAATCAACATTGTTTTTTTAGGAGGTTATAAAGATGTTAAGAAATCTGCCATCAATACCCGTTTTATTTATCCTCTTCTTTATCTGCCCGCTATTTTCCCAGGAAACCAACCAGGACGCCTGGTATCTTGAACAGGATCTCGGAGGGGAATACAATCCCCTGGGGCTGCAGCTCGATACAAAATTATACTATGAATTTGCGCTTCAGAAAACGGATAATTTTCTCTTTAAAACCTCCAAAGTAAACGCGGGCTTGATAGACAGGATAAGCCCGTCATATGAATGCATCGGGGTAACCGGTTATGTGGAGCCTATCGCGTTTTTCGATTTTACTTTCACAGGTTTTTACCAGTACTCATACAGCGCTCTCGGGTACGGATTTCTGTCTGAAAACAGTTCGGACGCCCTCAACTTCGCCCCGCCCGCACAGGCCGGAACGGATGCTCAGGGATGGTGGATAATCGCTGCGCCCAGGCTCAAAATGCAGCTTGGAAACTTTATCGCCGCCGATACTTTCAGCTATAATTATCTGGATAAGCTGAATTATTCGGGATATTATTACGAATCCTTCTCCGACGCTATCGTGAACGCCAGCGACTATTACTGGATCAACGACGGTTACCTTCTCTATCAGGTCACGAAAACTATAACGGTCGGCCTCAACGATTATAACCTCTTTGTTCCGGACACCGGGTATGTATCCCAGAGAATATCCGCCGTATTTATTTTCGAACCGGATTTAAAGCCTTTCAGCGATTTTTACATATTCTGCTCGGCAGGGACGCTGCTTATTGACCATTATTACGCCGGTAAGCTCTGCCTGATAGCTGCTGCTGGTTATAAACTGATGGTGTTTTAACTATGAATAAAAGCAAGTTCCTGATACGCTTCTTTTCATCCGAATTATCGGGGTTTGCCGTAGGGATGCCTGTGGCCTCAGCATACGCACTCCTGCTAGCCTCCATTCCCCAGGAAATGATACCGGGCTATCTTAAATTCGTGCTTGTAATGTCCTGCATGATAGTTTTTCTCGTCGCAATGCCGGTCAATTACCTCCTCATCAGGAAACTGAAAGATCTCATCGATAGAAAGGATATGACCATAGAGGAAAACACTTCGTACTTTTTGATGCTTCTGAAACTCCCGTTCAGGCATGGGGCCCTTATCTTCGCCCGCGTATGCTGCGGAGCCATTGTGGCAGCGGGTTATATATATACCAACATGCACCTGCATATTTTCCAGGCTGTTATATGCCTTTTCCTCGCGTTTTACGGAGCTTACATAGCGGGAATCGTAGCTTATATTATCATCCTTAATCTTATTAAACCGCTTGCCCAGGCAATCGTAGCCTCGGAAAAGCTTGATAAAAACATAATCGTAGAAGGCAGGTATTTCGGCATCGGATATTCCAGAAAGATCATATTGTTCATCGTCCTGCCAGTCGTTTTTACCAGCATATCGCTGCTGTTTACACTTTTAGACGCTTCTTTCAACAATACCGGCTATAGCGATCTTTTACCGAAATTCATCGGAGCCCTGACGGTTAATTCCCTTACCCTGTTCGCCGGCATATACCTGATACATTATTCGACAAAAGGGCCGCTCAGCGATCTTGAAAAATCCCTTACTTCCCTGTCTTCCCATTCAGGGGACCTGACGCAGATACTACCCACTGACCTGTCTGACGAGTTCGCATATCTAAGCTACCTGATTAACGAATCCAACAGGAATATCAGGGGCATTATCATGAAAGTGAAGCATAACGCCGAGGTCACCATAAAGAGTATGGATGTCGTAAAAGGCCTCATCGAGGATGCGGGTGTCAATATAATGGAAAGGAGCAAGTCCTCCTCCGATGTGAAGGGCAAAAGCGACACCCAGAATAAATTTGCCGTCCAGGCTGTAGACACGATGACCGGAATATCCGAACAGATAAGGAAGATTTCGAGCAAATCGAGCGTTTCCAAGGATAACATAAACGAGCTGATAATGTCCATAGATTCAAGCAATATCAATATTAAGAACCTGAATAAAAAATCGAGCGATTTTCTGGAGTTTATCAGATCACTCGAGATTTCAATAGAGGAATCGAAGGAAAAGGCCAATTCCATAATGGAAGAAGTTGACAGGATCCTTGAGGGCTCTAACCAGATTTACAATATTTCATATATGATCGAGGGTACGGCTAACCAGATCAACATACTTGCCATGAACGCCTCGATAGAAGCAAGCCATGCCGGGCAATACGGCAAAGGTTTTGCAGTAGTCGCGAGGGAAATCAAGAAGCTGTCTGAAACAACAAGGGAAAACGTAAGAAACACGAACGACCTCTTGAAGAATATGAAAACTACCACTGAAAAAAGCAATGAAAACGCGTTTAACGCGATAAAAGACCTCGAGGCAGTCCTTAAAAATTTCTCGGGGATCCAGGAATTTTATGAGCAGATAGACCAGACCCTGAAAAAAGAGAGTTCGGCAAATACGGATATCAGGTCTAAAGCGCTCGCTTATGAAACAGGGATCGCCGGCCTGAACGAAGAGATACAGAAAGAATCCGCCAGGGCCCTCGACTCAAGCACATTTATCAAGGACCTCGGCAAGATCTCGGTCGATATCAACGAATGCATGCAGATCGAAATAGACAAGATAAACAGCTTCGCTGAATCCATCAGGGGGATCTCCCGGCATCTCGACGATACAATTGAAAAGGCCAGCGACCTTATTTCTACAGTGAACAGTTTTAGCGTCTAAAATTCATACGGCACCAGTAGCTGCCGGCGCAGCCGAACCCCATTAAAACGCCCGCTGCATCAAAGACGATTACGCCTGATGGCGCGTACCCGATGGCGCAGCTTGACTAAACCTGCTATATAATTTAAACTTATCCGTTAAAAATGGAGGAACCATGTCTACCCCGATTTTCAAGATCAATATTCTTCTTAACGTTGTTGTAGTAGTACTTTCCGGGTCTGTCTACAGGCTTGGTCCGCGGGGTTGACAACGTTAATTAAAAGCTAATTACGCCCCTGCCGGCTTAAAGCCGGCAGGGGTTTTTTAATGCCCTTCCGGCTCCGGCAGTCAATAAAATTTTATACGCCGGGAGGACGTTATGAGAACAAGCGGAGCCCAGATCATTATCGAAATGCTCGAAAAGCTCGGGGTGGAATTCATTGCGGGAATTCCGGGGGGATTCAACCTCCCCCTCTATGATGCCCTTTACAGGAGCCCCATCAGGCATATTCTCGCCAGGCATGAACAGGCGGCAGGATTTATAGCGCAGGGTCTGGCCAGGTCCACAGGGAAAACGGGTGTATGTTTTGCGACATCGGGGCCGGGCGTAACAAACCTGCTGACAGCGCTTGCCGATGCAAAAATGGATTCAATCCCGATAGTTGCCATCACCGGCCAGGTGCCCCTGAATTTCATAGGTACAGACGCTTTCCAGGAGGTTGATACTTATGGAATCACGTTTTCTATTACCAAACATAATTTCTTAGTCAGGTCTGCGGATGACCTGCCTGAAATAATTTCCGCGGCTTTCAGGATCGCCTCTTCCGGAAGGCCCGGGCCGGTGCTTGTCGACATTCCCAAGGATATTCAGACCGGTTACGCGGAATGGAACGGAAAACTCTTTAGAGGACACAGGGAGAGCCCCCCGGCTTCCGATAAGGAAGCGCTTGAAAAAGCCGCCTCCATGATAAACAACGCGCGAAAGCCTCTTCTCCTTGCCGGCGGAGGGATAGTTCACTCCGGAGCGGATGCGGCTTTAAAGGAGCTTGCTCATAAAAGCTCTATCCCCGTAGTATCCACCCTTATGGGATTGGGAGCCTTTCCGAGTTCCGATCCGCTATTCAAGGGTTTGATAGGAATGCATGGCTCAAAAAGCTCGAATCATATCAGCGAGCTTGCCGACCTTGTAATCGCCTGCGGTACAAGGTTCTGCGACAGGACTACGGGCAGGGCCAGCAGCTTCTGCAGCAACGCCGGTATTATTCATATCGACATCGATAATTCAGAGTTCGGCAAAAACAGGCAAGCGGACCTAACAGTTAACTCTGATATAAAAGATTTTCTATCGGGACTTTTACCGTTAATCGCCATATCTGAGAGGGCTTTATGGATAGAAGAGACAAAAACTGTCCTTTTAAAGCATCCGCCCGATATGCCCCCGGCAGACAACCCTCTCCACCCCGGAAACATTATCATGAAAACCGGATCGATCGTTCCGGAAGATGCTATCATAACGACCGACGTAGGGCAGCACCAGATGTGGGTTGCCAAATGGTACAATTTCAGAAGACCCCGCACTCTTCTTACTTCGGGCGGACTCGGGACAATGGGTTTCGGACTGCCCGCGGCTATAGGGGCGGCTCTTGCCAATCCCGGCAAAAAAGTTGTCTGTTTTACCGGGGATGGTTCGATCATGATGAACATCCAGGAACTGGCAACTCTGTCGGAATATGGCCTTGATATTACTATCATAGTCATGAATAACGGAAACCTGGGGCTGGTCAGGCAGCAGCAGGACCTTTTTTACGGCAAGCGCTTCATAGCCTCTAAATTTCTGAAAAACACCGATTTCAGGGCTGTCGGTGAGGCTTTCGGGATAAAATCTTTCAACCTTGCCAATGAAACAGATCCTGAGAAGATTCTATATAAAGCCATTTCGGAACCGGGTCCATGCCTTGTCAATGTTCCTGTGCCTGAAACGGCATTTGCCCTGCCTATGGTAAAGCCCGGGGCGGCGAATCTGGAAATGATCGGCTGATCCTGCGGATTTATAGGCCGGCTGGCATACCCTATCGGGCACAAGTACCCTATCGGGCACAAGTACCCTATCGGGCACAAGTACCCTATCGGGCACAGGCAAGGTCCGCGGACACATAGGCCGACTGGCACATAGGCCGACTGGCACATAGGCCCTTAATTGATAAAATTACTTAATTTTGTTAAAATAACATCTGGAATTCAATTCCCGTCAGACTTACAAGGAGCGAAGATGAAATCTATTATAATGGCCGGAGGCTCAGGCACAAGGCTCTGGCCTCTTTCCCGGAAAAATTACCCGAAGCAGTTCCTGTCAATATTCGGAGAGAACAGCTTTTTACAATCGACAGCATTACGTCTGCTTTCACTGGGGAAACCGGAGGACATTTACGCAGTCGCGGGAGAGGAATACAAACTTACCATATCAGGGCAGCTGTCGGAAGTCCTCGACAATGGTTTCAAAAATATGATCATCGAACCGTCAGGCAGGAACACAGCCCCTGCGATAGCGCTCTGCGTAAAATACTTCATTGAAAAAGAGTGCTGCGCCGGTGACGAAGTACTGTTTTTCTCGCCCTCCGACCATATTATCAGCCCGGTTGAAGATTTTGCGGAAACCGTTAAAAAGGCTTTACCCCATACATCAAAAGGCATAGTTGTTTTCGGAATTACCCCTGTTGCGCCGGAAACCGGCTATGGGTATATAGAGCTTGGAGCCGGCACATCCGGAGATGCGGGAAAAGTGGTCAGGTTCGTTGAAAAACCGGATGAAGAAACGGCAAAACGCTACCTTTCGTCCGGAAATTTCCTGTGGAATTCCGGAATGTTCATGTTTACCATTGATGTGATCATGAAGTCTTTCGAACGTTTCGCGCCGGAAATATTCAGGTGCCTCCGCTTGATGACATTGGATGAAATGCTCGCATGTTACAGCGATCTCAGCGCAATCTCCATCGACTATGCCGTGATGGAAAAATCGCCCGATATTTTCTGTTCGAGGATGTCTGTCCGGTGGAACGATATCGGTTCCTGGAAATCTGTTTACGATGTCCTCCCGAAGGACGGATCCGGCAACGCAGTCGAAGGGGATGTTGAACTTATCGATGTCAATGACTCCCTGGTCTTGAGCGACAAAAAACTGATTGCCATGATTGGCGTATCCAATCTTGCCGTGATTGAAACGGCGGACGCAATCCTGATAAGCGACAGGAATAAAACCCAGCTTGTTAAAGATATGGTGTCGCGCCTGAAGGGTAAATCCCGCAAAGAAGCCGATGAAAATATAACTACTTACAGACCCTGGGGATGTTATACTATTCTTGAAGAATCCGCCGGGTATAAAATAAAAAAAATATCCGTCAATCCCGGAGCGACTCTTTCTCTCCAGAGGCACAGGAAGAGAAGCGAACACTGGATAGTGGTTAAAGGCACCGCAGGAACCAGGATCGGTGAAAAGGATTATGTAATAAATGAAAATGAAAGCGCATTCGTACCCATCGGAGCTCTCCACCGGCTTTCAAACCCCGGAAAGTCTGTTCTTGAAATTATCGAAGTGCAGAACGGGGAATATACCGGCGAAGACGATATCGAAAGGATCGAAGACAAATACGGCCGGATTTGATTTTATACGGAATATCCATTAAAATATATCTTATTAGCAAATACAATGAAGGAGGCCGAAATGGCAATAAAAGTTGGTATTAACGGGTTTGGTCGTATCGGAAGACTGGTATTCAACGCTCTTGTTGAGCAGAATCTTCTGGGATCAAAATTTGACGTGGTAGCCGTAGTCGATATAACAACCGACGCGAAATATTTCGCTTATCAGCTGAAATACGATTCCGTACATGGTCAATTTAACGGCGAACTTTCAACCGCTAAAAGCAGCCCTGACTCCGAAGCTGACGACATTCTCATCGTCAACGGCAACAAGATCAAGTGCGTTCTTGCTACAAAGAACCCCTCCGAACTCCCCTGGAAAGCTCTTGGAGTAGATTATGTTATCGAAAGCACCGGGCTTTTCACCGATTCAGAGAAAGCAAAAGGCCACATCGCAGCCGGAGCGAAGAAAGTTATTATTTCCGCTCCCGGTAAAGGCGAGGTCAAGACAATAGTAATGGGCGTCAACGAAGGCGAATATGATCCTAAAAAGCATGACATAGTTTCAAACGCATCCTGCACAACAAACTGCCTTGCTCCGCTTGTGCATGTCATCCTCAAAGAAGGCATCGGGATTGAAACGGGACTTATGACTACTATACATGCATACACAGCGACCCAGAAGACCGTAGACGGTCCTTCTAAGAAAGACTGGAGAGGCGGCAGGGCGGCTGCAATCAATGTTATCCCTTCTACAACAGGCGCAGCAAAGGCTGTGGGCGAAGTTTTACCCGCGACAAAAGGGAAACTCACAGGCATGTCATTCCGCGTTCCTGTAGCCGATGTTTCTGTAGTAGACCTGACTTTCAGAGCTACAAAAGACACCTCGATCGAGGAAATTGACAGCCTTATGAAAAAAGCATCTACTTCATACCTTAAAGGCTTCCTGGGCTACTGCAACGAAGAAGTAGTTTCGAGCGACTTCGTTCATGACAAAAGATCCTCTATTTACGATTCTCTCGCCACGATGCAGAATAATTTAAAAGGCGAAAAACGCTTCTTTAAAGTAGTGTCATGGTATGATAACGAATGGGGTTATTCAAACAGGGTTGTAGATCTTTTAAAGTACATGTCTGAAAAGTAATTAATAAGAGGCAGTAAGGACGGTAATTCCTGACTGCCTCTTATGTTTTTTTACCTTAACAGGAGGCTTAAAGTGAGCATTTCTAAAAAGACCGTAAAGGATATCGATTTAACCGGCAAACGTATTATTATGAGAGTGGACTTTAATGTCCCTATGAAAGACGGAGTGGTCCAGGACGATACCCGCATCAAAGCGGCCATGCCTACGATAAATTATATTTTAGCGCATAAAGCTAAAAGCCTTGTCCTGATGTCGCATCTGGGCGACCCTAAAAAAGATATGGAAAAGGCCAGGGAAAAGACCGTAAAAGACGGTAAAGTTTTCGATGAAAAAAAATACCTTGCAGGCAAGCATATGCTTAAACCCGTCTGCGATCATTTCGCCAAACTGCTGGGAAAAGAAGTTAAATTCGCACCCGACGCTCTCGGGGCTGATACAAAAAAGCTCGTTGATTCCCTCAAGGACGGAGAGGTCCTGATGCTTGAAAATACGCGCTTTCATAAGGAAGAAACATCAAAGGACGCCGCGGACAGGGAAAAGATGGCCAAAGAATTAGCCTCCTACGGCGACATTTTTGTTAACGATGCCTTCGGAACTGCACACAGGGCGCATGCCTCCACTGAAACAATCGCGCACTTCCTTCCCGCGGTCGCAGGTTTCCTGATGGAAAAAGAGCTCGAGTATCTTGACGAAAAGGTTGTCAAGAACCCTGCAAAACCTTTCGTTGCGATAATCGGCGGAGCTAAAGTATCATCGAAAATAAGCGTGCTGGAAAGCCTGCTGGAAAAAGTAGACAAGCTCATCGTGGGCGGCGGAATGGCTTATACATTCTTAAAAGCGAAAGGCCTGAGCGTCGGAACATCCCTGATAGAAGACGATATGATAGAAAAGGCCCGCAATATCCTCCAGAAGGCATACGAAACGCATGTCTATATATACCTGCCCATAGACCATATAGTCACTCATGAATTCTCGGCCGATGCGCCTTTTAAGCATGTCGCAAGGGGCAATATCGACGAAGGCGAGATGGGAATGGATATTGGACCGCTGACAATTGAAAAATTCCAGGGAGCCCTGAAAGGCGCAAAAACAGTCTTCTGGAACGGCCCGCTCGGTGTTTTCGAATTTCCTAAATTCTCGAAAGGCACCATGGCTATTGCTGAAACACTTGCAAACCTGCCGGACTGCATTACCGTAATAGGCGGCGGAGATTCCGTATCAGCCGTCAACAAGGCCGGTGTAGCCGATAAAATGTCTCATATTTCGACAGGCGGCGGCGCTTCTCTTGAACTTGTTGAGGGAAAGGTTCTCCCCGGTGTCGCAGCCCTGATGGATAAATAGGAACTAGACCATATTAATTTAAGGAGATTAAAATGTCCCGCAAACCGTTTATAGCAGGCAACTGGAAAATGTATAAAACAATAGCCGAAGGCCTGAGTTTTTCTGATGAATTCAGGAAGCTTGTATCCGATGTCAAGGACAGGGATATGCTCATTTGCGCGCCCTTCACCCTGCTCCAGCCTCTTGCACAGGCTTTTAAGGGAAGCAATATAAAGCTCGGCGCTCAGAATATGTATTTCGAGAAAGAAGGCGCTTTTACCGGTGAAATATCACCCCTTCAGGTCCTTGATGCCGGGGCAGCCTATGTCCTCCTCGGACATTCGGAACGCCGCCATGTCTTCGGGGAAAAAGACAGCCTTATCAACAAAAAAATGATTTCTGCGCTGGCGGCCGGGCTATTGCCCGTGCTCTGCGTCGGAGAACTTCTCGAAGAAAGGGAAAAAGGTAAAACCGAAGAAGTAGTCAAGACACAGGTCATGGAAGGATTTAAGAATATCGATAAAGAAACTGCCCGGAAAGTCACGATAGCTTATGAACCAGTGTGGGCGATTGGAACCGGTAAAACAGCCACTCCGGAAGACGCAGACAGCGTTCATGCATATATCAGAAAGGTATTGACCGAAGTATACGGCTCCGAATTCGCCCTGTCGATGAGAATTCAATACGGCGGATCAGTGAAAGCAGAAAATATCGATACCCTTATGGCAAAGGAGAATATCGACGGTGCGTTGGTAGGCGGAGCGAGCCTGAAAGCCGAAACTTTCGCAAGGATCGTTAAATTTCAGAAGTAAAAGAGCGGGAGGTTATTATTCTTTTCATGAAGTATTTTGATCTTAGAGCAGAAGTGAAGGATGTTGTCCATGAAATTCTGGAGTATAAGTGGCTGGAAAGTGAAAAAGCGGGAAAAGACATCGGCCTCCAGAGGGCGGCCTTTGAATGGATAACCAGATACTATGATGGCTGGTTTAAATTCAATAATCAGCGTTATTCAAAAAACATTTAAAAGTAAAACCGTTTGATGAAAGCCGTTAGGTGGATTATTTTTTCTGTAATTTTTCTTTCCGTGGTCACATTCGTTGTTGCTGTCTGGTTTTATACCGCCAATCCGGGTTATATTTTTAAAGCTCTCTCAGACAGCCTTCATGATACATATTCACTCGATATAAAAGCCTCGAAAGTAGGCTTCGACCTGCTCCATGGAGTGGAAATATCCGGAGTCACCCTGTCTTCCGCTTCGGGTAAACTCTATTTCAGGAAAGGAAGCATCCTGTATAATCCCATCGCCCTTTTTAATAAAAAAATCGATATACTCGGCATCAAAGTCATCGGCCTTGAAACGCATGCAGACATGATCGAAAATCTCTACCATATATTCTCGAAAAAATCTTCGCCTGCCGGCCCGGCTGCCTTCAATATTGCGGTCCACAGGCTTGAAATAGAAGATTCGACTTTCATTTATAATGACATACCTTTCAGTATATATCTCTCGATCTCTCCTGACAGGCCCATAGACCGCATGCCGCTCACGCTTATGGTCAAATCAAGCGCCGGGGAGATAGCTTTCAGGGGCAATACAAGTTCCGGAAAGATAAAAGTATCACGGCTCGATATCGACTCGATTTTCAAGACAGGAAGTTCCATTGTAATCGACGATTTAGACGCGTCTGTAACCAGGGATAAAAACAGCCTGTTGTACTGCGATTGCTTCACTCTCGGTATGTATTACAATAAGATGCTGTTCAAATCCGCGGGACCGTTTAAATTTAATTTTAACCCGAAGGATAAAATTCTCGCAGTTAACGATATAACGGCCGTCATGTCGGAAAGCACCGCTAAGGCGTCCAGCCTGTCATACGACTTCGTTGAAAAAAGGCTTGAAATAGTCGCGGAGTCTTCTTCGATCGATATCGGAGACTTCCTCCCCCGTGCCGCGGGACGACTGAGCGGCCCTTTTTCATTAATTTCTCATGACGGTTTGATATTGAGCGGTGATTTTAAGGTATCAGCTTTAGACTATGATTCCATAAGGAATTGCGAAGGGACCGTTTCTATTGTGAGCAATGCTATGAAAGCCGAAGCCGTGGCAGTCACTCCGGCCGGAAAAGCCGAAGCCGTTATTGAAACTGGCGACATTTTCAACCTCGGAATAGCTGTTCAGGTCAAGATAGACGAGTTCGATATTGAAAAGGTGATCTCTTCTCTCGGAGAAGTGAAAAGCTCATCCATGCAGGCCCAGGCTCCTGACCAGACTCCTGCCGCAAAGCAGCTGTTTAAAATTTATCCGGTCGATTTTATTTTTGAAATAAAAAATATCATCTATAAAAAATTTTCTGTTACCGACGCGAGGATTGCAGGCGAGGCGGAACCGGGACGTCTGGCTGTCAGGGAATTAAAGGCTCAGTTTTTCCGCGGGACATTAAGCTCCGGCTTCGTAATATCGGGAGGATCGCTTTCAGGCGGAATAAAACTGGAAGGCTGCAGGCTGAAAGACTTTTCAAATCTCTTCCTTGAAGACGGCATTAAAAGGCTCTACGGCATTTTTTCTTTCAGCGGAAATTTCATTGTGCCTCTCCAGGACATAAAACTCTCTTCGGGAACATTCGAAGCTGCCATCGTCAACGGGGAGGTCAGGGATTTTTTCCTCCAGGAGGCGATAGCCCAGACCCTTTACGATATCCCGATGAATGATATTTTTTTCGATTCCATCCATGCAAAGGGAAAATTAGAGAATAGTAAAATCACAATCGAAGAAGCCGGCTTCGAGAGCAGGGATATTATTGCAAGCGCCCATGGAGCAGCATCGCTTTCAGATAACGCCATCGACTTCAGCGGAAATATCAGGTTCCTGAGCTCATATCTGGCAGACCTTCCTAACGTTACACAGATATTTACCGCCGGACATGAATCCGGCGGCTGGGTGAGTTTCGATGTAAAAGCCGGGGGGACATTTGCAAAACCGGCTGTCAGCATAGAATGATACTTTGATAATTGTTGATCCGCGATGTATACTTATATCAGGAGAGAAATATGGATTTTATCGACTTGAAAAGCCAGTACAGGGATATTAAAGCTGATGTGGATGCAAAAATAAATTCTATCATAAGCAGAACGGCTTTTATCGGCGGCCCGGAAATCAGGGAACTTGAGGAAAAGCTTGCCGCCTACACAGGCGCCGGTTATGCGGTAGGATGCTCTTCAGGTACGGATGCGCTAATACTTCCCCTGCTTGCGCTCGGCATTAAACCCGGCGACGAGGTGATAACCACCCCTTTTACTTTCATAGCCACGGCCGAAGTTGTGTCATTTATCGGGGCGACTCCCGTTTTCACGGATATTAACTCTGAAAATTATAATATTGACATTACACGGATCGAGAGCCGGATCACATCCAGGACTAAGGCGATAATTCCAGTATCTCTTTACGGCCAGGTCCCCGACATGGATGAAATAAACCGCATAGCAAAAAAGCATAATATTTTTGTCATAGAAGACGCGGCCCAGTCATTCGGAGCCGTCTACAGGGGCCGCAAATCCTGTTCGCTGACCGGAGCAGGTGCAACATCCTTTTACCCGTCCAAACCCCTCGCCTGCTACGGCGACGGCGGTATGGTTTTCACAAATGACGGAGATCTTGCCGCAAAGATGAGAAGCATTTTAAACCATGGCCAGGGTGAAAGGTATATCCATAAATATATCGGGCTGAATTTCAGGCTCGATACGATCCAGGCCGGGATTTTACTCGCAAAATTCACACGTTTCGAACAGGAAGCTGATAAAAGATTCGAATTAGGGAAAAAATACAATGAACTCCTGAAAGACAGTCCGGTTATTACCCCCCGCATAGAAGATTATACCGGAAGGCATGTCTTCGCCCAATACTCCGTCAGGGTAAAGAACAGGCAGGAAGTTATCGAAAAACTTAAAGAAAAAGGCATACCTACGGCAATACATTATCCCATACCTATCCATCTCCAGGAAGCATATAAATATCTGGGATACAAACCGGGCGATTTCCCGGTTTCAGAGAAAATAGCGGGGGAAATTTTCAGCCTGCCCATGCACCCCTACCTGACTCTGCAGGACCAGGTATTAATAAGCGATACAATTAAATCAGCGGCGCGCTAATCAAGGAGGTCGCTGGAATAACCATGGAGAATTGGCTTTGGTTAAACCCCGCTCTTATCGTAATACTCTTATTGCTTTCCGGTTTCTTTTCATCGTCTGAGACTGCGCTGTTTGCGCTCGACGAGATGAAATTAAAAAACATGCACAATAAAAAGGACAAAAGAAGAATAAAGGTCCTTCTCCAGAACACATCGATACTGCTTATAACAATCCTCGCATGCAATACGGCTGTCAATACGGCCGCGGCCGCCCTCATAGAAAAACAGCTGTCTATCGGCAGCATAGTCTATTCAACCATCGCCGTGACCGTGATAATTCTCTTTATAGGGGATATCAGCCCCAAGACCATAGCCATACTCCGGGAAGAGCGCGTAGCCGCATTGAACTCGAAGATGTTATATCCCATATATATCCTCTTCAGCCCGATAACCCGCCTGGTAAACGTTTTAACCACGGGTTTTGTCGATTACCTTAGAAGGATACACCCTAAAGACAGCAGGGAGCCCGACAGGGAGAGGTTAACGGCAATTCTCTCGATCGTTTCCCGGGAGGATATTTTCAACAAGGACGAAAAGATACTAATTGAAAATATCGTTCATTTCACGGAAAGGGAAGTATGGAATATTATGACACCCAGGACGAAGGTGTTTTCAATCGAAAGGGGTTTACTTTTGAAAGACCTGATCCGCCAGGCGAAGAGAATGAAAATGTCCAAGATCCCGGTTTATGAAAGAACAGACGATAACCTTGTCGGAATGATCTATATGAAGGAAATTTTCCATTACTTTCTGTACCCCGAGAAGATTGACAACAAGAAGGCTGAAGATATAATGGAAAGCGTTTATTTTGTTCCTGAAACAAAGAAACTTTCCGACATGCTCGATGATTTCAAAAAAAAGAAGATCAGGATAGCCGCAGTCGTCGATGAGTATGGAAGCGCTCTCGGGATAGTTACTATGGCGGATGTTCTCGGAGAGATCGTCGGCGAACTTATGGATGAAAGCTTTACCATGGAGAAGAAAATAATAAAACTCCCGAAGAACAGGTTTCTCGTAAGCGGGGAATTGAGCCTTGTCGATTTTAACGATTATTTCCAGACTGAATTGAAAAGCGTCGATTATGAAACATTAGCAGGATATGTTATTGAAATGGCCGGTGATATACCGGATACGGGGTATTCATTCGAAACAAACGGGTATAACATAAGCGTCAGGGAAAAGAGCGATAAGACGCTTGAACTATTGATGGTTGAAAAAAAATAAAGGGCATGGTGGCATGGAACTGATTATCGCAGCCGGATTTTTATTACTGTCAGCCTTTTTTAACGGCAGTGAAACGGCTTTCATATCAATCAACAAGGTTAAGCTTTATTCACGCCTCGAAAACGGTTATTATAGCGCCAGAATTCTTACAATGTTAGCAAAGAGTTCCGAAAGCGTGATCGGGGGTTTTCTGATCGGTGTCAATATCTGCGATGTCGCCGTTGTATTGATATTCAATGTTTACCTCGCAAAACTTATAGGCCCCGGCCCTCTCGTACCGCTTTATTCGACATTGATCCTGACCCCCGTAATAGCGGTATTCGCCACTCTTTTCCCGAAAATCATTTTCAGGGAATACGCCGATGAGATCATGTCAAAGCTGTCTTATTTATATCTTGTAATATATATTCTTCTCTACCCTTTCCAGTTCATTTTTGTCAGGACAGTGAAATTTCTGCTTCAGATAATGGGGCTTAAAAAGAAAAAGACCATGTTTTCAAAGGACGAGTTCGGCATCCTGCTCGATATGACCACGGAAAAAGGAATTTTGAAGCAGAGTGAAAAGGAAATCATAGAAAGCATTATGAAATTCCGTAATATTAAAGCCCGTGAAATCATGGTTCCGCTCATCCGCATGACTTGCGTCGAAGAAAACGATACGGTGGAGATAGCTTCCGCCCTGATGCTCTCTACAGGGCATACAAGGCTTCCGGTCTTCAGGATAAGGGTTGACAACATGCTCGGCTATATCGAGAACAAGGACCTCCTTGCCGCAGTCAAGCATGACAGAGTCTCGAGCTATATCAGGGAGGGCATAATTGTTCCCGAAAGCGCCCCTATCAACAGGGTCCTTGTCGGCATGCAGAACGCTAAAGCGCAGATAGCCTTCGTGGTTGACGAATACGGCGGAGTAATGGGCGCGATTTCCAACCAGGATATCATTACCGAGATCATCGGAGAATTCGTCGAGATGAAAGGCGACTGGATTAAAAAAGAGGGTGAAGCATATATAGTTAACGGAATGATAGGGATCGACGAAATAAACGAGCTTTTAAACCTGAAAATAAAAAAATCGGATTTTGAAACGGCTGCCGGATTCATGCTTCATGAGCTTGAAAATATTCCCAGTCCGGGCGACAGCATAGAAGTCGGAAAATTTATTTTCGAAGTTTACTCCGCCACCAATGTACGCATTAAACAGATAAAGATTTACCCCAGGACAAGAAAGGCCTCTGGAAAATCAAAAAAAAGGACAGGGACTAAGCATGAGCACTGATATATCAGACTCTGACGGGCAGGAGGAGTCAATCTCCTTTAACCCGAGGAAAATAAAGCCGGTTAAACGCGAAGTCGAACTGGTGATCGAAAAATATGCCTCCGAGGGTTCCTCGATTGGCTATGATGAAGGAAAGGTCGTCTTTGTCAGATATGCGCTTCCGGGCGAAAAAGTCCTGGCAAATGTCTACAAGGAAACATCGGATTATGCGGTGGCTGAGCCGCTGGAGATCATCACGCCCTCACCCGACAGGATAAAAGCGCCCTGCCCTTATTTCGGGCTTTGCGGCGGATGCGATTACCAGATGCTGCCTTATGAAAAGCAGCTCGAAGCGAAGGCGCAGCTTTCCCTCGAAGTTTTCAGGCGGATCGGAGGATTTACACTTCCTGAACTGACCGGCACGGTTAAAAGCCCGTCTGAATATTATTACAGGAACACCGAAACATTCAAAGTCAATCCCAGGAAAAATCTCATAGGGTTTTTCAGGAAAGACACCAAATTTATAGTGGATATCAATGTTTGCATGCTCGCGATGCCGGGAATAAACGAAGCCCTTGCAGATATAAGATTGAGAGGGCCCTTTCCACCCCATAATTTCAAGGTCAGGACTACAGGAAAGGGAGACACAGTCGTCCACTGGGTTAAGACCGAGAATTACGAGGATAGGGAAGTTTTCGAAACAATAAGCGCTGCCGGAAGGGATCTTACTTTCAAGATTTCAAAGGACAGTTTTTTCCAGGTAAATAATTCAGTGATACCCCTCTGGATTGAAAAGATCATTTCTTTCCTGGATCCGGACGGCCATGAAAAAATATACGATCTTTACAGCGGGATAGGTCTCATAACCCTTTTTGTGAGTTTTTTTGCAAAGGAGACAATAGGCATAGAGATCGCTAAAAGTTCTGTTCAGGATGCCGATTATAACCTTAATCTGAACAATATTAAATCCAATGTAAAATTCATCCAGGCCGGAGTGGAGGAGAAGATCGCCGAACTCGGCTGCGCCGACGTTATAATAATCGATCCCCCGAGAAGAGGCCTTGACCCTGAAACCATAGCCTCTATTAAACGTTCAGGACCGGGAAAGATAATCTACTCTTCCTGCAGGCCCTCGACGATGGCAAGGGACATAAAAGATTTTTCAGATGAGTACACGATCAAAGAAATGTACCTGTTCGATATGTTCCCGCAGACCCAGCATATGGAAATGCTGTCCCTGCTCACGAGGAAAAACTGACAGGAGAAGATAATGCGAATAGTTCCCATGGGCCTGATGTTTATCTGCATGACACTTTCTTCCGCTTTTATTTTCGGGTCATCGCCGGGATCGAAAGAAGAGATAAACGCAAGGATAATTAAATACAGGACTAGCGCAGTTACTATTACCGTCAGGGATGAAAACGGCAAATCACTGAGCTCATCTGGAATTACCGTCGAAGAGACAAACCAGAAATTCCTGTTCGGCTGCAATATTTTTCTCTGGGGTTCTCTCGACAATGAGCCTGAGAAACGTAAACTTTACAGGGATTATTTCGCAGGCCTTTTCAATTACGCCACATTGCCTGTTTACTGGAGCGGGTACGAGATCGAAAAAGGTAAAAAAAACGATCCTCTAATTTCGGATATGGCTATGTGGTGCAAAACCAACGGAATACGCACCAAGGGCCATACGCTGATCTGGCATTACCTTGTGCCCCTGTGGGCGGATTATGACGTTACCCAGACTGAAAATGCCCTGGAGTACAGGGTTACCGATATAGTCCGTAATTACAAGGGCCTTATAGATACCTTCGACGTCATAAATGAAAGCTTCGACGGCGCCGGGCAGGACAACTGCGTCGGAAAATGGGAAAAGGATATCGGGCCCGTCGAGGCTGCGAGAAGGGCTCTTTCCTGGGCCCGCGACGCCAATTCAAACGCGATTCTTATTGTCAATGATTACAGGACGTCGACCGATTACGAATCTCAAATCAATGTTCTCAAAAATTTAGGTTATCCTCCCGATGCTATCGGAATTCAATCTCATATGCATGGCGGAGTATGGCCCGATGAACAGATACTCGATATAGTCGAACGCTTCAGCCGTTATAATATTCCCATCCATTTCACGGAAATGACCATTCTTTCCGGGCGTCTCAAGACGGATAAAGACTGGTTCAGCTATCAGCGCGGCTGGGATACCACGCCCGAAGGAGAAAAATTACAGGCTGAGAATGCCGAAAGGGTGTACAGGCTCCTCTTCTCCCTTCCTTCGGTCGAAGCCATAACATGGTGGGACCTTTCCGATTATTATAACGCGGGTGTCGGGGCCTGGATGGGCGCCCCATCGGGGCTTCTGCGCAAGGATATGACCCCGAAGCCGGCATATGAGATCCTTCATAAACTAATAAAGAAGGAATGGCGGACGGGACCTCTCTATTTAACCACGGATAAAAACGGGCAGGCGGCATTCCGCGGATTTTTGGGCCTTTACAGCATAAAGGCCGGGGACAGATCGGGTTTTTTCGATATATCGGCCGCTGTGGACGGTAAAATGACGGTTATTGTAAGATAATTAGGAGGATATTATGGATGAACTGATCCTGAAGAGAATAGATGAATGGCAGGGGGAGGAATATGACGAAGCCACCCGAAGGGAAATTTCAGGTCTTGTTATAAAAAAAGACGAAAGGGAACTTACGGACCGCTTCTATGCCGAACTGGAATTCGGTACGGCGGGACTCCGGGGCACTCTCGGGGCCGGGTCCAACAGGATGAATATATACGTGGTTAGAAAAGCGACGCAGGGCCTGGCCAATTATATCCTCAAACAAGGCCCGGGGATTTCCGGCAGGGGTGTTCTTGTAGGAAGGGATTCGAGGATAATGTCCGACGCTTTTGCCATGGAAACAGCCTCCGTATTGATCGCAAACGGAATAAGGGTCTATTATTACGAAGATATCCACCCCACCCCGACTGTTTCTTTCGGAGTAAGGCGCCTCAATGCCATTTCCGGAGTTATGATAACCGCCTCGCATAATCCCAAGGAATATAACGGCTACAAGGTCGTATGGGAGGACGGAGCACAGATAACTCCTCCCCATGATTCTGAAATAATAAAAGAGGTCCGCGCAATAAGCTCCCTTAAACAGGTAAAGCACATAGACGCCTCCGAAATCAGGAAAAACCCTCTATTCTCGATAGCTGACGGTTTAGTTGACGGCGACTACCTTAGCAAAGTAAAATCGCTTTCCATCCACCCTGAAATTATCCAGTCCTCAGGGGTAAAGATATGTTATTCCCCCCTTTATGGAACAGGCTACAGGCTAGTCCCTGAAAGCCTTAAAAATTTCGGCTTTAAAAACATCGAGATAGTAAAAGAACAGGCTGTTCCTGACGGCAATTTTCCGACAGCTCCCTACCCCAATCCCGAAGAACCCGAGGCCATGGCTGTCGGAATGAAGTATGCTAAGGAAAGCGGGGCTGATGTTTTCATCGCCACCGATCCGGATGCGGACAGGCTGGGCGTTATGCTTAAAAAGGAAAAAGGGGATTATGTCCTCCTTAACGGCAATCAGATCGCCACTCTGCTCGGATTCTATATAATGTCCGAATTGTATGAAACCGGAAAAATGCCGTCAAATCCCAGGATAATAAAGACCATCGTTACCACAGACACGCTTCCGGCAATAGCGAAGACATATGGAATAGAAACTGACGAGGTCCTTACCGGATTCAAATGGATAGGCGCTAAATTAAAAGAGTATGAAAAATCCGGCTATAATTACGTTTTCGGCGGAGAAGAAAGCCATGGATATTCAGCCGGCACTTTTGTCAGGGATAAAGACGCAGTTATTTCCGGTTCTATGTTCGCCGAACTTGTCGCCTTTTATCTTTCGAAGGGCTTATCGGCATACAGGGTTCTCGAAAACATTTACGAGAGGTTCGGATTTTTCTCGGAATCACAGCAATCAGTTACGCTCAAGGGCCGGGACGGAGCAATGCAGATAAAGGCTCTTATGGAAAAGCTGCGCAAAACACCGCCAGAAAAAATCTCAAGGTACAAAGTACTTGAGGTGATCGACCTTGAAAGCTATAAAAACGGCAAATGGCAGCTTCCTAAATCGGATGTTGTAATATTGAAGCTCTCCGATAATGCCAAAGTTATTGCACGCCCTTCGGGCACGGAGCCTAAGATCAAGTTCTACTTCACAACATTCGGAAAACTTACCGGGGGCAGCAAGGACATAAATGGTCTGATGGAAACCGTCAAGGCCGCTCATGAAGAGCTCAAGGCAGGGTTCCTTACAGACATGGGCCTCCGGGCCTGACCTGGTACGGCCTTTATCTCTCCTTTACCGTCAGAAATTCCCTGTCGCCTTCGCCGGTATATATCTGGCGAGGGCGCATGAGTTTCTGTTCCGGATCGGATTTCATCTCGAGCCAGTGAGCTATCCAGCCGGGAAGCCGCCCTATGGCGAACATCACTGTAAACATATTTATAGGGATGCCCATTGCCCTGTAGACTATGCCTGTGTAATAATCGACATTAGGATAAAGGTTCTTTTCCTGGAAATAGCTGTCATTCAGGGCCCTTTCTTCGAGCTCCATGGCTATATCGAGAAGCGGATCATGCTTCATGCCGAGATAATCAAGGTATTTCCTGCATGCGGCCTTGGCTATCTTCGCGCGCGGATCGTAGGTCTTATATATCCTGTGCCCGAACCCCATGAGCCTCACCTTTGAATCCTTTCTCTTAGCCTGCTCGATTACCTGCTCAGGCTTCAATCCGCCCTTATAGATGTTTTCAAGCATTTCTATCACTTCCTGGTTGGCGCCCCCATGAAGAGGGCCCCATAGCGCGCAAATGCCGGCGGCAATCGAGGCATAAAGGTTGGCGCCCGAACTGCCCACAGTCCTGACAACGGTCGTTGAACAATTCTGCTCATGGTCGGCATGGAGGATTAAAAACATATTCAGGACATGCTCGGTGACTTCGTCAAGCTTATATGTCTTGACAGGCGAAGTGAACATCATATTCAGAAAATTCTCGCAGTAGCTGTATTTATAGCTCGGGTAAACGAAGGGTTCTCCTATCGATTTTTTGTATGAAAACGCGGCAATCGTCCTCATTTTCGAAAGGAGCCTGGTCACTGTAATATCGATAGATTCCTCGCCCGGTTCCTTTTCGAGTTCGGGATAAAACGTAGAAAGTGAAACGACCATGGCCGACAGGACAGCCATCGGGTGCGCCCTTTCCGGGTAATTCTGGAAAAACCTCAGCATATCTTCATGGAGGAGCGAGTGATTGTTCATCAGCTTGGAAAAATTTTTCCTTTCTTCGATATTCGGAAGTTTTCCTAATATCAGCAGGTATGCGACTTCGAGAAAGGAGCAATTTTCGGCGAGCTCTTCAATGCTGAAGCCCCTGTGCCGGAGTATGCCCTTCTCCCCGTCAACATATGTTATATCGCTTGTAGTAATACCCGTATTTCCGAGCCCGGGATCATATGTTATATACCCGGTTTCCTTCCGCAGAGATGTGATATCCATTGTTTTTTCATACCTGGAACCCTCGAACAGGGGCAGGTTATAGGAATTCTCGCCTATTTTAAGTTCTGCGGTGCCTTCGAATTTCATACGTTCTATCATGTTAATACCCTTTCTTTAAAATCGGCTATAAGACATGATTCTAAAGTATAAGATAAAAAAATACAACGATAGATTGCCGAATAAGTTATTCAGGAATAATTAAATTACGTAGCAGTTCATCGGCAGAAACAGGAGGCTTTCCTGTTGCAATCCTTACTGTATCGGAGACTTTAACGTCAAATAATCTGAACATATCACAGTAGCCGACGATTTGCTCCGCTGATTGCAAGGGCATGCCATTCGAAACCAATCCTTCTATCACCCTCCCGCCGGGCTGGATCTGGACCTCCATATTTCTTTCATGAAATCCGGCCCAGCGCCGGGCCAGATCATCAAGACCGAGAGATTCCGGACCGGTCACATCCGCGGCGCCGTTAATCAAAGCCTTGCCGGTCAATACGGAAACAGCCGTACGGGCATAATCCTCATGTGAAACCCAGCATGGTTTGCCTGATCCTTCAGGAATCAGTATCTTTTCTCCCGTCCTTAAAGCGTTAAGAAAGTATGGTATTCCATCCATCCAGATATTCATATTAAGCACGGTCCATTCCCGGCCGGACCTGGCGAGAGCATCCATGATTTTCTCCTGGCCTCTTGTCCATGGATTATCGTCATCCGCATTCGAGGCCTTCGATAAAGAAAAATAAGTGCTCGTGATATGCCTGACCCCGGCATTTACAGCCGCTTTTATAGCATCCATGTGATGAGCGGAGCGCAACTCCATCGGATATTCGTTTGTACTGATAATCAGAATCCTCGTGGCTCCTGAAAACGCCCCCTCCAATGACCGCGTATCGCTGAAATCCGCTCTTCTGACTGTTACTCCTTGAGCGGTAAAATCAGAGAGAAGTTCCGGCCGGCGTGTTGTCGCCAGGATTTTTCCCGCCGGAACCAGGTCCAGAATATATGAGAGTGCCAGCCTTCCAAGATGGCCGCCTGCTCCGGTCAGGGCATAAACATGTCCATTATTATTTTCCATCTAACATCCTCCTTTTTTCCGGCAGAGACATTATACACCCTGTAGTATGGAACAGTGTCAAGCGTTTTTTTAAGAAAGGATAGATTTTATTTTGCAGGATCGATATACTCGATAAGAAGCTTCTTAAGGCTTTTTAATTCATTGATTTGTTTATCAATATCTTTAATTTTATCTCGGAATAAAATTTCAAAATCGTTACTGTCTAATTTCATGTTTTCAGCCTTATCGATCATAATCTTTATTTCTCTAAGAGAAAATCCGTATTTTTTAGCGCCTAAAATATGTTTGATTTTATTGGCATCTTCTTCGGTATAAACCCTGTACCCGTTGCTCGCCCTTGCGGGAGGCTTGATTAATTCCATCTTTTCATAATATCTTAATGTCTCAATCCCGATTCCCGCTTCTTTTGCAAGGCTCTTTCTTGTGTAATTCATCACAGCCGCCCCGTTTATAATATTTTAAATTATCAATGCCAAAAAGTAAATAATGGAGAACAGTATTCGCAATTCAAACGATGGCCCCTGACAAATTCTTGATGTTCTTTTGATTTCTTGACTTTTAGTTTCCGCCTATTACAATTAATAAAGACTGGCTAGGAGGGAATTATGGCGGATGGTTTTACCGGCGGCCCCGCTCTTGATGCGGATGAAATTCTTGACGGTGAAAAACGGAAATACGGGTACGGCGAAAAAGGTCCGGATTCATATGAAGAAAGGGAGTATATTTTACCCGATGACTACGGCGGGACGAAAATAACGCTTCTTGTCCAGAATCCCAACTGGGTATTCGTCATGTGGGAATTCGGAGCGGAAACAAAGGCCAGGATAAATAGCATTAACAGCACGGCAGATGCCGCCGCCGCTAAAGGTCTTTGCGTAAGAATGTATTATGCGGATACAGACAGGTATTTTGACACTGAGATCAAGCTCGGAGCCAGGAGCTGGTATATTCATGTTCCTGAAACTAACCGCCCTTATTATGCTGAAATCGGCGTTATGGATAATGATAACCGTTTTACAGCAATAGCCCGTTCAAACGCGGTCGTCACTCCGGCCGACTCTGCGGCAGGCAGCGGACCTGACGGTAAACCGGCCGATCCGGAGCTTTTTAATATGTCGGGAGGCGAGTGGGTGGGGAAAACGCCGGGATCTCTTCCCGGCGGTAAGTAATGGATTAAGATTTGAAAACCCCGCCGGTGTTAAGCGATACCCAATAAAGATAAAGACGGTAAAACTTTAAAATGATCCATGTTATTTACAATGACGGAAAAGTTTATGAAAGCGTTTTGACGGATTGCCTGTCAGAATTCCTTGATGAAATTCTGTCCGATTTCAAAAAGGGCGGATTCGAAGTCAATCTTGTGCTTTGTTCCGACAGGTATATTCATACGATAAACAAGCAATACAGGAATAAAGACTGCCCGACCGATGTCCTGTCATTTTCCATGCAGGAAGATGAAGGAGAGGATTTTTTTGAAGCTGGTTCAGAAGATATGGATGGATTTGAAGAACCTGAAATCCTCGGCGACATTATTATTTCCACGGAACGTTCCGAAAAGCAGGCCGTTGAATACGGAGTCACAGCCGAAGAAGAATTAGCGCGTCTTGCAATTCATGGCATGCTCCACCTGCTTGGTTTCGACCATGAGAAGTCCGATGAAGACGAGAAAATAATGTTCGAAGAACAGGATAAATACCTTGATAAATTCCTGCAGAGTTATTCACATTGATTAAATGGAAGGTGATTATGACCATACTGATCGGAGGCATGTCTTGCGGCCATTGCGTCAAGGCTGTGGAAAAAGCTCTGAAAGACCTGAAGGTCCTTAATAACATCCATGTCGAGAACGGGAAGGCGACTTTCGATGCGCCCGCAGGTTATGATACAGGCCGGATAAGGGCTGCCATCGAAGATAAAGGATATGAACTTATAGGAATCGAGTAAACTATTCCCCTTTCAGAAGCAGCGAAAGATTATTCATATCGTTCGTGAAGACGGAATGCGGATATCTCCTGTCGATCGATTTTATCCAGTCATTAAGCGCAACATAGCTCTTGTATCTCATGACAGAGGGGTATATTTTTGCAAGGTCCTTATAATCAACATTTACGGCCGCTCCTTTCTTAAGGATTTTCGCGATTACGATATAACCGTCAGTATAGAAGGTTTTGCTTACGGACATAGGAGCCGACGTAAAAAGGAAATCGGCAAGGTCTTTATTATCCAGGACTGGCAGAACCTTATCCCCCTTTTCATCCGTTAAAGAAGAATTAAGAGGCGAAATCTTGTCGGAATGAAGGTAGCTTAGACCTGAAACTTCAGAAGCCCTTTTAAAATCCTGGGAGGATTTCAGCGAATCTTCAGCTTTCGCGACAGCTTCCTTGATAGTCCCATCGTATTTAGTTCTTAAATCGTCATATTTGTTATTGATAAGATCCATTTCGACCGCCTTTCGGTCTTCCGGTTTTAAATCCGCAAAAGGCTGATAGCCGGCAAGCATAACTACATGGTATTCCCTGTTCTCAAAAACAGGTTTCGGAGTAATCCCGCCGGCCTTCAGTTTCAGAGCGGCGGTAAACCGTGTCAGGGATCCATGGACATCGCTGATTTTTTCGGAATTTATATAGTTTGCGCCGGAGGCCTTGTACTTTTCAACGGTTTTATCCCAGCCGAGAGTCTGCGCGTCACGGGTCATGTTGAAGGCGCTGAGTTTCGAAGTAGTGCTAAGCTCGTTTATTGTAAGCTCTTTAATATATTTGCTGAAGTTGCTCTCATAATAATCTTTAATGTCATCTGATGTAAGCTTGCTTACAATAAAATTAGTGACATCGATATATAGGAAATCCGCAGAATGGTTGAAATTTTCCATTTCAGAAAATGAATAAAGCTCGGCATATGTCGGAAGGCCGGCAATATTAAGAATATCCCCGTTATTGCCCTCTACGGCGTCAACATCATAGCGCATTTCGGCAAAATCAAGGAGTCCCTGGTCGGGAGCCTTGTTAAGCTGGCTCCTTGTGATTATTTCTATATTTCTTGTTACAGCTTCCCTGGAAGGGGTTATACCTATTGTTTTAGCAAACTGGTGAATGGAACCTGACTGAACCATCAGGTCGACGCTTTTGCTTAAGACATAATTATTGAGCTGTGCAGGATCGAGCTGGCCCTTGAGGGAATCGGAGTAGCCTTTCTTCAGCCATGAGTACAGGTAATAATAAGGAGCGTTGGGTTCATAAGAGTATATCTGGCCGCCTACTTTGACAACCCTGTAACCCTGTATGTTTTGACGGCTGCTCCATGGAGAGTAAGCAAGGCTTACGATGAAACATCCTATAAGGACAATAATGAAAAACCATACAACGCCTTTCTTGATTATCTCTCTTACTTCTTTACCTTTCTTAGTGCTCATATTTTCTCCTTAGTGCCGCTTACGAAGTTAGCGGCTCTTAGTGCGCCGCTATAAGCGGCGCCTTCCAGCTTACCATTTTGATCTTTCCGGCCGCATGGCGGCTATTTTAATAAATTCTTCAGTCCAGGTTTCTATTTCAGATAACACTATGTCTATTTTTGCCGCTATGTAGTTATAACCTGCTATTGACGGAATAGCCACACACAGTCCGAAAGCCGATGAAATAAGGGCCCGGTTGATATTAACCGGAACCATGAGACCGAGCACGGATCCAAGAAGCCCCAACAGGGTAGCTATGCTCGAAACTGTCGCAAGTACATGGACCAACCTGTTAATGCCGGGCAGCTGGTTTCTCGCGGCCGATTCCATCGCCTGATCTATCGCCCCGGACGGGCTGCCTGAAACTTCCACTCCGGCTTTTATTATCGCCGAAGCCGGGCCGGGGTAATTATCACACTCTGCGGCGGCCTTATCGGCCTGGAACGGTCCCGCTTTTCGGATGCTTTCCAGGATCGCCCTTCCGCAGAAAAGAAAATTCCTCAGGTACATATAACGTTCAATAAAAACGGCAAAACCCAGTACAGAAATAAAAAGTATTAAATACATTATGGGCCCGCCCTGAATGAAATAATCAGTCAAGGTCATAAATTAATTATAAGACACGTTGCGATATTTGTCATTTTATTGTGATATTGCTGTAGGCGTCTGTCAGCATATTGTATTTCATACCCATATTCCAGAATGTATACCCGAGGTCTATAGCGTCCTGCACGCCGTTTATTTCACCGGCAATATATTTAGGACCGTAATATTTCCTGTCGAATTGCCCGAAAAGCTTAAATGCCTGGACATATGGCCTTATTACGAGTTCCTTTTTACCGATAAAATAATTCCTGAGCGTCCCGAAATAGTAAATCCTGTAGGGCCTGTCCTCGACCGGGTCGCAGTACTGGAAATCCTCAGAAAAGTGCGATGGGTAAAACATCGGGCAGATAACATCAACATATTTTCTTAATGTTTCAACATCCTGGCCTGTTCTGGCATCCGTCCTGTAATATCCGTTAGCCCCGTATATATCGATCGAGATCGGGCAATTTAAATTTTTCCTTGCATAGTAAAGGAAGGAGAGGATCGCGCTTTCCTTATCCATATCCTTTTCCCTGAAGCCGAACATGGCGTCGTCCAGGTTCAAGCCGTCGGTCGGGAACCTCACGTAATCGAATTGAATCTCGTCGAATCCACGTTCTATCAGTTCCTTCGCTATGGCGACATTGTATTCCCAGACTTTTTCACTGTAGGGGTCAACCCACCATTCTTTAATATTTTTTACTATACCGTCTCTTCCTATCTTTGTACCCTGCCAGGGCTTTCCATGAGCGCTTCTCGATTTCACAGCATATAAGTTATTGCTGTAGCTGTATAAAATACTATCTTTGAAAAGGACCAGTCTCGCCGTAAGGTAGATCTTCTTTTCTTTCATGAAAGGAATGAATGTATCGAGGTCGAGGGGATTGACAACCCGTGCTATCCCGGCTGTTAGATTCGACAGGGGCTTGAACCTGAGATATCCCGAATCGTCCTTCATATCGACAGTGATCATATTTAAAGAATTCTGAGCCATAAAATCAGTAAGTTTTTCCAGCCTGTTTTTGTCTTTCAGGGCTGTCGCCTGCACATAAAGCCCTCTTTTCTGTGATGCAAGCACGTAATTGGGCCGCGCCGGCGGCAGTGATGCAAGCCAGAGGCCTGAAAAATGGAACTCTTCTCCATTATCATCATAGCCGCAGATCGTCAGGATAGACTGGCCGGTCTTTGTCTCAAGCGCGCTTATCAGCTCATTTGCCTTGTCAAGTTCGACGGATTTATCGGCTGTATTATACCGCATTATACCCATCCGGTTGGCAAAGTAAAAATAAGGCCCTTTTTTCACAAGACCCTCTATCATATCGAAATCTTTCTGAAAATGCTCGATTACAGACCAGGAATTGGATTTAGCGGACCACTCATACAGGATCGGGGTGAAATTATTGGCGGCATATATATTGAAATTGCTTACACTCTTTTCAACTGCAATTCCGGAAACTTCCTCGAAAGTCTTTGAAAAAGTGGATAGCCCGGAATTCATTTTTTTCCATGACGAATCTTTACCAAGTGTATAAGAGAAAAATCCCTGGAAGGAATGGCCGAGTAATACGGTTATATTTGATGATGAAACTATTGCTAACGATTTAATAGTCGAATAAGGCACAGGCCCCTGGATAGAAAACCATGATTTTGCGCCGTTTGTAGAAATGAAAACTTTATCCTTGCTGCAGGTCACCAGGTTTAACGGATTGGACAGGTCCGATGCTATGTCTTTCAGGTCATCTGTAATATTTGTGAATGATTTTTCATTCTCATTAATGACTTTAATGGTTTTATAAGTAATGCCTTCGTTCCTGTCCTCAAAACTCCTCCCATCGCCTGAAAAAAATATACCCTCGGAGGTCAGGACAAAGAATCCGTAGGGAACTGCAATGATCTTTTTGATTTCCGGAGGATTGCCCCCGCCATTCCAGACTAAAACGGGATCACCATGGCAATCCCAGGCATATAGCCCCTGGGATGTTCCTGCGAGGAGAAATGATCTCTTTTCCAGGGCAAAAACTGCCGAACAGGCGCAGAACATCAAAACACCGAAAAACAAAACCGCTGCTGATGTAAAATGTTTATTCATACTCCCTCTTGATTCAAAGGAGTAGATTTTAAATCAACAGGCTTTAAATATCAATAATTTTAAAGATATTTGAGAACATCGTCGGCATGATTCTCAGGATTTACCCTGGGAAAAACCTTGATCACTATGCCTTTTTCATCAATTATAAATGTCGAGCGGATAGTTTTGCCGTCCCAGGCTCCATAAGATTCCATCATTTTATGATCCGTATCGGAAGCAAGATAAAAAGGAAGGTTATATTTATCTCGGAACTTCTTGTGGGAATCTCTGTCGTCGCCGCTTACGCCTATAACTGCGGCCCCTTTTTCCATAAACAGGGAATTGGCATCCCTGAAAGAGCAGGCCTCTTTCGTGCAGCCGGGGGTATCGTCCTTAGGATAAAAATACAAAACAACTTTTCTCCCCTTGAAATCGGAGAGAGATACCATGGAACCAGAATCCGCCGGCAGCTTGAAATCAGGGGCTTTCTCGCCTTCTTTTATCATATACTCCTCCACAGCTTTTGCGTTTATTTAAATTTAAAACAAATAATTTGTAATGTCAATGACCATATCCTCAAGATCATAATTCAGGCAGAGTACAGGATCGGAATTTTCCTCCGGATATTCGAAATTGATGAAGTTAGCCTGGTCGAACCTGACCGGCGTATTGCCGACTATGCGGCAAGACCTTTCATAGATATCCCGCAGGGACAGTTCGATTCCCTCCACCACGATATCTTTTTCAAGCACAGCCTTCCTGTTATAGATAGAGTCAAGGGCATCCATTTCATAAATCAGATAAAATCTCGAGGCATCCCTGACATTCACCTGGTCGGTCTTATCGAGCCTGAGGGCGTTGATAAGCCTGATCGGTGGAGTGTTGAGGATCTGGAAGCCATGCCTCGATATTATGCTCGGGACAAAAATTATCCTTGCCCTGTAGAATTCGCTCAGGAAAGAAACAAAGTTTTCGATAATACGCAGGATCCGCAGGAATCTGTTAACATTGGTTTTGAAAGGATAATTTTTAATTATGGTCAGGACACCTTCCGGATAATTCAAGGGCCCTAAGGTCGCATGGATAAGAGAAAACTGGTTGTAGAGATATTCTTCGGTTACGTTCTTGTTAAAAATATCGAAGGTAAGGTCAAGATAAACTAAGGGCGCGCTGAAAGTTTCTTCAGACCCCGCCGGGACTATCCGGATATCCTTCAAAAGGCGGATTTTTTCCTCGAGCGATTTCATCTCGGTATTTTCCGGCAGCAAGAGGACCGATTGCACTTTTACCCCCGAGCGTCTCAGTCACCATGTTTCTACTATAAAATAATCCTTTATAATTGTCAATCATATCCTTTTTTGACATTTTTGTTTTACTATATATAATGTTTCTTATGATGGGAGGAGCAAATGAGCAAGGCGGCGGTTAAACCACAAAGACCCAATGTCAATATCAACGAAGTTCTCGGCCTCATCCTCGGAGGGGGCAAGGGTACAAGGCTTTATCCGCTGACAAAAGACCGCTCGAAGCCTGCCGTCCCATTCGGAGGCTGCTTCAGGCTGATCGATATTCCGATTTCCAACTGCATTAATTCGGGCATTAACCGCGTTTTTGTAATGACTCAGTTTAACTCGACCTCGCTGAACAGGCATATCACGCAGACCTATAAATTCGATATTTTTCATAACGGTTTCGTGGATATCTTAGCTACGGAGCAGACCCAGGACATTCCGACCAGCGCCTTTACGCAGGGTACTGCGGACGCTGTGAGACGCGCCCTGCGGCATTTCAGGGGTTTAAGAGACTCCGGCGACGCTAAATATGTCCTGCTTCTGTCCGGCGACCAGCTTTATTCCATGGATTTCAAGACTCTCCTATCTGCGCACATAGAAAATAAAGCCCAGATAACACTCGGAATAATCCCCGTCCAGGAAGAGGATACTTCGAGGTTCGGTATTTTAAAAATCGACGAATCATGCAAGATAACGAATTTTATCGAAAAACCTAAAAACAAGGACGACATCAAGGATTGGGCCGTGCCTAAAAAATATGCTTCCGTTTGCGGCCCGGGCAAGCCGTTTTTCGGATCTATGGGCATATACCTTTTCAATATAGACACGCTTTACGATATTCTTCTGACTCACCCCGAGATGCTCGACTTCGGAAAAGAGGTTATACCCTACTCGATCGAGAATAAATACGATGTTTACGGCTTTGTACACCACGATTACTGGGAAGACATCGGGACTATCAAAAGCTTCCATCAGGCTAACATAGAACTCACTATGAAAAACGGGCCTTTCGACCTGTTCAAGCTCTCCAATCCGTTCTTCAGCCGCCCCCGTTTTCTTCCGCCGTCGAGAGTCTTCAATTCTAAAATCGATAACGCTGTGATCAGTTATGGAATAATGGTTGACGAGGTTACAGTCAAAAACAGCGTAATAGGCGTAAGAAGCATTATTAAAAAGGGCGTCAAAATAGAAAACAGCGTTATAATAGGCGCAGATTTTTATGAAACCGACGAAGCGAAGGCCAGGAACGCCGAGAAAAAAATCCCCGATATCGGGATCGGAGAGAACACTATTATTAAAAATGCCATTATTGATAAAAACTGCAGGATAGGCAAAAACGTCAGGATAGTCAACGATGAAGGTATCCTTAACAAGGAAGAAAACGATTACGCGATAGTTGACGGGATTGTCGTTATAGTCAAGAATTCCATTATTTCCGACGACACAGTGATCTGAACATGCAGGAGAACGGAAAAGTTATGCAGCTGCGATTCTGGGGCGTGAGGGGTTCAATACCGACGCCCGAAACCGATAAAATGAAAATCGGGGGGAACACATCATGCATCGAGTTATCGCTCGGTGAAAAACGGGTTATCCTCGACATGGGGACAGGAATAAGGGAACTCGGTAAAAAGATAGTTAAGGAGATCGAATCCGGCAAAACCTCCGAAATCATTATTTTTCTCAGCCATACCCACTGGGACCATATACAGGGATTTCCTTTTTTCAATCCCATATACATGCCCGGCGTAAAGATAGTCATTTACGGGCCTGAAAAGGCAAACCGCCACCTCCAGGTTCTCCTCGAGGGCCAGATGGAGTATGACTATTTTCCGGTAAAATTCAGCCACCTTCCCTCGAAGATTGAATTTCATGAACTTTCAGAAGGGGTTCATTCAATCATGGAGGGCGTAAGGATTGAAATAAAGCGACATATCCACCCCGCGATCGCATATACTTACAGATTCGAATATAAAGGAAAGTCCATCGTATATTCCACCGATACAGAGCATTTCCATGATGTAATCGATAAAAGGGTCGTTGAAATTTCGAAGAATGCCGACATACTTATCCATGATGCGCAGTATACGGACCAGATCATAGGTTACAGGCTCGGCTGGGGCCACAGCACATGGAAACAGGCCGTTAAGGTTGCTTCCGAAGCCGGGGTTAAAAAGCTTGCCCTGTTTCATTATGACCCTGACCAGAGCGATGACGAGATAATGAAGATAGGAGAAGAGGCAAAACTGATTTTCCCCGGGACAATAGTATCGAGGGAAGGCCTCGTGCTCGATATTTAAACTCCGAACACTTTCCTGAAATTCTTCTCTACCGAGTTTTCAAGCTCTTCCTCTCCTGTATTCCTCAAAGCGGAAATAAATTTATAAGTATGTTTGATATTGAGCGGATTATTTCGCTGCCCCCTCAGGGGAACCGGCGGCAGGTAAGGGGAATCCGTTTCAAGCAGAAGTTTATCGAAGGGAACGGTCAAAGCGGCTTCCCTGAGTCCCCTGGCGCCGGAATACGTAACGTTTCCCGCAAAAGATATAAAATATCCGTTCGAAAGGAACTTTTCAGCCTCCCCGGGCCCGTATCCGAAACAATGAATGATCACATCGCTGCTGAACCTGTAATCCGATAAAATCCTGTAAGTGTCTTCAAATGCATCCCTCGAGTGGACGATAAGAGGAAGGGATTTTTCGATGCTTGCCTCGATTTGCGCCCTGAACAGGACTTCCTGGCATTCATGCGATCCGTAGTCCCTGTGATAATCGATCCCGCATTCGCCGACAGCCCTTACAGGGCCCGCATCAAGTATAGCTTTGAATTCTTCCCCCTTTTCCTTCGTGTAAAGAGCGGCCTCTTCCGGATAAAGCCCGAAAGCGAGTATCACATTAGCGGGGAGAAGCCTGTCTTTCATATTCAAGAATTCAAGCGCATTTGTCGATACATCAACAATATATCGCATTGCTGACGCTAATCCGGAAACTTCCCGGTTAAAATCCGGACCTGAAAAACAGTGCTGGAGATGGCAATGACTGTCGAGCAGCATAATCACCTTTTATATATAAACTTATTAACTTTCTTGACTTTATTGTAATGTGAGGTAAGATTATATAATCAAAATTATTCCAAGTCAAAAAGGAGTCATTAATTGGGGAAAAAAATTGAATAAGTATTCTCTTCGATATATAATATCCAGCCATTGCTTGCGTAAATTAGAATTAGGAGGCGCGAATGGCAAACTATAGTAAAAAAAGGCCTGTTTTTAAATCAAAAGCTGAAATGTATAAAAAGTCGCGCTGGATGAAATTCAAAGAAGTTGTTGCCCTTTATTACAGCAATATAAAAAGGTCATTTGCCAAACTTCTATACAAGATCAATGAAAAAGGCTCCCAGAGGCTTACTATCATGGTCGTTCCCCATTCTGAAAAGAAAATCGTCAATATTCAGATCTCTAATTATATACTTTTTTCCTTCAGCGTTCTTCTCGGGATCACGATCGGAGCTTCGGTCCTCGCTATCGGCCAGACCAATCATAACCAGAAGCAGTATGATTTCCTTATCAGGGATGACGACCTCAAGCAGAGGCAGATCGAAGATTTTAAAACCCAGATAGAGAGTTTCGATAAGCGTTTTACATCGCTGAAAGTGGATATCACAAATATCATAAGGTCTGTCGGTAAGGACAAGAACGTATACAATTACGACAATATCGAGATTCCCGATAATGATTCCACGAACAGCACTGCGCGCCAGACAAAGATTTTAAATAAGCTTAAAAACGATCTCGAAGTAACAAAAAATAATGTTGTCAGAATAGGTAAATGCATCGAAGAATGGGACAGTCTTTTAAATTCAATTCCCTCCAAGTATCCGCTGCCTGAACGCGTGGCGATAACTTCTCCATTCGGGCTGAGGGTAGATCCTGTCTTTACCTGGAGGACGGAGTTTCATCCCGGGGTCGATCTTGCGGCATTTCCAGGGACTCCTATCCTTGCGGCAGCCGATGGCCAGGTTATTTCCGCCGGCTGGCTCGGCGGTTACGGGCTGCAGGTTGAAATCAGGCATAAATACGGTTTCTCGACAAGATACGCCCACATGGAAGAAATCGGGCCTGGAGTTGTTCCGGGCGCACAGATAAGGCAGGGCCAGGTTGTAGGTTACGTCGGTATGACAGGAAAAGTTACCGGGCCGCACCTGCATTTCGAAGTCCTTATCGGGGAATCCCAGATCGATCCGGTGCCTTTTACAACTATGATGATGCCTTAGAAATCCTGGGGGGTTTATGGATTCTACCGAGTTAAAAACAACCGAGATTAAAGCCGAAGATACTACCGGAAAAAGTCCGATATCAAACAGTGTTATCGGCCGTGAAAACGCCTTTTCGGGAGAATTCCGTTCCGACGGCCTTCTTCGCATAGACGGCGATTTCAAGGGAGTTATCAAGGGTTACGGCATAGTATTGGTCGGGGAAAAGGGCAGGATCATCGGCGATATTTATGCCCGCATGGTCAGGATCGGAGGAAGGATAAAGGGCAATGTATACGCCCTCGAAAGAGTCGATATCCTTTCAACCGGAGTGCTTCATGGCGAGCTGTGGACCAAAAAATGCCTTGCGGAAGAAGGAATGGTCTTCAGCGGTGTTTCCAAAATAGATACTAAAAATGAAATCGATGCCGTTTTTGAAAGCAAGATTAAAAGGATAGCGCCGCTAATAGATGAGGAATTTTAAATGCAGGAAAATTCTCGGGTAATAATAGGAATAATAACGTCCGGATATATCATTAAAGTCATCGGCAAGGGGACAATGGAGTATTGTTCGGAATTATTCCAGTTCCTTTCCGAAAAGATTGAAAATGAAAAGGCTGAAAATGTGTATTTCGAGCTTTCCGAAACGACATATCTTGACAGCTCCTTTATAGGAGTTATAGTTTCTGTGCAGAAAAAGCTTAAAAAAGCCAGCAACGGCAACCTTATTCTTTTAAATCCTTCGGATAAGACAAAGGAAATACTCTCCACCATGGGCCTTCTCGACATAATGCCTATCCAGGAGAACGACACCTTTAAAAACATAGAAATCAGCAGTGAAATCAAAAAAAAACTTGAAAAGAACTACCAGGACATACAGGTTTTACTGGAATCCCATCAGAATCTCATGGAACTTTCCAGCGAAAACAGGAAACGCTTCAGCCTTGTCGAGGAAATGCTGAAAAAGGAACTCGAGAAGGAGAAGAAATGAACCGTATCCACCCGACGGCGCTGCTCGGCAAAGATGTCAAACTCGGAGACAATATAGACATAGGTCCGTATGCCGTTATAGACGGCAATGTTGAAATCGGGGACGGCTGCGTCATCGGCCCCTCCGTTTACATTACAGGCTGGGTAAAACTAGGCTTAAAAAACAGGATCTACCCTTTTACAGCAATAGGCACGCCTCCCCAGGATTATTCTTTCGGCGGAGAACCGGGGCTTATCCTCATCGGGGATAACTGCATGATCCGTGAAGGCGCCTCTATACACACCCCCGTCCATGGCGACCAGGGCTCTCAGACCGTTGTGGGAAATAACGTTTTTTTAATGGGAAATTCTCATGTGGCTCATAACGCTAATGTCGGCGATAACTGCCAGCTTGTCCAGGGTGCAGCTTTAGGCGGGTATGTGATACTCGAACACGATGTAATCATCGGCGGCAACACAGGCATACATCAGAATTGCCGGATCGGCGCTTATTCCATGATAGGAGCCCTGAGCAAAGCATCCCAGGACGTGCCGCCATATATGTTAGCCGACGGCTCGCCGGTCATCGGATACGGCCTGAACAGCGTCGGTTTGAAAAGGAAAGGCATAGGACAGGAAGAACGGTCAAAGATAAAAGAGGCATATCAGATCCTCTTTTCAGGAAAATCCCGTAAAGAAGCGCTCGTTGAGTGCCGGATAAAATTCCCTGAAGGGAAAGTGAGTGTCCTGATCGATAACCTGATAAAGTTCATCGAAGCCTCAAAACGGGGCACAATCAGCTATCATGAATAGCAAGACTATTTTTGTTTCGGCCGGCGAAGTGTCCGGCGATATACATGCCGCCGCCCTGATAAAAAAAATGAAGGAACTCGATCCCACCCTCAGTTTCGAAGGCCTGGGCGGACCTAACATGATCTCTGCAGGTATGAAGAGCATTTTAAAAGCCGATTTTTCAACAATGAGCACAATGGGATTCATGGAAGCAATGCGGTTTTTTCGTAAAAAATCCTCTATTTTAAAATCGAGCCTTAAATATATCAGGGACAAAGAGATTAAGCACCTCCTGCTTGTAGATAACCAGGGCTTTAACATACCGTTGGCAAAAAAAGCATTCAAATCAGGCGTAAAAAGCATATATTATTTCCCGCCCCATGTTTCAATCTGGGCAAAGTGGAACGCCCGGATAGTGGCCCGGTATGTCGATCTTATAATAGCTCCATTCTACCAGGATTACCTGATCTATAAAGAAAAAGTCCCCGCAGGCAGCGCGGTCTTCCCGGGTCACCCTCTTCTCGATATTACATCGGAACCCTTCACGGCAAAAGGGTTATATGAAAAATATAAACTTGATAAAAACAAAAAAATCGTTTCAATCATGCCGGGAAGCCGTTTCCAGGAAATTGAAACCCTCACCGGGCCGATGCTCCAGGCCGCGAAGATCCTTATTGAAAAACATGGGGTGTCTGTTATCCTGCCGGTTTCTCACAAAGAGTTTGAAAAAACAATACTTGAAAAGATAAATTTTTACGGACTGGAAAATAGCATCATAATTATAAGGAACGACTCATATAACGCGATGAGGATGGCGGATGTCAATATCCTGGCTTCGGGGACCGCTTCCCTCGAATCAGCCCTTTTCCGCAAGCCTCCGGTTATTTGTTATAAAATATCCCCTGTTTCTTTTCTGATTGGGAAACTGCTTATACAGGTGAAAATGATCGGGCTGCCGAATATTCTCCTGGGAAAAAAATATTTTCCCGAGCTCCTGCAGAAGGATTGCAGCGCTGATAATATAGTTAAAGAAACTTTATCTCTCCTGCATCCTGACGCGGAGAAAAAGAAGGAGATGGCCGGATATTTCGATGATATCAGAAAATCTCTGGGAGAGGAAAATGTCATCGAAAGAGTGGCGCGTTTATTAACCGAAAGGATTTCGGATGCCTAGGCTTCTCGGGATCGATTACGGCGGGAAAAGAGTCGGGATCGCCATATCCGACGAATTGCAGATTTTATCCAGCCCGCTAACGGTTTTAATCAACAATGCCTCTTTACCGTCGGAATTGAAAAAAATATGCAAAGATAACGCGGTAGAAAAAATAGTCATAGGGTTCCCCTATTCCGAAAAATACAAGGAAGCGTCCCTTGAAGTCACCGCATTTTCAGAAAAAATAAAACAGTACACAGGGCTTGCCGTCGATTTTCAAAACGAGGAAAACAGCACGGTTTATTCGTTAAGCCTTCTGAAATCAATGGGCATTAACGAAAAGAAGATCAAGTCTGTAATCGATAAATTCGCCGCCCAGAAGATTCTCGAAGATTACATCAAAAATAACCCCAAAGCATAGAATGGTGTATGATATTTATTACACCCCGTCATGGGGTTCATTCATATCTCTATTAATTACAATCGTTAACCCGCTTTTCAATGTGGCATAATAATTGCAACATGACATGTAGAATTATGGAGCGTTAGATGAGAAAGCAGCAGACATTGAAAAGCAGGATAGATTTCAGCGGAACAGGGATACACAGCGGCCATTCCTGCGATATCATTCTCAAACCGGCTCCCGAAGACACGGGGCTGCTTTTTTTAAGCAAAGCGGGTCAGTCAAAAGAGTATATACCTTACAATATCGGAAATATTATAGATACCCGGAACAACATATCCATATCCAACGGCAGGGCCGTTATCAAGACTGTTGAACACCTTGTTTCGGCCCTGTACGCATGCAAAATCGATAATTGTATTATAGAGTGCAGTTCCAACGAAATACCGATTCTCGACGGGAGTTCAAGGCTCTTCGTAGAAGGCATCAATAGCGCCGGCATCGAAGAGCAATCAATCACCCGTGAAGAATTCATGGTAATCAACCCGGTCTGGACTACCATGTCCGACAAATACATAATAGCCCTGCCTTATAACGGCTTCAAGATAAGCTACACCATTTCCTTCCCTAATTCTCCCATAGGCACCCAGACCTTCAACACTGAAATATCCCCGGACACGTTCAGCAAGGATATTTCGAGCGCAAGGACGTTCGGCTTTATAGAAGACCTTGAAAATTACAAAAAAACCGGCCTTTCGAGGGGTGTAACTCTTGATAACGTTCAGGCATACAGCAAAAAAGAAAATAAGATCCTTAACTCATCCAGGTATCATGACGAACCTGTGAGGCACAAGATCCTTGATCTATTAGGAAGCCTCGCCCTTTTGAATTTCGACATTAAAGGCTTTATAATAGCTTACAAGGGCGGTCATACTATCGATGTGGCTTTCATCCAGAAAATGATGGCAATTTTCACTGCGCCCATACCCCGTCCTCTCGACCGTTTCTATCATGGGGAATCGGGTTATTTCTTCAATGCGGGAAACACGGCTGATATTCTCAAAATTCCTTCCTGACATTCAATCTTAAACAGTTCAATATTTGACAAAGGTCACCTGTAAATTTATAATAGTAACTCGATTTTATCATGGGAGGAAACCATTGGCCGCTCATATCAGGTTAACAAGAATAGGAAAATCAAAGAGGCCTTATTACCGTATAGTCGTACTTGACAGCCGCGATCCCCGCGACGGGGCTTATATAGAATGCCTGGGACACTACCAGCCTATCGAAGCTGCCAGCAACACTACGATCGACCTTCAGAAATACGATGAATGGAAGAGCAAAGGTGCAAAAGTCAGCAATATTGTAAGGGACATTGCCAGGAGAATGCGCAAAGCAGGAGTTTAACCTGTTATGGATACCCTGTTGATAGGCAAGTTGATCAAACCTTACGGTCTCAAGGGCCTTATAAAAACGGCTTTTTACATAGACAACCTGAAAGAACTGAAAGATTATTCTCATTTTTATATTATCAATAAAAGCGATCCTTCAGGGTACCAGGAAATTGTTTTTGAAAATATTACAGGCGAGATCGGCCAGACGATAGTAAAACTCGGAGGCATAGACGACAGGAACGGCTCGGAAATGATGAGCGGCAAAGAAATTTTTGTAGAATCTGCCGAAGTACCGGAGCTGAAAGGCAACGTCTTTTATATTAAAGATCTTTACGGCCTGGAAGTTTACGAAAATTCCGCCCTTGTGGGAAATATCATGAACGTAATTGAAATTGCGGACAGGACGATGCTCATTATCAAGCTTGCGAATAACAGAGAACTTGCAGTGCCTTTTAATGATAAATATGTTCTTGAAGTCGATATAAATAACAGGAAAGTTGACGCGAAAAATTTACAAGAACTGATGTAGAGAGGAAAATGGTTTTCAATATTGTTACCATTTTTCCGGAAATGATAAAGGAATATCTCCGTTTCGGCATAGTTTCCACCGCCCTTAAGAAGGGGATATTCGATGTGAATGTGGTAAATCTCAGGGATTTTTCCACATCGAAGAACGGGGACGGCCGTATTGACGATGGTATTTTCGGACACGGAAAAGGCATGCTTTTCAGGCCCGAACCTCTCTATGAGGCCGTTAAAGCTGTAAAGAAGAAATACCCCGGGAGCCGGGTTGTTTACCTGACGCCGAGAGGAAAGAAATTCGATAATGTGGCGGCCAGGCGTTTGTCTGAGGAAGAAAGCCTGGTTCTGATATGCGCGAGATACGAAGGCGTAGATGCAAGGTTCGTCCTGACATCGGTGGATGAAGAGATTTCCATAGGCGATTATGTACTGACCGGCGGTGAACTGCCGGCCCTTGTTGTTTTAGATGCTGTAACAAGGATGCTCGAAGGTTCGATTAAAAATGATTCAAGGGAAGAAGAAAGCTTCGAATACGGGCTCCTTGAATACGATCATTACACCGAACCTGGAGTTTTTTCCGGCCTGATTGTCCCGGACGAATTAAAGAGCGGCGACCATAAGAAGCTTGAGAAGCTTCGTTTTGAGAGCAGTTTGAAAAAGACATATAACAACAGGATTGACCTGCTTCTTAATTACAAGCCGGCCTTTAATCCCGGTGAAACAGCCGATCCGCTTAAAAAGATGATGCGGAAAAACAGGGAATTGAAAAATTTTCTTTTAATCATACAAAATATTTCTAAGGAGTGGAAAGATGGCAGACGAAATTAAAACCGATGAAATTCCCCAGCCCAATCCTGAAAAAGAAGAATCTGTTTCTAATAAAGAGGAAGAGGCACCTGTAGCCGCTGTTAAAAAGGCAAAAAATTCTATAGAGGCGATTGAAAAATCCTTTATGAGCCTTCATCAGAATGTTGAGAAATATCCTTTATTCAACGTGGGCGATACCGTAAAAGTCTTTGTGAAAATAATTGAGGGCGAAAAGCAGAGAATCCAGCCCTACGAAGGCGTTGTGCTCGCAATCAAGCATGGCGGCGTCCGGAAGAGTTTTATCGTCAGAAGGATCAGTTATGGAGTCGCTATAGAAAGGGTTTTCCCGTTCTATTCGACTTACATCGATAAAATCGAAGTTGTGAGAAAGGGCCGCGTCAGGAGAGCCAAGATCTATTATCTCCGCGGACGTTTCGGCAAATCAGCGGTCATTACCGAAAAAGTTTAATGAAAGTCCCTCCGGTCCGTTTCATCATAGATACCGAGAAAGACCTATGGCAAAGCGGTTACCGGAACATAGCAGGCATGGACGAAGCGGGCAGAGGCCCGCTTGCCGGTCCTGTAGTTTCCGCATGTGTCGTCTTCGATCCTTTTGTCCTGATCGAAGGTGTTTTCGATTCCAAGTCACTCCTCCCGTCAAAACGGAAAGATCTCTACAAAATCATCGTTGAAAAATGCAGGTGCTTCGGCATAGGCATAATCGACAACATTACCATAGACCGTGTAAATATTTTAGAAGCAACAAAATTATCAATGCACGAAGCCCTTCAAAGGCTTTCCATCCGGCCTGATTATGTCCTGATAGACGCAGTCCGGCTGCAGCTCGACACGCCTGTAAAACCCATAATAAAAGGCGACTGCAAAAGCTTTACAATTGCCGCCGCCTCTATAATTGCGAAGGTTTCCAGGGACAGCATAATGGAACGTCTTCATGAGGAATACCCCATGTACGGCTGGGACAGGAACAAGGGTTACGGCACGGAGGAGCACAGGAAAGCTATAGAAAAGTACGGGCCTTCAAAGTATCACAGGAGATCGTTTAAATTCAAGCCTGCATAAAAAACCGGGCCTTCGCTTTTCAGCTTTCCGGCCCGGTCTAATCAATTTTGAAGGATAGTTTTTATCTTATTTCTCTATTCCCCGGTAGATCATCATTCCGTCCTGTATTATGAGGAATGTGAATGCCTTGCCGTTTTTATTGGCGTCCGCGAAAGATTTCATATCTTTCAAGTTCTTGACCGGCGTGCCGTTTATAGCGGCTATTATCTGGCCCTCTCCGAGTATATTCGCCAGTATGCTGTTTTCGCTGATCGAATCGATCACTACGCCGTATTCGGCGCCGTTCTTTTGAAGAAGATCCTGAGGTGCGTCGCTGAAGACGGCTCCCATGAATTCAACGGTTTCGCCGCCTTTCTGGGGTTCCTGCTTATTTTCTCCGCCTTCGCCGCCTTTAGCTAAATTTCCGGGACGCTCATTGAGCTTAACGCTGAATTCCATTTTCTTCTTGTCCCTTAAAACCTCTAACTTAATAACCGTTCCAGGCGCCTGGTCCCCCACAGCCTCCTGCAGATTATTTACATTTGCGATAGATATTCCGTTTACCTTTAAAATAATATCACCGTTCTTGACTCCTGAAGTTTCTGCCTGGCTGCCCTTTTCAACCTTGGAGACCATTACTCCCTCGCTTTCACCGAGGCCAAGAAGTTTCCTGGTCGTGGAATCGATATCCGTTATGCTTATTCCAAGGTATCCCCTTTCAACCTTTCCATGCTCCTGAAGCTGATTTACAACGTTTCTTACTATATTTATAGGAATCGAGTATCCGATGCCCTGAAAACCGCCGCTCTGGGACTGTATAGCCGTGTTTATGGCTATGACCTGCCCTTTTATATTGATTAGCGGCCCCCCGGAGTTCCCGGGGTTAATAGCTGCATCAGTCTGGATAAAGTGCTGGAAACCCGAATTCAGTCCGGGCCTTCCGATGGCGCTTACAACTCCTGTCGTATAGGTCCCGCTCAGGCCGAACGGGCTGCCTACAGCGATTACAAGATCGCCGACCTGCACTTCGCCTGAATCTCCGAGGGGTATAACCGGCAAATTATCTCCGTTGATCTTTAGAAGAGCCACATCCGTATCGGCATCGACGCCGACTACCCTGGCATTGAACTTCCTGTTGTCCGCAAGTGTTATTTCGACTTTTGAAGCATTTCTTACAACATGATAGTTGCTGAAAATATATCCGTCGGGTGTAACTATGAATCCGGAACCGACCATTTGTAATTTCTGTTTGAACTGCCTTGGACCCATATTGTCATCGCCGAAAAATTTCCTGAAGAAGGGATCATTGAAAAATTCGCTATACGGATTTTCAACCGTCTGTTCGCTTTCCACGCTTATCATCACAACGGCAGGCATGGTAGCTTTGGCGACAGACCTGTAAACGTTCTGCAGTTTGACAAGCAGGTCCATCCCGTCGACGTTCTCTAACTGCTTATTTGTAGTCTGATAATTCAGGACTTTTGAAAATATCGAATTGCACGATACCAAGAAAACCAGACCGGTGATCAGCACGGCAAAAGCCGAAATAGCAGCTGCCCTTTTCAAGCCTTTCATATTGTCCTCCTACATTATGCTCAATATTAATAATCTTTAATATACTAAAATATCAATTAAGAATCAAAGACTCACCTGTTACTACAATCGTAGTATTACTATTATACTACACGCGTAGTATTATGTCAATTTTAAAATAAATTTTTTAAATAAGCCATTATTGATTTGATATATTCGCTAATATAGTCCTGTTGTTGCTGATCCGGCCCATGAGATTATCGACAATCTTGTAGTAATCCAGGTCCCCGCTCTGGATCCTGAAAAGCTCATCCTCTATATAAAGCATATCGGTTTTAACGCCTTTAATATTTCCGGCGCTGTTTGCATATCCGACTGTTTTATCCCAGTAATTCCTGGCATGGTGGAAATAATATTCGGCAATATCGTAACCGTCAAGATACTCTTTTTTATATTCCGCATTAAAAAAATAGATGTGTTCTTTCATATAAAGGTACCCGTAATCTATGTAACCCTTTGTAAGGAGAGAGCAGATATGCATCATGAGAAGGTTTTTATACCTTTCATACTGGGTTTCATTTGTAATAGGGGTAAGGGCCTTGATAGGATGGTCGAAAGGCACTACACTTGCCATTTCAAGAAAATAAATATTCCTGCTTATGGAATCAGGATCTGAATATAGCCATTCGTTGTAAAGGCTGTAGAACTCTTCCTTATAATGAATCTTCTGGTGCATCGGCTTATAATTGAAATCTTTTGAATCCGCAAAAAGAGCCGGCCCGGTCATAAACACAAGAATGACTGCAGTGTAGGCAAAATATCTCATAAATTCTCCTGCTTTCTATTAAATCGGCAGAAAGAGGAAAATATTGAGGCGGCGGATCCTCTCAGTAAGCACCTTCTTTTTTTATTACTGTGGACACACCTTTAAAAAGAATTGTAATATCAAGCCACATGGACCAGTTCTGCACATACCACACATCCGTCTGGACCCTGAAGGAATAATCCGTGTCGCTCCTCCCGCTAACCTGCCAGAGTCCTAAAAGGCCGGGACGAACGGAATAATAATACTGCTTGAAATTCCCGTAATATTTATCAATTTCTTCCATTATAACAGGTCTTGGTCCGACAAGACTCATTTCTCCCCTCAATATATTTAATACCTGCGGTAATTCATCCAGGCTTGTGCTCCTGAGGAATTTGCCGATAGGGGTTACACGGGGATCGCCCTTGAGCTTGAAATTTTTATCCCATTCTTTTTTAGCTGCCGGATTAGACTTCAGGATTTTTTCAAGCCTCTCTTCAGCATCAAGATACATAGTCCTGAATTTAAAAATATTGAATTCTTTACCGTTACGGCCGATTCTCTTTTGAATAAATATGATATTGCCCCTGGATGTAAATTTTATAAGCAGGGCAATAACAAGAAAAAAGGGAGAAAGAACAATAGATCCCAGGATAGTGCATGTAAAATCGAAAATCCTCTTGGCAACCATATTCGGTGTTGAATTGAGGTTATTGTTGACCTGGATCAGGAATAATTTTTCCATGAACAGGTAATGGAGTTCTGAATTGAAGATCGCCACGCCCTTGATATCTGGAATAATCACGACTCTCTTTACATGTTTATAGATCTCGTTTACAAATTCAGTGAGTTCCTGCTGATCGGAATAAGGGGTGGCTATAAAAACAGTTTCAACTTTAAGCAATTGTACGAATTTCCGAATATTTTTTATACCGGTGTAAACTTTATACGATTTGCCTCTTATCTCGACGGATTTCTTTCGCGACGCCGAGTCATCGAGGAAGCCTATGACAGAGTAACCCAGGTGTTCTTCCTTGGTCAAACCCTCGACAGCGCTGATCGCCCGGTCGGAAAGTCCTATGATAAGAACCGATTCTTTCCATGGGCCCAGCTTGAAAAGAAGTTTTTTGCCCCAATACCGGACCAGGGGCAGGATAAAGATCATGTAGAACCATAAGTAAAGAAGGACGGTCCTGGGAATATTTCCGAGAAAGTTTCTGACTGTTATTGTAAGAAAAACGAACAATACGGCTATAGTGACAGACTTGACTATGGCCCTGGTCTCTTCCCAGAAGGGATAACGGACCATATACATTTTTTCAAACAGGAGGATAATCACCATCGAAGGCGGTATCCACCATATAGAAAACAGGTAATTAAAATTGAACAGAAAACTTGATATGTTATCGGCGCTGAAAATATAATTAAAATTAAAAAGCAGCCCGATATTGAATTCGCTGAAGATAGCTAACATCAAGCATATATAGTAAGCCGCAACATCCAGCATTATCAGGGAAAAAAGCTGGACCATGGATTTGAAGCGAACCTTCATTATGTTACCTTTTAGCAATAAATTGCCATATCATTATAAATTATTTTTTTAATAATGACAAACACCTTTCATGATAGTCCTTGATAGCAATTATGGTAAAAAAAACCGCCCCTTTTCGAGGGGCGGCAAATAAAATAAGTTTAGAATTTTACTGATCGGCCGGGAGATCTTCGCTCTTGTTAATGCTGTCAAGGACTTTTTCAGCCTTATCCTTTAACTCGGGCGGGATTTTCTTCTTCTGCGGTTCCCATGCCTGGGTCAGGGCTTTCTGGTATGTATCGTAATCCATAGCGAATCTCATGACATAACGGTAGTACGTCTTGGAATTATCGCCCTGGACTTCCTGTATGTATTCATAATAATCAGCCACGTTAACCGCACCGCTGATGTTGACATTTTTTGATACCGCCGCGATTGTTTCCTCGAAGTAGGAATCAAGATCTGTTTCATCATTGAGCATACCGCTTTTCGCCACAGCGAATTCCCTTGTAGCGACCTGCTTGATCAGTTCGGACAGTCGCGCTATCTTCTGGCTTTCAGCATCTATGCGGGCTTTTTCCTTTGTGTTTTTCTCGCCCTCGACAGTCAGATACATAACTTTCCTGCCTGTTTCATCCTTGCCGAGTTCCCATCTCTTGTTTATCCAGGGGGGAGTCGGATCTTCACTCTTCTGGAGCACATAAATCTGGATCTTCGCAGGACTGTCATCAGCCTTGGGCTGGGGCTGCGGCTGGGGCTGCGGTTTTGTCCCTCCGCAAGATACGATTAAACCGGCAGCGAGCGCTATGGCGGCAAATAATCCGATTTTGTTCATAATTATTCCTCCTATTTAGAATAACATCTGTTTATTCAATCGAAAACGTGAGTTCATTCCCCCTGATCTCCTTCAGATCGAGTTTCTCAAAACCTTCCTTATCTGAAAGCGAATTGAAAATATTGTCAACGGCATCTGTCGGCGTTCCTTTATAACGAAGGTTAAAATCATAAATCATATCTTCTTTGGAGCCTGACCTTAATGTCAGATCTACCGCTCCATCCATGTTTTTAACGGCTGATAAGAACTTTCCGGCTTCCCTGAATGATTTTACTCCAGTCAGCCTTATAAAATAAAATCTTCCGCCGCCGATATAGTCATTTAAATTATTTCTGAGTTCCTCCATTATCTTTTTCGAGGCTTCCCTCATGCTCATCTTAATTGATGCGGCAAGTGAGGAAGACTCATACTGCTGCCCGCCTTTTTCAAAGGTGCCGACAAGGGCCCCGGTTGTCCTTATATAAACCCTGACATTGAGAATAGCATTTGCCTTATTCCCGTCGTATGTCACATCCGGAGTTACCTCCGCATACAGCTCGGCATAAACTTTCTGCGCTAAAGCCAGACCTACGCTCATGCCGTCCCCGGATTCCTGCAGCAGTGTCCTCTCCCTGGCAAGCTTTTCTACCGTATCAGGGTCGAATGTTTTTATATTCAAAGACGAAAGTTCCCTGTCGAGATCATCGACGGCCCATTTCGCATAATTTTCCTGGTCCGGGTCCTTTTCTAAAGCAGAGTCGTTTTTATTGTAAAACACCAGGAATGTAAGCGATGACAGATCGGTTGAATTTGCCGGTTGCGCAGCCGGCTCTTCTTCCCGTTCAGCCTTAACCTCAGTGGAAATGGAAAGATCCATTCCTGCCAGATCCTTTTTCAGTTTTGATATATTCACATAAGCATTCATCCTGAGTACAAGCATGCCTTCTTCGTTTCTCAGGTTCGATACCCATTTTTTTTGTTTTTCCTGGGGGGCTTTCCCGGTTTCTCCTAATATATATTTCCGCGCCTGGACATATGAAAGCATTTCCTGCTCTATTTTTTCCTTATTGTTATCAAAAGTGACCCTGCCGAGCAGGAATATCACTGCTTTTTTTATAACATCCGCATAAGCTTTATTGCGTGCTTCAGGGAAATCGGCAGCGGCTCCTTCACCGGTAAACATCATATCTTCAGGTTCTGATGCAATACCCGGCTCTTCGCTCTTTGTCATACCGGAAGTACAGGCTGCGCAAAAAATAAAAAGTGATAACCCCGTTATAGCGCCGGCCTGCCAGAAATTGCGCATAAAAGCTCCTTATAGCCGCATTTAATAAATATTATCACCGTTTATTAGAATTTTCAAGATTAATTTACAGTTTTTAAAAAAAGAGGTGATCAGCAGGCCCTTTTTTGGATTTTTAAGCCCTTTTTCTCTTTAATAACGGCCCGATAACAATAAGCAGGCCAAGTGCTATTAAACCGGCAGCTATGCCGATGTCGGAACGGATTATCCCGCCGAAGGATATCAGGGCTGTAACTACAAGGACTATAACAGGAATCAGCAGCCCGGTATTTCTTTGAATGATATAAAATCCGAAAAGGCCAGCGGCAGGGGCAAGTAAAAAGTTAGGCCAGCTTACAGCTACGTTGCTCCATGAAGTGTAATTGAGCCAGAGGAAATATATTGTGAGGTAGATTAATATTACTCCCGGTACAATCACTCCGGAACTTTTCAGACCCTCGTCCGCCAGGATCTGTGTAAATATGAACACGGGAATGAGCATAAAAAGCGGCCAGAGTTTCGAAATAGTAAAATCCGGAACAAATGTTCCGGCAAGAAATAAAATACCTGCAGCAATAAGGGTTATACCCAGGACAGGAAATCTCGCCATTGTTCTGTCTTCACCTTCTTTTCCCATTATATTCTCCTATATGCCAGTTGGCCTTAGCCGGGATTAAAAAAATTCCCGGATAATAAATTCAGCTATATTCCTTGCGCCGCCCCCAGGGCCCATCCTTTTTTTCCCTGCTTCTCCCCTTGCTTTTCTCTCAGCCGGATCTCCCATCAGCAGCAATAATTCTTTAATCGCATCATCCGGATAATTCCTGACAAATTTTAGCGCACCCCCGAGGAGCCTTTCCTGCTCCTCCATCCTGCGGACAGTCGTCTGAGGCCCCATGCCTTTAAAACCTATGATGGGTTTTCCCATACCGGCTGCCTGTTCATTGGCTGTTCCGGCAAGACCTATGATAATATCTGAAATATGAAGGATTTCTTTGAATTGATTTCTGCAGAGCTGAACTTCCGCGCCATTCTTTGACAGGCTTGTCTTTTTATCATTACCGGCGAATTTCCATCCGTGAAGGGCCGCTTTTGCCTTTATTGGCCCGATATCAAGGCTTCCCGAAACAGCCGTGAGGAAAGTCAGCCCCCCCCTCTCCTGGACAGGTATATGTTCAATAAGATCAAGGATCATATTAAAATTATCGTATGCCTCGCTCCGGCTTCCGGGAAAAATTCCAATAACGGGATTTTTATATTGTTGTTCAGGAAGGTTTTGAACCTCTTTTAATTCCAGGTCGTCCATCATGGGATTGCCGAGGAAAAGGGCATTTATATCTTTCTTTCTGAGATTGGCTGCTGTAAATTCATCGTGGGTAAAGACATAGTCCGCGGTTTTCTTCATATACCATCTTTCAACGGCATAATGGCCTTCTATGTAATCGGATTTTGCAGGGGCTAAAAATAGAATAGGGCAGTTTTTCAACGCTAAATTCGTAAGGAAAAGCAGTGAAATATCCCCTACGACAACGCAAAGGGCGCAGTCATCTCCGGCCTTTTTAACGGCTTTTACAAAATCGGAGAGAAGGGTCAAATGGAACAGATCTGCTATAAAGCCTTTTAAACTGCGGGTCGGAAAGCCCCCTGAAGGAGGTACATAAGATGAAAAGAGAAGATCTATGCCTCTTGAAGAATAATCCCTTCCCTCGCTGATCAGGGAAGCCCCGGAAACATCCATTTCGATGCCTTTTTCCTTGAGCATCTGCTTTAGTTCAAGCGCGATAAGGGCTGCGCTCCTGTCTTCACCGAAGCAGTTGCTTGTAAAAAGGATTTTTTTTCTCATTTTATGAGCCGGCAAATTCCTCAAAGACGCTGTCATCAATTTCAGCATTGGATGCCGCGTTTTGAATATCGTCATGATTTTCAAGTTCATCCATCAGTTTAAGGAGGGTTAACGCTTTATCCCTTTCAAGCTTGACTGTATTCTGGGGGATGCGTGTGACTTCCGAAGACAGGATAGTTACATTTTTGCTTTTTAAGCCCAGGAGAACAGCGCTGTAATCTTCAACTGCGGTCAATACTTCGATAACATCATCGTTTTTCTTGATATCGTCCGCGCCTAATTCAAGTCCAATTTCCATTATTTCGTCTTCAGTATGCTTTGTACCGTCGACGGCAATATATCCCTTTTTATCGAACATCCAGGCTACGCTTCCCGATTCGCCCAGATTTCCGTTATGCTTCGAGAATATCTTTCTTATTTCTGCGGCAGTCCTGTTTTTGCTGTCTGTCGTGATATCCATGATGACTGCAACGCCGCCGGGTCCGTAGCCCTCGTATGTAAGCTCTTCGTAAACGACACCCTCGATCTCTCCTGTCCCTCTTTTGATGGCTTTATCGATGTTATCCTTGGGCATGTTCGCTTCCCTGGCTTTTTCAACCGCGGTTCTCAGGGCTGCGTTGGTATCTATATTGCCTCCGCCCCGCCTGGCTGTTATGATTATCTCTTTTACTATTTTAGAAAAAAGATTGCTTCGTTTTGCGTCCTGTGAGCCTTTTCTCTGCTTGATATTGGCCCATTTATTATGACCTGACATGCGTATCCTCCGTCAATTAGGGTGAAAGATTTTAGCATATAAACCAAATAAATTCAAACTAAACCAAGATATTTTCACCGCAGGCGCAGAGGGCGCAAATTCGCCGAATCATCTGATAATTGAAAAACACAGGTTTCGGGGTTATAATATACTGCTAAGTTAAAGCAATACAAGGAGTAACCTTTGGCAAAACGCAAGATCAGCAGATTCCAGCGCTTTTTATATATACTCGAGTATGTAATCGTGATTCCCCTGGCATTTATGCTCAGCCTGGTCCCCAGGGCAATAGCATTTTTCATCGCCAGGATTCTGGCAAGGGTTGTTTATCTTTTGCCTCTTCATTTCAAGGAGCTTTGCTTCAAGAGCCTTGACATAGTATTTAAAGACAAACCCTTGAACGAAGATGAAAAGAAATCTATTGTGAAAAGGCTTTACCTGTCTGTTTTCAGATACGGCGTTGAATTTATCAAACTTCGCGATATCAATGCGCGCAACTATGAGAAATTCGCCGTCCTGGAAGGCTATGAAAATATCGGAAAAGGCCTGGCCGCCGGAAAGGGATTGATAGTCATTACCGCCCACATGGGCAACTGGGATTACCTTGGAGGAATTCCGGCGATGCTCGGGCATAACGTAGCCGTAATAATAAACAGGCAGTTCAACCCCTACACGGATAAATGGATGAAAGACCTCAGGGAAAAATACACGAAGATGAAGAGTTTCTACAACGAGGTAGGAGATCTCAAGAAAACCATGAAGCATATCAGGCAGGGCGGCATTGTCGCCTTCGTTAACGACCAGACTTATTACTTCAAACCTGTCTTTGTTCCATTCTTCGGGCTTCCAGCGGCGACTGCCGACGGCCCGGCCAGGTTCCATCTCCTGTTCGGAGCCCCCATTCTAATGGCGTTCAGCATCAGAAGGCCTGACGGCAAATATATACAGAGATATGAAGAGCCTTTTATTTTTAAGCCTACAGGCGACATTGAAAAAGACTGCAGGGATATAACCGCATGGGTCCACAGGCAGTTCGAAAGGGTCATCAGGGAATATCCGGACCAGTGGTTTACAATGGGTCATGGAAGGTGGGAAAGGACCAAGCCGGAAGATTTCTATGACTGCGAGTGGGATCCGTACTGAAGACTGCGATCAATATAATTATATCCCATCGAAGAAGATAAACCGCTACCGCGCTGTAATCGAAAACTTGAACTGCATTGTTTCAAAATGGCTGCAAGCACAACTTACCCCGATTTTCGGAATATTTCTAAATTTTCCATTATTTTTTTATTAAACTCTTCGATTTAATACCAAAATCGGGGTTCGAACAGCGTGCTTGCTTACCGCCATTTTTCAACAGCAGTTCTACGTTTTCTTCATAATGCGCGTCAGCGGTTTACTTCGTTCTGGAATCTATTATATTGAATTCGGAGTGGATTTCAACAGGTACTTATAATGCAAAGAATCAACTCTGTATATCTTTTAAGACAATATCTAACTTATCCTTTAGTTCTATGTCCTGCTCAATTTTAATGATTTTACAGGATAACTTTTTCATCCATTCAGAATGTTTGAACTTGCTTCTTACTTCCATTCCCCCGTTATCATACTTCCCCGCCCAATCCATAAAGTCAATATGGCTTTGATGCATATCATTGCCGGGGTCAATCCTGCTTCCAAACCGTTCTTTTTCCCTTTTGATCAGCCTTTCAATCCTGGTTTCCTGCGGCATGTGCAGATATACTGCTAAATCCAGTTCAGGCAAAAATAAATCACCCCAATCCATCATTGATCCTGAAATTATCCAGGAATTATTTTTTGATAAATCCTGCCTCATCAGCCTTATTCTTTCTTCACATGTCCTTTTTTCTAGAAATGGAGGGTCGGTTTCTTCCCAGAAATATTCGTCAATATCGAACAATGGAATCCGTGTTTCCACCGATATCGCTATTCCAAGAGTTGTTGTTCCCGATCCTGACGCACCGAATATATGTATGTGTTTTAATTTAATCATATATAATTCTCTTCAAATTCAACCCCCTTTGCGTAATCAGCATCATCTGCGAAATCTGTTTCAATCATTGAGCCGCTGCAGCCCTGTGGCCCTTCGAGTTCAGCAAGAGTTTGCGGCTTGTCCTTGAGGGAAAGATTTATAATGCATATATCGAAAAAAAGCCCCGCTCCGGTTAAAGAGCGGGGCTGAATTATCTTAAAGAAACTTACTGGTTTGTATTTGTCGTGGTGCTGGCTGCAGGTGCAGGAGCGGCCATATTCGTGTCTATTGTTGTAGGTGTCAGATCTGCTTCAGGTATTGTAGAGTCTACAATCAATGTAATGCTGATCTCAGGGCTGATATTGCCGACGAGATCTACAGCTTTTGCCTTGATTGTATGAGTGCCGCCCTTCAGCTTGAAAGGCCCCTGGTAATCCATAACTATGCCGTCATCGACAGTATAGGTGATATCTGCAACAGCTGTTTCAGCATCGACTGCGTTGATCTTAATCGGTGTTGCGGGCGAAATATAATTGTTGCTGTTTGTTGAAAATATGGGAGCTACGTCAAATGTTACTACCGGCGGATTCATATCCATGTAGAATATGTAGGTCTGTTCCTGGCTGACGTTACCGACATTATCGGATGCCTTATAGGCGATCTTATGAAGTCCGTTGGTCTGTATGCCTATAAAGGGTTTGTCATACGTTGTATCTGCGCCGTCGTCGAGCTTGTAGCTGATCCATTTCACGCCTGAATAATCATCTTCGGCATAGATGCCGAAGTTAACATTCGAGCTGACATATGCGATGTCCTTGATCCTTACAACTTTCCTGTCGCTTGTAAGAGTAACCTTTGGCGGGTTCTTATCAAGGATAAATTCATAATATTTGATCGGCGAAACGTTGCCGACGTTGTTTATGGCTTTATAGGCAATCATGTGCTTGCCGTCCATAAAAAACGAAAGCGGATTGTCATAGATGCCGAACTGGGAATCATCAACCATCACATAAATGTTGCTGATGCCGGAGCCCTGGTCATCTTTGGCATCGATTTTGAACTTGATATCCGGAGAAACATAGTCGATAGTCCCATCATTATAAACGAGCCCCTGTGTCACAAGGACCTCTTTCTCGGAAGTCATCTGGTTGGATGAAGCCATAACTGCATTGGTTGAAGTTGTGTTAGATGAAATTGTAACAGCTGCATTTGTCCCCTGATCCGGAGCAGTAGTCTGCTGCGCATAAGCTGTAACTATCCCTGCGCACATAAAAACAACTGCAAGTAACCTGGTTTTACTCATAATATTCCCTCCTTTTCAAATTCAAATTAAATTGTGTGCAAACTAAAAAACGCCAAGTTGATATTATCATAGATAAAAAAAAAAAACAACTCTTTAATCGTTTTCTTCCTCCTGAAAACGCTACATTATTTCTTTCTGGATAAAATACCTGTCGTCAAAATCAAGCATCTTTTTTATATCGAGAATAAGGTAGAGATTTTCATCTACCTTTACAAATCCCTGGATCAGGGATTTGTCGATGGAGCTGTCAAGCACCTTTTCGGAGGTTTGTATATCTTTCAACTCGACCGGAAAAACCTTGTCGAGAGAATCGACGGCAAATGCGACAAGCACGCCGTCTATATTAACTATCATCAGCTTCTTGGCCTGCCGGTGTCCCGCCTGCTCTTCTATTTCTGACGAAATCTCGGCCTGCTTGATCCCTAATTTTTTCCTGATGGATATCACGGGTACTACAACTCCCCTGAGATTGGTCAGTCCCTCGACAAATGAAGGCGCATTAGGAAGGGTCGTAATATTCTCCTCCCTTACAACCTCCTTGATATCATTCACGTCAACACAGTACTTGCTGTTTGCTATCTCAAAACTTACGTACTGTTTTTCCATGCTTCTCCCCTGCTCTTCTTTTATTGCTGGTAGAAATTAAAATCCATATCGCAATTCCACCCGAAAACCTTATCCCCGTTGTCCGGAGAGCCGTAAATATAAATATTTTTAAAACCAATAAGCATATCCGTTTTAACTTCGATATCGGTTTTAACCTGGCTGAAAAGGCTCTGCGTATCGAGCGTGAAATAAAAACCCGCGGCCTTTTTCTCTTTTGCTTCTTTTAAAAATGGAGGCAATTTATCGGCGGAAATTGTTTTATTTTCGAATATATTTTTAATAAGGTTCGTCAAGACTCCCTTGTCGGTCGAAAAATACATTTCGTTCCCGATAGCCCCGTAAAATATGGAATAATTACTGCTTTTAAAGTGGTAGAAAGGCTTTGTAAACAGGTCAAAGGTAAAAAGCTGATTATCCGAACCGAGAATCGCGTTTTTCAGGGAATCCATGAAATATTCGGCCGTTCTGGGATCCCTTATCCCGATTGAGCCGTATACAACGTAATCGTTATTGATCGTATCGAATTTGTCAACGACTATTTTTATCCGGCCGTCCGTATTATCTATCAGGTCTCTCTCTGCATTGACCCTGTATTTATCGCGGAGTTCGCTGATAAATGTTTTTATTCCGAGGATATTTATTTTGTCTATATATGTATAATACCTGTACAGGACCGGAAGGTTCAGGTATACCTGCCCGGCTAAGGCTGGATTACCCTCTATATAATCGAGAAGATCGTTTTTTTCGCCGAATGAGACATTGTTGATATTCTGCATATAAAACTGCTGGTTTAGCGGGATTATCCCTGAGTATGATTTCACCGATATTTTCCGATCCGAAATATTTACCGTAAAGGACGAAAAACCATAGGGCAGCTTGAGATTGGCTGTAACCCCGATAGAAGAAGAAACGCTGCTTAAATAAGAGCTTTCGATCCAGACAAAAATTTTATCCCAGTCAAATGACAGCTTTTTTGAGGAAATTTTAAACCCTGCGGATTTCTCTATGGAATCCTTGCCAACCTGGTCAAGAACGGCTTTATCTCGCGATAAGGCAAGGAAGCGGCCGAAAAATCTGTATTCACCGCCTGTTTTGAGATTATTTTTTATGAAGACGGTCATATCGCTTTTGGATTTTACAGGGATAAGCATATACCCTGTATCGTTGGATAAATGTACGAAACAAACCGGGCCTTTCAGATCTATCCCGGCTTTCTCGACGCTTTTAAGGTCGAAAATATCTATCCCGTAGGAATTCCTCGAATCAGAACTCATCTGAAGCATCATCTGGTCGTAATTATGTGAATAAAACCTTTTGAGGAGAGTTTTGGAAGACCCGATAAGATTTTCCGCCGAAGGGAAATATATCATCATTGAACAGGGGCTCACAAAATTCCCTATATCTGATGAAAAAAGAAAACCTGCCTGCAGTACAACAAAAAAAAGCAAAAGCGCGGGCCGTCTCACATAATCACCTCATTATTGTTATAAATATCCCTTTCGATAAACTTCGATGAGAACACGTTGTTGATGATTTTTGATGACATGTTAACAGCGTTGGAAAGGTCGAACTTTTCAGCCTTGACCATGCCATGAAGAACTTCGATTGTCCTGTTGTTCTCAATAGCCATCCTGACGGCATCAACTGTCGACATCTTTATTATCTTCCGGGATATGCCCATATTGACTATGCACTGAGCCGAATCTGAAGAGCTTACCTTTTTGAGTATCCTGATCTTTTTTATCCTGATACCAAGCTGATCGAAGAGCTTTTTGGTGTTTTCAGCCTTCATAAACAGATTTGCAAACACATTTTCATCAAAGACATTGCCTACAGTCAAAAACACGCTCTCATCGCTTTTATTTTTGCCGGCGGCCTTGAGAATGAGAAAATACCTGTCGGTCTGCGCTTCGAAAAATAGCTTATCTATATTCATCGTCTGCCATTTGTTTGCTTTTCGATTTAGAAACATGGCAGCCGTTGAAAGAAACTTCTTAAACATCTGATTACCCCGTTTTAAACCTGACTACAATATAATCTAATTATGCACTGTAAAAAAATCAAATAATCAGACGCGGCCGCCCTTCTTGAAAAAAGGAAGCATTTCCTGCTTGATCCTGCCCTGGACTATGTCAAGCAGCAGCTGAAAGCCGAAACTCATGTAAAGGGCAATTATCATATGCAGCTGCGAGAAATACTGCTTTTGCGTTGAAATCGTCGCCGGGTCGACCTGGAAGTTGATATAATATATCAAACCTGCGTATGAAATAACGTAAGCCAGGAACGTATAGGTTGCCCATATGCTGTCCCTCATCAGGAGAAAATACAAAAAGCCCGCAATTGCGAAAATTATTGCCGCCCAGTTGAACTGGTTAAGGGTAACTTTAAGAACCGCCATTATCTGGCCGCCAAGGTTTGCATAATCCGGATTACGGCCCCCGTACTGCTTCCTGAACATATGGTTGAAAAGGATATCGAGGGTGACCGTGTCTCCCCAGCTCTGTGGTTTAGGTTCAGGAACCGGAGCCAGGGCAATATTCCTGACCATAAGATACAGGTAAAGGGTCATGGCGAATATAAACATCCACCCGCTGTATGTGAGGATCTCGATAAACTTGTCGGCAGTACCGAATTCAACATCGGTTTTTTTAACAGCTCCGTCATAAAGGCCGTATAAAAACATGCCTACGACGACAATAGCTATCCCGTATATCCAGATAGGATCTATTGAAATCTGCTGGGGTATCCCGTTTTCATTTATCACTTCGAAGCCGAACAGGCTCGGCTGGTATTGAGGAGCGATCGGTATGGTCTGGTTATTGTAAACAAAATTACAAAAGAACCCGAAGGCTGTGATGCCCAGCACCACGATAATGCCGTAGAGGAACGGCACTAATTTCCCCGAATATTTTTTTAACTTGATCAGGATTGTATAAAGCGAAATGAAGGCCGGAACGAGGAACCATCCGATCAAAATCAGAGGCATATGCTGTGCGTAAATAAGCCTGGGCGCGACCATGTAGCAGTACAGGAGAATCAGGCTTACAAAAGCGAGGCCTGCGAGCGCCACGAGACTCGGTATCCTTACCGCGAATTCTTTTTTAAATTTAAGAGAACCGTCCTTGATAAGAATATATATGGCAAAAGCAAGCATAAAAAGAAAAGCCGCGATAAACCACATCGGAAGCATGTGGTCGGTAAGCGACAGGCCCATTATGAAAGCTAAAAGTATCGTCATCCGCTCGGCAAAATGATTGTTATTCTCGTTCCTGAAGGCCATTATCTCCTCATACCAGAGGATCATTACGAAAAGCATCGCCGCAACAAGCAGAACATTAAGCGAATAAAATTTCCCGCTGGCCGAGGACTGCTGCCAGAAATCATATGAAAAAGCGAAAATAAACGAGGAAACAACCGCAGGCAGGTGTATTGAAAGCGCGGGCTTTCCGGTATCCCTGTTGAAGCCGAGCAGCTTCACAGCCACGAGATAAAACAGAAATATTGCAAAAGCTCCGCAGACCGCAACATAAAGATTAACCCTGTATGCGATATCTCCAACCGGCAGGAAGGTAAATAACTTCCCAAGTATGCCGTAGAGGGGATATCCGGGCGGGTGGCATGCTCCCATCTGGTATATTTCCGTAGTCAGCTCGCCGCTATCGCCCGCTATAACGCTGGGAGCAAGGGTAAGGATATACATGATAAGCACTATCAGCGTTATGATAGAGGCTACAGCTATATCAAACCACCTTATCCTGTATGGCGAAAATCCGTTAGGGTAAATATCCATAAAAACTTTGCTTTCGTCAGCAGGTTTGGTATTTGCCATAATCATCTCCGGTAAAAGGAATAATCAATCAATTATGGGCACTTCTAATAACTGCCCCTTACGGGGACAAGCCCCTGGGGCAGCAAGGAAGTGCCTGCCTATCCTGGGGACTGGCACCAGGGCATTGGGTGAAATTATTAGTTTCGTTATAAAGTCCGTTTCCCAAAATTCTGATTTTCAGAACCGCCCTTATTGTATAAAAAGGAATAAAATTAAGCAAAATTTTACACCTGTTTTTATTTTTGTCATTTCCCGGAAAGCCCTTCCGGCAGGATTAAATTGACAATTTTAACTCTTTATAATAGAGTAATATAACATATCAAGAAGGTTTCTCAATATGATCAGACTATTGATTGTTTTTATTATCTTTGCCATGCCGGCTTTTTTGCATTCGGTGATTGTGGAATATAAATGGCCTGACACGGCCCCCCAGTATCATATAATTATATCCACCAATTCCTCCTTTTATTTCCCTTCCGCGGACGATATGATAAATGCGACAAACTATATTATCGATTTATCGCCGGGACACTATTATTTAAAAATCGCCCCCGTTTTGAAGGGAATAGAAGGGATATTTTCAGAACCTGTGGAATTCGATGTATCCGAAGACGACAACGGCGGAATGGGAAAACTCTCGGGCGTTAAATCGCCGGCATCAACCGAGGAGGAGCCTTCTGTCTCTCCAACCATGATGAGATGGAACTGCAATATATCTTCAAGGAATCCTTTAAATCTTAATTCCGTATTATATTATTCTCTTGACACTCCGTCAGGCTTCATAAAAAACAGGGGTTTACAGATAAAAATCGAAACTGCGGCGCTTGATGAAGGATTCCATACCCTGTTTTACCGGCTCATAAACCCGCTTGGAAATGAGGGAAGAATATCATCTGTCAGGTTTGTGGTTGAACGTACTCCGCCCTACCTTGAAATCGAACCTGATAAATTTATCGTATTCGGCGATAAAACATATCTTTACCCCGGCAGCATTATCAGTTTTTCCTGCCATGATAAATGGCTGCCCTATAACTGTTATTTCGGCGTTAATCAAAAAAAAGTCGCTGGCCAGTCTTATACGGTCACTAAAGAGACAAATGACTTAAAGTGCCTTTCTTTCGCCAGGAACAGCTTGAATTATGAAAGCCGGCTTGTCAAAACGTTTTATGTCGACACGGAACCTCCTGCAATAAAACTTTACCTGAATAAAAAGGAAGTTGTCAAAACATCAAGCGCGTCCGGGAATAATATTTTAAACCTTAATATAACCGATAATACAAGAGTATCTCAATTTGTAACCGTTTTCGACGGTGTTACAAACACCAATATGCCTTCATCATGGAGATTTCTTAAATCCGGTCTCCATACCCTTGAAGTCACCGCTGCGGACATGTTTGATAACATTTCGAACCGTGCCTGGGAAATAGATGTATCGGAGAACAAATCAGTAATAACCTGGATTGTTTTCCCTGCTCCCGGTCAGGAAACAAGGGAGCACGGAGGGTATTATGAAAACTAAGCAGAAAAATTCATCTCAGGGTATTGTTTTAACAGCCGTCCTTGCTGCGGCAGCCTGGGCAGCCCTGAATGTATTTCTGATCATCAATACATTTGAGAAAAACAGCGTTACGGCCGGCACTCATATTCCCCAGCCCCTGTCTGCTCTGCCTGCTTCGCAGCTCCACCGCGAAAGCTCAGCTGCTTCATCATCATCAGAATCATCAGAGTCTTCTTCATCAAAACCCCGGATTTCCCCCGGGATTTTCGGCAGGCTTGTGTTCCTTCCCGATACGAGGGAAATATTTGTTTTAAACGGACATGACTGGACAGGCATGATAAACGGCCAGGCCGTTTACGAAAAGAACGATATAAGGACGCCGGGTTCATCACAGGCCGATCTGCAGCTGACCTCGGGTCAAAGAATAAGGATAGATAAAAATTCTGAAATTATATTAGAAAGTTCAGGCGCTATCCTGGTGATTTCAGGAAAAATTTCCACCTTCGGAGGGCCGCTTGAAATGAGGACTTCTGACGGAATAAGGGCCCTGGGTACGGGAAAATACAATTTAGAGAAGACGGGAAACGAAACACGGATATCCGCTTCTTCAGGTAGCGTCGATGTGGGGTCTGACGGAAAGACCGTGCTCGTGGGTAAAAACCAGGGGACGATAATCGATGCCGGCGCGCCTCCCCAGGATCCGTTCAACCTTCCTTCGGCCCCGGCGAGTATAAAGCTTCATCTCCATTGATAAAGCTTGACCGGGTATATATTTGATGTTATTATTTTAGGCTCTTTAATAATACCGATTAATTATTAGGATAAAATATTGGAAAATATAAAAAATCCGGATTTCCTCGAAAATCTCTCCTATATCCTGCTCCTGATTTCCTTTTACTTCTGCATTTTCGGATCTCCCTTTTTGTTTTTCATGATATTTTCGCTCGTCGTTTTTATAATATATTTTATTAGATCGGGCCGATATAAGGATGTGTCCTTCTCCCTCCATGACTATTTCTTAGCCGCCTTTCTTGTTTCAATCATCTTTAGCGCCTTGTTTTCTAAAAATACGGCGTATGCCTGGGAGGGTTTCGGAGTTTTCTGTTTTTATGTCATTATCTATATGTATTTTAAGCTTATACCCCTCGATAGAGAAAAGTATAAGGGCATCGTAATAGCGATATCGGCGGCCCTTATCGTCTGCTGCGGCTTTGCCCTTATCCATTATTTTATTATCCGGCAGGATATTGAACTGAGCTTTTTCGGAAAACATCTCTATACCCTGGAACCTGCCACAACCTTTGAAAACCACCCCCTGAACTCCATTTTTCAATGGCCATGGCGGGGCGGCAACCTTGTATTTATTATAATGATATTCAGCCTGTCTTTCTTTATAACAAAATACAGGAAATTGAATAAGGTTGAAAATTCGATCCTCGCGGCGGCTGTTATCATATCCATGCTTACCCTGTATCTGACTTATACGCGCGCGGCTGTCGTTTCCCTTGTTATAGTACTCGTCCTGAGTTTCATATTGACGAGAAAATTTATAATTTTATACCTGATCATTGCTGTAGCGGTGTTTTTTCTTTTATTTAAGGGCGATAAGATCATGCAGACATTTCAGGATCCCCTGAACTCACCGAACGTCCCGTCGCGCCTGTTCCAGTACAAAGAGGGCCTTGAAATATATTCAAATAATAACAATATCGTATTCGGCATAGGCCTTTTAAATTTCCAGGTAGAGTTCAATAATAAATTTCCAGGCCAGTATATCTATGATCAGAATTCCTTTATCCACAATAATTACATCGCTATCTTAGTTGAAACTGGCGTCGCGGGTTTTGCCGGATTTTTCGGCTTTCTTATACTGCTCTTTATTTCCGTTATCAGGAAGAAAAGCTGTAGCATGAACCCTGCAGTGCTTAATGCCGTGACTTTTTTATCCGCCTTTTTTGTAAGCTCATTATATGACGCCGTCCTGTATTCTGTTCCCATAGGAATATTTTTCTGGATCATTGCCGGCCTTTCTCAAAACAGGGATCTTGAGGAATCTTATGAAAAATAAAATTTTCAATCTGCTTCTCCTGATTTTATTTATTCTTGTCCTGTTCATCGGCGTCCTGCAGCCCCGCATGGCTGATGATTTCGGGGACCTGAAAATATTTCATTCGGAGCATTTTCTTCAAATCCTGTCAGGCGCTTATATGAACTGGAGCGGCAGATTTTTGAGGTTATTCCTGATTTTATTCAGCACCTATAATGATCTCACATTTTATTTATCGGGCGCCCTGAATGGTTTAGCCTTCTTTATCACCGTATTTTTAATATCGGTAATCGCGCTCGGCAGGATCCCTTTATTATTTTCAAGCGACAGATTGATATTTTTGCTGGCATTTTCAACAGCCTGGTTCGGGATGCCGGCCCTGGGCGAATGCGTGTTCTGGAGAGACGGAGCGGTGACTTATCTTCTGCCGATGCTGTCGGGACTTGTCTTTATCACGCCTTTTGTATTGTGGTATAAATCCGGGAAGCCTTCATCCCGCGATAACTTATTATACAGCTTACTCATAATCCCGGCAGGAATCATAGCCGGAGTATCGCATGAACAGGTGATAATAAGCGTCGGCTTTCTGATGGGGCTATGGGTTCTTTATATTCTTTTCTTTAATAAGGACGCCAGGAAAGTCCCGGTTTATTTATACGCCGGGTTTGCCTCTTTTTTCGCGGGGGGGCTGGTATCTTTATTTGCGCCCGGTAATTTTAAAAGGATGGACCTTCTCACTCTCCATGCGAGCCTTATTGAAAAAACAGCCAAGCAGGCCGGTGATTTTATCATTTATGTGCTTGGTTACGGCGCTCAGAATCTCTGGGTATGGCTTGTGGTTATTTTACTCACGGCATTCATAATAAGCAGCGCCTTTACAAGGGAACGGATCAATGATTTTATTCTCTGGCTTGTAACAGCATTGGTCAGCATACTCCTTGTGATCCTTTTCCCGTTGGGCGGCCAGCGTCCGATGTATTTTTTTATCATATTCATCACCATTGCTTTTACAAGTCTTCTTGGCGCTAAACCAGAAAATACGGCTTTCGGCAATGGAAAGGTTAAAGATATTATTACGGCTTTTATATTAGTCATACTTATCACCGACTGCACTTTAGGCCTTTTCAGCAATTATTACTTATCCGGAAAACTCTCTGATAGACAGGAGATTATAAAAGCTGCGGAAGGCAAAGGAAAAATAATCGTCCCGGCCATTGACTTCCGTGAAAGCCATATCACTTTCACATCGGATAACCCCAATGCCATGTTCCTTGAAAGCAACATAATAGTCGATTACAGCCGCGAAACAGCATACAGGCCGAAGAATGTGCTGGACGAGTTGAAAGTATATTTAAAGAATAAAACGGCAAAATAAGGAGAGCATCGTAATGCCTGATAAGAACAACACCTACCGGGAACGGCAGGATAATATAAGGAACCTCAAAATAACGCCATGTCTTGAATCTATAGAAAATATCTATTCCGACAGGGATTATACGGTCGAATTGAAGACGGATGAATTAACGACTGTCTGCCCGAAAACAGGGCTCCCTGATTTCGCGAAACTCTCGATCAGCTATGTCCCCGACAGGTTTCTTGTCGAAGAAAAATCGCTCAAACTCTACCTGACAGGCTACAGGAATATCGGTATTTTCCAGGAAAACGCCACGAACAAGATACTGGACGATTTCGTCGACGCAGTTAAACCTCGCAGGGTGAGGATTATCGCCGACTGGAACAACCGCGGGGGAATATCGGTCCATGTCGAATGCATATGGCCCAAGCAGCCTTAATTACTTCAACTTCTCGCCGGCTTTAAGCTCGTTGAGGATGTCAGTTGCATTTTTAATCATACCGCTGTCCTGAGCCTTCATCATATTTTCCCTGCTCACGCCCGCAAGATCGTTAAAGCGGTTCAGGTAATGCACGGTATCGTTATTCCTGTGGAGGTAATAACAGACGATACCCATGTAATAATTGAACGAAAAATCGTTCGCCGACTGCGTATGGGCTTCAAGATCCTTGCCGAGGTTGTAAGCTTTATCCAGCCTCTGTGTCTGGAAAGCAAGAGTAAACGCCCTGTTGATAAAGGCATAGTCCCCGCTTTTCAGGACAATCATCCTGTTGAATATATCGTCGGCAAGTTTGATATACGGCGTATATTGAAACGGAAGGCCGCGCGAATATAATATTTCAACTACATTTTCCGCCTGGCCCGGATCGATTCCGGAAGGGTCTTTAGCAAGCTGGTTTGTAAGCGATGTCACAGCCTGGTCCAGGACAGCCGTATGGGTTGCGGAGAGGGATTCATAAAACTTTTTGAGGCCCTCGAAATTCTTAATGATATCACCCCTGGTTTTATCGGAGCGGTAATGATTGGCTTCGCCTTCCAGCTGCGCGAACCATTTATCCGCTTCCTTTAAATTTTCTTCCTCATGAGCGGAATTTTTAAAAGAATCGATAACAAGGAATGTAAGCATTATATAATATGTGCCCCATTGATTTTGATACAGCGTAAGGGCTTTCGTCAAAAGCTCCCTCGCGGGTTCGTCCATGTTTTCAACGCCGTTTCTCATATATACAACAGCGACATTATGAAGGGTGGAATTGAAATCTCCTCCGTAAACAAGGGCGTCATTATAGTAATTTTTAGCAATCTGCCAGTTTTCAGTTATCTTTTTATCTATCCCGGCACGGATTTCAGGGTTTGTTTCATTAGATCTTGCTTCCTGGAGTCCCGAGATCTTGTCCCTGTAAATCTCTCCCATAGTATAATCATAGGTTACAATTATCTCCCTCGAAAGATAATCCCAGTACATTGCGTTCGAAGTCTGATGCCAGCGCTGGAGATAATTGCTGAAATAATCTCCGTCATGGGGGTTGGGATAGGTTTTCACAAAATATACCATTCCGCCGCCGGTTCTCAAAAACCCTTCTTTTTCCATGGCGCCGATCTTATCAAGAGTATACCCGATATCGACCGTCTTGTGAAGCCAGGCGGAAAGCTGGTCCTGCGCCTCCTTGATTGAAATAGAACCTTTAGATTCAAGATAATCTACGAGGGAATATGCGATATCCTGAACCTTATACATGAAAGTCCCGTAGCGCTTGTAATAATAATCCCCGAGCTGCCAGGGGTCCGGTCTCTGCCATAGCAGATACACAGGCCTTTTACCCTGCCAGTAAGGTATGAAATACGGATCGGCTGAGCTTCTCGGATTATCGTAAAAGGGCTCTTCACTTTCAAAAAGATGGGAGTCGACGAGGTTCATTCTCCTTGGAAGGGTTTCAGCATCGCTGATATACCTCATATCGCCGTATATTTTTTTAAAAATATTGCCTTTCTGGTCGTAAGGAGTGAGATCCGGCCTCAGTTTTTCGGCATAATTAAAGTAAAGGCTGCCGAACACCTGGTTGTCCCCGCCTTCCGTCATGTAAATCGACCCCTCTTCAGTGGAGGACATCAGATATTTGCAGTAGTCATGATTAAGAAAGTTGAGATGGTTATCACAATATTTATAATTTGAAATAAATTCGATAACAGCCATAGCCATGATCACGATTACCGCAATGATCACTGCCGGAGTTAATTTTTCATCATTATTAACGCTATCCATAAATCACCTCATCAGGATATTTTATATCGTTCAAAAAGCCTTACAAGGCTTTCAACCTTTTTACGAATATCGGGCGAACCGGTTATTTCAGTAACCAGGGCGACTGTTTTTGCCCCGGCTTTCAGCACTTCTTCAAGATTATTTTCCTTAATGCCGCCGATCGCTACAAGGGGTACCGGGATATTCTTAACTGCGAAATCAAGGTATTCAAGCCCTACAGGACCGCCTTCATGAATCTTTGTAAAAGTGCTGTAGATGGGCCCGACCCCGATATAATCCGCACCGGCCTCTACTGCGGCAAGGGCCTGGGCCTTGCTGTGGGTTGAAATCCCTATGATCTTTCCCCCGGCTATTTTTCTGACGGTTTCAAGAGGCAAATCATCCTGCCCGATATGTATGCCGTCGGCATCCACCGCTATGGCTATGTCTATAAAATCATTAACAATAAAAACAACGCCTTCTCCGTTAGTTATCCTTCGTATTTCAAGGCACTCTTCATACTTTTTTCCGGAAGATTTATCACCCTTCTCCCTGTATTGAATAATCCGGACGCCGGCCCTGACCATCTCCCTGACTACGTCCGTGTTTTTGCGGCCGAGAGAATATTCTTCGGCTGTAATACCGTATATTCCTGCCGGTAAAATTCTTGCCATGCTAACTCTTTATTACTCCTATTGGTTTGAGCCTGGCAACTCTCTGGGATAGCCCTGATTTGCTGATCGATTGAACTATCTCTTCGATGTCCTTGTAAGCGTAAGGGGCTTCCTCCAGCGCAAGCTCTTTATTCTTGGTTTTAAGGAAGATGTTCTTTTTAAGCAAATCCTCGTTTATAACCTCGAAATCTGATAATTTTTTTGCATCTTCGGGAGTCATTGCCCTTCCGGTCCCATGAACTGTCGAGGCGAAAGTCCTTTCGATCGATTCTTCCCTGCCTGAAAGAACATAGCTGTATGTTCCCATAGAACCGCCCACAATCACCGGCTGCCCCGAAACACGGTAGGGACGTGATATTTCCTGCATCTTGCCGGAAAAACTCCTCGTAGCGCCCCTTCTATGCACAAGGACGGGCCTCTTCGACGAGCCTATTTTATGAACTTCTTCTTTTATAGTGTTATGGCCGAGATCGTACATAGTATTGGTATCAACATCTTTTATTATATCGTTAAAAACATTATGGACGGCATGGCTTATAACCTGCCTGTTTGCAAACGCGTAATTCGAAGCAGCCCTGACAGCTCCCATATACCTTTTTCCTTCTTCCGATTCGGAGAGAAGATGAACCGCTTCAGGATTCATGCTCCTGAAGAGCGACTGGTAATCAAGACCTATCTGATGGCCCAGACCTCTTGAGCCGGCATGAAAAGTAACAACCACCTGGTTTTTAAACAGGCCGAATACCCTTGCTTTTTCTATGTCGAATACTTCATCGACTACCTGCAGTTCAAGATAATGGTTGCTCCCGCCAAGCGTGCCGAGGTTGTTCTTTTCCTTTTTTATCGCTTCTTCGCTGACAAAGTCCGGATCGGCGCCGGGGGCAAAACCGTTATCCTCGATATATTCAAGTTCGTCTTCTTTGCCCATGCCCCTGTTGGTAATGACCCATTTCGCGCCTTCAGACATCATATCCCTGAGTTCTTTGCGGGACAGGGAGATTTTCCCCTGGGTCATAGCGCCTGTCGGGATTATCTTGAAGAAAGCCTTGATAAGAGTGTCGACCTTTTTTTCGATATCCTGGTAAATGAGATTCGTAGTGACAAGCCTCTCCCCGCAATTATAATCGTAAAGAGCGCCTTCAATAAATATCACACCCTCCTTAAGGTCAAAAGCGGCTACACAGCCGACAGGAAAACCCGTCCCGGCATGAGCGTTTGGCAGCACAATTGCTTTCTCGAGTATTCCCGGCAGGGATGCAACTTTTTTCAACTGGGAATAAACGGCTTCATCCATGGCTTCAACTATCAGCCGGCTGCCGATAATAACTCCGTCGACAAGCATCGCATCCTGCCTGGGGATCATCCATTCATAGTCGCTTACTCTATGCAAGCTATTCAACTGCATTATTTCCTCCGAGTAAGGCACTGCATCAATTTTATACCTTTTACGAAACAATGATTAATTTTATAAGAAAAATGAAAAAAAGTAAATAAGTTTTCAAAAATTTGCCAAAAGAGCTTCTCCATAACTACAATATATAATGGATAAATAGTCGGATTTGGAGATTTTGATGGTCGATATTGGATTTATTGAAAAAAGTCTGAAAATCCCTCCAATAAAGATCGGGCACCCTAAAAATTCAATTGTTGAAGGTTTTTCAATCGATTCGAGGGAAATAACACCTAACCAATGCTTCGTAGCTATAAACGGCGAGAATTACAACGGTCATAATTTTATCCGGGAAAGCAATATAAAAGGCGTAAGATTTTTTATCGTTCAAAACGATTACAAAAACAAGGTAAAAAAGTATTTGCATAACAGTTACATCATACCGGTAAAGGATACCGTCGAATCGCTGTCAATGCTCGCAAAATCTTATAAAAAACATATATTCGCGAGTTCTATCGGCATTACAGGCAGTTCCGGGAAAACTACCACCCGTGAACTTATTTCTCTGCTGCTGTCTTCGAAATACAATGTCCATACTTCAAAAAAGAACTATAATAACGATATCGGGCTGCCGCTGACCATATTGCAGGCTCCTCCAGAAACTCATATTCTTGTTCTCGAGATGGGGATGAACCACAGGGGCGAGCTGAAAAAACTGTCGGAAACGGCAGAACCTCTCCTGGGCCTGATAACAAATGTCGGTTATGCCCATATCGGCATGTTCGGAAGTCTTGAGAAGATAGCGGAAGCCAAGGCGGAAATATTCTCGGGCATACACAGGCATGGCATCGCCCTTCTTAACAGGGACGATGGTTTCCTGGAATATTTTAAAAAGATTTCACCAGTCGATACGATAGAATTCGGCTTATCCGATCTCGGCATAAAAGAAGACAGGGGCCTCGAGGGCTACAGGCTTTCTTATAAGAATATCGAATTCGATTTCCACTGTCCCGGTACGCATAATCTTTCCAATCTTGCCGCCGCTTTAAAGGTAAGCGAGATCTACCAGATTGATGAAAAAGAAATTGCCCGGATAATTTCGGATTTCAAGCCTGTCCAGGGCAGAAGCGAAATAATACATGGGAAATTTACAGTAATCCAGGACACTTATAATGCCAATCCCTCTTCAATGCTAAAGGCGCTTGAACTTCTCGGAAAGGCCGGCGGCAGGAAAATCGCCGTATTATCCGATATGCTCGAACTCGGCCATATGTCGCATGAACTTCATGGCATGATAGGAAAACAGATTTCAAGAAATAAATCAGCTGACATTGTACTTGCATACGGCAGCAATTCAAAGGTAATAATCGAAAATATTGATGAACCGCAAATTGAAAAATTATTTTTTTCGGCAAGGGAAGAACTGACCGGAAGGCTTCTTGAATTAGTCAGGGAAGGAGATACCATCCTGATTAAAGCCTCTCACGGCATGAAACTCGATTGCACGGCCGCCGAGTTATTGAAGGCCCGGTAAGCCCATGTTTAAATATTACCGCTGATGCTTACAAACCCGCCGTACTGGGAAGAGAAAGCATTCCCGAATAGGTCATAATATATGCCTGTTTTATACATCAGGTTGTCCATCATAAAATAAAAATATAAGCCCAGCCTGTCTGTCGTCGCATAATTCGAAGCGAATAGAAGGGAGTTTTCGATTCCTGCCCCGATATCGTCGATCTTAACGCCCGTCGCCAGATACAGGTCGAAATCGTTGGAAATATTTTCAGGCACATCGTTGTAATTTGTAGGCCTTGTAAAAACCGTCATCGTCTGCTCGAAATTATCGACTACTATATGTTCCGTAACATTCAGGTATATCGCGTCTGCCGAAGGTATCTGAGAGAAAAGCGTATCGGGCGCATAAAGCCCTATTAAAAAGTCTATCTTGCCGTACACGGTCTTTACAAAAAACCCTACCCTGTAAGCCAGGGCATTGCTTGATGAAGCCCCGATGATATTTGCATTGTTGATTCCGAAGTAAGCCTGGATGATGTAATGCTCTAAATTCAGGTACCAGACTGTATCGATATTTACCTGGTTCGTGTCCGACGGCTGGTATATATAGAGGTGGGGCTGCAAAAGGTCGTCCATAAAATCCATGTAAGCCTCTATCCCTGTTCCGTTTATATCTTTATAACCGATATATTCAAGCCCTGCCGCCTGGTGGAACTGGAAACCCTGGTAGCCAATTTCGGCGATACCGAGAGTTAAATTCTTGCCGATGAAATAACCTATGTTCAGCGAATCGACAGGGTTCAAATAAACCTTTATTGAATCGAGTCCCGCATTATTCGTCGGTATGGATGAAATGTTATATTCTTTGAGCCCTATGCCTATCTTTACGCCGTATTTCAGGCCGGTGTCGAGCACCATATCGATCAGGTAGGATGAAACTATGCTGTTGCTGGAGTTGTATTCTGAATAAGCATAAAATTCAGGGAAGATAACATTGAACGCGAAAGCCCCGCAATAAATGAAGATAAAAAATAATGCGCATGAAAATACTTTCATTTTTACTCCCGGGTCCGGAATAGAGCCTTAAAAAGTTGATTTTAAAAATAAACCGCCCTATATTAATCGGATTAATGGACGAAATTCTAAACAATAGCTAAGGCGGTCTTTCGTTATGAAAATGCTTTTTTATGAACATTTTCTAAACAACATGTCCGATCTGACAATCGACCTGATCCCAATGGGCCTGGAATGCATCGATTGCCTGTCCCAAGACGAGTTTTTCAACTGCCTGAAGTCATCAGATTCGCCGGCTACGATTATGATGACAGGAACTAAGGAAATCGGACTTTTCAAGCAGATCAGGGAGATAAGCCCTTCGATCAATATTTTTTATGTGGTAAAAAACACCACTAAAACGGATTTGATAAAATCATTTGCTCCTTTCTGCATTACCGCAATTATAAACTTCACCGAAAGTTCGGTCCACATGGCCGATGAAATTGTCCGCGCCATTGTATCGCACAATATTTCCACGAAGGATAAACGCGTTCATATCCGGGTAAGGCCAATAGAGCCCGAGATAATAACAAGCGCCGTCTGCATCAAGGAAATAAACAGGTTTATTAAGGGAAAAGTAATAGATATCAGCGCGGGCGGGTGCGCCATAAAATTCGATAACCATGAAGAAGTGTCTCTCCTGTCTCCGAAAACGGTTTATGATCCTCTGCTGCTCAAGATTGACGGCACGGGAATAAAAGCTCTCGCAACGTTAGTCGCAATACACAATAACGCGGCCGGCTTCCATTTTGATAATGTCGAACCTGTGCAGATGAGAAGGCTTGCAAATTATATTTATAGAAAAATAAGCGAAAACAAATGAGGCATGGTTTGTGATGAGAAACCGGAGTCTGTTTAAGAATCTAAGATATGGCCCATCTTGGTCTTTTTTGTCATAAGGTATTTTTCATTTTCTTCATTGCTCTTGATGATCAGGGGAATACGTTCCACTATTTCCATTCCGTAACCTTCCAGGCCGATGACTTTCTTGGGATTGTTTGTTAACAGCCTTATCTTAGTCATCCCCAGATCTTTTAATATCTGCGCGCCTATGCCGTAATCCCTGAGATCGGCTCCGAATCCGAGTTCGATATTGGCCTCTACCGTATCAAGCCCGAGGCTGTCCTGAAGCGCATAGGCCTTGATCTTGTTGAGAAGCCCGATTCCCCTGCCTTCCTGGCGCATATAGAGGATAACGCCGCAGCTTTCCTTATCTATGAGTTCCATTGCCCTATGCAGCTGGTCTCCGCAGTCGCATCTCAAAGACCCGAGGACATCGCCTGTGAAACATTCAGAGTGCACTCGCACCATTACAGGGCTCTCTTTTTTAATCCTGCCTTTAACAAGGGCCACGTGTTCTTTATCATCGATATCGTTTTTATAAACTATTATCCTGAAATCGCCATGACTGGTAGGAAGCCGGGCTTCGGATTCCTTGAATACATGGTTTTCCTTCATTGTCCTGTATTCTATCAGCTGCGCTACGCTTATTATTTTCAGATTATGTTTTTCCGCAAAATTATTCAGCTGGGGCATTCTTGCCATTGAGCCGTCTTCATTTAAAATTTCACATATGACCCCGACTTCGCTGAGCCCGGCGAGGTTCATAAGGTCAACCGTCGCTTCGGTATGCCCCGCCCTCTTCAGAACTCCGCCCTGCCTGGCCTGCAACGGGAAAATATGACCGGGTCTGACAAAATCATCCCTTGTCGCGCCGGGAGAAGCGAGCTTCCTGAGCGTATCGCAGCGTTCATAAGCAGATATGCCGGTATTTACAGTTTTAGCGTCAACGGAGACTGTAAAAGCAGTCCCCCATTTTTCGTTCGATTCTTCAGTCATGATAGGAAGGTCAAATCGCTTCGCCCTTTCGGCGGTGAGCGGAGAACAGACAAGTCCTCTTGCTTCTTTTAAAATGAAATTTATTTTTTCAGGGGTCGCCATTTCAGCGGCCATTACCAGGTCCCCTTCATTTTCGCGCGTTTCATCGTCCACAACGATGACCATGTTGCCTTTCTTGATCTCAATTAACGCTTCATCTATAGTGTTCAGAGCATTAACCATAAAAATCCTCTTTTTACATGTAATATAAATAAAAAAAGCTCTCGACACCTACTTTCCCCGTAAACGAGTATCATCGGCG
>CAZHNM010000015.1:0-51222 GCA_964533855.1 uncultured Brevinematales bacterium
TCTTTGCCCCGAACATCAACATACATATCAAGCCCTTTATCTTCAAGCCTTAAGGTAGTCTCTATATTCTGAAAGCCCCAGTCAAACAGGTATTTACTTTTTGTTTCTTCTCCGGCTTCCTTTTTCAGTTCTTCGACATTGTTTACCATTCCTTCGGTTTTAAGATGTTCACTTTCAGTGGTAATGTCAAAATCAAGTACCACATCATTGTTGCTTACAGTCAGCAAGGCATTGTATCCCTGGATATAACCTATTTTGGAGCTTGCAGGTGTAATGGTGCTGTCCGGATCTGTCATATTGATACGTTCTTTCTCAAGCCTCTTTTTCATTTCCTCGTCTTCAAGAAGTTTGTTCGCCTTTTCAATCTTCCTGTCATATTTTCGTTTCTGTCTGGCGATCCGCTTTTTTTCTTCTTCCAATTCTTTTGAATCGATTATTCCCTTTTCAAAATTTTGTTCCAGTTCAATATCCCTTTCCACGATCTTGTCAGCCATCCTGTGATATGTTACAAGGAGCTTATCAACAAATCCCTTTCCGATATTCTGATCCTTGCTTGCGTAGGCCTTTATTTTAGTCCCGTCACCGACAATCATCCGCCAGTCTATCATACCGATTTCGTTCATCAGGAAAAGCATTCTACTGAAAATATCCTTGATCTGTCTTTTGAATTTTATCTTGAAATCACAGATGATTGAATGGTCGATCTTTAGGGTGTTAGATACATACATGAATCCTATATGGGTTTTGAGAAGTTCTTCGATTTTCCGGCTGGAACGGTTCCCGGTAATATATCCATAGAGAATTGCTGCTACGACGTCTTGAGGATTCTTGATTTTCCGGCCTGTATGGTCATTATTGTATTCGCCTTCAAAATCTTCGATATTTACATGTTCGGTGATAAATTGTTTTAAAATCGTCCCGGCTTTCAGAATCGAACTGATCTTCAAGTTGAATTGACAAAAACAACCCCTGGCTGCTTGTGTTCTTCTCAAATCTTGCCATACCAGTCTCCCGTTTTCTTTGATATTATTTTAACGGGATCAGATAATTATGTACATGGTTTTATGGAGAAAAACGACAGGCAAGTGAAGTTTTAACACCCCCCTGAAATTTTGCTCATAAGACAGAATAGTGTTATTCTTAGAGTAATAATAAATCTATATTTTGATGGGGAAAATGAAGCTCGAGAGGCTTTGAATGCCGAGAATATTGTTTATAAATGGATTCCGGTTTTTCTTTTTCAGCAACGAGCAGAACGAACCGCCGCATATTCATATAGCAAAGGGTGAGGGATATGCGAAATATTGGATAGAACCGGATGTTGCTTTAGCTGAAAATATCCGCTTTAATAATCATGATCTTTCAGAAATCCGAAAGATTATTTTAGAAAATCTTGAAGAACTAAAGGAGGCATGGCATGGATTCTTTGGTTAAGAACAGACCGTTTTCAATATCAGCAAGAGCAATAGATGTCAAGGTTTCGAAGGAAGACCTGGCAGTATTTCTAGAGGATGGGCGTATTATTTCTGCTCCACTGGAATGGTTTCCGAGATTAATAAAGGCAACAGAAGACGAACTTATGGATTGGGAATTCATTGGCGGTGGGATAGGAATACACTGGGAAAAACTGGACGAGGATATTTCAGTCCGCGGATTATTGGAATCGAAATAATTATATTTCCGGTCAAAATGCAATGTTTTAACAGGATACTCTTTAAAAGATTTTTTGACATAAAATGATCTGCAAAATAACATTTTTTACAAGAGGTTTAAGAATGTTAGATAAAGATATACCAAAATACTATCCAAAAATTAATGAATTATCTAATTCTTTCTTAAAGTTATTTGGTCCAAAGTTTACAAATTCAAAAGAAGGACATATTGAAACAGATATAGCAGGCTCAAGTAGTATTGCAGGATTAATGTTATTAAGAGATGTTGTGCATGATCTGGATAAATATAAACCAGGTAGTGTAATTTTATCTGAGGTTTATGAAGGACAAAACGATTTACTTCATTTTATGGGTAATGTTGCCTATAGTTTGGGTCTTGCAGAACCTACGAAAGGATGGAATACAAAAATTCCAAAAGGAAATGAACCAATATATTCTACACTGGAATTAACAAGCAAACTTGAAAAAAGTTTTATTGAAATATGTAAAAAAGTGGAAATTGATCGAAAATATTATGCATACATTGCAGCACTTACTTCGATAAAACTTGTTTCTGCCGGTCAAAAAATGAAAATTTTAGATTTAAACATTGGAAAAGCAATAGCATTTTATAATGTTATTGCTGGAAGTAAAACTGTTCCTAATAATCTTTAATTCGATTGGTGATTATTTTTCCTATTAGAATAACCAAGGATTAACACCCCCGGAAATTTGCTTTCAATAAGACATCTGTTATTCACATCCATAAATTTGACTTTGTAGCACAAATGCGCTATTCTTTTTTAGAGGTGGTAAAATATGATTAAAACCGCTGTGGTCAGGGCAAGAATAGATTCACAGTTAAAATCTAATGCCGAAAAAATACTTCATAAACTTGGTTTAACTCAGACACAATATATTAATATTGCTTTTAAAATGCTTGAAGAAGAAAACGGCATTCCTTTTGATTTGCATATCCCGAACAAGAAAACTGCTGAAACCCTTGATGAAACTGACAAAGGGATTGGATTGACTAAATATAAATCATTAAACGATTTCTTTAAAGAAATGAAAATTTAATGCTGAAAGTCGAAATCAAAAATCAGTTCAAGAAAGATGTTGAAAAATCTATTTCATCTAATAAAGATATGGAAAAACTTAAAGAAATTATGTTACTTCTGGTTGATGAAAAAAGAATCCCGCCAAAGAATAGAGACCATAAGCTCCAGGGTAGCTATAAAGACCGCCGGGAATGCCATCTTGAACCGGATTGGTTGATAATATATAAGATTGATCAGGAAAGCGGTACTATTATTTTTGAAAGGACAGGGTCTCACTCCGAATTATTTAAATAAAATTGCGATGATCTTTGTCAAAATGCAATGTTTTATCAAATGGGTGAATTTTGAAGCAGAGACATTCTTTTATCAGAATTTTGGCTACTTTTTAAGGTTATTATAAAAAATCTGCCATCCTTTATCTGCCCTCAGATTTTTCAAGTCGGGGTTTTTCAGAAAAGAGGAAATATCCTTGTAACCTGCATTTAACAATTTCTTTAAGTAATTGTATGCTTCGGGGATTTTATTCATTTTGCTATAAACACATGAAAGGTTATAATATGATTCTCTATTTTTTGGATCCAGCTCAATGGCTTTATTGTCGTCGCCTATGCTCTTTGAGTAATTATTTAATTGATCATAAGCAGCCCTAAGAGCATAGTATGCCCAACTATTTACGCCGGATAGAGTGAAAAAACAAAGAATAAATAAAACTTTAATTAAGACAATTATTCCAAATCTCATATAGATTCCTCATTTTTTTAACTTTGTATCTGATGATAATTTTATTTGAATTTTTGATTAAATGTCAATCAAGAGTTATTCCTTTGTGAATATTCCCAAGGATTCACAAGGGTATTTTTTAATTAGGGTCAATTACTTCTATTTCCCTTATTTTACGAATTATTTCCTTGTCGGCAGTTATAAAGGTCATTTTGTTGTTTATTGCTTCAGCCGCTATTATAGCATCCGGGATTTTAAGTTTGTACTTCTGACGTAAATTAATCGCTGTTGCAGTAGTCAATAAAGACGGATAAATAACCCTAACATTTTTTAAGAATATTTGAATTGAATCAGATTCATCTTCAAGTACAGGTATTGATTGCAGGGGTTCGATTGGACCTTTTTTTCAAAAATCACCTCTGTTATGAATATAATAATATTACCGCCAATTGTCATCAAAGTGATTTTTTGCCATGGAAATTTACTGATTATTTTACTCCCGTTATTGAATTTAATCATAAATGTGTTTGTTCTGGTTTTTCTAATTGTCACGATCATGAAGCCCAATTATAATATCAAGTCCTTTTCCATTCACCCTGAAGCCTCAAAGCGCTTCGGTTTTACCAGACGCGAGGCACACGACGGGATGAGCTCCCAGGAGATATCTGACACACTTTTTATAAGTATACATACCATTAAAACCCACATAAAAAATATTTACAGGAAGTCAGGTGTGAAAAGTCGAATCGATTTAATCCGGATATTACAGGGTTAACCGTTCTAACCACTTATTGCCAATAATTATTGCGTCCAGTATTGTGAAGTTCGGTTTCTTAAAAACTTTATTTTGTTTCCTGGATTTTATCCAGGTTATCAACGTCGCCGGAAATGATCTTTTCAAGGTTCCTGGTTATCCCCGGACTCGTCAAAAATGTCCAGTCATGGCTGTATCCCTTGCCGAGCGCCCTGAGGTCAATGAGTTTTACTCCCGGAATATCTGCATTCACAAGAGCCTGTGCCTGCTTTACATTTACCCTGTTCTTCTCTTCGCAGAACAGGTATATAGTTTCATGGCTTTTTCTGAGCAGTGTTATTGGATTTTCCTTTTCGATAATATCGCTCCCCTTGCCGAAATCCTTTACATGGAAAGCCATCTCGTTTGGCGGAATGCTGTAAAGGTCATAATTCCCGGATATGGCCATGATCTCTTTAATATCGTTAAGTATCGCGAATTTTACGGCGCCCTCGACCCCTGCAGAGAATCCGATCGAAAGGGGCGGCTTCACCGCTTTATACCGGCCATCTATTTCTTTTTTCAGCTCATTCATCATGCTCATATCAGAAAGAGGGTCGTCAAGCTTTGTAACCGGATAGACGGACGTCCCATTGTCAACCATTACAAACAATATGCCGTATTTATCCGAGAGGCCGGACAGGTCCCAGTTTATGATAAAATTCGACGGATTCTGCCTATAGGTGTCATTAGAATTCCTGTATCCATGGAAGATATAAACGATGCGGCTGATTTCAGCCAGGCCCGTTCCTACGAGATAAGTGTCCTTGCTTATAGACCTGCCTCCCGTTTCAGAGGTAAGAATGTATTTCCGCCCCGCAGAATCGTTTGTATCAGGGACAAGGCTTATACCGCCGTATGCGCCGGCGGATAAAAACAGAAGCAGCGGCAGAATAAGAATGATTTTCTTCATTAAAACCCCCTGAAACCTATTATAGGATGAAGTTAACGATAATTTCAATTTTTCAGGCAAAAGATATTTAAATTGAAGATTCGTCGATAAACCAGACCGTTTCTTCGTTTCCATGCACCATAGACGCGGGCAGCGCGGGATCGGGCCCATCATGGGAAAAGATCTTTTCAAGCGCCGGGCCCTTTTCTTTGCCGGACACAATAAAAACTATTCTGCCCGAAGCGTTTATAACCGGCAGTGTCAGGGTGATCCTGTCGCGGGTCCTTAGTTCCGGCCCACCCCTTGAGTAAAGAACCCATCTGAATTTTTCATCAAGGGCCGGACTTCCGGGAAAAAGCGAGGCGGTGTGCCCGTCTGCTCCGACTCCGAGTATTATAATATCAAACATAGGCATGGCAAGGCTCATATGGCCCGGGCCCATCTTTATAAATTCCTCCCTGATCCTTCTTTCATATTGGCGCGCCGATTCATCAGGGTCCGGCCCTTCGGCCGGAATCCGGAAAATATGCCCTTCCGGAACCGGCACCCTCGAGAGAAGATGTGTCTTTATAAGCGCATAATTGCTCTCCCCGGATTCGGGGACAACGCACCTTTCATCGCTGAAGAATATCCTCAGGGTTTCCCAATCGACCCTTGAAGAAAAGTCAGGGCTGCCGAGCAGTTCGTATAAACGCTTTGAAGAATTGCCTCCCGGCAGTGCTATTGAACATAACCCGCTTTTCCTCCCTGCCGAATTCCGGATCGCATTAATAAAATATTCGGCGGCGCTTTTACTCATATCCTCAAGGCATGCAAACCTTCTGATATCAGTCATCTATCCATGTCCTGCCGTCCTTCCCGATAAAGCCTTCTGCCTCCTGCGGACCCCGGCTGCCCGGCTCATAAAATAAAAGCCTCTCCTTCCGGCTCGAGGCCCGGCACCCTTCCCATTCCTCAAGCACGGGGGTCAGGAGTTTCCACGACGCCTCGAGACCGTCTTTCCTCCAGAACAGCGTCCTGTCACCGAGCATGCAGTCGAGTATGACCGTTTCATAATCCCCCCATATATCCGAGCCGAAAAGCTCCCTGTAATTAAAGTCCATGCTCAGAGGCGATAGGCACAACCTGGCGCCTGGAACTTTAGCCATAAATTTGAGCTTTAATTCCTGTTCCGGCTGGATCCCGAAAGTAAGCACATTGGGCTCATGATCGATCCCGAGCTTACAGAAGAGGCAATCCTTCATCTCCTTGAAAACCACATGGATTTGCGTGGCCTTTTTATCGAGCATTTTCCCGGCCTTTATATAAAACGGCATTCCCCTCCACCTGCTGTTATTGATGAACATCTTCGCGGCGAAATATGTCTCAACGCAGGAATTTTTATCAACCCCCGGCTCATCCCTGTAGCCCCTGTACTGTCCTCTTATTATAGCATCACTGATCCTTCCCCTTATAAAAGGCGCTATCGACGAAATAACCTTTTCCTTTTCGTCATTAATCGAGCCTGCATCAAAAGACGAGGGCTGTTCCATCGCAACAAGGGTCAGAACCTGTATCAGATGGTTCTGCAGGATGTCCCTGATAAGCCCGGCCCTTTCGAAATATCCCGCCCTGTTCCCCAGCCCGGCCTGTTCGCTCAGCGTTATCTGGATATGGTCGATATTTTGACTGTTCCAGAGGGGCTCGAAGATCATATTGGCGAATCTGAAAACAAGGATATTCTGGACGGTATTTTTCCCGAGATAATGGTCCATCCTGTAAATCTGTTCTTCTGAAAGGTAAGAAAGCATCAGTTTGTTTAAGGCAGCAGCGCTTTCAAGGTCTCTTCCGAAAGGCTTTTCTACCATAACCCTCAGGAAAGGAGCGCCCCTGCCGGTACTTCCGCTTTTTTTTACCAGAGAACTTTTACCCAGCCGCTCCATGATCGGCCCGTAAAGATCCGGCGGAACGGCTAACTTGAAAACCAGGCTCCCCCCGGTGTTAAATTGGACAGCCAGGGACTCAAGCAGCTTTCCAAGCTCCGAATAACTTCCAGGGTTGTCATAACCGCCGGTCAGGTAAAAGCACCGGCTTAAAAATTCTTCAATCGGGCCGGAAGATTCTCCTCCGGGAGAGTCTGCCACTGCCTTCCTCACCTTTATCCTGAAAAGGTCATTATCCATTTCGGTCCGGGAAAACCCCGCTATAAAAAATTCCTTCGGAACCCTTCCTGACCTGTATAGTTTATACAGAGAAGGTAGGATCTTACGGGACGCCAGATCTCCGGAAGCCCCGAACAGGACAAAGCCGCATGGAGGAGCCTTCTCAATTTCACAAAACCCTGAAAGCTTCATTTTTTTGCATCCGGCGGGGAATGCCTGACTTCTCCGGCACCTGAGCCGGACTCGCCGAAATCCTGGCCTGCCTTGAGAACGGAGTGACCCCCGAATTCATTTCTCAGAGCGGCCATGATCCTGTTCGCGAAAACGTCTTTCTGCCTCGAATTGAACCTTTTGAACAGGGACGCTGTAATAACATCGGCAGCCACTCCCTCGTCGACGGCCTCTTTTACTGTCCATCTCGCTTCACCGGAATCTCCCACATATCCCTCGATTCCTGAAAGTTCGGGGTCCTTTTCAAATGCATCTTCGAGAAGCTCTAAAAGCCATGATCTCACAACGCTTCCCCTGTTCCAGATATGGGCGACATCCTTGAGTTTTAGCCCCGGGCCGTAACCCGAAGCTTTCAAGATCTGAAACCCTTCCCCATAGGCTTCCATAAGCGCATATTCTATGCCGTTATGCAGCATTTTAACAAAGTGCCCGGCGCCGGTCCCGCCGCAATAGAGGTATCCCTCATCGGGAGCGAGGGACTTGATAATGGGTTCGATTGTCTCAAAACCCTCCCTGCTCCCGCCGACCATTGTAGAATATCCGTTTTTTAATCCCCAGATGCCGCCTGAAACACCCGCGTCCATGTAGATTATTCCGGATTTGCCCAGTTCGCCCGCCCTCCTGATATCGTCCTTGTAATATGAATTGCCGCCTTCGATCAGGATATCGCCTTTGGATAAAAGTTTTTCCAGCCTTCCAATATGCTCTTCAGTTACCTCGCCGGCTGGAAGCATAAGCCAGACAACCCTTGGGAGGGGGAGCTTGCCTATGAATTCTTCAAGCGTGACAGCCCCTTCCCCGCCCTCTTTCTCAAATTCACCGACCTTTTCCCTGCTCCGGTTGAAAGCAACGACTTCATGTTTATCTTTTAACAAGCGCCTGGCCATATTCATCCCCATCCTGCCCAGGCCGATTATGCCTAATCTCATGTTTCCTCCTCCGGAAGTATAATTTTAATACCCAATAATAAACATGACAAAATAAATAGTCAATACGGACAGGGAGCATATTTTGACAGCCCGGCTATTATTGTTTATACTTTAGATGAAAATATTTTAAGAGAGCCGAGAGAATTTTATAAGCAGATGAAAAAAACAGATAATAATGCCATGAATAAAGTAGTGGAAATCAACGACGTCAGTTTCGCTTATAATAATAAGCCTCTTATAAGCAATATCACTTTTAATATCTACAAGGGCGATTACCTGGGCATCATAGGCGCAAACGGTTCGGGAAAAAGCACGCTCGTAAAACTAATGCTGAGGATCCTCTCCCCCACCGGCGGAGAAATCAGGATGTTCGGCGTGAACATCAACAATTTCAAGGGATGGAGCAAGGTCGGCTATATCTCTCAGAAGGCCACGTCTTTCAATTTAGGCTTTCCGGCATCAGTGGAAGAGGTAGTCGGGGCAAACCTTTTTTCCAGGATCGGGCTGTTCAAGTCGATGAAAAAAGAGCACAGGGATCTTGTATATTCGGCGCTTGAAAAGGTCGGAATGCAGGACAAGGGAAAGGAAATGATCGGCAGCCTTTCAGGCGGCCAGCAGCAGAGGGTATTCATCGCAAGGGTGCTTGTAAGCGATCCGGAATTGCTTATACTTGACGAACCTACAGCCGGTATCGATATCAAGAGTGAAGAAGCTGTGTATTGCCTGCTCTCGGACCTGAACGAGGAATTAGGGCTTACAGTCGTAATGGTAAGCCATGATATCGGCGCAATGACAATACATGCCAGCAGGTTCGTATGCCTGGGCGAAAACGGTTTCTTCGAGCATACGCCCGACGACAAAATCTCTTCGGAACTTTTAACAGAAATATACGGACACGGGGTCCTCCTTCATAAAGACTGCGTAAATTGCTGCAGGCATGGAGAATTGTGATGCTTAATATTTTTCACTATGATTTCATGCTCCGGGCCCTGCTCGTTGGAACCCTCATAGCAATTATTACCCCGCGGATCGGAGTAATAGTTGTCCTGAAAAGGCTTTCGATGATCGGAGACTCTCTTTCCCATACGTCCCTTGCAGGCGTGGCGGCCGGGCTTGTTCTCGGCATAAATCCCGTATTAGGGGCTGTATTTCTGACAATAATCGCCGCTTTCGGCATTGAAAGGATCAGGAGGGCTTTCCCCCGCTACTCGGAAATAGCCATAGCCGTAATAATGTCCACAGGGATAGGACTGGCCGGAATTCTATCCGGTTTTGTAAGGAACAGCGCGAGTTTCAACAGTTTCCTTTTCGGCAGCATAGTGGCGATAAGCGATTTCGAACTATACATGATAATATCTTTGTGCGCTCTCGTCCTTATTACTGTCATTGTCCTTTATAAAGAACTGTTTTATATAACTTTTGACGAGGAATCGGCAAGGCTCGCCGGTATTCCGGTAAATTCCATAAACATCGTTTTCACTCTTCTGACGGCAATTACTATCTCGGTTTCTTCGCGCATAGTCGGCACTCTTGTTATTTCTTCAATGCTTGTCCTTCCTGTCGCCAGCGCCATGCAGTTATCCAAGAACTACAAACAGACCGGTTTTTTAGCGATTATATTCGCTCTCTTCTTCACGCTTTCAGGCTTGTTTATCTCGTTCTATCTAAACCTGAAGCCCGGCGGCACCATAATTATAGTGGGTGTTGTCACCCTTGTCCTGCTGATGATCATTAAAATACGGCCCGCGGCAGCGGTACCGTCTATTAAACAGGAGTAATGATGCTTAAATTCGATATGTTCGCTATAAATACTGTGGCCGTTATTCTCGATGCTCTGCCCTTTTTACTTGCGGGCTCGATAATCGGAACTCTTATAGAAATTTTTCTTCCTGAAAAGCTTTTCAGGCATAAAATCTTCACCAGGGGCGCGCCCGGATTCATAATAGCTCTCCTTCTCGGCATGCTTTTCCCCACATGCGAATGCGGCGTAATCCCCATAGCGAGGAAATTCGCCAAAAAAGGCCTTCCCCAGCATCTTGCTGTAGTATACATGCTCGCCGCACCTGTCATCAATCCGATCGTGATAATATCAACATTCATTGCGTTCCGCTTCAGCATCCTTATGGTTGCAGGAAGGATGGCCGTCTCGGCTGCCGCAGCGGTCGCCATAGGTCTCGCATTATCGGGAACTAAAGATATTTTCAGGACAACGGGAGTCGAAGATCACGATCATGACTGCTTCTGCGGGACTGATGAAATTCCGGCCGGTGAAAGATTGCCTTTCCTGGTAAAGCATTCGGCCGGTGAATTCCTCGAAATGTCGAAATACCTCATTGCCGGAGCTATTTTAGCATCGGCCTTCAGGATTTTCGCTCCGAAAAGCGTATCGATATTTTTTGAACAGAATATCGCCCTGTCGGTGCTTTTCATGATGGCATTGGCTGTAATGCTGTCGATATGCTCCGGGGCCGACGCATTCGTCGCCTCGTCTTTCATGAAATTTTCACCCTTCGCCCAGCTTGCTTTTGTAACGATAGGACCTGTACTCGGTTTGAAATCGATAATAATGTACAGCGGGACTTTGAAAAGAAGGGGTCTGGTTTTAATCGCGGTAATTTCAGCGGCATTCGTGTTTTTAATCACAAATATAATAGCGCTTATTGCGGGGCAATTATTATGAAAAGGATTTTATCGGTATTAGCCTCCCTTCTGCTTATAGCAATCGGGGGATATATAATATACCTGATCTTCTCGGGCAGTTATCCCAATTTTCTCAGCCCGAAATTTATATGGCTGACAGGCTCATGCGGCATTTTGCTTATTATTGCAGGAATCGCAAGCATTTTCACGGGGCTTTCGGTAAAGCCCACGACAATAATAATAGTGATCATTTTTTTGATCCTCTGCATTATGGCGCCTACGGTAAGGCTGCATGGACTTTCACTCGGGAATATTACAAATACAAACCAGGCTGCCTGGAAAACCAGGCAGAAGCCTCTAAAACTTGAAAACGCGGACCCTAAAACCGGGAGGCTGAGCTACGGCGGCATAGAATATATTCCCGTCAACATCGGTGAACTGTATATGATGTTATACAACAATCCGAAAAAGAAAGTCGATTCTATCATCAAAAATAACAATTATGTTTTCAGGGGTTTCGTTTACAGGAACCGCCAGCTTGAAAAGAAGGGGCAGATCGCTGTGATGAGGGTCGCCATGACTTGCTGTATAGCGGATGCCGTCGCACTGGGGTTCAGGATAAGCACCAACGGTATAGAGCCTTTTAAAAACGACGACTGGGTAAAAGTTTACGGGCACATGGAAAGGTTTAAGCCGGACAGGCTTGAGCAGACAGTCGATATCGAAGGGATCGCCAATACAGACCTCAAGGACGATGTTATGTTCCTTGTCGACCGGATCGAAACCGATAAAGAACCGGAGGAGCCCTTCATGCTCGACTGGAAATCCAAAGAACCTTTCGCCTATTAAATTATGCTTTCACGGGTTTCCCTTCCGCGGAATGTATCGCCCCGAGCATTACCGTTAAATCCATGTATGCTTCGTGGAAGGTGCTCAGTACCTTCCCTCCGCCCCGCACCGCTTTGTAAAAATCCTCAAATTCTTCAAGATATCCGCCGCTTTCAGGAAAATCGGCTACTGTGTCCTGGTCCCCTTCCTTTTTAAGCGTTATCCTGGAGCCGTCCTCGACTATGATAGTACCCTCGGTCCCGATGAGAAGAAGCTTATCCTCGCGGTACCCGTCGACGCTGTAATATATATTTAAAACGCCTTTTACCATATGGCTTGTAGCAAATAGAAAACTCATCGAATCCATCTTTCCGATCCCCGGATTGATGCTTTCTATAGCAGCGATTCCCGTTGAAAAATCCCCGCAAAGGGTTCTCAGCACGGCTATATTATGTATGCCCGCGTCGGTAATAAAACCGCCCTCGTACTGGTGCTCGATGCGCCATCGGGTCTTCGCATATTTATTATCCGGATCCATGCGCCTGAAGATATCCCAGAATGCCCCGTAGAGCTCCCCAATGAGGCCTTCCTTGATCATTTCACCCGCTTTAAGGTACAGCGGCGAATACCTGTAATTTTCAGCCACCATCAGCACGCCCTTGTAGTGTTTTTCTATTGACGCAAGCTTCTTTGCTTCCTCGATATTAGCCGCAAGAGGCTTTTCAACAATGACATGCTTTTTGAATCTTACCGCGTTTTTCACGGTTTCATAATTCATGTGAATCGGCAGGGTGATATCCACTGCCTCGACTTCAGGGTTTTTAAGGAGCTCCTTGTAATCGAGAGTCCAGGGCACTCCTCCGGCCATCTCTGCAAATTCCCTGGCTTTTTGTTCGGTATGATTGCAGACCATTACTATCTTGAATTTATCTTTGAGTGACTGCAGAACAGGAAAATGAAGATCTCGTGCGGCAATCCCGCAGCCTATAATTCCCAATTTTATGGGTCCCAATGCCCGCCTCCTTTGTTTATTAAAATAGTATTTTAATGAACATGAAGAGTTATCGGAAGTTTTCTTGTGTAAATAATTTTAATACTGTAAAATAAAAAAACCTTTAACCAGTTAATGGAGATGGCATGAAAGAGAATAAATTGATCGCTGTAATCGATATCGGCTCGCATACAATCAAAATGCATATTGCGGAAATATCAAAGAAAAAGGATATTTCACCCGTCGAATATCTCTGGAACCCTATCGGGATAGGGAGGGATACGCTGGGCAAGGGATTTATTACAAACCAGACCATCCAGGAGGTTATCCAGTCCGTCAATAAATTCAGGGAAGTCATAGCGGGCTACCGCATTTCAAGTTTCAAAACATACATAACAAGCAATATCCGTGAATCGGGGAACAGCGATGTATTGATCGAGAGGCTAAGGAAAGCCTCCGGAGTCACTGTCGAGATAAGCGAGCCGTCTGAGGAAAGCGAGATAGTGTACGAAGGAATAAAGAATCAGATCAAAAACAGGTATTCATTCAACAAAAAAAATTTCGTCCTGTTTTCAATAGGAGCCGGTTCTACCCATATTATCCTCCAGTCGAAGGGAAAAATAATATTTTCCGAAACACATCATATCGGGACAATAAAGTTCGCAAAGGATTATAATTACGACGATAAATTCCAGTTCGCCCTCAATCCGTTTTCCATGAGCTTTCAAAGCACATTGAAGAGATTCCCCGATATTAAAAAAATTGACGGTTTTATCGGTATAAACGAGGATATCCTGCCCCTGGCCCAGAAGATTTTCCATGATTATTTAACAGGGGGAATGTTCATAGTGCCGCGGAAGGATTTTAACAAGTATTTTGCCCAGATAGAAAACATGAGCCTGGACAGGATCAAGGACAAGTACCAGATTTCGGATACAATGCTCAAGACATCCAAGATAACCTTTATCCTCTTCGGGATGTTCTATAACCTGACCGCCGCGCCAAATATAATAATACCTAATGTGAATCCTTCATTTTTTAATCTTTACAAGATTGTTTTTACCAAGAACAAGGCATTAAAAACAGAGATACGCGAAAATATCATTTCGAGCGCATTGTCGCTTGGAAAAAAATACCAGTTCGACAGGGCGCATGCTGACGCTGTTACAAGGCTGTCCCTGGCCATTTTCGATGAACTGTCAAAAAACTACGATTTCAGCGAAAGGGAAAGGATCTACCTCGAAGTTGCAAGCCTTCTGCATGACATCGGATACTTTGTCGGAACGACAAGCCATAACAAGCATTCTTCCCAGCTCATCAGTTCGTCGGAAATCATCGGCCTCCAGAGGACAGAAATGAATGTTATCGGCCAGATCGCCCGGTACCACAGGAAATCGCCGCCGAAACCTTCACATACAGAATACATAGAGCTTTCAATGGAAGACAGGATGACCGTATCAAGGATGTCGAGTATTCTCAGGATAGCCGACGCTCTCGACAACACTCACTCCCAGATCGTCGAGGATCTCAAAGTGAATATCATTCCTGAAAAATGCGAAATCCTCGTAAGGATAAAAAACAACAGGTATGATTTCCTCGATATTATCAGGAACGCGGTCAAGAAAAAGAGCGACCTCTTCGAGAGTTTCTACGGCATCCTGGTAACTGTGGAAAAACTTGTATGATGACCGGCATAATCAACAGGGAATACAGCTGGCTCAATTTCAACAACCGTGTTCTTTTCGAAGCCTCAAAGCCGGGGAATCCCATCCTCGAAAAATTGAAATTTTTATCGATCAGCGCTTCGAACCTCGAAGAGTTCTTCATGATCCGGGTTGCCGTATTAAAAAACCAGATCAGGGCTCGAATTTCGGAAAGTGGAAGTTTTCCCGGCGAATCACCTGCGGCTCAGATTGAGCATATCAGGAAGGAAGTCATGGAAATGTTAGGCAATCAATACAAGGTCCTTTACAATAATATAATTCCGGGACTCAAAGAAAACGGGATAAAACTTTTGTTTAAAACGGATGAACTACTTCCATTTAAAGATGAACTTGAACCATTTTTCGATAATGAACTCGAGATCGCTTTAACCCCCCTGTCCATAGGCCCCACCCTGCCGTTCGTTACCCTCGTTACAGGGAGGCTTTACCTCGCGATCGGTCTGCAGCCCATTACCGCTGCTGCTCTCGAAATAAGCAATCTGTCCTTTGTAGAGATCCCGGCCAATGTATTCGGAAGGTTTTACCATACTTTGAAAGACAATTCATATATTCCCATGGAAAATATAATAAGGCTTTTTATTCATAAGCTTTATGCAGGTTACAGGATAACATCCTGCCATGTAGTCAAGATAACAAGGGACGCCGATATAAGCCTCCAGGGGGAAGACGCCCCCAACCTCCTCAAAGAGATAGAGACCTCGATCAAAAGGATGCACAGGCGCAGCGCTGTCCGCCTTGAATATGAAAACGGAATTCCTGAATCCATAAAGAGCCTTATAAGTACAAATAACAGACTGTCTGAAGCCGACCTCTATCCCGTAGACGGGATTCTCCACCTGAAAGACCTGATGAATCTCTATGGGGCTATTAACGCGGAAAGCCTCAAATTCAAGCCTGTAACCCCTGTTTATCCGAGGGATTTCAAGGGCAAGAAGATATTCAGGGCCGCGGGGGAACATGATATCCTGCTGTTTCATCCCTATCATTCATATGACCCTGTTGTTGAACTTATCAGCGCGGCAGCGGACGACCCCGATGTTATTGCAATTAAACAGACTCTTTACAGGACAAGTTCCGAGTCGGAGATAATAAAGGCCCTGATCCGCGCGGCAGAAAACGGAAAGTATGTTACAGTGATAGATGAACTCAAGGCCAGGTTCGATGAAAAAAGAAATATTGAATGGGCAAGAAAACTCGAAGATGCCGGAGCCCATGTAACTTATGGAGTTTCAGGGCTTAAAACACATGCAAAAGCCATGCTGATAATACGGAAGGAAAAAAGCGGGATAAGACGCTATGTACACCTTGCCACCGGGAACTATAATGAAAACACTGCCCGCCTTTACAGCGATTTAAGCCTTTTTTCCACGGATGAAAAACTTACCGGGGATATATCGGCGCTTTTCAACCTCCTTACAGGTTTTTCACTCGCAGAAAACTGGAACGCAGTGACGATAGCCCCTACGGATTTAAGACAGAAATTCATTCGTTTGATTGAAAGGGAGACCTCCAACGCGCGGAACGGCAGGAAAGCCGCGATCATAGCCAAGATGAATTCCCTCTGCGATCCCGATATTATCAAAAGGCTTTATGAAGCCTGCTCCGCGGGAGTCGTCATTTCTCTTATCGTGAGGGGTATCTGTTCTATAATACCCGGTCCCGGAGAGAACGGAGGAAGCATTTCCGTGATATCCATTATAGGGAGATATCTTGAGCATTCAAGGATATATTATTTTTACAACGACGGCGAGGAGGAATATTACCTTGCAAGCGCAGACTGGATGGAGAGGAACCTCGACAGGAGAATAGAGCTTCTCTTTCCCGTCAGCGATCCGCAACAAAGGGAATTCCTGAATAAAATTATAAAACTGCAATCCGGCGATACGGAGAATCTCTGGGAACTCAGGCCTGACGGCGAATATATCCGGAGGGATGCCGGCTCCGACAGGAAAGACAGCTTTAAGAACATTTATGACTATATAAAAAGGGAAGAAACGGCGAAAGAAACTATTACCCGAAAAATTTTCAAGCCGATAGTAAAAAACAAATATAACAGCATCGACGGGGAAGAGGAATAACCCCTTGCCGGCTAACGGCAGGCAGCCTAACAGGTTATTAAAGATGCGCCGCAGGCTGATAAAAATCATGTCACCGCGGCGCGAAGGAAGGTATTACTTTGAAGATTTCAGGTTGAAAGTGACTGAATACCACAACGCCGCCCCGGGCGTTAACGTACCGGTAATGTTGTTCAGTTCTGCCGCAAGGGAAAGCTGCCCCGCGTCCCCGAAATTAACCCAGATTCCAGGCAGAATAGCGAGCGTGAAGCCTGTTCCGACAGTATAAAACGGATCGAATTCGAGAAATACAGAAAACTTATCCTTTACGATTTTATAAACAGGCGCAAGGTATGCCCCGAAAACGGGCGAATTCAAATTCGTGTAAATAATATCCGCAAGAAAATTGGCTTCAAGAGCCCATGAATCATTTTCCCAGAAAAAGTGATACTGGGGGCTGATGAAGGTCTGGCTTGCCTGGAGGGCGATGATGTTGTTTGCTCCGAAATCGTACCTGAGCATGGCCCACGAAAAATTATATGCCGCAGGCGAAGGCAGATAATTCACATCGGCAAGGTCCACAAAGAGATCGACATTAGCCGAAAAGCCGTATTCCACATCCATGTCGCTTCCTAAGGCTGCAGGTTTGAATGAAGGCGCCCAGACAAAAGGGTTTATCGCCAGAACACCGTCACCCGTCATACCGGTAGCCGGGTTGTATGCGTAAGAAAAACCCATGACCGATAGCGACAGGCTTGCCATAACCGCTGCAGCAACTTTGATTGACTTACAAGATGCTTTCATTTGCTTTACTCTCCTATACATTTTATATAAATAGAGCAATACGGGTGCCATTTTTAATGCGTCTACGGTGATTTTCAGATATTTTGTTGAAATGGAAGAAGATAAAATATTTTTATGCGCCTCATTATTAGGCGTTTTGGAATTGATCCGTGATTGTTATTTAGGCATATTTATTATTACATGGATATATTTTAATCAGTACCTAGTGCACGAACCTGCGCATATTGATATTCAGGATAATGGCCGCAGCTGCAATAAAACCGATATAGCTTGAACCTCCGTAGCTGATAAAAGGCAGGGGTATGCCCGCTACCGGGATAAGCCCGAGGGTCATGCCGACATTTATAAAAAGATGAATAAAAAACATTGCTAATATGCCGCTTGCAACAAGCATACCCTCCTTGTCTTTGGCGTTCTGAATAGTCCTGCTGATGTTGTAAAAGTAAAGTCCGAAAAGTCCGAGTATAAGTATTCCGCCGAAAAATCCCAATTCTTCGCAGATAATAGCGAATATGAAGTCGGTGCTTTTTTCAGGCAGAAAGCCTAAAATGTTCTGAGTTCCCTGGAAAATACCCCTTCCGAAAAACCCCCCGGATCCTATTGCGATCTTTGACTGGATAATATTGTACCCGGCCCCGCTCTTGTCGTATTCCGGGCTGAACATCATAAGGATCCTGTTCCACATGTAAGGCTTGAATATCTTAAAAGCAGCCGCCAGGATCAGGCAGCTTGATCCGATAATCGTAGTTATTGGAAGAATTTTCCTCGATATCTTCATCGACTGGAAAAATTCGATTACAAAAATGATGACGGTATACAGGAACATGACTATGCTGATCACAAGAAATGTATTCGCATTCAAAACCGTTTCAATTATTGAGTTCGTACTTCCGCCGTTCAGCAGATAAGCCTTATACAGGCCCTCTGCCAGGAAAACGATCACAGTCCCGGCTCCCGTGAACAGAATATACTTGATATAAAGAGTATCGGCCATTCCAAGGTAAGCCATCACAAGGAAGATGAACAAATATACTCCGGAAGTCGCAAAATCCGGCTGCAGAAGGATCAGTAAAAGAGGGGCGGCGAGTATTCCAAGAGAAACAAAAAATACCCTGGTCTTTTTTTCAATGATGGGGGCGTTTGCCAGGTACTTGGCAAAAAATAAGATATAGCACACTTTCATGATTTCTGACGGCTCGATCCCCAGGCCGGCAAAACCCATCCAGCTCTTGTGTCCCCTGATGTTCTTGCCGAGCAGAAGCGTCAGCAGGAGGAGGGCGAGTCCGCCGATGTAGTAATACATGGAAGTCTCGACATATATGAAATAGTCGATATTGATTATGAAATACGCCATGGTTATGCCTGAAACTATCCATAGGAGCTGTTTGAGGTATAGGCCGTTATTGGTGCCGTTGGCATTAATATCCGAACTGAAGATAAATACAAGCCCTATGAGCGTAAGGATAAGCGGAACAATAACAAGCGACGGGGTCGCATTCTTGAATATGGTCTTAAACATAATTTCCCTTTCAGCTATTATCAAGGCATATGATAAATAAATAACGTTATAAAATCAAGTTTAAACCGCCTGGCGGCAGCGATCCTTGCACAAAATAATATTTCAATCTAAAATAATATTATGGATACAAAAGAATCGCCGCTTTCGATGCGCATCGACAAGTGGCTTAAAATCGCCAGGATATTCAAGACAAGGACGGATGCGGCGGATGCCGTTGACGGCGGCGCCGTCAAGATCAACGGTGAGCGGGCAAAACCGGCGAAAATGGTCAAGGCCGGCGACGAACTTACGGTCAGGCAGGGTTCGAAATACAGGACCCTGAAGATTAAAGTGATAACGGAGAAACAGGTCAAGGCCTCGCTTGCTAAAGAATACTATGAAGAAGAGAAGGCGCCCGGAGTCACCCCTGAAATGGAAGAAATGATAAAAATCCTTGAAAAACAGGCAAAACAGGATAAACAGAAGCACAGGGGCAAGCTCGACAAGAAGGAAAGACGGACCATAAACAAGTTCAAATACGGGCAATGATGCTATCCATGCCTTGCTAAGAAGCGCCTCAAATCCCTGAAATCTTCCATGCAGTCTTTTATTTTATCATGCGGCCAGTCCCACCAGGCTATTGAACTGAGCTTCTCCGCTATTTCCGCCGGAAACCTCGGGCGGATAACCTTCGCCGGCACTCCCGCGGCTATCATATACGGAGGAATGTTTTTTGTAACAACGGATCCGCTTCCGATTACCGCCCCGTTCCCGATCGAAACACCGGGCATAATTATCACCCCATGCCCGAGCCATGTGTCGTGGCCGATTTTGACTTTCTGGATGGAACGCCAGTTGAAAAACTCGTCGTCGTCGGCATCCATGAATCCGAACTGCCTGCGCCTGTATGTAAAATGATGCAGAGACGGCCTTTCCATGGGATGGTTCCCCGGATTTATCCTGCAGCTTATCGCGATATTTGAAAACTTGCCTATGTCCGTATATATGATATCGCAGTTTTCGCATATATATGAATAATCTCCGAGGGTGGAATTTATAAAACGCACATTTGCCAGGATTTCGGTGTATTCCCCGAAGCTCGATTTCGATACGATTGCGCTCTCTGATATGTGAGGATCAGTCCCGAGTATTTTTTCACCCGGCATATTAAAGCTTTCTATGTATTTCATTTCAGCTCCTTAGCAGCGCTTAGTAAACTTAGCGCTACTTATGCTTAAATTGCGCAGCAAGTTAAGCGTTTGCAGCGCTTACTGCCGCTTGCTCGTGTTAGTCTCACTTAATTCATACCTGTGAAACAGCGACCATGCTCCGCTGCTATCCTGCGCTAGAATGGATATGTTGTCGAGGTCGAAAGAAAAAAACCTGTCGAAAATCTCCGGCCTTTCGCCGACAAAGAGTTTTGCCGTTTCAAAAGACTCCCTGTCCACGTCTCCGTATAGAAGACTGATATGAGGCTGAAAAACTGTTTTATTGCTCTTTTTATATCTTTCATAACCGAGAAGGCGTTTGTTAAGGTCGGCCAGGGCCTGAGATTTCCTGACAGAGTAGAGAATTATGTATTTCTGGTTCTCTTCCTCCCAGTATGAAAAGGCCCTGAGGCCCTCGGTTTTCACGCCCGAGCTTATTGCCCTTTCTTTTTCGATTATGCGTCCGAATTCCCTGATGAAAGTGCCTGTTTCTTTTTCCGGGACCATTACTCCCGTCCTGAGTGTCATATGAGGCGGATAAGTAATTGCAGTCCGCGAACAAGTCAGCGTGCTTAAAGTTTTCATCAATCCGTAAAGCTCATCGTATACCGCTCCGCTTGGAATTGCGACTATTACCAGCCTCTGTAAACCTTCATCCTGGTCCTGATAAATCACAGGAGCCTCCGAAATTTCCAGTTCCATAATGTTTACCTCCGGTTTTTAATGCATAGCCGGTCTGAGGCGGCAGGCCGGCTTTTATCAGATCTGAAATTACTCCGATTCTTATTTTTTTTCTTTTTTTATTTTTTTCAGGGTCTTCTCGAGAAATTCGAAGGACTTTTCGATCTTAGCCGGATAAAAATACCTGCTGGTAAGTTCAATGATATAACGTCCGCTGTAGCCGGGAAAAGAGCCTAAAATTTCCTGGAAAGGGAATGTTCCCAGGCCCGGCTCGATATGCTCATCTCCCCTTCCGAAAGGAAGCTGCCCCTTCTTATCCTTTTCCGTATAAAAGGTGCAGATCCCATGGTTATCATTGATATGAAAATGCACAGGATCGAGTCCGGCTATCTTTATGCTTTCTGAAATATCGAACCCGAAATGTCCTGCTGAAAGCTGGAGATGGCCCGTATCTATCATCATACCTACGTTTTTGCTGCCGGCAGCCCTGACCTGAGCGGCTAATTCCCATGGATATTCGGCATAGCTGTACGGGGAATAATCAACATATGACCTGAGGTTTTCACAGGCGATCATAATCCCCGGATACCTGCCGGCTATATCCCTGAGGGTTGCCGCTTCAGCTTCTTTCAACCTGTCCTGTTCATCCTTCGTATATTTTTTTCTTCCATACCTGGCGAATTCGCTGTTATCTATGTATCTTCCGGGGTGGTATACGAGAAGGTCGCCCCCGATAATATCCGTGAATTTCATGCAGGATTCCAGGACTTCCCTGTGAAGCCCGGGATTGTCGCGGTTGAATAAATTCAGAAGAAGAGGCGCATGGACGCTTATATGAAAATCGAAATTCTTCAATATTCTCTTTAAATTTTTGGCGGCCTTTACATCCAATTCCCCGGTACTTATAGCGTCAAAATCCTCGGGCGACAGCTCGATCGAATCGAATCCGACCTGTTCAAGATAAACAAGGTCCCTTACAAATTCTTCTCTTTTATAATCGAGCTGTGCGCCGGGTACGCGAATTCCTAATCCATGCATATCGAATAAACCTCTCTTCCCCTGACCCAGGTTTTGAGTATCCTTGGTATTTCACCGTTATTGTCAATAAGCACAAGATCGGCATCGAGGCCGGCGGAAACCGCTCCGCATTCTCCCGCTAATCCCAGGCATTTCGCCGGATTATAATTATACAACCGGCAGGCCTCGGAAAGCGTTTTAATGCCGGATTCTTTAAGAACAAACATCGAATGGACTAATGTCGAAGGAATATAATCGGAACATACTATATCACCGTATCCTTCCTTCAAAAGCTCCCTGGAACTGAGGTTTTTATTATGCGAATAACCCCTGAGAATATTGGGGGAGCCAAGCGAGATTGCTATGCCTGCCGCAGCCGCTTCTTCAACCGCTTCCATGCTTACGGGGAATTCCGTTATCCTGATCCCGTTTTTTCTCATGAAGACCACTTTTTCCCTGGTATCGTCGTCATGACTTGCGACCGGGACCTTGCTGGCATGTGCGGCCTTGACCATTTTTACCGCATTTTCAATTCCCACTCTTTCCCGGAGCGCCATTCTCCTGTCAATGAGGTCGAGAATCGACTTCTTATCGACGCCGAACCTGTCGCCGTAATATCCCCTTATCTGCTCCTCGGTCTTGAACTGGCCCTGGCCCGGACTATGGTCCATAACGGATATAAAGTCGACAAGCCCTTCGCTCATCAGCTTTTCTATTTCAGGCAGCCCGCCGGAGTAAGTAACCTCGTATCTTGTATGGACTTTTGTTTTGATCAGCAGGGTGTCCCGCAGGCGCTTTATTTCCCTGATGATGCTGTCAACAACATCGAGGGAGCGGATAACTATAACAATTTCATCGGCAAAAGAAACGGAATGATAAATTGTTGTAACGCCGGAGGCTGCAAGCTTTTTATCGAGCTCGAGCAGGGCAATATTGGTAGACAGGAACGTGCCCGGCCTGGATTCAATCTCCCTTTCTATCACATCGCTGTGAATATCAATAAAACCCGGCATCAGGTAGCATCCCTTCGCATCTACGGACCTGACCCCGGGGCTGCCCGCGGCGGTTATTTTTTCACTTGTTATTTTCGAGATTTTTCCATCTTCAATGAGAACGGAACCGCCTTTGATCACTTCGTCGGGTGTAACGATATTTGCATTGTAAATTGAAAATTCACCTTTTGTAGCCTTCATTGTATTTTCTCCTCAACGCTGTAAATTGAATCTGAAAATTCCTTCATTATCGAGGGATCATGAAAAATGCCTATCATCGTAGATCCCTTTTCCCTGAGTTCGTGGAGAATACCCATTACCGCCCCTACCGATTTGTTGTCGAGAGACGCCGTCGGCTCATCGAGCAGCAGCAGCCGGGGCGAGCGTATAACGGCACGGGCAATATTGACGCGCTGCTGTTCGCCTCCGCTGAATGTCGCCGGGAATGTCCCGAACAGCCTTTCCGGTATACCGAGCCTGGAAAGCATCAGCCGCGACATATCGAGGGCTTCTTGAGCAGGTTTTCCCGCGAGAATAAGGGGCTCGGCTACGACGAGGTCGCATGGAACGCGGGGGATAACCCGCAGGAACTGCGTTATATATCCCATTTCATTATCGCGGATCTTTAGAATTATATGTTCCGGGGCGTTTGCCAGATCGACATTACCGAATTGAACCGATTCATAATTTATGCTGCCTGCGCTTGCCAGGTAAGTGCGGTATATGCATTTTATAATGGAACTCTTTCCCGCTCCGCTCGGCCCCGAAATCCCGAGCGATCTGCCCTCTTTAACATTGAATGTGACATTGATAAAACCCTCTATTATTTTATCATTGTGCATGTGGAGGGTAAAATTCTTTGACAGATTTATAAGTTTAAGCATAATATCCTCTATAAATTCGAATGTACCAGGAGCTGGGTATAGGCATTCTGGGGGTCTTCAAGCACCTGGTCCGTCAGCCCCGATTCTACGACACGCCCGTTCTTCATAACTATTGTGCGGCTTGTGAGGTGCCTTATTATCCCCAGGTCATGAGAAACAACGATCATGGCAAGCTTCAACTCCTTCTGCAGCTTCTTGACAAGGTCGAGCACTCGAGCCTGAACGGACAGGTCGAGGCCTGTCGTAGGTTCATCGAGGTAAAGTATAATAGGATTATTTGAAAGCGCCTTGGCTATCTGAACCCTCTGCTGCATTCCGCCGCTGAATTTAGAAGGCGCTTCATCCATACGCTCAGGCGGGACTTCTGTTTTGATAAGAAGTTCCATGGCCCTCGAGCGGATCGATCCTATATTTCTCCATCCGGCCATCAAAAGCCTTTCCCCGATATTTCCTCCGGATGAAATATGCATTTTTAAACCGAGGTGCGGATTCTGGTAAACCATCCCCATCAGATGATTTCTAAGGAGCCTTTTCCTGTAAGGGTTCAGGGTCAAAAGATTGGCATTCTCGATAAAATCAAGGTTGATACCCTTGATTCCGAATTTACCGGGATTGCCCCTCCCTATTTCCATGACTCCCCTCGTGGGTTCCTCATCGAAATTCAGTATCTTGAGCAGCGTGGATTTTCCGGAACCGCTCTCTCCGACAATTCCGAGAACCTCATCCTCGTACAGGCTGAAGGATACATCCCTGCATGCCGCTACAGAATGACAGAAAGGGCATATGCTGCCTCCTGCGTTTTCCGGGTCAAGGCAGTGCGGGCACTCTTTCCCGTATATTTTCGATATATTTTTAACTTCTAAAACAGGTATCATTTTACCGCTCCCCGGCTTACTTTTCTGCACCAGGAGGTGTCGGAACACTGGTAAGTCCTCGAGCCTGTCTCATCGTCGATTATCTCGTTAAGATAGGTTCCTTCGCTCCCGCAGGCAGCGCATGACTTTCCGCTGAAATCCTCTATCCGGAAGGGATGATCCTCAAATCCGATACCTTCGACGTATGTATGAGGCGGTATCGCATATATTCTCTTCTCCCTGCCCGCGCAGAAAAGGTAAAGCGTATCCGCCATGGACAGCCTTGGTATATCGAATCTCGGTATTGGACTCGGGGACATCAGATAGCGGGAGTTTACCATTACCGGGTATCCCGCCCCTAGCGTTATCTCTCCGAATTTGACTATGCTTTCATAGAGATAAAGCCACATAGCGCTGTAATCGGCTTCCGCATGCATGCGCCGGGTCTCCTTCTCCGAATGCTCGACTATCCTGAGAGGCTCCGGCAGCGGCACCTGGAAGACAAGGACCTGGTTCTCCGAAAGCTTTTCTTCGGGTATCCTGTGCCTTGTCTGGATAATAGTCGCTTTAAGAGTATCTTCTGTTGTCCCGACCCCTGTAACTTTTCCTATGAATTTTTTTATATTAACCGCGTTCACGCTGTCGTCGCTGCCCTGGTCTATCACCTTTAGAATATCATCAGGCCCTATAATAGAAAGGGTAATCTGCAGTCCGCCTGTACCCCAGCCTCTGGCTATGGGCATTTCCCTTGAACCGAAAGGAACCTGGTATCCTGGTATCGCGATAGCCTTTAATATTTTTCTCCGGATCTCCCGCTTGGCGTTTTCATCAAGAAAGCCGAAATTGAAATCAAGTTCCATTTGCTTATTCCCCTTTGCCATTCTTGACCCGCGAACCTTTGGCCTGCGAAGCGCGCAGCCTGTCGAGGGCAGACTGGAAAGTAACATAATGCGGCAGTTTGAAATGGTTGGCAAAACCCATCGCTTCTATCCCGTCGATATGCTGGAGCACGAATTCCTGGTCCTCGGATGGATACTTCGTCTCATCTGTCTGAACCTGCATGGCCCTGTCGAGGGTAGCCATGGATATCGCCTTTGTCTCGTTATGCCCGAAACACAGCCCGTAACCGAGCGCGAATTTCGGCGAACCGTCCTGGGTGTCAATATCAGAAATGATCTGGGCTTCTGTCATGAGGATTTCTCCAACACTGCAGACGCCTCTGTTGTAAGGATGTTTTACTTCCATAGGAACGTACCCTACCCTGAGCTCCCCTATGGTTGGATGAGCGGAGCCGTAACCCCTCATATTGGAATAAGCAAGCGCCAGCATCCCTCCTGTCTCGCCCCTTGCCATGGTCTGCATAGCCGCGCTCCTCGGAGCCGGAAATGAAAGCGATTCCCGGGTTACGTCAAAGCAGCCTTCATCTTTACCCGGCAGTGATGATACGCCGGTTATCAGGTTTTCCCGGCGGAGTATATCTATCACGCCGGCAAGCGTAGACGGCATAGACTCGAGTCCGGCTTTTTCCATCGCTTCCCCTATCGATTTTTTGATGGCGGGCGCATCCTCATCAAGCATCTCGAAATCGAGAAGCCTTAAAGTATAATCGCTCGTCGGTCCCAGGTATTGCCCTCCGGGTATATCCTTGAATGCCGAGGATATCCTGCGGATAACCCTCATATTCATCGTATCAACGGGCAGGCTGTATGAAAACCTTGGAAGAGTGGTCCTGTAAGCCCGGATCATGAAGGAGGCTTCGAATGTGTCCCCGGCCGATTGCATAACGGCAAGAGCGGCAAGGTCGGGGGCATAAAGCGATCCCTCTCCCATGACCCTGTCCACGAGAAAGTGCAGGGATTTTTTTAAGAGCTCAATATCAGGACCGGATGATTCATTTCCAAGCCTGCGCATCATTAAGAATTTCTCAGCATTATCTATGGCGGTCCTGCCGCCGGAAACTGCCACATAACCCATGATTTTTACTCCCTCAATTCGATTGAAGATGAACGGGGTATTGAAGCTACAATTCCCTCATTATCGATAAAAACGATGTCAATGCCGAGAGGAAATTCACTGTTCATCTCCTTAGCATCCATGATATCCTTCACATCGGCTCCGCCGATCAGGAGTTCCTTCTCTGTTTTTATGCCCGGCCCCTTCAGGGCTAATTTCAGCCCCGAATGCAAACCCAATTCCCCGACCATATAAATGACCGTAGTCCCGCTGTCAGGGAATTCGAGAGTTCCCCTGCAAAGGCTTTTTATTCCGCCGCTGCTGGAGCCGCCTGCTACGATAACATAATCCGCCAGATCCGATCTCCTGTATTCTGATTTCGTTTCTTCATAAATTCCATTGATAAGATCATCATGAGCCCCCGGACCTATCACGCTGAAGCCCACCTCATGGTCAAGAAGCGCCGCACATACGGCGATGATCCCCCCCTGCGGCTGCGGGTCGAGCTTTACAAGCATGCCGGGATTGGCCATGGAGTTCATCAAAACCCTGAAAGTACGGAGTGTTATCTTATTTTTTTCAAGAATTAACATTATTCTAACCCTCCGACATTAAACCGAAATTAACTTTTGTCGATGCCGCCATCATATTCTGCTCATCCTTTTCTCCGGCGTTTCGTATTATTGCGTCCTTCATGCTCCTCGATATAAATTCCGTAAGTTCCTTCTCCCCGGCGCCTGAAAGCGCGTCGTAAACGGCAAGGACCATTGCCTGTCCGGGCTTATCACCCAATACCATTCCGTATCCCCTTTCGCCTGCAAATACCGCTTCCGCCCGGGTGACAAAAACTTCCCCGACATAAAAGTCGAAACCGAAAGGATCCCTTGCGGTAAGCATCACCATGCCCTGCTCCTTTTCCCCGTAAACGATCCCGTCTTTTTTTTCAAGCACTGCAAGAATATCCTGCGCTTCCTCATCAGTCAGGCTCGAGGCGTCTCCACGGACTTCATCTGCCATAATCATAACCCCGTAATAATATGTAATTCTTCTGAACAAAGAACCGTAATAATAGCAGTTCAGTGTGAGCTTGAAGTTAATTTTAAGTTAATTTGCGGAGAATTTTTAAATCAGATTATAATAAAACGGCCGGAGGTAAAAATGATTTCACTTGACACCTCACGCTGCAAAAAGTGCGGCAGATGCATCCGCCTGATGAAGAACTATTGCATCGCGGAGAAGTACGGATATCCGGTTTTCGACTATTCTGTTTGCAATGAATGCCAGAAATGCGTTTCTATATGTCCCTCGATGGCTATAATGGTAAATAACACCTATCCGGAAAAAATTTCCGATCCCGGGAAATTGCTTTCTCCCGAAGAACTCGCTTCACTGATGGAAAGAAGACGCTCCATCAAGCATTTCAAGGATAAACGCATCCCTAAGAAAGTTCTCCTGAAGATCATCTCGTCGGCAGGGTACGCCCCCAATCAGAACAAGAACATAGCCATAATTGTCATAGACGATAAAGACCTGATAGGCGAAATAGATAAATCGGCTTTATCATTGGTCAGGAAAGTTTACTCTTTTTTATTCTCCCTGCCGCCTTTAACCCTGTTTTTTAAGCTTTTTGCGGGGAACTTAAATGCATTGAAAAGAAAAATGGAACGCGACCTTTTCAGGAAAAAGCATATCGTCAAGGAAAACACCCAGGCCGTAATTGTCCTTACAGGCCCCCGGAGAGTTCCGGTGACAGAAAGAAGCGCGCCTTATCTGCTTTCGGCGATGATTTACATGGCGCAAACGTTAGGCGTGGGCAGCTGCCTTATGGACTCCCTTGTCCATACCCTGAACATGAGCAGAAAATTAAAAAGGATCCTGCATATTAAAGATAATATTCTGGGGGTTCTCGTTCTTGGATATTCAAGCGAGAATATATTGAATATCCCGAGGGGATACAAATTATCCACAAGATGGAACACCGGCGGGTGACCGGATTCAGGAAACGGGCTTAAGGATGAATGCAAGAGCGATTTTGATGATCTCTTTTACGGCGCGGGAGACGGGAAGGGATAAAACATCGCCGTATAAAACGCTTTCAGGCTGTATTCCTATTAAGAAGGTTTTGCAGCCGGTTTCTTTTTCAAGATATTCCGCCATTATCCTGACAGGAAGCATGTGGGAGCTGAAGGTCGCGCCTGAGATATCCTTCAAATCGATTATACTGACGCTTCCCGGGGCGCCTGAAAAATCCGCAGCGTCTATTATTATCAGAGTATCCGGACCAAAGCGCTTGATCTCGCCGGTAAAATTTTCAGGCGCGGCGCAGCCGTTAATGACCATAACATTTTCGTTCACCGGCGCCCTGCCTTTCATGGCGCTTATGAGAGCCTCTGCTATAGCCGGGCCGGCGCCGTCGTCGCAGTTAAGAGACGAGCCTACGCCAAGTATAACTGACCTGCCTTTAGATGACAATACCGGATAGATTAATTTTTCGATGGGTTCATTATTTATTGATTTCGGCACTTAAAAAACCCCGGCCCGTTTAAATTTTAACCTTGAGATGCTCATGATCGAAATTAGCTAATTCGTAGTCCTTTGTATTCTCAAGAGCCTTTCTCGGACAGCTGTCCACGCACTGGCCGCAATATATGCATCTGTCAAGGTAAACGTAAGCGTCGAAAACCTTTTCTCCGACATTCACTATTTCAATGGCATTTGAAGGGCAGTCTTTTTCACACATCTTGCATCCTATGCATTTGATCTGCTCGAATTTAAGCTTGCCCCTGAACCTGTCCGGCATTACGGTCTTTATAAAGGGATACATGTTCGTAGCGGGTTTTTTCGTCAGCATTCCCATTACGAATGGAAATAACGAACCGGGTTTCTTCATATTTTAATGACCTCTTTGAGAATTAAATTCAAAACAATCTGGAAAATAGCGATGGGCGTCAGGATGCGCCAGCAGAAAGCCACCATCTGCTCGAGGCGTAGCCTGGCCATCGTCGCGCGTACGGCAGACAATAAAAACACTATTGCAAGAGTCTTGACGATATATATTACGAATCCTAAAACAGGTCCCCCGGCCGGGTAAAACGGGAGGAATACGGCCGCTAAAAGAGATGCCACCACTACCATTTCTATATCGATGGACATCCTGAACATGGCAAGAAGCTTCCCGCTGTATTCGGTGAACGCGCCTGCGACAATCTCGGTTTCCGCTTCAGGTATGTCGAATGGAACCCTTTCAAGCTTGCCCTGTATTGCGACAAGCGCCACAATAAAGGCCGGTATATTTACGAGCAGCAGGAGCGGGTGCGAACCGTAAAATGCCGAAATCCCGGATACGGACCAGTTGCCGGTATTTCCAGCAAGGAGAGTCGGAGCAAGCACGGCCATGAAAAGCGGCACTTCATAGGCAAAAAGCTGTGTGAGAGTCCTTACCGATCCGAGGCAGGCAAAAAGCGATGAAGAATGCCAGCCGGCCAGGAAAAAAGTAAGAGTCGGTATTGTCAGCAGGTAAAGGACAACTATGGCATCCCCGTTAAATGGGAACAGGGATTTTACTCCCCAGACGGGAATATAAAGGAACGCCGTACAGACCGCCGCAAGCGAAAACAGCGGAATTGCCCGGAACATCTTTACATCGGCTTCATGGGGTATAATTGTCTCTTTGCCGAGGAGCTTTACAAAATCGGCGAAAGGCTGGAACCAGGGGGGCCCGACACGGTTCTGAAACCTTGCGTAGAGCTTCCTGTCAGCATATTCCACGAACAGGGAATAGAGAGACAAAAATATGAAACCCGGAAAAACCAGGATTTTCAGTAAATCAACAAGAACTTCCGACATTTAAAGCACCGTCCTTATCTTAAAGCATGAATTTTATTCATATCGATACCGCGGTTCTTTTTATACCATTCGAGGCTGTAATTTCTCAGCCCTTCCCAGTCCATAAGAGTTTCAGTTCCGCGATCTCCTTCACGCAGGGATATCATCCTGTCCGTGCAGGAGAAGCATGGATCGATTGCGGCTATTACTATGGGTACATCCGCTAAGTATCCGCCGTCTATCATATGCGTAATTGCCGTAAGGTTGGCCAGGGTTGGGGCCCTGACCTTGACCCTTTCAGGCTTTTCAGACCCGTTTGCCCTCACATAGTGAAGATCTTCGCCCCTGGGAGCCTCATAACGGCTTATCGCCTCTCCGGCAGGTATCTTCCTCGGGGCGCGGACTGAAATAGGGCCGTCGGGCAGCTGCTTTATCAGCTGCCTGATAATCTTAACGCTTTCCATCAATTCCATGACCCTGACTATTGTCCTGCCGAGTACATCGGCATGATCGTCTGTTATTACATTGAAACTTACTTCCGAATAGGCTGCGTAAGGATCATCCTTCCTGACATCCCTTTTCACGCCGGCAGCCCTGGCGGTAGGCCCCGTTGCCCCGAATTTAACCGCCATTTCCCTGCTCAAGCTGCCTACGCCGGCAAGCCTGCCGATCAATGTAGTCTCTTCTGTTGCAAGTTTAATATAAAATTTTGTTCTTTCCTCAAGAATATCGACTGCCTTCAAAATTTGTTCCGATTGTTCCTTTGAAATATCCCTTCTAACTCCGCCGATCGTGTTTATTCCATAATTCACCCTGTTGCCTGTGATCATCGCAAGCAGGTCCATCACTACTTCCCTGTCCCTCCAGCTGTACATGAAGAGCGTATCGAAACCGAGTTCATGCCCGGCGACGCCCAGCCAGAGAAGATGACTGTGTATCCTCTCGAGTTCGCCGATAATCGATCTTATATAAGCCCCTCTCCTGGGAACTTCGAGCGCGGCAATTTCCTCAACGGCCTGAATAAAAGCCGTCGAATGGGAATGGGAGCAAATTCCGCATACTCTTTCAATAAGATAAATATCCTGTATATAAGGCCTTTCTTCACATGCTTTTTCAATCCCGCGGTGGTTATAACCTAGCGCAACGTTTGTCGCGGCTACCCTTTCACCTTCAAGATAGAGCGTAAAACTCGCCGGCTCTTTGAGCGCCGGGTGCTGGGGCCCGATAGGTACTACAACTCTTGACATGATTTCCTCCTATGCTTTGGGGGCCGGATTCTCGTCCGGTTTTTTCCAGTCCTTTCTCAGGGGATATTGTCCTTCCGGCCAATTGTCAGGCAATGGATATCTTCTGCCTTCAGGCAAACCTTTTACTTCAATCCCGAAAAGGTCCTTTAACTCTCTTTCATAAAACACAGCCCCTGTAAAGACAGGAGTAACGGATTCTATCACCGGCCTGGACCTGGGAGTAAATGATTTCAGGTTTATCAGCACTCCTGCGTCATCGGCAAGATGGTAAATCATTTCAAAATTCTCACCCGAATCAAGGCCTGTAATCGTGCAGAGGAATGTAAAATTCTTTTTGTTCCTCAGATATATCAATACTTCTTTAAGAGAAGAACTGTTCTCAAGGGGTATTTCCGCATAGATCCTTCTCGATCTCTGGATTTTTGTGTGGCCTTCGATAAACGCAAAAGCCTTGCAAAGGTCTTTTATCAAGCTCTCGGCTTTTTCCATAATTTACTTCCTTCATTTCAGCTTTTTATTGTTGAAAGCAGTTTAACGACTCCATCGATAATAGCCTCCGGCCTTGCCGGGCATCCGGGTATGTAAGCGGATACGGGTATGATCGTATCAATTCCGCCGTTCACCCCGTAGCATCCCTGGAAAACGCCGCCCGAACTGGCGCACGTCCCGACCGCAACGACAAACTTGGGTTCCGCCATCTGCTCGTATATCCGGAGCAGCCGGTCCTTGGTCTGGAGTGTTACCGGCCCGGAACAAACCATCACATCTGCATGCCTGGGGGTGCCTTTAAGCTGGATTCCGAAACGCTCAAGGTCGTAAGTAGGCGTCAGAGACGCCAGTATTTCGATGTCGCATGCATTGCATGCCCCGGTGTTAAAGTGTATGATCCAGGGCGATTTTATCCTTGCCCATGTCAGTATCTTATTTATTAACGACACATTTTACCTCCTATTGCTTGTGCCCGTCAGGGTGCTTGTGCCCGTAAGGGTATGCCGGCAGGCCTTGCTTGTACCCGTTAGGGTATGCCGGCAGGCCTGAATAAGACAAACAGCGCGATTATTCCGGCCCCGATGTAAAGCAGGGGCAGACCGATCACTCCCTTAGGCGCTGTGGCTATTATCAATACCAGAACATGCATTATCGTAAAAAAGAAAGCAAAAGGGAAAAACTGGCTGTAATCAGGCTGAGCCTTATTATCAGCGACGTTCTCGCCGCAGGCGTAAGCTTGATTTTTGCCGCCCGATTCAACGCCCTTGGCCGCAAGCAAGTTGGACGAAAGAGAGATCAGGTAAGCCGCAGCTAATAATATCAGAAATGCTATCGGAGGTGTTAATATATTTATCATTTTACCATACCTACCCTTTTAGTTTTCTCATATTTTTGATATCGAGGTTCTTATTATGGACGCAGACGCCTATTACGATACCGCATGCGACAACTATCACAACAACTTCTATAATGATCAGTGTTATTACGAGGGCCTGTGTTAACACGGCGTTTCCGGAAAAATAACCGCTTGAAATAAGAAAGAGGGTGACCGACTTGGTCATAACTTCAAGGGCGATTAAGATCCTCAGGAGATTTTTAGTGACTAAAAGGCAGTAAAGCCCCGTTACCATAAGGAGTATTATTGACGCGAATATAATAAAATTTAAATCGATAATCATTTTGCCGTACGCTCCTTAAATAATACTACGACGCCGAAAACCCCTGAGAGCAGGACTATAACCTGGCCGAGTATATCGAGGGCCCTGTTATTCCAGATAACAGAAGTCTGGGTTGTAAAATCGGGAACCGATGTAGAATTGGCCGATTCAATGAAATCGAAATTCATAAGATTGCTGGCTTTTAAAATTATAAGCAAAGCCAGCACGGCTATAAGAATAAAAGGAAGGAAGATATATCTTCCCCTCCTTTCCCTGGCTTCTATTAATATTTCCTCGTCTGTAAGCGGTTTTGTCAGGCTGATCGCGCTTATAAAAACCACCGTTATCATTCCCGCGCAGACTGATAATTCAATAACAGCCGCTATCCATGTACCTAGAAGAAACATGACCGCAGCAAGCAGTGCGCTTGCCGCAGCAAGGGTTATAGCCGCTTTCAGAAGGTTCCTTATCAGAACCGAAAGCAGGGCCGAACCGACAAGCCCGAATAATAAAATCAATATCAATATTTCTTTCATCATAATCTCCAATATCAGCTTATGACTAACTTTAACAGCCCATGGGCCTGGAGGTAATAAATTATAAAGGGAAAGGCCAATCCTGCGGCTACAGTAATAAGGGCAAGAAGAATAGCAGAAAACGACATCAAAGCACCTGCTTCTTTAACATTCCGGAGCCCTTCCGCTAATTTCCCGAAAAACACCTTTCTCTGAAGGATGAGGAAATATGCAAGAGTAAGAATACTTGCAAGAAGCGCTATAACACTATAAGTATAATTCCCCGATGTCCATACGGCAATAATTATTATAAGTTTGCTCCAGAAACCCGCCATAGGCGGCATTCCCATGGTCGACAAAAACCCTATTATTGAAGTCACTCCTGTCACAGGCATCTTCCCCGCGAGGCCTCCGAGTTTATCTATATCCCTGGTTCCTGTGCTGTACTCAACAGCGGCGCTGTTTACAAAGAGCAGGGATTTGAAAGTGGCATGGTTGAAAAAATGCAATAAAGCGCCTGCAAACGCGAGCGGCGTCCCTGCGCCTGTTGCGAGTATTATATAGCCTATCTGTGATATGCTGGAATAGGCAAGGATCCTTTTGAAGTCTTTCTGGCCGATCGCCGCTAGAGCCCCAATTACAATCGACAGGGCTCCGAAAGCCATCAGAATATTGCTGACTATAGTTATGTTATTCATTATATCGCCGGCAAATCTCATTATAGTATAAACGCCGGCTACCTTGGTTACTATTCCTGCGAGAAGGATTGAAACGGCTGAAGGGGAAGACATATATGCATCAGGCAGCCATCCATGGAAAGGAACCACCCCGGCTTTTATGGAAAGCCCGGTTATAAAAAGAACAAGCGCCGCTATGATCTGCGGGGGAAAATGCCCGCCGAGGCCTTTCAGATAGGAGCTTATATCGGTGTATGAGAGGCTATGAACGGCATTGAAGGTGAAAGCGATCGCAGAGAGTATAAATATAGTGGCGAGCGCCGACAGGACAAGATATTTGAATGCCCCTTCGAATGCCTCTATGCCTTTATCCATGGCTATCAGGATAAATGACGTAACAGCCGTAATCTCGAGGAAAACATATAATGAAAATATATCCCTTGTAAGGACTACGCCATTCATTCCCATCATTACGATCAGGATAAGATTAAAAAAGTTGAATTTGTCCTTATCGTATGAAGACCGGCATACGGCTATGGAGATAAGGGAAATAAGCCCGATCGTGAATAATACGACCAGGCTGAAAAAATCTACTCCGAGATTCGCTATAAAATTAAATGAGAAAAGATCCGTAATGTTTTTCCAGAGAAGAAATCCCGACGTCAGTGAAAGGACCATCTGGAAAACTGCCGTAAAAACTGCAGCATAAAATGCCGTCTTTCTATATGCCTGCTTGAATGGGAGATTTAATAATACAACGAGAACAAGCGGTACCAAGATAAATAGGGCCTGCACTTAGTTCCTCCTAATGCTAATGGAATATGAAATATAAAATAATTATCGCCATTCCTGTTATCGACCATGCCAGGTATAACGCATAATTGCCGGTGTGGGCTTTTCTGACAAGCAATGAAGCGAGAGAAAAAATCCCGGGCAAAAGTTTGGAGTAAATCCAGTCGATCCCCCTGTCTATTCCTGAAACGGCAACGGCAAAAATGTTTACAGCGCTCATCCCGATCGTATACGGATCGAAATAATTCTTTTCAGCAAGGCCGTATATGCCTGAAAGAACGGGCGCACCGCCGATATGGTCGAGAGACTGCGAAGCTTTTCCGGTTTTATAAACGCCGTAAATGTGATTCAGGAACGCCAGCACAAGCAGGATAACGGTGGCGAGCATAAGCGCATAGTGTTGCCCGAATCCGGCAAAGGAATGTTCAAGCCTTGCTCCAAGGACAGGCTCCACAAGCCCTCCGAGGGGAAGCTGGTTGAATACTCCGAAAAGAAGGCAGAGTGTTGCGGCAAGTACCATTGGAATAGTCATCGCAAGGCCCGGGTCCTTGATACCTTCTTTCACCGGGGAATAATTACCGTTTTCTTTACCCATAAAAACCGAATGAAGGGCTTTGAGCAGATAGGCCGCTGTCAGGAATGCTCCAAGAGCGGCTGCTCCGTAAAAAATAATATTTCCTGTTTCAATCGTTCCTTCAAAGACAAGTTCCCTTGAGAAAAACCCCCCGAAAAGAGGAACTCCCGCAGCCGAACATGCAGCTAATATAAAGCAGGAGAATGTGAGCGGCATTTTTTTCCCGAGCCCGCCGAGATCTCCAAGATTGACAGTTCCAGCCTGTTTCTCGATAGAACCCGCTGCCATAAAAAGACATATTCCGGAAAGGACGATGTTCAGTAGATGGAAAAGTCCCCCGGTAAAACCGGCCGGCACTCCGGTCCCCAATCCTATTATTATGTAACCTGTCTGGCTTACGATCCCGTAAGCCAGAAGTTTCTTGAAATCTTTCTGAACAAGAGCCATGAAACCGGCCGCAAGAATAGTAACGGCTCCAATGCTCATCAGGAAAACGCTCATGCCTGTGCCCGGCTTAAAATCGAAGAAGTCGAGGGTAAGCCTGGCAAGGAAATATACACCAAGGAGCTTTGCAGCAGAAACAGGCAGGAAAGCTATGAAAGGCAGGGGAGATTCCCTGGCGGCGTCTGTAATCCATGTATGAAATGGAAATGCGCCGGCCCTGGCGAGCGCCCCGATGGTTAAAAGAATAAAAGCTGCTATCCCTGCAAAATCGGTCAGGGGTATCGGAGAATTCTGGATCGAACTAAGTGAAAGATCGCCTTTCATCATCAGCCCGGCGAGCGCTATCCCGAGGATCATGCAGAAATCGCCCGTTCCATTAAGCACTAAAGCTTTCACCGATATTTTGTACGAATCTTTGCTTCCAGTCATCGTTAACGCGAAAATAGTTATTAAAATACTTTCCCAGAAGAAGAACATAAGTATGAGATGATCGGCTAATATGGCTCCGTCCGCCAGGCCTGCAGTCAGAAGGAGGAAGGCGAAGAAAGCCTTAAGATTTTCCTTGCCCCGCATGAAAGAGACCGCATAAACGATGACAAGCAGGGAGGCGCAGGACAGGAAAAATATCATCATCGAGCTGAAATTATAAAGCTTCATCAGAAAATCTATCCTGAAAGTATCGATTGCGATCCAGGGGAAACTCAATGTCATGTCATGTCCGGCAAGAGTAAGGCAGACTGCAAAATTGAGTAAAGCGCCGGCAACAGCGGCGGTCATAACGATCCATGCTTTGCTTTTCGGGACTAAAAATATAACAAGAGCAAAAAATACCGGAATAATCACCGGCAAAAGGAGTATAGTACTATCCATGTTAACCAATGACCCCCTTGATGATAGTCTGTATTAATGTCGCGGGATAATAAATCAAAATACCTGCGGCAAGAGAAAGAACAGCTAATGTGCCTATGCTGATGAGCATGGTGCTCGAACCCTCGCCTGCCGGTCTGGTTTTAACCGGGCCCAGGAATACCATTATAAAAACGCGGAGAAGATAAATAACTGTCAGTATGGCGCCAAGGACAAATACAAAAGCTATCCAGGGATGGCCGGCTTCCACAGCCCCGCTGATGACCATGTCCTTGCTGAAAAATCCGCCGAAAGGAGGTATGCCCATGATAGAAAACGAACATGTTATAAAAGTAATGGCTGTTACCGGCATTGCCGCAAACAGGCCTCCGAGTTTTGTAATGTCTTTGGTTTTAGTATTCTGTTCAACTACTCCCGCGCAGAGGAAAAGGCCCCCTTTGGCCAGGCCATGCATCAGGATGTATAGGAGCCCGCCGGCTACGCCTAACGGGCTGCCGCATGAAAGTCCCAGAAATATGAATGCGATCTGGCTGATCGTAGAGTAAGCTATGATCCTCTTTAAATCCGTTTCCATAATAGCGGCCCCGGCGCTTACTAAAGCGCTGAGAGCTGCTATGACGGGGATAATAGTCTGCCAGACGCTTTCAGGGGCGAATACCACGAAGAAGAGCCTCGCAAACACATAAACGCCTATTTTCACGAGGATAGCGGCATGAAGCAGCGATGTTACCGGAGCAGGAGCAACGCCTGCGTCTGGAAGCCATGTATGAAATGGAAGAGTAGAAGATTTCGACAGTATCCCGAACAGGATCAATGCCATTGCAGTGTTTGATATGGCAGAACCATGCGGGATGGAATTAAGGTCGAAAGTCCCATACTGCACATAAATCATGATAAAACCTATCAGCATGACGGCCGCGCCGCCGAAGGTCACAAGAAAGGCCTTGTCGGCCCTCAGAATATGCTCCTTTTCACGGAAAAACCCGATCAGGCGCCAGCTGCAGAGCGCGGACAGCTCCCAGAACACATAAAGGAAAATCAGGTGAGAAGCGAACACGAGTCCCATCATCGATCCAAGGAATAATACAACCATGAAATAATATTCGTTCTGATTTTCATAATGGCTGATATAACCGAATGAATAAAAGACGATAATCGAACCTATAAGGGAAGACACGATTGCCATAAATATGGCAAGCGCATCGGCTTTGAATATGCATGGGGCGTTTCCGAGAAATCCCATGTCGAGGTTAAGCTGGAAAAGGACCGGCCCTCCTGCAAGAACCTGCGGCAGAAGCGACGCCGACAGCACAAGCGAACTTAAAACCATTGCAAGGGAGAGGTAATTCCGGAGGCGTATCGATAAAAAGCCTGCCAGGGGCAGCAATAGAGACCCGAAAAAGGGAATAAATACCGTTAAAAGAAGAATTATCTGGCTGTTCATTGCGTTAATATCTCCTAACAATGAAATTAAGAATTTAGACCTGAATTAGCGTCAAAATATTAATCTTAGAGAATAGTGTTAAGAGCAATTTTTGTCAAATTACAGCCTGATTAGAGTTATCCGGCAACTCCCATGGCCGTTCCGTCATGATCAGGAAGATACATGAAAAATCCGATTTTATCCCTTGAGTTGAACCCTAAATTTTCATAGAATTTATGGGCTTCGGTCCTTTTTGAATTGCTCAAAAACATAACTTTGTAGCAGTTATTCCGTTTTGCGAAATCCACAGCTCCGGCAATGACCTTCTTGCCGTAGCCCCTTTTCCTGTAATCTTCGAGAGTAACGACATTTTCTATTACCGAAAGAGGCCGCCCTCCCCATGTCAGGTTCGGGATCACCGTTATATTGCAGGTCGCGGCTATAACCCCTTCGCCGGTTTCGATCACAAAATACCGGATATTTTTATAATTATTAATAATATCTTTCCAGATCGGTTTTAATTTTTCTTCCCGGCAAGAATTCTCTTCCGGATTCAACTGCTTATATAATTCAATTATTCCCGGAAGGTCGCTTTCCCGGGCTTCTCTTAATATTTCCATTTCAAAACTCCGGATATGGATTAATCGGTTTATTTTTCCTTTAGCTTCGATTTTACTTTCATTGCAATAATCTCAAGAGTGACGGCAAAGGCCAGGATGAAGTATGTGATAAGCCCTACTTCATGTAAATCGAAATACATCGTGCTCGACATGAAAAGGTCAAAACCTATGCCGGCGGCTCCCGCTGCGGCGCCCATTGCTACAGCATTCGAAAAATTCAGTTCAAAACGCAGGAATGTCCAGGACAGAAGATAGGTTGCCGACGAGGGTATGACAGCCTGGAAAACAATTGTCCACCACCCTGCCCCGGTGGACTTCAAAGCGTCTATGACCCCCCTGTCAAGTTCCTCGTAGCATTCCGCAAAAGCCTTTGTAAGGTAGCCGATCGAGTGGAAGGAAAGGCCTATGACAGCCGCAGTGCTGCCCAGCCCTGCCGATACGGCAAAAATCAGGACCCAGAGGATGGACGGAACGGCACGGATGAATGCAACGAAAGCTTTTACAGCCGAAGTTACCCTTTTCGGGGAGAGATTCCGGGCGCCCAGGAGGCCCAGGAAAAGAGCGATAACACCGCTGAAAACCGTGATGAGGATGGATAAGCCGATAGTCACCAATATTTCATAAAAAATATCCGGTATAGAAAGACGACGCGAAAATGGATGTATGAATATGGTCCTGAAATTATTAAGGGTGTCGCAGACGGCCCTCGGGATATTGACGCTTCCGTAATCGAGGGTAATAAGGCTGTAAAAAGTAATAACAGCGAGAATGGACAGGGTAAGGCGTATAACTATCATGGCGCGAGTCACCGGCTTTTCCAGGCCGGAGAACTTTATTTTATTTTCCGGGCCTGTTGTCATAATATTTCCCTTCTCACCATGTTGGAAATACTTTCCATAGCGATCACTGTAATCACAGTGACAATCACTATGAGGCTCGCCACATGGTAATTAAAGGATTTGTAATAAACATCGAATAAAAATCCTATGCCGGTTCCGGTGAGAAATCCGACTAAAGTGGCGTCGCGGATATTCGTTTCAATCATGAACAGGAGCCAGCTGAGCATCTGGGGCAGGCTTGAAGGCAATACAGCCTGGAATATAATGTGATAATAGGCTGCCCCGGTCGCTTTCAAAGCCTCTACAGTGCTTTCACCAACTTCATCGAGGGTCTCCATAAAAGCGCGTGTGAGAAATCCTAATGATCCGAAAAACAGGGCTAAAAAACCTGTCAGGGAACTCTGGCTGAATGAGAGCATCAGCACCATGGCCCAGGCCACTAGAGGGACATTCCTGAAGAAAGAACCGATTCCGCGTGAAAAATATGTAAAAAAAACATGGATGCGGGTGCTGCGTGATCCCATTAATGCAAGTGCCATAGCCAGGACAGCGGCAGCAACGCTGGAAGCAATCGACATGAGAATAGTATCCCGGAGTTTAACAAGAATATCCGTAATATGCGAAAGCGACTGGACATCAGGATAGAAGTTTGATAAGCCCCAGAAGAAGGCCTTTAAAATACTGATGAGACCGTTGACCGGGTCAAACTGGGTCAGGACCATCGAGCCTGTTGTAAGAGCTGCAATAAAAGCGAGGAACAGGAAAATATTTTTCCTTCTGTTCGCGAAGATATCTGCCGGCATTGCCCTATCCGGCTGCTTCGGCAAGCGAATGTTCGTAGCTTTCCGTTATCTGTTCCGCGCCGTAAATTTCAGTAATCCTCCCGGGAGACAGCCGGGAGGGCGGACCGTCGAAGTGAATCGTTCCCTTGTTGAACCCTATTATCCGGTGGGAATAATTCAGGGCCACATTGACCTGGTGAAGGCTTATTATCAGGGTTATACCGCGGTCAGAACAGATATTCTTGAGATAGTCCATAATGATCTTTGATGAACCGGGGTCAAGCGACGCTATCGGTTCGTCACAGAGTATCATTTTAGGATTCTGTACAAGCGCTCTTGCTATGCCTACTCTCTGTTTCTGTCCGCCGCTGATCTGGTCGCAGCGTTTATGCATAAGATCAAGTATTCCAAGTATTTCAAGTATCTCATATGCCTGTTTTTTTTCCCGGGAATTATAAATGCCCAGGACGCCGGCTAAGGTCGATTTATATCCAAGCCTGCCATGAAGCACATTTTCAATGACGGTAAGACGTTCCACAAGATTGTGATGCTGAAAAACCATGCCTATCTTCGTTCTTACTTTCCTTAAACCGGACTTTCTAAGTTTGGATACCATGATCCCGTTAAATGAGATTTCACCTCCCGAAGGCTCGATCATCCTGTTGATGCAGCGCAGCAGAGTGGTTTTGCCCGAACCCGAAGCGCCTATAACCGATACGAACTCTCCTTCTTTTACGGAAAAGCTGACATCGGAGAGGGCCGGTTTAGTACCGGTATAGCATTTCGAAACGTTTTTAAGTTCTAAAAGTGTCATGAGTTTACCCTCATTAATTATAAAGGAGGGGCGTTTAGCAGCAAACGCCCCCCGATTGAAATTTAGTTATTATTTAAGTCCGAGAATCCGGCGCATCCCGTCATAATCGTAATCCGATACCCTGACAAAGCAATGGGGTTCCATGAAGAGCCCGGCCATCGATGAACCCTTTGGACGGAACAGCAGCTGGTCATCCTTTACCTTTTCGCCGGTCAGAGCATTCACGATCTGATCCACTGTTTTCTGGTCAAGGACGGAAACATTCGCTTCAACAGGCGTATTCATTACGGGAATAGTTTTTATTATGACAAATTGAGCCCCGGCAAGTTCCGCGAATGGAGCGGCTGCGTCTTTTTTCACTGTGTACACAGCGCCGGGTTCTTCATCGGTTCCGGAGGTAAGTTCAAGGTAGTTCCTGACGTCTATATCGTCTACGGCTGAAATATCGACTGTGCCTTTAAGGAGGTTCGCGAGAGACATCTGGTGCGATCCTGAAAACACGACCTGGCTGAAGAATTTACCCTTTCCGCCCTGCATAAGATCGTCTTTTGTCAGATCCTTCCATTTTGTCATTTTATGGAAATCTTCAAGGATTGCCGCTGCGGGCATGTTGAATCCGGATGTAGAACTTGTTGAAACGAAGGAAATCTTCTTTCCGGCAATGTTGTTGATGGAATAGGTTTTTCCGGACATGTATTTCCCTTCGCTCCCTTTTTTGACAAGAAGGCGGCTGAAATACCTTGCATCGCTCAATGTGCCCGAATTTCCGCTTTCGACAATAAGGGCGACGATATTGGAATTCCTTGCGTGGCCGGTGATGTACTCGAAAGGTCCGAAATAGCCGAGCTGTGCGTCGCCGGATTCCAGCGCCGCCATGGCGATATTATAGTCTGTTGTAAGCTTATCTACGACCTTATAGCCCGTGGCGTTCATGATGATTTTACCGAATTCAGCGCGCATAGCTTTTTCGTTGTCGCCCGAATTGTTAGGCAGCCATGCCATGGTTATGGTCTTCTGCCTGGCGCATCCCATGAAAAGCGTCATTGAAAGCATAAATACCGAGATGATGCATGCAATAACTCTTGATTCCTTTTTCAAACTCATAATTTACTCCAATAAAATATTTTTGAGTGTTCTCGAATATGATGACATCAAATTGCATACTTTCCGTTAATTTAAAGTTAATTTAATGAGAATTATTGACAGGCCGGTGATCCTGTCCCGGCGCTGCTCCTGTTCATTGATTTTTCACCCCGCTTGCTTGACATAAGAATCCGGATTCAATAAAATAAACTGCAGTTATTTGACTTAATACGGCCAATAGATATCTTGAATAGAATTATAATTTTGGAGGATAGAATGGCTACAAAGAAATGGCTGGGCATAGTTCCGCTCGCTGCGCTTCTCCTGATGTTCGCTTCACCGCTTATGGCAGACGAAGCGACGCTGAATATACCCGACCTCAGTTCAAACCCTATGTATAATCTTTTAATAGGCGGATTTGTAATCTGCTTTCTCGGCCTGGTATTCGGCTTATACCAGTATCTCCGCGTAAAAGCTCTCAAAGCCCACAAGTCCATGCTCGATGTCGCTGCAACGATCTTCGAAACAGCGAAGACATACCTTATTCAGCAGGGCAAGTTTCTCATTGGCCTTGAAATCGTTATTGCAGTCTGTATCGGATTTTACTTCGGTTTCCTTCAGCAGAAACCCTTATCCGGCGTGCTGCTGATCCTCGGATGGTCCGTCATAGGAATCCTCGGTTCATACGGTGTGGCCTGGTTCGGCATCCGGATAAACACCCTCGCAAACAGCAGGATGGCTTTCGCCTCGCTTGAGAGAAAACCTATAAAACTGCTTAACATCCCCCTTATGTCCGGAATGAGCATCGGAGTTCTCCTGGTTTCAGTCGAGCTTATCATGATGCTTATCATCCTGCTGTTCATCCCCAGGGATTACGCAGGAGCATGCTTCATCGGCTTTGCCATAGGCGAATCGCTGGGCGCAAGCGTACTGAGGATCTGCGGAGGAATTTTCACGAAGATCGCCGATATCGGTTCCGACCTTATGAAAATCGCATTTAATATAAAGGAAGACGATCCCAGAAATCCCGGCGTTATCGCCGACTGCACGGGCGACAACGCAGGAGACAGCGTCGGACCGACAGCCGACGGATTCGAAACTTACGGCGTCACAGGCGTGGCACTGATCACTTTCATCGTTCTGGCTGTAGCGCCTGCGAACCAGGTAACCCTCCTCATCTGGATATTCATAATGCGTATCCTTATGATCGTTACCTCTGTTGTCGCTTACTGGATAAACAAATTCGCGGCAAGCATTGTTTATAAAAACAAGGATGATATCGATTTCGAACATCCTCTAACTTCCCTTGTATGGATAACATCGATCCTGTCGATGATAGTGACATTTTCCGTCAGCTACTGGCAGCTCTCACCGTTAGGCGGAAATCTCTGGCTGTTCCTCTCGATCATCATAAGCTGCGGCACTCTCGGGGCGGCGCTTATACCCGAATTCACAAAGATCTTTACAAGCCCCAAGTCAAAGCATGTAAATGAAGTCGTGACCGCATCAAGGGAAGGCGGCGCGTCCCTTACAATACTTTCAGGCCTTGTATCGGGCAACTTCAGCGCTTTCTGGATCGGCGGCATCATGGCCCTTCTTATGCTCATTGCTTATCTGACAAGCGTAAATATTCCGAAGGATGTAATGGAATATTCTTCGGTATTCGCCTTCGGCCTTGTCGCTTTCGGACTCCTCGGAATGGGGCCGGTCACGATAGCTGTCGACAGTTACGGCCCTGTCACGGACAACGCACAGTCCATTTACGAACTTTCACTCATAGAATCAGTTCCTAATGTCAGCAAGGAAATTGAAAAAGACTTCGGCTTCAAACCTGATTTCGAAAAGGCCAAGCACTACCTCGAGGCTAACGACGGAGCCGGCAACACCTTCAAGGCGACGGCAAAACCCGTTCTGATAGGTACAGCCGTTATCGGTGCCACGACCATGATCTTCTCGATCATCCTCGTCCTGAGAAACGTCCTGGGCATCGACCCGGCCCTTATCCTGAACCTCCTGAACCCCTTCACGCTTATGGGTCTTATCTGCGGCGGCATGGTCATTTTCTGGTTCTCGGGAGCTTCGATGCAGGCAGTTACAACAGGCTCTTACAGGGCTGTCGAATATATCAAGAAGAACATCAAACTTGACAGCGGCGAGAAGAGCGCGGCTCTTTCGAATTCCAAGGAAGTAGTAAAGATCTGCACACAGTACGCTCAGAAGGGTATGATAAACATCTTCATTGCAATATTCTCATTCGCCCTTGCTTTCGCGTTCCTGTCAGCCGCGGACAAGTCGAACCCTGCGGCAGCTTCCTTCTTTATCAGCTACCTGATTGCAATTGCCGTATTCGGCCTGTTCCAGGCGATCTTCATGGCTAACGCCGGCGGATGCTGGGATAACGCGAAAAAGGTCGTCGAAGTGGACCTCAATGAAAAAGGGACTCCCCTTCACGAAGCAACAGTCATAGGCGACACCGTCGGTGATCCTTTCAAGGACACCTCATCGGTTTCCCTGAACCCGATTATAAAGTTCACAACGCTTTTCGGCCTTCTGGCAATGCAGATCGCGATCTCTCCGGCGTTCGTCAAGACAGCGCCTTTAGTAGGCTGCTTCTTCCTCGCAGTAGCGCTGGTCTTCGTATGGAGATCATTCTACGCGATGAGAATCCCCAAGAAAATCTGACAGAATAAGAAATTTTTCAACATCCCCGGTCCGCAAGGGCCGGGTTTTTTTATTCCGGAAGGAGATAAAATCCGAAACCTGCCGGAAATAAAATAGCAACAAAAGAATTTTGAAATTTCGCCGGCTCTAATTATAATAAGGGCTGTTAAAACTTCCGGAATCCATAAGTTCTTAAAATATTTCTTTACAAGGAGACTTACATGCATATCGGAATGCTTCTTCTTACCCTTCTTCCCATAGTTATCATACTCTTTCTCCTTATTGTCTGGAAAAAACCCGCCGACATCAGCGGCATTATCGGCTGGGCCGTCATATCGCTCGTGGCGATATTCTTCTTCAGTACCAGCCTTGAGGTCATCTTCAGATCGACCGCAGCAGGGCTGATAAGGTCCTTCTCAGTTTCGCTGATCGTGGCGACGTCTCTTTTACAGATGGCCCTGATGGAAAAAACAGGAGCGCTGAAAAGGGTTATAATATTTATCAAGACAATCTGCTGTGAAAACCAGGCAGTTCAGATAATGATAATCAACGTCGGTTTCGGCACCCTGATGGTCGCCGTAGGAGCCACTCCCGTTTCGCTTCTACCGCCCATATTGATCGCCATGGGCTATTCGACATATGTTGCCATAGCTCTTCCTGCAATAGGTTATGATTCCCTCTGCACCTACGCGCTCCTGGGCGCTCCTATTGTTGTGTTCGTCGATATGGCCAACAGCTTTTTAGGTAAAGGGCATGAAATCTCCCTGTCCCAGGTCGGGTCAGTATTTTTCTACTTTCTGCCCATAGTTTCCATGATGATAGGCTTCTGCATGCTCTGGATTGCGGGAAGATGGAAAGCTCTGAAAAAGGGCTTCCTGCCATGCCTTATAACAGGCATAGTTATCGGCCTTGTCTCGTATGTAACGAATAAATACGATAATCTTGTCGTATTGACCGGCGTATTATGCGGTATTGCAGTTATTATTGTAATGTCGCTGTATCTCCTGGCCACAGGAAAGAAAATCATCGATAAAAGCCATCTTACAAAAGAAGAGCTCGAATTTGAAAAGACATACCCTCTCTGGAAGGCCCTGATGCCCTGGATCATCCTCATCGTGCTTATCCTTATAATGAATATCCCGAAGGACATTTTCAATTATTTTTACAGGACCCTCAGAATTCCGGTACTCGGTCTGACTGCCGACGGCAAACCTATCGATACCAGGGCCCTATGGCAGGCTTATACCTGGATCTTTGTCAGCATAATACTTTCAATACCATTCTTAAGGCCCACCGGCACCCAGATAAAAGAAACACTCTTTACCTGGTGGAAACGTGCGCCAAGGCCTGTATTTTCAGCAGCTATCTTTTTTGCTATCGGCGAAGTGATGAACATGGCCGGTTACAGCATGGCCCAGGGCAAATTTGCCGTTCCCAGCATGGTCAGGATTCTTGCCGATAATTCAGCCGCTTTTTTCAATACCGCATACGGCTCTGTAGTTTCTTTCATCGGTCTTTTCGGCGGCTTTATCACCGGCAGCGAAGCATCCTCTATCGCTATGTTTGCAAAATACACAATGACAACAGCCCAGAATCTCAAGCTCGGCATCGACGGAATTATTATTATAACGGCCGGACTTGCTTTCGGAAGCGGACTGGCGAGCGTCATATCCCCTGCAAAGCTCCAGAATGCGGCCGCTTCGATAGACAGGCTGGGAGAGGAAAACAAGGTCATCGGGACCGCGTTTATTTTTTCAATCATACTGACGTTGATAACATCAGGTTTAGTTGTCCTGTTCCTCAATCTCAATCTCAAGGTATCCTGATCAGGTAAGGGGGTTTTTTTATGAAAAAGCTTAAAATGGGTGTTTTAGGCGTTTCGGCTCATTTTATCTCCAGGGTGCTCCCGCCTGTGCAGAAATCGGAATTAGTTGAAATTTACGCAATAGCCTCGAGGTCCCCTGATAAAGCTAAGAATGCTTCTGAAAAACACGATATCCCCGCATATTACCAGTCGTATGAAGATCTTCTCAGGGATAAATCTATCGATATGGTGTACATACCTCTTCCAAATCATATGCACGCAGAATGGATAAACAGGTCGGCTGACGCCGGCAAACACATCATCTGCGAAAAGCCCGTCGCCATGAACGCCAAAGAGGCGGAAGAGGCTGTTTTATACACGGCGGACAGGAATGTGAAACTCATGGAAGCTTTCATGTATAAGTTCCATCCCCAATGGGTCATGGCAAAGTCGCTCATAGCCGGCGGCAGCATAGGAAATATCCAGACAATTCATACTTTCTTCGGATATTACAACAATGACGCCGCAAATATAAGGAATATCAAGGAATACGGCGGGGGCGCCATCCTCGATATAGGCTGTTATGCGTCTTCGAGCGCCAGATTTCTATTTAACACCGAACCCCGTCGTGTGATGGCATTGAATTCATACGATAATAAATTCGGAACCGATTACCTTTCATCCGGTATCCTCGATTTTGGAGAAACAAGATCCGTTTTCACTGTTTCTACCCAGACATTCCACTCGCAGAAAGTCGAGATTCATGGGAGTGCCGGCGTACTGGAAATTGAAATTCCCTTCAATCCGATACCCGATGTCCCCATGAAGCTGACTCTTGCTACCGATAACGGGATCAGATCTATAGAAACGGAGCCTGCCGACCATTACAGATTACAATTCGACAGCTTCGCAAAGGCTCTCATCAATAACACGGAGGTTCCCATTCCCCTGTCAGACGCGGTTGCCAACATGAGGGTCCTGGACGGGCTTTTCGCCTCCGGAAAGAGCGGCAGCTGGGTGGAGTTGTATCCGCTATCGCAGAAATAATTTTGAATCGGCCGGATCCATTTTTTATATAAATACATCGGGAGACGATCATGGCCCCGACTGCTCCACGGGCAAGATAAACAGGATTTTAGCAAAAAAAGGCAGGGAATTAAATGGCGGTTATAACATCGCAATGCCCGGTAATTATATCAAGATTTATGAAGTCGATTCAAAAAAGCAGGAATCTGTCAAACTCGACAAGGCGGAGAAATTAATTAAAAATATTTCATCCGGTATATTATCAGGCGTTATTGTGGTCAAACCCGATAAGTTAGGCTTAATTGCAAAACTCATAAACAACTTCTGGCAGAAAAGAGTGAACAAGAGCGATAAAAGTTTTTTTGCCGCAGATTCCTGCAATTCCTGCCTCATATGCGAAAGGATATGCCCTGCTGATAATATCAGGATGGCGGACAAAAAACCTGAGTGGCTGCATAGATGCCAGGAATGCCTTGCCTGCATGCATTATTGCCCGATGACCGCCATACAGACGAAAAACACTCTTAACCGCGGCCGCTATCATCACCCTGAAGTGAGCGCAAACGATATGATCAGGAGATAACCCGGATGGAACAGAATCTCATATAAAGAATAACCGATAGTTGAAAATTCATTCCTTTCCCTTTAAAATTAATGTTCTATGTTCACTTATTATTGGAGGTTTTTTATGCCCGGTCTGTCAAAATCACTCATCGAAATGGAAGATCATGGTTCCATCTTCGAGAATGAAATACGCGTTATCGACGTACCAGTTTTATCTACATTCCTTAATAACGGCCATATCATGCCGGCTTCATTTAAAAAGACCGACCAGGTCATCGGCTCCAGCGATGCCGCCAATGTCAACAAGGAATTTCCCAAGACCGTAAAACAGACTGAAAATAAAATCCTTCAGGGCGATAAATCAAACGCATGCGCCACGGGAAAAAGGATAGCGGTATTGTTTTCAGGCGGCCCGGCAGCCGGCGGCCATAACGTGATCGCAGGGCTCAGGAAGGTAATCGGAAAGAACAACACTCTTCTCGGCGTGAAAAACGGACCAAAGGGTCTTATAGAAGGAACAGTTTTTGAAATCAGAGAAGAGGATATACCGGGGATCATCAATACGGGCGGTTTCGACTTTCTCGGTTCCGACAGGACCAAGATCAAAACTCCCGAACAGATAGCAGGCGTCAAGAAAACGGCCCTCGACAACAGTCTTAACGGCATAGTAGTTGTCGGAGGCGACGATTCGAACACGAACGCCGCAATGCTTGCAGAAATTCTCTTCGACGACGGAGTGCAGGTTATCGGCGTACCCAAGACAATAGACGGCGATCTCCAGGTCGGCGACATGATACCCATATCGTTCGGATTCGATACCGCCACAAAGATATATACAGAAATGGTGGGCAACATCCTTCAGGATACTCCCTCTTCGCATAAATACTGGCACTTTATCAAGCTCATGGGCCGCTCCGCCAGTCATGTCGCCCTCGAGGTGGCTCTCCAGACAAAACCCGCGATAGCGCTGATTTCCGAAGAAGTAGAAGCCAAGAATATGTCCCTTTCCGGGATAGTCAACCAGATTTGCGACATAATAGCCAAAAGGGCATCAAACGGCATAAATCATGGCGTTGTGATTGTTCCTGAAGGGCTGATCGAATTCATACCCGAAATGAAGGTTCTTATAGCCGAATTAAACGAGATCATGGGCAAGTTCAGCATAGACATGGAAAAGATTGAAGATTTCAACGAAAAAGAAGAGTTTGTATCTAAAAAGCTGAATGCGGATGCTGCTAAGCTGATGGCATCCTTACCGAAGGAAATTGAAAAGATGCTTTTGCTTGAAAGGGATTCGCATGGCAACCTGCAGGTTTCCCAGATTCCGACTGAAAGGCTTTTGATCCAGATGACGGAAGAGAAGTTGAGAGAGATGAAAAGGCATCCGGACGAGGTAAAGCACCTCCACATGACCGAGGCCGAATATAAAAAATTCGCGGATTCAAAATTTTCAACCAATAGTCATTTCTTCGGCTACGAAGGGCGCTGCGGCGCCCCCACCCTTTTCGACGCCGCTTATACATTCAACCTTGGCCTGGCCGCAGGTTCCCTCATCCTCGACGGAAGAACAGGCTATATAGCCTCGATCACAGACCTCGGAAGCGGCGGCAAAGTGATCGCACTGCCTCTTACAGGGCTGCTGGCAATCGAGAGAAGGCATGGAAAGAGCGAGTTCGTCATAAGGAAAGGCCTTGTTGAAATAGACTCCCCCGCTTTCCTGTTTTTCGAATCAAGAAGGTCTGTCTGGGCGGAAAAAGACCATTTTTCAAGCCCCGGACCGAGGCAGATCTGGGGTCCGGTATCAAAACAGCTTCCCATGACAGTTGCGCTGAACAGGGATTATTCCTCGATAAAATTCGACCTCGGGCAGGACACAAAATTATCTTGAGTATTTCCCCATCAGGGAACCGCTTGACAGGATATGGCCTTCCATTGAAGAGAGGAGTTTATCTTTGTTCATCCCGGTTTGAGGCAGCTTGACGGCGCTTAAAGCGTAAACTTTGAAATAATACCTGTGCGTCCCTCCCGGGGGGCATGGACCGCCGTAGCCTGTATGCCCGAAGCTGTTTATGCCCTGGATTGAACCGTCAGTAAGGACCGGTTTAAGCGGTATGCCTTCCCCCAGCCTGAGAGTATCCGGCGGTATGTTATAGATCACCCAGTGGACCCATGTACCCACAGGCGCATCGGGATCATCGCAGATCACGGCAAACCCGGCAGTCCCCGCGGGAGCGTTTTTCCATTCGAGAGGCGGGGAAAAGTTTTCACGGTCGCATGAATACTTCGAGGGGATCATCTGACCTTCTTCAAAAGCCGTGCTTTTTACTATAAGATCCATACAAACCCTCCTTTTAGTAGCGCTTGATGAGCCATGCGAATTTAGCGCTACTTATGCTTAGCGAGCTCTGCGAGCTAAGCGTAGTAGCGCTTGATGAGCCATGCGAATTTAGCGCTACTTATGCTTAGCGAGCT
>CAZHNM010000015.1:51322-81115 GCA_964533855.1 uncultured Brevinematales bacterium
CGTAGTAGCGCTTGATGAGCCATGCGAATTTAGCGCTACTTATGCTTAGCGAGCTCTGCGAGCTAAGCGTAGTAGCGCTTGATGAGCCATGCGAATTTAGCGCTACTTATGCTTAGCGAGCTTGGGGTTCAATCCACCCTTTTTACTCCTTCGCTCGATTCACAGATATAAAAAGATGGAGCCACGCCTCTTTCCTCGATATATCCCTTGCTGACTACGTCCTTGAATTCATCGATTTTATCCCCGTGCACAAGGCTTATCGTACAGCCGCCGAAGCCGCCGCCTGTCATCCTGGTTCCGATGCAGCCGTTGAATTTTCTCGCCTTTTCGAAAAGTGTGTCTAGCTCGATCCCTGTCACCTCGAAATCGTCTCTTAAGGAAGAATGTGATTTTTCCATCAGCTTTCCGAATGCCTTAAGATCCCCTTTTTCGAGGGCCTCCGCCGCTTCCTTGACCCTTTCATTTTCTGTAACGACATGGCGCACCCTCTTTCTGACCGCAGGGCTCGTTATGGAGTCTTTAACCTTTTTAAACTGTTCGGAATCGAGCCTGCATAGATTCTCTATATCCATGACCTTTTTAATATCGGCCAGCCCTTCTTTGCATTCGGCCTGCCTTTCATTGTATTTTGAATTTACAAGTTTGTGCGGCTTGTTTGTATTGGTTAAAACCATCTTGTAATCGCCGAGGGCAAGGGGTATATACCTGTAATCGAGAGTCTCGCAGTTCAGGAGCATGGCCTTGTCCTTCTCTCCGAGAGCTATGCTGAACTGGTCCATGATCCCGCAATCAACTCCGACGAACTCATTCTCGACTTTCTGGCATATTACCGCCAGGTTTTTCTTGCTTATTCCCAGCTGGAATATTTCAGACAGGCCGTATGCGAAAACCAATTCGAAGGCCGCGGAACTCGACATGCCGGCTCCTCCCGGTATTTCGCTGAAAAACAGCACTTCGAATCCGGCTTCGATCCTGTAGCCCTTTTCAGTGAGTATTTTGAGGACGCCTATGGGGTAATTGACCCACTGTATTTCCTTGTTTTTAACTATAGGCTCGAAAATATTAGCCTCCGCTGTCTCGGGGAAATTCAGGTCCCTGAAAATCACCTTTCCGTCCTTTCTCTTCCTGACGGCCATCGTCATATACATATCCAGATCTGCCGGAAGGACAAGCCCCCCGTTGTAATCTATATGTTCGCCGATGAGATTCACTCTGGCCGGGGCCGTGAAAACAAAAACATCGCCTTCCTTTCCGCCGTACAGCGCGGTAAACTCCCTGATAAGCTCTTTGCGGAGAAGCGTTTTATAACCCTTGGAAAGAAATTTCAGCTTTGCGGTCCTGGTCTGCCTCGCAGTTTCAGTCACACTGACGATATTCGCTGAAGCCCAGGCTCCCGTCTCCGATGAAGCGTTGTACTTGATCCTGTCTCTGGCAAAGAGAGGGGTGTAAAACTCGATATGAAAGTGGTAGTAATTTTCGCTGTCCTTGTAATCCCTTGAATTGACCGGGGTCTGATGCACTGCCATCATATATGGAAAAGGCCTGTCGAAGATCATATCGAAACTTCCCGTGACAACTTTCAGGGCCTGCGCAAGAGAACTTTTCTCCTTGTCGTCGAGGTCGTTCAGGCAGGCTTTATGGAGCTTGCTTACTATAAAAACGCCGTACGGATATTCTGAAAAATATGGTATATAGGCTATGAAATCGCTGTTTTCAAAAACAATTCTCTTCTTTTCCTCCGCCTCCTCCTCGTTCATCTCGCAGATAAGGCACTTGTTCCGCTTTTCAAAATATTCCCTGCAGCTGTCAAGCTCCGTCTTTATTTTCAGCGGGACAAAGGGATACCCGTAAATCTGGCCATGGGGGTGGGGCATTGTAACGCCCACTTCTTCGCCCCTGTTTTCAAACGGAAAAATATACTGCACTTTCCTGTCCTTGGAGATTTCATCAATGCGTTCTATCCATAAATCTATAAGCTTTCTGATATGTTCGACCGGGAGCTGGTACAGGGATTTTCGGTGCTCCGGGGAATAAAGGATGACTTCGCATTTTCCCTGGGCTTCCTCCCTCTGGTAGATATAAGAATCGAGCGCTTCGACCTTCGCCGGACTGGGCGAGAGTACGGGAAAATCATTGTCGTATTTCAAGACGTCGTAATCGTCAGGCACCCTGCCTGAGCCTGGACAGAACGGACACCAGTCCTTGGGCATCTGGGGCCTTTTCTGCCTGTCTATAGCGAACATATTCCAGGTCCGCAGCAGCGGATTCCAGCGTAATTCGGACATTGACAAACTCCTTTCTGACTAATGAGACACTTATAATTTTAATAATGCAGGGTAAAAAAATAAAGAATTCGGCATCAAGAAGCACGGTTACCTGCCGCTTCATTTCTCATCATTATGAATACAGGTATTGAAAGCGCTTCCATTGCCACGCAGAAGATTATGACCCAGAATATGCTCAAGTCATACAGGAAGCCTGTGGCGGCGCTGCCAATGAAAAAGGCTAATCCGCTTCCGATATTGAAAATGCCGTAACCGGTGCCCCTTTTGCGGATATGGGTGAGGTCCGCGATGGCGGCCTTCATAATAGTTTCATGAACACCCATTGCGACTCCCCAGAATACCGCTCCGGCGACAGCAAGCCCCTGGATGCCCGAGAATGCGAGGACCGGGACCAATGCCACGGAGACCGGAATAGCGATCAGGGTAATAAGGCCTTTTTTGTCGTAAAGTCTTCCGGCGATCAGGGATGTAATCGCCTCTACACCCATCGCCAGGGAATAAAATAACGGGATAAATGCGTCGGAGAGTATCCCCGCTGATTTATAATGGTATCCTAAAAGGGTGAAATTAATAAAACCGAGAACGGCAAGAAAGGCGAAGATGTTATAAAGCCAGAAGAGCCTTGTGAATTTCTCCGGAACTTCCTTTCCCGGGGCAGGCGCGCTCTCTTCGAGCTTTCCCGGTTCGGGGATGGCGAGAAAAGCGATAAACACAGTGATCATTACAAGGGCGAAAGGTATCCATAGCAGTGCATACCCTGTTTTAAAACTTCCTTTCAGGGCAAATACCGCCGTAAATATAAGCGGGCCTATAATCGCCCCGATCTGGTCCATAGCCTGCTGAAGCCCGAAGCCGAAACCCCGCCCGACCCGGCTGGCCGCCTGGGACATTATAGTGTCCTTTGCGGGCGCCCTGAGGGCTTTTCCCAGCCTCTCGATAACTATGAAAACGGCGGCGACCTGCCATATGCCGGCAAGCGAGAGCATCGGTACTGAAACAAGAAGCCCGTATCCGATAAAAGTGAACAGCCAGTATGCCCTTGTTTTATCCGCGAAATATCCGGAAGCAAGGCGGATTCCGTAGCCTATCAGTTCGCCCAGGCCGGCAATCAAACCTACCATTGCCGCGTTGGCGCTCAGGGTTTTCAGGAACGGGCCGTTGACGCTCCTTGCCCCTTCGTAAACCATGTCGCCGAAAAGGCTTACCACGCCGAAAAGAACTATCACTCCCATGGCCTTTTTAACTGCGGGATCCATTTTTGGTTTCATGAAAAGCCCCTCGCGGAATTTTTTATTTAACCGGGACTAAATGGACGACTGTGCTTTGATCGCCGATCTTTACAAGACAGAGAGAAGAATTGTACGGCCCCCCCGGAGAAATATAGAAAAAAGTTGTGAGGCCCCCGGAAACCTTTATCTGGCTTGCCGAAATATAGTTTTGATATCCGGTGAAAGAACTGTTCGTGCAGGCTGTAAAATAAACATAGGCCGAACCGGGGTTGACTGTTACGGTCGCGGAGTCCCCTGCCGTGAGGCCCGGCGCATTAGTATCGGTGAGGGTGTCGGTGCCTATGGCTATGCCGGCATACGAAATATTGAAGACATTGGTGACTGTATAGTTCACTACCTGAATCTGGCCCTGGCCCGCGCCGGGATTGGACGGACACCCGGCAAACAGAAGAAAAGCCCCCGAAGCTATCGAAATATAAAATAATATTCTATGCATTGATTATCCTCCTTAAGGATGCGGTTAAAAACCGGATTTATATTTTATTATATCTATTCAATCTAGTCAATATAACAACATCCGGCTCACCGAAAAGGCCGGTCCCCCCCGTTTAACTTTAACTTTTTTTTTAAATCATGTTATAATAATCAATCAAAGATCGTATCGGGAGTGAATATGAAAAGGGCTCTTTTCAGCTTATATTACAAGGACGGATCGGAAAAATTCGCCCTTTTTCTCCAGGAAAAAGGCTTCGAAATACTTTCAACCGGAGGCACATACAGGTACCTTGCCGAAAAAGGCGTTAAAGTAACTGAAGTTTCGGCAGCCACCGGTTTTCCTGAAATTCTCGACGGGAGGGTAAAGACCCTTCACCCCGCAATACATGCCGGGATACTCGCCATTCGCTCAAAAGCTTCCCATACCGGCGAACTTAAAAGGCTCGATATTCCTGTGATAGATTATGTAGTGGTGAATCTCTATCCGTTCGAAGAAACTGCCGGAAGCGGCAAGGCTTCCTTCGAAGAAATAATAGAGCAGATCGATATCGGAGGAGTAGCCCTGATAAGGGCGGCTGCCAAGAACTTCCAGGATGTCGCCGTCATTGTCGATAACGGCGATTTTGAGAGGGTGATGAAAGAGACATCCGGGACTTCCGTGCTTTCCAGGGAAACGAGGCTTGAACTTGCCGCGAAGGCTTTCAGCCACACCGCTTACTACGATTCTCTTATATCGACTTATTTTAACCGGCTTACCGGCAGGCAATTTCCATCAGAATACGGGCTGCCTTTAAAAATAAAACAATCCCTGAGATACGGCGAAAACCCCCACCAGGAAGCTATGCTTTACAGAAGCTATGTCGACGATAATATTACGGCCCCCGGAGCTTCGATCCTCTGGGGAAAGGAAATGTCGTACAATAATTTTCTCGATGCCGACGCCTGCATAGACATTTTGAGGGAATTCGCCGAAGACAGGCCTTTCGCAGTTATCATCAAGCATACAAACCCGTGCGGCTCGGCGCTGTCGGGCACCCTTAAAAGCGCTTACGAAAAAGCTCTTTCCTGCGACCCTTCTTCCGCTTTCGGGGGCATTATCGGTGTTAACAGAAAGATGGATAAAGAAACCGCCTCGATGATAGGAGAGAGGTTTTACGAGATCATAGTCGCGCCGGATTACGATGAAGAGGCTCTCAGGGTGCTTGAAGGCAAGAAAAACCTGCGTATTCTCAAGCTTAACGGCAATGACTGGAATAAAAAAGGGATGGCGATGCGCCGGATCGAGGGCGGAATGCTTGTCCAGGGCTGGGATGGAGCGAATGTCAAAGAGGAAAAATGGGATATCGTCACAAAAAAAAGGCCCTCGGAGCAGGAATTTTCCGACTTGCAATTCGCGTTCAAAATATGCAAATATGTAAAAAGCAACGCCATAGTATACGTTAAGAACCTGCAAACCATCGGGGTCGGAGCCGGGCAGATGTCGAGGGTCGATTCGGCCAGGCTTGCGCTGATCAAGGCTGGAGAGGCAGGCTTTGATCCTAAGGGAGCCGTAATGGCCTCTGACGCCTATTTCCCCTTCAGGGACAGCGTGGACAGCGCGGCATCGAGCGGAATTACCGCCATCGTCCAGCCGGGCGGTTCGATCAGGGATGAAGACTCGATCAAGGCTGCAGACGAGCACGGCATTGCAATGGTTTTCACGGGGACAAGGCATTTCAGGCATTAAGTATGAACTTGCAATTATTTAAAAAATCTCATATCATAATCTTTAATTATGAAAAAATAACCGGGGGCCAGTATGAAATATGATATAACTGATTATAAGGGCAAGACGCTCCTGAAAATCAAGGAAAACCTCGTGACAGACCCGGATGCAAGGGATTTTAAAGAAATACTCACAACTCTCATAGACGACGGGAAAAGGGAGATCATAATAGATTTTTCCGATATGATATTCATCGGCTCGAGCGGCATAGGAAAACTTCTGTTAGCCTATAAAAGGCTCTCCGACATGAACGGCAAATTATACATTGTCGGTTTGAACAAGGATATCAAGGACCTTTTCTTCACTTTCAGGCTCAACGAATTTTTCCAGATAGTGGACAGCATTTCATCTATAAAGTAACAATATGACAAGGTTACGCTTTATAAGCGCAATCTCCCTTAATGCGGCTATAGTAATAGGGGAGCTTGTTTTCGGTTTTTTGTCGAACTCGATGTCCCTTCTTACCGATGCTTTCCATAACTTGAGCGATGTCTTATCCCTGTCGGTCGCTTTCATAGCTTTCATATACAGCAGCAGGAAGGCTACAACGGTAATGACATACGGTTATATAAGGTCTGAAATGATGGCCGGTTTCGTTCACTCGATTTTTTTGCTCCTGTCGATGGCTTTCATTATTTTCGAAGCTGTAAAAAGGCTTTTTTCACCGGGCATTGTCAACAGTTCCTATATGATAGGAACGGCCATAGCCGCTTTCGCAGTAAATTTTTTATCGGCGATGCTTTTCCGCGAAGGCGCTCACAGCCATGAAGGTCATGACCATGAAAACATGAACATCGCGGCTTCGTACCTGCACCTTTTGAGCGACGCCGGGCTGTCGATCGGCGTGGCGATCGGCGGACTGCTCATACTGTTTTTCCATATAACAATAATAGACCCCATCGCCTCCATAGTATTTTCCATTTTTGTTTTAACCGGATCGGTCCGGATCTTTAAAAAAACATTTTTAAGCCTGATGGATGCCGGGAGCGAAAATATGGACGAAGTGATAAAAAAAATCCTTACGCATCATGAAATAAAGAGCCTGCATGATATTCATATAATTGAGCCTTCGTCAAAAGACAGGCTTTTTTCAGCCCACCTCGTCCTGGATAAAAATCTTTCACTGGAAAAAATAGAAACCCTGCTCGAAGACTTGAGATGCGAGTTAGCCGATCTCGGAATAACCCATATACTCTTCCAGCCCGAGACCGAGAAATACCATGCGCTCGACAACCTTTGCCAGAGCCATTTCTGATAAGGAAAACATGTCATGTACCACAATTTGCCTTCCGTCTCTTCTCTGGGTATAAATGCCGCACTGGATTTCATGTCATCATCGAAAGACGGGCTCGATAAAGAGGCGGTTCAGAACCTCTTTTTAGAAAACGGATTTAATGAATTTGAAAACACGCCGGAGACCGGATTTATACAGGAGCTTTTGAAAAGCCTTCTCGATCCGATGGGAATTGTCTTAATGGCGGCTTCACTTTTCACTTTTATAATAATGGACTGGATAGAAGCCCTTGCAATATCGGGAGTTCTGGTGATAAACACAACGCTTTCAATATTACAGGATAGAAAAGCGGACAAAGCCCTTGATGAACTTAAAAAGATACTCTCGCCCCAGTCGAAAGCGATCAGGGAAGGAAATATCGAGATCATATCATCGAGGTACCTGGTGCCGGGCGATATTATCGTTTTTGCCGCCGGTGATATCATACCTGCCGACTCGAGAGTGATTGACGCAAGAAACGCATTGGTTGACGAATCCCACCTGACCGGGGAAAGCGCGCCTGCCCTGAAAACATCACATGCCATGAAGGGATCGGCATTCAAGCTTTATGAAATGTCCAATATTATCTTCGCCGGAAGCCGCGTACTGCAGGGCGAGGGAAAAGCCCTGGTAATAAACACAGGGCCGGGGTCCGAAATCGGAAAAATCGCTTACGGTATAAGATCGGCCGGGAAGAAAATCACTCCCCTGCAGATGGGACTCGGCCGGGAAATAAAATACCTTGTGATGACGGCCGTAATTTCAAGCGTCCTTGTTCTGCTTGTCTGTATTTTAAGGAGCACCGGGTTCAAGGAATCGGTTCTTTTAGCAATAAGCGTCATGGTCGCGGTTTTTCCGGAAGGTCTTCCGGCTTCGATAACGATAGCCCTGACATTTGCGGTGGAAAGGCTGGCAAAAGAATCTGTGATTATAAAAAATCTGACTTCCGTCGAGACCCTCGGGAACGTAGATTTCATCTGCACGGATAAAACAGGCACGATCACCGGACATAATATGTCCGTCAGGGAATTTTTTATAGGCGGCAGGTTTCATGCCGGCGCCGGCATTCTCAAAATGATTTCGGAAGGGAGGCAGGATGCTATCCATGACATATTCCTGACTTCAGTCAAATGTTCGAGTTCGCATGTCGAAGAATATAACGGAAGGATCATAACGGAAATCGGGGATCCGACAGAGACAGCCCTTATCAAAAGCGGGATTATTTTAGGTTTCAAACCTGTTAATTTCGAGACATACAGGATCATTGACTGCATGCCCTTTTCATCGGAAAAGATGTACTCGGCCTGCCTCATAGCCGACGCATCGGGAAAAAAGACTTATTACATGAAGGGAGCGCCTGAACAGCTTCTCAAGCGATGCTCCCATTATTACACAGAAAACGGGGAAATAAAGCCCCTCGATCCGCATACAGCCGCCAATATACTGAAAGAACTTTCAGGAATGGCTGAAAAGGGCTTCAGGATCATAGGTTTTGCAAGGAAACAGTCGGACGGAAATGTCAGGCGGATCGGAAAAGGCCTTTCATCAGGTCTTTTGTTTCTCGGAGCGGCCACACTCTATGACCCGCCGAAGGACGAGGTTATACGCGTAATAGAAAGGGCACATACGGCAAATATCCAGGTCGTCATGATCACCGGCGACAGCAGGGAAACAGCCCTTTCGATAGCACAAAGCGTTGGGATTGCATCCGGGCAGGATCAGGTTATAGAAGGATCCGAGCTTGAAAAAATGGATGAAAATGATTTTTCAACCCGCGTCGAGCGTCTCAGGGTCTATTCGAGGGTTTTGCCCCTGGATAAACTCAGGATAGTGAAGAAATTAAAGGAAAAGAATCATACTGTCGCAATGACCGGCGACGGCGTCAACGACGCTCCGGCACTCAAAATATCGGACGTCGGCATTGCAATGGGACTTGCAGGAAGCCAGGTCTCCCGGGAAGCGGCCGACATTATACTTGCCGATGATAATCTCGATGTGATTGTCAAGGCGGTAAGGGAAGGCCGCACTCTTTTTTCAAACATCAAAAAACTTGTACGCTACCTTATAACAAATAATATTGGCAAAGTCGTCGCAGTCCTCTTTACACCGGTTTTCGGTTATCCGGCTGTTCTTGCCCCCATCCAGATCCTTTTGTCCAATATTGTGATGGAGTCTCTTCCAAGCGCAGGAATAAGCATGGATTGCTCCGATGAGAAAATTATGCTTGAAAAACCAGCCGGGATAAGGACGCCTTTAGTCGGCGGAAAAGACAGGATTTCAATGATCATCGACGGCTTTATTTTCGGCCTGTGCATCATGCTCGCATATATAATAACTTTCCGTCTGACAAAAAACGCCGATTCTGCAAGGACTATCGCTTTTGCCGTTACCGTTATCTCGCCCCAGATATCTGTCTATCTTTTAAGGGACGGTTCTCTGAGGGATAAATTTCTCCGGCCTAACAATCTTCTGCTCATTTCAAACATTTTGACTATTGTCCTCTTTGCTCTTATTATAGTCATAAAACCGTTAAACATTGTGTTCAGGACATATCCTGTTTCAGACTGGAGGCTCTGGGCCCTAGCGCTTGGACTCTCCTCAGCTTCCCCTCTGAACAGGCTGATATTAAGGAGGAAGGAATGACCGCTGGAAAAATCATGTCAATGAAAAACAGGGAAAAGATTGTGATGCTGACATGCTACGACTCCCTGACTGCAAAAATACTCGACGAGCTCAGGATAGATATTATTCTTGTCGGTGATTCTGCGGGCACTGCATTCGCAGGCTATAAAAGCACTCTTCCAATGACAATGGATGAAATGATATACCACGCAAGCGCTGTGAGAAGGGGAGCACCGGATTCTTTTATAATCGGCGACATGCCGTTCCTGAGCTATGGCACGTCCATTGAGGAAGGCGTCAGGAATGCAGGAAGGTTCCTCAAAGAATCGCATGCCGACGCGGTTAAACTCGAGGGGGGTAAAGCCTTCGCCGGCGTAATTTCCGCAATGACTGAAGTCGGAATTCCGGTAATGGGCCATATAGGCCTTAAACCCCAGTCGATCAGGCGTTTCGGCCACAAGATCGCGGGTAAAACCGCAGAACAGACCTCGGAGCTTGTCAGCGACGCGCTTTCCATAACCCAGGCCGGGGTTTTCTCCTTCGTAATCGAGGGGACGACCGAAGAAGCCGCGCGGGAGGTTACTGAAAAGGTGAAAGTCCCGACGATCGGCATCGGCGCCGGCCGCTATACCGACGGACAGGTCCTTGTGATAACCGACCTTCTCGGCGTGGATAAAGACATGAATTTCAAACATAATAAAAAATACGCCGACCTTTACGGAATAATAAAAGCTGCCGTGAGCAGCTACTCCGGGGAAGTGAAATCCGGCCTGTTTCCGGCTGAAGATCAGGTTTTCCACAGGGAATAAAAACTCACGCCATTTTTCAATCCGGGTATTGCCGATAAACCTCCAATTCTGTATTATTAGTTAGAGAATAAAGGGAGGTTTTTATGCCTGTTAGAACATCAAGCGCTGTCTGGGAGGGCGACCTCAAGACAGGCAAGGGTACGGTCAAGCTCGGCAGCGGAGCCTTTGAAGGGGAATACTCGTTTTCTTCCCGTTTCGAGAATGGAAAGGGAACAAACCCTGAAGAACTGATAGGAGCCGCTCATGCGGGATGTTTTTCGATGGCTCTTTGCGCAATGCTCGGCGGGGAGGGTTTTAAACCAAAAAGCATACGCACAACCGCATCCGTGCATGTCGTAAGCGAGGGCGGAGGTTTTGTCATTTCACAAATCGATCTCGATACGCAGGCCGAAGTGCCCGGGATAGAAACGGCAAAATTCCTTCAGTTTGCCCAGGATGCGAAAAAGAATTGCCCGGTTTCAAAAGCTCTGGCCGGAGTTTCGATCAGTCTCAAGGCCAGGCTTGTTTAACCCCGGCTCCGGGCGGTTTTCCGCATTGAAATTTCCATGGTTTTAAGATGCTTGAGGTATTCCATGTCGAAACCGCTCCGGTAAAGATAAACGTTATTGTTCTGGAAAAGCGGCTCTTCGACGTCCGTGATTCTCTGCGCCTTTTGAAAATCCCTGGTATGAGGTATTGGTGAAAAATAAGCTAACATAGGAACTGCCCCGAGGCTGTTCACAGAATTCATTGTTTGTTCTATTGAAGGGGCATCCTGGCCGGGTACATTGACAAGCAGGTAGCATTTGATTTCCTTTTTCCCGAAACCGGCTAAGGAGAGTATATCCATCGCGCAAGCGAATTCCCTCATGTCGGCCTTGTATCCTTCGGCCTCGAGAAATGCCCTGTCCTGGGATTCGAGAGACAGCCTGATATCGGAGAAACCGGCCTGCTTCATCAAAGCTGCCGTACGTCCGGTAAGGAACCTTATATGAAGGCCGTTGGGCGTGAAAAATCTCGCTTTTACCCCGGATTCTAAAACCGTTTCAAGCACTTTATCGATGTGGTTCACAGAATCGTATAATAATGCGTCATCGTAAAACGCAATATTTTTAACGCCGTAATCCCTGCAGAGGCTGATGATGGAACCGGCCGACATGGAAAAAGGGCTCTGCGAGTGAGAAAATGAGTTGAGAAAATTCACGGCGCAGTATGCGCAATTAAACACGCAGCCTGAAGAGGTTAAAACCGGGGCGTAGTAATACTCGCCGAGCAGATCATATGCCGGTTCCTTAGGGATCGAGAGAAAAGTCAGCCCTGTTATTTTCTCAAGCTCTGCAAGCACATTGGAAATACCCTGTGCCGGTATTATGTAATCAAAATCGATATTTTTCATGGCATGAGAAGCTATGAGGGCTGCATAGATCCCCCCCAATACAATTTTAGATTCAGGGAAAAAGCTTCTCAGCAGTCCTGCCGTATAGGCCAGCCCTGTATACCAGTATGTCATGCCCGACGTAAGGAATATATATTCAGGATTGAACGGAACATTTTTTAATTCAAGGAAGAACGATTCGCGGTCTATCCCGTATCTCTTGAAGCGCCTCGGAATGTCTTTTATCAGATCAGGCGTTTCTATATATGTAAACGGAAAAGGACCTGTACCGTCATCCCTGAATTTCATTCCGTTTAAACCCGGGACAGTCCTTGACAGGGCATTAACAAAATAAAGCTTGAAATGCTCTTTCAGGTATGATGCGAGGTGGAGAAGGCCGAGAGGTTTGGAGAAATGATCGTAAGCGGCAAAATCCTCGATATACGGATTCACGAGGAGGGCTGTACCCCTGTCAGTCATTGAATACCCTTAAATAAATATAATTCAGGCCTTTTTTTTCAACTATGGCGAGAACCGCCCCGCCGGCGACGATCTTGTATAATCCGTCTTCATGACCCGGTTCGCCGAATAATTCCTTGTTTAATTTCCGGCCGCTTCTGATATAGTCTTTATCCTGCTGAAAATCGAGAGCCGGCAGGGTCAGCGCCTTATTAAGGGGAATAATCTGTTTTTCAATGCTTGAAATATCGACTTCTTCAGGCTTTATACAGTCTTCGAGCTTTATCCCGGCGCTCATAGTCCTCCGGAGTTCCGATATATGGCCCCCGCATGAAAGTTCCCTTCCGATATCCCTGGCAAGACTCCTTATATACGTCCCTGAAGAGCATAAAACCCTGATTGTGAGGCGTTTGAGCTTATTGTCGTACGCTTCTATCGTTATCCCTGAAATTTCAACTTCCCTGGGCTCCCCGGCCGCCATAATATTTCGTCTGGCGAGGTCATAGCTCCTCTGCCCGTTTATATGGAGCGATGAATATAAAGGAGGGACCTGCATAATCCTGCCCGTAAATTTCGGAAGGACAGCTTCAATATCATTTAAATCTGCCCCGGCTTCATATGTTTCAATAACCCTGCCCTGCGCATCATCGGTATCCGTGACTGCTCCGAATTGAATGACCGCCCTGTATTCTTTTTTCGATAATAGCAGGTAATCGAATGCTTTCGAAGCCTCGCCCAGAAGTATTGGCAGGACGCCTGAAGCCGGAAGATCCAATGTGCCGCCATGGCCTATCTTCTGTTTTTTCCAGTCAAGATCCGCGAGCCGTTTTTTCAGAATGCGGATAACATCGAAAGAACTGACGCCGGAAGGCTTGTTTATGGGAAGGACCCCGTTTAATTTTTGCATTATCTACAGCTTGTATCCTGCAAGGATTGCGGCATTGAAATCAGGCACCCTGGCGGCCCACGAAATTTCAACCCCTCCTTCAATAAGGAGCATATACCGGGTTGCCCGGAAAAGTTCGATCCCGGCCCGCGGTGAAAATTGAAACCCGGAAGGAGGCATCGAGGCAATGTCGATAATATTATCAGCGGGATATGTGCCCCTTGCAACAATGTAAAAAGATACGTTTTCATCTATAAGAGTATCGAGAAAGAAAGCGATATTAAATATCGGAAAATTCTGAGCCGTACCACCCAGACCTATATCAAAAGAAACCGTAAACGGGTCGTTCCTGATAACCTTCATTTTAATATCGCCCATCACACCGCCTAAATCGGATGATAAGATACGGATTCCCGCCTCGTAATCGCTTGAAATTCCATACCTCGCTCCAGCGGTAAACAGGGTGTTGATATCGTTTGAATTGGTACAGACGTCAGATGCGGCGTATATCAAAAATTTTCCGGAACCTAAAGGTACGGGGCTGATTATCAGGGGCGCAGGGAATAAGGGGATTATTGAAAAGAAAACAAATAGCAGGGATAAGATTAAAGAAATTTTCATCGATCAATATTCCACCATTTTATAGCCTACTCCGAAAACAGTTTTGATAAACTTCGGCTTTCTGCCCATGTCCCCTATCTTCTTCCTTATTGAAACAACATTGGTATCTATTACCCTTTCAGTTACATATACCCCGTCGCCCCAGATCTCTTTCATCATCAAGTCCCTTGATACTACTTTGCCGCGATTCTTAAAAAGAAGCCTGATAATTCCGAGTTCCTTCGGGGTAAGCGGTTCTTCCTGCTCATTGCGTTTCAAAATCATTTTATCAAGATAAATCAGGGATTCCCCGATTTTGATTGTTACCGGTTCATACCCGTTCAGGGCGCCCATCCCGGCAAGAGCACCTGCCTTGATAAAGTTGATTTTTCTCAGATGAGCCCTTAACCTTGCTAAAAGCTCCATCGTCGAAAACGGTTTTCCTATAAAATCATCCGCGCCGAGATTCAAGCCAAAAACCGAATCTTCTTCCTTGGTTTTTTCTGATACTGCTATTATCGGAATTATCTTGTTTATTTTTCTTAAAGACTTAACAAGTTCAATCCCGCCCACCGCCGGTGAAAAAAGATCTATAATAATGGCATCATAGGTTTCATTAAGAGCCCTCACCTGGGCATCGGCAAACGTTCCCGAGGTAAAGACTTCAAAACCCTCGAATTCAAGGGTATCCTTTATAGAATTAACTGAATTCTCATCATCATCTATTACTAAAACCCTCGGCATTTTCCCTCCTTAAGTGCTATTCCGGCTTCTAAAAATAATATAAACAATTAATTATGAAGCGACAATCGGGAAAACCCTTTACGAACGATTCTTGATCCGCAGCCGGAGAAGGGCCATCCAAACCCTCCGTCACGGTTTTTTTATTTTTTTATTTTTTCAGCTAACTTTTTCCCGGCCTTGAATTTAACGACTTTTTTAGCGGGTATTTTTATTTTCTCGCCTGTTTTAGGATTTCTGCCTGACTTTTCGGGCTTTTTCTGAACCAGGAATGTTCCCCAGCCGACAAATTGAACGGCTTCGCCTTTCAAAAGATTTTCCTGGATCGTAAGAAGAAAAGAATCAACAAGTTCGCCGGTCCGCTTTTTTGTTTCACCTGTCTTGTCTGAATACTTAACAATGAAATCCGCTTTTGTCATAGACAAACTCCTTCCAATTATTTTAAATTATTATATATTAAATAAAAACACATTGCTATTATTTTATTGAATTTTCTCGGTATGTTCGGCAGGACCGGGGTTTTCAGGCGATGATCCCGCCGGTTCCGCGGAGGCCTCGGGCTTGTCAGCCGCTTCTTCGGCAGCCGCCTGCCTGTCCGAGAGTTTTTTTGCTTCTTTCGCCTCTTTCTGGCTTGCCCTGGTACCGCCCACCTTCTGCCTTATCTCGAGGAGCTTGCTTAAAGCATTCTCATCCTGGATGACCTGTGTTATGTACCTTGTATCATCGTATTCAAGATTTATCTGTACAGGCATGCGCACTATTTCCTTCTTGGAGTTTATATAAATATCGACATACGGGGAAAGGGATTGGGGGTATTCATAATCGACAACCTCGGCTATTTCACCGGTATTGAGGGTGACGAACGCGCCTTTTTTAAAAATCTCTCCCTCGGTTATATGGTAGGGCATTTCATTGGTAAATGTTTTTGCCAGTCTCGGAGCAAAACTCGAACCGCTTTCCTTATTGATCTGAGTCAGGGTATACCAGAACGGACGGGCCGGCAGTCCTACCCTCGGGTTAGTATTCGAATCGAACATGTCTGCAAGCGCTATGATCTGGGCCGCTTCTCCCATCTGCTCCCCGCGCAGGCCGAACGGATACCCCTTTCCGGATACCTTCTCATGGTGAAGAAGAACAATTTTCTGTATCAGGTCCGGATAGCCGGAATAAGATTTAATGATCTCGTACCCGTAAACGGGATGCTTTTTAAAGATTTCGAATTCTTCATCAGTGTATTCTGCAGGCTTGGTGATTATCTCTTTGGGGAGAAGGGTTTTCCCGATGTCATGGAGGAGCCCTGCCGTCGCGAGAATTTTAAGGCCGTCCTGGCCGTATCCTATCTTTTTGGCAAGCATTATCGCGATCAGGGTCACATTTATAGAGTGCGTATAGGTATAATCATCGATATCCTTGAGAGCGAGGAGATTAAGGACGGAATCGTCCCTGGAGGAAATATTGTCCACAAAATCGCCGGCCACCTTGTCTATTTCCTTCTGGGGCAGGATGCTCTTGGTTTTGACGGCGTTTTCCAGCTCCTGTACGACATTTACCGCTTCATTGATTACAGGCTGGTCGACAGACGGTTTTGAAATTCCGGATTTCGGCGTAAGAACAGGGCGCTGATAGAAAATCCTCTGTATGCCCTTGGTTTTCAAATCCCCTATCATCCCGGCTGTAAAAGGAACGGATGAGTCGTTGATCTTCTCGCCCATAAGGGTAAAAGCATCCCCTTTTAACACAATACCGGGATACAGGAAATTTACATATAATTCTATCCTCTGGCCCGTATCTGTCTTATCCATTTTTAACCTCGATCTAATTATAATGAAAAAAATAAATTTTGCAATGGAAAAAATGGATAAATTAACGAAAATATCCCGTTCCTCTACAAGGGAATACCTTGTCAAGGAACGGGACTTTCTATGTGAAAACTGCCAGGGCAGTTAGCTCAGGAATGCGTATAAATGAGGGCATTCCGTGTAATTTCGTATCTGGTTTATTGCCGCTTTCTCTATCTGCCTGATCCTCTCTTTAGTAAGATGGAGCTTGTCCCCTATACTCGACAGTGATTGCGGCTCTTCACCGTTAAGACCGAAGCGGTATTCTATGATCCTTTTTTCCCTGTCGGGGAGTTTGCTCAGGACCTTTTTAACCATTTCTTTGAGGGAAGAAGTTATCGCCATATCGTCAGGTCTGTTTTCACTTTCCATGTCCTCGAAAACCTCCTCCGCCGAACCGCTTTCATCTTCGCTGAAAAGATCTTCAAGAGAAGAATGAGCCTGGGATATTTCAAGCACCTTTTTTATATCGCTTTTGTTCATCGACATATTTTCTGCTATCAGGTCGTCAGACGGCCTTTTCCCGTTGATCTTTGAATATTCCTCTATATATTTCCATATGTGCATCAATTCGTTGGACCTGTTCATAGGAAGCCTTACGAGCCTTGATTTCTCGGAAAGGGCTTTCATTATCGACTGCCTTATCCACCAGATAGCGTATGAAATAAAGTGGAATCCCTTTTTATAATCGAATTTATCCACAGCAGCCATCAAGCCTAAATTGCCTTCGCTGATAAGATCCGAGAGAGGTATTCCAAAACCCTGGTATTTTTTAGCTATAGAAATCACAAATCGAAGGTTTGAAATTATAAGCTTTTCCTTAGCATCGGAATCTCCTGCAACGACCAGTTTTGAAAGCTCTATTTCCTCATTTCTGCTTAGCAGCGGGATCCTGTCTATTTCCCTCAAGTAAAGTGAAACAGCGTTTGTCTTAAGATATTTTGACCAGCTGTCCAGCCTTGAAGGGCTTTTTGCTTTCAAATTCTTTTTATTCATAAACTACTCTCCTTTACTGACTGAATAGTATATTGCAACATATGTGCCATATGAACAAAAAATATATTTGTTGATATCAAAGGAATTAAGCAAATTTTTTACAATTTCGGGACACATTTTTCCGTATCATAATGACTCAAAGCAGGGCTCATTATCGCCTTTGTAGGTCAAAAAGTCCCTGAACAGGGCAAAGGGCGGCGAACCTTGCCTTTTTTTTTTCGTTTAATTACATTAAAATGATGGAGGATGTATGAAATATGCGTTGATAATGGGTGAAAATTTCGAGGAAACAGAAGCGGTAACCGCAATAGACCTCCTTCGGAGGGCCGGGGTAACAATAGATATTTACGGGGTCGGATCGTCATCAATAAAAGGAAGAAGCGGTCTGACCATCATGACGGACAGGATATTTAAAAATGAAGCCGACCTCGACATAAACGAATATGGCGGAATACTTATTCCGGGGGGGCCCGGAGCCTCCCTGCTTGCAGGCAATAGAGCCCTGCTGAATATTGTAAGAGGTTTCAACGGGGCAAATAAACTCATTTATGCTATCTGTGCGGCCCCCATGGTATTAGACAGGGCCGGCATACTCGGCGGCAGGAATTATACATGCTTCCCGGGAACTGAAATATCCTCGGGTAAAAGGCTTGAGGACAGGGTGGTAATAGACGGCAACATAATAACATCCCAGGGCGTCGGCACCGCCCTTGATGCGGCTGTTAAATTAGTCGAGATTATTGTTTCGGCTGCAGAGTCGCGCAAGCAGGCTGAAAAAACTCTTTATCACCATTGAAAGTAACTTTTAAATTTGACTAATACAAGTCTTTTCTATAAAATATGTATCGTCAGGAGTTTACAGATGCCGGTAATAACTTTGGAAGATGTTGAAAAGACTTCCCGCCTCGCCAAATTGGAATTCACGGGAGAAGAGAAGGATAGTTTTTTACATCAGTTTTCGAGAATAGTGGGTTTTGTAGAAAAGATCAGCTCTCTTGATACTGAAAAGGCGGCTCCTATGACCCACGCAGTTGAAAAAAGCAATACTGTAAGGGAAGATGCCGTAAAAGAATCCATGCTTCCGGACGAAATTTCAAAAATAGCTCCCCGTTTCGAATCGGGAAGCATAGTCGTTCCTAAAATAATAGAATATTAAGGCCTTATCCATAGTGCAAAAAAACACATTTCCGGATATTCGTCATGAAATATCACTTTTCGATGAAAAGTCCGTCAGCGGTTTTCATTCGGAAATAGCCGGCCGTTATACCGTTGTCGATATGGGATGCGGCCATGGCGATTTTCTTATCGAAAAGACGGCCTCTAACCCGGATCCTTTATTTATTGGTATAGAGATTTCAAGGAAAAGGGCCTTTAAAACATCGGAGAGGCTGTCCAAGAGAAATATTGAAAATTTCCGCGTGGTTGACAGCGACGGAGAATTGGCCCTGAAACTGCTCTTTCCCGAGGGTTCCATCGATGAAATACACATAAATTTTCCCGATCCATGGCTTCGCATCAGACAATGGAAAAACAGGATCTTCAAACCTTCATTTTTGATACAATCCATCAGGATTCTTAAAAAGGGAGGAACCATTAATTTTGTGACGGATGTAAGGGAGTATGCCGAACAGGCAGGAAAACTGCTGATGGATTTCCCCAGGATTAAAAATAATTATAAAAATCTTGTGGAACCGAATATTTGTGAGAATTTCCCCACTCTTTTTTACAGGAAAATGAGCCCTTTGCGCGATATTAACTACATTTCTTTCAAAAAGATATAACTCCTTCAATATCTATTTTATTTCATAACAATATTTTCCGATTAATATATACAAGAATCGGGGGAGCGCCATTTATGACTAAAGCGGGTTTCTACGCATTTTTAAAATCAATACCCAAATCGGAAATCCATCTTCATGCTGAAGGTATGATCAGCCTTGACACGGTTAATAAATTTTTGACCAGGAAAGGTAAACTAGGGAAAGGGGCATGGGACCTTAACAAGCTCTTCTCCTATAATAACCTGAAGGATTTTATCCATTCATTCCTCGCAATACAGGGCCTGTTCGAAGAACCTTCCGACTTTGAGACGCTTTTCGATGACGCAGCTAATTACCTGTCGACAAATAATATCGTTTACAGCGAGCTTTTTTTCGCACCCTCGATGTTCCTTCAGAAGGGATTGAAATTTGATGAAATCCTGGAAGTTATCACAAGGAAGATAGATGAAATAAAGTTAGTCCGCGGAATAACGGTGAGGATAATTATAGACATTTCAAGAACCTTCGGCGTAGATAATGCCGCAAACAACTTAGCTTTAGCTTTATCATTAAAAAACAATTACATCATCGGGATAGGCCTGGGCGGGGATGAAGTGAAGGGCCCGGCTAAAAATTTCTCGAAAATATTCGAGGATGCTAAAAAAGCGGGACTTCATACCGTAGCCCATGCAGGCGAAGATGAAGGCCCCGGATCCATCTGGGACGCGCTTCTTCTTCTGCATGCCGAAAGGATCGGCCATGGGATCACATCGGTTCAGGATGAAAAGCTTATCGATTATCTCAGGGACAAAAAGATACCCCTCGAGATATGTATTACAAGCAACGTATTTACAAAAAAAATAGTCAGGAAGATAGAAGACCACCCGGTGAGGAAATTATTCGACAGGGGTGTAGTAATCACGATAAACACCGATGATCCTACATTTTTCAGGGTCAATACCATAGACGAATACTGGAATCTCTACAGCAAGCTGAACTTCGAACTTGACGATATCAGGAAAATAATAATAAACGGTTTTAACGCATGCTTTCTCCCTGAGTCCGAAAAGGCAAGGTACATCAAGGCTGTCGATGAAAAATGGGCTCTAATGCCGGATTTTGCCGCGGGAAAGCGGGCAGTCTGACGCATCCGCCGTGAAAATGCCGCATTGACTATTCATAATACAATGACTATCCTTACTTACCAGGCAGATTAATGCAATTAGATTGATTTCCTTTTTCAATCATAAAATATGACTTTTCAAAATTACTGATTGATTGTCATTAATAAAGTCACTTCAAATGCGGGAGAAGTTTTCGTTTTATTAATTTGGATAAGTATTTCAGAGTTTTATAAAAAAATATCAAGGAGTATTATTATGACAGATGCAGCAATGACTTACACATGGCTTTACTATGTAGCCGGAATTTTTCTCGTGATTTTTTTCTTTACAGGCGTGAAAATTGTCAGGCCCCTGTACAGGGGACTTATTGAAAGATTCGGAAAATACAGCAGGTTTGCCAATCCCGGTTTTCACTGGATCTTCCCCGGGATAGAAAAGCTTTACATGATAAACATAACCGAACAGCTTGTAAACGCAGAAACCCAGGAAATCATCACAAACGACAACCTGAACGCCAAGGTTGATGCCCAGGTTTACTTTAAAGTGAGGCAGGATGAAGAAAGCGTCAAGAGGTCTCAGTATAATGTATATAATTATCAGCTGCAGATAGTTAATCTGGCAAGGACAACTCTAAGAAATATCATCGGCACAATGACCCTGAAATCAGCCAACAGCGAAAGGAGCAGGATAAATTCCGACCTGCTAAAAACTCTTCTTAATGAAACAAGCAGCTGGGGCCTCGATATAGTCAGGACGGAATTAAAAGAGATAGATCCTCCGAAAGACGTCCAGGAAACGATGAATAAGGTTGTCAAGGCTGAAAATGAAAAAATAGCGGCTATCGATTTTGCAACAGCCACTGAAACAGCTGCAGACGGCCAGAAAAGGGCTGAAATTAAAAAGGCGGAAGGAATAAGACAGGCTGAGATTCTCAAGGCGGAAGGCGAAGCTCAGGCTATAAAACTTGTAAATGAAGCCGCTGAAAAATACTTCATAGGCAATGCCCAGGTCCTGAGAAGGATACAGATGGTCGAGGATGCTCTGAAAAATAACGCTAAGATCGTTGTTCCTTCAGGGTCCGAACTTGTAAATGTCCTTGGAGATATGGCAGGCTTACTTCCTCTCCCTGCGGCGCGCCAGGAAAAGAAATAGAACAGAGCTCATTTTTTATTCCGGCTGCTACTCATGTGTAGCGCCGGTTTATTTACGACCAATGCATCATCAATCTTCAAAATCACTAACGGCATTATTTTCTTTTGAATTTTTTATCATTTCCCCGATCGAACTGACAATATAGCTTTTCTGCTTTTGAAAATGAATATACATTGCAGCGAGGTTTACTGCCGCTTCTATCGCTTTCGTATTCCTGAATAAAATAATAAAGAACATTTTCCAGTAATGGAATCCGGTTTGTTTATTGAACCCGACCTGTCTGCAGACCTTCATAAAAGAGCGCAAATACATCATGGTTATTCTGAATGTGTGTTTGTGCTTATAATCTACCTTGAGATTGAGGCCGTTATAGATGATCCTTTTATAATAATTAGCGGGGTTATAGATATGCTCAATCACCCTTAGATAATTGTTTAATATTTCAATACGTGGTTTTTTTGTTATAAAATTCAAGCCACCCGTCGTCTGATCTATGTCGCTTTCTGTTATCTCTTTTGAAGCATTCTGAAACAATCTTCCTTCCGATTCAAGACGGCGGGAAAGCTGCGTGTTGGGTAATGCATATAATAAACCCAGCATAGCCATGCATATTCCGGAACTTTGAATTGAAGATATCATATTATCAGCTATTCCCGGGCTTTCGCTGTCGAAACCTATTATATAACCCCCGTTAACAATTATTCCATATGACATTATTTTTTTCACGGCATCGTCAATAGATTTATTCACATTCTGGTATTTCTTACTGACAGCTAATGTTTCAGCCTCCGGAGTTTCAATACCGACAAATACGTACCTGAAATCGACATCTTTCATAAGCGCCAGCAGTTCATCGTCATCGGCAAGATTTATCGATGCTTCGGTAGAAAAATAAAACGGGTAATTATGTTCGATTGACCAATCCCTGATCACCAGCAGTAATTCTTTGGTTTTATCTTTATTCCCGATAAAATTGTCGTCGACAAAATCTATATGCCCCCTGTGCCCTAAATCATACAGGCTCTGCAGCTCTTTGATTACCTGCCCGGTTGTTTTATATCTGGGGACCCGTCCGAATAACTCGATGATATTGCAAAATTCGCAGCTATAAGGGCAGCCCCGTATATACTGCACGCCTATCATAATATAATCCTGAAATCTCACAAGGTCGTATCTGGGCACAACAGCTTTTAGCATATCAGCCCTTTCTTTTGAAACAAATATTCCTTTCCTGTCCCCGTTCTTCATCGCTTCGAGAAACATGGGAACCGTGACTTCCCCTTCTCCAAGAACTAAAAAATCGGCTTCTTTATAAGTATCCGGCTGTTCTGTGGGATCTGCGCCGCCGATAACCACAATCCGGTTAAAACTATGCGCTCTTTTTATAAACTCAAGCAGGCTCTTCTGCTGCGGCAGCATCCCACCCGAAAAGACGATATCAGCCCATTTCAGGTGCTCGTCAAGGAGAGGCTCGACATTTTCATCTATGAGTTTAAATTCCCAATTCTGGGGCAAAAGGGCTGCCAGGGTTAATAAACCCAGAGGTGCGGCAGGATACTTGGCTCCTGTAATTTCACAAACCTCCTTGTAATTCCAGAAGCTATTCGTTGAAAATTTTGTCTGGACTATCAGGCATCTTTTTCCGCCGGGTTGATTCCCAAGAAAATTATCAGTCATTTTCCCCTCACAAAAATTTTTATGCATTAAAAAAAATAGTTATTTCAATGGAATTAGTCAAGGTTATTTGCCTAAAACTGTAATAATACCTATATTAAATTAAATTATAGAGGACTATGTCACTTCGTTCGCTAAGCGCCACTAAGGAGGTGTTATGAGCAGGATTGAAAAAACAGAAAAGATCATCAAGGACAGGGCTGAAAGCTTCCTGGCAGGCAAGCCTGTATGGTTCTGGTGGGGCGCTTACACACTGTTAACAGCAATTTTATTTGCCGTGTTTTATCTTGTTCTATTTATCATAGCTGTAAAGTGGTGGGTTGTTGTCATTATTGTATTGATAATAGGAATATCATGGGGCACAATATCCTATACCAACAGAAAATCGGACCAGAAATAAAACCGGGCGCAGGGGAAAAACCGGCGAGGGGTTTCAATGTCGGAAAATCTGAATAATTCTGAAAAAGAGTTTTTACAAATATTCAGACAGCATAAGAGCAAGACAGGCGATAATTTATCGATGAGCAGCATAAATCAGCAGATTCACAAGTTTATGAGCCCTGCCAATTACATGGATATGAAGAATATTCTGAAATCTCTTGAATCAAAAGGCTTTATTGAAATAGATAGGGATCAGGTTTTTCTGACTCAGCTCGGCGAAGATTACTTATGGAGAAGCTGAAAATAATTCATATAAACATTGACTAATTATACAGGCCTGATTATCCTTTAATTAAGAATGAGAGGCTATTTTATTAACTTTGCAATAGTTTTTCATCAGTTCGGCTATAACCTGTTCGTACCCGCCGGCGAAAGGCAAATCCTGCTTTTACTTGCTCATTCGTTATTGCAAACAGATTGTTTACGGCTTTTTATTGCGCTTTTTTAATATTGTCATCATTGAAACTGACAAGTTCCAGTAATGCTGTGTTTATCGTTTGTATTAAGAGCAGTTAACAAAAGTGCCACTGAGGCCACCTGGCGGGAACAGGCAAGGCCGACTGGCACAAAGGCCGACTGGCACAAAGGAGAAATTTATGAAAAAACGGATATTATTAGTTTATCCGAAATTCCCGTCCACTTACTGGGGCTTCGAGCACAGCCTGAAATTCATCAGGAAAAAAACAACCTACCCTCCCCTCGGTTTATTGACTGTAGCCGCATTGATACCCTCCGATTATGAAATCAAGCTGGTCAATCTCAATATAGAACACTTGAAAGAACGGGACTTAGAAAACACCGATCTTGTATTTATATCGGCTATGGCAGTTCAAAAGGAATCCTTTGACGAACTTGTGAAACTTTCACATAAGCATGGCAAGACTGTTGTTGCAGGCGGGCCATACCCTTCAATTTCATACGAGACCATTGAAGGAGTGGACCATTTTGTGCTCGATGAGGCTGAAATAACCCTTCCGGATTTTTTCAGGGATCTTGAAAACGGTCATCCCGGGAAAGTTTACAGAAGCGACAAGAAACCGGAGCTTGGTCTTGCTCCCATACCCCGCTTCGACCTTATTAATGTCAACGAATATTCATCGATGGCAATACAGTATTCAAGGGGCTGCCCCTTCAATTGCGAGTTTTGCGACATTATCGAACTCTTCGGGAGGGTGCCGCGCACTAAAGCTCCCGCACAATTCCTCGCAGAACTCGACGCTCTTTATGAAACGGGGTATAAAGGATCGGTTTTTATTGTCGATGACAACTTTATCGGAAATAAGGTCGCAGTCAAGGATCTTTTAAAGTCCCTTGCGGACTGGCAGAAAGACAGGAAATATCCCTTTACATTCATGACAGAGGCAAGTGTTAACCTCGCGGCGGACGAAGAGCTGATGGACCTCATGGTAGGGTCCAATTTTTACAGCGTGTTTCTCGGAATAGAAACCCCGTCCGAAGAATCTCTAAGGCATGCAGGTAAAACGCAGAATCTAAAGGAAAGCCTTCTTGAAAGCGTCAGGAAGATCGAGAAAAAGGGCATCGAAGTTGCAGCAGGCTTCATACTCGGCTTTGACACAGACAGGGATGATATCTTCGACAGGCAGATCAAGTTTATCAGCGATTCCGCCATACCCATGGCAATGGTCGGGCTCCTTACAGCCCTTGACAAAACGCAGCTTTACAGAAGGCTTTCAGCCGAAAACAGGATACTCCATGAGACAGACGGCAACAACACCCATGCTCTTGAATTGAACTTTATTCCAAAAATGCCGGCCGACAGGCTTATAGAAGGCTACAAAAAAGTCATCTCGACGATCTACGACCCGAAGGTATATTTCAAACGCTGTTTCGACCTCATTATGATACTGCCCGAGCATTATCAATCGACTATAAATATGTTTACACTTTCCAATATACTGCTATACGGCTATTCCCTTATCAGATCGCTTGTTCTCCAGGGCATCTTCAGCTCATACGGGCTGGCATATTTCAAATTCCTTGCAAAAATCATTACTCATAAACCAGGCCGTTTTCCCGATGCCGTAAAATTCGCCATAGTCGGCTGTCACTTCTTTAAAATAACCGACAGGCAGATCAATAAAAAAATGGATCTTCTCGAAAATTTCAAGACATATATCAACAAGCTCAGGGATAATATACAGGCAAGGATAAATCCCAATTACGGTAAAAACGCCATTAAGGATCTATTCGTACTCCGCAACAGCACCCTTTCGGACCTGGACAGGAAATACAGCAGCGCCTCGAAACTCTCAAACCAGTATGCTGAAAGCACGCTTGGCAGGCTTGAAGAAAGCATCGGAGAATATGTTTCAAACATAGGCCAATACCTTAAGGACGCTGTTATCAGGGCGGGAAATATAAATACGGGAGATTTATTAAAAGATATCGAAAAGTATATAAACCGCATGTCTGTGATGATCGGGGAAAATTTCCCTGAAAGCCGCAGATTTGCAGCCATGGCGCACTCGATCGACAATGTCGTACTGGACCTGATAATACTTATCGCGAACATGGCCAAGGCTCAGACAGTTAAAATTCAGGCATGAGTTCAGACATGACACCGGAGGAACTGCATGGCAGAGTTAAAAGATGTTATAAAAAAGAGGATATCCGTCAGGTCGTATTCGGACAAAATCTGCGAAGAAAGTAAATTGAAAGAGCTGATGGATTTCATAGGTTCCCGCTGTTCCGAAGGCCCGTTCGGCACTAAAATCCGCTTCCAGCTTGTCGAAGCCACGGATTATGACCTTGAGGAACTAAAAAAGCTCGGAACATACGGGATGATAAGAGGAGCCCGGCTATATCTCGCCGGAGCGGCTGTTGCAGGCCTCAGATGCTCGGAAGATTTCGGATACTGCATGGAAGCGGCGATTCTGAAAGCCTCCGGGCTTGGAATAGGGACCTGCTGGCTGGGAGGGTCGCTTGACAGGGGCGCATTCGGCCTCAAGATCGGCCTGAAAAAAGGTGAAATCATTCCTGCAGTGACGCCTCTTGGATACCCTTCAACTGAAAGAACTCAGGAAGATCAGTCTGTGCGCGCCAGGGTTGAAGCGGACAGCCGTAAAGATTTCGAGGAACTGTTCTCCGGCGGGGACGGAAAGCCGCTGGACAGGAAAAGCCTTGGGAAATATGAAGAATCACTGGAAGCCGTCAGACTTGCCCCCTCAGCCTCCAACAAGCAGCCCTGGCGTGTGATCTATGAGGAATCGAAGAAATCATTTGATTTTTATCTTGACGAGGATTATAACTACAATAACAGGTTCAAGGACATAAAACTACAGAATATAGATATGGGGATCGCCATGTGTCATTTTGAGTCAGTGTCGCGGGAATCCGGATTGGATGGAAAATGGCTGACCGGCCTGCCTGGAATCGGCGCAGGCAAGCTTATTTATATCGTTTCGTGGGTTCAGAATTAATATATTTTTGAGAGTGCGGGCTAATAATCCTTTGCGAGGCAAATCAGGGTTGTTTATCCATCTCGTCAAGCTCGGTTTTGACTTTTAATACACTTTTTGCATAAAAATATGAAATAGAATTGTAAACGGTCTTGTTATTTCCGGTATGTATTTCATATCCCCCGTTATATTTTACCAGGGCTTTAAATGTATCGTTCTCCTCCATTTTTGACAGGTAGGAAAAGATGAAGCTGCCGCAATTTATATTATAATAAATATCATAATATTTGTTCCTGTTTGTAAATATATTACCCCAGGCGCCGGCCGTAAAATTCACCTGCATCAAACCCATTGCGAGGGGAATAAAATTTGTTCTGATTGTTTCTTTATGAGAATCAACAATACGTTTGATATCGGTTGTATAAGAAGTCTCATAAGGATTGAAATCCGATTCGCATTTAATTATAGCTAATATCATATTTTCCTGTATATGATAGGCTGCCGATGATTCGATTATCGATTTTGCAATTTCAGAAGCAAGATAATCTTTTAATTTTACCCCGTTTTCACAATACAGAAATTCGATCTTGCTTTTGATTTTATTAACCTTTCCATATCCTGTAATATCCGCTTTATAATACCCGAATAACATTCCGCTGATATAAAGAAAAAAAGCGATTATTATTAAATTTTTTATTTTTTTTATGACCGCATTCATGGATACCCCCCCTGAATTAAAGGGGTATATTATGATATATCAGGGTTAAATTTTCAAGATTCAATGCTTATCTGAATTTATCGATAAAGGCTTTCATAATACGGCACCTACGATCAGGAATAGCTGGTATTAATGGAATTATAAATTTCCTCTTTATACAGCCTATCATTTAGAATAATATCATAGCTTGCATCCAGGATTTTCTGCGACGGAAGATTTTTAAGCCTTATAACATCATTGTTTTCAAGTTTTCTCATGTAAGGCAATACGACCGGATTGAATTTCTCATCCTTATACACGACTTTTATCAGCCCCAGGTCTCCGTTGCTGAGTTTCACCGTCGAACCCGCTTTAAAAGGGCATAAAACATTAATAAATTTCCGGCCTATAAAAGGATCTAATGCGATCCCGAGGTCGTCTTTTATATATTTTATCGCCAGGGCGTCGTGGATCTTTTCCCTGTAGGGCCTCGGGCTTGTAATGGCATCGAATTTATCCACTATGGCGCAAATCCTGCCTATTAATGGAATGCTTCTTTCCGAATAATGCGTGAGCTCGCCCTTATCTATAATTTCCGGATACCCGGAACCGTTCCAGTTGTTATGATGAAATAAGCAGCCCACAAGGTAGGTCAGCGGTATCTGTTTAAACCCGCTCTCGAGATTGATTTTGTTTATTTCTCTTATCAGTTCGAATCCGTATTTAGGATGCTTTTTAATCTCACGATATTCAGTGTCATCCAATTTTTCGGATTTATCTAAAATTTCTGAAGACACTTTCAGTTTTCCTATGTCCTGGAATAAAGAATTCATTGCGATATAAAAATACGCGTTCCCCTCTCTTAAATATTTCATGCCCCTTTCCGACAGCCTGAATTCCCTGATCACATCGGATATCTGAAAACTGAGAATCATCGAATAAAAAACGCAATTGATGCTGTGCTCGATAATGTATGAATCATAAGAATCTATTTCGCCTAATACCGACGGCAAACCCGAAAAAATATAATTATTTTTTACAACCTGGAAAATATCGTTTATTAAATTATTGACCACCGCTTCGATTTCAGTGATATCGAAAGGCTTTTTGTGCCTCAGCGCCTCAAACATCGCTTTCATCTTCTGGACCGGTTTCCATTTATCATCGGATGAAAATATAAATATTTTATCATCGATGGTTTGATCGGTGAGATCGTCTTCGATATAGAGCATGGAGACGCCCAGAGATTTTAATCTCTCGATTGTCTTATCAGTTAATTTAGTCCCTTTCCTGAGATCGGTGACAGTCAATGAGCCGCTGTCATGATATTTGATAAACTCCTGCGTTTTAGCAAGAATATCGCCGCTTTTTACATATCCGATATCTAACTCAACCATGGGTATCACTCCCCTCTGGCGCTATTTAAGTTAGTTTTTTTGTTTTTTTTTAATTTCTTTCTTTCATGAGAGGTGTTATCTGATCTGAATTATTGAATATTATCTTTAATTGTACTACACAATTTAATTTTGTCAATAGGTAACTGCAAATAATATTAGTAACGGCCGGACTTCCCCCGTTATCTTCCCCTGGGGTTCAATCTTCCCTTTATGCTGTTAATTTTATTCTGGTTGCGGTTTACCCAGTCATTGGACATATACAGTCTCTTATCGGGATTGCTATTCCTGGTCATAAATAATTTATAAATAAATTTGAACGGCATTGGTTTACCTCTTTTATATTATAAAGCCGTATATTATAGCATAGTTTTGAAAAATTTAAAACAAGCAGCAGGCCGGCAAGGGGCTATTTATCGGTTATATATATTATGCTCCGGTTCCATTATGAGGATAGGGCGCGGCCCCGGACACACCCACGGCATTTTTAGCGACCCGCTGTCAGGTGAATACTAAACCTGTTCAGATCTAAAATTAATGTGAGGTGCTATTCGGTTTTATTCGGAATTTTGAAAATATATCCAGTTCCCTTTTCTCCCTTTAATTTCATTTCACCGCAAAGCTGTTGAGTTAAGCTATTAATAAGCTTCATTCCGAGCCCTGTTCTTTTATTGTTTTTATTTATCTCTGAAATTCCAACACCGTCATCAAATATTTCCATATTTATCATTCCGTTTGATTGTGATAAATTTATTGATATAGTGCCATCGGTATTACCAG
>CAZHNM010000016.1:0-75607 GCA_964533855.1 uncultured Brevinematales bacterium
GAGGTATTTATATTAGCTATGCTACAAATGTAATAATAAATGGCCCTGTAATTAATAATATAGCGACATCCGGCGGGGGAATTTTTACAAACGGTCTGGATGATTTTAATATAGTGATAAATGGGCCAGTCGTTGACAATACGGGGGGGAATATTTTTTAGTTTATTAATTATGCAATTAAAAATTTCTCATTAATAATAAAAAGGATTATTCTTTAATTTTGATATTATTCGGAGGTCTTTTCTTTTTGAAAACAACTTTTTTCATTATAATGCTGGCCTTTTCTTCAATATGCCTTGCCGAGGCCCTTACTCCTGGAGGCGCAGATTCTCCGGCGGTTCATCCTTTGAAATTCTATATCCTCCCGGTCGAACCCCTTTCGGCCTCAAATGATAACTACCTGCGGTTCGCGGTATCCAGGGCGGTATATAACTTCATGAGGATCATACCCTCCCTTGAAGTTCCCGATGCCGGACTGTCACCGGAAGGGGATGCCGATTATGTCATGAATATCGGTAACAGCCCTGATAAAAATGACAAGGGAAAAACCGACGTCGGGATACTTGTCTGGTCGAAAGCCGAGAATACAAATGTCTTTATGAAGACTTATGAAATATCCCCCAATAGCGGGGTATTCGGCGGTGTTTACCTGATTCTGCAGGATGTAATCAAGGATGTCCTTAAAACGGACTATGTGCTTGCTGAGCTGGACTTCGACATCGAATCGGGGACAGGCCGGTACAATATTTATATCAATAATAAATTCGACGATGCGGTGAATAAGGGTGTCTTCAAAAAGAGCATCAGCGTCCTGGCTGGCCTTTCTTATAACATAAATATTATCAGGGTAAGCGACGGCATGACGGTTTATAATCAGCAGAAGACCCCCCTGGCAAATGAGAAATTGAGGGTAGAATATGTTGCCGTGGGAAATGTAATCGTTGATCCTGTAAGATACGGCATCCGGGGGAAAAAATATATCTACAAAGTTGACGGAATGCCGGCTTATGAAAATGAAGAATTTACGAACATGTCCGCTGCATCCGATCATATTTTAACAGTTGAAGATCAGAGCAATAATATTGTTTACAGCGGGTTTATTGTCATAAATGACGGATTGACAATTCATGCTGTCCCGGAAGAGGAAACGATATGGCCGGTCCATTATGACTTATGCCTTCCCGGCCTTTACAGCGGCCTGGGAAGCCTTGGTGTCGAATATTATCCTTCAAAAATATTCTGGGCCGGGGCAGGATGCGGGTTTAATACGGTGTATAACCAGGTATTCGGCCAGTATATATATGAAATTATGCCGCATATCGAAGCGGGATATTACTTTTACGGGGATATCAGGACAGACTTCAGAGCCGGGGCCGGTCTGACCGCTTCGTATTACCAGTATTTCCCTCAAAACGATATAAGCCAGGTTAATCCAGGCTATTTGAACCAGATAGACTCATCTTATCCTTCCGGCGGCGCGGTCAGTTCATCCGACTATTCGGCGGGGATTTTTGCCGTATTTGAATGGAAGTTTCTATTCTTGAGAGTCGGCGCAAGCTTCGATTTCGGACCGGAGACTTTTTTTCCAGCTGCGGTGATAGGGCTTAAATTATAGGGGTAAAAGATGAAATTATATTGTTTGCTAATATTATTTATTTCAGCCCTGCTGGCATGCTCCTGCCAGCTTTTAGGCAATCCCGACTTTAATAACAAAAACGGAATGGGGGTTCCGGGCGCTTCTCTCAATAATGCAAATGAAGCCAATGGGCCGGGTTCACCTTCACTGACCGGGAAATTCACTTCTTACCAGTCAGGCTTTAAAGTAAATGTTTCAATAGACGGCGGAACATATACCCAGGCGTCTATAAACTATCCATACTGGGTGCTGCAAAACCAGAATCTTGCCTGCGGCCCTCACATGATTTCGGCCAGGCTTGTCGACTCCGGCGGGAACATAAAAGATTCGCAGAATTTCATTTATAATGTTCCGGCATATGTAGATATAAATTTCGGCAGAGATGCCTACGCCGGCAACACCCCGTCGAACCCATTTAAATCTGTGCAGGCAGGCATTGACGGCGTTACTAATTTTATTTATAAAACAGGATATCCGGGGAATGTATTCGTTTCCGCCGGCAGTTACACCCCGGCTAACGGCGGGATATTCTCAAGCGGCAACGCGGGGATATACCTGAATAGCCTCACGCCTCCTTATTCTTACATCAATATATCGGGCGGCTGGATGAATAATTTTCTGAGCCGCAGCGGAGTCAGCATTCTCGATATGACAGGGACGCAGTCGCCGGTTGTCGATCTCAGCGGCAGTTCGCATATTATCAAGCTCGGCAGCAACTCTTCGTTCAATTTTATAACAAATTCGCTGATAACCGGAAACGGCCAGGGGGTATGGATTGTAAATTCGATGGAGAATAATGTATCGGCGGTTATATTTAATAATACGGGTTTGGGATCCGGCGCAGGCGTTAATATAAGCGGCACATCTTTCAGCAACTCGATTAACGGTATAATAAGCAATAATATATCTACATCAGGGGACGGAGGCGGCATATATATGGCAGGGACTTCTTACAATACTATAAATGCTTCTGTTATCGGCAATACAGCCCTTGACGGAGGAGGGATATATATTGATCTGGAGCAAAACGATACCATAAACGGCAATGTAATAAACAATATCAATGGCGGGATTTATACAAGCGCTAATATAAATCTTATTATTAACGGCGCTGTAAGCGGCAACACGGTTTATCAAATCGGAAGCTTATAAGATCCAGGCTGGAAAGGAGCATGATTTATAAAAATATATGTTATAATATGTTTGCGTAAACATGGAAAATAAATATAGGGGATTTTTATGGGTAAATTTTACGGATTTTTGATAATTTCAGCGGCCGCGTTTTTAATTTCATCCTGCCAGCTTATGTTCAACCCGGATTTTGTGAACAAGGTGGAAGCTGGCATAACGACAAACCAGCCATATGTTTATATAGCTGGCCAGGATGGCAGCGGTAACGCCTGTTACTGGGCCAATGGTAGTTATCACCAATTAACAACTGGAGGTACAGGAAAAGCGACCTCTATCTTTGTTTCAGGCAGCACTGCTTATATTTCCGGGGTCGATGGAAATAATAAAGCATGTTACTGGGTCGACGGTGTAGAACAGTCTTTAGAAAACGGTGCTAATGGAAAGGCTGCCTCGATCTTTGTGCTAAATAGTATTATTTATATAGCCGGAGTTGATGCTTCTCTTAATGCCTGTTATTGGGTCAACGGGGTTGAAAAATCATTGGGAAACGGCTTGAATGGTCAGGCATTTTCTATATTCGTGTCCGGAGGAAATGTTTATGTGGCCGGGAATGACGGCAGTGCATACCCGCAAAATGTCGGATACTGGATAAATGGCTCTCTAAATATTATCGGAACTATCAATTATACGTATGTCGACTCAATATTCATTTACGGTAACACAGTCTATATCGCTGGAAACAGTGTTTTGCACTTCCCATCATATTGGACAACTAACCTGACCGGCGGGCCCCTGACTGAAACAGATTTTCCTTACGGACCTTCTGGGCCAGAAATAAACACGATCTTTGTGACTGGTAATAATGTTTATGCTGCTGGTGTTGATGGTTATGATCCAGCGTTTGTATGCTACTGGATCAATGGCATTGAAACTCAGTTAGCAGATGCCACCACAGGATTTGCATCCTCGATCTTCGTATTTGGTGAATCAGCTTATGTGGCTGGTAACGATAAAACCCCTGCCGCATGTTACTGGATCAATGGTGTTAAACAGCTTTTAGCTAATGGCGGTAACGGAAGGGCAAACTCTATCTTTGTTATCTCGACAAATTCCCCGCCTGCGAAATTGTGAAAACCTGAAGACCGGACTTGATGTTAACAATTCAGATTTTAACCAAGTTTAGCCTTCCCAATCACTTCCATTCATGCTATAATACTGTCTCACAATTCGATTTAGGAGCCAATCAATGAACATAGCTGTTATAGGCGGGGGGGGCAGGGAGAGCGCTATCGCATGGGCGCTTTCGAAGAGTAAAAAGTGCAAAAACCTTTACATACTTCCGGGAAACGGGGGGACGACGAAATACGGGAGGAACATCCCGGCCGATATTACCAGTCCGTTTAACGATATAAAGGAGTTCATAGAGATCGCCATGATAGATCTTGTTGTCGTGGGTCCGGAACAGCCCCTCACTGAAGGTATAGTGGACGTCCTGGAAAAATCGGGAGCGAAAATATTCGGGCCGGGTAAAAGGGCTTCGAGGCTCGAGGGGAGCAAGGTCTGGCTCAAGCAGTTCCTTGAAAAGTATAATATTCCCACCGCGAAATTCAAGGTATTCGAAGAACCGGGCGAGGCCCTCGATTTTGTTAAAAGCTCCGGCAAGTGCTTTGTCGTTAAGACCGACGGGCTGGCGGCGGGCAAGGGCGCCCTGGTCTGCGCTTCGATGGAGGAAACCCATACTGCCGTCAAGCGTATTATGATAGACAGGGAATTCGGGCCGGCCGGCGAAAAGATAGTCCTCGAGGAATTCCTGGAAGGTATCGAGGTCAGCGTTTTCATAGTGACGGACGGGCAGGATTATAAATGGCTCGCTTCCGCGCAGGATCACAAGAGGATTCATGACGATGACCTCGGACCCAACACGGGGGGAATGGGAGCCTACGCGCCGGTGCCGTTCCTGGACGATATTACGAGGGGCATCATAGAGAAAAATATAATTAAGCCGACTATAGCCGGCATGCAGAAAGAGGGCTGTCCGTATACAGGATTTTTATATCTCGGGCTTATGCTGACCAAAGACGGTCCGTATGTCATAGAATACAACATAAGGCTCGGCGATCCCGAGGCCCAGGTCGTGCTTCCCCTTCTGAAGACAGACCTTCTCGAAATCATTACGGCTTCTATGAACGGCGGTCTCGGGAAGCTGAAAGTCCAGATGGAAGATGGATACTGCGCCGGCGTTGTCCTGGCTTCGCAGGGGTATCCAGGAAGCTATTCAAAAGGTATCGAGATAAAAGGCGATATCGATGACGAACCCGGCGTTTATGTTTTCCATGCAGGGACGAAGGCCGCGGCCGACGGCAGGATCCTGACAGACGGCGGGCGGGTCATGTGCGTATCGGCCCTCGGGGCCGACCTCCGCGAGGCTATAATGAAGGCATACGACAAGGCCACCAGGATAGATTACAAGGGCATAACCTTCAGGAAGGACATCGGCCGGAAGGGATTGAAGTATTTTGAAGAACAATAAAATAAAGGAAAACCGTTCCTCACGTATAATACTTCCTCAATAATGACCTGCGCTGCACTGAAATATACAGAAACCCCGCTATGATGCCGCCGAAGTGAACGAAGTAGGCTACGTTGGAGCCGCTTCTGCCCAGAACGCTTGAGGCCAGGCCGAGCAGCTGGCCGCCGATCCAGATCGTTATGTAAATAAAAGCGGGGATCCTCACGGGCATTATGAAAAACCCCAGGAAAATTATTGTGAGTATCCTTCTGTTCGGAAAAAGCAGGATATAGGCTGTCAGGACGCCGGAAATGGCGCCGCTTGCGCCTATTATAGGGTCGGAGGTGCCCATCGTGAGAGCGGCCTGAAAAAGCCCTCCGCAGGCCCCGACCGCTAAGTAAAAGAAGATAAAGCGGATATGGCCTAAAATATCCTCGATATTCCCGCCGAAAATAAATAAAAACAGCATATTCCCTATTATGTGCAGATAGCCTCCGTGCAGGAAAAGGTAGGTTATAGGCCTGAACCAGTTCGCCGAAGGGTCGTGGAAGAAGATCGAAGGGATCATGGAGAAATGGTAAATGAGGGCGTTATCCCTGTCCATTGAAGACTGCTGAAGGATAAAAACAATAAAATTCAGGATTATGATCGAGCAGGTGACCAGGGGGAAGCTCCTGGGCGGATTCTCGTCCCTTATAGGTATCATATAAGGCGGGCCTTCACTTGGAACCGAATATAAGCGACGAGGGGTTCGAGCTGATCTTCTGGCTGAAAGTCTCGAAATTTTTCAGGGTCTTGTCAAGCCGCTCCTTGGTATCCTTATCCCTTATCAGCGATAGAGGACTCGACTTGTCGTACTGCAGCTTGTTCAAATCCTCTGAAAGCATCCTGAGCTGATAGCTTATGACGGTGACATTGGAGACAAGGTCGGCTATCTCGTTAGGGGTAAGGGAATTCATGCTGTTGTTTATCTTCATTGTGAACGATTCCAGGTTTTCCATCGTCTTGTCAACGCGCCCCATGACTTCAGCCGAATTTTTAAGGCCAAGGTTGAGGTCGTGGATGCTCATTCTCAGGTCTCCCTCGTTTTCCTTGACTATCCTGTTGAGGCCCGCGATAAGTTCCATCGTGTTCTCGAAAGTCTGCTTGACCTTATTTACTACGTCGCTGTTATTGGTGGACAGGAGGCTGTTGACCGCTGAACCTGCGAGTTCTATCGTGCGGGAAAAGCCGAACGGGGAGTTGCCTATTATGTATTCATTGTTCGTATAAAATTCGCTGGCGGTTGGGTCGTACCCTGCGACATTTATGTATTTCTGGCCTACAAGGCTGGTTGAATATATGTAGAACTTAGCGTCCCTGTTGATCTTGTACCTTCCGTCAACCAGGGTTTTAACGACTATCCTGCCGCCCTCGAAGGATATGCTGTCGACATAGCCGATAGCCGGACCGCCGGAAACACGGAGCTTCGCGCCGGGCTGAAGGTTGTCCAGGAAATCATACTGGATGGAAATGCTGTACCCGCCCCCCAGGAGAAAGCTGAATTTTCCCGCGAAATAAATAAAAACGAACAGGAGGATAATGCCGGCGAAGATAAACGCTCCGAGGGATACGTTATTGATTTTCTTACCCCTTTCCATAAGCCGCACCTCTTTTTTTAAATTTTATATTTGTGTGCAGAATTCCCTCTAAGGCTGCGTTGTAATCGTCAGTGATCGGGCCTTCGTATTTTCCCTCGATAAACTGCCTGACATAAGGATTTTCCGTCCTGACGAGTTCGTCGGGAGTGCCGGTGAATATAATTTTTCCGCCGTAGATCATGCCGATCCTGTCGGAATAGAACCTGGCGCTGTTGATATCATGGGTAACGATAACGAATGTGGTTTTAAGTTTCTGCTTAAGGTGGATTATAAGCTCGTTGATATTGGCTGTCGTAATCGGATCCAGGCCGGTAGTGGGTTCGTCGAAAAGTATGATCGACGGTTCGGCTACAATGGCCCTTGCCAGCGCGACCCTCTTCATCATACCCCCTGAAAGGGAGGATATCATAAGGTTTTCGATCCCCGGGAGCTCTACAAGTTCGAGGGCCCCGAGCATCATCTCCTGCTTCCGGGATTCGGGAAGTTCGGACCTCAAATGGTCGAGAGCGAAAAGAATATTATCCCCGACGGACAGTGAATCGAAGAGCGCGCCGCCCTGGAAAAGCATCCCGAATTTCCTGCGTATCTTGTCGGCTTCCGTGGAATTGCCGTAATCTATCCTCTCGCCGTCTACATAAATCTTTCCCCTGTCGGGTATTATAAGCCCTATGATATGCTTGATCAGGACGCTTTTACCGACCCCGCTCTGTCCTATTATGGAAAAAGTCTCGCCGTCATCTATGCTGAGGTCTACATTGTCAAGGACCATTTTTCCGTTAAGGCTCTTCGAAAGGGACAGGATTTCGATCTTTTTTGCCATTACATCTCTCCGCCCGGGAAGAGAAGGAATACGGCGCCGAGGATGTAGTCGAGAAGTATAACTAAAAAGCTGCTGATCACGACGGAGCGGATGGTGGCTTCGCCGACGCCTGCCGCGCCGTTTTTCGTTTCGAATCCGCAGAACGTGCTGACAAGAAGAAGCGTGCCTCCGATAAACATCATCTTTGTAAAGGATTCGATCACGTATTTGAGCTGAAGGGGTGTCTGAGCGACATCTATGAACGCGGCGGTGGATATGTCATGAAAAAGTATCATCATAAGCCATGAACCGATCATGGATGCCATTATGGAAATAAATCCGAGGACCGGCAGAGCGAATATGCCCGCGATCACCCTCGGCGTCACTAAATATTCCATGGGATTTACGGCAAGGGTTTTTAAAGCGTCGATCTGCTCCGTCACCTTCATCGTTCCCAGCTGTGCCGTTACCGAAGAGCAGATCCTGCTTACGACAATGAGTGAAGTGAAAACAGGTCCGATCTCCTTGACAAGGGCTACCGAAAGAGCTCCGCTGATATACTGGGCTGTCCCCGCTATTACGGCTTCCATGGCCCCGCTTAACTGCAGGCCTAATATCAGTCCCAGGAACAAACCGGTTATTGCGACGATTGGCACAGATTCCACGCCTATCTGGGAGATGTTCCTGAATATCTCGACGGGTTTTAAAAGGCTTTTCGGAATTAACCTCAATGCCTGGTATGAGAATATCGTAAACCTTGCCAGGTCTTGAAAAAAATCCTTGAGGGTTTCCATCATCTTCCTAAACCTCTTCTTCCTCCGGAGCAGATTCCAGATAGCTTGAAAATTTATCGAGGTTATCGAACCTTACGCTTTCCTTGTTGAAAGCGATCTGTATGTCTCCGGTCGGGCCGTTTCTCTGTTTCTGAAGAAGCAGCTCGGCAGTATTCTTTTTATCAGTATTCTTATTATAATACTCTTCTCTGTAAAGAAAAGCAACTACATCAGCGTCCTGTTCGATAGCTCCGGATTCCCTGAGGTCGGAAAGGATCGGCCTGTGATCCCCGCCGCGTTCATCCACCTTTCTTGAAAGCTGCGATAATACAATTATCGGTATCTGAAGCTCTTTTGCTAAAGCTTTAAGGCTTCTTGAAATATAGGAAATTTCATTGTTCCTGTTTACGATCATTTTGTTCGAATCTACCGTCGTGATAAGCTGAAGATGGTCTATGAAGAGTGCCTTTATTCCGAATCTCGATTTAACCCTGCGGGCCTTGGCCCTTATCTCGTTAAGCGAAATGCCCGGGGTATCGTCAATCAAAATTTTCATCCTCGAAAGGCTTCCGGCCGCCTCGACCATTTTGTCCCATTCGTTTTCCTCTTTTATGGAGGAAGTCCTGAGCTGGCCCTTGCGCAGGCGCTGCATATCGATGCGCGACTCGCTCGACAGCATCCTGAGAGCAAGCTCCTGGTAGGACATTTCAAGGGAGAAAACCATCACGGCGTTGTCGGAGTTCATCTTCGTGATATTTGCGGCAATATTCAGGGCGAAAGCCGTTTTTCCCATAGAAGGCCTTGCCGCTATAACAATGAGGTCCCCGTTCTGAAACCCGCTTGTTTTATCGTCAAGCTCCGTAAAGCCGGTGGGAAGCCCGGTATAAAGGTGTTTTGATTTTGAAATACGTTCGATTCCTTTCAGGGTATCGGTGATGATATCCTTGATCAGCAGGTAATTGGAGCGGAGCTTCCTGTCGGTGACGTTGAAGATAAGCCTTTCCGCTTCGTCGGATAACTTTTCTACATCGGTCTGATCCTCGTAAACATTATCGATGATCGTCCTTGCCGCGTTTATCAGCTCGCGAAGCATGGATTTTTCGAGGACTATCTGGGCATGAGCCTGTACATTTGAAAGGGATGGCACATTTTCAATGAGCTTTGCTATATAAGCGTTCCCGCCTGCCTTGGCAAGTATGCCGGAAGACTCGAGCCTGTTTGTGACGCTGACCGTGTCCACCGGCTGGTTTTTTTCGCTCAGATCGTTTATAACCCTGTAAATAAGCCTGTTTTTTTCATCGAAGAAATCTTCATCTTTTAACATATCCTGGATGGTCGATACGGCTCCCTTGGACATGAGCATAGAGCCTACGCAGGATTCCTCCGCTTCTGCGCTATGGGGCGGAGTCCTCTTTAAAAGATCGTCGAAGGCCATAATTAATCGGCTATAACTGTAATCTTAACCGACGCGATTACTCCCTCATCAAGTTTGATCCTTGCGGTATGTTCGCCGATGACCTTTATATGGTCGAGGAGAATTTTCTTTTTATCGATATCGAAACCCTTATCAAGGAACAATTTCGATAGATCGGTATTAGTGATAGACCCGAAAAGCTTGCCTTCTTCACCGGCCTTGGCATGTATCTCGATCTCTTCCTTTTCGACCCTTTCTTTTAATGAGAGGGCTTCTTCATAATACTTCTTGGCTTTTACTGAAAGCGCGGCAGTGATCCTTTCGAGATGCTTTTCCTTGCCCTTTGTCGCAACTTCGACAAATTTCTGCGGGATCAGGAAGTTTCTCGCATAGCCGTCTTTAACGACTTTTATATCGCCGGCCCTGCCGAGCCCGACTACGTTATCAAGTAAAATGACTTTCATGTATTCCTCCTTATATAATGGGGTTGAACTTAATTTTCCTTTTTGTATAATCCATCCAGACATCTGTTACGCCTATCCCGAGGAGCAATATCGTAAAGTAGACTATGAAATCCCCCGAGATTATCATCGCAGCGTATATGATAATGGATGTTATAGTATATGGCATTCCCTTTTTCTTAAACAGGTAATTTATGATCAGGAAACCATAAATAGCGTAAAAAAAAGAAAAATACAGGCAGCAGTTCAAAAGCAGCGTTTCAACAAAAAACGAAGCGAATATGCCTGTCCCGATCACATCTCCCAGGATTTCAAATATCCAGAAAGCGCTCCAGAATAACACGAGCGGGAAAAGCTGCCTGTGGTCGAACCTTGCCAGGAAACGGCTCCAGAAAACCGCCCTGTGAGAGTCCGAACCGGCCAACAGAATTATTACCGCCGCTGCCGACAAACCGGCCGGATAATAAAACCTGAAAAATCTTGCCGCCGGGTATATAAAATCAAGCCTTGCCGGCAGTGCCGAAGCCGGCCTTTTTAAACCGTCCCATATTCTGTCAGCCGATGGGAAATAAACAAAGCAGATCAGAACGAGCCCGGCAAAAAACAGAAAAGTTATTCCGGAATAAAAATAATCATACCTTCTGACAACTTTCCTCAGTAAAAACGCAGGCCGTGCGATAAAAGCACCTGAATAAAAAATCAGGTACAGGGCCAGCGTAAGCAAAAGATAGAAAAAGGAAAGCTCCACTTTCTATCCCGTTTTACCTGTCGAGGAAAGGCAGCAGCGCTATGATCCTTGCTTTTTTGATTTCCCTGACAATCTTTCTCTGGTGCTTGGCGCAGTTGCCGCTTATCCTGCGGGGTAAAATCTTTCCGCTGGGCATGACATAACGCTTAAGTGTATCGATATTCTTGTAATCAATCATTTTTTCGTCTATCTGGCGGGTGCAGTACTTGCATACCTTTTTAGTATAGAAAAATTTCTTCCTGTCGCCCATTCCGCCGGCGTTGCGTCCGGGGCCGTAATCTCTGCCGCCCTGTCTGACGGGAGCTTCCTCGGCTGCAGCGGGTATCGCTGAAGTGAATTCTGTCACCGGAATGATTACTTCCGGCTTTGCTGCCTCAGGCATGGCTGCTTCTTCCGCCTGTTCGGGTTTTAAATCTTCCGACATATTATAATCTCCTTATAATTAAAAGTTTGGTTCTTCGCCGCCGATATCCGGACTTTCTCCCGCAGGCGGCTCCACCGGTGCGGGATTAAAATCGGTGTTGTCGTAAAAATTATCTTCAAATGGCGTCGCATCGGCAACGGGCTTTGCCGCCTGGGCCGGCTCTCTTGAGCTTGCCTGTAAAGCGGATTTTGCGCCGGATGGGGAGCCGAGAAATTCGACGCGGTCCGCGATGATCTCAACCACGCTTCTCTTGGAGCCGTCCTGAGTCACCCAGCTTCTCTGTTCGAGCCTTCCGTCAAGCGCGACCTGCTTTCCCTTTGAAAGGTAATTGCTGCAGTTTTCCGCACTTTTGCCCCAGACAACAACATTGAAAAAGGATACGCTGTCGGATCCGTCTGTTTTAGGCTTACCGCCCACGGCTAAACCGAACCTGGCGACAGCGGTCCCGCTGGGCGTATACTTAAGTTCAACATCGGCGGAAAGCCTTCCGACAACAATGACCTTGTTGATATCCCAGCTCATTTTATTCTCCGGTTAAAAGCATGTGGCGGATGATGTCTTCGTCGAATTTCATGAGGCGTTCAAATTCCGGAATGTTCTTGGTGTCCATTTCGACCTTTGCTATGTGGTAATACGCCTTTTTGAAATCTTCCCGGTTGCGGTGAATGGGGTACGCTAACTGGCGGGTGCCCATATCGCTCTCATTGGCGATTACGGCCTTGAGCTTTTTAAAATACTCGCGGATCCTTTCTACCGTGGTTTTGGAGATTTCGCCTTCCTTTATCAGGAACGCTATTTCATACTTCCTTATCATTTACTCCTCCTTATGGACTAATCGCCTCCCCTGAGGGGAGGAAGGATAGCAAGAAATTTTAAGGGAAGGAGTCTTTTTTGTCAAGTTAGTACCTGTTAGCGACGCAGGAGCCTTACAGGCACTAACCCATGATACGCAGTATCAGGGGTTAGCCTGGCGGATATTATGCCGCAAGCAGAGCACGGAAGCGCCAGGTGCTTTTATAGAAGAAACTCGCTGGGCTCTCCGAAGTAGTAGCCCTGGGAATAATCGACTCCGAGTTCGACGCCCTTTTCATAAACCTCGCGGGAATGCACGTACTCGGAGATTGTCTTCAGGCCGAGTTCCCTGGCAAAATTCACTATGGTCTTCGTGATGATCTGGGCATTTTTATCATAGGGAAGGTTTTTGATAAGGGATGAATCGATTTTTATATAATCGACATCAAGCCTCATAATGTGTTCGAAATTCGAATATCCCGACCCGAAATCGTCAATGGCTATCTTGCACCCGAGCTCTTTTACCTCCTCGATGAAGAGCATGACTTCCTTGTAATTTTCGATGCCTTCGCTTTCGAGGATCTCGAAAACCGCCCGCGATGCGATGTCCTTGTTTTTATTCAGCTCGGTTTTTATAAACTTATTGATCTCTTCATCGAGAATATCGTTTACTGTCAGGTTTATTGAAAATTCATAATTCAGGTTCTCGAACCTGGAAAACGCTCCCAGGACCATCGCCTTTGTTATGTTATCGTAAAGATGGGATTTTTTCGCCAGGTCGAGAAAATTATGGGGATGGATCACAGATCCCTGCTTGTCGATGAGGCGTACGAGGGATTCGTATTTCTCGATCTTGCCGCTCTTGTTATTTACGATAGGCTGGAAAAACGGAACTATCCGCTTGTTATGTATCGCATCCTTGAGTTTCTGCTTCCACATGATATTATTTTCGTATTCTTTCGTTATTTCCATCGATTCGTCGAAAATTATGAAATTTTTCTGCAGCCTCTTCGCCCGTTTCAGCGCCATGTCCGCGTTTGTCGCAAGCTTTCTCCATTTTCCCGCCGTTATTTCCTCTTCTCGGATATCGTCGCCTAATGCTATTCCGAATGTCACCCTTACATTGATCTCATGACCGTTTATGTTGAAAGGCCGCTCGTTAATGATATTCGAAAGGAGCTTCACTATATCGACAAGGCTCTCGCGGCAGATTTCGCAGTCGAAGAGAAGCGCGAATTCATCGGCCGGCATCCTGTAAAGGCGGAAATTCAGATCGCCCTGCATCCTTTTAAGGCGGTATGCAGTCTCCTTGAGTATGAGGTCGCCTATGGTATTGCCGTAGCAGTCGTTTATTTCCTTGAAAAAGTCTATGTTGGCTAAAATCAGCGAGGGTTTTTCCGTCCTCTCGATATCGATCAGAATTCTGTCGCGGTTGGGAAGGTTGGTTATTATATCCGTCCAGATGACCGAAGACGATTCTTCTATCAATGAATTGAGGGTTTCAGCCATATGATTGAAGTTTTTGTATAAAACGGCAATTTCGCCATGCGGGATATAATGGTTCGCCCTGGCGTAAAAGTTTTTGTTCGAAAGACTGACTATAGCCTCGTTCAGGTTTGAAAGAGGCAGCCATATCTTGTCATTCAAAACTTTCAATATTGCCGTGGCAATAACAGCCCCTCCCAGGACAAGTTCAATTATCACAAGGGTGAACAATGTGAACAATCCATGAAAAGGCAAATAGTTATAGAACACGAAAGTTCCGGCAATCAAAAGGGATAAAACCAGGTAAACCCCGAAGATTAAAAGAACGATCCTCTTACTGAGGCTTTTAAATGAAGACAGCCCCAGCAACTGTCTTCCGTGTGAGTGAGAGTCCATAATGACACCGCTATGCAGCCAAATTCCCCCGAAAAAGTCCCTTAAAAACAACAGAATATCGGTTTAAAATGCAGGGTTCTTAAGGGCGGTTCTAAAAAATAGATTTTTAGAAAACTATCGTAATAATGAATCTAATAATTCCGCCCAATGCCCTGGTGCCTGGCCTGGTGCCAGTCCCCAGGACAGGTGGGTCCTGGTGCCTAACTGGCCCCAGGACAAGCACTACCAAGCTGGTCCCCAAAGGCTTTAGTCCCCGTTAGGGGAGGCAGTTATTAGAAGTGCCCTTAACTTCTCTTCCGGTAAAATTCCCACATCGCAATCGCGCCAGAAACAGACGCGTTCAGGCTGTTGAATTTTTCTGTAGTGGGGATAGAAACAAGTTTATCGCATAACTTTTTGACTGATCTTCGAATCCCCTTTCTTTCCGAGCCGATAATATAGCAGATTTTATTTTTAATATCAAGTTGTGTAATTGATTCCTCCGCCTCTCCGGCCAGGCCTATCATACTGAAACCGGCTTCCATCGCTTCGATCATAAAATTGTTCAGGCTGTTGATATAAATAACCTTCTGGTGGTAAATCGCGCCCGCTGAAGACTTGATGGCCTGCGGTGTAATCCTTGCACTGTTGTCCCTTGGAAGGACTACCGCGTCGAAACCGAATAAAAGGGCCGACCTGACGATCGCTCCTAAATTGCCGGTATCGGTTATCCCGTCAAGGGCAATGATGCTACCCATTGCCTCCCAGTCGATTATGATTTTATCGTCGTCGATTATATTGCCGGGAAGTACCATTTCGCCTATTATTCCCTGGTGTTTGAAGGTTCCGGCAAGGGAAGATATCGTCCTTTCGGGCTGGTATGAAACCGGACAGCCCGCATCCTGAAGCCTTCGGGCAAGATTTTCGAATTTTTCCTCCTTGCCTCGCTCTATTATCACCTTTTTCAGGGTTATATCGCCCTCAAGGGCCTCTTCAATCGAATTCCTGCCGTATACGAACAATGTATTCTCCTTAACAGCGCTTAGTGAGCTTAGCGAACATAGCGCTGTTTATGCTTGGAAAGCGTTGCGCTGCTTATGCTTTAAAAACTTATTACTTTTCTATATGCAATAATTTAATTTTCAGATCTGTCCCTCCGGCAAACCCGCCTGGATTATCGATACCCGCTTTCTTAGGCAGGACCCTGTGGCATGGTATGGCTATCGGGAACGGGTTTTTTGAAAGGGCTGTGCCGACGGCCCTTGCGTATCTTTTACCGCCTATCTTTTCGGCTACCTGCTGGTAGCTCGCAGTTTTCCCGAAAGGTATCGCCGCCGCGGCTTCGTAAACCCTTCTTTGAAAACCGGTGAGCCTGCCGAGGTTAAGAGCGGGCTCGAAAGCCCCTGTTTTGCCATGAAGGTAATCCCTGAAATAGCGGGCTAAACTGCTGCCGCAATCATTCCCTGCCGCTCCGCTTCGGGCGATCCGGATTTCCTCGATTAAATTATTCACGGCAGCGACCTTAATATCTATCCCGTCTATCACAAATTCTTGAATTCCGTCTTCTATAATCATATATGCTCCTGAAAACATTATGAAATAAAACCGGAAATATTTCAAGAACGGGCAGCGGGCAGATAAAGGGCGGATCTATGCTTTTGCTAAATTTCCAGGCGGGCTTTATAATCTGTCATATGCTTTTATTTAATATTGAGATAACGGATGAAGCTCGTAAGAGCCTCCAGGCCTACGTCGATGAGCTGTTAAAATGGAACAGGACCGTGAACCTCATAGGCAGGTCCACGGAGGACAATGTCTGGGAGAATCACATAAGGGACAGCCTGGAACTTTTTCCATATCTTGAGGCCGATCCATGTCTTACCGTCATAGACATAGGGAGCGGGGGCGGCATCCCGGCAATCCCGCTTTCGATCCTTCTTCCCGGCAGGAAATTTTTCCTGACCGACAGGGATTCGAAAAAGCTTGCCTTCCTGGAAATTATAGCCGCCAGGCTGCGTCTCAACGCTTCAGTTATCGACATAAACGCAGGGTTTATCTTCAGAGAACGGAGCATAATAATTTCAAGGGCTTATTCGTCGGTTAAGAATATCATCAAATGGGCGGGCGTTCATGCTCCCGGCGCCGTCCGGTATTACCTGCTCAAAGGGGTCAGGGAAGGCCTGATGGACGAACTGGCCGAGGCTGGAAACACTGCTCTTGATTATGAAATTGTATCCCTGGTGAAAGGAAATTTGTTGATAATAAATCCTGAATTCATACGGAACCCTGATTGAAAATCAGGGGGGTGAAGGAAAACAAAATGGAATGTATCCTCTGCCACAGTGATAACAGCAGGAAGCTCTTCGACGGTCCCTTTTATACCCTTCACCTCTGCCTTTCATGCGGGTCGAATTTCCAGGAACGCCATAACCGGGGCGGGCAGCCTCCTGATTATGATGAGGAATATTTTAAATCGGGCCATACAAGAGCATACGGCAGGACTTATATCGGGGACGAACAGAATATCCGGGAGATTTCAAGACGCAGGCTCCGCTATTTACGGAAAATCGTTAAGCCGGGAGGAAGGCTGCTTGACATCGGCTCCGCAATGGGGCTCTTCTGCGACGAGGCGCGCGCAGCGGGGCTTTCTCCCGAAGGACTTGAGATATCCGGATATGCGAGGGAATTTTCAAGCAGCACTTTTAATATAAAGGTCTGGCGGGACATCCGGGAATGCAAAGGAAGTTTCGATGCCGCAACGCTCTGGTTTACCCTGGAGCATATGGATAGCCCGGCGGAATGGATTAATAATGTCAGGCTCCTTTTAAATGACGGGGGGGTCATAGCCGTTTCAGCGCCGAACTCGGCAGGGGCCTTCGCCCGCTTCAACCCCGGGGAGTATTACAGGAAAAGGCCTCCGGAACATCTTTTTGAACCCTCGCCCCATGCCATGAAGGATCTGCTCGAGCGCAGCGGGTTCCATACGATCAGGATCGAATATTTCGGCCTCCATCCGGAGAGGATCTCTTTACCTCAATCCGGCCTTTTTAAGATTATGCAGAAGATCGCAGGATTGGGAGACACCTTCGAAATTTATGCTAAAAAAGTATAAATTATGTGATATATTGCAGGATTTGTCAGATTATTATAAAATTATAAAAATATTGAATAAGAGTTTTTAATGTGTTTAATGAAATAATTAACAAAAAAATCAGCTTTCCGATGCTGCTATTCCTGGGCGGGGAAAACATTCTCCTGAACGATATCCCTCCGGAAAGTGCGGATTTCCAGGAGATACTAACCAATGTTAGAAAAAACAGGGAGCTCAGGCTCGCGTTTTTTTCTTCTCAGCCGCCTTTTGTCTTTGAGAGGATCCATTCTGTCTGCGACACCTATATTCCCGGCGTTTCGCAGAAAATCGATACCCTCCTCCGCGAAATCATCAAGAACGGTGAAAAGGAAAATATCACGTTAGTCGCTAAAAAAACAGGCCTGATAAATGATAACACGCAGTGCGCCCCGCTTTTCCTGATGCGCAGGATCCTCAATGAAGAATACTGCCTCGAAGGGGAAAAAGTGCCTGTACTTTACAAGTTCCCCGAAGTGTATATTAATATATATATCCAGGTCAAGGAAAACGACCTTCACATTGAAATAGAAAACCATGGCACCCTTTCCAAGGACAGTCAGGCATTGATCAACAGCAGGATAGAGACAGGACGGGCCCTGGCCCAATTCGATCTCTGCCAGGAATTTGAAATGAAGAAATATATTGAGTGCCATGAAACAATAAGGAATTTTTTCCAGGACAAAGTTTCGGATAAAAATTTTGATGAACTCTGGACCGCTGCAAGCGGACAGCGTTTCGATGATTACTGGGCGGAATCTCCTTACTTTATGTGCATAAATTCCGGGAAGCACACATCTTTTTATCCTTATTTTGCGATGAGCTATTCGCTTTTGAGAGCCGAGATAAAAAAACGGGAAAACCCTGGAGAGGAGCACTTTTCAGCCGGGATGGGGTATATCCAGTGTGCTTTTATCCTCGAGGCGAACAGGAGCCTTTACGGCACATATGGAAAAATTTTCACGCCGAGGAACCAGGGAGACAGGACTATGGCAGGTTTCAAGATTGGATTGCCGAGCATGGAAATAGTAATATAATTAAAAAGAGGCTTTTTATGGCCGAAAGACCTGATTTTATACAATATGAAGGCGTTGATCTGCTAAGTCTCCGGTTCTCGGGGATGTCCGTTGACGAGGTCAGGGATTACCTCGAAGCGTCCAAGGCGGTAATTTCAAAGCAGCCTTTAAAAAGCGTTTTATTCCTTGTGGATGTGACAGGTCTGAATTATAACCTTAAATCGATTAGAGATTTTACCAATTTTTCACGCTTTAACGGCGAATTTTCGAAGGCTACCGCAGTAATAGGCCTGACGTCCGAAATGAGGATGCTTTACAAAGCCGCCCTCGCTATGTCGGGAAGGGACAAGAGCACGGTTCGGTTTTTCTCGAGCGGTGAAGAGAACGTGGCTAAGGCCTGGCTGAAAGGCATTATCGATAAAGAGGAAGAAGAAAAGAAAAAGCTTCAGGCGGAGACGGCAGGCGAGTAGATCGTTATCATGTTCTTGCCGTTCCTCTTCGACGAATATAATGCCTCGTCGGCATGGTTGAACAGGTAATATGATTCTGCCCCGTCTTTCGGAAATTCGCAGATGCCTATCGACAGCGTAAACGAGAACTCTCTTTTATCCTCTGTCAGGAAAGAAACAGGCTCTAAAACGTTGATAAGCCTTTCGCATACCTTGTAGGCGCTTTCGGCTCCGGTGCTGGGAAGCAGAAGGATAAACTCATCCCCGCCGTACCGGCAGGCCACATCGATATCTTTCCTGATCGTACCTTCTATGCTTGAGGCTAACTTCTGGAGCGCCTTGTCGCCATAGCTGTGGCCGAATGTGTCATTGATATGCTTGAAATCGTCTATGTCGAAAAGAGCTAAGGAAAATACCCTGCCGTAGCGTTTGCTCCTTTCGATTTCATCGTTGAGTTCTTTGAAAAAGTAGTGGTTATTGTAAAGCCCTGTCAGGCTGTCATGAATGGCCCAGAGGAACAGTCTCGCGTTTTCAAGGATAGTCGATGTAAAATTCGCTATTATTGTGATAGTTTCGAGGTCGTCATTTGTAAACGGGGGCTTGGATCTGGATTTTGTAATTTCAAAAACAGCGGAAATGTCGTTATTGATCTTAAGGGGCATAGCTATGACGGAGCCGACGTCTATTTTCATAATATCGCCTATTATCGGCTTATCGTACTGGCTGTCATCTATGGAGGAGACAAGTATGGGTATGCCCTTAGCATAGGCGTTGCCGGCTATGCCTTCTCCGCTCTTGATATTGATATCGAGGAGATTGCTGTAACCTTCGAAAATGCTCGAATCGAGGACTATTTTATTGTTGGAATCATAGACATAAGTGTTTTGATATCTGAGAATATTCTTTTCTTCGTCGAAAACGATCAAAGAACCCTGAGATGCCTCTACGGACTCTATGGCGAACCTTACTATCATGGTCTTCAGGATTTCACTCTCCCTGAGATCGAGTATTCTCAGGAATTCGCTCATTTCCTTGATGATTTTTATTGCCCTGTCTTTTTTAATATACTTATTCTGGAGTTCGGGAAAGTCCTGATTATGAAGACCGTTCAAAAATTTTCTACTCATCTCCCCCCCCGAACCATGGGTTACTTAAGCAGTCTTTCTATTCTTTTGATTATTTCCCCGCTCGTAAATTGATATTGATTAAGGAGTTCCTTTCTGGTTCCAACAGGCGGGAATTCTTCGGGAATTGTAATGGAATCCAGTTTTTTCTTTCTATTTCTCATCAAAATCTCATTTATCAGGAATTCGGCCGTTCCGCCGTTGCGTATGCCTTCTTCGAGAATAAGGACCGGTCTTTCATCCCCTGACAAATGATCAATCATATTATAACTTATCGGCTTGGCAAAACGCAAGTTAATTATTTCTAAACCAAAGTTATTTTTTTTACAGAGCCTTTCCGCTTTCAATGCTTCCTTTAAAAGAGTGCCTGTGCTTACTATTATGGCATCCTTCCCTGAGGTCACTATTACGCCTTCTCCAGGTTTTATCGGGAACTTTGCCGCGTTGTATTCGGAATAGTCCTGGGCCACATCCTTGGGATACCTTATTGCGACAGGCGATTTTAAATTGGCAAGCGCGTACTCAAGCATCATGACCAGTTCGGTTTTACATGACGGCATCATTATAGTAAAATCCGGGATCATCCTCAGGTAAGAAATGTCGAAAATTCCCTGGTGGGTTTCTCCGTCGCCGGGTACAAGGCCGGCCCTGTCCAGGCAGAAAAGGACCCTGGCTTTCGATATTCCCGCGTCATGCACAAGCTGGTCGAAACCCCGCTGGAGGAAAGTGGAATATATCGCGACGACTGGTTTTTTCCCCTTGAGAGAAAGTCCTACCGCGTAATCGACGGCATGCTGCTCGGCTATACCGACATCGGTAAATCGTCCCGGATAAAGATCCGCGAATTCTTTTAAACCGGTGCCGGTTTTCATCGCGGCGGTTATCGCGAATATTTCAGGGTCATCATGCGCCAGGCGCACGAGAGTCTTGCCGAATACTTTGGAATAGCTGTCTTCTTCTTTTTCAATGGGTATGCTCGTATCTCCGTTTATAGCTATGCCTGTAATTCCATGGTAATGCCCGGGATTGTCCTCCGAGGGTTTGTATCCCTTGCCCTTGGTTGTTACAACGTGGATGATTATCGATTTATTGATATTTTTTATTTCCTCGAATGTTTCTATGAGCTTTTTAATATTATGACCGTCTATCGGTCCGCAGTAGCTTATGCCCATGTCTTCGAAAAAATTCTTCCTGACGACAATGGATTTTATACGTTCCTTAATTTTATAGAGCATTCCAACGAGAGGGCGGCCTATCAGGGGCACTCTTTTAAGCATGATCGATTCGAGATTCCTCTTGAACTTGAGATAAGGGCGGGAAATCTGCAGCTTTTTGAAGTATTTTGTTATGCCGCCGACGTTATGCGATATCGACATGCCGTTATTATTTAAAATGATAATTACGGGAAGGTTGTCATGCGAAATGGTGTTTATGGCCTCATAAGCCATGCCCCCCGTGAAAGAACCGTCGCCGATTACAGCTATAGTGTTGGACTTATCCCCGCTCATAATTTTTGCCCGAGCTATTCCGGCCGCTATCGATAGCGATGTCGAGCTATGGCCTGTATGCACCGGATCAAACGGACTTTCACCCGGGCAGGGGTATCCTTTCAACCCGTTTTTCATCCTGAGGGTTCCGAAACATGATTTTCGTCCTGTAAGGATCTTATGGACATAGGACTGGTGGCCGACGTCCCAGATAATATCGTCTATGGGGGCGTTAAAAACATAATGAAGCGCGATAGTCAGTTCGACCACGCCCAGGTTGGGGGAAAGATGCCCGCCTGTTTTTGTGACGGTTTCAATTAAAAACTCGCGGATCTCGCCGGCTAATAAGGAAAGATCGGCTGGTTTGATTTTTTTGAGGTCTTCGGGGTAATTCACGGATTCAAGCATATTATTTTCCTTAATAGATGCAATTATCTGAACAGTAAATTTATCATGCTGTTCAGATAGTTCATTAACAGGTCTTTTTTCTTTTCGTCCCTTATGCCCGTGAATTCCAGCTTGAAAGAGGATTGGTTCGTGACTAACAGGCTATTCGTAATATTATTCGAAACAACCTGGTTTGTAACTATATCAGAGTAGTTAGTTGAAAAAACAAGATCATCCTGGCTGAACATGGCATTATTGGTGGGAGAAACGTTAAGCACCCTGAAGTCGAGGTTGTAGATATCAGTTGACATTATAGAGGGTCCCGGTCCGAGCGAATTTATATCGAATTCTCCGCTGATCTGTAAAGAGAAAATCTCACCGTTGATCAGGGTGGAATGGAATCCCTCGAGTGTGCCCGTATTGTTAGATATTGTCATTACTTTTGCACTGATCGAAAAACTGCTTTCGTTATCTACCGACATATCATTCTGGTTGCGGACAGTGTCGTTTCCGTTAACCTCGACATCGGGGAAAAAGTTGAAAATGTCCCCTTTTCCTTTGACTCCCTTTTTCGATTCGTAATCGTTTTCCCTTTCTTCAGTCTTATATTTCATGATAGTTTTTTCCTGGAAATGTATCTTGACAATATCCCCTGCCCGGATATTGACTTTGTAGAAATTTATCCCGTTATCCCACATTGATTTTGAATATGTGAAAGATATGCAGGTCAGGCAGAAGAAAATCGCCAAAATCATTTTAATTTTCAAATAAATCCCCTAAGAAAACGGTTTCAGTGGACTTCCGGTTTCTCATTCTCTTTAATTTCCAATTTATCGGAAGATTTGACGGTTTTTTTACCGGATTCTTCAACGAAATTCATCCGCAATGTGGAAAGAAGCATTAAAAGCGTCCTCGATTCCTCGCCGTTAAGGTTGCCTTTTGTCTTTTCTTCGAGAACTTCGAGAAGCTCGATTATACCGGTCACCTCATCTAATTCAACGGAAATTTTACCTGTGATCGGATTTTCCAGCTTACCCAGGGCTATAAGCCCTGACTGGTAAAGCATGAATATATAGGTGATGAAGTTTAGCTCGGGCTTGTCTTTCATCATCAGGCTTCTGAGGGTTTTTTCCCGAGAAGCTCGAGGAGAGGGAAGCGTGTTTTTTCCGGTACGCCCAGCGCATCATTGAGCTCTTGATTGTTCAGAACTTCTTTTTCAAGAAGAAGATTGGCTACCTTGTCGAGCTTGTCCATGTTGGCGCTTAAAAGCTCCATCGCCTTAACGTATGCCGCCGAAATAATCGATCTGACTTCCTCATCTATGATCTCATGAATCTTTTCACTGAAGTTCTTTCTTGCGACAAGGTCTTTCCCGAGGAATACGGGACCCTCTTTTTCACCATAAGTGACCGGCCCCAGGACCTCGCTCATGCCCCACTCGCAGACCATAGAATTGACTATCTTTGTAGCTGTTTCAATATCATGCGATGCTCCTGTAGATATCCACTTCTTGCCGAATTTTATCTCTTCGGCGGCCCTGCCGCCAAGCAGAACCTGGAGCTGCTGCAGGAGCTCCTCCTTCGTATTATGCTTTTTCTCATCGATGGGCAGGTAGCTTGTCAGGCCCAGGGATCTTCCCCTGGGAATGATAGTAACCTTGTGAACCGGATCAACGAGCGGCAGAAGATGGCCTATGATTGCATGCCCGCCTTCATGGTAAGCTGTCGTCATCTTGTCTTCTTCCGTAAGGACCGCGCTTCGCCTTTCAGGCCCCATCATGACCTTGTCCTTTGCAAATTCGAAATCCTCCAGTATAACTTTTTTCCTGTTTTCCCTGGCCGCTTTCAGCGCCGCTTCATTTACAAGACTTTCAAGGTCCGCCCCTGTAAAACCTGGGGTGCCCCTCGCGATAATGCTGAGGTCTATATTATCTTCGACCGGGACTTTCCTTGTGTGTATTTTTATAATCGCCTCGCGGGCCTTGACATCGGGTTTGTCGACCACGATCTCCCTGTCGAACCTTCCCGGCCTCATCAGGGCAACATCGAGGATATCGGGCCGGTTTGTAGCTGCGAGGATGATCAGGCCTTCGGAAGAGTCGAAACCGTCCATTTCGACAAGGATTTGATTCAAAGTCTGTTCCCTTTCATCATGAGAACCTCCGACGCCTGTTCCTCTTGATCTGCCGACAGCGTCAAGTTCGTCAATGAAAATAATACATGGAGCATTTTTCCTTCCCTGTGCAAAAAGGTCCCTTACCCTTGCGGCGCCGACTCCAACAAACATCTCCACGAATTCCGATCCGCTCACGCTGAAAAATGGAACTTCAGCCTCGCCGGAGACAGCCTTGGCTAACAGGGTCTTGCCTGTTCCGGGAGCTCCTACAAGAAGGACGCCTTTAGGTATCCTTGCTCCGATCGTAGAGAATTTTTTAGGGGTCTTCAGAAATTCTACAACTTCCTGCAGATCCTGTTTAGCTTCTTCGCATCCGGCGACATCGGTAAATTTAACTTTATTGTTTATTTCCTTATGCAGACGCGCTTTGCTCCTTCCGAACGACATGGCCTTGCCCGGATCTCCGCCCTGCATTCCGCGGATCAAAAAGATCCAGAAAACAAGAAATCCGATCGATATGATAACTATCCACCAGATAAAGCTCGATCCGTAAGGATCTTTTAATTTCTCGACTTCGATCTCCACCTTGTGCGCCTTTAAAAGCGGAAGAAGATCACTGTCCTCGATAGGAATTATCGTAATAAAGCTCTTGGATTCTTCCGAGCCCTGTTTATAAAGGCCGGATACCGTCTGTCCTTCGAGTTTTATCGAAGCAACCTTATCATCCTGCACCCTGCTTAAAAATTCGGTATACTTGATAGGTTTCTCCCTGGGAGAGTTCGTAAGAAGCAGCACTGCAAAAAGTGCGAGCAGGATCAATAAAAATATTCCGAAGTATCTTCCCTGTTTTTCATCAGAAAAGGGCATCATCGGATTTTTATTTTTACCGGGTTTCTTATCCATCATTTTCTCCTCAAACACAACAAAAGAAGGTGTGATTAATTCATTAATATATCAATAAAAAGTGCTTTAGTCAAGCCCGCCGGGGTATTCGTCAGGCCACACTTATTCTGACGGCATTCCGGGCGGGTGGTTTTACATAAAAATCCGCTGAAACCCTGAAGCCGTATCCGGGGATATAAAACGTTATAATACGGCCATGTTTTTCTTCAATTATAAAAGACTGTTCTCTTTGTTCCATGCCGATTTTTTCATCTATGAAAAAATCCTTGATTTTTTTTGTCCCGGAACCGGGAAGGGAAAACCTGTCGCCGTCCTGTTTCGCCCTGATTGTGAATCCTTCGAGCATTTCCGCGTTAAAAACGCATGAGTTCTTCACCGGCTGATTCAGGCTTTCGATAGCCGGTTTTCCTGAGATTTTTTCTGCTGTGAGGCGGAAATCGCCGTACTGGAAGCAAACCAACCCTCTAATTCTAACATATTTGGATTTATTTGGGAATTTTTTTACTGTTTTATCAATAATAAGGCTGTCATAGGAAGATATTATCCTCAGGCTGCCGTTATTGAAAATCACCTTGTTCCCGGAGACCGGCGACAGGAATTCAAGAGTCTTTTCAATAAGGGCCGTATCGGGATTAAAACTGTAATCCGAGTAATTTTTCAGCTCCCTGTGAAGAAAACGTTTTAAAATGGCCCTGCTGCCTTTTTCGCCAACATCAAGATTCTTTTTATTTATTATCATCCTGCCGCTTTTCATTGTTTTGGACGGTTCGAGCTTTTTCAACAATTCTTCCCAGACTTCTTCCTCGTCATGAACAATGTTGTAAAGCCCGAGCATTTTCATCCTGAAATCAGGGAAGCGTTCTTCTATGACGGGAATGATCCTGTTCCTTATAAAGTTCCTGTCGAATTGCAGATCGAGATTCGACATATCGCTTCTGTATTCCACCCTGTTTTTCGCAAGCCATTCCATGATGTCATTCTTTTCAAAAAAAAGGAGGGGGCGGATTATATTTCTGCTTGAAGGCGCCATGGCCAGAAGCGAAGATACACCGGCACCCTTGAATATCCTGAAAAGCATGGTCTCCACAAGGTCGTCGAGGTGGTGCGCCGTTGCTATTATGTTAGCCCCGGTCTCGCAAAGCGCTTCATCAAAGGCTTTGTAACGGAGGACCCTCGATGCCGTTTCAAGCGAAAGTTTCATCTTTTTCGAGTATTCGCGGGGGTTTATGCTCTTCAGGACAAATTCAAGGCCGAGTTTTGACGCGTAATCCCTTGTGAAAGCCTCGTCAGAAAGGCTCTCCCGAGCCCTGAGATTATGGTTTACATGGATTAAAACCGTGGAGATTTTGAGATCTTCCTTAAATTTTCCGAGAAGAGCTGCGAGCATTACGGAATCAGGGCCGCCGGAAATTCCGGCGAGGACCCTGTCGCCCGGTTTGAGAAGGCTCCCGTCTTTTATTGCCGAAAGAAAACGATTTTCTATGATATCGGTCAAATCGTCTTTTTTCATTTTATTCGTTAAAGAGGTTCATAGCATTTTCAATTTCATTCTCGATTATCATCTGTATGGCATCGCATGCCTTTTCAATCGAGGGGTCAAGCAGTGTCAATTCATCATGAGTGAATTTATCAAGCACAAAATTTTCAAGGCGCTGGTCATCCGCCGGGGAACCCACACCGAGCCGAACCCTCGGAAAATTATCCGAGCGCAGGAACTGTATGAGGGATTTAATGCCGTTATGGCCGCCGCTCGAACCATATTTTCTGATCCTTATCTTGCCCAGAGACAGGTTTACATCATCGCATACAACAATAATATGCTCCGGCATGATACGCAGAAAACTGGCCATGTAAAGTACAGCTTCGCCGCTCAAATTGACAAACGTCTGGGGCTTCAGGAGCATGACCCTTTCTTTGCCGAGTCTGAACCTGCCGATCATTGACTTCTTTTTTTTAACATCAATGCTCGTCCCATGCCGCGCAGCTAATCTGTCAAGAACGATAAAACCTAAGTTATGCCTGGTTCCTTCGTATGCGTCGCCAGGATTTCCCAATCCAACTACCAGTTTCAAATCAACCTCCGCCGGAGAAATTATTTAACTTCGACTAAGGCTGTTCCCTCATGTGTCAGAATCTTATATTTACCCTTTGGAATATCTCTTACGATCAGGTACTGGTTCGTCTTCAGCGCCGAAATATCGACTTCAATCGATTCGGGCAGGTTTTCAAGGTCAGTATTGATCCTTACCTGGCGGGTAAAGATGTAAAGGCCGCCGCCCTCTTTAACGCCAACAGGAGTTCCCGTATACTTCATAGGTATTTCGGTTGTAAAGGTTTTCTTGGGAGATATTGCGTAAAAATCTGCATGCAGGAAATTTCTTGTAATAGGGTGGATCTTGTATTCCTTGATTATTACCCTCAGATTTTTCCCGCCGATAGCGATGCTGAATACCGCATGTCTGCCATAAGCCTTGAAAGTTTTTTCGAAAACTTTATAGTCCACGGTGATATAAATATTTTCTTTTATATCAGGTCCGTAAATCACTCCGGGCAGCCTCTGGGTCGACCTTATTTTGAGGGCATCGGCTTTGCCGACTTTCTGCCTGGGGGCTGCTTCTAAAACGAAATCACTCTGAGCCATGTTATTTCTCCTACGTTATCTTTAATTTATTTTATAAATTCATACCTTTTTCTCGGTCACAAAAAGCGAGCTTACTGACTCGTTAAGATGTATCCTCTCTATGGCCTGTCCGAAAAGTTCTGAAACAGACAGCACCTCGAGCTTGTCTCCCATTATCTTACGCTTTCCCTCATCGATAGGGATGCTATCGGTCAGGTAAAGCTTGTCTATCTTCGAGTCCCTGATCCTTTCAGCTGCGGGGCCCGATAAAACCGCGTGAGTCGAATATACGCTTACGGATCTGGCTTTTTTCTTCCTGAGCATCGCGGCCGCTTTTACTATTGTACCAGCCGTGTCTATCAAATCGTCTATTATAATAACGTTCATCCCGTCTACTGCGCCGATGAGATGAAGAATTTCTGCTTCATTTTTTTTTGCCCGGCGCTTATCTAGGATCGCTATGGCTGCGCCAATCTGCCTGGCAAAGAATCTCGATCTTTCAACTCCGCCGACATCCGGTGAGACCACGACATAATCGCTGAAATCCTTATGTTCCTTCAAAGTTTCAAGAAATACCGGCGTCGCATAAAGGTGATCTACCGGTATATCGAAAAATCCCTGTATCTGGGCGGCATGAAGGTCAAGAGTAAGAACCCTGTCGGTGCCGGCCACTGTCAAAAGGTTGGCGACAAGCTTCGCCGTTATGGGAACTCTGGGTTCGGCTTTCCTGTCCTGCCTCGCATACCCGAAATATGGAATAACCGTTGTAATTCTCTCTGCGGAAGAGCGCCTGAGAGCGTCTATTATTATAAGCAGTTCCATTATGTTTTTATAACCGGGATTGCACATCGATTGAATAACAAAAACATCCTTGCCCCTGACATTTTCCTGAATCCTTACAAATATTTCACTGTCAGCGAACTCGGTTATCATAACATCGACAAGCTCGACCCCTATATAACCGGAAATCTTTTTCGCCAATTCCCAGTTGGCCCTGCCGGAAATCAATCTAATATTGGAAAAAGGCACCTGGAGTCTCCCTTTTTTTATTAAATTCATAGCTGATATTGTAATACGCTGGGGCGGTAGGGATCGAACCTACGCATATCGGGACCAAAGCCCGATGCCTTACCGCTTGGCGACGCCCCAAATTTAATCTTTTATTAATCTCATCGCCTTATTGTTCTGCTTGATAGGCTTCCAATATTGCGTTTTGTATCTTTTCTCTAAACTGGGAATTAATAGGGTGGGCCACATCCTTCATTTCACCGCTTCTCGTCCTTCTGGAGGGCATTGCAATAAAGAGACCGTTGTTACCCTGGATCACTTTGATGTTGTGAATAACAAAACTGTCGTCAAAAGTAATCGATGCGTAAGCTTTAAGTTTGTTTTCACCTTCAACTTTCTTGATTCTGATGTCTGTGATTTCCATAAAAGTTTTATCCTCCTGATGAAAATTAAAAAAGTATCTGTAGCACATGAGCTCCCGCAGTTACCTGTAGTAAGGTTCACAGAAAAACGCATCAAAACCGAACCTCGTCCTGGTTTCCGCCGTCATACGCCGCGCTTTTTCCCTATCCGTATATACGTACACCAGTGATGATCCGCTTCCGCTCATGAAAGAGAGGTGCGAATCAAGAAAGCCGTCCAGTTTCGTTTTTACTCCTGCCAGTTCCGGGCAGTTGTTAAAAACAAAAAACTGGAACTTATTATACACTATTTTTTTAAGAAAATCAATATCGGCGTTTCGGGGATTTAGATTGTTTTCGTCCATTCCGGCAGGATTATAGGCGTTAATGAGCGAATATGCCCATTTTGTGGATACGGGCTTCCCGGGGTAGACAATTACAAAATATATATTTTTCAGTTTTAGCGCCGATTTTGTTATAATTTCGCCTTTTCCCCCGACCCGGCATAATCCGCCGGTGAAGAAAAACGGGACATCGCTGCCTATTTTTTCCCCGAGAGGCGCTATGTCCATCATGCTTATTTTATGAAACGCAGCTAATGCCCTGAGAACGGCTGCGGCATTAGAGCTTCCCCCTCCGAGACCGGACCCGGCGGGTATTATTTTGCTAACGGTGATGGAATAAGCCTGGCTGATGCTGAATGTCTTTCTGAAAAGGCATAGCGCCTTGCTAACAGTATTATCCCGGGAAATCGCGGGATTATTGAAAATGACACAGTCATATTCAGATTTTTTTATTTCAATTTCATCATGGAGGGTCACTTCCTGGAAAAGGCTGTCCAGGTAATGATAGCCGTCTTTTTCATCGACGCCGGTGATATCGAGAAAAAGGTTGATCTTCGCGTATGATTTTACTTTCATTATTGATTATCCCCCGGGAATGTTATCGGCAGGGGAATAATCCAAAGTAAACCTTCCGGCCTCTAAAAAGGCGGGCGGACTCTGACTGGAGACCGCTCCGATTATATTAAAAATCCAGGCCTATGCGGAATTGAAGACCCACTTCAAGCATGTCTATGCTTGTTGTTGCCGCCGGATATTCGACATTTTTGTAATCCACGATAAAATCCACTCCCAGGTCCAGATGATTAATTTCAAACATATATCCGGCCCCTCCGCTGAAACCGATTCCGGTGGCCGGGCCGTTATAAAATGTCACAGTGTAACCCGACTTATTAGCGGAACTTGTAATTAGATTTTTAAGATCGCTTGTCGCATCAAAAAAAGAGTAATTGGGACCTGCAAAAATGCGGAAGAACATAGCCTTGTTATCCCGCTGAAAAAACGGAATTCTCATCAATACCTGAGCTTTAATTGAAGAACATGTGCTGACATCAAGCGAGGTGACATTCGGGGCGTTCGCAAAGAGCATGTCTAAATAGTCGTATGCCAGTGATATTCCGAATAATTTTGTCAAATACAGGTCAAAACCCACACCGGAACCTAAACTGGACAAAGATGTAGGCGTCGGGGTTAAACCGTTGTGAAGGGAATTATACCAGCTCCCGCTGACCATGTATTTTTCACCAAAATCCAGAAAGATGGAAAAATTCTTGAAAGATTGCCCGTTATTCGCGATTTTCGGGGCCGGTCCGGCCTCTGCATTAGTGTTTTCCGATTCGCTGGCGCTATTAGATGTTTCTGCAGACGCCGTGCCTGCAATGATAAATATCGCCAGCAACAAAAAAATTTTCCGCATGTTTATCTCCTCCTTTAATAGTAATTCCTTTATAGTACCTTTAAAAGAATAAAAAAGTGAAATTATATTAACAAAGATTTATTATAAAAAATATTATTTTAACCCGGAAACATTCATAACAATATAATATTGACAAATAGTAATTGGTAGATTATACTTTATCGGGAGCCTGCCATGCTCACGATATCGAAAATGTACAATTCGCTAAAAAAATACGAGATGGATAATTACTACCTGGGAGAAAATGCTCCTGTTTACGAATTCGGGGGGAAAATGGCGGAAAGATTTGGCTTGAAATACATCTCCGGAGGAGTGTTCGAGAATGTGACTTCGGGTAAAGACGCCTCCGGGGCAGTCCTGGTCCGCCAGGGAAGGGCGGGATACCATAATCCGGGAAGGGATGTCGTCATGTCCCCCGATAAGAGCGTTGCCATTTCATGCTACCTCGGCAGGGATAATGAAAACAGGATTAAGATCATGGAAAGCCACAGGGAAGCCGTGAAAAGCGTCGCCGGATATATTGAAAAGGAACTTATACTTGCGAGGATAAACCATGGAAAAAACGGTATAGAACGGGTCAGCACGGGCCTTATGCTTTATGCGGGATTCGAGCATCACACGAGCAGGGAACTCGACCCGCAGCTTCATACTCACCTGGTAATATTCAACATTACAAGTCTTCCGGCCGGCCCGCCGGCAAGATGCCCCGCCAAGGCGATGGAAAACCGGAATATCTACGATTGCCGGAAACTCCTCTGCAGGATCTATGAAAACCAGCTATGCAGGAACCTGCGCGAAAGAGGTTTTGATGCATCGGTCTCGAAGGAGGGATATGCGAGGATCACGGGGATAGGCGATGATTTAAGGGAATTGTTTTCCAAGCGGACAGTCAATATGAAGGAAAAACTTTCGGAATATTTCGAGTCGAAGGGCCTCGATCCATCTTATGAAATCGCTAAAGGCGGCACAAGGGGGCTTGAAAATGCGATCATGCTTTATACAAGAAAAGCGAAGAAGGCCGTTTCCCTTGACAGCCTTATCATAAAATGGAGGGAAGAACTTTCGGGGATCGGAAAAACAGAAAAGGATATTCCTGCAGCTGCCGCCCGAAGCCTGACTCGCAGCAATGATGGCATTTCCCCGGGAACATATATAGATCTGGCAATCCAGGCTCTATCGATGGAAAGGGGGTTCTTCAGCAAAAAGGATATATTAAGCCGGTCCCTAAGTATCTCGGGAGCGCGGGCCGATATAAACAGCCTTGAAAAAGCATTCGATGAAAACAGGGGCCTGATTGTCATCGATAAACAGGCCAGGATGGGCTGCGGCTATCATACGGCATATACGACGCATGAAATTATTGAAATAGAGAAAAGCAATATACGCCATTTCCGGGACCTTCAGGAAAACAGGCTGGAGCTGCTCCCAAATTACCGGCCGGCTTCATTTCATAATTATATGCTGCAGACCCTGACAAGGTCGTACAGGGAAAAAGGATATTATATTCTTGTAATTTCGCCGGATGGAAAGATTGCAAGGCGTCTCGAAGGGGCGATGAATATTGAAGTTTTGTCGCCCGAAAGATTTTTAGCGCGCGATGAAGCTGGAAAAGGGGAAAAGACCCTGTATATTACAGACAGGGCCGATCTTATCGGTCCGGTTAAAATCTCCCGGATCCTGGGAAAAATGGACTCCCCGGGATCAAAGATAATATTCACGGGTGAGATAAAGAGGCATGGCAGGGAGGCCGGAAGGGACTTCCGGAATTTCTGCACTGTCTCCAATCAGTTCGAGGGCGCCGGGGCTTTTAAAAATGAGCAGAAACACATGAAAGTATCGGGGGAAGAACTTTCCCGGCTCCGTGAAGAGAGCCTTAAAAAGGCGGAAAACGGATTTAACAGTCTTTCATCGGGCGGCGCTCTTTTCTTCAGCAAAGAAACCGGCCTTATCCTCGATAAGATAAGAACCGATTTCCTGAGAAATCCTCGAAGCAGCCTTGTCATGGTAAGGTCCTGGCGGGAGAAAAACGAGTTGAACCGTTTTATAAGGTCCGGGCTTGAAAATGCCGGCGCTGTCAGCAATGCCGCCAGTATCATGGTAAGAAGCGCGGATATTTTCAACGGGCAGGTCTGCCTGAAGAGGGACTCATCAAATTATGAGGCAGGACAGAAGATCACAGCCCTCTCCAATGTCAGGGGAATGAAAAAGGGCGAAACCGGCACAATTACAGGGATCGACAGGGAAGGCCAGGCTGTTAAAATTGCCGTTGACTCATCGAAGCGTATTGCAATTATAAATCCTGCAAGGGATTATAAAAAATACACGGTAGGGGAAGAGAGAACAGCGAATTTCGGACCCGGAGACAGGATTGTATTTTTAAAATCCGGGGATTCTGGAGTAAAAAGGGGTGAAACAGCGCTAATCGAAAAGGTTGAAAACGGCCGGATAATGGCAATGGCGGAAAACAGGGAAACAGTCATCGATTACAAAAAGTTTAATTATTTCGACCATGCATATGCGGCTGCGGGGCCGCTCCCCTTTTCAGCGAGAGGGAAGAATATCCTTCTCGATTTGAGGGCGTCTCATGAAAAAAGGGCATCATTCGGGCCTGAGCTCGAATTTCAACTTGGCAGCCTCAGACCAGGGACAAGGATCTATACCGATAATACCGGGCTCGTTAAAAAGAAAATGGCCTGTCTGGAGCTTGAAAGGGCTGTGTTTTCCCATGAACATGGAATTGGAACAGGTATTAAATATGAAAAGCGGACCTCAAAATACATGGAGATGGGAATCGGGATGTGACCGCCGGCTATTTGAAGCTATAAAGATTTTTTCCTGATTTCTTGGAAATATAAAGGGCGATATCGGCGTTTTTTATCAGTTTTTCTGGCGTCCTTCCGTCTTCGGGGTACATAGCTATCCCGATGCTTATTGTCGGACGGATTATAACCTTATTATCAATAAGAGGTACGGTCGCGAATTCCAGCAGCCTTCCGGCCATAAGCTCAACCTGTTCCCGGCTTTCAATTTCATTCGCTAAAATGACGAATTCATCACCCCCTATCCTTGAAACCGTATCGTATTCCCTAATCACAGATTTCAATCTCAGGGCAATTTCAATCAAAACCTTATCGCCGGTAAGATGCCCGTGCTTATCATTTATTTTTTTAAAGTTATCGATATCGATCATGAATATAGAGAGCTTAAGCCCTTTTCTTTCTGTTTCCGAAATACCCATCCGGATCCTGTCGAGAAGAAAAGCCCTGTTGGGCAGCCCGGTAAGGACATCATGCATTGCTAATTCCTCGGCTTTCCCCCTTGCTTCCTGGCATGCCATTTCTAAATTTTTCAGGAATGAAACATCCGCGATATGGACAATTATGCCCATCACTTTCCCGTTTTCAATATCCGGCGTGTAGGTGACAATACAGTGCTTGATATTTCCGGCAGGATCTTTGATGTCACTTTCAAATATCTGAGTTTTACCGCTGTATGCCGCATCGATATAGGGAAGGTTTGCTTGATAAAAAGGTTCCTGCAGTTCCTGGATGGCCATTTTATCGATCATGTCGACGCTGCTTTTCCCGGCCCAAGCAAGGTAAGCATGATTGGCAAACCTGCATATCCGGTTTTTATCCCAGTATGCTAACATTGTATTAATGGCGTCGGCGACTTTTCTGGGAAAATAATCCTTTGTTCCAGGAGATTTTTCCATGTCTTCCACCGGATTTGCTCCTCTTCAGATATGGTATATTATAACTTATTCTAAAGAATAAATTGCAATATTTTATATCATTTCGATTTTGTATTTTTGTAAGCTTGCTTCTTTCCAATTATTTATTTGACAAACAACTCCCGATTTATAATACTAAATAATATATAAATAAGGGAGGAATTTATGAATGTAAAGATCGGGATTAACGGTTTCGGGCGCATAGGAAGACAGGTCTTTAAAGCCATAAATGACAGGTATGGAGAAAGGCTTGACATAGTGGCCATCAATGATCTGTTCGATACAAAGACCAACGCCTCATTATTGAAATATGATTCCAATTACGGTGCCTACAAAGCGGCAATTGAACTTTCAGGTAATGATCTGGCCGTAAACGGTAAAATTATAAAAGTTTTTGCCGAAAAAGATCCCGGCAATATTCCATGGAAAGATCTCGGAGTGGATGTTGTGATCGAATCCACCGGTATATTCACCGACGCAATAGGGGACACCGCAAAGGGTAAACCCGGAGCAAATATCCATATCCTGAAAGGAGGGGCTAAAAAAGTGATCATATCGGCCCCGGCAAAAAATGAAGATATAACGATCGTCCTAGGCGTCAACGATAATAAATATGATCCGGCCGTCCACAACGTTATTTCAAATGCTTCATGCACTACTAATTGCCTGGCTCCCGTCGCAAAAATTGTCCAGGATAATTTCGGCATAATATCCGGCGTTATGACGACCATACATTCGTATACAAACGACCAGTTCATACTGGATCAGGGGCATAAAAAAGAAATGAGAAGATCCCGCGCCGCTGCCTTGAACCTTATACCGACATCGACAGGCGCCGCCAAGGCCCTTGCTCTTGTAATCCCGGAGCTGAAGGGAAAATTTGATGGCTTTTCCATGCGTGTTCCGACCCCGACAGTCTCGGTTGTAGATTTTACAGCCTCCATAGAAAAACCGACCACGAAAGATGAGCTCAACAAGCTATTTATCGATGCGGCTCAAGGGGCATATAAGGGTATTTTGGGCTTTACAGGGGGTGAATACGGGGATCCCCTGGTTTCAATGGATTTTAAAGGCGACGAGCGCTCGGCCATTGTCGATCTGCCGACAAACATGGTCATGGGCGGGAAACTTGTTAAAGTAATCGCCTGGTATGATAATGAATGGGGGTACTCCTGCCGGGTTGCCGACCTTGCAGATAAAGTCGCAAAATCCCTCTGAGGTTAAATAATGCGGATATTCGCCGATGCCGATGCCCTTCCGAATATGATTAAGGGAATTCTGTTCCGGGCCGCGGAAAGGACTCTTACCGAGCTTATACTGGTGTCAAATCAGTATTCCATGATACCCCAATCGAAATACATCTCCTCGGTTGTCGTGCCGGCCGGACCCGATGAGGCGGATAAATATATTGCGGAAAGGACCCTGCCAGGCGATTTAGTCGTTACTGCCGACATTCCTCTTGCGGAAAAGGTTATCTAGAAAGGGGGCACGGGATTGGATCCGAGGGGGGAGCTTTATACTGAAAATAACATCAAAACACGAATTGCAAACCGCGATCTTATGTTTATGCTCAGAGACAGCGGCGTTAATATAGGCGGTCCGGCCGTATTCAAACCGAAAGACAGGCAGGCCTTTGCCGGAAGCCTTGACAGGTACCTGACTATAACGGCATCCCGGATGCCATAAAAGGAGACGATTATGAAAATATTAATTACCGTGCTTCTTTTTTTAACTCTGGCGGCAGCTGCTTTTGCTCAAACGGCTTCGACAATTGCACTGTTATCCCCCGATATGGGCAGGGGTTTATCCGTTATGAAAGCCCTTTCTTTAAGGGCGTCGGCTTCCGGATTCGATACAAACGATCTCAGGCTCCAGGACCTGTCCGATCTGGTATGGGCCGCGGACGGCGTAAACAGGTCCGGAAGCGGCAAGAGAACCGCCCCTTCGGCTATCAATGCCCAGGACATAGATATTTATGTGATAATGAAAAGCGGAGCTTATCTTTATAACGCCAGCAAGCATGTTCTTATACTTATTGCAGCAGGCGACTACAGGAAACTCGCCGCAGGCAGGCAGATGAATTTTGCTTCGGCTCCGGTATTCCTGGTATTGGTTTCTGATATCTCGAGGTTTAAATCGGGAGACGATTCGATGAAAATGAGCCTCGCCGCAGAAGACGCCGGCATTGTATCCGAGAACATCAATCTTTTTTGCGCCGGCGCCGGCCTTGCTACAAGGCCGAGGGCAACGATGGATCAGGACCAGCTGAAAAAAGTCCTTAATCTTAAAGATTCGGAACATTTGATGCTCAATAACCCCGTATCTTATAAGAAATAACTAATGAAAAAGCTGTCCTGCAGACCAGGCCTGCTTTCCGCGCCCTTATGGCGGCCTTCAAGGAGGCGGCGTGCCGGGATTTCACTGCAGGTTTTTTCTCGCCTCGTCCTCCGACGGCGGTAATCCAGAGCTGCAAACCCAAAGGCTGGACCGCCTTCACCTTTCACGGTGTAACTTACAATATTTTTGCAAAATTTGTTGTTATCAGATAGCCTATTAGAATCATTGGCGATGAGGGTGACTTTATGGAAAGGCATATGCCGATCGAAAAGTGGATGAGCCCAAATCCTGTTTCAGTGACGAAATCCATGCATCTTATCGAAGTTTTGAGGCTGATGGACCGGGAGAAGATAAGCTGCGTGCTTATTACCGACGATAAAAATATCGAAGGTATCTTTTCGGAAAGGGATGTCGTAAATTATATAGCCGTCTTCGGAGCCGGCGTCCTTGATGGGCCAATTGAAAACCACATGACAAAAAACCCCATCTATGTTGACAGCGACGAAGATTACGATTCCGTTTATCTTAAAATGTATATTAACAATATACGTCATGTTCCTGTTTTAAAAGATGAAAAGCTTGTCGGAATAGTTTCGATCCGGGATCTTCTGCGTTTCAGGCAGAATATGTATGAAGAAGAGCTTTCTGAATCGCGCCTTGTAATCCAGGAACTCAATAAAATGCTCAATCTCTCCAAGAACGAACAGATCGCCCTCCTTACAGACCGTGTTAAAAAACTTGAAGAGCTGAGCCTGACAGACCATCTCACAGGGCTCTACAATTTCCGTTATTTCGAGAAAAGGATAAAAGAGGAATTTATAAGGGCGAAGAGGTACAGGCAGGGGCTTTCACTTATTTTCTGTGATATCGATTATTTTAAGAAAATCAACGATACATACGGTCACAGTACCGGGGATCTGGTTTTGAAAACAATCGGCCAGGTCTTTTCCTGTGAAATCGGCTCCGCCGAACTCGTATCAAGGCTCCGCAAGTCCGACATAGTGGCCCGTTACGGGGGCGAAGAGTTTGTGATTATTTTACCCCAGACGACAAAAATCAACGCCGTGGTTATAGCGGAGCGCATACGCCACATATTCGAGGAAACCGCCTTTGTGACGGATAAGGGGCTGCCTTTAGAACGGATCACATTGAGCTTCGGGGTTTCGGAATGCTCAGATGATTGTGCATCTTCCGATGATATTATAGTAAGAGCCGATTCGGCCATGTACGCGGCAAAGACAAGGGGCAGGAACTGCGTTGTCAGCTGGGAAGATAATATCGAGCACAGGATACACAGCTGACCTTTCGCAGGACCATTTAATTCAAACCAAGCAGTTTCCTGATCTCTGTCCTGGATCTGTCGTAATCGTTCTGGAATTCCGCATTCTGGAACAATTCATATGCGATAATGGTCGCGCTTGTCCTGCCGGCGTCGACGTCGCTACGATAATGCACTCCGCCTATGACCCTGTTCATTCCGAACTCCCATCCCCTGTTAAAAATAAGTTCGCTTTTTTCAGGTATCATATTGGCGAGAATGATAGCAAAGAGGTTTCCGGCTGTGGAGTGTCCGCTCGGATAGGCGCCGTTTGCCGGGATGGAGACGCATGGCTTTACCCTGCTGTCGAAAACGCTGGGCCTGGGTCTTTTCCAGTAGTCTTTTGCATGATCGACGATCAAACCTGCGGTAGCATGTATGTTTTCAAAAAATTTTGCGGTAAGAGGCAGGTTCGTTTCATTGAAATTATCCCCAAGTACGGTTGCAAACCTGAAAACACTTATTACCTGGTCTTTCCTGGCATAATCCGTCATTTCAGGGCTCCGTTTATCCTGGAAGTTAAGGATCTCTGCTATTTCAGCCGCCGTCGCCTTTGAATCCTGCGCCGGAGGAGGCGGAAGAAGCCTGGTAAGATCGATAATGTCTGCAGGTATATAAATCTTTGTGCCGGCGAAAGAATATGCCGTGAAAAGCATCAGGCTTAAAACAAGAACGCTTTTCAAAATTTTAATCATTATTTTCTCCTTAGTGCCGCTTACGGCACTTAGTGTACTTGTGCCCGAAGGGTACTTGTGCCCGCCAGGGTAAGCCAGCAGGCCTATTATGCTTTGTTTAGTTTAGACCAGGATAAAAAATTTTACAAAATTCCGCTTAGTTTTGACAGGGGATTAAGAGTTGAGTACAATTATCCCGGTGAGTAAAAGGAGGTTATTATGTCTGTTATTATCGAACTTCCCGAAGCTGAGCCTTTCAGCGGCAAATCGGTTTCAGTTTCTTTTGCGCAAAGGGAAACGATCCGTGAAATAAGCGGGAAAAAACTCCCTCTCCAGGTTCTTTCGAATCTGCTCTGGGCGGCAAACGGTTTTAACCGAAAAGACGGCCCCTTCGGAACAGGCGGGAGGACAGCTGCCTCGGCAAGTAATTCGCAGGAAATAGATGTTTATTTAGCCATGCAGGAAGGGTTTTATTTATATGACGCGCTGCAGCACAGGCTTATGCCTGTTCTTGATGAGGACCTTCGCAGTTACGCGATAGGTAAACGCCAGCCATGGAATGCCTCCAATGCCCCTCTTCATATAATCTATATAGCCGATGTCGACCGGCTTATCCATACTTCCGGCTACCAGGAACCAGGTTTGCAGGACCCGGAGGTCCAGAAATCATATTATTTCGTCGATACGGGGATAATTGCCGGGAATGTTTATTTATTCGCATCGTCCCAGGGCCTGGCTTCATGGTTCCATAATTGCGACAGGGAAGGTCTCAGTGAAAAGCTGAAATTGCGCCATGATCAGAGGGTCCTTTTCGGTCAGACTGTCGGTTATCCGGCGTAAACATTATGGTAAACGCATCGGCTGCTTTTTTATTCTTCGCGGCCTCCCTGGGGGACTATAGTCCGGTCAGGCATGATCTGACAGGCATGGGAATATTTTTTACCTGCCTGTTTTTAGTAATCATAATAGCCAACCTCATCGGCGCTTCGAGGGCAAAGTCGGGAAAGAGCCTGAAAAGCGTTTTCCTGAGGGGGGCGGAGCTTATAACTAAGGATAAATATATCAGATCGTTCGATAAAAGGGGCGGAATGAAATCGAGGATAAGCCTTGGAGGAATTCCTATCCCGGTTCCGGAAGAGACAAAGGGGTTTTTCTTTACAGGAAAACCTGGAACAGGCAAGACGCTCTCTTTCTATAATATTCTTTATAATATTAAAGAAAAAACGGGCCCTTCCAAGAAAATCATATATGATTTCAAGGGCGATTATGTCTCGAAATTTTATGACCTTAATTCGGACATGATCTTCAATCCCCTCGACAGGCGGAGCGTTAAGTGGGATATTTTCAGCGAGTTCAGCGGAAGCGAGACAGCCCGGCAGATAATGGCGGAGAGGATAGCGTCTTCCGTGATACCTGACAGCCGCGGTAAGACAGGCAACAATGAAAAATTCTGGAGAGACGGTGCACGGGAGGTCCTGACAGCGCTCCTTAACTGCATTCGCCTTGAAAACCGGGGCTCGAACAGGGCTTTATTCGAAATGCTTTCACTTAGCGCCTCGGAGATTTCTTCTAAGATCGGCGGGTATGAAATATGCGCCAATGCGTCGAATTTTTTAACCCCCCCCGACAGCCCTCAGGCCGGCGGAATAATGGCTACATTGACACAGTACACCAGATTTGTAAGATATCTGGATAAAACCGGGAGCGGAGGATTTTCAATAACAGGCTGGCTTTCCGACGGAAAGGACGGGACGATATTTGCCGTCAACAAGTCTGACATGCAGGATGTGCTCAAGCCGGTGCTTACCCTTTTCCTCGACCTCCTCGGGGGCGGCATACTTGCATTGCCGGATGAACCGGACAGGAGAATATTTCTGATGATAGACGAGATCGGGACCCTCCACGAGGTGGAGTCGCTGGTAAATATCCTGACTCTCGGACGCTCTAAAGGAGTTTCTGCCTGGCTGGCTGTGCAGGATTTTTCACAGTTAGATCATATATACGGTGAAGATTTGAGGAAGACGATTATCAACGCATGTACCAGCCATGTTTACTTTTCAGTCGCCGATAATTCGACCGCGGAAACAATATCAAGACTTATAGGGGAGCAGGAGGCTGTCGAGAAAAGCAGCACATTGGTCTCCGGCGGCGGCCGGTCGGAAACTATGCATAAACAGAGGAAAGCGGCCCTGATGCCCAGTGAAATCATGCGTCTCATGCCGTTTGAATTCATTTTTAACGGGAATTTCTCACAGCCTTTTAAAAGCCGGCTCGATCCCGGAGCCTTCAGCCTTTATCCCGACAGGACGGATTCTTTTTTAATAAGACTGGAATAGACCTCGAGGTGTTTTTTCACGAAAGCATTCCATCCTGACCAGTAAAGATCCGGGCCGTCGCCCGGTTCCTTACTGCTCGCGGACATATTTTTTAATACGATCGAAACGATATCTGCGGCGATATCACCGCCGCTGTTTATCAGGTAGGTATTTTTATAGTCAGGCCTGTATGCGGGGTTGGCTGTTGTGATAATCTTAATACCCTGTGCGGCGGCCGCGAGGAAGGTCGCGTTGCGCGGAGATATGCCGCTTTTGTACAGCAGGACTGCATAATCGAGTATGGATAAATAATCGGCAGCCTGTTCCCCGGTAACCAAACCCGTGCTTGAACAGCTGCTTTCAAGGCCCAGCCGCCTGATCCCGGACATGAGTTCCATAACATGGGGATTCGAGGAATCGCGTTCGAAAATGTCCCCTATAAGCAGAAAATGGACCCGGGTCTTGTGGACATCGAGAAGTTCCCTGAGCGCTTTCAGGACGGGCAGTATAATTTTGTTGTCGTTGATGAAGCCGAAGTATCCTAACATCAGCGTTCCTTCGGGGGCGAAATTCTTCTTTAAATTTTCCTTCTGTCCGGCGCTTAGTTTCGAAGACGGGATATTGGGGGCTATGGGTATGACCTCAAGCTTTTTCTTTTTAAAGACTTTTCTGATATCGGGGATGTAAGCCGGGTCGGAAACAAGCACCGCATCGGCTCCCGCGACAGAGGGCCAGAGCCTTAACCTGCCCTTCCAGCTGAGATTGAAAGAATATTCATGGAGTGTAATCACTACCTTGTAACCCCGCATCCTCAGTAGCGCAGGCAGTACGTTGATAAAGATATTCTTTCCATATTCCTTGGTGGGATATTCGATGTGTACGATATCGGGCTTAAAAGCGTCAAGTTCCCTTAAAATCTTCCGGTAAGATGCGAAATTCCATTTATCAATAATATCGAGGATCTTCAGCCGGGGATTTTCATCCTTCGAAGAGGTGCATCCCTGGCTTGTTATAATAATAGCGCTGTGGGCCGGGTCTTCGAGGAGGAAACGTGTATAAATAAAAATCCCGTCCGCCACGCCGCAGACGGCGGGAGGCCAGGAACCGGAAAGCAGGGCAAGTTTCATCGGCTGTACATCCCGATCATGCATTGATGATCTTCATTATTACTATTTTAATTCAGAAGAAACGATTAATCAAGCCCTTGATTTGCCTGTTGAAAAAGCCGCTGAAACGGGATATAATATTTGCGGATAGAAAAGGAGGATACTGATGAAGATTTCAGCTCTCACTGCAGTTATGTTTTTTTTGTTCGCGGCGCCTTTTTTTGCTTTTGATGCCGGCAAGCCGGCCGACAGGGTGCCGGGGTACTGGAAAAGTGTCAGCGATGTGAAGGGCGAAGAAGGAAAAATTACCGCTTACTGGAAGCTTTCAGTCGATGACAGCGGAGTCCTGGAAGGCGAGATAGTTCACTGCCCCGGAACATCCGAAGACAAGGTTTATTCATGCGATAACAAGGAGTTCGATGGTAAAAAATATGTGAACACCGTATGGATCAGGAATATGAAAAAGACTTCGCCCGGCTGCTGGTCCGGCGGCACGATAGTAGACGTCCGCGACAAGCAGGGCAATGTTTACGGATGCGAAATGAAGCTTTCCGGAGACGGCAATATATTGGAGACGAGGGGTTTTGTCGGTATGAGCCTTTTCGGCCGCACGCAGCTATGGCAGAGATCGAGCGAAGACGAGGTTGAGGCCGCCAGGGAAAAAGATAAGGATAAGTCCTCTAATTGATGATCCCCCAGCCGGATGCCGCCACGATAGACAAGCTGTGAATTTTATGCTATCATAAAAGCGGCGGGGGTTTACAGGTGTCATTGTCATTCGAAAATCTAACAAGAAGGGGCGTGAAGCTATCGGAGCATTCTTCCTATGGTATAGGAGGAGAAGCCGATTATTTTGCGGCGCCTGCGTCGACTGAGGAGCTCTTCTGCATTATCGATAACGCAGCGAAGCTTTCTATGCCCTACAGCCTTTTCGGCCTGGGCGCCAACATTATTTTCCCTGATGAACCCGGGAAGGGCCGTTTGTATATAACATTGAAAAACCTTCTAGAGCTGAGGGCGGATACGTACAGGCTTTACCTGTCGGCGGGAATACCCATGTCTTTCCTGGCGCTCTGCGGCGCTCTCACGCAGAGGGACGGGCTTTCTTTTACACACCTTTTGCCCGGTACAATCGGAGCCGGCGTTTACATGAACGCAAGATGTTATGATAACGAGATATCGCGGATATTATCGAAGGTATCCTGCGCCCGCCCGTCCGGTGATTCCTTCGAAATAGCATGCATCCCCCCGGGGGACTGCCGCTTCGAATATAAAAAATCCGTTTTTCAGTCGAAAAACTGGATTATCCTGGGGATAGAGATCGAGATCCCGGAAGCGGGCGGAAGGGCTTTAGATCCGCTCAGGAAAATGTTTGAAAGCATGAAAAAGGCCTCCTCCGGCTCCGGTTTCTCCAATCTTAAGGAATTCTATAAATTTTTCCATTCGGCGGCAAGGCTTATACCTGACAGGGCCTGTTACCCGTATTTTAACCGGATCGAAAAAGACAGGAAAAGCAAGAGGCATTTCGATTATCCCTCCTGCGGATCCGTATTCAAGAACGACAGGGCATTAGGCGAACCGACCGGAGCGCTGATAGACCGGCTGGGATTAAAGGGCCTCGCTAAAGGCGGTGCTATGGTGTCTCCTTATCATGGCAACATTATCATTAATAGAAACAGGGCCAGGGCAGGCGATGTGATATATCTCATCGAAACGATCGCCGGGAAGATATACTCCCACAAAGGCATCATGCCTGAAAAGGAAGTGATAATTTCAGAATGATTTCACCCGTTGCCCCTGCTGAAACGGAGCAGGCCTAACTTGCTGTTGATGTTGAGTTTCCTGTAAATATTCCTGACATGGGTCTTGACGGTTTCATTAGAGATAAACAGCTTACCGGCAATGGAACTGTAGCTCATCCCCTGAAGCAGCATTTCTGCTATCTCGTTCTCCCTTTCTGAAATATCCGGGATTGAAACCCTCTTCGCGGGATTATTGCCTATTGGCGCGAAAGGCTTGTACCTGAAATAAATAATAACTGCTAATGCATTCCACATGAAATTAAACAGGGCGGTAAAACTGTTCCAGAAAAAGCTCCTGTAATATATATTTATATTAATCCGCATGATGACGTTTTCATAAAACAGGAACGGGAAGAAAACAATATACAGCGTGAGAACTGCAAGCAAAAGCCTTTTGATCCTGAAATCCATGATTTTCCTGAATTGAATGCATCCCAGCACGAAGTAGTAGATAAGGAAAGCGCCGAGGATCGAGCTCAGGACGTTGTTTATATCCCAGGATAATACCGAATATACCTGCTTCATATCCCTGATAATGATAAAAGGCAGTATAAGCATGAGAACAGGACAGAGGGCGATTATTCTTAAGACGAGTTTTAAGGCGGCGGGAGTTGCAAGGCATAACAGCATCCTGACAAACATTGTAATATAATAATAAAACATGCTATATTCTAAATAAAATATGAAAAAGATAAAAGTGTAATAAAAACCGGTTTTATAAACGTAGGCGTCGAAATAACCGCATATTATATACATAAGCATCAGGACTGCCATCGAAGCGGAAGTGCAGAGGAAATATTTAAGCATAAGGCTTTTGTGATTCAGGTAGTAATTAAAGTAAAGTATGAAGACAAAGAAGCCGGCAAGAAAAGAAATCTGGAAGATTGCCAGTTCTATATGGACCATTGCCAACCCCCGTTATAATACTATTTTACCATGCCGGTATTAAATTCTCAAATTCTGCCGGTACGTAAAAATACCGAGAAATCGGTATTGTGATTCGGGTGGTTCCGCCTTAAAATATTTCTGATAAATTCAAGGGGCCTGACGATGGATATTAAAACCCTTTTAAGATTATCGGTGAGAAATCTTTTCCGGCATAAAACAAAGAATATGCTTGTTGTCCTCATGATAATGACAGGCTGCACGCTCTTTTTCATAGCCGCATCACTGGAGTGGAATATCAGGGACAACTGGAGGCATTTCCTGTCGGACACGGTATTAGGGGATTACTATATAACTTCTATAACAGGGATAGGGGACGATTACAGGTTTTTCAACCCTGTCCCTCCCCGGAAATTCATCAGCAGGGAAATAATCGATTATCTCGATAAAAATAATGTTCAATATGCATGCAGGGTAAGGACGGGAGGGAAGTATTACGATGAAAAACTCGGCTTCAGGGACTTCAATAAATTCCTGGGGATCGATTTTGCCAGGGAAGAGAAGATCCTGACCAATATCATGGTTTATGAAGGGACATTCGATCCTCTTCCGGGTAACGATAACGGAATGGATTTTTACTGGGATCCTTCATGGAGTTACCATATCGGGCTCGGCACGAATTATGTATATTTTTTCAGGGCTGCCGACGGGGGAAACGTCCCCTATAAATTCAAGGTCAATGGAAAATTCGATCTGCACAGGCGGCTCGATAACGCTTATTTCAATTTTAACTGGACCCTCGTAAAAATATCCTTCCTTTCAAAAATATTAGGCCTTAACCCCGGGGATTATACCGATGCCGTCATATGGGACAGGAACGGCAGGTACAGGGAGAATTTGAAATCCCTGGCCGGCAAATATGGCCTTAAAATGATGAATTCCGAGGAATCCATAGGAGGCGGCGTCGGCGGCGTGATCAGTTTTGTCAGGTTCATAGAATCGGGGATTGTTGTATTCATCATAATAATATTCCTTATAACCGTAACCAACCTCAACATTATGTCTTTCCTGGAAAGGAAAAAGGAATTTGCCGCCATGCTGGCGATGGGTTTCAGGCCGCTGAAACTGCAGACCCTGCTCGTCTGCGAGATGATAATATTTTCAGCCGCGGCTTTTATAATCTCGTGTGTTTTCTTTATAGCCCTCGAGGCGCTGTTCTACAGGGGATTCAGGCTTGATTTTATTAAAGAAGCCCTTGCGGGCAGGAATTTTTACCTGAACCTTACACCTCCGGCACTTGCGGCGGCATTTACTTTTGTACTCGCGGCGGTGCTCGCCTCGATGGCATACCCTGTTATTCTCATCGGCAGGATCGTACCGGTGGAGGTTTTCAGAAATGAGAATTAGGATAAAAATATGAGAATCGCTTTAAGAAACATTATAAAACACAGATGGACCTCGGCGCTTATGTTTATCATTTTTGTCCTTATAAGCGCTGCCTTATACTGGACTACCGGGATTGCAAACGCCGTGCAGAAGATTGAATACCACATGTACAGGGACAGCGACGGGGACGCCACAATTTATTTATGGGGCAATTACTGGGGATTTTATGAGGGCGATAAAATTCTTAAAGCCCTCGGCGGGCTTAAGGTGGAAAATGTGGTTCTTGAGAGAAGCGCCTGGGGAAGCTATGTCGATAATGATAAAATAAGCGCCCAGGGCAATGTATTCGAACTCACCCCTGAAAACAGGGTCAGGGCTAAAGACTGGTATTATCTGTCAAGCGGCAGGCTGCCGGAAGCCCCGGGAGAAGCCGCGGTGCCGGAGGCGAGGTACAGGGGATTCATTAAAACAGGCGACGAGATATTCCTCTCCGTCTATACACCGAAGGACCGTGTATTGAACACCCTTCCATTCAAGGTTGTCGGCGTATTGAAGATGGAACCTATCAAGGGTTTTGATTCGATTCTCGTTACAAAAGAGGATATGGACACTCTCCTCGATTCGAAGGATATTTACAACACCGTGACGATATATGATTATTTCCGGCAGGAAAGCCTGGGCAAACCGGCTTTGGAAAATTCGCTCAACACCCTCGTATCGAATGTTTATATGAATCTTCATATGAATAATATTATGACGGACAGCCACCCGTGGTGCTTCGATATTGTCGATTTTATAAAGCAGAACCAATCATTTGTAACGATATTCCGCGGGATAAATATATTGGCTATTCTTTTACTCTTTCCTATAGCGGGCGCGGTAATCGCGATCACAATAAGGATGCTTGCAATAAAAAGAACGGCGGAATTCGCCACTTATATGGCCCTTGGATTCAGAAACTATAAGATCATAAGAAATTTCGTATTAGAGGTTGTTATAATCTCTATAGCCGGTTATGCCGCCGGTATATTTATAGGAGCGGTATCTGCCGGCATACTGCAGAATATGAGGGTCTACCTTGTATTCCAGGATTACATGCATGGGCCCATTATGCTTATGCATACCATATGGGATTTTCTCTGCATACTGCTTTTCATCCTGGTTTTGACGGCTGTATGGAGCATCCCTGTTATAAGCCGTATAATCTCCAAAGCCCCAGCCAGGGTTTTGAGGGAGCAGTCATTTTAAAAAGGAAGGATTTATGAAAATCTGGATTAAAGGATTTACCGGGCTTGCGCTTGTGACAACAGTGTTTTGTTCGGCCGTATACGCAGAAGAGCCGTCGGGCATACTGCAGAAATCCGATAAAAAATTTATACCCGAAATATTTACCTATAATATGACCCTCAGGACTAAATCCGCGGATGGAAAGGTCGATGTCGTCGATTATAACGGGAAAAAGAAGCATGAAAATAACATAATGGTCACTCTGAACCCCGTCAGCGCCAGGGGGCAGGTTAACCTGAAAAACAGGAATGTTTTATGGAGTTATTTCCCCACCTCGGACACAAGCGTCAAGCAGAGCTACCAGGCGATCATCCTTGGGACATCCGTAAGTTACGGCGATATTCTCGCTATTGAGCTTTCACGCGATTATGACGTGCAGTCTACAGCGGAAAATTCAAGCCTTTCCAACGATGCCGCCGGGACAAACATGTATTATCTGCTGGCGCTTACTCCGAAAAAAGGTGTGGACGGTTATGCCAAAATTTTTATCTGGATCAACCAGGCGAATTTTCTGCCAGTGAGAAGGGAGTATTATGCCCTTTCAGGCCTTTTAGTCAAATCCTGCGAGATAAAGAGCATATCCTTCAATGATAAGGGAGTTTTAAGCGGTGCGGACGAGCTGTTTTACGAGCCTCTCAAAAAAAAGGAAACCCTTGTAACCTTCTCGAATATAATTGTCCTTAACGATATCAGGGATACGACCTTCAATCCGAAGGCTATGAAATTTTTCAGCGGGGAATAAATGTGATAAGAATACATGTTTTGATCCTTCTTATAGCTGTTCCGGTTATGGTATTTTCTCTCGATATCAGGGCTAATGTAAATACAGGGTTTGATGTCCAGTCATTTAACAGCAATTCAGGGCTTTATCCGCAGAACCTTTTACAGGACGCCGGTGTAACAAACCAGGGCTTCGACTGCTATGTCAACGCCGATATCATTTTGAAAAGCGCGATAGGGGAGATCGGGAAAGGGTTCCTTGACGTAAGGTATACATATTATCCGAAAACATTTATAACAAATGTGCCCCAGCAGTATTTCAACATTGTGGAGGGTTATGCGGATGTAACGACCGAGGACTTCCTGATCAGGGCAGGGAAGCATTTCATGCACTGGGGGGACGGGGCATGGTTCAATCCGGTCGATATTGTCGATTTAAGAAAAGATCCCCTCTCTTTCACCGGCTATAACCAGGGCAAACCCGGTGCAGACGTTACAGTTCCCATAGGGGATTTCAGTTCCATTTCCGCGTTAACCGTCGTTGACAGCATGCTCACGACCAATATCACCGACCTTCCCGCGATTTTCCAGTACTTCCTTTCCATCGATATGTTTGACGGATTTGTTTTCGTTGATTTCCAGCAGAATTATCTGCCCCAGTACGGCGGCAATATCGATTATGTTCTTGCAGTCAGGAACAATATAAGTTTAAAGCTTTACTCTCAGATCATTTGCAAGGAGAACAGCTACAGGGAATTTGCGGCGGAGACAAACGGCATACCTTATCTGGAAAACATGACAAACAGCAGTTATATAGCCTGCGCTGCGGGCGGCAGCCTGACATTTTCCTTCACGGAAACGCCCCTGATCGACGGTATTATTATCGCGTCGGAATATTATTACGACAGCGAAAACTGGAGCGGCGGCGATTATAAGAACTACCTTTCATATATAGGCATGCTTTCGAATAATAATAACCTGCCCGGATATATTGCCGCCCTGCCAGAGGAGGAGAGTTTCAGAAATTCGAAGCAGTATATCTATTCGGGCATAACTATCCAGGGCCTTTTCGATAAGGATTTCTCCCTTGCCTGCCAGGGAGTCCTGAATATCGATGATTTGAGCTTTGTAGTATATCCCTGGGTGTCTTACCAGGTCAATCTGGATACCTCCATTTCCCTGGGCGCTCAGATGTTTTACGGGAGTGCAGGCAGCGAGTTCGGAAGCCTCAGCCAGCAGTATGCTCTTAACGGCTCTCTGACGGTTTCGTTCTGATAAGCGGTTAAAGCGGCACTGATGTACAATAGGTGCAATAGGTGCCGCTAAGGAGATTTCTGATGATAAATATTAATGATGTTGAAAAAACTTATTATCTCGGAAAGTCGAAGATCGAGGCCCTTAAAGGTATAAACGCCTCTTTCAATAAAGGGGAGTTTACAGCCGTGGTCGGCCCTTCCGGAAGTGGGAAATCAACCCTGCTTAACATCATAGGGTGCCTCGATAAGCCGGACAGGGGCGATGTGCTGATAGGCGGAGAGAATATCACGGTATTAGGAAGCGGAAGGCTTGCCGATATAAGGGCCGAGAAGATCGGATTCATCTTCCAGTCTTTCAACCTGATCCCTGTCCTTAATGTTTATGAAAACATAGAGCTTCCACTGAATAATTCCGGGAAATTCGGCTCTAAAAGTGAAAAAAAGGACAGGATAAATGAGCTTATCGATCATGTCGAGTTAGGGCGTTACATAAAGCACAGGCCTGAAGAACTCTCCGGAGGCCAGCGACAGAGGGTGGCGATAGCCAGGGCGCTGGTTACCAGTCCTGAAATTGTCCTTGCCGACGAACCTACGGCCAACCTCGATTCTCAGACCGGGAGAATGATAATCGAGCTTATGAGAAAGATCAACATGGATTACGGCACGACATTTATATTTTCCACACATGATTCAAACATCATGAAATACGCGCAGCGTGTGATCAACCTGCACGACGGCAGGATTGTGGAATAGAATTTTCACAGGGAGACACGGAGATCGGGTAAAAATAAGATCGTTTATATTTTTCATGTTTTTATTTATCAATGCAGCAATCTTATCCGCTATGATTTAATACCCAGTTAGAATCGTAAGGGGTTCACATCCCTTTAAAATTTGCCCTCTATAGAACCTCTGTTTTATAATAATTAAATAATATTTGGGAGACCACATATGAATAAAATCGGAACAATAACAATACTCGTTAATGATATTGACAAAGCTTTGGATTTTTATGTCAACAAGCTGAATTTTGTAAAGAGAAATGATCAGAATTTTGGGGAAAACAATCGATGGGCAACAATTTCTCCAAAAGAACAAAAAGAGATTGAATTTGTTTTTGTTATTGCAGATACCGAAGAAAAAAGAAAAAGAGTTGGTTCACAAGCGAGTGATCATGTTTTCCTCGTATTACAAACAGATAATATTAAAAGAGATTACGAACTTTTTAAATCAAGAGGGGTCAAATTTTATGGTGAACCAAAAAAAGAATTTTGGGGAACCGAAGCAGTTTTTGAAGATTTATATGGAAATCTTATTGATCTTTTAGAATTATCTAAGCAATAAATTTTTACTTGATCCTAAACCCTTATTAATCTCGGCACCATGAAGTATTTTTTTGGGAGAACAAGATGCCAAACGGGAAAAATAAAAACCTGTCCGAATATAGTAATCAGTGCACCAGAATATTACTTATTATTGCGGTCGTTTTAACCGGATTAACCGGATCGGTTCACGGTATTACTGAAATATTGCAAGGCAATAAGCCGGCAAATGATATTTTAACGAGGATAGGCGCCTTTACTATCATTCCGAATTATCTGTTAACAGGTATTTTCACTACAGTCATCAGCATCTCTGTTATAATATGGGTGATTTTTTATTTACATAAAAAGTTTGGAGTCATTGTTTATTTTATTCTTTCAATAATGCTTGTATTATTTGGTGGCGGGATAGCTATAATATTCGGTTATCTTTTATCATGGCCGCTTGCTCTAATGATTGATAAACCATTCTACTTCTGGAGAAAGCTGCTGCCGGACAGCATCAGAAAAATTTTTAGCGCACTATGGCTGCCAGCGATAATAGCCAGTCTTTTATTTCTATGCACAGGAGTCATTGTCTGGATTATATATGCCACACCCGGAGAAATTCACGCCATCAGCATTATTCAATATTTCCTCTGGGCATCGCTCTTAATCGGGGGTGTATTATTAATTTTTTCAATCATATCTGGATTTGCCAGGGATATCGAATTACGCGATTGATATGTGATTCCGAGATTCGATTATACAAATAAGCCTAAATTTTTTAATTCTGACTTGGTTATTATCCTGCCGGATACTTAATAATTGCTATCAGGTGTTTTTTTGATTAAATTTATAAAAAGATGTCATAATAAGTCAAGCTCGCCTCTGCAAATCCGATATTAATAATACAATTTTAAAAAAAACAGTTTTTAGAGGAGCCTACCATGGGAGAGCCGGAAGAAATCCAGGTTGAAACAGAGGAACAACCCCCGGAGGGGCAACAACCCAAAGCGGGTTTTTCTATTGGAAAGTTAATAGAATGGTTATTGTCAAATCTGATACCGGTTATTATAGCAGTGGTTATTTCGACCATATTAGCTTATATCCTGATCCTTTCGACAAAATCCAAGAACCAGGAAGAAATTTACAAGACAGTAGCCCTCGCGCCTAAACCGGCGCCATACCAGGTGTTTCCAATGGATGATTTCCGTGTTAATACCGCGGATAAGGATGAACCCCATTTTATGAGGGTCAAGCTCGGCCTTGCTTTCGATGCCGATAACAAGAAACTGTCCCTGGAGCTTACTGAAAGGACGCCCCAGATAAGGGATATAATCATGAGTATCCTGAATTCGAAGGAAAAACAGGACCTTGACCCCGAATCTGCGAAAGAGGGTCTCAAGGAAGAGATTAAGAAAGAGATAAATAATATCCTGACAACCGGTGTTATTGTTGATATTTATTACGACCAGTTTATAATATCATAGGGAGTGGCTGTTTATGACGGAGATCCTGTCCCAGGATGAGATAGACGCGCTTTTGACAGCTGTATCAAGCGGTGAGAGCATACCTACAGAGCCTGCTCATACAAGCGGCGGTGGCGGCGGCGGCGGAAGAGGATCTGTCTCCGGTCCGAAACGTGAAAAGAAAAGGCTGAAAGTTTACGATTTCCGCAGGCCTGATAAATTTTCAAAGGATCAGATACGCACCCTTCAGATGATGCATGAAACCTTCGCGAGGCTCACCACGACTTCGCTTTCAGCGCAGCTCAGGACGCTTGTCCATGTGCATGTCGTATCTGTCGACCAGCTTACATACGAGGAATTCACACGATCTATCCCCTCTCCGACAACGCTTGGCCTTATAAATATGGACCCTCTCAAGGGCAGTTCGGTAGTCGAATTAGATCCAAGTATAACTTTTGCCATTATAGACAGGCTTTTCGGAGGAAAGGGAGAATCACTCAAGACTAACAGAGAATTGACGGATATCGAATTGTCGGTAATAGAAGGAATCATAGTCAGGCTTCTTGGAAACCTCCGCGAATCATGGTCGAATGTTATCGACCTCCGGCCCAGGCTGGGAAACATAGAGACAAACCCGCAGTTCGCAGGAATAGTGCCTCCCAGCAACATGGTCGTTCTTACGACCTTCGATACGAAAATAGGCGACGTCGAAGGTATGATGAACTTTTGTATCCCGTACATGACGATCGAACCTATTATTTCGAAATTATCGGCGCAGTACTGGTATTCGAGTATCAAACGCGGTATAACGACGGAAAACCTTTCGCTGATTAAAGACCAGATATCGGATATTCCTATTGATGTGGTAGTTAAACTCAGCGAAACGTTTTTGAATTTTAATGAAATAGCTGCAATTCAGCTCGGCGATGTTATCCGCCTGAAAGACTCGACAAAGTCCAAGGTCGAGGTGATCATCGGCGACGGTGTGAAATTCAGGGGCAAGCCTGGTGTGGTAAGCAAAAAGAGGGCCATTCAGATCAGCGAAGTCCTCTCGACTATTACGGAAGATATGCTGCAGGATATCCTGATGAAAGAGGAAGAATAAAAATTAAAAAATGTTGAATTTATGCCGATAAAAAGATGGGTCAATCTTACAAAGGAGGCGTCACAATGAGCGATGGAACACTTTCTCAAGATGAAATAGATGCATTATTACAGGGCACAGATGAAATGATGACTGAAAACCTGGGAACAGCCCCGGCTTCGGGATTCTCTGGCGGGAAGTCTCCCCAGACCGAGGCGCTTTCGGATGTCGATAAAACCAACCTCGGCGAACTCCTCAGGGAGATCGGCCAGTCTCAGGCGACATCGCTATCCACTCTGACCGGTGTTGCGACCACCTTCTCATCGCCTTTCATTGACGCGGGCACTCTCGAAAGTTTGAAAAAGGACATGAAGGGAAAAGTAATCCAGGCTAAAGTCGGCTTAAGCGGCGGCATAACCGGGGAACTTTTGTATGTTGTCCCCGAAAAAGGCGTCCTTTTAATTACAAACATTCTTATAGGCCAGGAAGACAATAACGAGATAACGGACCTTGTTAAAAACACCTTCGGTGAAGTCATTTCCCAGGTTACGGGAGCTCTTGTCAATATTCTTTCAGATAAATTGTCCAAACCAGTATCTCCCGGTACGCCGGCGATAGACCTGCTCCAGGAAGCCTCAGCTGTAAGCCCGACAGGCGGCCAGTATTTCGCCAGGCTGAATTACGTGTTCAACCTCCAGGATAAGGGTGCGGCTAAATTTTATGCTTTTCTTTCCCTTCCTATGGCAAGGAGTATTTCAGCGTCATATTCGATGAACAAGGCGAGCCAGGCGACCCAGTTCGGCGGGGGGACCGGTCCTGCCCAGACGGGTATTCCGATAAGGAGCGTCGGTTTCGAACCCCTCCAGGTAGGAATGGCCAGCGAGGCCATGGGCAATATAGCGCTTCTTCTCGACGTCCCTATGCGCGTTACTGTCGAACTCGGACGCACGAAAATGACTATAAAAGAGATTTTAGGTCTGGGCGAAGGTTCAATCATAGAACTCGATAAACTTGCCGGCGAACCTGTGGATATACTTGTAAACGATAAACTGATAGCCCAGGGTGAAGTGGTTGTAATAGACGAAAACTTTGCCGTCCGCGTAACAAAGATCGTAACGCCGATGGAACGGATCTTCGAAAGCTCGGCCGAATCTAAGTTTTAAGGGCGGTTATTAGAAGTGACCATTAAGCCACCAGCCTTTGTGCATGCTTAATTTGAGGATCAGTCTTCCGGGAAGAAAACTGTGTAACCTTCCGAGCCTGTATCCTATGAGTTTCATGCCGTTTCTTATAAAGAATGCGGGGATAAGATGAATGTTCCCGGTTTTTATAAGGTATGAGAATTCCGATTTCAGATAGGACAGGCCCTCGCCTGAGGCGCCTCCGAATTTTTCAACAATCCAGGCTTCCCTGGAGTGAAACACGCCGATATCGAAATATCTTTTGAATTCCTGCAAAGCGGAGTAATTATGAGAGTGGAGCACAACCGCGTCCGATGCGTACGCAAGTATATACCCTGCAAGAAGTATTCTGGCGCCTGCATAGGTGTCTTCGGTTGAAATCAGGTCGGATTTGAAAAAACCCGTTTCCTCCATTGCCTTGCGCCTGTAGGCGGAAAAGGCATTCGAGAGGAAGGCGGTTTTTATCCTGTATCTGTGCCTGTCCTCATAAGTTCTCAGAAAAGATTTTTCGGGATAGATGAAGTATCTTGAATGGGCTGCAAAAGGGGATGCTCCGGGATAAGGAACCTGGCGTCCGTAAACGGCGCCAACAGCCGTGTTTTCAAGGAAAGGGCGTACAATGTTTTTAATTGTATTCCTGTCGTACGGCAGGGCATCCTGGGTAAGATAAATAATTATCCCTCCCCTGGATTCTATGCCGGCCATAGTCCTTGTCCCGCCATGATCGAATTCTTCCTTTTTCACGGTTATCATTTTAATCTTCACCCCTGACTTGGAGGCGGCTTCGAGAGTTCCGTCATTCGAAGTGGAATCGACTATGATTATCTCGTCCGGAGGAAGTGTCTGGTCATGGAGTTTATTCAGAAGCGCATCTATATATTTTGCGCCGTTATAAGTAGGGATAATTACCGATATGACCGGGGACGGCTCATTACCCATGACTTTGTTTCCAGCCGGAGTATATTTTCCCCATGATATCCTTGGCGATCCTGAGGGCGCTGATATCGGCGTCGGAATCCCTGATAGGTTCCCTGCCGCCGTTTATGCATTCGATAAAGTGGATCTGTTCAAGCTTGAGCGCGTTGTCCTTGTAAACCGCGACGTGCTCGACCAGGCTTTCCTGCCTGTACTTCAATTCCCCCTTAAAAACTACGGTATCGGTCAGAGGCTGGCGGATAACAGTGATATCCTGGGTGGCGTAATCGAGGTGGATATATGCATTCTCCTGGTAAATTTCGAGGGTCCTCGATTTATTGGCCGAAACACGGCTTGCAGTGATATTGGCTATAACCCCGTTTTCAAAATAAATGGAAGCGGTGGCTATATCCTCGAAACCGGAGTAAATCTTTCTGCCAAATGCCGATAGGCTTACAGGTTTTGACCCGGCCAGTGATAAAACAATATCGATGTCATGGATCATCAGGTCGAGAACGACTCCGACATCCTTGATCCTGCTTTTCGGGCCCATCCTCTGGGCCTGGATAAGGTACGGCCTGTCGACTATATTCCTGAGCTCCTGCACTGCAGCGTTGAACCTTTCGACATGACCCACCTGAAGGACAAGATTTTTGGCTTTAGCAAGGTCGATCAGCTTTTCAGCAAAATAGACGGTTTTTGTCATCGGTTTTTCAAGAAGGACATGCTTGCCGGCTTCGAGGGCGGCGCTTGCGGTCCTGTAATGCAGGAATGTCGGTACAGAGACGATCACAGCGTCGACGGAGGATAGAAATTTATTATAGTCTGTAAAACCCTTGACGCCGTATTCTTTAGAAAGCTTTTTCACAAGGGCTTCATCCGTGTCGCATATGGAAGAAAATTCTATACCCGAAACCGTAGAGAGAACATTAATATGGAACCTGCCCATATGCCCGGCTCCGGCGACGCCTATTTTCAACACAGCTTACCTCACTGATCTTTATTCTGGCCATTGTATATAATATCTTTTAATTCGTCATGCCTGGAGAGGTAATTTTCCGCATAGGAGCATGTCGGCAGAATTTTTCTGCCCGAAACCCTGGCGAACTCGACAGCCTTTTCCATCAGTCCCTGCGCTATCCCTCTGTTCCGCAGTTCTGCAGGAACAAACGTATGATATATATCAATAAATCCAGGGTTTTCATAATAGCAAAGGGCGCTTTTTAAACCGGTGATAACGCAGTAAAACTCCCGGTTATCCGGATCATGGATTACTTCGTTTTCCATCCTTACCTTCTTTACTGAATAATACCGGTTTGATAATTAAATATATGATAAAAAGAACGGCTGCGGCAAGAAAGGCGTAAGTGACAAGATGTGAATATTTTTCAAGCAGGTCTTTCCTGGTGTAAATGAAATAACCGAGAGCGGATAAAATAATGCTCCAGAGGAAGGATCCCATCGCGGTAAATAATATGAAATCCGTAAGCTTCATTTTTGATATTCCGGCAGGAATCGATATAAGGTGGCGGACTACAGGTATAAAGCGTCCTATAAAAGTCGAACTTCTGCCGAATTTCAGGAAATAACCCTCGGCCTTGTCGAGAGCGGCCCTGTCGACCATCAGCATATGGGCGAATTTTGTTTCTGCGAGGCCGTAGATAACGGCCCTTCCCAGGTACCTTGAAATTGTATAATTAAAAAGTGCGCCGATAACTGATCCCAGGCAGGAAAACAAAACCACGAAAATTATATTCAGATCTCCGCTGGCCGCCTTGTAAGCTGCAGGCGGGATTACGACCTCGGATGGAAGCGGAAGGAATGAGCTTTCGATAGCCATGAGGCATGTAATGGAAAGGTAGTTGATGCTTCCCATGTACCAGGTCAGCAGTGAATTTATGATATTCGACATTTTTTTATAATCTCCATTATAATCAGATAGATATTTTAGAGTAAACCTCTGGAAATAACAAAGTTTGAGTCCGATTTTTGTCCCGTTATAAGCGAGCCTTTATGGCGCTTCTTACAGCTTCGCTTTTTTCGAGTTTGAAAATTTCACGCATAATGCGGTCAGTCCCGGATTTACGGGGATTTTTCAATCCCTTGACGATCTCGATTTTAACCGCCTCATTGATCCCTGTATAGAGAAGCCTCAAAAGGTCCTGCTCAGCGTAATGGGATTCTTTGGCCAGGAGTGCGCGCACCGAGTGTATCTGGAGGAGCAGGTTTTTTGAATAGATTATCCTCTGAAGAAGCTCCTCGACCGGAAGGGAAGTGGCTGCCGGGACCGGGTCAATACCAGCGGGATTTGAAACCGGTTTGCCTGAAAAAATTATTTTATATAACGGGAAGGATTTGACCCAGTTCCGGAATTCACGGAATGGAAAAGTCAGGGCCGCAAGAGCCGACGGGAGGCCGTCCAGCCTCGAGTCATATGCTTTTCTTTTATCCGGATGGATCAGTGTGTTATAAGCGGCCGTTATGTCTTCGAAGACCCTGCCGTCCTTCGATGCTGTTTTTACTATATCTGGGTGATATTTCTTTACAAGGATCCTGTATGCGGCTTTAATGCTCTTGATATTCGCGGTCCGTTGAATCCCGAGAATATCATAGTAGGTTTTCATGCCCCGATTTCCCCGTAATTGAATACCCCTGCCGCGCTTTCTTCGAGGAGGAAATCCAGCCTTTGCACGAGCCTTTCAAGTTTTCCCCTGTCAAGTTCTCTGACGGATTCTTCAAGGTTCCTGCGTATTTCCTCTATTTCTTCCCTGATAAGCGATTTTTCATAGACAGGAGGCAGAGCCCGGTAAAGCCTCGAGATCATGGTCTCAGCCTTTGTCTGCATTATCAATACGCTGTCCAATATATCTCGTTTTTTTATTTCGTGATCGAATTTTTCAGAGTATTCCTCCCGGAGTTTCGAGAATTCCTGTTCCGACATCCTGTTCTCATTTACTATCGTGACCTGCTGGATGTTTTTTGTGTCAATGTCCTGGGCGCTGACCTGGAGGATGCCGTTGACATCAAGCTCGAAATTGACCTCGATTCTCGGTTCCCCCCTGAGCGCCTGCCTGATGCCTTCGAGCCGGAATTTGCCGAGGGATATGTTGTTCCTGCTGTACATGCTTTCACCCTGCATTATGTGGATATCGACAATTTTCTGGCTGTCGGCAACGGTGGTGAATGTCCTTTTTGCAGCCGTAGGTATGGGATTATTACGCTCTATAATAGGAACGAAAAACCCGTCTTCCACCTCTATCCCCAGGGATAATGGAGTAACGTCCACAAGGACTATGCCTCCGACATCACCTTCCACGATGCCTCCCTGTATTGCTGCGCCGCAGGCCACAACCTGTTCCGGGTCGAGTTTATCGCTTAGAGCCTTTCCTGACAACCCTGACAGGCGCTGCCTGACCGCGGGTATCCTCGACGATCCGCCTACGGGAATTATCCTGTCTATGTTTTCAAATGATATTCCTGCGTCCATCGCCGCCTGGCCGCATAGTTCCATTGTCCTGTCCAGATAATCTTCGATAAGGTCTTCGAATTCTTTCCTGGTGATTTCAAAATCGATATTCTTAGGGCCGTTTTCATCCGCCGTTATAAATGGGACATTAATGCTTGTTTTTTTGCTTGTCGAGAGTTCTCTCTTGGCTTTCTCGACGGCTGAAGCGATCTTTACCAGCGCAAGCGGATCTTCCCTGAGGTCTATTCCATTTTCTTTTTTAAAGTTGTCGCAGATGATATCGATGATCCTCATATTGAAATCTTCGCCCCCGAGGTTATTGTCCCCTGCGGTTGATACCACTTCATAAATTCCGTCGGAAACGCTAAGGATGGAAACATCGAAAGTGCCTCCCCCTAAATCGTAAACCATGATATTCAGGTCTTCGCCCGGTTTTATTCCGTATGAAAGAGAGGCGGCGGTCGGTTCGTTGATTATTCTTCTTACATTAAGGCCGGCTAATTTCCCTGCCGTTTTTGTCGCCTGCCTCTGGTTATCGTTAAAGTAGGCCGGCACCGTGATGATAGCCTCCCTGACCTGGCACCCCAAGTATTCCTCGGCCATGGATTTAAGATGTTTCAGGATGAATGAAGAAATCTCTTCCGGGGAGTAATCTCTCCCGCCCGAGCTGAATTTATAATCCGTGCCCATCTTTCTTTTTATTCTTTTTACTACGGACTGAGGCGATGAGAGTTCCCTGCCCCCGGCTGCAAAACCGACAAGAACCGTTTCGGGGGTGAATGCGACTATAGAGGGGACCATTTTATTCCCGTTCCTGTCAGGTATGATTACAGGCTTTCCGTCTTCATTCAGGCAGGCCGCTGCCGAATATGTCGTTCCGAGGTCGATGCCGATGACTTTTCCCATGCGAAACCTCCGTCAATACCCTATGATTTTCGGAATAATTTCAGGAATGGTTAGCATGTGGGGACACGGAGAGCCGTATAATAATCTTATGTTCCCTATTGATCACGAATTGAGGAATTGGAGAACCATAAACGACGGCTCTCAGTTTATGCTCGCTGTTCAGGAGCTCCTCCTCCGCCGAGATCAATGTCCATGAGTAAAAAATCAGCCGGATGCATTTTAAATAAATTCCTGAAATTCTGTTCGGTTTTCTTTAAATCTTCGTAGATCCGGGCATTATTGATAGCAGCCGAAACCTGTTCTGCCATTGTTTCAAGAAATCCTGCCCGGCTTTCAAAATCCCGTTCATTTATTGTTGAATCAAGGTCCGGGCTTTTATTGACTTCAATGGACATCGCATAAAGGGCGGATAGCTCATCAGCCTGTTTCTAGTTAACGAGCATCTCTCTGTGTCTGGCGTTTTTCCGTGTAATAATTAATAATTAATTACTTGCAAAAATAATTTTAAAGTTTAAAATAAGCTCTCAAGAGTTGTTAATAAAAAAGGGACAAAGTCATGATCAAGTGGATTGCAGCCCTATTGTTTTTGTTTTCCGCTTCAACGGTTTTTCCTGTGGATCTAGTTCTCCAGCATGTCGCTCTCGGGGCGGATAAAAAAGCCACTTTTTATAATTTCGACGTATTGTTCCAGAAAGCGGCCCTTTCTTCCCGTTCAAACGGGCAGAATGTTATCGTCATTGAGTACGATCCTTCCCTACAGGAAGTGACAAATCATGTTCCGGTAAGCGGCATAATCATAGTTAAAACTATAACAAACTCGGAAGGTTACTTTGTAGAACTTTTCGATAATAACGGAAGCCGGATCCCCTCTGCCGCTCCGATACCTTTCGACCCGAACAATATAGTAGACTCTCTTCCATCTATGGGGGATAGGATCACCAGGACCCTTGAAGGGGCATACAGGCCTTTGCCGAAGGAAGAAATTGTAAAGATTGAGAATGTTTTAATAACATACAGCCAGTTCGAGCCGTTAAACCCGGTCTGGACGCTGACGTTCGGGCCGGAAATAGGCTTCAACGGTTCGGCTGTATCGGTAACCACGAATTCCGGAAGCGGAAACGGCGGAGGCGGAAACGGGGCTGTCTCAACGGGGGGTCTCTCCTACATGCTTGCCGCGGATATCCTTTATCAATATCATGAATGGTCGCTTTTTGCAGCCGGCGCCGCAGGCTTTCCTTTCGGCAATGACAATGCCAGAATAGGTTTCGGCTATGGCCTTTTCGGAAGCATTTTTGTAATAGGGCTTGAAGGCATGTATTACGGGCAAAGCTTCCGGCCGGGAGGGAATTTTAATTTTTATTCAGGCGGCGGGATGAATTCGAGTGTTTACCAGATACCCTTTCCGGATCTGTTTATACAGGGCGCCGGCGCGGGTATTGTCATGAAGCTCAATATAGAGACCAATTTTTCCATTGAATTCAGGGCGGGCGGCCTATTCTGGAATGAGGCTGCCCTTAATTTCAATAATTCCTCATTTTCCAATGTTATGCTCAGCGGTAATTCTCCCCAACCCGTTATTTCCGTGAGGCTGAATGTCGGCCTTATTCCCGGCAGCAGGTTTGTCCTGGATTATTCATACTTTAATCCTCAGTTCAGCTACCAGAATTACAACGGCAATAGCAGCAGCAGCCCGGTTCCGATCGGCGGAAGTCCGGCTTTCTACCTTTCAAGCTTCTCGGGATATCAAAGTTTATTGGAACTGGGGATTTCTTATGAATTGTAAAGCAGTCTGCCTGTTTTTATTGATCATTTCCTCGGCGGCCTATTCTGCCGAGAAATGGAACGTTCTGATCGCCGACTGGAAGGACCTTTCAGGGATTAAAAACAAGACAGTCGGCGTACTTATAAAAAAATCTATTGCCGCGCAGCTTGCAAAAGATCCGGATTTCAGGGTCTGGGTGACGACAAACGGGACGCTTACCCCGGAAAATGCCGGAGAGGTTATGCTCCAGGGTATTACTAACCGAGCCGATGTTGTCGTGACAGGCGATTATTACTTCGGGAATTATTATATCCAGGGTGAAAAACTCGCTGTGGTCGTCGAGCTCTACGATGTGCTTAACAAGAGGCTTAAGGCGCGGAAAATCTATACCGGGACCATAAGCGCCGATATTTTCGACACGATTGACACAATGACTTTAGACCTCAAGGAGACCGTCGAAAAGGAATTTCCGCCGATAGCACAAGCCGATGAAGCGGCTGTAAGGGTGAAGAGGAATGTCGTTTTTAAAGAGGAAAATATTAAAATTCCAAGGATAATCTATGCCAGGTTCGGGGCTTATACCGAGTTCGGGCATATATATGTTGTCTCGGGAAACAGCAGTCCGCCTCTTTCTGAAGAGTTGCCCGAAACCTCACTGCTTGCCGGTATTGCAGTAAGGCTCTGGGATTTCAGGTTCGATATCATGTACTCCGGATTTCCCGGAGTGCCTGTCTACAGCTGGAATAATTCTGCCGTCGTATCGCAGATGGCCATATCAATGAACCTCGTGGGATTATCGTATTATCTTCCCTGGTTCGATCATAAGTTCGCCATAGGCCTGGGAACCCAGGTAGAGCAGGATATTATGAATTACGGAAACGACCAGTACGGCCAGACGAATTTTAACAATGAGTCGCCTCCGTATATTCCGGTAAGCATACTCCTTACCTGGAATCCTTCAGAGGATCTGGAAATTTCCGCGGCTATCCTTCCGGAATTCTGGAAGATGAACTGGGTTAATAATCAGGGAAGCCAGAGTTATCAGAGTTCTTTTCAATACAATATACCGCCTGTCCAGATAGGAGCGATCAAGTTTTTCTCCGACCTCGGCGTAGAAGCCAGGGTCAACTTTTACTGGGAGGTATACAACAGCAACGGCAACGGTTCTTCTGACGTAACCGCCCTCGGGGCTTATTTGGGAATTGTCTACCGGGCGGATTTCAGCAACTAAATTATAATTATACCTTGCCTTATCCCGCTTTTTTAACCATAATATTATTCCTGGGGTAGATAAATTTCGATAATAATATAAGCTATCTGCCGGATATTTCCTCGTTCGAGGATTTTTTAATCGGCGTCGATTTTGTCTGCAGGGTGGGTTTTTTATAGAATGATTGAAAAAAATATAGATGATTTCCTGACTTACATCCGCTATGAAAAGGGATGTTCTGCAAACACCCTGATATCCTATAAAAAGGACCTTGAAGAATTATCGGCCTTTCTTGAAAGCCAGCGCCTTAATAGTATGGAAGATATAACTTATAAGCACCTTCATCTCTATATTTCAAGCCTTGGAAAAAGCGGTTGGAAGCCTGCAACTATAGAAAGAAAAGTCGCGTCGCTCAAGTCGCTTTTTAAATACATGATAAGGACAGACGTCATTCATAAAAACCCGGCTGCTCTCATCTCTTCCCCGAAAAAGGAAAAGAGGCTTCCGGCAGTCCTGGAGAATTCCGAAATGACCGAGCTTATCGGACACATCCCTGAAACAGATCCCCTTTCGATACGCAACAAGGCCATAGTTGTGCTCCTCTATGCAAGCGGCCTGCGTGTCTCAGAGCTGACAGGGCTGGATCTTGGGGAGATCGATTTCGGCGAGGGAGTTATTCTTGTAACCGGAAAGGGGAATAAGCAGCGGATAGTTCCTGCAGGAGCTACGGCCCTTTTAATGATGAAAAAGTACCTTGCCGTCAGGCGGGAGCTTGCCCCGAAAACCGGGGATACCGGCGCGCTTTTCCTGACTAAAAGCGGGAAAAGGATCCAGGACAGAATGATCAGGTATATTATAAACCGGTACATCGGCGAGCTTTCCATTCAGAAGCATGTATCTCCCCATACGCTCCGGCATACCTTTGCCACACACCTGCTGCAGAACGGGGCGGGCATCAGGGTTATCCAGGAGATGTTAGGCCATGAGAGCCTTTCCACGACCCAGATTTACACGCATCTTACTATTGAAAAACTTAAAGAGAGTTATGATAATTTCCATCCCCATGCCTGAATGAATCAAGCCTCCCTATTTTGCGGCGATTGTAAACTTGATCTGATAGACGGTTTTACCTGCCGGCATCAGCAGGATGTAATAATTATCGGCCCGATTCCTTTCAGGAAGGCTGAACCTTATAAGGCCCGACACTTCTTCGTTTTCATGAAGGGGTCTTGCTGAGAGGGATTCCTGCCGCTTTTCTTCAATCTGCCGGTTATAATTTTCGTCTATCATCCTGAAGTCGTAATCCCTCGCGAGGGCGTTTGTTTCTGTAAAGGACACGATATTTTTATCGCTGCGCCGGGCTTTATTTAATGGAGAGATAACGCTTTCGAAGGAATATTTATTGGTCCGGAGTGTTTCAACATTGCTTTCGGAAGTATAAGATCTTATTAAAATAAAATTATCAGGAACAATATCGATTGTAAACTTGCCTTTGTTTTTAAAATATGCCTTTATATCGATATTGTTTAAATCTACGCTGCCGCTGCACATGATTATTATATCGTCATTTTCGATCAAACCGTTCATAACTCCGGAATCATAATAAGTGTTTACCCAGGGATCGGGCACCGGTTTGAGCAGTTGAACGCTCTGGCATGACAGCAGCGCTGTGAGAATTACCGGAAAAGCCGCCAGTGTCTTTAATTTCATATGGACGGCTCGTAAACCAGAAGGACATTCCCGTTATTGAAGGTCCTTGTCCTGGTCAGTTTCAGCTTCAAGTTTTTCTTAATGCCTTCGAACATCGTCTTGCCGACTCTTCCCATAGAAGCCTCCCCTGAATGTTTTATTGTAAATTTATTTGCTGTTTATCGCCAGATTTTATAAAATAGTCCTGTATTTCCGTTTAAAATGTAAAAACGGAGTTTTAATTATGAAAAAGAGTTCATGGCTTTGCGGTCAGGCGGCTGTTCTTGCCGCTGTATTCTGCTTATTTTTTTCATCCCGGGCATCGGCCGAAAGCGGATTTTTAAGAGTGCAGGGAACTAATTTCATAAGCGGAGAAAGCGCATTCAATTTCACAGGGGTCAATTTAGATCCCTGGCGTTTCATCACAGCCGACGGCGAGGTGTATTCCAGGTCCGATATCAGTAAATGGGTCGGCAGCGCCGTAAAAAGCACGGGAGCCGGCGTCATCCGCATGCACATCAACGGGGGGGCTTTCGAGCCTTCTGCCGGCACGTATAACGAAGAAGCCTTTAAACAGCTCGATTATCTTGTCGCGGCATGCGCAGAATATAAAATATTCTGCCTCATAGCCCTCAGGGATTACTGCAGTTCGCCTTTTCCGGCGAACGCTTACGACCCTTACTGGAATTTATCCGGCGGTATTGCAAAGGATAATATACTTAAAAACCCTTCGGCGATAGCAGCTTTTAAAAAGTTTATTGCCTATGTCCTGAACAGGACCAATACAGTTACAGGTATAGTTTATAAAAACGATAAAAGCATCATGGGCTGGGAATTGATAAACGAACCCGATTTTATTTATAAAGTGATCGGAGGCTGGCTTGATAATATATGCGGTTATGTCAAAAGCATCGACCCTAACCACCTAATAAGCGTTGGGATCGGCGCAGCGGAATCGCAGTGGTGGAAACCGGGGGCCTATAACTGGTCGACTGTCGGAAATCTGGATTTCATAGATCTGCATTATTATGCGCCGGAGGCCCTGTATAACCCTGTATCTCCTGGCAATGCCGCAAACCTGAAGGCGGCCGTTAAAAGCGGCCTTGCCCTGAACAAGCCTGTGATCGTAGGCGAATTCGGCTGCGTGACAACAAATTCAAGCGCGACAATGACCGGCCTTTACAGGACTGTTATAACGGCGGCATTCTCGGCAGGAGCTTCAGGGTGCCTGATGTACGGATGGGGACCTCCCGGTCCTAACGGCTACGGCGGGCCGGGCAGCTACGATATTTATCCCGATACCTTCCCGGGTTTATGCTCAGAGCTTAAGAGCCTGGCTCCGGCGAATTGACGATTTGTTTTTATAAATACATGCCCTTTCCTTGTAATAGAATTCCCCTGGCCTTATAATGATTATTACTTTAAATCGGGGGAATTATTAATGAGGGACCGGCTGACTGGGATAGGGGTGAAAGCGATACTTCACAGCGAGGGGTCGCTTATAACCCGGCTGACCGTCAGGATAGAGCCGCTGGACCCTTTGTCGGAGAGGCTTCTCTCCATCAGTCTCGAGGGAGAATACTTCGGGTTTGACATAATGGATGATTTTGCGTCTTTGCCTTCGGGCACAAGGGATTTCATCCTGCTATTCAAAACATACACATTTAATGTTTCAGACAGGCAAGCTTCTGAAATTACCATCAATACGCCGCTCGACACCCTGTTTTTCAGGGAGCTGCTTGCGGCCGGGTGTGTTTTTACCCTTGATGGCGATAAATTTCCTCTAAAGGCAGAAACCGGATACAAACCTCTCGGCATAGGTTTCGATGAGACTTTTGAGAACCTGAGACTGGACGGGATGAAAGGTTTCTCTCTCCTCGAGACTACTTTCGAGAATTATGTCACCGACAGGAAAAAGCTTTTCCCTGTGCTGTTCATGCTCAACAGGGAAATCATGAGGGAACTTTTTATATCCGGAAGCGTAAAGGCGGAATACAGCCTCAAGAAAAAACTCCTCCAGGGTTCTGAAGAAAACTCCTTCCTTGAAGGCCGTTTCAATCTTCCGGAGGTCAGGGAAGCGACAGACGAGAAAATAGTTTTCAGATACACCCATAATCCCCAGGGAGAATTCAAGCTCGGAGCATTTTTAACTCTGGGCGAGGGCGGTGCTTCAGAGAGGGAAATTCCACTTTCCTTCGACGAACTCAGGAAAAGCGCCCTTCTCCAGGAGGACATCCTTTTCCCTGCCGGGAAAAACAGCCTTATCATTGCCAGAGCCGGTACCCCGTTTTATGAAAAGATAAAAAAAATCAATGAATCGCTCAGGAGTTCTTTTTTCGAGCTGCTGAACGAATACAATGATAACGAGATAACCACTTCGGACAGCGAAGCGCTTTTCAGGAAATTTCTTCCTTCTGTGCTCCCGGAAGCAGAGCTGTGGGGCCCTTCAGGCAAGATGGAATTCCTTGACGGCGGTTTCGATTCAAAATCCGCTGATATCCACGAAGGCTCAGACTGGCTGGAAGTGAATTTTAATTATAAAATCGAAGATATAGTTCTGACCCTTACCGAGCTTTCATCGATAGCGAAGAAGGGCTATATAGAGAAAGACGGGGCGATAATCGTCCCGAAGGCCGAGGAGATCGACAGCCTCAGGAGCCTGTTCGACGAACTCGATGGAAGTATGGATGGAAAGGGTTTGTTGAAGAGCCCTTATGAAATCGCCTACCTTTTCAAGGAGGGTATTGAGCTGAATATCGACCCTTCCCTCTCCGGCGTGAAGGAATTTTCGGATTATTCCGGCCATGAACAAAAGGTGCTAAGGAAGATAGCCATTCCCGACCCGCCTAACGAGGTTTTGAGGCCATACCAGAAAACAGGAGTGTACTGGATGGCATTTCTGAACAGGACAGGCTTCAGCGGAATCCTGGCCGATGAAATGGGACTGGGCAAGACTGTTCAGGTCCTCTCTTTTTTCCTTTCCATCAGCGGGCAGAAGGGGGGCACTTCTATTATCATATGCCCCTCGGCTCTTTTATATAACTGGGTAAACGAGATACGCAAATTCATGGGCGGCGGGCTTACTTACATGGTAATCGACGGGCCAAAAAAAGACAGGGTTGAAAAAATCGCCGTCATGGATAGTTACGACGTGATAATCACAAGCTACCCTCTGCTGCATGCGGACAGCCTCGACTACAGTTCGAAGTCTTTTTATTACTGCGTCCTTGACGAGGCCCAGCATATAAAGAATAAAAAGGCCAAGAGGACTCTTTCGATCAAGAGCATCAAGGCAAAGTACAGAATAGCAATGACCGGGACTCCTATTGAAAATTCAATTTCCGAATTCTGGTCTATTTTCGATTTTCTCATGCCGGGTTTCCTGGGCAATCATTCCCATTTTAAAAAGAAATTTCTCGATCCGATCTCGGGTATTAATCAGGTAGAAAGGCTTGACGCCCTCAAATCCCTGAATTCATTAGTAAAGCCGTTTATGCTGCGCAGGACCAAGAGCGCCGTGCAGAAGGAATTGCCTGAAAAAATTGAGCAGGAACTTTACCTCGAGCTTACTGAAAAGCAGAAGGCCCTTTATATAGAAACATTAGCAGGGGTAAGGAACAATTACGGCAAGCTCAAGGGAGCCGGCGCTCTGGAACGTAAGGCTATAGATATATTAGCGGCGCTGACAAGGCTTCGCCAGATCTGCCTCCATCCGGCACTGCTCATGCCTGATCTGGGAGAAGTCGAGGATATTTCCATAAAGCTCAAGGCGCTGATGGAACTTATATATGAATCTATTGACAGCGGACACCGGATTGTGGTTTTCAGCCAGTTCGTGGAAATGCTTAAAATCATCAGGCTGGAATTAAAAAAAGAAGAAATCGAATATTCCTACCTGGACGGGCAGACAAAAAACAGGTTCGCTCTTGTCGAACACTTCAACGCTTCGGATATACCCGTATTTTTAATCTCCCTGAAAGCGGGAGGGACAGGCCTCAATATAGTCGGGGCCGATTCGGTTGTTATTTTCGATCCATGGTGGAATCCTGCCGTGGAAAGCCAGGCTGTCGACAGAGTGCACAGGATGGGACAAACAAGGACTGTAAATGTTTACCGCCTGCTGACGATGGGAACCATAGAGGAAAAAATCAGGAAACTGCAGTTCCATAAAAAGGAAGTCTTCGACAGCATAGTCACGCCGAGCAATTCCTATATTTCCCGCATGACCTGGGACGATCTGAGAGATCTTCTCGATATCTAACGGTGTTTTTCTACGCCTATCTTAGGGCAGAGGGAGTCCACGGGGCAAATTGAGCATAACGGGGAAACAGGCTTGCAGCAGGTCTGGCCGAAAGCCACGAGAATATCGTTGTAAGGGATCCACCATTGGAGAGGGAGTTTTTCCCTCAGGGAGAATTCCGTCTGGGCGGGGGTTCTTGTTTTAACATATCCCCACCGGTTGGATATCCTGTGAACGTGAGTATCGACACAGATTCCAGGCTTATCATAGCCGAGGGTTATCACGAGATTGGCTGTTTTTCTGCCCACCCCGGGGAGTTTTAACAGTTCGTCGATTTCATCGGGCACGGTTGAATTGTAATTCTTTTCGAGGATCCTCGATATCTCTAAGATCCTTGCTGCTTTTACCTTGTAAAAACCGGCAGGGTATATAAGTTTTCTTACGAGATCTTCATCCATCCGGGCCATTTCCCCGGGAGTATTTGCCCCGGAGAAAAGCCTTTTAACGGCGCCGGCTGTAGTTTCATCCTTGGTCCTCTGGCTTATCAGCGTAGAGATAAGTATCTTGAACGGAGTGCCGCGGGCATTCTTTATATATGTGACTATGGGCGCATTCCATGACGGGTATTCTTTTTTTAAAATTTCAAGTATAGTCAGAAGCTTTTCTGTCCGCAATTCAGACCCCGTTTATTATCCTGTTGAAAGTTTCTATCTGGTTTTCATCCATTATCCTTTTCACGATGAAACGTGTGCTGTCGCGTTCGAGATCGATCTGTATCGGATGCCTGGCGAGCTTATCTATACCCCGGTCTTTCATTCCCGGCGAGATGAATATATTGACTATCGGTCTGAGCGTGAACTGGTTTACCCTGTATCCGATCACATAGGCTATTTCGCCGGTATTGAGAAGAACAAAGGAATTTTCAGGATAAATAGCTTCCTCATTGAGCTTCCTGGACATATCCCTGAGAAAAACCTGAGCGTAGCCCGGGTTGAATTTCTTCCCGGAATTTTCCATGAAAAAGCTAAAAGAGTCGCTGAAAGCTACCGGCTGCTTATACGGCCTCCTGCTGGTCATTGCGTCGAAAACATCCGCAATGGATACGACCTGGGAATAAGGGTTCTGCTTTTCATTTTTAATCCCGAGAGGATATCCGCCGCCCATGTAATTCTCATGATGGCAGAGGACCGTATTTTCTATTACCGGTCCGAAACAGTTCGAGCCGCGAAGGATATTATAACCGTAAACCGGGTGGTTTTTTAGGATCTTCCACTCTTCCTCGCTCAGCGGCGTCGCTTTTTCTATTATCTTATCGGAAATCAGGGTTTTTCCAAGATCATGAAGAAGCCCCGAGATTCCTAAAATCTTGACCTTTTCGCCTTCCATTCCAAGTGAAAGCCCCAGCAGGATGGAAATCGCCGAGACATTTACCGAATGAGTATATGTATAATCGTCCATATCGTAAATATCGAGAAGGTTAAGGTACGCGTCGCTGTTCTGCTTTATATCGGATATAAAGGCGTTTACGACCTCTTCGATTTCCGCGGTAGGAAAGTGGCTTGCCGTGCCCTCGTTTTTAATCAGGCCCTGGAGGTCTTCGATGATTGAAACCGCTTTTTCAAGGTGCTGGTCGGAAACCATATTCCTTGAGACATTCTTTTTGACCTTGAGCTTTGTTCTTGTGTAATGGATCCTGATAACACCCCTGTTTTTTAAATCGACAATGACGTTCCTCGGTATCGGGATATCCTTTTCTATGACCTTGTTTTCATGTTCATCGAATCCGTCTCCCTTAAGAATCATCCCCGGATAAAGAAAATTCGTGTAGATCTCGACCTTCATAGCCTCAGTCCTGAAATCCATAACTCCCCCAAAATTTTTTATTAACTAGCTTTCCCCCGAGACGAGTCCGTATTCGTCAAGTTTGCGGAGTAAAGTTTTCCTGCCGATATTAAGTATTTTTGCCGCCTGTGATTTATTCCCTCCCGTAAAATCCAGGGTCGACAAAATAGCCCTCTTCTCTATTTCCTGCATGGATTCCCCGATCTCCATGACAAGGGTTTTACCGGAGGGGGTGCCCGAGATGTAATCCGGGAGCAGGTCCTCCGTTATGGTATCTTTGCTGCATAAAACTACAAGGTTTTCTATAAGGTTCTGAAGTTCCCTTACATTTCCTGGCCATGGATAATTGTCGAGGTGTTTTTGGGCTTTGGGGCTTATGCCCTGTATGTTCCTGCCGTATTTATGTGAAAAGAACTTCAAAAAATAATCGCAGAAAAGGGGGATGTCGCCCTGCCTTTCCCTGAGGGCCGGAAGGTAAATATTGACTATATTGAGGCGGTAATAAAGGTCTTCCCTGAATTTGGATTCAGCCACGAGTTTTTTTAAATTCCTGTTTGTCGCCGTAATCAGCCTTGTATTGACCTTGATCGTTTCTTCTCCGCCGACCCTTTCGAATTCCTGTTCCTGGAGGACCCGCAGCAGCTTCACCTGCATATTCTGCGATATCTCGCCGATCTCGTCTAAAAATATCGTTCCCCCGTCTGAAAGCTCGAACCTTCCCTTTTTCCTTGCAACGGCTCCTGTAAAAGAGCCTTTCTCATGACCGAAAAGTTCGCTTTCAAGAAGGGTTTCCGGTAAAGCTGCGCAATGAACTTTGATATAAGGCCCTTCCCTGCGCTTGCTGTTGGTGTGGATGGCGTTGGCGATTACTTCTTTGCCTGTTCCGCTGTCTCCTGTGATCAGAACAGCCGCGTCTGTCGGAGCGACCTGTTTGACGATCTGCATTACTTTCAGGAAGGATTTGGAAGTCCCTATGATATTCTGGAAATTGTACCGTTCGTCGAGCATTTCCTCAAGCTGGTCCCGCCTGTGCTTCAGGCGTGTTTCTTCGATGGAACGTTTCAGGAGGAGGGATAATTTATCAAGATTGACCGGTTTGGTAAGGAAATCGTAAGCACCGCGCTTCATTGTCTCGACAGCTTCATCAACGCCTCCATGCCCTGTAAGGACAAGGATCGGGACATCGATGCCGAGGTTGTGGGCAGCCTTCAGGAAATCCAGTCCGCTCAGCCTTGGCATCTTCAGATCCAGGACGACAGCGTCTGCGCCGATGGTCTTCAGTTTTTCAAGGCCGTCAGCCCCGTCTTCGGAGGCGTAAACCTCAAAGCCTTCCATCTTAAGACCGGATTTGAGCGCTTCCCGTATGTTTTTTTCGTCGTCGATGACGAGAACCAGGGGCTTTTCCATGCAAAGGCTCCCTTGAATGATTTTCATATTATATAACGGGGATGGAAAAATGTCATAAGAATTGGTATTAATTAATCCCTTATTTAACAGCCGGGAGCCGGACGGTAGGCAGGTATAATCCTATCAGGCTGAAAATTCCCTGGAATTTAATGCCGTCGACGGGGCCCTGAATAAAATTTGTAAAAGCGTCGACCTCGGATATGGCGTTGCCGTTAGAGTGAACGAGAAGCACGTTCCAGTTGGTGAAATTATTCCCCATCCAGGCATTCGCGTCAATGGCTGTTATATTAATAGAATCGAGGATTTTAATATCGGATGCGGTATGCCTCAGTCCGGGGAAACGGAAAAAATAAGAGGGCAGTAACCCGTTCTCAAGCATTATCATCTCGGTGTTGGTCACCTCTCCGATTAAAAATTCCCTCAGATACCCCCCTGATATAATAGGGTGGTCGTATGTATGGTTGCCGGCAATAAAATTGATCGGAAATTTTTTTATTTCGCGGAGGTCTTCCGGATGCCGTTCAAGCCATCTTCCTGAAAAAAAGATCACGATCCTGACCGGTCCGCCGGATTTTTTCCCGTATTCCGAGAGGCTTTCATAGAAACGCCGGGCAAAATGTTTTGAAGTCGGGCAGAGGTCCGAGGTGAGAACGATATTTGTCATATTTCCGGGATTGGAGTCCGGTAATGCTTTGTCCTGTCCTGATGTCCCGAAGGGCCTTTCCCTCGCCGAGATAATTTTTTTCAGGCGGGTGAATTTATGGTCCTGCCCGTCGCCTGTTTGGGTGAAATCCTTCCGGATATCCCATTCATCGGTAATCCCGTAAGTCAGGGTATCCATATTTATAAAGTAATAAAACGGCCTTTGCGAATCAGCGGCGAGAGCTTCTCTCGAGATTAAAACCGACGGGTCAGACTTGAGATAATAGTTTATTATTTTATAGGATACGATTTTACCGAAAGGCGGTATGATCGTATTGGTATAAATAACAGGGAATGCGGCGGAGCAGGAAAGCAGGATCAAAGCCGCTGAAACGCAGGCGGCAGTGAACTTCATACGGTTATGCCGGCATTCTCAAGCCCGTTTTTGATGTCTGTTATTGAATTTACGAGAGTGCTTTTTATACCGAAGCTTGAAGCCATTCCCACGTTTTCAGGGTTGTCGTCAAAGAAAAGAATATCCGAAGGGGACACCTTGAAATAATCGATGACTGTGTCGAAAGCCGCTCTTTCGGGTTTTCTTGAACGGATCCTGTGCGAAAGGAAGAGCTTGTCGAAGCATGAAAGGGCCCGGTTATATTTTTTAAGGACAAACCTTTCATGGATCTCATTCGTGTTTGACAGGGCGGCGACCCTGTAGCTTCCGTTTCTCAGGGAGGTCATGACATTTTCTATTTCGGGCATCAATCCCGTGAACATTGCGTCGAATCCCTGCTCGAATTCAGCGTCGCTGAATTCATACCCGATCCTGCCTGAAATGTATTTTTTAAACCTTGACGGGGTTATTTCACCCCTTTCAAAACGGTGAAATGTGTCATCATTGAAGTCGAACTTCGATAGTATTACTTCGGCGGGTATACCGCTTGATTTGGACCAGTTTTCCACTGTCTTCTGAAGGGAGTAATTTATGACAACATTGCCGAGATCGAAAAGAACAACCTTGGGCATTGGCTATCCTCCTGTTATTTTAAGCGGTAATTATAACATTATTATATTATTACGGCAAAAAGGCGTTCGATCATGATTTTCATATTTTCGTAGTGCGAACCCTTCCAGTATATCGTACCGCATGAACGGCACCTGTAGAAATTGAGATAATATTTTTTTGTGTTTTCCTGCAGACTGTCTGAGACGGAAGCAGGGGAGACTTCTATAATAATTCCGTTGCATTTGAGGCAGCGTGTCATGGGGCGTATCAGCGGAGCCAGATTGAAACGCTCAGTTACCTGCCTGAGCTGCTCTGCCGGGGCGGAAGACCTGACTAGACATCCGAAACGGGCCGCCCCGTTTTTTAAAAGACCCCTGTCCTTTGTCAGTATGATCCGTGATTCGGAATTTGATATTTCGATTATTTCAGGGTCGTCCCATCCGGGATCGAAGGAGGAATCGAAACCGAGCATTCTTAAGTAACGGCAGAGCTTCCCGAGGTGAACATCTAAAACGAACCTGTCATCGGGATACCCTTTTTCAAGAACCATGCTCTCCCCGGAAACATCGATGTCCCTGAAAAAAGGATATACTGCGCAGCTGTCCCCATCATTGAGCCTGTAATTCCAGCCGGCTGAAACGCCGTTTACAATTATAATGCCTGTTTCAGTATGGGGAATTCCATCCGCTTCTATTATGTCCCTGATCCCCGGAGATCCGTTGAATTTAAATTCATGCCGGCGCCTCTTTTCTTCCTTTACAAGCTCTTTAAGGCTGCCGTAATAGCGGATATAGCAGGAATTCATAATTATTAATTAAACGCGAAGAAGCGGCTTGAGCTTGTTAAAATTTCAGGGTTTCGAGGACCTTGTAGATTACCAGAGCGGGCCATACAAGAGCCTTCAGGACTCCGAGAACTCCGGCCCAGAAACCTGCGGCATGCTCGATGAAATAAACGGCAGCGCCTATTATTGTCAGAAAATACGCTCCGCCCCAGAATCCCTTATCCCCGCCATTATGGTGATGGCAATTTTCATTCTTGTTTTCGTCAGGCATATGTTCCTCCTTTTTATATTTAAATATAACGTACTAATTAGCGGAATACAAATAATTCCTGGTCAACCCGGAAAAAATTTTATAAAAGACAGGATTCTATATATACTAAATTAGAATTACAGGGAGTCACAGAGGTATGCAGAAAGAGACCGGTCTTGAAAAGTATTTCACCAGGAACGCATTGACGATTTCAGCGGGCGAATTTTTATGGGGTCTGGGGCTGCCGGTTATCCTCGAATCGACTTTTATCCCCGTGTTTTTAAGCACCATGGGCGTTTCCAATTCGAGGATCGGTCTTACAGGCATGATCTTCAGCATATCGATAGCTGTCATTCCGCTTTTCGCGGCATATATGACGGCGAGGATGCCTTATAAGAAAGGCCCGACAGTATGGCTGCAGGTAATTCCATCGGCCGCGGTGATGTGCCTGGGTATTTATTATATCTATTTCGGGGTGAATAAAGGATCCTATCCGGTTTTCATTATTTTTTATTCCCTGTTTGCCATGGGCCTGGCCGCGACTATACCTGTCTGGCAGAATTTTATCGTCAAAATATTTACTCCGGGAAACAGCATCAGGGGAATTTCCTGGATGATGATCTCGCATAACTGCGCAAAACTCCTGAGCGGAACAATTTTAGCCTTTATTATCGGGGCTGTCGGCATGGACCTCTCTTACGGAGGATGGTTTTTCTTTTTGACAGGGCTCGTATTCATGACGGGTTCGCTTGTTTATTTTTTTGCCAGGGAAAACAGGGACGAGATTGATGTTAAGGCGGAGGAAAGCTTTGCCCTTTATTTTTTCCATTATCTTGGCCATATTTTGAAAAACAGGAATATGATCTATTTCCTGCTCCAGGACATCGAATTCAGCGCGGCTGTCGTCGCAATAACATTTTATGCCCGATATGCCATAGATTACTGCGGCATCCCGGTCGCACAGGCCGGGGGATCATTTATAGTCTGTCTTTTTACCTCCGCAGGGTGGGAATCTTGGGGAGCCAATTCGATAGCATCCCTTGGGACGG
>CAZHNM010000017.1:0-74742 GCA_964533855.1 uncultured Brevinematales bacterium
CGGTAAACCCCATCGATTTTTTTGTGCCGATATTAAGAATCGCTCAGTTCAGGTATCAGGGGCTGCTGCGTTTCATTTTGTTGTATTTTTTAACCGGATTTTGTATAATTACGCTTGCCGCAAAAGAGATGCGACGGAGGTACAGATTTTATGATAATCGTTCTTAAACCGACCGCCTCTAAAGAGGAAATTGATCATATAGTTTCAATGATCGAGAAAGAAGGTCTCAGGACTAACATCTCAATGGGAGAGTCCCAGACCATTATCGGGGTAATCGGGGATAAAACCAGACTGACAAATACCCCTCTTGCATCCCTTGCAAGCGTGGATTCTATTGTCCAGGTTTCGAAGCCGTATAAATTAGCAAGCCGGGATTTTCACCCCGATGATACGATAATAAATATCAAAGGCGTCATGATCGGCGGAGGCAACCTTGGAATAATAGCGGGACCCTGCAGCATTGAAAGCGAGCTGCAGCTGATGAACATAGCAAAGTCGGTCAAGGAATCCGGCTCTAATATATTAAGGGGCGGCGCATTTAAGCCCAGGACGTCTCCTTACGCGTACCAGGGTATGGGTGAAGAAGGCTTAAAACTTTTGAAGAAGGCCGGAGCTGAATTCGGCATGCCGGTAATAACAGAGATCATGGATACTTCGATGGCAGGCATAATTTCCGAGTATTCCGACATGCTGCAGATAGGGACCCGCAATGCCCAGAATTACAGCCTTTTAAAAGAAGTCGGCAGGTCGAATAAACCTGTCGTGCTGAAACGAGGAATGTCCCAGACTATCGAGGAATGGCTGATGTCAGCAGAATATATCATGTCCGAGGGAAACAGGGATGTTATTTTATGTGAAAGGGGAATCAGGACATTTGAAACAGCAACCAGGAACACCCTGGATCTTATAGCTGTTCCGGTAGTCAAAGAGAGGACCCACCTTCCGATCATTGTCGATCCCAGTCATGCCGCAGGAAAATGGCAGTATGTAACTCCGATGGCCCTTGCCGCTATCACCGCAGGCGCTGACGGCATAATGGTTGAGGTCCATAATGAGCCCGAAAAGGCAGTCTCGGACGGCGCCCAGTCTCTGAAAAGGGAGAAATTCGCCATACTGATGGGGGAGCTTAAGAAGATTGCGCCGGTAATCGGAGTGGGGTTTAATCTTAACTAACGGGAGTTCAAATGAACGGGAAAACATTCGGCATTTACGGGCTCGGGTTGATCGGAGGGTCCCTGGCCATGGCAATCAAGAGCTTTATCCCCGGTTCAAAAGTCATAGGTTTCGGGAGAAATATTGAAAAGCTGGATTCCGCTAAAAAATTAGGAATAATCGATAAAGCCGCGGCCGAGGATTCGGAAATAACCGCAGAATTAGATTATTTTATAATAGGCACACCGATCGAAATGGTGGCGGATGTATTCGCCAAATATATGAAAAGCTTAAAGGATAATGTTATTGTTATGGACGTCGGATCCGTTAAACGTCCGGTGATCAATGAGATCAACAGGATCAATTCGAGGGGACTCCGCTTTGTCAGCACGCATCCGATGGTCGGAGGCGAGAAATCGGGCTTTGAATTTGCCAGGGCCGATCTTTTCGACAAGAAAATTGTCGGCGTTATAGGGGAAGGCCCCGAGGAAGAGCTTGACGAAGTCAGGGAGTTCTGGAGGATATTAGGCGCCCAGATCGTCCTGGTCTCGGCGGATTTTCACGATGAAATAGTCGCATCAACGAGCCATGCCCCGCATCTTATAGCAAGCGCGCTTTCGCGCTGCCTTGAAAAAGACGGCTGGGCCGATGTAAGATTTTTCGGATTGTATGGGAGGGGACTCCTCGATACCACCAGGATATCCCAGGGAAACCCCGATATGTGGGCCGGCATCACAATTATGAATTCCGATAATATCGAAAGGTCCCTTATAGATTTTTCCAGGGAGATCGATACCCTTATCCATATTATAAGGAATAAAAAGAGAAAAGAGCTCGCCGAATATCTCGAAAAGAGCAAGGAATTCAGGGAGAAGCTCTGACTCAGTTTGACCGGGAATAATCCAATCATGTCTTGTTAAAGATCCGGAAACCAGCTATAATATGCAATATGAAAAAGACTTGTATTTGTTTTCTTTTTATGTTTTTCGCATTTACCTGCCATGCAGGCATAAAGCGTATTACTTACCTGGCCGGAAGTTTCGAGGCTTCAAATCCGGCTATTGCCAATATAACGGATATTATTAATGAATTTACCAACACCCTGTACATGGAGCTCGCCGGCATGAAATTTTACAGGGCCGATCCTGGCGATCCTGACGCCTCCCCCGATTATATCATAAGCGGCCAGGTAGATTTCGATAACGGCAGGTACACTTTTCATATAGTAATGTCGGATTTTACAAACAAATTTCATGAAAGGTTCGACGACATTTACACCGGGGATACGCTCTCTTTATCAGGTACAAGGGATGCGGCAAGACAAGCGGCCGGAAGAATTGTCAGATTGTCGAGGGACCAGATTCTTACACCTTACAGGGAAAGACATGATTACAAGAGGGACGAGGCCTTGAAAACAGGAAATAACGGCAGCCCCCAGTCCGCTTTCATCTTTAATTTTATCGATGTCCCGATGAAGTATCCATACGGATACAATTTCAATTTTCCTCTTGCTTTCGGCATCGATCTCTTCGAGGCGGGATATACCGTATTTTTACCGGGAACGAGTTTAGGCATAGGCATAGGGACAAAGGCTGTAGATATTCTCGGTCCTACAGCCGCAACTTTTTTGCCGCTCATTATTTATGTTCCTCTATATATTTCGCCGGGTGATTACGGCATGGACAGGCGCGATTTATACTTCACCGCGGAAAGCGGAATTTTAGTCCCCCAGTACAGCTATTTCGACTTAAGTCTTAATCTTATAATTAACGGAATTTCCTTTTCTGCAGGATGGCTGGCCCTTCCCGAATACTCGAACAGCACCTATTACAGGCCTTTTTTCTACACCTTCTACGCAGGTCTTAAGATCAGCTTCGGGGTTTATGAACTCAAACGCCGGAGTTTATAATTCCTGTAATCTAATTAACGATATTTCCGACAAATATAATAGCGAAAAAAATAATCGGAGGATTATTTAATGTTAAAATTTATAGCGGCGTATGCTTTTATATTATTAAGCTTTTTAACGGGATTATTTGCCGATGAAACAAATTCGCCGGGCTCGGTTATCTGGACTTTTAAAACGGACAAGCCTGTCACGGGCAGCCTGGCTGTTGTTAACGACAGGCTGTATTTCGGTGGATTGTCTGATAATTTATACTGCCTTTCGTCAGGGACCGGTGAAAAATACTGGGATTTCAATTCCGGCAATACGAACAGCGTCTTTATCTCAAGCCCGTTTTATGCCGGAGAAAATATTTATATCGGAGCCGACCAGGCCAGGACAATGTACTGTGTCAGCAGTCTGAACGGTTCTTCCGTCTGGGGCTTCAGTACGGAAGGCGGCATAGAATCGAGCCCCAGGGTTTTCGGAGGCAGGGTATATTTCGGCTCCAGCGATAACAAGCTTTATTGTCTCGATTCCGAAAAAGGTATAAAAAGCTGGGATTTTATCACAAAGGACGCCGTGAGGTCGAGTCCCCTCATTATCAGCAGCAGAGTATACTTCGGGTCCGTCGACGGGACATTTTATTGCCTCGACGCAGGCAGCGGAACTATAAACTGGACTTTCCAGGCAGGCGGCCCGGTAAATTCAAGCCCCGCGTTTTCCGCCGGAAGAGTATATTTCGGCACCGGTGCGGGAAAGCTTTTCTGTCTTGATTGCATGACAGGCAACAAATTATGGGAATTCAGCGCTCAGGGCGGGATCATTTCAAGCCCGGCGGTTGAAGACGGAAAGGTTTTTTTTGGGAGCCTGGACGGTAATTTTTATTGCCTGAATTTCATGACGGGAAAACAGGCCTGGAATTTCAAAACCGGCGGAGGAATTGTTTCTTCTCCGTCCATATCAGACGGAAATGTTTATTTCGGAAGTTTCGATAAGAAGTTTTATTGCCTGGATGAGCAGGCGGGTACAAATCTCTGGGAGCTCGAAACAAGCGGCCAGGTAAGGTCAAGCCCGGCAGTCAATGACGGAAAGATCTATTTCGGCAATGACGCAGGAACGGTCTATTGCATCGATTCGGGTTCAAGGGACATTGACAGCGGCAATACGCTGGGCGGACAGGACTATTTTATTGCAGAAACCGTCCTTGAAACAAACGCTCCCGAAGCAGTAGGAAACGCGGATTCAATGACAAATTCCCCCGAAACGGATACTAATGAGTCCGGCAGCTCAGCCGCTGTTTTGACGGTCACTAATTTTATCACTAATTATATAATGGTGACAAATACCTTACAGGAGCAGACTTCCTTGGCGCAGCCTGTTCATTATAAATATACCGTTCAGGCAGGTTCATTCAGGACATTGAAGAACGCAAAAAAACTGTATAATTTTCTAAGGGAAAACGGATACAATGCTTTTTATTCAAGAATAAGAGCGGGAAAAACCTGGTATTACAGGGTAAGGGTTGGAAAGTTAAATTCTATCCCAAGCGCGGATTATTTAATGAATAAGCTCAGGAATGAAGGATACAGACCCGTGTTGGTTAAAAAAATAAATTGAATGCAGGGGAAAAATGGGATTTTTTAAGGATAAAACAGGCAGTAAGCTCTTCGATGCGCTGGAATCCAGAAATGAAAGGCTTGTTGAGGAGCTTATTTCAAAGGGAGCCGATGTAAATATACCGGATGAAGAGGGGGAAACTCCCCTCATCAAAGCATCGCGATTTTCAAAAATTTTAAGCGCTCTTTTTCTCGATAATGGCGCCGATATCGATGCAGTGGACAAGGACGGCTGGTGCGCCCTGATGTGGGCCTCAGAGGCAAGGAATGATGAAATAGTATTATTTCTGCTTGACAGAAAAGCGGAAATAAACAATCCGAACAATGACGGCTGGACCCCGCTGATCGAAGCGGTAATAAGCGGAAATTACGATATGGCGGCTCTCTTTATTAACCGGGGGGCCGATATCGAGCATACCGACTGTGACGGTAAAACGGCATTGCTGCATGCTGTAGAAAACAGGAATATTGAAATCGCAAGGCTTTTACTTAAGAAAGGCGCGCTTGCCGGTATAAAAGATGCTGACGGCAGGACGCCTGCCTCAATCGCCATGGATAATAATGATCCGAGAATGGCTGAAATATTAAAGAATCCGGGGGTATTTTGACAAATTTCGTCTTTCTAACTATAATTTTTGCAAGTTTTAATGCTTGAGCGTCGATAATTCAGTAATTATCGATTGCCCTATAATTTTTCAGGAGGCTATTTTATGGTCGTGCAGGACCTTTACAAATACGACGAATCAGGCTGGAAAAATGAAAATACTCTTCTTATCAAGTTAGAAGAAAATAAAGAAATCCAGATAAAGCAGACGGCAAGGGTCGATGATAATCATATACTTTTCAATACTCATGGAATGTATTACAAGGAATTTCCGAGCGATTTTTCAAAAGTCAGGGCTTACACATCCTATATAATTCAATATGCTCCTGAATTATACAAGGAAATCAACCTTCTTGAACAGCAGATAAGCGAAATCGTGAAGAACGGAATTGAGCATGGCAATAAGCTGGACCCCAATAAGAAAATCAAAGTATGGTTCGATTTTAATAAAAGAGCGAAAATTATCGTTGAAGACGAGGGAAAGGGCTTCAGTGTTATGAACGACTGGAACAAATTCGCGCTCAACAGGACTATCTGCCTCGTTAAACAGGATTTTGAGCATTTTGCGGAACTCGTCGCCTGGTCGGGGCCGGACTCAAATGAAATGGACGGCGGCAACGCTCTTTTTGCCGCGCTTGAATACTGGAACGGCGGTTTTCTTTACAATAAAGTGGGAAATAAAGTAGCTGCCGTCAGGTACTTCCCGGATAACGCCGAATACAAGAATTACATCTAACCGACAACCTCGAAACCTATCAGGACGACGTCATCCATCACAGGCGAAGACCCCCGGAACTTTTCGAGCTTATTCATTGTATTTGTCAGCATATCCGAAAGATCCAGGCGGCTCTCATCCGATAATATTCCGCAGAGGTTCCTTATGCCCAGAAGGTTATTATCCGGATCGATTATCTCATAAGCGCCGTCGGTATAAAGGAAAAGCCTGTCTCCTTTCTGCAGGCAGTATTCCTGCTCCTCATATATCATTTTATTCGAAACTCCAAGTATCCCTCCGCTTGAATTCAGGATCTCTATCTGCGACGTATTTTTCCTGAATAATATCGGGGGCGGATGGCCTCCTTTTGTAAAATTAAAAATAACTCCTGTATCTTTGGTGTCAAAATGGAAATGGCCGTAAACGGCGGTTAGAAAGTGCGTCGTCATATTATTTAAAAGGCTGCAGTTAAGCCGGTTCATAAACTCGCCCGGCTTGAGGCCGTAATGCCTGCACGTCCTGTCGGCAAAGGCTTTGACAAGCGCGAGGAACAGGGCTGCGGATACTCCATGCCCCATAATATCTCCCAGGAAAACTCCAAGGCCGCCTTCCCTGAAGAGTGTAAACGAGAAATAGTCGCCGCCGACCGTCTCAAGCGGCATATACCTGTAATCGATTTTCAGCCTTTCAAAATGCGGAATATGCCCCGGGAGCAGCGCGTTCTGTATAAGCTGGGCGTTTTTCAGATCCTGTTCCAATATGTCGGATCTTCGCCTGAGTTCGTTTTCGCTTCTTACAAGGGCTTCTTCTACGGATTTATTCGAACAGAACGAAGAGAGCAGAGTCTGGCTGCTTTCACCCGTGCCCAGAACGACAAAGTCGATGCCGCCATCCCTCATTTTGCTTAACGCTTCAGAATAGTTCCTTACCTTTTCAAATTTCGATATGATCCCCGAAAACGGCTTTGAAAACAGGTTTTCCGCCATTTCATCGCCTTCGAAATATAATACCGACAGTTTTCTATCTGAGTCTAAAAGACCGGACATAATAAACCCGCCCTTTTTCATTTTCCGCTTTATCATCTAATTATAATTCATTTTAAGGGATAATAAAAGCGATTTTTTATAATTTTTAATATTAGAAGAGGCGGGATGAACTAATCCCGCCCCCTCGTTTATTTTAGGGGAGGTTTATGCCCTGATTGTTTTAACAGTCATTGACAGCTTCCTTTGTCAGAAGCACCTGATGCTTTTCCTGGCGTTTGAGGCAGACTCCGTCCGGATATAATTTTATACAGCTGTCCTGTAAATCCAGGAAATACTTCCCTGTCCTCTCATCTCCATCGATTGAAACAGAGACTTTCTCTCCGCCTAAGTCGAATACCCGCCCCCTGCAAAGGGCTTCCACTCCCTCGGTATTCCCCGAAACCATCCTGTAAAATCCAGGGACATACCTTTCCTCATGCGCTCTGACTGTGTCTTCGATGTAGGCTATATCTCCCGGGGGGGCAAGGAAGAGCGCCTTTTTATTGCTGTATTGTATCAAGGAGTTTAAACCTATATGTTCTGGCCGTGAAGACATATTCACTATATAATCCAGATCAAAATAATCCAGCCCTGCAGTATTTAAAAGCGCTTCGAGGTCGCCCTGGCTTTCAATTACGCCTGTATTTACAAGCATTTTTTTATTGTAATTGAGCAATACAAAATATGAGCTCATGGAGAGCGACTTCCCGTATGGAAGCATAATTCTGTAGCTGAAAACGGTGTAATAGACCCTTTCATCGGTCCCGGTCCTGAGGTAAACCATAACGGCCTCCTTGTTAAATTTGCTGCCAGCAGCCCGGCGGCGGCCGGGCCTGCGGTGTCCTGTCAGGCATGCCTGGACAGGACCAAAAAAAAACCCGCAGGCTCCTTTCGGGCCTGCGGGTTTTTTTATATTTTAAGCCTTCATAGGCATAAAATACTACTATCCGGGAACAGGCCGCCCATGTCGAATTTGACATTAATAAGTACTGACTTTGTTGCAAGTGCCATAAAGCAGAAAGATCTGTTCTCGAAATTCATTATCAACCTCTGATATTATATCGGTAAGATTCTATCACCAATAAATATATTTGTCAAAATAAAGTGTGAATATTAGAAAAGTTCGTTTTTCACATCGATATTTCTCAATATTTCTCATTCACTTCCTTGAGCCAGGATAATGCTTAATCTGCCTTGACAATTAAGCTTTTAGACTTTAAAATATCTTTATATGAACTGTTGGGAGGTCCGATGCACAGGATTCTCGCGGTCGATGATTATCAAGAGATTCTTAATATTGTAAAAACTAAACTCACAAGAAGCGGATACGATGTCGAAACAACAACGGATTCTTCCGAAGTAATGAATATCATCGCTAAATTCAATCCCGAAGTGATCCTGATGGATATCATGATGCCAAAGATTACCGGTTTTGAATTATGCAAGCTCATAAAAGACAACGATACTCTCAGCCATATAAAAATAATATTTTTGACCGCCAAAGACCTGGATTTTGCCCGCAAAAAAGCCGAAGAGGTCTGTGCCGACGGGTTTATTGCCAAGCCTTTTTCACCCAATGAGCTCGTTGAATATGTCGACGCTCTTTTCAGCAAATAAATCTTTACAATAACCCCCCATATTTTTATAATATGTGTCATTAATTAAGGAACGGAGTGACTATGAAAATTGCCTTGGCTTGCGATCATGCAGGATACCGTTTAAAGGAAGAGATAAAATCTTACCTGGAGCGCAAGGGGTATGAACCTGTAGACTTCGGGACTTTTACCGAAGAGAGGATGGACTACCCGGATACCGTGAAGCTAGCGGCCAGGGCCGTCGGCGGAGGTGAATGCCCCATGGGTGTTTTAGTCTGCGCTTCCGGTATAGGAGCTTCCATTGTTGCCAATAAAATCAGGGGCGTAAGGGCCGTGCTCTGCCTGGATGAATATACGGCTGAATTCTCGCGGAGGCATAATGACGCCAATATGCTAGCCCTTGCGGGAAAAAGGAATACGATGACCGATGTGTCCCGTTTTCTCGACCTCTGGCTTTCGACTCCATTCGACGGAGGAAGGCATAAAGACAGGGTTGAAAAGATAACGAATATTGAAAAAGAGGAATCCTGATGATAGATGCTTCAACAAAGGTTTACTGCATAATAGGCAAGCCTGTAAGGCATTCCTTTTCACCGGCTATTCAGAATGCGGCTTTTATCGAAAAGGGGCTTAATTCCATTTACACAGCATTCGAGGTTGATGACGCGGGAAAGGCTGTAAGCGCCATTAAAGCCCTCGGCATCTCGGGCGCAAGCGTCACAATTCCCTACAAGGTAGATGTGATCGGACACCTTGACGGTGTCTCCGATATTGCAGGGATGATTGGTTCAGTCAATACGATCATTTCGAAGGACGGGAAATTATTCGGCGATAATACGGATGCGCCCGGATTTTTCAGGGCCCTTCATGAAAAAACTGAAATTGACGGAAAGAACATAGCCCTCTTCGGGGCCGGCGGCGCCGGGAGAGCCGTCCTTTTCGCCCTCTTTTATTATTCCAGGCCGGGTAATGTCTACCTGGTCGATTCCGATAAAAAAAGGGCGGGGAACCTTGCCGGCAGTATCTCTAAAACATTCCCGGAATCCGGTATTGTAAAGACAGCCGTTATGGAAAACTGGAACAATATAAAAAACAGCCTTGATATAATAATCCATGCCACTCCGGTCGGCATGGAGCCGGATACAGGATCGTCTGTTCTCCGCGAGGATGAGATCCCTGAAGGCAAAGTCCTTATGGACATAGTATATCATCCCCATGAAACAGCCCTGGTAAAGGCAGCCTTGCGCAGGAATTGCACTATCGCGTACGGGGCGGATATGCTTCTTTTCCAGGGAGCGCTCCAGTTCGAGCTATGGACAGGGCTCGAAGCCCCTTTAGACATGATGCGCGGCGTGCTTGAGAAGAGAATCTACGGAGAGTGAGGTTATGCGGACTTTCATAAAATCATCCAAGCTTGAAAACGTGCTTTACGATATCAGGGGGCCTGTGTCGGATGAAGCCCAGAGATTGCAGGAAGAGGGCTTCAATGTCATAAAGCTCAATTCAGGAAATCCGGCCCCCTTCGGGGTGGAAGCACCGGAAGAAATTATTCATGACGTAATCATTAATATCAAGGACGCGGAGGGCTATTGCGACTCCAAAGGCCTTTTCTCCGCCCGGAAGGCTGTTATGCAGTACTGCCAGTTAATCGGAATCGAGGGCGTCGAGATCGGAGATATTTATATGGGCAACGGGGTATCCGAAATGATCCTCATATCCATGCAGGGGCTTCTCGACAGCGGCGATGAGGTTCTTATTCCGGCCCCGGATTATCCCCTATGGACAGCCGCGGTGAACCTTTCCGGGGGCAAAGCCGTACATTATCTTTGCGATGAGGAGTCGGACTGGTATCCCGATTTAAGCGATATTAAGAAGAAGATAACATCCAGGACAAAGGGCATAGTTGTAATAAATCCCAACAATCCGACAGGCGCTGTCTATCCGCTGGAAATTGTAGAAAAGATTGTCGCACTTGCGGCAGAACATCAGCTTATAGTATTTTCTGATGAAATTTATGATAATATTCTTTATAACGGCGCGATCGCTTATCACCCTGCTGCCGTTTCAAGGGATGTTCTTTTCGTGACAATGAACGGACTTTCCAAGTCCCACAGGGTAGCAGGATTCAGGGTCGGATGGATGGTCATCTCCGGAAACAAGTCTATTGCAAAGGATTATATCGGCGGCCTCAATCTTTTAACTTCCATGCGCATGTGCTCTAATGTTCCCGCGCAGCTCGCTGTCCAGACAGCGTTAGGAGGATACCAGAGCCTCAGGGATCTGATAAAACCCGGCGGGAGGCTTTATGAGCAGATGAAATGCTCGTATGAAAGCCTCAACAGCATACCCGGTCTTTCCTGTGTGAGGCCTGACGGCGCTCTGTATGTATTCCCGAAAATGGATTTTAAAAAATTCAATATAATGGACGATGAAAAATTCGCTCTTGATTTCCTGCTTGAAAAGAAGGTGCTTATAACCCAGGGAACCGGCTTCAACTGGCCGAAACCCGATCACTTCAGGCTTGTTTTCCTTCCGAGAGTGGATATTCTCACGGACGTTTATGAAAAACTCAGGGATTTTCTTTCAGTTTACTGCCAATAGCGCCCGCCGGCGCACCTTCGCTCTGCTATATCAGCTCGAAGGCGACGATATATAAACTGCCTTGGGAACCGAGATCGTATTTGTGGACACTTTAAATTCAAAAGATCCTATGGGCTCTGCCGCTTTTTTGAGCTCGGATATATCGGAGGAGGAGGTGTTCGTCCCGGATGAAGCGCTCACCGTGATATTTCCGATAACGTCGCTGGTAAGAAGCAGTGAAAGACGCCCGAGGTTTTCTATCTCACCGTTTTTGACGCTGAATGTAAAATCATGGATATTCCTGATCGTCATATTCTGATTCATGCAGTGAAGCAGAATTGCGCTTACAGCGTAATCACCGCTCTTTAGCGCAAGCAGGAAAAATCCGTTATCTTTTTCCATCCTTACGTAGAACTGATTTTCCCCGGAATCGCTTTTGACCGGTTCGACCAGAAGAGCCAGGTAGCCCAGGTCCTGACCGTAAAGGGAGGGAGACCTGCTTACATAATCGTATGTCCCGAATAAAAAGGCTGAATTAGTGGTATCGCCCCTTGTTATTGCCGCCGGATCAGTATTCGGCCTGTTCACAGGCATACCCGAACAGGAAGCTATGATAAACAGGCCTGCAAACACGGAAATATACCTTGCTATAATTTTCATTTGTAAAACTCCATCATTTATTCGTTCCTGAAAACACCGTTAGTAACAGGCACGCTTACAAATTCATAATTTGTCAGGTTAGGGTAATATTCCGCAAACCATTTTTTATCATGCTCCATTGTGTTTGTAACGGTTATTTTATCCCACATCGACTGGTTCAGGTCCTGTTCGATCATAAACCTGCCGAGATAATTTACCTTGTTCGTATCAAGCTTGAACTTGCTGCCGATATCGAACCAGTCGTTGTATGCAGTATTCTGAATGATAGCCCCAACCCTGACCAGTCCGCTGCAAACGACAGGAACGTCAAGCAGTACATAATTATTTTCTTCTGGCACATACATCGAAAAGCTCGAAGTGTCGCCGAACATAACCATAAAGGTCTGCACCATATCATACTTGGTTGTATTGACAGTCAGGGCGACAAGAGCTCCCTGAGGCTCATAATGCTTGCTCTCTTCAGGTTTAACGACCCTGCCGATCCCGAGGGTGGCAAAGTTCATACATCCGTAAAATAGCACTCCCAGGACAATGACAATAGCGGAATTTCTGATTACAAGGTTTCTAATCATTAATAACTCCTAAATAATTAGTCGAGTATATTTTATCCTCATGCTTTTAATAAATCAAATTATATTGAGACCAGGGGCGATTAAACAGTTAAGCATCCGCATTTTAAATAAGATGCAGATTTTATAACTATTTTTTTAAATAAAAACGGCGGAGCTTACGCTCCGCCGTTCATAATCTTGTAAACTTAGCTTAGAACTTGATAGAAACGTCGATTTCTCCGAATAATCCGAGAAGTCCGACGCTGCCTTCAGCTCCGCCGTTGGCATTGTATGCGCCAGCCTGGCCGGTCTGAGTTGTGTTAGCAGCTGTGTACATCTTAACAGAGAAGTTGTCTTTTGAATAGCCAAGGTAGCAAGCTGAGCCGCCGAAGTTATCCCAGTCACCTTCATTGTTGAAGTAGAGCCAGTTGTTGATCGTTGTGTAAGTAACAGAACCGCCGGTTGTCGTAGTAGAATTAACCTGTCCGCCGTTTCCGACTAAGGAATTTCCTACTGCGCCGGTTGTAGAATTAATAGTTGTTGCACCGCCGTTTCCGCCGATGTTATTGATGTAAGGAGCGTTAGCACCTGTACCGTTTCCCGGTGAGCTTGAACCGCCCTGGCCGTTGGGGTTGTCGATGTAAACGATGAACCTTAAGCCAGCTGTCCAGTCTGTAGCGAACTTTGTGTCTACAGAAAGGTTGACGAACGGATGGTCATAACCATGGCAGCCGTATGCATCATACATAGTGTCGGGCAGTGAGCCGTAAACTGATGTATTTGTAGCATGGCCCTGGATTGTCTGAACCTGGTAGCCGACTGTGAATGCATAGCCGTAACCGAGGTTGATTGTCCATACGGGAGCGGGTGTCATCTTGATGCCGAATGTCGAAGGAATGACGAGTCCGCCGTATGTATTTGTAGCGTTGGCAATATAACCTGTGAAATTAGTACTTGAGTCAACGCTTCCAACACTGAAGCTGTTGGTATTGGCATAACCGCCGGAAATGTAAACGATACCTACATCAACCCAGACTCCCCAGAGTTCGTTGAGTGTGTAGTTGATCTTTGCAACTGCGCCGAACTGGCTGTCATTGTAACCAACCATAGCTCCATTGTCCCAGAAGCTCTGGCCGTCGCCGATGAGTTTGCCGGCGATTTCAAGGCTGAAAGGACCAGCTGCGTAGTCGATAGTAATAGGAGCGCGGAAGCCGTAACCGCTGACAGCTGAAGCTGACTGGAAACCATTAGGCGCGCCAGTCGTGTAATTTCCTGAATAACCGCAGACTTCAACCCTGTCCCACGGATCAGCATGAATGCGGACATCGCCGATGCTGAAGCCGTAAACGAGGTCAAGAGCGAAAAGGTTGTAAGAAAGGTTTTTTGCTGTCCAGTTTGTGGTAGCGCCGTTTGTGTTGAAAACGTTGTTACCCTGGAAAGCACCCCACCATGAAGCGCCGATTGCTAAATCTACAGGACCAGCTTTGATGCCGCTGAGCTGAAGATAGCCGGGCGATGTAGCTAAAGCTGATGTTCCATTGAACACAGTAGCTGCAGGCAGTGTTGATGACGGGCCCCAAGCTCCGAGCTTGTCAAGACCCTGTACTCCGCTGAGGGTATCGCGAAGTTTGTAAGTCAGAGTGACGGTGTCGAAGTTGAGATCGACGCCTGTTCCCTGACGGCCGCATCTGAGGTCGTCGAGAGGTGTTACCGCACCTGTTGACCATGGTTCCTGTGTGTAGAAATAGATACCTGAACCACCGGCTGAAGGGCCGCTATCGCGGATCTCGGTATAAACCTGGCCGCTTACTGAGAAGCCTATCGAGGCTACAGCGACAAACAAGAGAACTGCTAAAATCCTCTTCATCAGAAAATCCTCCTATAAAAATTTTCTATTACTATACCAAGGTTTTTCCTGTTTGTCAAGAGAATTTTCCTTGTTTGGAAAATAAATTTCAAGCGCATCTTTTGCCTTTTTCAGAAGGAAAATCCCGCATCGGCGCCTATGAACAGCTCCCAGCTGGCGACAAGGCCGACATTGTAGTCTATATATGGAATAACCATCAGCGAACCCTTCGGTTCAATAAAAAATCCGGTATTGTTGTCAACGATAAGTTTATAGCCGCACTCTATGGGAAATATTATATTCTGGTAAAATCCCGAATCGACAGGCACCGTTATAGCCTGGTATCCGGCCCCTAAACCGACCCAGGGGCCCGCCAGGGCGTCGAATGTAAGGTAATATCTGAAGCCGCCGTACCCGTAAAAAAACGTCGTATTCGTCCCGAAAGGCCTGTCGCTCTCGTATGCTAAATCGGCAAAAAGCGACATATTCCCCGTAATGGTGAACTCTCCTTCCACGCCAAGCCCGTAACCCCCGTTAAAGGCCGATATTACCGTGTATCCGGTATCTATGCCTATGGCTATATTTTTGTAAGAATTAGTATCCGCTGATGCGGCAAGCGCGAAGGCCAATATTATGCACAGGCTTAAAAAAGCCGTCAGAAAGGGACCTTTCATAAACATTCCTCCAAATTTGTTCACTATTATATTGATTCCATGATATTGTGTCAAATATTGCCGCCCGAACAGGCTCGTTCTCACTGGCGATTTGTCAATTAATTATTTCTGCCCTATAATATGGCGATCCCGACAGGAGGAACCGATGCCGAAATCTGTTAACGCCTTACTCTGCGCTCTATTCATAATAATTTATGCTTCCTGCGGAGTAAAAGCCGGGGTGGAGAGACTCGGCGCCGATATCATTAAAACCGGCGATTTTCCCGATGGGAGCGTCGCTGATTTCCCTTCAGGAACCGGACCCCAATGGGCGCTTCTGCAGAAAGCGCCCGGGGAAGGGCATTTCGAAACCGCCGGAGGGGTATGCAAGGTCGTTCCGGATAAACCGGGCAGCGACCCTTCCCTGCTGACGCTTGCATATTCCCCCTGCCCTGTCGGTTTCGGAAAGGCATACAGGGTTTCTTTCGAAGTAAGGGCCGATTCTAAAAGAAGCATCCTTGTGAGAGTCGGAAGGACCGGCGGAGACAGGCTCTCATACTCCGGCCTGAAATCCTTCGACGTTGCCCCCGATTGGCAGGCAATTTCTTTCGTTTTCAAATCCCTTGCAACCGATGACATGTCGAGATTCGAATTCCAGTGCGCAAATGAAAAGCCTCCCCTGTATTTCCGTAAAGTAAGCCTCAGGCCGGTTCTTGAATGAATAAGAATCTGCCCCGGGCGATAGTGAAAACCCTTACGGATAAAAACATGAAAATTTCCTCCGCCGAGTCATGCACGGGCGGCCTCCTGTCAAAGCTCTTAACCGGGGTTCCCGGTTCTTCTCTGGTTTTTATGGGAGGAGTTATCGCTTATGACAACAGCGTAAAAGTGAATATTCTGAGAGTTCCGGAAAGTGTTTTAATAGAACACGGCGCTGTGAGTTTCGAATGCGCAAGGAAGATGGCGGAGGGCCTGGGGGTTTCCATCCCTTCCGATCTCCGGATTTCAATAACCGGAATTGCGGGCCCGGGCGGCGGGACGGAAGATAAGCCTGTCGGCACGGTATTTATTGGAATATCCGGTGATAAATTTACAACAGTATTCAGGTGCCTTTTCAGGGGGGGCAGGGAAAGAATAAGATTTTCCGCGGCCCGTAAAGCCATGGAGATCATTCTCGCCGGATTATCGGGAAGCCTTGACCAAGCACCTGCCCCCGATGTGATTGACAAAAGGGTTTATGATATTTGAATTTCAGCGCTTTCCATGTCATAATTTAGACAGGAAATGGAGTTAATATGAAAATAATGCGGTACGTACTCTTTATAGCCGGGATAGTCATGGCCGAAGGCGCCGTAGTTTACGGGCTGTACTTTTTCGCCGGTGAATTCAGGACCGTCTATATTATCTTTTCCCTTGCCGTCGTCTTTGCCATGCTATTCTACCTTATCTACGGCAGGTACAGGGAGCAGATAAAAATAAGGCATAAAAACGAGGTCAGGAAAAAATACCTTAAAACAGCTTTTACCGCGCTTGTTATTATATTTTCCCTTACCGCCGTTTCCGTTACTCTCACCGGATTATATCTTTTAGCCATAAAGATTCTCAGAGGATAAATGACAGTCGGAAACTTGTACAATCAGTTCAGGGAATACCTTGAAAAACATGGGATTGAAGGGTCCGGGACCGATGCTTCTTTTATTATAGCTCATCATCTCGGTTTAAAACCCCACGAGTTAATGTTAAACAGGAATAAAGAAGTGCCGCCGCTTAAAATCTCGGCTATACGCTCTTCCATGAAAAAGCGCGGAAAAGGCATGCCCGCGGCTTATATTTTAGGCTATAAACATTTCTTCCAAGATAAATTCATCACAGGCCCCGGGGCGCTTATCCCAAGGGCCGATTCCGAGCATATTATTTACGCCGCAGATGAGCTCAGGGGGAATTTTAAAAATATTATCGATATCGGCACAGGCAGCGGAGCGCTTGCTCTTTCCCTTTCAAGGATATACCCTCTATCGCATATAACGGCGCTCGATATAAATACCGGACCCCTGGAAGATAACATCAGGAGTCTCGGAATTAAAAATGTCTCCCCGTTAAAATCGGATTTTTTAAAAGCGGGCGACGGGATAAAGAAGAGGCCCTTTTTATACGACCTGATAGTTTCAAATCCTCCCTATCTCTCCAAGGAGGATATGAAAAAATACGGACCTGCGGGCCTGCGATTTGAACCTTTCAAAGCCTTTTACGGGGGAATGGACGGGCTTGTCTTTTACAGGGCCATAGCTCTTTTCTCTTTGAAGGCCCTTGAGAAAGACGGTTATATCATAGTGGAAATCGATTATAAATGGGCGGAGATCCGTGATATTTTCGTAAGCGCCGGCTTTACTTTAAAAGAGATCCGCAAGGATTACAACGGCCTGGAGAGGGTTATGGTCGTGAAGTTAACAAATTGTGAAAAGAATTTTAATAATATATAATGTACCGATATTGGAGGTTCCTGCATGCCTGTCACTATTGCCGTTCCCAAGGGAAGGCTCGGGGATGAAGCCTATGCTCTGCTCAAAGAAACCGGCATAGTGCAGAAAGATATCCCGAAAGATTCCAGGAAATTGATCCTGCGCGTGGGCGAGGGCATCGATGTGATCCTTCTGCGGGCCTGGGACGTACCTACATATGTCGAAAGCGGCACAGCCGATATCGGCATTTGCGGAAGGGACGACTGCCTTGAGCATGACGCCGACGTTCTTATGCTTTATGACTTAGGTTTCGGGGAATGCTCGATGGCCGTCGCAGCACCCGGCAGCGTGACTTGCGAAGAACTCTTTTCCCGTTCATATCTTAAAGTTGCGACAAAATACCCCAATATAGCAGGGAAGTTTTTTTCTTCCATTTCTGTCCAGGCAGAGATCATCAAACTCTACGGTTCGGTCGAGCTTGCGGCGGTTACCGGCATGAGCGACTGCATAGTCGACATAGTTTCAACAGGGCAGACCCTCAAAGAAAACGGTCTATGCGTCATTGAAACCCTGTTCAGATCGAGCGCGGGCCTTATTGCCAACAGGGCGAGCTTTTACCGTAACCCTGCATTTATGAACAGCCTGACATCCGCCATTGCAGCGAGGCTAAAAAAATGAGATCAGCAGTTATTTTTTTGATTATGCCCGCTTTTATATTCCTGTCCTTTTTACCGGCTTTCGCAGACCCGGCAGGTGAGACGGCAAATACCGTATCGTCTAACACCCCCGTCAATATAGACGGTTTTGCCTTCGGATTTAAAGCTGACGTCAACTGGAGCCAGCTTCCAAACGATCTGAAATTAGGGGTTACCGCCAACACCCCATTTTTCTTCGGCGGCTATATGGCTATACGCGGCGAGGCCGACGCGGGTCTTATAAGGGGAATACCGGTAAGCGCTACATTGTCCAATTCCGCCTGGTCCGATTATTATTCATATAAGGCAGGCATCGTGCTCACCGCCAGCAGGAGAACCGATGTGATCAGGCCTTACATAGAGTCCGGGTTAATCTGCATTTTCCCGTCAGCCGCTTTCACAACAGATTCTTTCGCATGGGGAATTTACGGACTGTTCGGGTTTGACGTTATATTCCCGGGCGACTATTCGGGATATTTCTTCGAACTTGGAGGAACAGGGCTTCTTCAGGGAGGCAGCGCCAACCTTTATACCGGTTCCCAGAATTACGGGACAGGCCTGATAATCACGATGGGCTGGCGTTTTTATCTATGACTTTTATTAAAACCGAAATTTTCAGGGATATCCCGCATAACAGCGGCGGACTTGCAAAAGCGTCCGGCATAATTAAAAACGGCGGGACTGTTGTTTTTCCGACGGAAACGGTTTACGGGCTCGGGGGAGACGCGTTTAACGACAGCGCCGTAAAAAATATTTTTCTGGCAAAGGGCAGGCCTTCGGATAATCCCCTCATAGCGCACATAGCCGACATCGCGGATATCGGCCTGGCGGCGGCAGAAGTGCCCGAAGCGGCTTATTTCCTTTTTGAAAAATTTTCACCGGGCCCGCTGACCCTTATCATGAAAAAAAATGACCGCATTTCAAACCTGGCTACGGCAGGCCTTGATACAGTTGCCATAAGAATACCTTCCCATTCTCTGGCCAGGGCCCTTATCAGGGCAAGCGGCGTTCCGGTAGCGGCTCCCTCGGCGAACAGGTCGGGAAGGCCCAGCCCGACTACCTTTGGAATGGCCTTTAAAGAAATGGACGGAAGAGCCGATGCCATTATCGACGGCGGGGATTGCGAAATCGGGCTTGAATCCACCGTTATCCTTTTAGACGTAAAGGCTGTCAGGATCATCCGGCCCGGAGCCGTAACATTCGAGATGGTCGAAAACGCGCTCTATAGCTTTGGACATGGCTATAAATTGCATGCCCCGGTAAAATCCGGGAAAACGCCCCTGTCGCCGGGTTTGAAGTATCTGCATTATAAACCCAAAGCCGAGGTATATCTTACCGGCGAAAGCGATATAGAAAAGATCAAAAGCCTCTTCCCGGGCAGGAAAATCGGAATGATATTATCCGGAGGCGGGAAAAATTGTAAAATTAATCCGGATCCCCGCGTGCTGTGCTTCGGAACATTGGCCGAATATGCGCAGGGTCTTTACAGGGGGTTTACAGAATTAGACGGGATGGGCTGCGAAATTATTATCGCCCAGTCAGTCGAACCGGCTGGTCTTGGCAGCGCTATCATGAACCGACTTATCAAAGCCAGCGGCGGAAAATCTATTTAGCGAGGAAATTATGGGCAGCCTTTGCGACAAGATGAAAATTTACGGATTTAGAAAATTCATGCTTTATGCTTACAAGGAAACGATGCGCTTTATCCTCAGGAAGCTGCTGCGCGGCTCTTATTCGCAGGATGGAGAGGATTTGATAGTAGAAGGGATATTGAAAAGGCTTAAAATCAGGAATGGCATCATCGTCGATATCGGGGCCAATGACGGCGTGAGATTCAACAACACTTACAGGTTCAGCAAAAAAGGCTGGAAATGCGTCAATGTTGAGCCGAACCCGGTTTTATTCGAAACATTGCGCAGGACGAGAAAGTTTGACGTCAATATTAATTCGGGCATAGCCCGGGATAAAGGCGTAATGACATTTTACCGTATATTTCCCGAAACCCTGGGGACATTCTCAGCGGAACAGGCCCGGGCGAGCGTAAAGGACGGTTTCAGGCTGATAGGAGAGATCAGAGTAGATGCAGGCAGCCTCGAAGATCTTTTCAAACAATACTCCGAAGGGGAAGGGATCGCTTTCCTGTCCGTGGATACGGAAGGTTTCGACCTGCAGGTCCTTGAATCCAATAACTGGGAGAAGTACAGGCCGGCTGTCCTCTGCATCGAAAAGGGCAGCGATCCTGCGGTCTTAAAATTGATGGAAAAGAGCGGATATGCTAAAATTTCCGAAACGCATATAAACACGATCTTTATTTTAAAACAGGATAATTAAATGAGTAGTGAAAAAATACCTTTTTCACCGCCGGATATAACCGAGCTGGAAATACTTGAAGTTTCCGATACTCTGAGGTCCGGATGGATCACAACGGGGCCCAAGACCGCGCGTTTCGAGAAAATGATCGGGGAATACTGTCTGGCCGACAGGGCCGTATGTCTTTCTTCAGCCACTGCGGGATTGGAACTCTCACTGCGGCTCTTCGATATAGGCGAAGGGGACGAGGTTATAACAACCCCCTACACCTATGCGGCTACAGCCAACGTCATTCTTCATACGGGTGCCAGGCCGGTTTTTGCGGATGTCAGGAAGGGGGAATATAACATCGATCCGGTTTCTGTAGAATCCCTGATTACAGAGAAGACCAAGGCCGTCATCTCCGTAGATGTTGGAGGATTGCCCTGCGATTACGACGGCATAAAAGAGGCCCTTGAAACCCGGAAAAGATTATTCTCTCCTGCGGCCGGGACAAGACAGGAAAGCCTCGACAGGCCTGTCTACATTTCGGACGCGGCACATTCGCTGGGGGCTCGTTATAAGGGAAGGCCGGTGGGAAGCAGCGCAGATTTTACCGTTTTTTCCTTCCATGCCGTCAAGAACGTGACAACAGCGGAGGGCGGAGCTATAGTTTTCAGCTCCTCTGAAAATTGGGATCCGGCCGGTATCGAGAAGACCCTCAGGCTCCTTTCCCTCCACGGGCAGGATAAGGACGCGCTTTCCAAGACACAGCTCAATTCATGGCGTTATTCTATCGAAATCCCCGGCTACAAATGCAATATGACGGACATACAGGCCTCGCTGGGAATAGTACAGCTCGGAAGGTATGAAAAAGAGATGATCCCATGGAGAAAAAAAATAGCCGGCATTTACAATTCGGAGCTTGGAAAGAGCCCCGGCCTGGAAATGCCGGTTTTGTGCGGCAGTGAAATGGAAACGTCCTATCATCTTTTTATGGCCAGGCTCCGGTCCGGCGGGGAAACCGAAAGGGACGCCATCATCAGCGGCCTCGCAGAGAAAAATATCGCCGCCAATGTTCATTACATTCCCGTTGTCATGCATCCGGCCTATACTAAACTCGGATATTCCATCGGGGATTACCCCAATACATATCACGCTTATGAAAGGGAGATAACCCTTCCGCTCTATTCCACTCTTCCCGCCGGGGACGCGCACAGGGTCTGCGATGAGATTCTGGGTATGCTCAAATGAAAATTCTCGGGATCGAATCTTCATGCGACGAAACATCGGCGGCAGTTGTGGAAGACGGAAAGACAATATTGTCGAATATAGTATATTCCCAGGTCGAGATCCACAAGCCCTATAACGGCGTGGTCCCCGAGATCGCCTCGAGGAACCACCTGATAAAAATACTCGGGGTGCTTGACAGCGCTCTCGCCGGGATGCCTATAAGCGGGATAGACGCTGTCGCCGTGACGAACGGCCCCGGGCTCATTGGAAGCCTCCTTGTCGGACTTTCCGCCGCAAAGGGCATCTCCTTTTCACTTTCGAAGCCCCTTATCCCGGTTAATCATGTAGAAGCCCATATGTATGCGCCCCACCTGTTCAACAGCATCGAATTTCCCTACATAGGGCTCGTTGCATCCGGCGGGCATACGCTTTTATACCTCGTGAAGGGCTTTGACAGCCTCGAACTTATTGGAACGACAATAGACGACGCTGTCGGCGAGGCCTACGACAAGGTTGCCAAACTTCTCGGGCTCGGCTACCCGGGCGGGCCTGTTATAGACAAAATGGCAAGGCTGGGAAACCCGGATATCGAGGAATTCAGGGACATGCCCAGGCTTCTTCCCGATACCGGAAATGACAGGTATAATTTCAGCTACAGCGGCCTTAAAACCGCCATCGCATACAGGCTTAAAAGGGTAAAAAATATCGAACAATCCGCAGGGGATGTCGCCGCTGTTTTCCAGAAATCGGCTGTCGAGCTTCTCTGCCGCAAGTCGAAAAACGCCCTGTGCGACTTCGGTATAAAGAGGCTTGTAGTGTCGGGCGGGGTCGCCGCAAATTCTCTTTTGAGGGAGGAGCTTGACAAGCTTAAAAGCAGGGGAATCGAGGTCTACACCGCCCCTGTGGAATTCTGTTCGGACAATGCGGCCATGGTCGCCGGCAGAGGTTACTGCGACTTTATCGCCGGCAGGACCGGAAACCTCAGGACAGAGGCATATTCGAGGCTGCCCCTGTTAAGGAGGGGGAAGAGGCTGTCGGACGCCTGACGGGCGGAATTTGCAATTTTGAATGACTTTATTATAATATTCGACCTGGAGGTGCATAAATGGGATACTCTAAACTTAAAGGCACTTACGATATAATACCTCTCGAATCGGACTTTTACCTGCACATAAGCAGGACTGTTGAAAAGATCCTCGAAAATTACGGGTATAAAAACATAGCCTTCCCTGTTATCGAATATGCCGATCTTTTCGCAAGAGGGGCCGGGGATTCGTCGGACATAGTCGTTAAAAAGGAAATGTATGTGTTCGAAGACCGGGGGAAAAGGATAATAGCCCTCAGGCCCGAGGGCACCGCTTCCGCCGTAAGGCTCTATATAGAAAACGGGCTCTCGATGCAGGGATACTCGGCCAGGATGTATTATAACGGCCCCATGTTCAGGGCGGAAAACCCGCAGGCCGGAAGATACCGCCAGTTTGTCCAGTACGGAGCGGAGTATATAGGCGACGGCAGGCCGGAAGCCGACGTCGAGCTAATAAGCATGAACAATGATTTTTTTAACGCGCTTGGAATAAAGGACGTGACAATATTCGTGAATTCTATCGGCTGCAGGGTATGCAGGCCTGCTTATCAGGAGGACCTGAGAAATTATTTCAAAGACAAGCTCCAGGAGATGTGCAAAAACTGCCGGGAACGCTACCAGACCAACGTCCTGCGCATACTCGACTGCAAGGATGAATCCTGCGCGGATATTATTGCAAGAGCCCCTTCGGCTCTCGGCTCCCTCTGCCCCGAATGTCTGGAACACTGGGACGGGGTTAGGACAGGGCTCGATGCTGCCGGTATAGGATATAAAATCGACGAAAGGCTCGTACGGGGGCTTGATTATTACAGCCGCACGGTATTCGAGATAAAATCCTCTTTTCCCGGCGCCCAGGGCACGATCTCGGCGGGCGGCAGGTATGACTACCTCGTAAAAGAGCTGGGCGGCCCGGATACCCCGGCCGCAGGTTTCGCCTTCGGAATGGAGCGGCTCGCCTCCGTCCTTGAAGCGTCGTCCGGTAAGGCGAAAAAGGATTACTACAGCCCCCCGCTGGTTTATATAGCCTTCATAGGCGAGGAAAACCGCGCACATGCCGTTAAGATAATCGCAAAGCTAAGGTCCCTCGGACTGCCGGCGGTGACGGAGTACAGGTATTCCTCGCTCAAAAAGCATCTTAAATCAGCCGATTCGATGAAGGCAGGGTACGCCCTTTTTGCAGGTTCGGATGAGGTTTCGAGCGGCAGCTATGCCCTCAGGGACCTGTCGAGCGGCGAACAGATTTCAGGCAGCCTCGAAAAAATTATCGTGGAACTCGGAATAAAATCAGGAGCCTCCGATGAGTAATAAGCATGACGCTATTTCAGTAGAAAACGGGCATGCCGCTCATTTTGCCGCAGACAGGGCTTCAGTCTCTTTTTCCAGGGGCAAAGGGGTATATGTCAGGGATGAGTCGGGGAAAAAGTACCTCGATCTAATGGCAGGCTGGGGTGTCACATCTTTAGGTCATGCAAGCCCGGTCATAAGCAGGGCTCTTGCCCGCCAGGGCCGCAGGATAATACAGTGCCCCGATTCATGGAAAAGCTATAATCCGGCGAGGGCCGGACTGCTTGAAATACTGCAGAAGGTGCTTCCGGACAACCTTCAATATGTCTTTTTCCAGAATAGCGGCTGCGAAGCCAACGACGCGGCTATAAAGTTAGCCAGGAAAGCCTCCGGAAAGGTAAACATCGTATCGGCTTCCGGAAGTTTCCATGGCAGGACGATCGGAACGACGTCAGCCACCGGCAACGAACCTCTCCGCAGCAGGTTCAAACCCCTTGTAGAGGGATTTACCTTCGTGCCGTATAACGACATCAGGGCAATTGAAAAAGCCGCGGGGGACGGGAATACCGCAGCGGTGATCCTCGAACCCATCCAGGGCGAAGGAGGGGTCAATGTGCCTTCCGAAGGGTACCTTTCAAAAGTTTCTGAAATCTGCCGGAAGGCAGGGGTCTATTTTATCGACGATGAGATACAGACCGGTTTCTTCAGGACCGGCAAAGCATTCGCGGTGGACTATGAAAACGTAAAGCCCGATATAATAACGATGGCGAAGGGCATGGCTGGGGGATTTCCATTCGCGGCTTTCGCCTTCACCCCCGTTATTATGGACAGGCTCGAGGCAGGCGACCACGGCGGCACCTATTGCGGGAATCCCCTGGGGTGCGCGGTTTCCCATGACGTTATAAAATATATGCTCGATCATGATATTGGGCGGAATGTGATGAATTCGAGCCGTTTCGCCTTTGGAAAGCTGATGGAAATGAAAGATGAATTCAGAGGCATTATAAAAGAAGTCAGGGGCAAAGGCCTTCTCGTAGCTCTCGAACTGTTTTCAGCCGATGCCGCACTAAAGGTGAAAAACTTCTGTTTCGGGAAAAATGTCCTTGTAAACGTTACTCATGGCAGCGTGATAAGGTTATTCCCGGCCCTGACGATAAGCATCAAAGAACTTGCGGCAGGTCTCGAAGTCCTGCGGCAAGCGCTTTGTGCCAGTCAGGCTTATTTAGAATCGTAAACAGCGCCCCTGTTGCCCGATGTGACCATCCTCGAATACCTCGCGAGATATCCGCTGATAATTTTCGGGGGATGCGGCGCCCACTTTTTCCTTCTTGACTCTATTACGGAATCCGGAACCTTGAGGTTTATAGTCTTCGCCGGTATATCTATTTCTATTATATCGCCTTCCTCGACAAGCCCTATGAGCCCGCCAACCGCGGCTTCCGGTGATATGTGGCCTATCGATGCGCCCTTCGTCGCTCCGCTGAAACGCCCGTCAGTAATAAGGGCTACATCCTTGTCCAGGCCCATCCCCGCGATCGAAGACGTTGGGGAAAGCATTTCTCTCATACCCGGGCCGCCCTTGGGCCCCTCGTAGCGGATCACTACAACATCGCCCTTTTTAATCTTGCCGGCGAATATGGCTTTGCTGCATTCTTCCTCGCTGTCGAAAACCCTCGCCGGGCCGCTATGCTTCATCATCTCGGGAGCGACTGCAGCCTGCTTGACTATGGAGCCGTCGGGGGCAAGATTTCCTGTAAGAACAGCCAATCCGCCGGCAGCATGCACGGGATTATCGATCGGATGGATGACATCGTAGTCTTTTACAGCAGACTTGCTTTCTTTGAGAGTCTCGCCTAATGTTTTTCCGGAAACCGTCATTTGGTCGAGATGCAGCATTTTCTTCTTTGCGAGCTCTGAAAGCACCGCCGGGACTCCCCCTGCGTAATACAGGTCCAGGATGCTGTAAGGCCCTGCCGGGACCATGTTGGTCAGGTGGGGAACCCTTGAGGAAAATTCTGAAAAATCCTTCAATTCAAGATTGACGTCCCCGTAGTAAGCTATTGCGGGAAGATGGAGCGCCGTATTGGTGGACCCTCCAAGCGCCATATCGAGCGTGATTGCGTTCTCGAAAGCCTTCCTCGTCATAATGTCGCGGGGTTTGATGTCCTTTTCTACAAGTTCGACTATTTTCATACCTGTCTTTTTAGCGAGCATCTGCCTTGCCGCAAAAACAGCCGGCGTGGATCCGTTCATGAACATGCCGATGCCGAGGGCTTCGCTGAGATTGGACATGGTATTCGCGGTGAACATGCCAGCGCATGAACCCTCTCCGGGGCATGCGTCGCATTCGAGCTGGTAAAGCTCTTCATCCGTTATGGCGTTTATCGCCTTTTTGCCCACTCCGACAAATACGTTGTTGAGGTCGAGTGGCTCCTTCCTCCCGACATTGCCGGGAAGCATCGGCCCGCCTGTTATGAATATGCAGGGAATGTTGAGCCTCATTGCCGCTATCATCATTCCGGGTATGATCTTGTCGCAGGAAGCCATAAGCACGAGGCCGTCAAACTGGTAAGCCTGGGCCATGCATTCAACCGAGTCGGCGATAAGCTCGCGCGAAGGCAGTGAATACTTCATTCCGATATGCCCCATCGCAATACCGTCGCAGATGCCGATAGTGTTGAACTCCATAGGCATGCCGCCGCCGGCGTAAATACCCCGTTTAACAGAGTCTGCAAGTTTATTTAATCCGATATGTCCGGGGATGCATTCGTTGAATGAGTTTGCAATGCCTATGATCGGACGCTTTGTTTCCCAGTCGTCGAAACCCATGGCCTTGAATAATGCCCTGTTAGGCGCTCTTTGAAATCCCTTTTTTGCAAGATCGCTGCGCATTATGATTTCCTCCTAAAATTACTGGTTATATTATAGACTCTTTCCGATTATGAGTAAATTATTGTTCGTTATCGGGCGCCATGTCTTCCGTTGAACTAAGGTATAAGAACGATCTTTCCCATTGCCCCGGGCGACATTACTTCAATGTGGGCGCGGTCGGCGTCTTTCAGGGGAAGCTCGGCCCGGACCACCGGTTTCAAAAACCCTTCAAGCAGGCCTTTGTACAGATAATCATGGATTTCACCGGCCTCTTCCCGGGTGATATTCCATAGCATTATCCCGGTCACTGTCCCCCTCTTTCCCATCAGGTCCCTGGGAGTCACGACCGTGTCGCCCCGGCTTCCGATGACAACGACCCTTCCTTTCATCGCCAGGATTTTCAGGTCATGCCCGAGGTTGATATTGGCAAGCATTTCGAGTATTATATCAACTCCCGCGCCGCCTGTCGATTTAACAATCTCTTCGAGGTATCCCTCCCGGCTATGGTCAAAAACTTTTTCCGCCCCCTGTGCCTTTACAAGTTCGAGGCCTTTCTGTGTTCCCGCAGTGCCGAATACTTTCAGCCCCATTGAGACTGCTATCTGGACAGCCGCCGTCCCTACCCCTCCGCTTGCGCCATGGATAAGCACAGCCTCTCCTTTGCGGGCCATCGCGGCATGACTTAACGCATGAAAAGCCGTGCCGTAGGGAACAAATACTCCGGCGCCCTGGGAGAATGTCACATTGTCAGGCAGGCAATGCACCTGGTTTTCCATTGCAAGGGCATATTCGGCATACGTTCCCGATACCGACCTGCCGATATATACCCTGTCCCCCTCCCTGTACTTTGACACTCCTTTTCCCGTCTTTTCAATCACCCCGGCACCGTCGGTTCCCGGCGTATATGGCAGAACCGGCTTCATAATATAATTTCCCGTCCTGGCATAAGTGTCGGCAGGATTTACGCCTGACGCTTTCACCTTTACAAGGACATGTCCGTCCGGAATTTCAGGAACGGCAGTATCCTCGTATTTTAAAACATCGGGGCCGCCGAATTCATGGACAACTATCGCTTTCATACGAACCTCCTGTTAAAATTCCAGAGTTAAAGCTAACACAGGAATTTCTTCAAGTCAACAGTAATCCGGTTATTTTGGATTAATAAACGGCTCTTTTTTATAATAGAGACCGGAGCTCATAAATGTTAAAATTCAATCTCTGCGGACAATGGTCCCTTTTCAGGGAATCGAATCAGGAAATTATTTCCTGTAATGTTCCCGGAACAGTCCTTGGCGCCCTTTATGAAAAAGGAAAAATTCCCGACCCTTTTTACCGAGACAATGAGGAAAGGCTCCGGGATCTGTTTTACGAGGATTTCGTTTTCATTAAAGAATTCGATCCCGGTCAAAATTTTATCGAAGGTGCCGATTCTTTAGTTATACATTTCGAGGGTCTTGACACTCTCTCGGAGATAATTCTCAATGGAAAATTCATTGCCGCCACTGATAATATGCACAGGAGATATGAGTTCGACGTCTCGGGCTTTATCAAAAGCGGGATAAACAGGCTGGAAATAAGATTAAAATCCCCTGTAAAATACGTAGAAGGAAAGCAGAAGTTCCTGCCGCTCTGGGGCGCTGCTGAATCTACGGCAGGTTTTCCCCATCTGCGCAAGGCCCATTACATGTTCGGCTGGGACTGGGGTCCTAAGCTTCCCGACTCGGGGATATGGCGGGATCTATGGCTCGAGTCCCGCAGCGGGGCCTGTTTCAGGGAAATAGAAACAAGCCAGTCATTTGAAGGCCCGGGAGCGCGGCTTGCCGTAAAGGCAGGCATAAAAATCGCATCAAAGGAACCCTGCTCAAACGATCCCTGCGGTCCCTATACCCTGCAGGCAAGCCTCGCAGGTCCGGAAACTCAGGTGCTCAGCTCCTCCTTCGAGGGTGAAGAGGCCTGCCTGATATTCGAAATACCTCAGGTTAAGCGCTGGAACCCGCGCGGATACGGCGGACAGCCCCTTTACAGCCTGTCGGTGGAGCTGGCCTCAGGAAGTACTATACTGGATAAAAGGGACTTTACAATAGGATTCAGGGAGGTATCGGTTAAGCGTGTAAAGGATGAATGGGGGGAAAGTTTTGAATTCAACGTCAACGGCATTTCCGTTTTTGCTATGGGTGCTGATATCATACCCGGCGACAGCCTGTTATGCAGGGCCGGAAACCGGACTAAACTTGAAAATTTAGTCCGGGACGCAGCCGCAGCCAATTTCAACTTCCTGCGCGTATGGGGAGGGGGCTATTACCCTGAAGATTATTTTTACGAACTTTGCGACCGTTATGGAATACTGGTCTGGCAGGATTTTATGTTCGCATGCGGCGTTTACGCCCTCGGCGATGGTTTCATAGAAAACGCCGCCGCTGAAGCCCGGGACAATATAGAGCGGATCAGGCACCATCCATGCATAGCCCTGTTATGCGGCAATAACGAAATGGAATTAGCCGTCTCTTCCTGGGATTTTCCGAAGGCCGCAAACGTCAGGCCGGATTATTTAAAGCTCTTCGAGGAAGTCCTCCCCGGAATCTGCTCGCGTAAAGCCCCGGGGATCTTTTACTGGAGCGCATCCCCTTCGTCCGGCGGGAATTTCGACAATCCTAACGATGAAAACAGGGGAGACTCCCATTACTGGGACGTCTGGCATGGATTAAAGCCCTTTTCAGACTACCGGAAATATTATTTCAGGTTTGTTTCGGAATTCGGATTTCAATCATTGCCTTGTGAAGAGACTCTCGATAGTTTCACAATTCCCGGAGACAGGAATATTTTCTCGTATGTGATGGAGCGCCACCAGAAAAACTCCTCCGCGAACGGAAAGATATTGTCATACCTCTCCGGCTATTTCCTTTATCCGAAAGATCTCGACTCCCTTGCTTATGCCTCGCAGCTCCTCCAGGCAGAGGCAATCAGGGCGGGAGCCGAACATTGGCGGGTAAACAGGGGACGCTGCATGGGGGCCCTCTACTGGCAGCTTAACGACTGCTGGCCCGGGGCATCGTGGTCATCCATAGATTATTACGGACGCTGGAAAGCCCTTCACTATTTCGCGAAGCGTTTTTTCGCAGCTGTCCTTTTATGCGGCCTGGAAGACAATGGAAAGATATCGCTGGCAATCGCAAACGAAACTGCTTCAAAGATCGATAAAAGCATAATCTGGAGGCTCCGCTCGAATAAGGGTGAAATTTTATCCGGGGGAAAAATACCTCCGCCGGGAGGCCGGGATTTCACCTGCCCGGAATTTTCGTCAGCCGGGGCCGGCGAGCTGAATTTTAGCGGTCAGCTCGCAGGCACCGATGCCATCCGGGAAAAATACTTCGAATGCTTTTTCGAAAACGGGGAAAGCGAGTCATACATGACGCTCCTTTTTGTCAAACCCAAGCATTTTAAATTTATCGATCCGGGTCTGACCTGCAGTATCGGGGAGGACGGCGGAAAATTCCTGATCACAGTCGTTTGCCTGGCGCCTGCAAAGTATGTGGAAGTTTCCTTCAGCGGGACAGACTCGATATTCAGCGATAACTTTTTCGATATACCGCCAGGTATAGCAAAAACGGTGACCGCAGACAAATCGATGATGTCCAGGCAGATTACTCTTGAAGAAGCGAGAAAGACAGTGAGGCTGCGCAGCGTGTACAATATCGCCCGGTAAGGATTCGTACCTGTGGGACGCAAAGGACGCAAAGTCGGGAATTGATTAAATCAAATAATTTTTCGCATGCGGGTTATAGAAAGTCTTTAATTTTGCCGGCAATATGCTCACTTCGAAGAGTTTTCCGAAAAGCAGTTCCCCGTCGAGGTGAATCGGGACTTCTTCATCCGTTTCAATCCTGATGCTTTCCGACTGAAAATAATCAACCGCCTTATCGTAAATATGGGTGCCCTTGATCACAGAGAAGAGCTCCTTGATGCGCATGGGGAGGGAAATCTGCTTAACGAAGCAAATGTTAAAAAGCCCGTCGTTGGCATAAGCCCCGGGCGTCAGGTTGAATCCGCCGCCGAACCGCCTCCCGTTGCCGATTGTCGTCAGGAAACACCTGTGCTCGCTCTTTTCGCCGTTAACCTCTATCCTCATGATTTTTTCCCTGTAAAAGAGAAGGGTCTTTATGATCTGCCACAAATATTTTGATTTTCGGCCCTTTTTCACCTGCATGTCCTTGTAGTTTTCAACTGCCACGCTGGCGTCAAACCCGAATCCCATGCCGTTGAGAAAATAACGCTTATTGCATTTGCCTACATCAATATTCACGGTATTGCCCTCAAAAAATACCTTCCAGTCGAGATCGGTAAAGTGCTCGGAAAACCCGAGAAGGCCTATGAAATCATTTCCTGTTCCGGCGGAAACGGCGCCGAAAGTTACGTCTTCACTATGCACAAGGGCCTGGAGAGTTTCGTTGAAAGTACCGTCGCCCCCGACTGCAACGATGTTTTTATATCCTAGCCGGGCATATTCCCCGGCGAGGTCCGTCGCATGCCCCTTTGCCTGCGTATGGACAACTACGGCATCGAGGCCGTATTCTTTAACAAGGCTTTTAATTTTACCCGTCTGAGCGCCCGCATAGCCGTTGCCGGCTACGGGGTTAATAATGAATGCCCACTTCCTGCAGTCCATATTCATCTCCTCAGATTTTATAATCCATCAGTATCCTCTGCCTGACCGTATTCATGATATTCTCGTCCGTGTCATCGGAAAACTCCATATATGTTAAAGGTTTGTGCACGATAATTTCAAGCTTTTTTCCCGGATGGATGACAAACCGGTTTTTCGGCTTCAGTGAAAAGAAACCGTTAAGCGTAACCGGGAGAATATCTATACGGCAGTTTCTGAACATGCGTATAAATCCCCTCCTGAATTCAAGGAGGTTGCCGTCGAGTGTCCTGGTTCCCTCGGGAAATATTCCGATGGACTGGTTTTTTATCCTGCCGCCTGCTTTAAAAGATATTTCCCTGCCTGTACGGATAAGGTTTTTTCTTTCTACCGGAACACATCCGAGGCGCCTTATTAAATGCCCGAAGACAGGTATTTTAAAGAGATGATTTTTTGCCAGCCATGCAATATTAGGCTGCAAGGCCATTATCGCGGGAATATCAAATAAACTGGAATGATTGGTAACGATGAGATAAGGCCTGCCGCTTTCCATATTATCACTGCCTGAAATATGCAGCCCTCCGGGCCATGCCATTATGAATATGCACCTGGTCCAGAAGAAAATCAGCCGGAAAACAACAGAATAAAGTCCCATGACGGCTGACGCCAGGCCGATTAACAACAGAAAAGCCGTCAGTAAATAGTCGAAAGAATAAATAAATAAAGTTATAAAAACAGTGCGCGAATCCTCTAAAACCCTGCTCACATTTAAGAACCTCCTATGTGATTAGCCCCGCTCTGATATTATCATATCTTTGACGATTATGTCAATATCATTTTTCAAGTTTATCAGCCCCGGCAAGCCCGGGAAAAGCGAAAATCCATACGGCTACGACAATAATTGTCCCTGCGCCTCCTATAAGCACGGATGGCACTGTCCCGAACCAGGACGCGGTAATTCCGGATTCAAACTCTCCGAGCTGGTTGGATGTGCCTATAAACATTGAATTTACGGCATTTACCCTTCCTCTCATAGAATCGGGCGTTTTCATCTGTACAAGGGATGACCTGATTACAACGCTGATAACATCGGCAGCCCCGAGAATGAAGAGAGCGGCAAGAGAGAGGGGGAAAGATCTCGATAATCCGAATATGATAGTTGCAAGCCCGAAAATTATAACCGCTATGAACATGGTCCTGCCAACCCTCTTCCGGAGCGGCCTTTGTGCCAGGATCACGGACATGACAAGGGCTCCGGCGGCAGGGGCGCATCTCAGGAACCCCAGCCCCCATGGGCCGGTCTTTAGAATGTCATGCGCAAAAACCGGTAAAAGTGCGGTCGCGCCTCCGAGAAGAACAGCGAACAGATCCAGTGAAATAGCGCCGAGGATCACAGGCCTGCTGCGTATGAATGATAAACCGGCAAAAATGGACTTAAATGAAGCAGGTTCACGCTTCGGGGGTCTTTTCCCCGTATGGATCGAAGATACGAGAAAAGACGAAAGAACGTATAAAACGGCGATCGCCGAATAGCTTTCGGCGGGCCCTAACGTAAGGAGGACGCCTCCTATCGCGGGGCCTATAATCGAGGCTGTCTGGAATGCTGAAGCGGCCCAGGCAGCGGCCCGCGGAAATATCTCTCCGGGCGCCAGCCCGGGCAGAAGGGACTGCATAGTAGGGCCCTCGAAGGCATGCGCAGAACCCAGGATAAGCATTATGATGAGTATATGCTCCCTTGTCAGCCATCCGCCAATGCTGCCCGCCGCAAGAACGGCAGCGCCGGACGCTTCTATTACCTGGCATATCCTGACAATTGCCTGCCTGTCGTAACGGTCCGCGGCATGCCCTACGGCGAGAGTCAGGACAAACATCGGCAGGAACTGGGCAAGACCTACGAGCCCTAAGTAAAATGGGCTTCCTGTAATAATATATATCTGCCACCCTACCGTGACGGCAAGCATCTGGTAAGCCAGCGTCGCCGATAAACGGGCCGAGAGAAAAAGGTAAAACGGTTTTTGCAGGGCCGGCGCAGGTATGCTGTCCGTCATTTAAAAACCACGCTGTAATACTGCGATTCGAATTCCTTGAGAACATCCTGCAGGCTGTCGAATAAAAACACTTCGCATGCGTCCGCGACATTATCTTTATGCAGGAACACTATCATGGCAAGAGTATAGCCGGACCCGTATTTAGTCCCGCATTTTACAAGATATACCGCGCCCCAGTCTGCGAAATACTCGTTTTTTGCTTCTACGGGCTTAAACTCGGATTTCTTCAATACATTATTATCGTTTCCTGCGATATTCAGGGCTACGATATCCCCGAACCCTTTGGACTGGGCGTTCATCGAACTGAGGGGGGCGCTTGTATCCATCGAATAAGGAAAGAAAGAATACCTGACTTCGAGTTTTTTATTTTTGAGCTTCAGCGCATATTGATAAGCCAGATCATGATTTTCAATCACGGGAGTCTCCGCAAAATTGGTATTTGTTCTGAAAAGCATCCGTGAAGCGGTCAGGTACTTGATGAACCGGCTTTCCTCCGGCAGGCTCGAAGGCATATTTGTCTTTACCGTAAACCAGTAAACGTTATTAACCGGAATCCTCCAGTACCCGCTTTCGAGGGTTCTTCCATCGAGATTATCGTTAGAATCGAGAGCCGAATCGTTAAGCAGGTAATTCTGCGTTTCCCCGTTTTCGTTTTTCATCACCCCGCTTACTATCGCGCTATGCTCCCTGCCCCCTTTTTTATAAGTAATTATTATAGGCGTATTCAAACTTTCAAAATAATTGGTAATCACGGAGCTGTTTTTACTATTGAAGGCCACGCAGAAAAGGTCAAGGTCATAAGTCTCGGCAATGATCCTTAGCCAGCCGTCCATATCCTTCCCCGAATTTTTCTCGAACTTCACCGCGTTGGCAATTTCCTGGGGATATATATTATAACCCTTGATTGCCGAAAGGCAGTCCGCTGAAGAATAAAGGACAGCCTGCACCCCGAAATAATCCTCCGGGCCGGCAGCGTATAAAAAGCAATTCAGGAAAACTGTCAGGGCAAATGCCAGTGAATATCTTTTAATAATTTTCATGCCTGCGCTCCCGTAATCATAAAGAATAATTTTAACATAATTACCCGGATAATACCAAAATGTAAACTAATAGCCGCAAATTCTTGACACCGAATTTATTGTTAAATATCATATATTGCTTTTATCTTAATAAAAATTTGGCTTGATTTAATGAAAAAGATTTTTTTATAAAAAAAGGAGGAGTCATGAAAAAGCTAACAAAGCTCTATTTCGCAGCAGCAGGCGCCGTCATTCTGACGACCGCCATAGTTGTATCCTGTTCTTTATCCCCCAGCAATCAGCAGGGGTCTGGAAATGCTTCTAAAAATTCAGGCACTCTGGGGACTTCAAGCCTGGCGGTTAATCTTATTACCGGCCAGGATCCGGGAAAATCAGGCGGCGCAATTATAGTTTCTACGAACGCTATTTTAGGCGCTACCATCACTCTGAGCAACACGGCAAACGGCGTGTCGGTTACATCCAACTGGTCGGTCGGCGGCAATAACAATTTCCTGTTCCAGGCCCTGTCGCTGGGCGTTTATAACCTTACGCTCGTCGAATGGGACAGCGGGGGAAAAACAAATACCGCCAGCGCTTCTCTTAATATCCAGGGCGGCGTGGATTACAGCATTTCGATAATTCTCGGCGGGCAGATCACAATCGGGGTTCTTTCTGGCACGGAAGTATCTTTAGTCCAAACCGATACCAGCACAGCTATCGCTTCGGGAGGATCCTTCAACATGGACAACGTTCCGGCAAATATCAGGGGCAATGCTCTTACGTTTACAATATCGAATAATTCCACGGGCATTTTAAATATCGGAGCAATTGTTAATACCAATACAGCCGATTATACGGTCAGCGCTGTGGGTAATTCAACAGTCCCGGTCGGCGGGACGACGACATTTACCGTAACATTCTCATCAGCGTCGGTTCTCGGCGATGTCGAATCGACTTTGATCACGATCAGCAACAATTTTAACACTGCGTATATCTTCTCGCTGAGCACAACTGCAAAACAGCAGCTTATCCAGAATTATACGGCCGCAGGAAATTACAGCTTTACGCTTAATACATTTACTTATGCCACTGCGAGCATCAAGGTAATAGGCGGCGGCGGCGCGGGCGGTAACGGACTTGGTTCCAGCCCTAATGGCGGCGGCGGGGGCGGCGGCGGCGCGGGACAGGTGGTCAGCGACAATATTGCTGTAGGACCCGGGTACACTTTCTCAATGACAGTCGGAAGCGGCGGTGTTAATGACGGCAACGGTTCCGCGTCGGTTCTAACCCTCCAGGGTTCCGTTATTACAGCTAATTTCGGGTATGCCGGCGGAAATGCCACAGAAAAAGTAATAACTTATCCTGCCAGCACAACTTATTATGCGGGCGGCGGCGGAACTGGTTATCCTAACGGCGGTGCTGGAGTTAACTGGGGCGGCGGCAACGGCGGAAATAACGGTTCCGGCTTCGGCAGCGGCGGCAACGGCGGGACTGCAGGCATGGGCAACAGTTCGGGCGGTTCAGCAGGCGCTGTTGAGTTTACTTTCATAGGTTTTACAAAATAGTTAAATATTTATCATATTTCATAACAAGGGCCGGCCGTAAGGCCGGTCCTTATGTTTTATTATGATCAAGGATAATATTATTTTTTATAAATATTTTCAGGCTATTTTAATAAGATACAGGTATCATATTTTTCTTTTGCTTGTCTTCATAGCTTCTTTCTTCATTTTTACATTGAATAACATGCATGAAGAGTTGTGGTATGACGAGATATTGACGCTGCACTATTCGCATTTTGATTTTGCGACCCTGATCAGCCTTGTCGGTTCACAGGGAGTTGAAGCCCACCCTCCCCTTTATCATATAATTATAAGACTTGCAGGGATGATAACCGGCTGGTCTATCCCGGTTTTCAGGACATTATCGGCCCTCTGGAGCAGCCTCCTTGTTATTAGCGCTTTTGTTTTCGTCAGGAAGATTTTTAATTTCAAAACAGCCGCCGTTTCCACTGTTTTGCTGATCCTGAATCCCGTCTTGACCGCTTATTCCCAGGATATAAGGATGTACACTTTCGCGGCTTTGTTAACTTTTATAAATGTTTCATCGTTTTATCTTATCTTGAACGGTGATAAAAGGATATTCTGGCTCCCATACTGCCTGACTTCCGCGATAGGCCTTTATGTCCATTATTTCTTCATCTTCGCTTTTTTTATCAATTTTATTTACCTGATATTCCACCTGATCAATGGCAGGCAAAATTTAAAAACATATAAAAATATCCTTGCAGGATATTTTATGACAAATATAGCATCAATCCTGCTTTTCCTTCCCTGGATTTCATTTATAATGAAGCAGGCGAAGATAATGTCGGCGGTTTCCTGGCTTGAAAAGATCAGTTTAAAAACGATTTTCAATATTTTCGCCTATTATTTTTCAACGAAATTCACGGCGGATCTAAACCCCCTGGTCCCCTGCCAGTTAACGGCGTCTTTTTCTTTAATAATAATCATTGCCGGAGTTTATTATTCACTCAAACATGATCATTCCAGGGAGAAAGTCATATTCCTTTCGATCTGTACCACGCTTCCCGTAGTTTTAAGCGCCCTTATTTCACTCATGTTTTTCTCCATTATCAGCTACAGGTATTTTATTATATATTTTCCCTTTTTTATAATCCTGTTCGGTTACAGTTTATCCACAGTTAAAAATAAATACTTATTCTATTGCGTGCTTTCAGCTATGATCATTGTGAACATCCCGAATATATATTCTGTTTATACTGTGAATTTCAACGGCTCGGCAAATGAAATGGCCGGATATGTTCAAAGCAAAATTAAAGCCGGAGAATCTGTTATCGCAGTGGAATCCCAGGCATTTATTCCCCTGGAATATTTTTTAAATTACCCGGAGAATGTATATTATTATACTTATCATGCTGATAAATCCGAGAGCGACCTGCAGGGCTACAGGTTCAGGAAAGAAAAGTCTATCGATTTTCATGAACTGAATCATTTCCTGCAGGATAAAACTTCTTTCTGGGTCGTCTTAACACCCGCCTCAAAAGATGTCATCTCCAATATAGTTGATTATAATGTATTCAAAGCCGACCCGGCATTACCGCCGAAGATCCTGCAGTACGAATGGGGTTATATGCGTTTTGAGATCATTCATTATATTCAGGTGTCATCAAAATTATGAATGTAATAGGCCGGGGACAGGATTCTCCTGTTTTGTTTGCTGATTATAATTGTACTATCGGGATCGCCGAAAAGCACAAACCTGAAAATCCTGACAGTTGACGATACAGTAACGCTGAAGAAAGCATCGATAATAGTTTTATTATATTTAGCCCTGATCAAAAAGGGTTTATAAGAATGGTTTTTCCCGCTGAATTTCATGACTATTTTCCCTGAATCATCGCTGTAAGTCATGGTTTTATCCGGATTCGCGGCCCCTGCCGGATGAAGGGTGACTGTCGTTTCATAATTATAAAAGAGAAAAAAAGCCGCTGCCGACAGCATTACCGCGACGGCAAGAATGCCGGCTTTTTTAATATTTTTTTGAATGTCCATAATGAAAATCCTGGAACGTTTGGAATAAAACCTGAATTATTATAAATTTAGCTCTATAATTAATCAAAATTAAAAGCCGGAGTCATTTATGTTAAATTATGATATCTGTGTTATCGGAGGAGCGGGGCATGTCGGCCTTCCTCTGTCCCTTGCATTCGCCGATAAAGGCAACAGGGTTGTAATTTACGACATAAACAAAGCCGGTACGGACCGGATCGCAAATGGAATAATGCCTTTTGCCGAGAACGGCTGCGAAGTGCTTCTTAAAAACAATATCAATAAAAACCTTTTCGTCAGCGACGATATGGAACTTATTAAAGAATCCCGGTTCATAATAGTGGTCATCGGCACGCCCGTAGACAAACACCTGAACCCGGATTTTCATTCAATGCTCGATTATTTCGAAAAATTATTGCCATATCTCCGGAACGATCATGTCATAATCATAAGGAGCACCGTATATCCGGGGACGACTGAAAAAATAAGAAAATTCCTTCGACAAACATATCCCGGGATCGAGGTGTGCTTCTGCTGTGAAAGGATACTCGAGGGCAGATCGATGGAGGAGTTATATTCCCTGCCCCAGATAATAGCCGGTTTCAGTGATGAAGCCGTTAAAACCGTAAGCGCGCTATTCAGGCTCCTGACTGAAGAAATTTTAGTTACAGGCGTCATTGAAGCGGAGCTGGCGAAGCTGTTTACAAACTCCTGGAGGTACATACAATTCGCAACCGCCAATCAATTCTATATTATAGCGGAAGAGTACGGTGCGGATTTCTATGAAACCTATCATGCAATGACCTATAATTACCCCAGGGCTAAAAGCTTCCCGAAACCCGGGTTTGCAGCCGGACCATGTTTATTCAAAGACACTATGCAGCTCTCGGCTTTTTATAACAATAATTTTTTCCTCGGCCACAGCGCGATGCTGATCAACGAGGGGCTCCCCAACTTTATAGTCAAAAAGCTGAAAATGAAGCATAATTTAAAAGAAAAAAATGTCGGGATCCTGGGAATGGCTTTCAAAGCCGAGAGCGACGATAAAAGGGAGTCCTTATCGTATAAACTTAAAAAAATAGTGGAATTCGAGTCAAAAGCGGTTTATTGTTCGGATCCGTATATTCATGACGAAGGTTTTTTGAAGGAAGAGGAATTAATCGACAAATCCGATATTGTCATCATCGGGGCCCCTCATATGATCTATAAAGACCTTGATTACAGGGGCAGGGTTATCGTTGATATCTGGGATCATATCGGTAAAAATCAATAACGGGGTATTATCCATGAAAATACTGGTAACGGGAGCCAAGGGATTCATTGCAGGTTATCTGATTGAAGAACTCCTGAATAACGGCTGGGAAGTCATAGGCTTAGATAATATGACTAAATACGGGACGATTCAAAAGAGTTATGACAGCCATCCCGGTTACCGGTTTGTGCTGGGGGATGCCAAAGATAAAACCTTATTGGAAGATCTTCTTTCAGATTGCTCGCATTTTGTGGCGGGAGCAGCCATGATAGGGGGAATTTCCTACTTCCATGAGCTTGCCTATGACCTGATAGCGGAAAACGACAGAATAACAGCTTCGGCATTCGATGCCGCTATAATGGCTAATAAAAATGCGAAATTGAAGAAAATCACCGTAATATCATCTTCAATGGTCTTTGAGAGCGCCTCAAAATATCCGAGCCGTGAGGGTGACCAGTTTTTAATTCCTCCGCCAGGGTCAACATACGGTTTTCAGAAACTCGGCACAGAATATTATGCAAAAGGGGCATGGGAGCAATACGGGCTCCCTTTTACCATATTAAGGCCTTTCAACTGCATCGGAACGGGTGAAAAACGCGCCCTTTCGGACAAAGTTGTAATGTCGGGCAACGTCAAACTTGCAATGAGCCATGTCGTGCCCGATCTGATCCAGAAAATCCTGAAGGGGCAGGACCCTCTGCATATATTAGGCGGAGGCAATCAAATCCGCCATTATACGTACGGAGGAGACCTTGCCAGGGGCATAAGGATGTCTCTTGAAAATGAGAAGGCCCTTAATGAAGATTTCAATCTTTCAACCGGTGTTTCAACGACTGTACTCGAACTTGCCGGCCTGATCTGGAAGAAAATAAACCCTGGAAAGCCTTTCCGGTATTTTTCGGATGAGCCGTTTACCTACGATGTCCGGAAAAGGGTTCCCGATATCAGTAAAGCCCGGAAAATCCTTGGGTTTGAGGCTAAAACATCCCTGGACGACGCACTCGATGAGATCATACCCTGGATAAAGCAGCAGATAGAAACCGGGGGGATTTAATATGAATGCTCCATCCCTCGATATAATAATTCCCGTTTTTAACGAGGATAAAAATATTGAAAAAACCCTTGCAGCCATTGTTAACGGCCTCGGTTCTTTCGTCGATAAAGCGGAAGTTAAAATAATATATGATTTTGAAGAGGATTCGACCCTCCCGGTTATACGGGAAATAAAAGACCGGTACCCCTTCCCCATCGAATTGGTTAAAAACGATTCCCGGGGGGTCTGCCGTGCGATCAAAAAAGGCCTGTCGATACCGGGCGCTAGCTTTGCCCTGGTCACAATGGCCGACATGTCAGACGATTACACCATTCTTCCTGAGATGATCATCAAGGCGCAGGAAGGTTATGATGTTATCTGCGGTTCAAGGTATATGAAAGGCGGCAAATTGATCGGGGGGCCTTTTTTCAAACAGCTTTTATCGAGAATGGCGGGCATAACCCTGAATTTGTTTACAGGCATCCCTACTCATGACATTACAAACAGTTTTAAACTGTATAAAAAAGAGATGATAGATTCAATGACAATAGAGAGTTCAGGCGGTTTCGAGATAGGCCTTGAGATAACAGCGAAGGCATTTCTAAAAGGCGGGAAAATAGTCGAGATTCCATGCGCCTGGTATGACAGAACCGAAGGAAAATCCCGCTTCAGGCTCTTCCGGTGGCTGCCGCTATACCTGAAATGGTACCTGTTTTTATTATTTTCAAAAAAGAATGACATGATTAATGGAGGAAACACCTGGAAATAGATGGTTTTACAAATAACCTTACGGTTTACCCTTCAAAATTCGATGTGATCGTCGCGGGAGGCGGGCATGCGGGCATCGAAGCATCCCTTGCGGCCGCAAGGATGGGCTCAAGGACCCTGCTGATCACCGGCAACATCGACCTTATAGGGCAAATGCCATGCAACCCCTCTATAGGGGGCATAGGCAAGGGACAGCTCGTCAAGGAGCTTGACGCACTCGGGGGGGAGATGGCTCTTGCCGCGGACGCAACCATGCTCCAGTTCAGGACTCTAAATATGAGGAAGGGCCCCGCCGTAAGATCGACAAGAGTTCAATGCGACAAGCCTTTATACAGGTCGTATATGCAGAAGATTGTCCTTAATGAGGAAAATCTCGAAGTCAGGCAGGATACGGTCGACGATATTATCATAGAGGACAGGACATCCATGGGCGTTATCACGGCGCTCGGAATAAAGTATTTTTCAAAAACCGTCGTCATAACACCGGGGACGTTCCTTAACGGGATAATTTATGTCGGCGAGAAAACCTTCCCCGCGGGAAGATTAGGAGAGGGCCCCGCGGTTCCCATTTCAGTTAAACTGCGGAATTACGGACTCCGGATGGGGCGCTTTAAAACCGGTACCCCGGCGCGGCTCGACGGCAGGACCATAGATTTCGGAAAGATGGAGGAGCAGCCGGGGGATATCCCTGTCAGGCCGTTTTCCTTCAGAACGGGTAAATTTGATGAAATGTTAAGCCGGAAGCAGCTCTCATGCTACCTTACCCACACCACCGAAGAAACGCATAAAATAATCCGGGATAACATCGATAAGGCTCCAATGTATTCAGGAACGATAAAGGCGACAGGAGTCCGCTACTGCCCCTCCATCGAGGACAAGGTGATGAAATTCCCGGCAAGGACAAGCCATCACGTCTTCATAGAGCCCGAGGGAAGGAATACAATCGAATTTTACCCCAACGGGCTTTCAAACGGCTTTCCCATAGATATCCAGATGGAAATATTAAAAAGCGTGCCCGGGCTTGAAAAAGCCGCGATGCTCCGCCCTGCTTATGCGGTCGAACATGACTATGTCGATCCTACGGAACTTTACCCGACTCTCGAAACAAAGCGGATAAAAAACCTTTACCTGGCCGGTCAGATCAACGGCACTACCGGTTACGAGGAAGCTGCGGCGCAGGGCCTGATGGCCGGTATAAATGCTTCGTCGAGATCCCAGGGAAAAGGTGATTTTGTCCTGGGGAGGTCCGACGGATATATTGGCGTCCTGCTCGACGACCTTACGGCAAAGGGCACTAACGAGCCTTACAGGATGTTCACATCAAGGGTAGAATACAGGCTGATACTCCGGGAGGACAACGCCGACAGGAGGCTTTCAAAAAAGGGATACGAGTTAGGCCTCCTGCCCGCACAGCAGTATTACAGGGTTGAAGAAAAAGAGAAAAATATAGCAGCAGAGATAGAAAGGCTCGGATCGTTAAAAATCCAGCCGACGGCTCAGACCCTCGATTTACTGAAAAAAGCTCTCAGCACCCCGATTGTCAAACCCGTCAGCCTCGCCGAACTTCTCCGCCGCCCGGAAATTACTTATGATAAGCTCGCCCCCTTTTTCAACCCTGATGCGGCTCTGTCGCCAGAAGAAATAGAACAGGTGGAAATTGAAATAAAATACGAAGGGTACATGCGCGAGGAAAGACAGATGGTCATGCGCTTCGAAGACATGGAAAAGATAAAAATTCCCGCGGATTTCAATTACGATGAAATCGGAAGCATAAAAAAAGAGGAGATAGAAAAGCTTTCCCTGGTCAGGCCGGCCACCCTCGGACAGGCGTCCCGGATTTCAGGAGTGACCCCCGCAGCCTTGCAGACCCTGCTGATTTACCTCAAGCCGGACCGCCGCTAAACTTGCCAAATCCAATCCGCCTCCATAAAATTAACTTGTAAACAGGCGGGTTTTATGAAAAGATTGCTGATAATCGGGGCCGGAAGCGCCGGACGGATGGTCGCGTCTGAAATACAGAATAAAAAAGATATTGCTGGCAAGTTCACGATAGCCGGCTTTCTCGATGACAACGGGGAAATCTCATCATGCATGGGTTTTCCTGTCTTCGGAAGGCTCTCTGATGCCCGAGACAGGATAAAATCGGAGGGCATCGACGAGGTAATTATCGCAATTCCTTCCGCCGGGAAAGACGTGATCCGGAAAATTCTGCGCGACCTTTCCGGAACTGACGCAGCGGTCAGGATTGTCCCCGGAATTTTCGAGATCATAGAGGGCAGAGTAAATTACTCCCAGATCAGGGCGATCCAGCCCTCGGACCTCCTCGGAAGGGAAGAGGTGGGATTCGATATAGAAAAAATTTCCCCCTTTTATAACGGGAAAACAGTTCTGGTGACAGGCGCAGGAGGATCCATCGGGCGGGAAATATTTACCCAGCTATTCAAGCTTCCGATAAAAAAAGCCGTCGCCTTCGGACATGGGGAAAATTCGATCCATTCGCTGATAGTGGATCTGAAAAGCGACAGCCGCTTTGAATACTGCATCGGGGACATCCGGGACCTTGAAAAGCTCATTCATGAATTCGGGAGATTCAAGCCCGATATAATTTTCCATGCAGCCGCACACAAGCACCTGCCTCTTATGGAAGATTATCCGGACGAAGCAGTTAAAACAAATATCATCGGGACATATTATACAACGCTTGCCGCAATCCAGGCCGGCGTACATGACTTTATTTTTGTTTCCACGGACAAGGCGGTCAATCCTTCATCGGTGATGGGGGCGACAAAGAGGGCTGCCGAAAAGATAGTGCTTTCGCTGAACAAACTGCAGAGCGTCACTAAATTCTCTCTGACAAGGTTCGGGAATGTGCTCGGTTCGAGGGGCAGCGTAATACCGGTTTTCACCAGGCAGATAGAGAGAGGAGAAAGCATAACAGTGACACACCCGGAAATGACAAGATATTTCATGTCGATCCCCGAGGCGGCAAGACTTGTCATAAAGGCCGCGACAGAGCCTTACGGAAAGATATTCGTCATGGATATGGGCAGGCCTATCCGCATCCTTGACCTGGCGAAAAGCCTCCTTTCGATGTACGGATACGACGAGAGCAATTTTCCTATCGAGTATACAGGACTGCGCAAGGGGGAGAAGATGTACGAAGAACTCAGTTATTCCCTTGAAAAGCTCAAACCTTCCGCATATGAGAAGCTATTCCTGTCCCAGGAGGATTTTATACCTTGGACCAGGGAGCAGATAATTGAAATGATAACAGAACTTGCAGGAGAAGCGGAAAAGTTCGACAGCGAAGGCATCTGTTCCAGTCTTGAAAAATTTGTCGGGGAGTTCAAACCTATCTGAATATAAACGGGGGCCTGTATTGTTTTTCATAATCAAACTCTCCTGGAGAAATCTCTTCCGCCACAGGGGAAAAAGCCTTATCATAGGCATGATACTGCTTTTCGCCGCTTTTTTCATGACAATGGGCAATGGTGTTATCAACGGCATGGAGGCCGGGCTTTACAGAAATTTAGGCGGATCTTTCCTGGGTGATATAGCTCTTTTATCGACCAACCAGGAAGCCGAGGACCTTTTCTTCGATAATTTATCAAGCATAGAACCGATAAGCTCATATACGAATATCAAAACCTTCCTGGAAAAAAGAAGCGGTATATTGTCATTCATGCCGATGGCTATCGGCGCTTCCTCTATCATTGAAGAGGACCATCCCGTCGACTGTCTTCTTCTCGGTGTAAAATTCGAGGATTACCAGGCGTTTTTCGGCTCGAATGTAATTATTACCGAGGGCCGGGAACTAAAAAATAACGGCAGTGAAGGCGGTATAATATTTTCCGGAAGGTGGCGCGATCATATTTATGAAAAAACAGGTTACTGGATCTCGCCGGCCGGCTATCCCGTCAGCAATACATTCAAAAACTCTCTGATAAAGACCAATCTTGTATTTATGGGCTATTCGAAAGACATGGGCAACGACATAAGGCTTCCCGTCAGAGGAATAATGCACTATAAAGACTACAACTATAACTGGGGTTATTTTTCGATAATGGACATCGAATCGTTCAGGAACTGCTTTAATCTGATAACAGGGTCCGATTCCGTTTCGAACGTGTCTGCGGAGGATAAAAAACTGCTCGATACCAGCGACGCCGGCTTCGACTCGAGTTTCAGTTCGGTTGTGACTTCATCACCGGGAGACGCATCCTCACAGGTTAATTATGAATTCCTGAAGGGACTTAGATCGCGTAAGACCACGAATGCCGGACCGGCCGATGCGGACAGCGGGACTTACAACTACATCTCATTAAAAATAAAAAAGGGCGACCAGTCCCGGATCATTAAAAGTCTTAACGAGGACCTGGCAAGGGAGAAGCTTGACGCCAAGGCGGTGCCATGGCAGAAGATCTCTGGCCAGCTTTACGACGGAACCAATATATTTAAAAATATCATATCGGTTTTTGTATTTTTTCTGTTTTTCGTTGTAATAATCGTCATCATGAATACGCTCAACATGTCGGTAATGGAACGGGCCGGAGAGATCGCCATGATGAGGTCTATCGGGGCCAGGAAGAGCCTGGTCGCTTCAATATTTTATTATGAAACCATCCTGCTGACGATAGCTTTCGGAGGAGCCGGGATAATCGCGGGGGTCTTTGCTGTCAATATTATTTCAGGGCTGAATATAACCATAACAGCTGGTGAAGTTGCTCCTACTTTTTTCGCTTCAGACCATTTCAGGCCCTTTGTCGGACCGGCAGGAATCGCCGTCTCGACTTTAGAACTGCTTGTTTTCCTGATGCTCTCGGTCGTACTTCCCGCACGGCTGGCGATGAAAGTCAAGCCGCTTGAAGCTTTCTCAAAAGAATAGGGAGATACAGATGAGGATTACCCTTCTATTAGGCCTGAGGAACCTCCTCCGCCAGAAAAGGCGGAATTTTCTTCTTGCCCTGATAATCGCCTTCGGAATGTCGGTCCTTATCATGTCCGGTTCCACGGGCGATGGAATGACAGACATAATGCTCAACAATATGCTTGTAAACTGGGTCGGCCATATACAGGTAACTATTTTCGAGAAAATGGATAAAAACGGGAATATCATCCGCGACAGGGACAAAATAATGGGCATACTTCGCGGCAGCCTCCGAGACGTCAAAACGATTAAAGAAAGTTTCGACCTCTGGCCCAGGGTAATCGGTAACGGCAGGGCCGCCGACATCTACCTTGCCAGCGTCGATCCCACAAAGGAATTTTTCGGAACTTTGAGGCTTGAAAGCGGAAACAGCGCCGATTTCACAAATTCTTCCATCGAGAACGCGGTCATAATGAGCAGGACTTATGCCAAAAGGCTGCGGGTCAGGGTCAACGACTATGTCAGCGTCAGCCTTAAAACCATTAACGGACAGGTCCAGACGGCTAAACTGCGCATTACAGGAATCAACAGCTCCTCCGGCACGATATGGAACACATATTCCGTCTATATTAAAACAGCCGACCTGAAAAGGATAATGGGATACGGTGAAAACGAAACCTCGAGCCTGCGCGTAATTTTGAAAGACATTGAAACGACGAGGGATCAGGCAAAGATCCTTTATAAAGCCCTGGAGCCCGGGACGGCCTGCATACCCCTTGGAGGCCCCTGGGCCAATTTCAGCCTGCTTGGTTTTTCAACAAACGATGCGGACATAAAACTTTTAAAGGGCTTGCTTAATGTTTCCATGCCTTTAACCAACAGGATACTGATCGGGGCAAAGGCCGCCGCAGCCAGGAATCTATCCCCGGGAATGATAATTGAGCTCTCATACACAGGGCAGGATAAGGCGCGCAAGACCTGTCATTTTGTTATCGGGGGCCTTTTCAGTAATTTGGACAGGACTCTCGATAATGCCATCCTGCTCAATGAAAACGACTTCAAGGAAATTTATTATAAAAACATTCCTGATTCCAGCTCCAGCCATCTCTGGGATAACTCCCCTGCCCTGAGAGCTCTTGTAAAAGAATGGGTCCTGATGCCCAGGGCCAGGACATCCGATGAAATCGAAAATCAATACGACAGCCTGATCAAGGACGCTAAAAAAGACGCCTATCTTGTCATGACTACTGTTTACGAAGATAATTACGGGATTCTCCAGTGGGCGTCGATCGCGCAGATGATCAGCCTGGCAGCCGTCGTAATACTCTTTATTATAACACAGGTCGGAGTTCTCAATACCCTGAGGATGAGCGTAAGGGAAAGAACAAGGGAGATCGGCACAATGCGTTCTATCGGGATGCAGAAAAACGAGATAAGGGACCTTTTTATCGGAGAAACCCTGCTCCTGACATTTTTTGCTTCCATTCTCGGGATATGCCTTGCGTATGCGGCAATGGCTTTGATATCGTCCTTTTATATCGATACGACAAGCGAGGCTTTTTCCATTTTCCTGCTGAACAGCCGTGTTCATTTTATCACATCCCCCCTTAAGGTGCTTCTTTATATAGTTATACTCCAGGTAATCGCATTCATTTCGGCCTATTTCCCCGCCAGGAAAGCGGCAGCACTTTCGCCGTCGGCAGCCCTCCGCCATTATGAATGATTTTACAATACGCTAAAATGATGTTATGATTATAGCTTGAAAGGAGTTTGATTGACCATGCTTAAAACAGCGCTCGTGCATGACTGGCTGACGGGGATGAGAGGCGGTGAAAGAGCCCTTGAGTCGATATACGAGCTCTATCCCTCCCCCGTATATACGCTTCTGCATACAAAGGATTTTCAGAGCAGTATAATCGATAAAACTAAAATACACACGTCGTCTATACAGAAATTTCCTTTCTCCGGAAAATATTACCAGAAACTTTTGAGCCTCTTTCCGGGAGCTATCGAGGAGTTCGATCTGTCTAAGTATGATGTGGTCCTTTCAACATCACACGCGGTGGCTAAAGGCGTCCTGACCACCTCTAAGCAGCTCCATATCTGCTACATGCATACACCGAGCAGATACGCCTGGGATTTGACATTCCAGTACCTGCGGGAATCCGGGCTTGAAAAAGGCCTTCTCGGAGCCATTGTAAGGCATATGCTTCATAATTTCAGGACCTGGGATATTATCTCAGCCAACAGGGTCGACTATTACCTGACAAATTCAGAATACGTCGCTAAAAGGATTAAAAAGATATATAACAGGGAAGCTTCAGTGATTTACGGCCCGGCCGATACCCTTTATTACACGCTTTGCGGAGAAAAAACAAACTCCTACCTCGCCGCCTCGCAGATGGTCCCCTACAAAAGAATGGATATAATAGTAAAGGCTTTTACAAAGATGAAAGATAAAAAACTCACAGTCATAGGAATGGGCCCGGAAGAAAAGAAAATAAAAAAGCTTGCCGCTAAGAGCCCCAATATAGAATTTATCGGCTACCAGAGCCGCGAATCGCTCAGGGAACATCTGCAAAAGGCGAAGGCTTTTATATTCGCGGCTGAAGAAGATTTCGGCCTGATGCCTGTTGAAGCCCAGGCATGCGGAACCCCGGTTATAGCCTTCGGAAGGGGCGGCGCCGTCGAAACTGTCGTCGAAGGAAAAACGGGGACATTTTTTTATTCCCAGGATGAAGACTGCCTTGTAGAGGCCGTTAAAAAATTCGAAAAGATGGAAGACCGCCTGGACTGCGAACAAATCAGGAAGAACGCGCTCAGGTTTTCGAGGGAAGAATTTAAAAGAAAGTACGGGGATTTTGTCGAAAAAAAAATAAAATCCTTTTTCAAATAAACAAAAGGATTAAAAAATGAAAGAAAGATGGAGAGGGGTAGGCCGCATCGCCTGCCTGATATTTATCGACCTTATATCATATTATTCCGCACTATTCGCGGCTATATTCGCAAATGAATATTTTATTTCCTTTTTCACAAGGAATAAGCCGTATTATTTCTTTTCCTATCAATATTACTTTTCCATCTGGTGGATGCCGGCGATTTTCATAGCGATACTTGCCTTTGAAAAGCTTTATACTTCCCGTTACCCTTTCTGGGAAGAAATGAGATCTATTCTGAAGTCGGTTACAATAACCTTCCTTTTTATTTTCCTCATGGTCACCGTCAGAAGCATGTATGGAAATATTTCCCGCCTCGCTCTGATATTCACATGGATTTTTCTTTCCATTACAATGATAATATTAAGATACTGGGGTAAAAGGGTTCTTTACCACATGGGCCTCTGGAAGGAAAAAGCCCTCGTGATCGGCACGGACCCGAGCGCCGTCAATACCGTAAAGGGCCTGACCAATGAAAAGCAGCTCGGATACAGCGTGGTCGGTTTCATCGACGATAATAAAAGTAAAAAAGAAATTGATATCGAGGGGAAAAAATACCCGGTATTCTCGGGGATAAAAAACTTCACAAAATTTGTCACTATGCTCGAAATTTCAACGGTTATAATTTCTATGCCCCGCCTCTCAAGGGACGAACTTACAAAGCTGACCAATCATGTACAGAAATATGTAAAAAATGTCGTCCTTGTCCCGGACATTGTGGGAATCGCCCAGATCAATACCGAGCTTCATTATCTTTTTATGCAGAAGCTTTTTCTCCTTAAAATTAAAAACAACCTCCATTCGATAACGAACCATATCATTAAAACCGCGGCCGATATTATTATTGTAATATTTCTTCTTCCTTTTTTCCTTGTATTCCTGGCGGTAATAAGCCTTCTTATCAAACTTGATTCCGAGGGCCCGGTTTTTATCATCCAGGACAGGCTCGGTTACAGGGGTAAAATTTTCAACTGTGTGAAATTCAGGACCATGTACATCGGCTCCGACAAAATACTTTCCGACCACCTTTCAAAAAATAAAGAAGCGACGGCTGAGTGGAAAACATACAAAAAATTAAGGCATTTCGATCCGAGGGTAACCAGGATCGGGGCATTCCTCAGGAAGACATCCCTCGATGAAATTCCTCAGCTTTTCAATGTAATGAAGGCAGAGATGAGCCTGATCGGACCGCGCCCCTACCTCCCCTCCGAAAAACAGGAAATTGAGGATTACGTGGATGTTATTTTCATGACAAAACCCGGACTTACAGGATTGTGGCAGGTTTCCGGGCGGAACGAGCTCATCTTTTCGGAGAGGATGAAACTCGATACATGGTATGTTGAAAACTGGTCGGTATGGCTCGATGTCATGATACTTTTTAAAACGATAGGAGCCGTGCTGCAGAGAAAGGGCGCATATTAATTTGCAATAAAAACGAATAATATATAACAGGCAGGTAATATAACCATGTCAAAACCGAACGTATATTTCACGAGCTTGCGGACCGGCCCCGGGAAAAATCTTCTTGAAAAGCTTGAAACCCTGGTTACGAAAGCCGGCATCCGGAAGCTTGACCTGAAAAAGAAATTTGCCGCGATCAAGGTTCATTTCGGCGAACCCGGCAACCTTGCTTTTATAAGGCCGAATTATGTCGCCAGGATTGTGAAAATCCTCCAGTCGGACGGATCTTATGTCTTTGTCACTGATTCAAATACCCTTTACAAGGGCGGCAGGGGCAATGCGGTAGACCACCTGAAAAGCGCTTCCGAAAACGGCTTCAATGCTCTCACTCTCGGGTGCAATGTTATCATAGCCGACGGCGTCAAGGGGACCGATTTCAGGGAAATCGAGCTCAATATGAAGCACTGTAAAACTGCAAAGATCGGCGCAGCTATCGCCGATGCGGATATAGTAATATCCCTTAACCATTTCAAGGGTCATGACCTCACGGGTTTCGGGGGCGCCCTTAAAAACATCGGAATGGGATCCGGTTCGGTCGGCGGCAAGCTTGAGATGCATTCGGGGACAAAACCTAAAATAAACAGGGCTAACTGCATCTCATGCGGCCAGTGCATAAAAAATTGCGCGCATGACGCCATTCACATCGACGGCGATAGAAAGGCTCTCATCGATTATGACAGGTGCGTCGGCTGCGGCCAGTGTATTGCCGTCTGCTGTTACGATGCTGCCCAGGTTGTCTGGGGCGCTACAAACACAAATGAAAAGATAGCGGAGTACTCATACGCCGTTCTGCATGGCAAACAGCAGTTCCATGTTAATTTTGTTATGAACGTATCCCCGAACTGCGATTGCTGGGGTTTCAATGACGCCCCGATAGTTCCAGACCTCGGGATCCTCGCGTCTCTCGATCCCGTCGCACTCGACAGGGCCAGCGTCGACCTCGTGAACAAGGCTCCTGTCAGCAAGGACAGCGTTATAGGGGATATGGACCCCGGCGATAATGACAAGATTTCCATCCTTTATCCCGGCACTAACTGGAAATCATGTCTTGACTACGCAGAAAAATTAGGCCTTGGAAAACAGGATTATGAGCTGATCGACCTGGGCTGATGAGAAAGATTATCCATGTCGATATGGACGCTTTCTTCGCCGCGGTCGAGCAGAGAGAAAATCCGGAACTCAGGGGTAAACCCGTAATCGTCGGCGGCAGGCCCCAGGACAGGGGTGTTGTCGCCACCTGCTCGTACGAAGCGAGAAAATTCGGCATCCATTCGGCTATGGCTACTTCGAGGGCGCTTTATCTCTGCCCCGACGCAATACTCGTAGAGCCTCATTTTGAACTTTACATGCGGGTCTCGCATGAAATAAATTCCATCTTCCATGAATACACCGACCTCGTCGAAACACTTTCCATCGACGAGGCTTATCTCGATGTGACTGACAGGCAGGAAGGCACAACAGCCTACCGGATAGCCATGGAAATCAAGAAAAAAATATGCTTAAAAACAGGGCTCACCGCTTCAGCAGGAGTATCCTACAATAAATTCCTGGCCAAAGTGGCATCGGGATATAAAAAACCAGACGGCATCACTGTAGTTACTCCGGAAGACGCGCAGGAATTTATCGATAAACTGCCGGTCGGATCCTTTTACGGGGTCGGCAAAGTCACCGAGAAAAGAATGCTGGACCTCGGTATTAAAACAGGATCGGATTTACGGAAAATGAGCCTCGAAGATCTTGAAAACAGCTTCGGAAGCAGCGGCGGATGGTTTTACAGCCTCGCCAGGGGAATCGACGAATCGCCTGTGACTCCTTACTATGAAAGAAAGTCGGCCGGAAGGGAGATAACCCTCCCCCAGGATATTCTTGATACCGGTCAGATCAGGGCTCTCCTCGAAAATATCTCTGAGGATGAGCAAGATATTCTCAAAAGCATAGGAGAGGAAAAGGGAGCGAGAACCGTGACCCTCAAGGTCAAGTACTTCGATTTTTCTCAGATCACGCGCAGTATTACATTGCCCGGGCCTGTTTATAAATCGGACGACATATATAAAACCGTCCTCCGGCTCCTCGAAAAAACCGAAGCGGGGAAGAAAAAGATCCGCCTGGTAGGGATTTCTATGTCGAACTTCGGGGAGAAGATAATCGTGAAAAAACCTGAAAAGAAACCCGATGAAGGGCTGCTGCCGTTTCCGGAGTAACGCTTGATTCCAATCATTCTGCGTTTAAGCTCCCCTGTCAGAACCGATTAAATTATTATCTCTTCAATGCATTCGCGGTCCCTAACATCGAATCCGCGGCCTGTATCGCGCGTGAATTGAATTCATAAGCCCTCTGAGCCACGATCATATCGACCATTTCCTGCACGGCGTTGACATTGGACATTTCAAGAAAGCCCTGGTGGATCTGGCCGTAACCTGCCAGGGACGCCGTCCCTTCTACAGCCGGGCCCGATGCGGGACTTTCTTTGACATAGTTTTCACCGATATTGGTCAATCCCGCCGGATTGATAAAGCGGTAAAGCGAAACCCTGCCAACTTCGGTGTCTTCGTCGCTTCCGGCCACCTTGACCGTGACCCTGCCGTCTTTGCCGATCGAAAGCGACCCGACATCGAAGTTTTCAGGAAGAACTATAGGAGGATTAAGCCTGTAACCCTGCGAGGTTACTATTTCCATATTACTGTCTATTTTTAGAGATCCGTCCCTTGTGTATCCGCTGCTGCCGTCGGGAAGCGTCACTCCTATAAAACCCTCTCCTTCGAGAGCGACATCGAGCTTGTTGCCTGTATTCTGCAAACTTCCCTGTGTATAGAACTTCTGAGTCGCAGCCGCCCTCACGCCCAGGCCTGTCTGGATGCCCACAGGATACTGGCTGATCTCAGAGGAAGGCGTGCCCGCCAGGCGCTGTGTCTGGTAAAGCAGGTCTTCGAACTCGGCCCTTGTTTTCTTGAAGCCGGTTGTATTGACGTTCGCGAGGTTATTCGCGATTGTATCGATATGAAACTGCTCGCCTATCATGCCCGAAGCAGCCGTCCATAATGCTCTCATCATAAAATTTTTCCTCCCGCTACGTAATAAGCATCGGAAGAAAATGGAATTTGTTGAGTATTCACCGCAAAGACGCAGAGAACAGCAAGCTCTCCGACGAGGATAAATGTTTAATAATACCGCCTTTTCCGAAGAAGATAAAAAGAAGCGTGAAAGGATCGCCCATATCCTTGAGGATTGAATCAGGTGCCTCGAGAAATGAAATTAACGATATTCCTGTAAACCTCTTCATATGACGAGTTATACATCGTGAGGAGGTGCCTCCTGTGCTTCCAGCCGCCGAGGTCAAAGACGAATTTCCGCTTATCTTTGGAAGAAACATGGTTGTAGATATAATCAAGGTTTTCGAATGGAACGGTCCTGTCCCCTATTGCATGCATGAATATTGCGGGAACCTGGATTTTAGAGAGGCCGCGCCTGGTGGCATTCATGCCCATGACCATGCTGTAAAGCTGTGCCGGGAATTTATCGTAGAATCCGACCCAGTCGGCCCCGTCGTTATCTCTTTCCCCGGAGGACTTGCGGGATTTGATCTCATCTATAAACCAGGATATAAGCCTCAGAAATACGATCCCCGGCTCTTTTAAAAAAACAGGGGCCGATATGACAGCGATCCTCCGCATGGCAAGCCCGGGCGAGTTTCCGAAATCTTCAGCTAAACGGAGAGCCAGCATTCCGCCGAATGACAGCCCGCATACGGTGACATCATCGAAAACTTTCCTGTACTTAGCGTAGATTTCACCGAGGCTCCCGTACCATTGTGAAAAATAGGTTTTTTTGAAAAATCCGGGAGTTGTTCCGAAGCCGTAAATTCTCGGTATCAGGACATTATAATCTTTTGATAGCATCCTGCCTACCCTGTCCCATTCGAAAGGCGTCCCGGGAAAGCCATGGACCAGGATGACGAGTTTCCCCGATCCCTTGTTTTCATAAAATGCTTCCTTCGCCCGGGGGTCGAACAGAGGCGGTTCATCCGCCCTGTTATATGCGGACGGTTCGAAGTAAAAAAGCGGGGTGGTATTAAGAAGGATCAAGGCTGCGATAAAAGCCGCCGAAATCGCAACAATCATGATAATCATATCATATTTTATATTGCCGCAGCATAATAAGCAATAGTCCTCCCGGCAGTACCCGGAAGCCCTTTTGACAAAAACAGCTTATTGTCTTATTATTATTTTCGCGGACTATTTACGCCAGGATGGTTAAAAATGGATAATATTAAAATAAGGGTCTATTCCCGGCTGTCGAGATATACATTCAAATACAAATTCCATTTTTTTGTTTTAGTATTTTTCGTTTTTATCATAACGGGGGCTCAAATAGGAGGGGTCCAGAAAATAGGAGATTTTTTCTCCTCCGCTTTCATAGCTAAAAACCTCGAAAAGCTTGATATCACCGTCATAGCGCTACTGCTCGGCATTGGTTTCGTGTATGCGCTGTCCCACTATTTCATATACCTTTTTACAAATACTCTGGCTATGAATGTTATGCATGACCTGAGATACGATATTTTCAAAAAGCTTGTCGGCATGCCTGTGTTCTATTTCAAGAAGAACAAAACAGGCGAGATCATGTCGCGAGTATTGAACGATGCCGGCATAATCGAAAACTTTTTTATGAATATTTCAATGGATTTGTTTTTACAGCCCCTGATACTTATCTCCGTCATCATCTATATGTTCTCGATCAATGTAAAACTTTCATTGTATCTTTTCTCCATCGGGCCGGTCATCGCGATCGTTTTAGGATCCATCGGGGCTGTAGTCCAGAGGCTCTCCCTGGGAGTCCAGAAAAATATTTCAGACGTCACATCGAGCATCCAGGAAGCTATTTACGGCATGGACATCATCAAGGGTTACGGCGTGGAGGAAAGCGTTAAACTTAAATTCTCAGAAACGAACGACTCGCATTTAAGGGCGGTCAAAAGGGAAATGCGGGTGCGCTTCCTGGGAACTCCGGCGTCGGATTTTTTAGGAATAGTCGCGGTGCTTGTGATCCTCATATTAGGAGCCCTCAGCGTCGAGAAAGGTATTGCTTCGTCCGATCAGATCATCAAATTCTTTTTCGCATCTTTCCTTCTCGCGCAGCCTCTCTCCCGGGCTTCGGACATTTTCCTGGTGCTGCGCAAGCTGCAGCCGGCAGGGGAAAGGGTTTTCGAACTTATCGATTCTAAGGAAAAAGAAAACTTGTCGATGCCGGATATAGGTAAAATAAGGGGCGACCTGGAATGGAAAAAACTCAGCTTTAAATATGAAGATGAAAGGACGGCCCTGTCGTCTATAAACCTGTCGGTGGCCCATGGAGAGACTGTCGCAATAGTAGGCCCAAGCGGGGCGGGAAAATCGACATTCATATCCTTTATACCGGTTTTTTACCACCCGTTGAGAGGGGAATTCATGATAGACGGGAAAAATGTGGCGGAATACAATCCGCTTTCAATCCGCTCCCAGATAAGCCTTGTAACGCAGGAAAGCATCCTTTTTTCAGGCTCGATAATAGAAAACATAAGGCTTTCTAAACCCGGAGCGGACAAAAAAGAGGTCATAGAAGCCGCTAAAATCGCCAATGCCGACCAGTTCATCGGCTCTCTGCCGCAGGGCTATGACACGGTGTTAGGCGAACGCGGGGTGAGGCTTTCAGGAGGAGAAAAGCAGAGGATCGCCCTTGCAAGGGCCGTCCTGAGAAAGCCGAAAATACTTATCCTCGACGAAGCAACAAGTTCCCTGGACGCCGAGTCCGAACAGCTCATACAGAAGGCGATGAAAAAGATCCTTGGAAAACAGACCACGCTGATTGTATCCCACAAGCTCTCCACGATTATGAACGCCGACAGGATAGTCGTCCTTGAAAACGGCAAGATCATAGAAATCGGGACCCATGACGAGCTTTTAAGGCGGGGAGGGATCTACCAGAAATTATTTTCCATCCAGGTCAGCCTTTGATGCCGGGCTCTTCGAGGCCTTCGTTTTCATCGAAACCGAGCATAATATTCATATTCTGAACCGCCGCTCCCGATGCGCCCTTGCCTAAGTTATCGAGGCGGGATATGACTAAAATCTGTTCTTCATGCCCTGTTACGAATATTTCCACCCTGTTGGTGCCGTTGAGCCCTGTAGGGGATATAAAACCGCTGCTGATGACCTCCGTCTCCTCTTTTGAAACGACGGATATAAAAGGCTCTTTTTCATAACGTCCGGCTAAAATTTCCCTTATATCATCCGGCGAGAATTTTCCCTGGAGTAATGCCGGATGGAGAGGAAGGAATACTAACATTCCGTTATAAAAATTTCCTACGATCGGGACAAACAGGGGATTCTCCTTGAGATGAGCGTATTTTTTCATTTCCGGAAGATGCTTGTGCTTCAGGTCGAGGTTTTTAGGCCTGCTGCAGACTTCCTCCCTGCGCTTTTCTCCGTAAGACTCGAATTCGGAAATCATATTCTTGCCGCCGCCGCTGTAGCCTGTTATAGCGTAGGAAGTGACAGGATAATCCCTTGGAAGTACGCCGCTTTTTACAAGAGGCGCGAGGGCTAATAACAAACCTGTCGGATAACAGCCCGGGTTTGATACCCATTTAGCGCCCCTGATTTTTTCACGGCTGTTCTTATCTAATTCGGGCATCCCATAAACCCATTCCGTATCTACCCTGAAGGCAGTGCTCGTGTCTATAACCTTCGCCTTGACGTTCTTCAGGGTTTTCATAGCATCCCTTGAAGCTTCATCCGGCAGGCAGAGAATTACAATGTCGGCCTGGGCGAACCTCTTTTCCTTCTCAATTGGTTTTTTTTTATCCTGCTCCGGGATCTCTATTATCTCTATGCCGCCATGATTTTTCAGCCTGTCGAAGATCTTTATGCCTGTCGTACCATGCTGGCCGTCAACAAATATTTTTTTCATGATTTACAACCTGTCCCTCTTCTTTATAGCATTGTTCAAATGTTCATATATAAGTTCATGATTTTTCGCCGGAAACTTCAGCGCCGCTTCGAGTTCTTTAACAGCCGAGGGGTAATCCTCCGTCTGGAACATCGCCCATCCTAAACTGTCCCTGTAAGCCGCGGAATTCGGATTTAGCGCGACTGCCTTTCTGCATTCGTTTACAGCTTCATTGAGGTTAATGCCGAGCTCGGCAAGCGTATACCCGAGATTATTATGCGCGCTTGCGTTATTCGGATCGCACTGTATGGCTTTCTTGAAATTAAAGATAGCTAAATCGAACTTTTTTGTCAGAAAATACACATACCCGAGCGCTGAAAACGACATCGAACTCTCCGGATTTATTTCAAGGGATTTTTTGAAGGCCTTCTCGGCCTTCGAATAAGTCCCAAGCTCCGTGTATATAATGCCGAGAAGCATATTGCACTGGATTATCTGAATGATCGAGAGGTCATCGGATGAAGCAATGTTCTTGAGGCATTCGGCGGCCTTGTGATAATTCTCGGTGTTAAGAAAACAGACACCCAGGTAATACGATATGAGATCGTCTTCGCCCGACTCCCTTTCGAGGGACTGAAGATCCTCGATAGCCGGCTTGAATTTTCCCTTGTTGATGAAAGTTTCCAGAATGGTATCAAGCCTGTGCTGGAGTTTCGCATTTTTTTTCATTTTCCCCTCTCTTTAAAAAAAAGGCCCGTCACTACCCGTGTTGCAGGGGAGGGACAGGCCGCTGATTTTATTAATCAAAAACCCGGGCTGGCATAACCGATAAAACTACTATTTATGGGAATTCGTATCATTTTTCACCGTTGCAGTTGCCGTAGATGTTTTTCCAGCCCCGCTATTGGTGGCGTTCTCATCTTCATATACGGAGACTTTATCCCATTTTGTCATAGCAATGCTTTTCTGCGCCGTTTCCTTAACATAGTTGAGCCATGGTCCCTGGGTCACACGCAGTAAATAAACGAAAGCGGATTTATCCCCGATCTTCCCTAAAGCTTCGCAAAGGTCCGAAGCAAGCCCCTGATCCTTGGCGGCTTCAAGCTGGCTGTACATAACATCGAGGACCGGTTTCTTTCTGGCTGCTTCGCCCATATCGCCGAGAGCCTGTGCTGCAGCCCTTTTCACGGTATTGTCGTTTTCATACCTGAGCATTTCCACGAGATATATCGAAGCCCTGTCGTCGCCGATTGCGCCCAGAGCTCTTGCCGCTTCAACCTGCAGCTTCCAGTTATATATTTCCTTCCCGCCCATCACGAGCCTTCTTGTCTGAAGCATTTCGATAAGCATATCGGTTGCTTCTTTAGCTTTGAGCTCGCCGAGCCTTTTCATCGCCTTTATTCTTATATCGTCATCATTGGGGTCCGTTGAACGGATCACATCGATAAGCTGGGGTATCCCGTCAGGGCCTACGGTATCAACCGCATCTTCTGTTATATTATGGGCGCCGTAAATTAATCCGCCGGAAAATATAAAAGAAAGTGCGAGCAATATGACAGGTGATTTTTTCATACATGACTCCTCAGGACAGCTATTAGCTACCCATATTTTGATTTATTTTCGGAATTTGTCAAGTATTTCTTAACTCCGGATTGATTTAAGAACCCTTTCAGGTGATGCCCGGCAAACCCCGCAGGCCACGTAACAGGGGGCTTATTTTGACTTTTAACCCGGAAGAAATTAAAATTTGCCTCCGAGAGCTTAAGAAAAAGCAGGGAGCCCGGCATTGAATGAAAAAAAGAGAATTTATTCAAACTTATATCTCCCTTTATATTCCTTTATAACCCTTGCCCTTGCCGTTCTTGTTTACTTTTTAATGCCGGTTTTCACTGATTTCAAGGGCGGTTACGCTTATCCTTCGGGACCGTACTGGGATGAAAACTACCATATCGCTTCAGCCCAGAAATATTTGACCGGCGTTTTTTTCATGGAACCCCACCCCCCTCTCGGAAAATTATTTATTGCACTCGGTGAATTAATAATAAACCCGAATAAGAATATCGACAAATCTTCTTTCAGCACGACAGACTATGTAAGCAATTTCCCGGAAGGTTTTTCGTTTGCCGGTGTCCGGTTTTTCCCGGTTCTTTTTGCCGTATTCTCGGCGCTGCTGTTTTTTCTCATTCTTACCCGGTTATCGGTATCACTTCATTACGCGTTGGCTTTCACAGCCCTTTTTTTATTCGATAACGCCATGTTAGTCCATATGAGGGCTGCCATGCTCGAAGGCATACAGATTTTTTTCATATTAGCCGCAACCCTCCACTTTCTGTTCATTATCAAAAAAGAATCCGGGATAAAGGCTCTTGATTATTTTCTGCTTGGAACATTAGCCGGGGCCGCTCTCAGTGTCAAACTCAACAGCGCGGTTATTCTCATCCTTTTTCTTTTTCTCGCTTACGAGGATTTCGGACCTTTAAACAAGCTCCCGGTTTTATCATGGAAAAACATACTGCATCTTGCAAAAAAGGCGTCTCTCTCGGCCGCGGGCCTTCTTATCGTCTTTTTTACGGTCTTTTACATTCATTTCGCTGTTGCCTCCCGTGTTGAAAACGGGAGAATATACATGGCTTCAAAAGATTATCAGTCGATTCTGAATTCCGGGCAAACCGCAGATCCCCTCAATTTTTTTATCATGCTCAGGGATTATTTCGGATATATGCAGAATTATGAAAAAGGGGTCCCGAAATGGGATCCGTCCAAACTCGATGAAAACGGCAGCCCGGCTTTCTCCTGGCCTTTCGGATATAAGAGCATAAATTACCGCTGGAGCAAATACGGAAGCAGGATAGCCTATCTTTATCTCCAGGCAAACCCGCTCATATGGCTGACCGGCCTCCTTGGAATAATTACAGCTCTGGTTTTTGCAGGGGGGGTTTTACTGTTCAAAGCTCCAGCGGGAGACAGGCGGGAATTCCGGATAATAGTATATTTCACTTTGCTTTACTGCTTATACATGGCAGCGATGCTGACGATAGAGCGGGTTATGTATTTATACCATTACTTTATTCCGCTGATATTTTCCCTGATCCTTGCATTCATGATTTTCCAGTATTTTTTCAGGAACGATATGCGATCCGGAAATACTGCTCTGCGCAATATTTCGATTATATTCTTCACGGAGATAATCTGCGTGTTTATTTTCTTTTCCCCGTTAAGCTACTTTATCCCCATTGACAGCCTGGATTTTATAAAAAGGGCATGGCTGCCTCTCTGGAGCCTCGTCCCGGTGAACTTTTAAAACTTCCGGAGAATATGATGAAATTGGACAAAAACAAGCTGGTCTTCCTCGCCCTTGTAATTATTTTCGGGGTGTTTTTTATATGCCGCGTCTTCTCCCCGTTTATTCCGGTAAGAAATATAACCATGACCATCGTCAAACAGAAGGGCAGTATTATAACCCTCGATACCCCGGTCAATCAGGATTTCAGTGCGGTTTATTATATCAATACCATTAATTTCAGGCCGGGGCAGGTGCTTTATCATAACGACCTGGGTAATTTTGCTTACAGCCAGGATTTTTTTATGTATTTCAAGTCGTCTATCAGGGTTGAAAAAACCGGGTTTTACACATTCAATATAGCATCGGATGACGGATTCCGGTTAAAACTTAACGGTCAACTTATAGGAGAATTCATCAGCAACAGGTCGTTCGATTCAAACCAGTACAGAGTTTTCCTGGCAAAAGGCTATTATGCGATGGATCTCTCATATTTCCAGGGCTACGGGCTCCAGGGCCTCACAGCTTTGTACAGCTTCGAGGACGGCAGATATTACTACTTCGGCGAAGACTCGCCCCCGCTAAGTTTCATCAGGCATTAACCTTCAATGCACTTGACAATAAATTTCCTGTGCCTCGGCCCGTCATATTCGGCAAAATAAATCCCCTGCCAGGTGCCTAAAACAGCTTTTCCTCCCGAAACTATAACGCAGAGAGACGGCCCTGTCAGGCTGCTTTTGATATGCGAATCCGAATTCCCCTCCGAATGCCTGTACACCCCGGGAGGCGGGGGAACAAGTTTTGCAAGGTGGCCGATAATGTCAATTACAACATCCGGATCTGCATTTTCATTGATAGTCACCCCGGCGGTTGTATGGGGAACAAAGATCACGCATAATCCTTCCCTGATTCCGCTCTCAGTTATGCATTTCTGAACGGATGAAGTTATATTGATCAGTTCATTCCTTCTGCCGGTGGATATGGATAGTTCGAATAGATTTTTCATATTGAGATTATCGGATTTTCCATTATAATACTTTCTTTTCTTTATTTTTTATATTATACCCTTTATAATTGGTCGAAAGTTATATCCGGCGGTACAGACAATGCCAAAAAAAATCGAAAAAAACGGCAGAAGTTTCGAAGACGACATGAAACGCCTCGAGGAAATTGTTGCCAAACTTGAAGGCGGGGTGCAGGTTGAGGAAGCCCTCCTGCTGTACGAGGAAGGGATGAAACTTTCCGGAAAGCTTGAATTAAAACTTTCAGACATTGAAAAAAAAGTTTATGAAGTAAAAAACGTTTCACGGCTGGCTGACGGAGAAGATACCGAACTTGACATCGGCCTTTTTAAATAAAAAAACTGGAGGCCCCTTATGCCGCTGAGGCCGACAAGGATAACGGTTAGTTTCAAGGCAAGTTATATATTGAAGAACTGCGAGGGTGAAGGGACAATAGTCGATATTTCAACAGGCGGGCTTGCAATCGAGGTAAAGCAGATTTTTGTAGTCGGCGACCTCGTCAGGCTAATATTCCGTCTGCCGGATTCATCCAACGCTGAAATTGATTTCTGGGGCATAGTCAAGAGCGTCAACGGCAGCATGATCGGTTTGAAATATGAAGAAATATCAAACGACAATATTGAAAAATTAGATCATTTTGTTTCTAATCTCATACTTCAGTCCGGAAGGGCTGCAAGGGAACAATTCGAATAAAAATTACTAACAACCCCCTTGATAATTCAGGAGAAGGTTTTGAAAATCGGTTTTTTTTACAAAAAAGGCGCCCTGGATGCCGGCGATGCCTTAAACACCGCAGGCGGATTTTACGGGGAAGTTAACGGCGAAAACGTATTCAGGCTGGGAAATGATTTTCGAAAAGTCGAGGGTGCCGGAGGCGCCCGGGATGCCGAAAAGCTCTCCGGCCTTGAAATATCCGCGCCTTCGAGGCCCACTAAAATAGTGGCGGTAGGTTTGAATTATCTGCGCCACACAGAGGAAATGAATTTTAAACTTCCCGAAACTCCCCTGCTGTTTTTAAAACCGTCATCGAGCATACTGCCCAGCAGGGGCAGTATCATTTATCCTTCATCGTCCTCGAGGGTCGATTATGAAGCCGAACTTGGCATTGTAATAAAAAAAACGGCAAAAAATGTGACCGAACAGGAAGCGGCCGGTTACATATTAGGTTACACGGCTTTTAACGATGTCACGGCTCGAGACCTCCAGAGTCTTGACGGGCAGTGGACGAGGGCAAAGGGATTCGATACTTTCTCGCCGTACGGACCGTTCATCGAAACAGAATTAAAACCCGGGAATCTCAGGATCCAGGCAATACTCAACGGCGCGGTCCGCCAGGACTCGAGCACTGCGGATATGATCTTCGGCGTTTTTAAGCTTGTCAGCTTCATCTCTAGCGTTATGACGCTTTATCCGGGGGATGTAATTGCCTCGGGAACGCCCGGGGGCATAGGAGAGATGAAGAGAGGCGACCAGATAATAATAAGGATCGAGGGGCTTGACGATCTCGTGAATAAAGTGGCCTGAAAGCGCCGGAGCGAACGAAGGCGGCATGGCATAATTTTACTTTATATGATATATTAATTATATTCAATCCTGGAAAAAATAAAATGTTTTTAACATAATATTAAGGAAAGAGGTTAATTATGCTTATACCTATGGTTATCGAACAGAGCAACAGGGGTGAAAGGGCTTATGATATATATTCAAGGCTCTTGAAAGACAGAATTGTATTTTTAGGTTCGGCGATCGATGACGATGTAGCGAATCTTATAATAGCACAGCTTTTATTTCTCGAGGCCGAGGATCCTGAAAGGGATATCAACCTTTATATTAATTCTCCCGGGGGCGTTGTTTCCTCCGGACTGGCAATATACGATACTATGCAGTACATTAAATGCGATGTTTCGACAATATGCATAGGCGAAGCAGCCTCTATGGGCGCGGTACTTCTGGCAGCCGGGAAAAAAGGAAAACGCTTTACACTGCCCCATTCGAGAATAATGATACACCAGCCTTCAGGCGGAACACAGGGACAGGCAAAGGATATTAAAATCCAGGCAGAGGAAATGCTCAGGACCAAGACCATGCTTGACAGTATTCTTGTCAGGCATACAGGCCAGACCCTCGAAAAGATTGAAACTGATACGGACAGGGATTTCTTCATGTCGGGCGATGAAGCGAAACTTTATGGAATTATCGATGAAATTATGGATAAAAGGAAATAACCAATGGCAGTTAATAAAAAGGAGGATGGTGAAAACACCGCCCCCAGATATAAAAAAACAGTCCAGTGCAGTTTTTGCGGGGCCTTTTCCGCAGACGTTTACAGGATGGTTAAAGGAGAGGGGGAGGTGTACATCTGCGATAACTGCCTTTACAATTCCTACCAGGCCATTCAGAATGAGCACAGGAACAGCACTTTGAACACGGTGACCAAGCTCCCTCGCCCCAAAGAGATGAAGGAGTTCCTCGACACATATGTTATAGGGCAGGACAATGCGAAGAAGATACTATCTGTTGCCGTGTATAACCATTACAAGAGGGTATTTTCAAACTCTTTCAACGATAAAAACGATGTCGAAATAGAAAAAAGCAACGTGATACTTTTAGGTCCTACAGGAAGCGGAAAAACACTTCTTGCGAAGTGCCTGGCAAGGATGCTCGATGTGCCTTTCGCGATCGCGGACGCGACTACCCTTACTGAAGCCGGTTATGTCGGGGATGATGTCGAAAATGTACTCCTGAGGCTTCTTCAGAACGCGGCCGGGGGATATTTCGATCCCGAGTCCAAGGATCTCGAGCACTTGATTTCAAGGGCGGAGGTTGGTATAGTCTATATTGATGAAATAGACAAGATCTCGAGGAAAAGCGAAAATGTTTCAATTACGAGGGACGTATCGGGAGAGGGAGTGCAGCAGGCTCTTCTGAAGCTCATAGAGGGAACAGACGCTTCGGTCCCGGCTTACGGAGGCAGAAAGCACCCCCAGCAGAAAAATATTATGGTAAATACCGCCAATATTCTATTTATAGTCGGCGGTGCTTTCGTAGGGCTCGAGGATATAGTGAAATCAAGATTGGGGAAAAAAGAGGTCGGATTCAAAAGCGTTCATACCCATTATAAATCCGACCCTGAAAAGATCCTTAAGGATTTAATACCCCATGATTTTATTAAATACGGGCTTATTCCGGAACTTGTGGGAAGGCTGCCGATTGCAGCAATCCTTCATGAACTTAAAGACGACGAGCTCAAGCATATACTCACGGACCCGAAGAATGCGATTATCAAGCAGTATCAGAAGCTTATGGGTCTCGAAAACGTCGAACTCGAATTTACAGACGATGCGATTACCGAAATTGTGCATAAAACGAAAGAAAAGAAAACAGGCGCAAGGGGTCTCCGGTCCGTGATCGAGGAAGTCATGCTCGATATTATGTATGAAATACCGTCCATGAAAAATGTCAGGCACTGCATCATCGACAAGGAAGTGGTTACCATGGGTAAAGAGCCCAAAATAGCATAACAGAGGTTTTTAAATGTCCGAAACTGATAACAAGAAAAGAGAGAAATTCCCGCTCATACCTCTCAGAGGTATTGTGGTATTCCCTTACATGGTTGTACCCCTTATAATCGGCCGCAATACATCTGTTAAAGCGGTTATGCATGCGTTTGAAAACAACCTGCCGCTCTTCCTTTCTGCGCAGAAAAGCAAGGATGTGGAAAATCCATCGGACGAAGATATTTTCTCCGTCGGCTGCGTTTCAACAATTCTGGAACTGATAAATATGCCCAACGGCATGGTCAGGATCCTCGTTGAAGGGCTTAAAAGAGGTAAAATCGCAAGGTATATACAGGATGACGGTTTCTCTGTCGCAGAGGTCGACGACCTCGAAACAAAAATAAACAACAGCAACGAACTTGAAGCCCTGATCAGGACCTTGAAGGACAAGTTTGTCGAATATATATCTCTCAATCCCAAGATTCCCAAGGACACTGCGGCTTCCATTGTTTCCATCGACGATTCTGAAAAGCTCATAGACGCTGTGATGGCGAACATACCGTCGCAGGTTTCGGACAAGCAGGCCATCCTCGAGGAAAACGATATCAATGAAAGGCTTACAAGGACCCTTGCGCTCGTGCATAAGGAAATTGATGTCCTGAAAATAGAAGACGATATCAATAAACGCGTCCAGGACCGCATGGAAAAGATGCAGAAGAAATACTTCCTGAACGAACAGCTCAAAGAGATCAGGAAGGAGCTCGATGACGGCGAATCCCAGGACGAGGGCATACAGGAGCTTCGGGAAAGGGCCAAAGGCAAGGAAATGCCGGAATCGGTAAAAGAGAAATTCGAAAGCGAATTAGACAGGCTTTCTAAAATACCCAATATGTCTCCTGAATATACGGTCCTTTACAACTATATAGAATGGCTTGTAGACCTTCCATGGGGAGTTTATACAGTTGATAACAAGGATCTGCAGCTCGCGGAAAACACCCTTGAAAAAGATCATTACGGGCTCAAGGAAGCGAAAGAAAGAATCATAGATTTTATCGCTGTCCGCCAGCTCAACCCTAAATCCAAAGGGCCTATAATCTGCCTTGTCGGACCTCCCGGGACAGGGAAGACATCGCTTGCCAAGTCCATAGCGCATGCCCTTAACCGTAATTTTATAAGGGTGTCTTTAGGCGGCGTAAGGGACGAAGCCGAGATCAGGGGCCACAGGAGAACCTACGTCGGGGCGCTGCCCGGCAAGATTGTCCAGATGATGAAAAAGGCGGGTTCGATGAACCCTGTATTTCTTATGGATGAAATCGACAAGATGAGCACCGATTTCAGGGGGGATCCGAGTTCAGCCCTCCTTGAAGTACTCGATCCGGAACAGAATAATTCCTTCAACGACCATTACATGTCCCTGGATTTCGACCTTTCTTATGTATTTTTCATCACAACTGCCAATAATCTTTACAATATTCCCGGACCCCTGAGGGACAGGATGGAAATTATAGAGATCCCCGGTTACACCGAGCTCGAAAAAAAAGAGATAGCTAAGAAATTTTTAATTCCCAAGCAGATGATTGAAAACGGGCTTCTGGATATTAAAGTCAATTTCACAGACAATGCAATCCTCGATATAGTCAGGTATTATACAAAGGAAGCAGGCGTCAGGAACCTCGAGAGGAATGTCGGAAAAGTAATAAGAAAAATAGCGCGCGACAAGGTCAGGCATGATGTCAAATCCATACAGATTGATTCCAAGAAAATCGCGAAGCACTTAGGCGTCAGGAAATTCGATTTTACGCGGGTTCAGAAGGAACCGAGGGTCGGAGTTATTGCCGGCCTGGCCTGGACCGAGATGGGCGGCGATGTTCTTTACATTGAGAGTTCGATTTTCAAGGGCAAGGGAGACCTCATACTCACGGGGCAGCTCGGGGAGGTCATGCAGGAATCCGCAAAGATAGCTTTCTCATTCGCAAAATCCGTGGCCGAAAAGTATGGAATAGACCCGGCTCTTTTCAGGACCAACGACCTTCACATACATGTTCCGGAAGGAGCCATACCCAAGGACGGGCCATCGGCAGGCGTTACAATGATAAGTTCGATCATTTCCACATATTCGGGCAAGAAAGCCAGGAATGACTGCGCGATGACCGGAGAGATCACTCTCAAGGGCGATGTTCTGCCTATCGGGGGCTTGCGGGAAAAACTCCTTGCCGCAAAAAGGGGAGGGCTTTTCAAGGTTATCGTCCCGAAGAACAACGAAAAAGATATCAGCGAGATGAATGAACAGATATTAAAGGACCTGACTCTATACTATGTCGAAAATATAGAAGAGGTCCTTAAAATAATAATAATCGAAAACGACGCCCCGGCGGAAAAGGTTTCTAAAAGTTCTCTCCCGCGGAAAGCGCGCCGGACTCTTTCGAAGAAATCTTGAAGAACTCGATCAGGACATTATCTATAAAAGAGGCGATCTTGTTAAGCCTTCCATCCTGCGCCGGGCTCAGCAGCCTGTTCAGCCTGCTGTAAATCCCGGCCTTTTTATCTCTGTCCTGGTCCGCGGTTTTCATAAGGTAAGAGCTGATCCGGTTAATGTATTCAATAATGCTTTCTTCGAGCCTTACAAGGGTGCTCTCGGTGTACTGGCTGGAAAGCTGAGACGCCGAATTGTACTTCCTGTTAACAAGGGGCAAAGTCTTTTCCCTGAGATGGACGAGTTCCCTTACAGCCTTTTCCCAATTCAGGTCCCCGGCCAATTTTATCCTTTCCTGGAAAACCCTCATGAGAGAATTTATATAAGCCTTGAAATTATCGAGGAGGGCCATTTTTTTATTTATCTGCTTTTCAGTTATTTTGAAGAAATGGTAGCCGAAAATAGCCGATTTTACCGCCTGCGGTATCCTGGAAGGTTTTTTTATCAGTACTTTGCCAAGGAATTTAAAATATTCCAGGCCGTATGAACTGAAAATGCCCTGGAGTACGATCGACCTGATAAAGGCATAACCGTAAGTGAATATATTATACAGGGACATCTTATCGACGGAGGAATAATACCTGTTCGGAAGAATCTTTATAAGTTCATAACATCGTTTGAAATACACCTTCGGCTCGTAAACCGTCGAGATGACCTTTTTGTAGCCTTCGATAAGCCTGTCAACAGGCATCTTCGGGATAAAATTCAATTCGAGCGCATGGGTATGATTGCCGGATGTGCTGCCGAGTATCCTGTTTTCAGCATCGAGCCTTCTGTAAAGCTGGGTCTTCTCCATGGCGGTCAGCAGCCCCACCATGGCCATGGGTATTGCGGCGTCATTTATAAACTTGATCTGCCTGTCGAAAATATCATCATTATCGTTATCAAAGCCCAATATGAAACCCGCAGAAACTTCAATGCCCTTCTTCTGGATCGTATGAATGCTGTCAAGCATTACTATTTTGGTGTTCTGGAGTTTGCCCGAAAGGGTCAGCGATTCTTCGGAGGGTGTTTCAATGCCGAGGAACACCCCGTTGAACCGGCATTCGGCCATAAGGTTCATCAATTCATCGTCCTGGGCTAAATTAATGCTCGCCTCTGTCATGAAAGTAAAGGGGAACTTATGATCTTTCTGCCAGGCGGCCATCGGCCTTAAGAGGTTTTTAACCGCTGATTTATTACCGATAAAATTATCGTCAACAATAAAGACGGAACCCCTGTATCCCGTGTCATACAGGCCCTGAAGTTCGGCCATGAACTGTTCGGGAGATTTTGTACGCGGGACCCTTCCGAAAAGTTCTATGATATCGCAGAATTCGCAGTTAAACGGGCATCCGCGTGAAAACTGCAAAGCCATCGACGCATAATCTTTATTTTTTACAAGGTCGAAACGGGGAAGCGGAGCCATCGACATTTCAGGCTTGGCGCCGGACCTGTAAACTTTTTCCGGTTTTCCGGCCTCGAGGTCGCGGAAAAAAACAGGGAGTGTCATTTCAGCCTCGTCTAATACAAAATGGTCCACACCCTCGATATCCTCATGAGAAATGGATGGATAAGGCCCGCCTGCCACAACAACTTTATTATATTTATGCGAAAGCCTGACGACTTCGTCAAAGGAGTCCTTTTGAACCGCCATGGCAGAGAGAAACACGTAATCGGCCCAGCTTATATCGCTTTCCTTTAATTCTTCAGTGTTCATGTTAACAAGTTTTATACCATATTCAGGCGGTATCATTGCGGCGACAGTCATCAAACCGAGGGGGGGATATGTTGTTTTTTTCCCGATAAATTTCAGGCTATGCTCAAAACCCCAGTATGTTGACGGCATTTCGGGATACACGAGAAGGATATTTTTCTTCATTCGACCCTCCGGTCAGTAATTATAGTTATAAAAAAGATAAGCCTTAACCTTAAATATGTCAAGGTAACCGTGCCTTGTCACGCCTTTTTTGACATTGGCGGGCTATTGCTTTACACTTTAATTATAGCTGTAAAAGGTGTTAAACAGGAGGCTGCCTTATGAAAAAGATCTTAATCATTACGCTGTTTGTTTTAACGGCTTCTTCTCTCTTATCGGCCGAACTCAGCCAGAACGCTTCAAAAGCCAGGTCAATGGTCCGCAAGGCTGTTGAATTTTACAAGGCCAACGGCAAAGACGCCGCTTTAAAGGCTTTCGATGATACGAAAGGGATTTTCAGGAGCGGGGAATACTACGTTTTCGTATTTGACTTCGACGGATTGTGCCTTGCAAGGGGCGACGGGAATTCCACCCTTATCGGCGTCAACATGATCGATATGCAGGATCCCGACGGCAAGCATTATATCAAAGAGATGCTTGAAACCGCGAGGGATAAAAATTCAGGCTGGGTGGATTACAAGAGGTCAAATCCCAAGACAAAAAAAATAGAGAACAAAAGTTCTTACGTGGAAAAGGTCGATAACATATGGATAGGGTGCGGCTTTTATAAATAACTCCGTCCTTACGTATTAGAGGGTTGAAAATGTTTAATATCTTTAATAAGTTCTTCTATAATCTGAATCTGATAGTCAAGGTATTGATAGCTCCGGTAGCTATCATTGTCCTGCTGTTTATTGTTATAACCTTTTCCCTTTTAGATCTTAACAACCAGAAACAGATAATGGGCGAGCTTTACAATGTCAGAATAAGCCACCTCCACCAGATACAGGAAATCAACGACAGGCTCAAAACCGTTAATATGAACCTTTACCGCCTTATCGGATGGGTCAGCCTGAATTATCCCGACAATAAAATCACGGAACTTTCCGATGAACAGAGGGATGCTCTGCAATCTCAGGTGGACAGCCTCAGGAATTTTTCTATATCAAATAAAAACATTTCCGCCCAGGAAAAATCTCTTCTCGACGATATCCGGAAAAAGGCCGATTTGTACGCCAACGAAGCAAAACTCGTTTTAGGAATGGTGAAATCGGACCCGGGAATGGCCGCGATGAGCATAGCAAACGCCGAAAGCGCGTATAATAACCTCAACGACACAATGCATGCCCTTGAATATGCGGAGGAAGAATCCGGGAGGGTCAGCTATAACCACATGACCATGAATTTTGCCGGGGCATCTTTATTCTTTGCTATCATAATTATAATTTCATTACTGATAATAGTTATTCTTGTTAAGGCTGTGTCCTCATGGTTTTCCTGCGTTGTTGAGCAATTCGATAACGTTTCGAAGAATGTAGAAAGCGGAAATCTGAGCGTCAAGCTCGAAATCGATTCAAAAGACGAGATCGGGAAGCTTTCTCTGGTATTTAACAAAGTTATAAATCGCCTTACTGAAAGTTATGATGTTATCAGGGATACATCGAGAAAAATCGACATTAATTCGGAGGAGCTCGCCTCGAAATCATTCCTGCTTTCCTCATCGAATGAAAAGCAGGCTTCTTCGAGCAGGAACGTCTTCGAAACCATGGAAGAATACCTGAAGGCCCTCGAAAATAACAGTTCCACGATCGAAAAACAGATCGGCACGATTTCCGACGCCGCATCTGCAATCGGACAGCTTAATTCAGGAGTTCAGGGGATAGTGAAAAATATAGTCGATTTAAAGAAAATGATAGGTCAGAACGCCAAAATCGCGAGGGAAAACAAGGAAAATTTCTCAGCCTTCGAAAAGAATATAGAATCCATCGGGGAATTCCTCACAGCCATCTCGGACAGCATCCACAAGTTCGAGGAATACTCCGAAAATATAGACCAGATACTTACGGCTATCAGAAGCATATCGGATGAGACAAACATGCTTGCAATGAACGCCGCCATCGAAGCCGCGCATGCCGGCGACGCCGGCGAAGGTTTTGCGATCGTGGCAAGCGAAGTCCGGAAGCTTTCAGAAAGCTCTTCGAAGTCGGCTACTGAAATAGGCATAATTATTAATTCCATCAAGGACGGTATAAGGGATGCCGGGTCAAAGCTCGAATCCGGCAGCGCCAACACCAAGAATATCGCGGACTCGGCCCGCCAGTCCGGCAAATCCCTTGAAGAACTCATGGAAACCATCGAAACGGTAAACAATATGGCGACAGATATTGCCTCTGTTACAGAGGAGCAGGGTAAATCTGCCCTTGAGATCCAGAGATATTCTGAAAAACTTAAAATTTTCTCGCTTGATATAAACAAGGTAATGTCGGATCAGAAAGAAGGAGCTGTTAAAATAATCGAATCGGTCAACCAGGTATCAAACTCCATAGAGGAAAACACCAAGGCTTCGGAAGATATTTCCAGGCTGGCTGACAGCCTTAAAAACGACAGCCGCAGCCTGTCTGATTCGCTTAATACACACTAAGCCTCTTCTTCGCATCTTCTCCTAAAAGCGTCACCAGTACTGCCAGGCCCGGGCTTTCGGTTTTCCCGGTAAGGGCTACCCTCAGAGCCGAGGCAAGTTCGCCGAATTTCAGTTTATTTTCTTCAGCTATGTTCTTTAATGACTGCTCTATCCGTACAGGGTCCCCTGTAAAGTCATTGATATCCGAGATATAAGCTGCTGCCTGCATAAAGGCTTTTTTCACAGCCCCTTCAAGCTTTAAATCCACAGCGCCTGCCGGACCACCGGGCGCAGACAAATCCCCTGACCCGTAAAGGGCTATCTCGTCGTAAAGGGATTTGAGAGTCTTATGCCTGCTCCTCAAAAGGCCGGCGGCTTTTTTAAGCCAGGCCGCATCCGCCATCTTTCCGGAAAGCTCAAGGCCGGCCGAAGATATGAAATCGGTAAAATGAGAATACAGCTTTTCGATATCCTGCATTTTCATATGTTTGCCGTTTATCCATATCATCTTTTCTTCATCGTAGATTGATGCGGATTTAGAGATCTTCGATATATCGAAATATTTGATGAGTTCTTCTATTGTGAATACCTCTTCATTGCCATGGCTCCATCCGAGCCTGGCGATCGCGTTAAGCAGCGCCTCCGGGAGTATACCTGATGAACGGTAATATTCAATATCTTTGGAGCCTTTGCGTTTCGAAAGCCTTGTTTTATCCGCATCCATGACAAGCGGGAGATGCGCGAAAACCGGCGGCGTGAAAGACAGGTGTTCATAAATGATAAGCTGTTTTATCGTATTGGTAATATGGTCTTCCCCCCTGATGCAATGGGTTATTCCCATCAGGGCGTCGTCTATTACGACTGCGAAATTGTAGGTCGGGGTTCCGCCGGCTTTCATGATCACGAAATCTTCGAGTTCTGCAGACAGGACGGATATCTTCCCCTTGACTGCATCGGTAAAAGATATTTGCCTCGGTTCGCCGGTTCTAACCCTTATGCTGTCTTCATCCTTGTAAGCCCTGTCCGAACTTACAAGCTTTTGCGCGTACTCCCTGTAAATATCGAACCTGTCGCTCTGAGAATAAAACTCGTCGTAATTCATGCCGAGCCAGGCCATATCGGAGATTATCGACCGTGTGAAGGATTCTTCCGAACGCGCAAGATCCGTGTCCTCGATCCGCAGGATAAAGGTGCCTTTCATATGCCGCGCGTAAAGCCAGTTAAAAACCGCCGTACGTGCGCTCCCGAGATGGAGCTTGCCTGTCGGGGAAGGCGCAAACCTGACTTTTATATCCGTTTGAGCCATTTGTCGATCCGGAATTTCCAGCACTTGAGTATAGCCTCATTGACTATTCCGCCGCTCATCTTTGTCGTTCCTTCGAACCTGTCGCGGAATATAATGGGGACCTCTTTGATCCTGTAACCCTTCCATGTGGTCTTGGCCTTCATCTCGATCTGGAATGAGTACCCGCTGGAACTGATCCCGTCAAGGTTGAGATTCTCGAGAACAGCCCTTGTATAACAGTTATATCCGCCCGTCAGGTCTGTCAGTTTTACCCCTGTCGCGATCCTGGCATAAAGGTTGCCGACTATGCTGATAAGCAGCCTTTTCAGGTCCCAGTTAAGGACCCTGACCCCTCTGACATAGCGGGATCCGCAGACGGCATCATAGCCCTCTTTAAGGGCCTCTGTGAAGAGATGAAGTTCGCCGGGATCATGAGAAAAATCGGCGTCCATTTCACAGAAGAAATCAAAATTCGCATCCTGCTTCAGCGCCCACTTGAAACCGGCCACATAGGCTTTCCCCAGTCCCGCCTTTTTTTTGCGCTCAAGGAGATGCACACGCTCATTGGACAGGGCCATCTCTTTTACAATTCCGCCGGTGCCGTCAGGGGAGTTGTCATCGACCACGAGAACCTCGAAAGTCTTTCCCTGTTTGAGCACCTCCGGTATAATGAGCCTGATATTTTCAGCTTCGTTATAAGTGGGAATAATCACCAAACCTTTCATAAAACCGCCCTATTGAATTGCGATAATTCTATCATAGGAGATGATTTTAGGCAATAAACGCTTGGGGTCCCGAAGGGACCCTTAAAGTTTATTGTCCCTGACGCCAGTCAGGGACTACCCCTTTCTTATGGGTTGCGGCCGAATATATCGTTCGACTCCCTAAACAACAGGATGCGGTTAAGGTAAATTCATTTCAACTGATCGCCTCGGCGTCCGGATGGGATTACCGCTGGTTCTTGTTTGGGTTTTTGGCATGGATATGGAGCATTGCAGAAATGGCTTTGTTTACTACTGCTCCTGCCCTGCCGGAGTGGATGACGATCAAGTTTAAAAGAAAACCAAGAGGTTAATAGATTAATTTTGTTACCAATTTATAACACTGTAACCTTCTGGGAATTAATAACTAAAATATTATTGACAGTATCAAAAAACAGGAATATAATTTCCAAAATATATTGATTAAAAGTCTCTACATACAGAGGCAATGATGACAAAAGATAAAGGAGATAAAGACTCTCAACTCTGGCAAAACTTTATCCTACTCCTTAGTATTTATGTACTGATCTCTTTATTTGCCGAAATACTGATAAAACTACCAAAAGAAACATTAAATATTCTATCTTATATTAATAATATTGTGTGTGTCTTTTTTCTAAATGATTTCTTTAATTGCTTGAGGAAAAGTAAAGATAAATGGGGTAATTATTTATTAACATGGGGGTGGATTGATTTAATTTCCAGCATTCCTTTTTTACCTTTTTTGCAAATCGGAATAGGCTGGAAAGAGTTAGAATAATAATTCGTAATTATGCACTTGACAAACGGTTAATTTCATGATATAAT
>CAZHNM010000018.1:0-67579 GCA_964533855.1 uncultured Brevinematales bacterium
CCCGCAAGCTGCTTCGCAAGCATTCCTATTAGACGAAGGCCCAGGCCTGTCGAATTTTCAAAATTTACCGCTTCCGGCATCCCGATTCCGTTGTCTGCCATGATCAATTTGACATGGCTGTTCTCAGCATTGATCGATAATTTTATCAACCCTTTGTCCCTGCCGGTAAATGCGTATTTCATAATGTTGGTCAGCAGTTCATTGATTATCAATCCGAGAGGCTGCGCCTTATTTAAACTTAAAGAGATGTCATCTATATCTTTTTCAATAATGATCGACCCGTTGCCGGAATATGTTCCTAAAATTTCATCAATTAAAACAGGCAAAAAATCCTTAATCGAAATTTCTTTAAGGCGGTTGGAAAAGTTCAGCTTGTCATAAAGAACCGATAAAGTGCAGACACGGTTCCTTGTATCTTTAAAAGCTTCTATGGCAATGGGATCTTTAAGTTTTTCAGCCTGGAGCATAAGGAGGCTGTTTATTGTATTCATTGTGTTCTTGATCCTGTGATGAGTCTCTTTAAGGAGGAGCACTTTTTCATCGAGAAGGTTTTTAATAGTTTCTTCATTCTGTTCGCGTTCGGTTATATCATCTATCAATGCTATAAAATAATATGAATTATTATATTCATCGCGCAGGCAGGAAACGGCTGTTTCACACCAGATAATATCGCCGTTCCTCTTGATATACCGCTTTGAAGATTTGTAGAATGGTATTTCTCCGAGAGAGAGTTTCTTTGCGTTTTCAAAATCCTGATCGACATGATCGGGGTGTGTTATATCCTTAAAAGCCATGTTCTGAAGCGCTGCCTCAGTATAGCCAAGCATCTGGCAAAATGCGGGATTTGCATTGACGATAGTTAAGGAAGGCGATGCAATAACAATACCCATCCTGGCCTCGTCGAAAATTTTACTGAAGCGCTGCTCGCTTCTCTCCATGAGTTCTTTAAGCTTGATTTCTGTCTTTTTCTGCTCTGTTATATCATGAATAGTTACCAGAACGCCGCAGATTTCGGGATTGCTTGTAAGGTTTACTCCGGTTGAATTGAAATATCTATATTCGCCGTTTTTACACCTGAGCCTGTATTCCAGGCTGATTTGAGCATGGTCTTTTTCCAGCAGCGATAAAAAAGCCTTCTGAACGATCAAAGCATCGTCGGGATGAATAAATGAAAAAGTAGACAGGCCTAAAACTTCTTCAACCGTCCACCCGAATATCTTTTCGACATTGGGGCTGATATATTTCTGAACTCCGTCTTCTCCGATTATACCTATTACATCGGCTATATTTGAGATCATGGCGGGAAGAATTGTTTTTTTATAATCTTTGTCCATCAGAAATTTTATTTTATTTGACATTTATTGTCAAATGTATTGTTTTTCCTTTACAAGTCCCGGAGGTCCTTATTACTTTTATACAATTGCCCGGTTAATTATTAATTGACACAAAGGCTTTATCTTAGATAAAATCATCGTAGCTTAAACTAATCGATGAGGTAGTACAATGAAAAGGAATATGATCACTATCGGCCTGCTAACAGCAATAAGCATCCTGGCGGCGGCCTGTTCCTCGCCAAATTCGAATGCCGGGCCTGCCCCGGGCGCTACCAATTACATTTCTCCCAATATCGGAAAAATGGTGTATATCCCATCCGGAACATTTCAATATGATGAAAACAGGAGCGATACCGCTAAAATATCGGCGGCCTTTCATATGAGTGAAAACGATATAACGAGGGCTCAGTTTACTACTGTTACAGGACTGGCTGATCCCAGCCTGGCGGAGAATTCTACGGGGACCGGCGACCCTGTTCAGCAGGTAAACTGGTATCACGCAATTTATTTCTGCAATATGCTCAGCATTAAAGAAGGCCTGACCCCTGTCTATTCGGTCAACGGCAGCACGAAACCTGCAAACTGGCTTTCATTATCCGGCGGTATGATACCTTTGACTGATAATGCAATCTGGGACGCAGTATCTGCAGACTGGTCGGCAAACGGCTATCGTTTACCCACGGAAATGGAATGGATGTGGGCCGCGATAGGCGCAGATAAGGAGAACCCCGGACATTTAAACATCAAAGGATACAGGAAGTCTTTTGCGGGGAGTACCGGGGCTAATAATGTCGATGATTATGCCTGGACTACGAACAATTCCGGAAATTCAACCCATCCTGCAGGTACCAGGCTGACCAATGAGCTCGGGCTTTTCGACATGAGCGGAAATGTCTGGCAGTGGTGCTGGGACTGGTACGAACAAAATACGGGCGGACCTCTCGGCGATTACAGGGGCGGGCCTTCCGGTTCGGACCGCGTGATACGCGGGGGCAGCTGGTATGATTCACCGTCATTGGTCATGGTCGCTTTCCGTTATTTCCCTAATATAGCGTATAATTTTATAGGCTTCCGGGTTGTTCGTCCCTGAGCTGCCGAATGGAACGTCAATGCCGCGCCCCGACTTTAACCAGAGCTTTGACTACATCTTTCTGGCCTTTAAGAGCAGCCTGCGTCAAAGCCGTTAAACCGCTTTTGTCCGCGATATTCACATCCGCCCCGGCTTTTAACAATTCATTTACTACGTCTGTCCTGCCTTCGAATGCCGCATACATCAGGGCAGTATGCCCGCCGGAGTTTGTCGCGTTAATATTAGCCTTTGCCTCGATCAGGGCCTTCACCGATTCCAGTTTTCCATGGTATGATGCGTAAATCAGCGCAGTAGAACCGTCATTATTGACAGGCTGGTTGATATCCCCCTTGAAAGATTTGATGTATGCGGTATCGCCGTTAACGGCGGCATCGTATAATCTTCTGGACGAACAGGAGCAGAGCATTATTACCGAAACGATCAGGATTATTAACTTTGTCATAATGTAAAACCCTCCCTTAATCAATTAATATTAACAGAAATAAGGGATAAATTCCAGCAAATTACCTGCCATGCCTGAATACTTTCACGCTTGAAAAATCGGACCTGTTAAACCTGTAAACGCAGAGAGTAAAGAAAAACAGGTTCATCATTATGATTATCATCAATGCGATCTGCGGCGTTATAATAAAATTGCCTAACTGGAATGCCACTCCCTGCTTCAGCAGTTCGGGGATTGAAAGGTTTTCCATTTTCAGGGAAATGAACCTGAATATCGAAGCGGTATATGACAGCGGGTTGAAGAAAATAACCGGTTTCAGGAAAGCCGGCATCGCTGTTATCGGGATCAAAGCTCCCGAAACAAGAGTCAGCGGCATAACGATTACAGACACCATAATCTGAAAGGCCGATGAGCTTTTTGTAAGAGTCGCCAGAAACAGGCCTATGGAACTGAAAGTAAACCCGACTAAGAGCATCGTTCCGATAATTTCAATTATATGAAGGGCGTCTAAATTCAAACCCATAAAGATCCCGATTACCAGGATGATCAATCCCTGGATCACTGCAATTACCATCGACGAGAGGACCTGGCCGATGGATATCTGCCAGCGGGGCAGCGGAGCGACAATGATCTCTTTCATAAATCCGCTTGCTATATCGTCGATGATCCCCATTGAATTATTAAGGGCTGTCTGAAAAACGGTCATTATTATAATTCCTGATAGAAGATAGTTCATAGGCTCTCTCAATCCCCCCGGCGCCGATTTCATGGCAAACGAGAAGATAAACAGGAAAAAGAATGTCATTACAAATGTGAAAATCAATTTCATCCTGTCTCTTGTAAAATTTGTCAGATTCCTGACAAGGATCGCTTTTATCGTACGCATTAAATTCTTACCCCCTTTCCTGTAATAGCGAGAAATACCTCGTTCAAAGTTCCTTTATGTACCTCAAACCCTGTAATAACCGATTTGAACCGGGATGCTATATCGAGCACCTTTTCGGTTTCATTCGTCTGGAATGTAAACAAGTTTTCTTCCTCCCGGTAGGGGATCGAATTATCCTTTAAATAGGACTCCAGATCACTGGATTCCTTAATCAGAATCCTGACGGTGCTGGAAGTAAGCTTTTCCTTTAAATTATACAGGGTATCATAGGCGGCAATCCTGCCATGGTCGATTATCGCCACATAATCGCAGATCTCGGCCTCCTCCATATAATGTGTTGTGAGGAAAATTGTAATATTCTTCTGTTTCTGGAGTTTCCGGATATAGTCCCAGATGCTGGCGCGGGTCTGGGCATCAAGGCCTGCAGTAGGTTCGTCCAGGAAAAGGATTTTCGGGAAGTGAATCAGCCCCCGGGCTATTTCAACACGCCTCTTCATTCCTCCCGACAGCGCTTTTACTCTCGATTTTTTCCAGCTCTGCATATCGACAAGTTCCAGAACGAAATCCACGCGGCCGGCAACTTCATTAACGGGCACATTGTAAAAATCACAATGCAGTCTCAAGTTTTCGGAAACTGTCAGGTTATTATCCAGGGTCGATTCCTGGAATACAATCCCTATATCTGAACGGACTTTGTCTTTCTCAATTGCAACATCATGGCCGTTTATTTTAAGCACACCTTCCGTTCTACCCTGTATTGTGCACAATGTATTGATAGTCGTGCTTTTACCGGCCCCGTTGGGCCCCAGAAAGGCGAATATGCTACCTTCCGCGACAGTGAAAGAAATATCATCCACCGCTTTAAAAGAACCGTATTTTTGAGTATAATGCGAAACCTCGATTATATTTTTTGACATAATTACCTCTTAATATTTAAGACGGTAAACCGGATCTTTTATTGCATCGGACTTTGTCTGAAAAATTCATCGATTTTATTTCCGATATAAAACAAAATTGATTAAAATAGTTGTCATGAGGGGTATTTGCCTCCGCGGAAAGGAGTTTGAAAATGAGTAATTTTGTAAAAATAATGCTAATTTCTTTAGTTCTGATGAACCTGAAAGCCGTTCCCCTGTGGCCCATGGATTATCTTCTCCTCGATTCCGCGGTCCTCGATTCTATAAAGGCAAAATACACCGGGGGTGACGCGAATATTGTAAAGCTCGTGGACAGGCTCAGGAAAGCTGCAGACAGGGAACTGAAAAAAGGACCTTATTCCGTTATGAACAAACAGGGCATTCCTCCCAGCGGCGACAGGCATGATTATATGAGCCTGGCGATATACTACTGGCCCGCCGGAAGAAAATATGTGAACAGGGACGGCCTTGAAAACCCTGACTCTAAAAGCGGTAAATACGACAAGACTGCCTATGATAAAATGGCGGAGGCGGTTAAAACCCTTGCCCTCGCAAATTTTTACACGGGAAATCCCGATTATTCCAGGAAGGCCGCACAGCTGATAAAAACATGGTATTTAAACCCGGAAACCAGGCAGAATCCTAATTTGAATTTCGGCCAATCAATACCCGGGAAATCTAACGGGAGGCCGGAAGGTCTGATAGAAACTTCGAGAACAGCCGAAATCATAGATTCAGCTGTCATGCTTTATAATAATTCGAAAGAATTTACTGCTGCCGATATGGGGAGCTTTAAAAAATGGATCTCCGATTTCCATCAATGGCTTCTTGACAGCGATATCGGCCAAATGGAGGACAAAAGCATGAATAATCATGGAGACTGGTTCGATGCTCAGATTATTGCATATGAGATCTTTACCGGGGAAAAGGATATGGCGGCGTCCAGGATCAATAATATTACAAAAGCCAGGATAGATGCCCAGGTAGAACCGGATGGATCTTTGCCCCGGGAATTAATGAGGACCAGGCCCCTGCATTACAGCATGTTCGCCCTGTGCGCATTTATAACGGCTGCAAGGCTTTCTGAAAAAGCCGGTGTCGATCTCTGGAATTATAAAACAGGAGACGGAAGAGGAATCAAATCTGCGCTGGATTACCTGATGCCCTATATTGACGGCAGCAGATCTTTTCTGAAAAATGATATCGCCCCTGAAAACGAAAGCTATTCATACGCGGTCATGCTCATATGCGCTGCGTCAGAGTACCATGACGGTAACTATTTAAAAGCTGCGGACAAACTGCTTGAGCATGCCGGGCCCCGTGGAGAATATATAGATTTAATGTATAACAGGAAGGCCCTATTGCCAAATTAATCTTTGTACAATAAGCGTAATAATTTACATCCCGGCCGAATTTGATTAAAATTAATGTGCTTCGATGGAGGAAAATTTTAATAACGGGGACGGAATTGGCAGACAAAACAATTAAACTCAAAAAGTTTAACATTTATGAAACATTCGTTGTCTCGCTCGGCAGGATTTTCGATGAGATAAAGGATGAAAAATTAAATATCACCGATTTTCAAAACCGTTTGAATTTTTTTGCTGATAATTTAAAAAGAGAAGTATCGGGGTATGAAGATTTTTTTATAAGGATGATATCCTGCATAGAAGTTCCAGATCATTTTATTTCACACAGCCTCAATACCGCGATATTCAGTTACATCCTCTCAAGCCATATAACAACCGGCAAGGTCAATCAGCAGAATCTTATTCTTGCGGCCCTGCTTCATGACATAGGCAAAATCGATTTTAACGAGGATATAAAAGTAAAATATTTCTTCAGGGGCAACGATGCGGACAGTATTTATATCAATCACCCTATCTGGGGTGAAAGGATAATAGTCTCGCACCTTAAAATGCAGGGAGAAATAGCCAGGCTCGTTCTAAACCATCATGAGCAGATAGACGGCACCGGATTTCCAAGGAAGCTTAACGGAAGCGGTCTGACCATAAATGACAATATCCTCATTACAGCCAATCTGCTGGATAATGCCCTTATGAAAACCCATTACGACTGCATGGATACTTTAAGCCGGGTTATCAATGCGCTGCTGCAGTCCCATGGTGAAAAATTTACCCCGGCTATAAAAAGCGCCCTTAACGAGATCTTCATTATCAAGAAAGAGGATAGAATTCATCATCGTTATATCCGCTTTGCGAAATGCAAGCTGGAAGACCTCATGACCAACACGACGATATTCTGCGAGATATATAATATCTCATCGGGCGGAATTGAAATTACTTCCGCGAAGGAATTGAACGAGTCTTCTATCTTTAAAGTAAGCTCGAAGATATCGTCCTCCCTGGCCTTGAGGGATAAATTCTGCAAAATAGTATGGGGTCTTGCGGCTGAAAATAAGTATTTCTATGGGATCCGCTTCGATACCCCGACCGATGAAATCATCCTGAGCTCCCTCGATGATCTGAAAATCGGCGGCCGCTGACAGACATTTCAGATTTTCAATAATATGCGGCCTCTTCCATGCCCTGTCTGGCTAAGGTCCTGTGCTGCTCCGGCTTGTTCGAGCGGGAAAATTTTCCCGATTTCGGCATGCAGGGATTTTACAGCCATTTCACCGATAGTTTTTAAATGGGCGGTCGAACCTCTTCCGGAATTAAGGGCTTTTATACCGTATTTAAGAGCCTTTTCTTCAGAAACCCGGCCGGCTATTGTAACCAGAACGCCGCCCTTTTTTAGCAGGGCATAAGATTTTTCAAGTGTCTCCCCGCCCACGGCATCTATGACGGCATCAACGTTTCCGATTTCCTTATCGAGAGGCCCCTTGCCGTAATCGACGGCCTCGGCCCCCAGGGATTTGACAAAGCCGGTATTGGCGGCTGAAGAAGTTCCAATGACCTTTGCCCCTTTTTCACGGGCGAACTGGACCGCGAAAAGCCCGACTCCCCCTGCGGCGCCCTGGACGACGACCGTCTGCCCCGCTTTTACGCCGGCATCCTCGACGGTCTGCCATGCGGTAAGGGATCCGGTCGGCAGAGCTGCGGCTAATTCGAAAGAGAGGCCGTCGGGTTTTAAGGCGACATCGCTCTCAGACGCCAGGGCATACTCCGCATAGGCCCACTTCGCTATGCCGAAAACGGCCTGCCCTTTTTTCAGACTGGCGCCTTTTCCGGCTTCTTCGACTATGCCTGAAAAATCGATCCCCGCTATGACAGGCAGACGAAGGGGCATGAAATCCTTGAGAAAGCCTGCCCTTAATTTCCAGTCGATTGGATTGACTCCGGCAAAGAGCACTTTGACCAGCACCTCGCCGGCCCCCGGTTCGGGGCGCGGAATGCTTTCCAGGACAAGCTTCCCGGAACTTCCGTATTCATGGAAACGGATCGCTTTCATTTCAACTGGCATATTGGACTCCTTTTTGAATTTCTATTAATATAAGCAGCTGATAATTAAACGGCAATTGCTTTTTTAACCGGACAATTTTAAAATACCTTCATGATGAAATGTAAAACTAAATACCCCCTGATGCTCATCCATGGCGCGGCTTTTCGCGATGACAGCAAATTTTATAATTACTGGGGAAGGATCCCCGGCGTTCTCAAAGCAGAGGGAGCCGATATTTACTACAGCGGCCAGGACGCCTGGGGTTCGATCGAGGCGAATGCCGGAACGATCAGGGAAAATATTCTCTCTATTCTCTCGAAAACAGGCGCCGGTAAAATAAATCTTATAGCTCATTCGAAAGGGGGCCTTGAAGCCCGCTATATGATCTCAAGCATGAATATGGGAAAGCATATAGCGTCCTTAACCACGATTTCAACCCCTCACCATGGTTCGAAAATAATCGACATAGTATACGGCCTCCCGGTTTTTTTATTCCGTTCCATTTCTTTTTTCGTCGATCTTTTTTTTAAAATTTTAGGAGACAAACATCCTGATTTTTATAACGCCTGCAGGCAGATTTCCGGGATTTACTGCAGGGGATTCAATGAAATAAATACCGATAGTCCGGATGTTTTTTATCAAAGTTACGCCGCCAGGATGAAGAGCGCTTTCAGCGATTTATTTTTCTTTTTATCTTTTTTGATTGTTAAAATTACCAGCGGCGATAATGACGGTCTTGTTACGGTGGAATCCGCAAAATATGGAGAATTTAAGGGCGTCATGGAAGGCAAAGGATTGCGCGGCATATCTCATGCCGACGAAGTTGATCTCAGGAGAAGGGATAACCGCAGTTTTAATATCATTGAACAATATGTGAAAATTATCGATGATCTTCGTGAAAAGGGCTTTTAAAGACCGGAACGGCTTTAATTTTCCTTTTTCCCGTACATTTTCTTCAGCGCAAAGCCCATAATGCCGACCGCGGTTTTTATCGGCAGCAGGCGGCGGAGTATGAAGCCGCTGATGTTGTTGAAGATCCCTGGAATTACAACAGGTTTTCTCCCGAGATTTGCCAGGGCTGTTTTAGCGACGGAGCCGGGATCCATGGCCCTTAAATTGACTCCGGGCAGGCTCTGCCTGTAACCAGGTGTATTTGTAGCCCCAGCGGCGCATGCCATAATATCGACGCCCTGTTCTTTCATCTCGTACCAGAGCCCTTCCGCCAGGATAAGGTTCCATGCCTTTGTCGCCCCGTAGTTGGCAACAAGGGGCGAACCCTGCGAGGATGTAAGGCTCGACATCAGGATGATCCCGCCTCTTTCGCGCTTAATAAACCTTTCCCCGAAAAGCATTGTAAGGACCAGCGGCCCTTTGATATTAACATCGATCTCTTTAAGGTGATCCTCTTCGGAATTGTCCATAAAAGGCCCGACCAGGGAAAGGGCAGCGTTATAAACAAACAGCCCAATGTCAAGGTCAGCTGTCATTTTATCGATCCCGGGAAGTTTTTCCGTTTCCGACAGATCGAAATTAATGGTTCTTACACAAATCCCGTATTTATCCTGGAGCTTTTGGGCCTCTTCTTTAAGCAGGGCTTCACGGCGGGCTATAAGCACAAGGTTAAATCCTATCCCGGCAAGGTTTTGAGCGAAAGCCTCTCCGATGCCCTCGGTTGCTCCCGCTATTATTGCCCAGGGTCCGTAAATAGAGATGAAATGCTTTTTATCCATAATCTTAGTCCTTCCTTGTGAACGGATGCTCGCTTCCTGCCATGCGCCAGATGATAAATATGGGAAAGAGGAGCCATGGAAGATTTATGGAAATTACCACCGGAAGCGCCGGAGTCGGATAAGTCCCGCAGATCTCCTCCCCGAATATGATAATAACGTTGGTAATAAGCATCGTGCTCGCTATGATAGAGGGGATCCTTATCCATTCCCTGCCTTTTATGAAAGCATATATGGCGGCAATGTAAAAAGGCCCGAATATAATAACATCGATCCAGATGGTCATTTTCCACCAGACGGGTCTTGCTAATAACAGAGGATCGAATGTTTTTCCATACCAGTGCACCAGGTCGACGACGGTTCTTGGCGGCCAGAGGGGGTAGGCGAAGTTCGAAACATTGGCCACAACCACCTGTTCAAGGTCGAAGAGGTAGGTGATAAATATAATGTTGATAAAAAAGAAGGCAAGAATCGCCAGATCGTATTTTCTGCCGCGCAATGGGATCACTTTTCGGTTCATAATAAAGCTCCTCGTGCCGGGCCTGTTGTCAATTTTAAATTTATTATGATTTATTGTCAAAAATGTGAGGAAACCGCGGGGAAAATATTTTTATAATATTTCCGATTGATATTGAGCGGTCAGGTAATATATCTTAGATAAGTAATTTTGCAGGGGGGCTGTTTTGAAATTAAAAATAGTTTTATCCATTGCGGTTTTAGTGTTGTGCGGAATAATCCTGACGGCGGTTTTATACGCTTTCATGAAAACATCCGGGCCTGTCGGCCCTGAGGTATCTGAGGACTCTGCGGTATCCTCGAACGGAGCAATCACGAAGCCGAGAATCCATGCCGGTAAATCGCCGTCATCGTCTTCCGCATCCGCGGCATCATCTTCAAGCCAGGCTATTGAGCAGTACACGATATCAGCGGTTTGCGAAGGTTCGGGTTCTATAAGTCCGTCGGGGATAATCAAGGTGAACGAAGGCGATGATATGCAATTCACTATAACGGAGGTCCGCGGAAAGACCTTTACGCTCGATGTATTCGTCAACGGCGAGGACCGGGGAATGATAACATCCTATACTTTTACCAATGTACATTCGAACCAGACGATAAAAGCCTTGTTTCAATAAGCTAAAGCCTGCCTATAAGGCGGCTGTAAAAACTTTCTTCAGAGGGAGCATGAAAGCAACCGGGAGGACAAGGATTATAAAAATCCCTCCGGTGAAAAAGGTATCCTGGAACGACATGACCGATGCAAAGAGTGATAATTCCTTTATTAAAAATGCTTTGGCAATTGAAGCAGAATTGGCGTAATCAAATCCGGAATTATGGACACGGTGCAGCATGGATATAGCGGCGGTTTGAAAAGCGGCAGTGCCGTTTGATATCGACTGGGAGATAATTGACATATGAAAATGTCCCCGGTTTGTAAGAAGCGTTCCGAAAATGGCGATACCTATGGAACCTCCCACCTGCTGTATGATGCCGTTCATAGAAGTCGCATTCCCGGCCTTTTTCTGCGGGACTGAATTCATCATGGCAGTCATAACAGGCGCCAGGAGAAGGATCATGCCTACACTGCGGATCATGGTCGGCATGATGATGCCGGGAATGCTTGTCGAGACATCTATATTGCGGTACATCAGCATAAAAACCACCAGGCAGACCAGCCCGATCAACGCCGGTATCCTCGGAGCGATCTTATCGCTTAAAAAGCCGACAAAAGGCATCATCGCTGCCATGGCGCAGGCGCTGGGCAGCATGATAAACCCGCTAGTTATTTCATTATAACCCATCACCCTTTGAATGAACAGGGGGAGCAGGAATGTCCCTCCGAAAAGGACGATTGAACGGATAAATGTCATAATCATGCAGGATGTGAAAGCGGGTATCCTGAAGAGGCTGAGGTCAATAATGCTTTCTTCGACATGGGTCTCCACCAGCAGGAATCCGATAAAGCCCAGGATTGATATAAGCCAGCATGAAAGAATGAATGTTGAGGTCCAGCCTTCGTCCTCTCCCTTAGAAATTCCAAGGAGCAATGACACTAAAAACGCCGAGATAAATACGAAACCCCAGAAATCGAAGCGTTTACCCGAGCTGTGTTCCGGTTTGTCTTTAACCAGAAGTAAAGCTCCAAGAAGAAGGCAGACCGCTCCGACGGGGAGATTAACGAGGAAAATGGAACGCCATCCGATTGTATGTGTGAGATAGCCGCCGAGGGTCGGGCCGAGAGCAGGCCCGAGAATAACCCCTAAACCCCAGTATCCTAGAGCCTTTCCGCGTTCCTCCTGAGGGAATACTTCCGTTATCATGGCCATTGTAGTCGGAATGATATCCCCCCCGCCGATAGCCTGAATTACCCTTGCAGTTATCAGTGAAGGCAGGTTCCAGGCAAGGCCGCAAAGAAGCGAACCGAATGTAAAAACAGAGAGGTTTGCGAGAAAGAGGAGCTTATAGCCCATCTTATCCCTGAGCCATGTCGTCAGGGGCATCAGTGCGGCGAAAGCAAGCATGTAGCCTGTCATTATCCATTCGATATCCGTTACGCTTGAGCCGAAATCCGACATTATTGTGGGAATCGATACGTTAACAATACTTGAATCGAGGTTAGGCATGAACGCCCCGATCATTGTAACGATCAATACATTCCATTTATAACCCGGGTTTGATTTCGACCTGCCCGTTTCCATATTTTCCGCCTTATAATACATTGATCTTTATCTCGACCGATTCCCCGACTTTAAGGTTAATCCCGGGATGGCTTTCTAAATCTATTTTCAAGGGGATTCTCTGGGTAACCTTGATATAATTTCCGGTGGCATTGTCTGAAGGGATAAGTGAAAAAGTAGATTCGCTGGCTTTCCTGATATCCGAAACATGTCCCTTCAGCGTCCCGCCCTCGTCGATAGTTATATAGACAGACTGTCCCGGCTTTATCAGGGCCACGGATTTTTCATCGATATTTGCCGATACCCAGGCATGATCGATGTCGGCAATTGTTATTGCCACCTGGTTTGCTTCCAGAATATTTCCCGCAAGCGCGTTTTTCATGATGACACAGCCGTTCGTGATGCTCCTGATATAAGTACGCTCCAGGGCTATTTCAGCCACTTTCAAGACAGCCTCTGCCGCTTCGGCGTCTGAACTGGCCTGGTCGTATTGCTGGCGAGTATAATCAGCCTTTCTGTATAAAATTACAGCCCTCTGAAAATTGGCCCGGGCCAGTTCGCACCTGGCTTCAGCCTGACGGTATTGGGCCTGCGCGATCTGATGATCGAGTTCCACTACGGTCATTCCGTTCGTGACAAAATCGCCTTCTTTAACATTAACCGAGAGTATCTGGCCGCTCGAACCGTTATTGGCAATGTTTATTATATCCGCATCTATCCTCGCGTCATCGGTCGATATGTACGGCCTGATGAAGCTGAACCATATGAAGAATCCGGCTATAAAGGCTGAAAGGACGCTTATGCCCGCAATTTTCGTGTTCCGTGTTTTCCACCATGGGATTTTTTCACCGGGAAGCATATTGACCTCCTTAATATTTTACGATTGAAGATTTGAGCTCTTCAATCCATGCGATATCTTCGGTAATCTTTATTTGCCTGTAACTCATGACATTTTCAATCCAGGGCGAGTCAAATTTGTAGGCAAAAGAACCGTCGATATTATTATGGTGGTCCAGCCTCCGCTGCAGCTCTTTTAGCCTCATATCGAGCAGGCGCAGCCTCTCATGCTCGCCGAGCTTTTCCATGAAGGCTACCCTTACAAGAAATTCCTCCTCTTTAGAGATATCTTCTTCCCTGAAGCTGTTCAGGAGATTTTTAAACATTTCCCTGCCCGCAGGGGTTATGCTGTATACGCGCCTTGTCGGCGTTTCGGCCTGCTCCTGGAGCTCGCTGACAACAGCCCCCGTTTTTTCCAGGCGGCGCAGGGCGGGATAGAGGAGATTGTTATTGAGCTTGGTTTCCCTTTCAAGTATCCGGCTGACATCCTTCTTGATCTCATAGCCGTGCTTTGGTTTATTGGATAAAAGCGCCAGGATCACGATATCTGTAACCATAATTTCTCCTTAAGTTAAATTATACTATGTTAATATAACTTAGTATAATATAACCTATATAGTTTTGTCAAGTACATTATAAAAAATATTATTTCAATTGACTAAAATATATATTTTACTTAACCTCTCTGATATGAATATTGGAAACGGATGGATTTTACCTCTTTTGATAATGGCCCCGAACTGCCTGTACTTTTTATTCCCGGCAGGCGCGCCTCTCGAAGTTCAAAACACCGGAAAAACGGGGCGTATCATGACAATTCTTGAAAGGGCAGGGCAGGCGGGGGTTGTCGTAACGCCGTTTTTTTACAGTATAAGCTGCGGGACCTTGATTGAAAAAGTTCTAATAGCCGCCGCTGTTTTATTTCTCCTGTTTTACTATGCGGGGTGGCTTCGCTATTTCCTGAAAGGGAGGCATTTACGTCTTTTATACGAACCGATGCTTAAAATTCCTCTGCCTATGGCGGTAAGCCCGCTGATGTGTTTTTTTGCAGGAGCTGTTTTTCTCTCATCAATACCGCTTTTTATCTCAGCGATTGTGCTTTCGATAGGTCATTTATATAATTCTTATAAAGCTTATTCAGGAGAAAGGGTTTAATATGAAATTTCTGTTTATTATGATTTTAGCAGCTATTCCCGTATTTGCCGCAGCAGATAATAAAGGTCTTCTTGATGCCGCGACGAACGGGGATAAGATTTTTATTGAAAACTACAAAGGGAATATCAATTCGCCCTTGGATGATGAAGGCTGGACAGCGCTGATGGAAGCCGCGGCATATGGCCGGAATGAGGCTGTTAAGGCGCTTATCGGTATGAAGGCCGATGTCAATGCCGTGAACAAATCCGGTTATACAGCCCTGACCATTGCTGCCCTCAGGGGGCAGTCCGGTTCGGAGAGGCTGCTGCTCGCGGCAAAGGCCGATGTCAATGCGGCGAACAAAGACGGCTTCACAGCCCTTATGGGCGCAGCCGAAGAAGGGCAGGCCGATGCAATTAATGTCCTGTTAGCGGCGAAAGCGCCGGTCAACGCCTCGGATAAAAACGGCCAGACTGCCCTGATGTGGGCGATATATATGAATTTTATAGAACATACAGGCGCGGTTGCAGCCCTTATCGGTGCCGGGGCCGATGTAAATGCAAGGGATAAAGAGGGCAATACCGCCCTGATGTACGCCTCGCAGAGGGGCCAGGCTGACGTTGTAAAAGCCCTGCTTGCGGCGGGGGCACGGGTAAACTCACTGAACACAGGAGGCAATACGGCGCTTTCTTTTGCAAAAGATCCGACGGTTGTCAATATTTTAAAATTAGCAGGCGCGAGATGAATAAAAAAGCCGGGCCTTAGCGGCCCGGCTTCCCGGCTTCTAATGCCCCCCTTACGGGGGCAAGCCCCTGGGGCAACAAGGAAGTGCCTGCCTATCCTGGGGACTGGCACCAGGCCAGGCACCAGGGCATTGGGCGGAATTATAAGACTCATTATTAAGATTCTTTTAAAAAATCTAGTTTTTGGCCCTTAGTTCCTTAGGGACCTTCAGGGGCCTAAGGGAACCGCCCTTATAATAATTCGTATGAAGGAGACTGTGAGCCTTTTCTCCCCCGGGTTCTCCGAGGAAGTCATGGTATAGTTTCATAATATATGGATTTTCATGGGATTTACGGATCTCTTTCGACGAATCTATGGAATATAGCGCCTTCATCCTCTTTTCCAGTATGCTCGTATCGGAATGAATATAAGGCTGGCCTCCGCCGTTAATGCAGCCCCCGGGGCAGGCCATAATTTCGATGATATCGTACCGGGAAACTCCGGAACGTATTTTTTCGAGAAGAGACCTTGCGTTTCCGAGCCCGGATGCGGCCGCTACGCGTATCATCCTGCCGTTGATATTGAATTCAGCTTCTTTAATGCCGTCAAGGCCCCTTACCTGGGTAAAATTGATCGAATTCAGCTCCTTTCCTGTAAGTTTTTCATAAGCGGTCCTCAGCGCCGCTTCGAGCACGCCGCCTGAAACTCCGAAAATCGATGCCGCTCCCGTAGATTCGCCGAGAGGGTTGTCAAAGCGCTCTTCGGGTAGCTTATCGAGACGGATCCCTGCCTCATTGAACATCCGGATCAATTCCCTCGTAGTTATAACATAGTCGACATCGCGCACGCCGTCATGGCTGAATTCGGCCCTGCCGGCTTCATGCTTTTTCGCAAGGCATGGCATTACTGAAACCACTACAAGATCGGCCGGTTTAACTCCGATTTTATCGGCGTAATAAGTCTTTGCGATCGCCCCGAACATCTGCTGGGGAGATTTGCAGCTTGAAGGGATCTTGATGAGGTCAGGAAATTGAAATTCAAGAAAATTGACCCATCCGGGACAGCATGAAGTAAGAATCGGAAGGTTGTCGCGTGCGGTAAGCCTTTCGATTATTTCCAGGGATTCTTCGACTATCGTCAGATCGGCTCCGAAGTTGGTGTCGAATACGGCCTCGAAACCGAGCTGCTTGAGCCCGGCCACCAGCTTGCCTGTCATGTTCAATCCGGGTTCTTCGCTCATTGCGACGCGTACGGCAGGCGCGACCTGCACTATAACCTTTTTGGAAGTGTCCGAAAGGGCTGACCAGACTTTTTTCGTATAACTGATCTCTGTCAGAGCGGCTGTCGGGCATACATTGACGCATTGGCCGCACATAACGCAGTTTGTTTCGGAGAGCGGCTTCATCTCAGCGGGAGCGACTACGGCGTTGAATCCCCTGCCGTAACCTGTAAGCGTTCCAACGGTCTGTATATCGTTGCAGGCCGTCTCGCAGCGCCTGCAGAGAATGCATTTGTCAAGGTCGCGTTTGATAGCCTTGCTGGAAATATCCTTTTTATATGTTGAAACCTCGCCTGTATAGGTGAGATGATCTATGCCGAAACGCTTTGCGAGGGCCTGCAGTTCGCATTCAAGATTTTTTGGGCAGTTCAGGCAGTCGAACGGGTGGTCCGAAAGCAAGAGCTCCAGGATTATCCGGCGGGCCTGAATAACTTCAGGGGTGTTTGTCCGTATGACCATACCCTCGGTTACCGGAGTGCAGCAAGCGGGCGCGAGCCTTTTACGCGTGTTTTCGACAACTTCGACCATGCAGATCCTGCAGCTTCCTATGCGGTGTTCTACATTAAAACTCTCCAGGTTCATGTGGCAGAGCGTGGGTATGTAAACTCCGTCAAGTTCAGCTGCGGCTTCGAGAATTGTCGCGTCCTTGAATACTTCGATTTCGTGATCGTTTATTTTTACTTTTGCCATTATCTTTCTCCTAACGCTTTAAAATAGCGCCGAATTTACACCTGTCAAAACACACTCCGCACTTCACGCATTTTTCCTGGTCGATCTCATGAGGGGCTTTGACCTTGCCGCTTATGCAGAGAGCGGGGCAGTTCCTCGCGCAGAGAGTGCATCCCACGCATTTTTCCTTCACGATATGGTAGGAAAGCAGGTCTTTGCATGTCCCGGCCCGGCATTTATGGTCGCGTATATGTTCTATGTACTCTTCCCTGAAGTAGCGGAGAGTTGAAAGAACCGGGTTCGGGGAAGACTGGCCCAGACCGCACAGGGATGTTTTCTTGATAATCTGGGCCAGGTTTTCTAATTTTTCCATGGTGTTTTCCTCGGCCTTGCCCTTGGTAATGGCGGTCAGCATCTCATGAAGGCGCTTGTTTCCTACCCTGCATGGGGTGCATTTGCCGCAGGACTCATCGAGTGTAAATTCAAGGTAAAAGCGGGCAATGTTGACCATGCAATCTGTTTCATCCATTACGATCATTCCGCCCGATCCCATCATGGATCCTACTGCCTGCAGGTTTTCATATGTGATGGGGATATCGAGGTTTTCTTTTGTAAGACAGCCGCCCGAAGGGCCGCCTGTCTGAACGGATTTAAATTCCTTGTTATCCTTTATTCCGCCGCCTATATCGTATAATATTTCCCTGAGGCTTGTTCCCATCGGAATTTCTACGAGGCCTACATTATTTATCTTGCCGGCCAGGGCAAATACTTTTGTACCCCGGGATTTTTCAAAGCCGATCGAGGAATACCAGTCCGGACCGTTCATGATAATCGGGGGGATGTTGGCATAGGTTTCCACATTATTGACAAGCGTCGGTTTTGACCACAATCCGCTGATTGCAGGGTAAGGGGGTTTGGTCGTCGGTTCTCCCCGTTCTCCCTCGACGCTGTGGATAAGGGCGGTTTCTTCGCCGCAGACAAAAGCGCCCGCCCCGAGTTTCAGGGCGATATTGAAGGAAAAACCGCTGCCAAGGATGTTTTCGCCGAGCAGTCCGCAATCCTCCGACTGTTTTATCGCAGTCTTAAGCCTGTGGACGGCTAAGGGGTACTCCGCCCGGATATAAACATAGCCTTGAGGCGCTCCAATGACATAACCGGCAATTGTCATCGCTTCGATGACGCTGCAGGGATCCCCTTCCATGATCGAACGGTCCATGAATGCGCCGGGATCGCCCTCGTCGGCATTGCAGAGTACGAATTTCTCCTGTACGCCTGAGGCTTTTGATAAACCTGCGCCTTTTCTCGCAAGCTCCCACTTAAGACCGGTTGGAAATCCGCCGCCGCCCCGTCCCCTTAAACCGGATTTTTTCAATACTTCGATAATGCTTTCTGGGGAACCTTCCGTCAGGCTTTTACCGAGCGCCTGGTAACCCCCGCATGCTATATATTCCATAATGTTTTCCGGGTCGATGAGGCCGCAGTTCCTGAGAGCTATACGCTTCTGCTTTTTATAAAAAGGTATATCGGCGCTCTTTTCGAGGGATTCCCCGCTCGAGGGATCTTTGTAGAGAAGCCTGTCGACCTTAACACCTTTTATAATGTGGGTCTCAATGATCTGGGCTGCGTCTGCCGGCGTCACGCGGGTATAGAACACATCATCCGGCTGTATAACTACCACCGGCCCTCTTTCACAAAAGCCGAAACAGCCTGTCTGTATCACGCGGACTTTTGACGATAGTTTTTTTTCTTTTACAAGGGCGCTGAGATTTTTCGCTATGAGGATGCTGTCGCTTGAAACACAGCCTGTTCCGCCGCAGACCATAATGTCATAACTGCCTGCGCTGCTCCTGGAAGATTTTCCGGCATTTTTATTTCTGAGTTTTATTAAAGACTGGTATGCGGCCTGCCTGTCGAGCAGGGCGCTGTAATCGTTAATCCTGTCGAGAGTCTTCACAGCTCACCCCCCTGCATTTTATGATATTCCGCAAGGATGCCCCGTACATCGTCGGGTTTGAGCCTGCCGTACACCTTTTTATCGATCGTAACAACAGGAGCCAGCCCGCATGCGCCGATACAGCGCACTATGTCAATGGAAAATTTCATATCTTCTGAGACCTGTCCCGCCTTGATGCCGAGCTGCTTTTCAAATTCTGAAAGGATCTGCCCCGCTCCTTTAACGAAACATGCTGTCCCCATGCAGACGCTTACCTGGATGCGACCCTTGGGTTCGGTTATGAAATAGTTGTAGAAGCTGATGACGCCCGATACTTCTGAATGCTGGATATTGAGCTTTTGAGAGACGAAAAGCTGAACGCTTTCAGGCAGAAAGCCGAAGATATCCTGGGCTTTATGCAGGATCTGGATAAGATCGCCTTTCCGGCGCGGACTTTTCAGGTCTAAAGACAGAGCCTGGATAAAGCTGTCCAGCTCCTTGAATTTTTCAGCCGCAATGCCGTCCTGACGGCAGTCAAGAGTGAGGTTTTCCACTGCACTTCTCCTTTAAAAAATAATGGCAGCTTTTGAAACGGGTAGTTTCGTAAATGCATGACGGAATTTACCGGGTAGGTAAAAATCCTGAAAGCGAGTGGAAATAGATTGGAAAACATAATATCCTGCTTGTAACCATGGAAATTCAGGCCTTTAGTATAGCCTGTTTAATGAAATTTTTCAAAAAATGACCGGGTGGTCTTTCAGAGCCACCTTTTCCTGAGGAGATGGGCCGCGGCCTTGGGCTGTCTCTGGCGGGTAAATACTCCTTTCCTGTTCCCGTCCACACGGGTGATCCCCTGCTTTGTGGCAAAGTCGGCAAAATTCCAGACATGCTCGCCGATGATGAAGTCGAGTTTATCAAAAACATTATGATAATGTTCCAGCAATTCGCACTGGTATTCCTCGGAGAACATTACAGCGGGGTCATGGTGAAGTCCCGGCACCGAATCGGCGCCGTATTCGCTCATCAATACCGGCTGTTTGAAATTGTCGTACCATTCCCGCAGTTCCCTTTCTATCTGGAACTCTATCAGTTCGAGGCGGCCCGGGTCTTCGTACCATGAATAGTAACGGTTAACACATATGACGTCGAAAAGTCCGGCGACTTTGCAGTCTCCGGGATGGCTTGACTGGGCAATCGTAATAGGCCTCGCAGGGTCCAGCTTGCGTGTTTCTTCCGCCAGCTTCCTGAAATAGGGCAGCGCACCTTCTTCATATGTGGAAGCCTCGTTGGCCAGGCTCCACATCACTACGCTGGGCCGGTTTTTGTCCCTCCCGACAAGTTCCCTTATAACCTGGAGGTGATGCTCGAGGGCGTCTTCATGGACCCTTTCTTCGCAGAACACCTTTTTTCCCATATCCCATAAATTGAGGCCAACAGCCGGTGTTTCGTCTATGACGGCAAAACCTTCACTGTCGGCAAGCTCCATAAATTCTTCCGAATAGGGATAATGGGACGTCCTGAAAGAATTCGCCCCAATCCACTTCATCAGGTTTATATCCTTGACATTAAGGGCATTATTCAGCCCCTTTCCGGCTATGTCCATGTCTTCATGCTTTCCGAAGCCTTTAAAATAAAAGGGCTTGCCGTTGATAAGGAACTGTTTCCCTGATACCTTTACCGTCCGGATTCCGGCTGGCTGGGAGTAAATATCTTCTAAGGCGCCATTATTATATGTTTCGATTCTCAGGCAGTAAAGATAGGACTTTCCGGGCTCCCAGAAATGGGCGCGCTCGATTGTAAATTCACCCTGCCGCCCCGTATTGGAACCGATTTCTTTGCCCCTGTCGATAAGCTTTACTTTTACGGCTCTTTGCGCGCCGTCTTCCGATAATTTTATATTATAGCGGATTATTCCGCTTCGGCCGGCGATATCTGTATCTATATCGATATCGCCAATAAAAACAGGAGGCGTTGTGTATAGAATTACCGGCCTGTGTATGCCTGCATAGTTGTAGAAATCGTGAAAATATTCCTGGACCCTGTACCCGTCAGGATGCTTGCCGTCCTGGAATGTCCTGATTTCGCCGGGAGGCAGGGTGGTCCAGTCTAATACATTATTGACCGTTATCGTTACGCGGTTCTCTCCGCCGAAATCAACCATTCCGGTGATATCGGCTTCAAACGGCAGGTATCCCCCCTTATGGCGCACTGCTTCCTGTCCGTTAATGGAGATAACACCATGATGGGTGACGCTGCCTGCCCTGATGACAACACGCCTTCCTTTCCATGACCCGGGTATAAAAAAACTGCGTTCATACCAGGCGTCTCCTGCATGATCCCGGATTGAGGCATCCTGTGTAATATCATTATAACTTGAAGGGACGGGCATCAGGATTGCTGCAGCGTCTTTATCTGTTTTGAACTCCCATATGCCGGACAGGTCCTTGATCTCCCTGACTTCGTTTTCCCTGGGATAAAGCATATTTTACTTTCCTATCCTACCGGACTGACTACATCAACTAAGGGACGGGGATTCTTATGCCCTTTAGCGCCGCTTTTTATAACTGAATTTGTCCATTTTCCGCATTTGTCGCCCCACCTTGCGATAGCCTTTCCTTCCGAGGTTACTTCGATGACTTCGCAATTATTCGAACAGTCGTTGCACTGGAAAGTGCCAGGGGTTATTTCCATATCGGCGGCGTCGAAGCCTGCAAACTTTGTCTTAAGGCCGGAATTTTCAAGATGTTCCTTCGCTAACAGTGCCGCGCCTATGGCCCCCATTACGCTGAAATGGGGAGGAACAATAACCGGAAATCCCATTTCCTCTTCGAACGCGGCTACGATCCCGCGGTTTGCCGCAACGCCTCCCTGGAATACGAAGGGCGGCTCTAACAGTTTTCCGCGTCCGAGGTTATTGATGTAATTCCTCACGAGGGCATTGCAGAGGCCCTTTATAATATCCGCTTTAGTAAAACCGAACTGCTGCTTGGCGATCATATCCGATTCCGCGAAAACTGTGCATCTCCCGGCGATACGGACATTTTTATTTGAAGAAAGGGCGAGTTCCCCGAATTTTTCTATGGGTATTTTAAGCCTTTCAGCCTGGTGGTCCAGGAAAGAACCCGTGCCGGCTGCACAGATTGTATTCATGGCAAAATCCACGACTAACTGGTTTTTTATGAGGATGATCTTCGAATCCTGCCCCCCGATCTCGAAAATTGTCCGTACATCCGGGTATAGATTGACTGTCGCCGTGGCATGCGCCGTTATCTCGTTTTTGACAATATCGGCTCCGGTAAGAATACCCGCAAGCTGCCTTCCGCTTCCGGTAGTGCCGACTCCGGCGATGTTTATTCCGGGAAGTTCATCCTTTAAAAATCTCAGTCCTTTTTTAACGCACTCGAGCGGCTGGCCGTTTGTCCTGACATACTGCTCCGACAATACGCCGCCCTGCCGGTCTATTGCTACGATATTGGTGCTTATCGAACCTACATCAATTCCTAAATAGGCGTCACTCATTGAAAGTCCCTCCATCGGGTGAACGGTTTATTTTAATGCTTCTCAGGAGTTCAACAAAAGCCTCGATACGGGTCAGGTTGTTTGCGATGCCTGTCTGCTCATCGAGAGCAAGGGTCAGGATCGGTATCTGAGAGTCTTTCGATATCCGTGGCGCCATGCTTTGCGTGACGAGCTCCGGAAGGCATGCAAAAGGCATAAGGTGAATAACTCCGTCATACCCTGTTTCTTTATAATTTATTATACTGCCGATATTCATTCTCTCATGTCCGCCGATGCCTATTTCTATATAGGCCTTGCTTTTATCTATTATGTCCTGGCCGGATCTGTGTTTAAAAAATTTCGGCCAGGTGGAATGATTGACCCAGTCGGATATGTACATGGACCTGTAGACTTCACATCCCATTTCATTCAATACGGCCGCTATATTCATATTTACGGATGGTTCGAGGACAACGAATATTTCCCCGATAATTCCGACCCTTATCCTGTTTTTCTCATTAATTTCCCGGCAGGGCAGGGAGTCGAGCATGGCTTTTCCCTCGATGTATATCTTATTAATATCCATTCCGGAGAGGTCTTCATCGTAAAAGCGCTTTACAATTTTATCGAAAGCATTGTTGAAAGATCCTTTTACAAGTTCGTAAGCACGCCTGATCTCGACCGTTTTCTGGAGGGTATCGACAGCCCTGGCGAATTTATAAGTTTTCCACAACAGCTTCACTGCTTTAAGCCATGAGTTCCCGCCCTTGACGATGTTGATGTTTTTTAAAAACATTCCGGGATCTCGTTTAATATCGTCGAATATGATAAAATCGACGTCATATCCCATGCTCAGGAGGGTTTTCTTATGAAGCTCGGCGTAAAACCCGGCCCTGCATGGGCCGCTGCCTCCGGCCGCGATAACTACATTCGCTCCTTTTTCAATGCCTTCTATGTATGTGCCTAACAGGACTTTGTAAGGGAAACACGCGAATTCCGGGCTGTATTTGACTCCAAGGTCTATTGTTCTTTTTGTAGGCGTCCGGGGAACTATCACATCATGGCCGAGAGATTTAAAAAGCTTGTCATAGATAAGGGGCGACCCCATGTGGGGAAAAGTTATCTTCATCAGGAGCTTTCTCCCATTCGTTTCTTTTTAGAGATCATATCGACAAATGCCTCGACACGGGTCTGCTGGTGATTTTCACCGCTATGTTCATCTAATCTGATAGTCATTATAGGCTTGCCGAAGAGGCCGGAGTCAAGTTCCAGCATTTTACCGAGGAAAGAATCCGGTCCGCATCCGAAGGCAGTGGCATGTATCAAGCCGTCAATGCTCTTGTCTTCAAGGAAATGATAAGCGCCTGCCATGAGCTTATTTGAAAATGTCCAGAATAAATTTTTCTGCTTTCCCCTGAGATGCGAATCGATCTCCCTTTTTGAAAGCATCTCGAATGTTACCGAGGAAGCTCCTAATTCGGTGAGCTTGTTGAGTATATCCATGCTGAGTATATCATCATATAGGTTATAAACATAGCCGATGACACCTATTTTTATGGGAAATTCATGGATTACAGGCCTATCCCCGCTTAAAACAGCCTTGTTTGACGCCTGGCAGTTATATCCTTCAAGGCAGAGCTTCCTGAATTTCAGCCATGCGGCCCTTCCATTCATTATCGCTTTCCTGACTAATTTCCTGTCTTTTGTAAACCGAAGGCCTAATTTTAAATAATTATTTTCACTCGAGATGTCGTCGTCGAAGGCATTGATATGATGGGTCAGCATTTTTTCTTCAAGTCCCGGTATCGAAAACTTAAGAATGTCGGGAAGGGCCATAAATTTCGGGCAGAAAACATCGCCTTTCTTAATGCTGACGAACCTGGGAATATATATTAAGTCTGCGCCCTTATCAAGGAGTTCCACGACATGTCCGGAATAAATCTTGATCGGCGCGCAAATTTCAGGGACAGAAAAGCGGATGCCCTTGTTCAAAATTTTCTTTGTTGTCTTTCCGGATTCAATTACTTCCAGCCCGAGATCCTGGAAAAACGTTTTCCAGAATGAAATATAATAAGGGTTGATCAATGCCGACGGCAAGCCGATTTTCACAGAAGTTCCTTCCTTTGCTGGACTGCAAAAACTAGCATAAATTATAAGGATTCGATGTCCAAATTGCAAAAAACGGGCCGGCATAGCCTTCTTACATGAACATCCTGTTGCTGAAGAGGGGCACGGAACGAATGAAATAAGACGCCGAATCCGCGATGATCAAAAGGCCCATCCCTGAAAGCATGACAAGCGTCAGTATTACATTCAGCCGGGCAATATGAAAGTGGAGCTTTTTCTCAATGCCCTCTATGCTGCCCCGCAGAACGAGGTATACAATGAAAGGCAGAAGGACCGGCAGGATATAAACTATGTTATAAAGCAGTATATAGCAGCTTTGAAGCATCTTTCCGTTTACTGACACGGCTATCTTTTCTATAGCCGTGATATAAGGCAGGGAGACCGGGAAACTTGAGAGAGAAATGAAAGCGCCGATGATAAAAGCCGTCAGCGGCCTTATTCCGGAAATCATTGAAGCGAAACGGTTCTCCTTCCGCTTTTTGCGGGATCTGAGTTTAAACAGCAGGTAAACCGGGCCGGATATAAAAAGGATTATTCCCATCGCCATCTGGGCCCGGTAATAAGACGGGCTGGAAATATTCATAAGGTTGGGGAAGAATTCCCTGACCATTGCGTTCAAGGTATCTGCTAAAAATAATCCGGTTATTCCGCAGGCTATATAGGCCGCGGAAATGCCTATCGTATAGGCAATGGAATTCCTGACAGGTTTTGCGCTTGCCAGGAGAAGAATAAGAATCAGGGCCTGCTGGGATGTTGAAACACCGTCGTAAAAGGATGCTGAAATTATATAAATAATCAGTGCCGGCATGGGCTTACCTGCATAGCGCGAACAGAGTTATTTCCTGCTCCTTCCCGCGGAGCCTTACCCTGCCTAAATCTTTAGATCGGATAGAAACAGGGATCTGTATTTTTTCGAATATATCTCCGGAGACTAAGAAAGTTTCGCCGCATGAATTGCACATTCCTTCGATCCTCGCCGCGGTATTGACGACATCACCGATGTAAGCGATTTCCCTTTTTATCAGGCCCATTTCGCCGGCTACGGCCATTCCTCCATGGAGCCCGGCCTTGAATACCGGCACAAGGCCGTACTTGCGCATATATTTGTTCCCTTCCTTTTCGATTTTTTCCTTCATTTTGAAAAAAACGTTCAGGCAGTTGGCGTCTTTAATTCCCTCTTTCATCTTCCATACAAGTATAACCTCGTCTCCTACATATTTATAAATTTCGGCATGGGTATGGAATGCCGCCTCGGTAATATCGCAGAAGAAGTCGTCGAGGAGGGACAGGAAGCGCATATGTCCTATCCTTTCCGCTATGGCGGTCGAAGAGGAGATGTCGAGGAACATGAATATCCTCTCCTCCTCCTTCGGGTGATGGTATTTGCCGGTAAGGATCTTCCCAAGGACTCCCTGGCCGAGCATGGTGCTTATATTGTTAATAAAAATAAAAAATAGTGTTATTATGCAACCCGCCGTTATGCTCATTATGAAGATCGAATTATTCAGGAAAATTAAAATAGAACCCCCTGAATTTGATTTCAGGTTGAACATATCAAAAATGTAAAGAAAAATAAATGTAAAAAAGGCCAGATCAATGACGTATAAAAAGGTTGTAACAGTAAGTTCCAGAAAAAGGTTCGGCCACCTGATCTGCCTCGATGCAAGGGCTAAAGACAGCAGATAAATTGAAAGGCAGCAGGAAGAACCGATGCACACGGACCCGAAAAAATTATTCAGTGACGGCTTTCCGATAAAGACGGGGATGAAGAAGCTTATAACCGCGCTTATAATCATATATTTGATGCCCGTCGCTATCGCATTTTTTGTAAGTGAAGAAATTTTCATGGATCCTCCGTCAGTCTCTATTATAATGAGTCAGGCTGTAATTTCCGGAAAAAAGCCGGGGCAAACAGGTGAAGAGAAAATAGTGCCGTGATTTATTTCAGACCGGCCAATCCGGCGGCATTTGCCGGATAAATTTCGTCGGTTATGCCCGCCTTAAAAGCCGCAAGGCTTTCTTCATCCGTTTCGAAGCGCCAGTCCGTTTCCTTGCTGATGTCGAACCAGATCCAGGCCTTGAGCATCGGATATTTACTCTTAACGGAAATGAAAAAATCTTTTATCCATGAAGCCTTGTTTCCCCCTGCAGAGCTGCAGCCGAATTCCCCGATCATTATGGGTTTGCCGGGAGCATAAGTTTGGATTTCATCAAGGGGTTTTGAAAACACCTCATCGAAACTCTCCCACTTGGACCAGGATTGCGATTTTCCCCAGTTGTAGCCGTCAACAGCCACCCAGTCGACATAACCGCTTCCGGGATAGTAATTTTTAGCCTCGTTCCAGCCGCCGGCCGGAACGCCTTCGCAGTTGGGAGACCAGAGCCATATGACATTTGTCCCTCCTGCCCTGACGACAGCATCATGGACATATTGAAACGCTTTTATATAAGTTTCGGGGGAATTGCCGTTCTGCGATCCGCTCCATGGATACCAGTTGCCGTTCATCTCATGTCCCCAGCGCACCATTAGCGGTTTGCCGTATTCCCCTGCAGCCTTTCCCCAGTTCCTGATGTAATCGTCCCATTTTCCGCCGAGGATGTCTGCAAGCCTGATCGAATTGAGCTTTCCGTCGTACCATGCCTCCCAGACGATGTGAGGCATATAACCCTTGCTGTTCAGAAGTTCGCAGTAAGTGCCGGGAAAGCCTGTATGCCAGTCTATATACCACATCACAATAGCCGGCTTTTTTCCGTACATTTTATCCATATCGTCAAGTTTGAATTTTGCATTATCGTTGAATATTCCCCAGAACATCACTGATTTCGTTTCTGAATATGCATTTATCCAGGCAGTTATAATAAGGGGTAAAACCCATAGCAATTTAAATTTCATAATCACCTTCCGTCTTTTGTTTTTACTATACCGGCCTACATTCTATAATCGAAACTCCTTTTTTTCCAGTTATTTTACCCAATTTAAAACCCGTCCTTTCAAGCAGGCCTACGCGGGATATTCTCGCGGCTTAAACCATATTTTCAGGCTTTATATACCTGTCGAATTGTTCCCCGGTAAGCAGGCCGAGTTCCATTGCGGCCTCTTTAAGGGTTATATCTTTCTGATCGGCGAGTTTTGCGATTTTTGCCGAGTTTTCATAGCCGATATGAGGGTTAAGCGCTGTAACCGTCATCAGGGTCCTTTCGAGGAATTCCCCGATCCGCTTGCGGTTTGCCCTTATTCCGCTCAGGCACTTTGTCGTGAAACTTTCGACGGCCCCGGTTAAAATGCTGATAGACTGCAGCAGGTTATAGATGATAACAGGCTTGAATACATTCAGCTCAAAATTTCCGGAAGAACCTGCCATGCTTATCGTAGTGTGATTGCCTATGACCTGGGTGCCCACCATGATCAGGGCTTCGCATTGGGTCGGGTTCACCTTCCCGGGCATGATCGAACTTCCCGGCTCATTCTCCGGCAGGATAAGCTCCCCGATGCCGCATCGAGGCCCGGAAGAGAGCCACCTTATATCGTTGCCGATCTTAATCAGGGCTGCCGCGAAACTGTTGAGGGATCCCGACAGGTGAACAAGATTGTCATGCCCTGCCATCAGGGCGAATTTATTGCGCGCAGGCTTGAAATCGAGATTTGTATATCCGGAAAGAAGTCCGCATACCGAAGCATCGAAGCCTTCGGGGACATTAATGCCTGTCCCGACGGCTGAACCCCCTACAGGTAGTTCATATATGTCCGGCATCGCGTTTTTAATCCTTTCTATGGAAGCCCTTACCTGCTCGGCATAACCGGAAAATTCCTGGCCTAATGTAATAGGGACGGCGTCCTGCAAATGGGTCCTTCCGCATTTGATGATATCCCGGAATCCTGCACTTTTCTCCGTAAGAGCATCAAATAGCTTCATCGATGCCGGCAGAAGCCTTCCGGAGATTTCAAGAGCCGCGGCTACCTGCATTGCCGTTGGAAACACATCGTTGGAGGATTGGGACATGTTGACATCGTCATTGGGGTGTACCGGTTTCTTCGAACCGGGCTGACCGCCCATTGACAATATGGCATAATTCGAAATCACCTCGTTGACATTCATGTTGGTCTGGGTGCCGCTTCCCGTCTGCCATACAGAAAGCGGAAAATGACCGTCAAGCCTGCCTGAGAGTATCTCGTCGCAAGCTTTACATATTGCTTCCATTTTATCGGCCCGGAGCCTCGAGAGCTTATTGTTGGAAACTGCCGCCGCTTTTTTTATCAATGCTAATGCGCGGATTATTTCCACAGGCATCTTTTCATTGCCTATGTTGAAATTCTCGAGAGATCTCTGGGTCTGGCTTCCCCAGAGTTTATCGTCAGCCACCCTCATTTCGCCCATGGTGTCGGTTTCGATCCTGAAATCCATATAGACTCCTTAAGATGGATTTCACCGCAAAGAACGCAAAGGAGTTTAACAGGGAGGCGCGGAGAAACGGAGAGATATTGCCGCCTCTGGTTCATTGCAGTGATTAGTTTAATTTAGAAGTTTAGTAAAATTCAGTTTAAATGTCAAAATTAATAACAGAGGATGGATTTTCATGAAAACCTGAATAAATCCGCATCGAATTGCCCCCCATTTTGGGGTTATGTTTTTTGGTTCAATTATTTATTTCTATTATAGCCTCAATTGGCGCCGAATCTGGAAATGGACTATAATCCAGCATTTACCTTTCTGGTTGTTCTTAACATACGTTATCCAGAAAAGAAAGAACTTATGGATGTGAAAATTACCCCGAAGGCGTGAATAATGTCAGAGCTTGAATTTGAATATTACTGCGGCAGGCTATTTCTTTACCTCTTTGGGCTTGGGCAGCTTGCCTTTCTTCAGTTCTTTTTCAGCCTCTTTTTTCTGGTTGGACTGCTTTTCGTTTTTGGCTTTGACTTTTTTTCCGCCTTTGTCGCCCATAAATTTCACGCTCCTTTTAAATTTCCTTCAATATTATACATTCTCATGATATATTGTCAATTGTTTAAATTAACTGTTTATATATTTTTCCATCCCCGGCTTTAAATCACCCTGTAAGCTTCCCGGAAAATAAATTTCAAATTTTACTTTATATGAGTTCAGATTTATTATTAATATTCAAGATTAAAACATTCATAAAGTCAAAACATTAATGACGGTTAGAAGGGAGTGACAATGGACAATAACAAATTCGACGTAACCGTGATCGGAAGCGGCCCGGGTGGTTTCGCCGCTGCAATCCGGTGCGCGCAGCTGGGGCTTAAGACGGCCATTATTGAAAAAAATAAAGCGTTCGGAGGGACCTGTCTTAATATCGGATGCATTCCATCCAAGGCCCTTCTTGATTCATCAGAGATGTACCTGGCCGCAAAATCAAAAATGCTCCTGCATGGCGTATCGATTGATCAGAATGACGTGCGTCTCGATCTCGGGGCTATGATGGCCAGAAAGGAAAAGATAGTTTCGAAAATGACCGATGGTGTAAAAATGCTTCTGGCAAGCTACAAGGTCGAGACTTTCGAGGGTAAGGGCAGGCTGAAGAACAGCCGTACAATAAGCGTGGAAAAGCCGGACGGATCCGCTATAGAAATTGAGAGCGGGAAAATTATCCTGGCGACCGGAAGCGTTCCGGCGGCTCTCCCGATGCTTCCTTTCGACGGCGATAAAATCGTCGATTCGACCGGGGCCCTTTCCTTTAAAAGCGTTCCGGGCAAGCTTGCAATTATCGGGGCCGGTGCGATAGGGCTTGAAATAGGAAGCATCTGGAAGAGGCTCGGAAGCGATGTCGTAATAATCGAAATGATGGATCAGATCCTGCCGCATTCGGAAAGCTCCGCGGCGGCAAGGCTGGCAATGATCCTGATAAAACAGGGGCTTGAAATCAGGGTTTCGACAACCCTGATGAGTTATGAAATAAAAGACGGGAGCGTTGTTCTGACTGTTTCCGGTAAGAACGGAGCTCCGGAAATCGTAACCTGCGACAGGGTCCTGGTAGCCGCGGGCCGCAGGCCTTTTACTGAAGGACTGGGACTTTCCGAAGCTGGCGTTGAATATGACGCAAAAAGCGGAAGGATAGAGGTAGGGAATAATTTTGAAACGGGAGTTCCCGGAATTTTCGCGATCGGTGATATTATCAGAGGGCCGATGTTAGCCCATAAAGCCCAGGAGGAAGGGTCCGCAGCGGCGGAGTTTATCAGCGGAAAATTTCCGGAAGTCAATTATGATACGATCCCTTCGATAGTTTATACATGGCCGGAATACGCGTCTGTCGGAAAATCGGAGGATGATCTGGCGAAGGCCGGAAGGAAATACAAAACCGGAAAGTCCCAGTTCGGGGCTAACGGCAGGGCGATGGCCGGTGATAATACTGAAGGTTTCGTGAAAATTATTTCAGACCCGGATAACGATATGCTGCTCGGAGCGCAGATCATAGGTCCCGGCGCTTCCGAACTTATTGCCGAAATATCCATGGTTTTAAACTACAAGGGCACATGCGAGGATATTGCCGGGACCGTCCATGCCCATCCGACATTATCCGAAGTGACCAGGGAGGCGGCTATGGATGTCCTGGGGCGGTCCATCCATTCCCTGCCTAAAAGACTTGAGATCAGACGGGGAGAGTTATGAAATTATCCATTGCAGAGATAGGGAATGTCAGGTATGAAAGGGCCCTTCTTCTCCAGGAATATCTGAGGGAAAAACGGTTTGCGGGTAAAATTGAAGATACGCTTATCCTTCTTGAACATGACAGCGTTATCACTCTTGGAAGAAGGGGAAAGTTTGAAAATATTTTAATCGGCAGGGAAAAACTGAAGGGGAAAAATGTCGAAATAATCGAAGTGACCAGGGGCGGAGACGTGACATACCATGGCCCGGGGCAGCTCGTAGGGTATCTGATCTTCGACCTAAAAAATCATGGCTCGAGCGTAGGAAAATTTGTCTGGAATATCGAGGAGGTTTTCATCAGGCTGATGATGGATTTTTACCATGTAGAGGCACGGCGGGACAGCGGCGTATATACGGGCGTGTGGGTCGGCAATGATAAGATTACAGCAATAGGCCTGGCTGTCAGGCGTTGGGTTACCATGCATGGATTTGCCTTCAATATCAACACCGACCTCGACTGCTACAGGTGGATAAATCCCTGCGGAATTACCGACAGGGGCGTCACTTCGATTGAAAAGATCATGGGGTGCAGGCAGGATTCTGACCGGGTCAGCACTGCGGTCTCGGAAAAATTTTGTGAGATCTTCGGTATGGAAGGGGAAAAGAAAAAAGGCGGTTTGAATGAGATATTTCCCGGATTTTCGGAATGGACATTAAACAGATGAATGGAAAAAAACCTGAATGGCTGAAAATAAAAGTTGTAAGTTCTTTTCAAAAAACATATCTCGAGGGTCTGCTCAAAAGGCTATCCCTCCACACTGTCTGCGAAGAGGCGAATTGTCCCAATCTAATGGAATGCTTCGATAAAAAGACAGCGGCTTTCATGATCCTTGGAAATGTCTGCACGAGGAACTGCGCCTTTTGCGCCGTCTCCAAAGGGATCCCTTCGAAGCCGGATGAAAATGAGCCGGAGAATATTGCGTTAGCCGCGTTTGAAATAGGGCTTTCGCATGTTGTCATCACTTCCGTGACCAGGGACGACCTCTTCGACGGGGGCGCGAGCCATTTTGCAGAGACGATAAAAGCGCTCAGAAACAAATGTGGAAAAATAGCGATAGAGGTTCTTATACCCGATTTTTCGGGCAGTATGGAATCCCTGGAAATTGTAGCCGGAGCCGGACCCGATATCATCAATCATAATGTCGAGACTGTCCCGAGGCTTTATCCTGAAGTCAGGCCGATGGCTTCATATGAAAGGTCTCTATCACTGTTAAAGAATGTTAAAAATCTCGGCGGCGGGAAGCGCCTTACAAAATCGGGAATAATGGCCGGCCTTGGTGAAAAACCGGAAGAGGTAATAGCTGTAATGGAGGACCTTCGCAGGGCAGGCTGTGAAATGCTTACGATAGGGCAGTACCTCGCCCCTTCAAAACATCATCATGAGGTAAAAGAATATGTTAATCCGGCTGTCTTCGATATGTACAGGCAGGAAGGCATCAAACTCGGATTTTTATCCGTAGCCGCAGGCCCTTTTATCAGGAGTTCTTATAATGCAGGAGAATTTTACAACAAGGCGGGTTTCTTATCATGAATTACGAGGGGGAAGTCAAGGCGACTCTTATATCCATACCGGAGCAGCTTCTGCAGATCATCGGCGTCGTTTATTCACATCACAGGACAAGCGACGGCGGAGATATTTACTTAACACAGTTCGGGATGCCTTTTTCCAGGCTTCTTGAGATAGATAACTGGTATGAAAAGCAGTGGTTCGAAGGGCACAGGGAGAAACTCGAGGGCACAAGCGCAGTCTACAAAGTAAGGACCAAGGAGCTCGACGGCCATAGCCTGGACCTTGTAGTCAAGAACTCCAGATTCGGCGAAGATGTACCGCTGGATACGCGCACTCTCATGGAATTTATCAACGCTGAATTCAACAGCCCATGGGAGGAATTTTCCATGGTTTTCGAGCTGCGTGAAAGCAAATTCGGCCCCGAGGATTTGAACATCAAAACCCAGTTTCCCATGGCCATCTATGTGCCTCCCGAAACGATGCAGCTCTGGCAAAGCGGAAGGTCGGCATACAAGGTCAGCCGGATAAAGGACAGGCATCCGGGAATCGATATTGACATACTTAAGCAGTACAAGCTGATTTACGGATGGATCAAGGGCAAAAATATCGTCGAAATATTGAGCTCGATCGGCATTGCCGGCGCCGAACTCGACATGAACCTTGCTCCCCTGACCAGGAAAGTAATAGCGGATATGGATAAAAAGGGTTACGCGGTGGCCGATATGAAACCCTCTCATATTATCATAGATGAAAATGACATAAAAATGCTTGACGGATTGGATAATAATAAAAAAATCGCATTTATGCTCGACCTCATAGACAGGGGTGAATATTCGATAGTCGATTATGAGCTTCTTATCCGGACTCCGGCGTATGATGAATTTGTCAAAAATATCAGGCGCCATTCATACCTCGACGACCAGAGGGATAGATTTAACGCATCTCCGCTTCCATCGTACCTTTCGGAAATAGAGATTTTCGATGTCCCTTACATTTACGGGCATGTTGAAAGCACGGGAGGCCTTCTCTGGGTTGTCGGGAGAAATCCGAACCTCTACGATTATTTTCTGCCTGAAAGGTGGAGAACCACCCATAACTGGAAGCTGTCGGAAAAGAACGATGTTTATTACACCATTACCAAAGACAACATCCATATTGTCTGGAAGGCGTCCAGGGTGGGCGAAAGGCCTGTTTCCCCGCTCAAGGCGGAATACGGGTATAACAGCCCGTTCGAGGAATTTTCCATCGCCGATTATCTGAATAATAACGGGGTCCTCACCGTTTACATGAGGGCTATCTACATGACAGGCAGCGCCATGCAGGAACGGCTGGAAGACATGAGAAGGTATGAGACCCACGGCAGACTAAAATGCCCCGACGGCCGCCCGGTATTAAGCGCCCTCCACAATTATATAACTATAAGGGGCTATTATAACGGTCCCGACCAGTGGGTTGCCGAGCAGAAGGGGCAGCTTTACAGGCCCGTCGATCTGATGAAATCGATGAATAACGGGGTTTTCACCGAGGCGGAAATGAATGAGCATATCGAAAGGGTTATATCGAAGCTTAAAAACATCGGTTATGACGGGACTCTCCTCCGGCCTGACGATATTATAATCACCTATGATACTAAAGGCGATATAATCATGGATAGCGAGGATCATCCCGAATTGCGCATTACCAACCTTGAATTTATAAGAAAACTTTAGCACCGATTTCTAATGGAACATCCTGTTCCAAATCGGCACTAAAACGTCGTGTTTAAGCGCCCCCCGATTAATACAGGAATGCCGATCCATAGGGGGACATTGTGTCCCGGACCGGCACCGAAACATCCTGTTTCGGTATCCTGTTTAATAAAAAAGGGCCGCCCCGATCGGGACAGCCCCTTGAATTATTTTTACTTTGCGGCTATTTCAAGCGCTTTTTTCCTCTGTTCCCTGTGGACCCTTGCCCTGTCGAGCCTCCATTCAACCGCCTCGTATATGACAGGAACCACAACAAGCGTGAAGAATGTCGATGTCAGCACGCCGCCGATAACTGCTATCGGCAGGGCCTGCCTTCCCCTCGATCCCTCGTTGAGGCCGAGAGCCATCGGGAGCATCCCGAAGATCATGGCGAAGCTTGTCATCAGGATCGGTCGCAGCCTTATAGGCCCGGCGTGCAGCAGGGCTTCCCTGATAGTCATCCCCTCATCCCTCTTCTTGTTAGTGAAGTCTATGAGAAGGATCGCGTTCTTTGTCACTATACCCATAACCAGCAGTATGCCGATGTATCCGTAAATATCGATGTCGATTTTTGTGATCAAGAGCAGCAGCGAAGACCCGATCAGAGCGAGGGGTATCGATATCATCAGGATGATCGGCTGTATAAAGTTATTATACAGGGACGCCAGGATCATATAAATAAACAGCAGAGCCAATATAAGCGCCAAACCCATCTGGGGTATGAGCTCGTTGTAATTTTTCTGCTGCCCGGCGAAGTAGTAATAGTATCCGGGAGGCAGCGGCACTGTAGCGTCTATCTGTTTTGATATATTTTTCAAAACCTCCTGCAGGGAATGGCCCGGAGATATGTTTCCGAATATCCTCACGATACGCTGCTTGTTTTCCCTTCTAATGGCAAGGGGCGAAGAGGAATACGAGAAGCTGGCGATGGCAGAGATAGGCACTTTCTTCCCGCTCTGGGTCGGGATCATTATATTCCTGACATCCTCCTGTTTCTGCCTGTCGCTTGCATCCATCCTGATAACTATATTGTAATCCTGGTCCCCGAGGGTATATTCTGAAATGATATTTCCCTGGATGAGGTCCTGGAGAGTGCTACCCAGCGATGAGGCGGTTATGCCGAGCTGCTGGGCCTTGATGTTGTCCACCTGTATGACGTATTCGGGCTGCCCCGGCTTGAAGGTCGTATTTATATCGATGGCTCCCGGAGTCCTCTGAACTATCCTGAATATTGATGTCGAAATATCGCCGAGAACATTGAGGTCTGGCCCTGCTATGTTCAGATAGATAGGAGACTGTCCGCCGCCTGCGGCTCCTCCTGCTCCTCCTGAACCCTGGCCGATCATGGCCTGGGATACCCTGAAAAGGACATCCCTGCCGAAATTCTGAGCAATATATTTCCTTACAATGGCCATAAAGCCTTCGGTATCAAAATGCCTTTTATTGGATGCAACCATGTCCACATAGATATTGGCTTTCTGGCTGTCCGAAGCGGAAGCAAAACTTGAGGTCGAACCGATCACAGTATATACGGTCTGAACCTCTTTCTGCTTCATAAGCCATTGTTCGAGATTGTTTGCATAAGTCGCTGTCCTGTCCAGGGGAGCGCCGGGGAATATCTCCATATATACGCTGAAAGAGCCTACGTCTCCGGGGGAAATGAAGTTGGCGCCTATGAAACCTCCCATGAAGATGTACATGCTGAATACGAAGAGCCCGAAGGTGGATAGGACGACAGGCCTCTTGTGGTTAAGGCTCCACCTGAGTATTTCATGGTATATGCTGTTCGTCTGGTTGTAAACCCTGTTCCAGCCGGCGCTGAGGTCGTCGAAAAACTTCCCGACGGGGCTTACTTTTTTGTTCTTGTCGGTTTTTTTATACCAGTATGCTGAAAGCATAGGGGCGGATGTAAAGGCGTCAAGCAGGGAAATCGCCAGCGCGAAGGCAACCGTCAGACCGAATTCCCTGAAGAACTGGCCTGTGACTCCTGACAGGAAGGATATCGGGATGAACACCGCCAGGATTGACAATGTCGTTGAAAGCACTGCCATCCCCACCTCTGTCGTCCCGTTCAAGGCGGCGTCCTTCGGGCTCTGGCCCATTTCTATATGCCTGAATATGTTTTCACGGACGACGATCGAGTCGTCTATCAAAAGCCCTATCGCGAGCTGCAGCGAGAGCAGCGTCATCGTATTGACCGTGAAGCCTGCGATGAAAAGGAGGAAAAATGCCCCCAGCAGAGAATTGGGGAGGGCCATAGCGGTTATTATGGTGGACCTGAAATTACCGAGGAACAGCCATACAATGATGATAGCGAGGAGCGCTCCTGTCAGGATATCGCTTTCGACCCCGTTGACGCTCCTGAATATGAATTTAGACTGGTCGCTGACAATCCGGAGAGTAATCCCCTTGGGAAGTATTTTCTGTATTTTAGGCAGAGCCCGTCTCATGTTTGCAGCGACGGCGACCGTGTTTCCGCCGCTCTGCTTCAGGATCTGGAACATGCATGCGTTATTGCCGTTGACCCTGGCCCTTGCCAGTTCGTCCTGCAGTTTAACCTGGACCTTGGCGACGTCCCTGATGCGTATTACCTGTCCGTTGGTGCTGGTTACAGTAATATCCCCAAGGTCCTTTACCTCTTTAGCGAGGCCCAGCACTCGTATATTCACCCATTTATCTTTATTGTAAATTATTCCGGCAGGAAATGTTATATTTCTGGTGGCCAGCGCGCTGACAACCTGGTGGTAGGTAAGGCCCGAAGCTGCGAGAAGGCCCTTGTTTACAGTAAGGTCGATCTCCTTTTCCTGGGCGCCGAGGATATCCACTTCTCCGACCCCGTCGACCGCTTCGACCATCGGTTCAGCTATAGTTTCGAAAGTTTGCCTGAGGTCGGCGAGACTCTGCTTGCCGTTGCCCTCGACGGACATGAACATTATTGGCGTGTCGTCGGTGGAAAAGCGCTCGATAACAGGCTGCTCGATATTCTGCGGAAGCTGGTTCATTGTCTTTCCGACCTTGTCCCTTACCTCAAGTTCCGCAAACTTCACATCGGCAGTCGATGTGAAAAGTATTACAACTACGGACAGGCCTTCCTCTGAAATCGATGAAAGGGTATCGAGGTCGGAAACTCCCCCGAGGTTGTTTTCAAGGGGTTTTGTGACAAGCTGTTCTATCTCGTCGGCCGAAGCGCCGGGATACTGTGTTATTACCGTAACCACCGGAAAATCGATGTTAGGCAGCATGTCCATCGGAGTACGCAGGTAACCGACTATGCCCAGGGTTACTATGGACACGATGATCATTACTACGAACACCGGCCTGTTTATCGACATTTTAACTATACCCATATTAAACCTCCATGGTAGATAGCTGCGTTTGTCTTTCTATTTGGTGTGCCAGGCAGCTTTTTTTGTATTATTCGTATTGTTCCCATTAATCGGACCGGATGGGATAACAGACGCATTCGTCGGGAAAGTCCTTATCAGATCCCCGTCGTTGAGCTTGAAAGCCCCCGATGTAATAACTTCGTCTCCATCCTTTATATCCCCGTTTATCTGTACCATGCCGTTGTACGTGTATCCGCGGGTTATATTAACCTGCCTTGCTTTGCCATTGTTATTGACAAATATATAAATAACATCCAGGTTGGCTATGATCGATTCTTCGGGGACCGCATAGTCGTTTGTAACCCCGATAATCATATCCGCTTTGACGGACATCCCTATCTTCAGGTTTGAGTTTGTAAGAGGCGCTTTGAGGGTGACGGTTCCGGAAAGCGTCTGGCTTTCGACGAAAGGAGTAACCTCGTCAACAGTCATTTTCATCGCGATATTGGTGTCGCTTTCATAAATCACATCGGCTAAAATTCCCTTTTTAACTTTAACCAGGTCGTCGACTCCTAAAGTAACATCCACCTTTACCTTGTTAGGGTTCGCAACCTCTGCAACAGGGCTGTTTACAGATACCAGCGCTCCCCTGTCTATATAATAAAGCTTTATGACGATCCCGGCGATCGGTGACCTTACCGGAGCCAGGTTATATGTTTCGCCAACAATATCCCTGTCAAGATATGAAATAGCCTGGTTATAAGCGACGTAGGAACCCTCTTTTACGGTGTTGTACTGGAATTTACCCGGCACATCGGGATAAGCCAGGATCTGAGGGTCGCCTTCTACAATCCCCTCCCCTGAAACTGTCATTGTGAGAGGCAGCTTTTTCAGGAAAACTGAATTTACCTGGTAAGCCAGGGGGGCGATCTTTTTGCTGTTTTCAGCGTACTTGCTGGCTATTCTGAAAACCGTTATAAGGAGTATCAAGGCGCAAAAACCTATGGCAAGCCATATCAGCACCTTTTTCCTTGTCTGTTTCTCAGCCGCCTGAGTTTTAGCGAAAGTTATTTTTTTAGCCATTTAATACTCCTTGCTTATAATATAACTATATTTCATAGAACTAAATCTTATTATCACTGAATTCTCCCGTAAGCCTCTTGAGCTGCAGCGCGCTCGAAAAATAGTCGAATATAGCTGTCAGGTAATTCCCTGAAGCCTGCGTGTATGCCGTTTCGGCATTGATGAGATCGAGCGAAGACGCCTGCCCGAGCGAGAACTGCGTATTGGCGATCTTCAGGCCGGTCTCGGCCAGCTTAAGGCCCTCTTTCTGGCTTACGAGGTTTTGAATGCCCTGGTTGAGCTGCAGGAGAAGGGCTTTGACCTGGACATCGAGGGATTCGAGGTATTCTGTGCGGCTCAGCAGAGTTTTCTTGATGGTTTCATCATACTCGACATCCGTTTTTGATGCCCTCGATATGGGGATCCAGCTGTCCACGGAGAAACTGAGCTGAAGGCCGACATTCCAGCTCGGCCACCAGTTCTGTGTAGTGTCCGAAAAATCTCTCTTATAGTTGTACTGGTAGTTGGCGAAAGCCGACAGCGACGGATCGAAATTAGCGTCGTTGATGGCCCTGGTAAGACCCAGGCTCTTTAATGCTACATTATAAGAAAGCAGCGTTATGCTGTTCGATTCGGCGAGTTCCATTATGCTCGCCTCGTTTGTATTGGATACGACGATATTTGTATAATCCATAAGGTCGCCTACAAACTGCACGTTGGTTTGATCGATCCCGATGGTATTGCATAATGTCATCTTGGCCACTTCATATGCGTTAGAATCGGATATCAGTTTGGGCTGGTTGTTCATGTATAATACTTCGACGCTGATGTAATCGTATTGCGACGATATTCCGTAATTATAGTTGATCTTCGATGTGATGAGCTGATTCGACAGCGCTACGTTAAGATCCCTGTCGAGCCTTTCGTTTTCTCTCAAAACAATCAGGTCGTAAAACGATGTTTCGACGGAATAAATCGCAGCCTGTTTCTGGTCTTCATATTGCTTCCTGGCGAAATCCAGGTTGATTTCTTTTATCTGCATTGCGTCAAGGTTCCTGAAACCCAGGAAAATAGCCTTGCTTACAGTCAGCCCGGCAGCATAATTGTTGGGAAAAGCGTTGGATATCGTGCTAAGCCCTGCCGGCACCACCGTTGTTCCGCCGATAACTGTGTATCCGGAAGGTTCGGTAACGATAGCGTTTGAAACCGTAAGCGGATCGATAAGGGTGTAGCTTCCGCTTAAATTTATGCTCGGGAGCCAGAAGTCGGCGAAACTCTCGGCGTACTGGGCTTCGGCGATGAGCATGTTTTTTTCGGCCTGCCGGAGATCCAGGTTGTTATTTAAAGCAAGTTCCACGGCATTAGATATAGTTATGGTCCTGGTAGTGTTGGTAGTTTCGGCATAAGAGGATAATGCCGCGATTAAAAACAAAACCGATGCAACAGTCAATGATCTCATTGAAAACTCCTAAATCTATTATAACCTATCGCCCTGTAAAGATAGCGTTTAAGGGTCTCTATAGACAGGGCGTCCTTTGTTTTCTTAACCGAAAATGAAGATTCTTTAAAATAGTTAAAAATTGCCATAATGGTCAATTGAGCAGTCATTACAGGTTCTACTTCCCCCATGATCTTCCCGTCTTTTTTCCCCTGCTCAATTATGCCGGACAATGACAGGACAAAAAATTCCCTTGCCTTAAGGTAATATCCATACGGTTCTTCTATGTTTTTATGATGATAAGTATCCTTAAGCAGGAAAAGATGCTCCTCTAAGAACGATCTTATAAATTTTCCGGAAACCATGGTCATTTTTACCATCTGATCGATAAAAAAATCTAATTTGTTTTCGAAAGCAGCTCCGGCATCGATTTTTTCAATGACATTTTTGGAGTCTTCGAAAATATTCAGCACTACAGAGAAGAAGAGCATGAGCTTGTTGCCGAAATGCCTGTATATAGTCCCTTTCCCTATAGAAAGGGATTGCGCTATCTCCTCGATGCTGGTTTCATAGTATCCCTTTTTTTCAAAAATGATACGCGCTTTATCGAGGATAGTTTTTTCAAAATCTGTAAGAAGGCCGAGCTTTTCCATTATTGTCATCCGGGTTTCCTGTAGCGGACGGTCCCGTCCGTCCGTTAATAGCTTATATAGCTTTCAATATAATAGAATACTGAGAAAAAGTAAAATTACATGCGGAAAAATAAATGTTGTGATAAATATTTAATTGAATCCAATCAAAATATTGAAATATTGCAAATAACTCTGTATTATAAAGTGAAATTTAGCAGGAGTTTCCAAATGGAAGATGAATCTGAAAATCAATTCAAAGAACTGATCGAGAAGAGGAACGCCAGGGGTAAAATGGCCGGCGGGGAAATGTTTGCATTCTGGGGCATTCTGAACCTCATATCTTATTTTATATTTATCCTCTTATGGCATTCGGATTTTGTATGGCCGGTGATGATAATCATCGGGATGACAATACAGGTAATTTATGTCAGGAATCTTGAAAAGGATAAAGGCTACCAGCTTTTCTGGTTTAAAAACACAAGCCAGCTCTGGCTGTTCCTGGTCGTTTTGATGCCGCTCATATTCTATATATTCCCCTTTGTTTTGAAAATGTACAAGCCCATGACAATATTTCCCCTCATATTCCTGTGGCTTTCCGCAGGTTTGATGATCTCGGGCATAATTGTAGAACAGCTGTGCTTCAAGCTGGGGGCAGCAGTCATGGCCTGCGCTGCGGTTTTAACCGTTTTATTTTTCAGTCTGGTTCTCTATATATACCCTGTTTCGATATTATTGGGCCTGATCATTCCCGGAGTCTGGAGCAGATATGAAGAAAATTAACGATGAAAGAGAAGGAGTACATGATTACAACCTCGACAGCCTTTTAACCGCCGAGATCAGGTTCTTCATCATGACTATCCTTGCCATGTATGAAAGCGCCAACTTCAACTTTTTAAAGAAAGAGCTTAATGCCAGCGATGGAAATCTCAGCGTGAATCTTTCCAAATTAGAAGATGCAGGATATATTTCATCAAAAAAGGAATTTGTGGGGAAAAAACCCAGGACAACCTATAAAATTACAGCGCTCGGTCTTGAAAAGCTTTCCGGCCACATCAATAAAATAGATAGTTTCAAGCAGCTGCTTGATATCAAGGAGAGGACTAATGGATAAATCACTTGACAGGCTGAAAGCCATGATAGAAAAAAGGAAAGAAAACATAAAAAGATCAGGCAGCGAGATTTTTGCCATATGGGGTCTTGTATTACTGTCAGGTCTTCTTGTGAAGAGCTTTTTAATAAATTCGGAGTGGATCAAATATATTACAATTCTCGCCGGGGTGATCATACAGATAGCTTATGTTAAAATCAGGTATAAGAAGGAGGGGTTAGAACTGGTCTGGAATAACGATATGAATTTCATGTGGATCTTTATGGTAATAATAATTGTCATAGCCGGAATAATCTTCCCGGTGTATTTTAAACTTTATTCGCCGGATACGGGATCCGCTTTAATGTACTTTTTTGCTGCCCCGGGAGTTTTCATATCCGGATTATGGCTTAAAAAATGGAGTATAAAATTCAGCACTGTTATTTTTATCCTGGCGGCTGTTTTACTGGCTTTGCCATGGCAGGTAAATAAAATCGCGATTAATATCGCATCTATAGTTCTTGGCCTTATAATTCCCGGGATAATGAGCCGGTTCGAAGGCAAAGACAGTTCACAATCAGCCCGGGGGAATCTTTAAGGAGCATCCTCAATAGGGTTAAAAAAATATTTTCCAAATCTATTGACAATTGTAAAAGTACTTTGTATACTAAAGATGCATTAGATTATAAAGTGCTTTTGCGGAGGCTGCCCCGTGAGAAAAATAATAGTTCTCCTATCTGTTTTTTTTATTTTTTCGAGCACATCCGCCGCCATTACCATCGGCAGGATAAAGGTGACCGGGAATACTCATACTAGCACCGGAACAATACTCTCTTTTCTGCCCGAGCTGCAGGAAGGGCATGACTATTCGCAGGCCGAACTGGACGGCATTGTCAAGCGGGGTAAAGAAAGGCTGGATATTACCGGATGGTTCTATAAAGCAGACATTTATGTTACAGCCTCGAAAAACGGTCCTGATTTCAGGAATATCGTGATTGAAGTGGAAGAAGGTTTCTTATACCTTTTCGGCGGGGGCTCTATATACGGCGTTTTCGGTATGGATGATGTTTACGGTGGCGGCGAATCATTTCTCCTGACCATGGGCTGGAATGCGCAATATATCGTTATCGGCGACAGTTTCCTCGGCAGGGACCTGTTTTATTATATCGGGGCCGGCAACATGCCCGGCGGATATTACACAGCCTCAGGAACAAACAGCTATACCTGGAACGATGATCAGAACATCGGCAGCATGCAGCAGATCGGACTCCGGTTCAACTATGATTTCAGCATCAGTTTATCCAACAGCCTGAATTATATATTTTCGGATAACTATGCAGCTGTTCCCGGCATCGGATATGATTCCATAGACCTCTGCGCCGCTCTCGATACAAGGCCCGATATTTATACCTCATCGCATGGATATTACATAAGCGCTGTCTGCGGCTATTTTCTACCGTTCGAAATTTATAATCCTTTCAACCGTTTTCAGATACAGGGCGAGACTTATTTTTCAATCATCCCTTCATATGACAGGCTTGTTCTCGCTTTTAAATTGAACGGCGAATACCAGGATAACAGCGTACAGGAAAATTACCTCAATGAAGATTATTTAAAAATATCCCTTGCCGGGATCGACGGGATCAGGAGCCTGAATGTGCCGGACCTGATCGGGAATGCCTGCATAGACGGACATGCCGAATTGAGATGGGATTTTTTCCATGCTTCGGTCTTCAGCATTTTCAATATAGATTTCGAAGCGCTGACATTTTTTGACTGCGGCGAAGCGGCAGACAGTATACGGGATATTTCGGAGGATAATGTTCAATACGCCTTCGGGACAGGGCTGAGGGTCTTTTTCAGGGAGCCTGTTTATGTTCCGGTGAGGATAGAATTCGGCTGGGATAAATACGGTGATATGTCTTTTTTTGTAAGCGTGGAAGCACCTTTTTAGAAATGCCGTGTTGAATTAGTGAATTAGCATGTTAATATAAGTTGAAAACAGTAACGGGAAAAAATAAAATAAAGGAGAAGAAAATGAAAAGAATTATCACATTGCTTGTGTTAGCCTGTCTTTATGCCGGGAAAATATTTCCGACAACTCAAGATGAATGCGGCACGTTATGGCAGTATTTCGGTAAAAAACCGGCCGAGGTCTATCAGAAAATAGGCGATTACCAGGCTAAATTAAAGGCTGACAGCAATGATTATTATGCAGACCTGGCGGTAGGCATACTGTATTTTGCTTTAGCCTATCCAACGGATCTGCACGAGAGTAATGCTGCAACAAACGTGATAGCTTATACCGACAAATTCCTGAAACAGGACAAGGACAACCCCCTGGGACTGGTTTATAACGGCGTAGCGCATGGGCTGCTGGCAAGGGATTCGGATAACGTTCTCGTTAAAATGGTGGAGGCCAATAACGGGAGTTCGACCTGCGATAAAGCTGTAAAGCTCTCACAGGGATCGTCAGGGGAATGGTATATTCGTTTTATGCGGGCTAATTTCTACCAGGGCCTGCCTGGATTCTTCGGAAAAAGGGATATAGCCAGGGAAGATTACAGGTTTGTAGAAACGCTGTATAATAAGGATACAAACAATAACAGCATAGCAGGGCCTATGGGGACCGTTTATTTCTACCTCGGAGAGATTGAAAAATCGGAGACAAATATCGATAAAGCCATAGAATACTGGAAAAAATCCGTACAGCTGAACAGCAGGTTCGGTATGGATACACCCGAGGGCAGGAAGGCAAAAAAAGAGATTGATACTTTCTCGGATTAAGTAAGGCCAACTGGCACAAAGGAGATAAAAATGTTCATTAGCGTGAATAACGTATCCAAGACCTACAGGATGGACAAGGTAGAGATCCAGGCTCTCAAAAATGTGAGCCTGGGCATCGAGGCGGGAGATTTTATCTGCCTGATGGGGCCCAGCGGGGCGGGCAAGTCGACTCTGCTCCATATCATAGGATGCATAGAAAACCCGACCGAAGGAGATGTCATTATTCATAGCAGCAATGTAAAAAAGATGAAAGACAAGACTCTTTCCCTGTTCAGGAACGCCCACATAGGGTTTATCTTCCAGAGCTTTAACCTTCTCCCGGTTCTGACCGTTTATGAAAATGTCGAATACCCGCTGATGATACGGGGTAAAAAAGTCGACAGGGGGCATGTCGAATCTGTCATTGAGTCTGTAGGCCTCCAGGATTACATGAAGCACAGGCCGGATGAGCTCTCGGGAGGCCAGAGGCAGAGAGTTGCCGTAGCGAGGGCGCTTGTGACAAAGCCTGACATAATAATCGCCGATGAACCGACAGCCAATCTTGATTCCAAAACAGGCGACAAAATAATCGACCTTCTCCTCGATTTGAACAGGAAATCCAATACGGCATTCCTGTTTTCGACCCATAACGAGGCTGTGTCAAAGTATGCCAAGCGGATCATCCACATCCTCGACGGGGAACTGCAGGATTGAAAAACAGGGAGGAACAATGTTTTATTTCAGGATAGGCATCCGAAATATAATAAAAAATATAAGAAAAACGGCAATTACAATGGCGACGATAGTTATCGGCATGGCGGCGCTTCTCGTATTCAGCGGCAACAACACCTACCTGTTCAAAACCATGCGCGAACATTTTGTTATAACCCAGTTCGGGCATTTCCAGATTTATGAGAAGGGCTACGTTGAAAACGGCAGGGATTATCCTTTTGATTATCTGATAAAGGACTATTCGAATGTTTCTGAAGAATTAAAAAAGATCCCCCATGTGAAATTCGTAGCTCCGAGGCTTTCATTCACCGGGCTTATATCCGGCGATAAAATGAGCACGGCGGTTATGGGCATAGCCGGCAGACCCGAGGAGGAAAAACTGATGGACCCGGATTCGGCGTCTAACGGATCCTTTATAAGTTCCGATGATCCGTCGGGAATAGTAGCCGGTGAAGGGCTGCTGAAGAAACTGTCGGGCAGCCCGGGAGACAGTTTCACGATAATGACATCGATGAAAGGCGGCGGAATAAACGGGATGGATGCCGTTGTAAAGGGAATCAGGAAGGGCTACGGTGAGTTCGACCAGCTTGGTAAAATGTTTGTTTTAGCCGACATAGACAGGGTCGAACGCCTTCTCAACGTTGGAAATTCAGCCGGAAGCCTCATAGTGATGCTCGATAAAACCGAGAATACCGGTTCTGTTGAAACTGCTGTAAGAGCCCTCTGCTCAAAAATGGGGCTGGAATATAAAAGATGGGACCAGCTCGCTGTCTTTTATAAGAGCGTAAGGGCGATGTATGATATGAATATGATGGTTATTACGATAATAATCCTGGCAATCCTTGTCTTTATTATAGCAAACACAATGTCCATGAATCTCTTCGAACGGATTCGGGAAATAGGGACAATCAGGGCGCTGGGAACCACGAGAATGAAAGTGGCAAAAATATTCCTTGCCGAAAGCGTTTTAATCGGAGTCATAGGAAGCATTGCCGGAACAGCCCTGGGGCTCTTGATCTCTCTTTTTATCAATTCAATCGGGGGAATCTATCACCAGCCGACGATGTATTCTCCCGCAGGCTACTACACTTTAATAGAACCGGATATCGGGTCTACGCTCAGATATATCATCCTGCTTATAATAGTAGCTGTCGGGGCGGCTTTTGCGACTGCTAGAAAGGCTGCAAAAATGGCTATCGCTGACGCGCTCAGATGGATTTAGCGCCGCAAGCGGCGCATAAAGTGCCACTAACTTTGTAAGTGGCACTAACGCTTAAATCGCATAGCGATTTAAGCATAAGAAGTGCTAAGCTTGCTACGCTCGCTAAGCACTTCTACAGGAGGATTTTATGTTTTATCTGAAGTTAGGTTTTAGAAATCTCATTAAAAACAAAAGAAGGACCCTTCTGACAATACTTACCATCGTTATCGGAATGTCGGCGCTTATGCTGTCGAGGGGCTTTATAAATTATGTCATGTGGGGATACAGGGAATCGATAATCAACGGCGGGATAGGCCATTTCCAGATATACAAAAAGGGTTTCATAGCCCATGGTGATGAGAGGCCCTACGATTATCTGATAACGGATTATAAAAAAACTCTCAGGAAACTTTTCTCGATACCCGGAATGAAGATCGTAACCCCGCGGCTCCGGTTCCAGGGCATGATGACCAGCGTCGACAAAAGCGGCATCGTATTCGGAACCGCCGGGAAGCCTGAAGACGAGGCGCAATTCACTACATTCGCGTCTCATAATGAGGGGGTTGCCCTCGAGGAAACCAATGTTTACGGGCTGACAATAGGCAGCGGGCTGGCCAGGAGCATATCCGCCAGGGCAGGCGACCCATGCACGATTATAGTATCGATGAAGGACGGAAGCGTCAATGCAGTCGATTTTAATATTACAGGGATTGTGCAGAGCCAGGTGGCGGAATACGACAATGTTTACGCCCTTGCTAATCTGGGCACTATACAGAAACTGCTCGATGTCTCGAATTCAATCGATACCCTTGCCGTAATGTTAGTGAAAACCGAGGATGTAGAAAAAACCGAACCTTTGATCAAAGATATCTGCGACAAAGCCGGCCTCGAATACAGGCGGTGGGACCAGATTGTTCCGTATTACTATGTCGCCAGGGATTTTTTCAGCTCCTCCTTTAACGTGGCAATGCTGATAATATTCGCAATTGTAATATTCGCCGTGGCAAATACGATGAACATGGTGCTTTTTGAGAGGATACGTGAAATCGGCACGATCCGCGCCCTGGGAACTACAAGGATGAAGGTTATAAATATATTTATCTCGGAAAGCTTTCTGTTAGGTGTCTTAGGAAGCATCCTGGGTATGATTACCGGCGCTTTAATTGCCCAGCTGATCAATACTTCCGGCGGCATTCCCATGCCCCCGCCCCCGGGAAACTCGAAGGGATACGTGGCATTGATAAATCCGGATATAACCGGTTGTTTAACTTTTTTTGTAATATTTGTAGTTTTATCGGTATCCGCAGTCATTTATCCGGCACTCAAGGCCTCGCGGATGGTAATTACCGATGCGCTCCGGTGGATATAGAAAATCTATAAAAAACAAGGGAGATTTTTATGAAGAAAATTGTCATAATCATGATTTTCGGCCTGTTGACGCTCAGCCAGCGGGTGTATTCGATCAGCGCCCAGGAAATCCTGCAGAATGTAGATGGAAACAGGTCTGTGGCCACAAATTTCGAAATGACTATCCGGATGGAGGACTACCGCAAGGGAGTTTTATCCGACAATGCCACTTTGACGGGTTTTGTAAAAGGGCTCGATAAATCCATGGTAGCTTACACCGAACCGGTTAATATGAAGGGGCGAAAGATCCTTATGATAAAGGACGACATGTGGATTTTTCTCCCCGATACTAAAAAACCCGTGCGTCTCACGGCGTCCCAGAGGCTTTTAGGGCAGGCTTCGAACGGGGATGTCGTAAAGGTCAGGTTCGACTATGATTACAGCGCCGTCATGGGCGGGGAGGAAACAGCCGCTGACATAAATTCTGAAAATAGAAGCTGCTATAAGCTTCTTTTGTCCGCTAAAAGAAGCGGAGCAACCTATCACAGCATGGTGTTATGGGTGGAAAAGGAAACATTTTACCCGGTGAAAGCGGAATTTTTTGCCCTGAGCGGCAAAAAGCTGAAAACCGCTTTTTACAGCGGGCTGAAGGATTTCGACGGCAAAAATGTCATTACAAAGACCACCATCTATGACGAGATAATCAAGGATAATTATACTACGATTGAAAATGTCATTCTTAAACCCGCCGAGGTGGAGGACATGTATTTCAACAAGGAATATCTCCAGAGGATGTAAAAAAGGAGAGTTTATGAGGGCCTTGGTTTTGCTTGCAGCATTCCTTATCATTACCGCAGGTCTTGCATCCGGTGAAGAACAGACGAACAGCGGTGCGTTTACTTATGATGTAAAGGTCTACAATACCGAATCATTCGCTTCGTTTAATCCGGTCCTCAATCCGGGCAATATATTCGGAAGTTTCAGCGGATTGACCGGGAACTTGAAATACTACATGGATGGAAGGTGGAAATCGGGAGACTGGTCGCTGCAGGCTTCCGATATAGGCTATCTGCAGGTTGTTACAAACTCCCCATATACCAATCTTTTGACGGAGGCTTACGCCTCCTTCCATTTCTGGAACATATTCGCCGATGCTGGGAAGAAAAAAATAACCCAGAGCGTCTGCTTCATCGCTTTTCCTATTGATTTCTTGATGAACAGCTATAATGACATTTCTCAAAATAAATCCTACGACCAGCAGTTTTCAGAGGGGCGCTTCATGGGCAATCTCGACTTGTATTCAGATCTTGGTATCATAGGCTTCTCCTATATACCGGAGCTCGATTTTACAAATAACACAACGGCATATTTATCAAGCGCCCAGGCAGCGCAGGAGGAGCTTCGCTACTCCGTGGATATTTCAGGGGTAGACACGGCTTTAGCAGTTTCATACGATACCATATGGCGCATGGGGGCGAATATTTCCACGACAATAGGCGACTATTTCGAAGTTCATGCAGAAGGCGCTTACCTGCAGGATATAACCAGGTTCGGATTTGAGACCAACCAGATAGTTACAGGTTTCGACCCTGTTCTGATGCAGAACATATACTCCCCCCAGCTCTCGGATACGGAAAATACGGTCAGCAACGTATACCAGGCGATATTAGGAGCGACTTACAACGGGGAAGCTTTTTCGGTTATGTTCGAATATTATTATAACATGATGGGGTATAATTACGACCAGTGGCAGAATATCAGGAATTCTATGCGGAATTTCAGGTCTGCCTACGATAACCAGCCTTCCAATCCTCTTAACATAGGCAACATAGGTTCATTGATGAGTTTTGCCGGCACAAACAGCATACTCGATGTCTGCCAGGATTATGCCTTCATCAGGGTTTCCAATCCTCCTTCGGAAAAGCTCGGGCTTTCATGGATAACAATCTTGAACCTCGAGGACCTGAGCGGAATGGAAATATTCGAGGCGTCCTACAGCGGCTGGGACAATGTGACCCTGACGGGGCAATTCAATTTCGACTTCGGCGATCCCTACTCCGAATTCAGGCTTTTAGGCCAGGACTGGTCTGCCAGCATTATATTAGAATTTGGCATTTAACAACTAAAAGGCTATAATATGCCGGGGGAGGGGGGATATTTTCAATGTCTTTCCGGACTTTTCTGGCTAAGATTGACAACAAGGATATCAGGCGGGGACTGTACTATTCAAACCTAGACGGGATAGTCTGGGCAGTCATGTTCGGACTTGCTGAAAACTTCATAGTTCCTTTTGCCCTTCTTTTCGGGGCTTCTGTTTTCCAGGTCAGCCTTATCACAGGTTTCGGGCAGTTAGGCATTGGGCTTTCACAGCTTGCCGGGGCAAGATTTATTAACTGGATGAAAAAGCGGAAGCTGCTCTGCATAATATGCAATATCATCCATGCCTCATCGTGGGTCCTGATGTTCGTTGTCACGGCTTTAACCAGGAATCCCTGGTTTGTCGTAATTTTTTACTGCATGGGACTTACAGCTTCAAATTTCGGGAGTCCGGGCTGGCTTTCATGGATGCATGACCTCATGCCCAATAAGGTCAGGGGTGAATACTGGGGGATCAGGAACCGCTTCATGGGGATCGCCCAGCTCCTTTCGATAACATTTGCAGGAATCATCCTTTATACGGCCAGGAAAAATAACCTGGAAGAAGCCGCTTTCGGGTTTCTCCTCATAGCGGGTTTTGCCTCCAGGTTCTCAAGCGCATTTCTTCTTAAGAGGCAGTACGAACCGCCGATGAAAGTCACAGAAGAAAGCCATACATTCAAATTTTACATATTTTTAACTAAACTTTTCACCACTAATTTCGGACGCTTCGTGTTCTTCAGCATATTGATAACATTTTCAACCAATATGGTAGGCCCGATACTGCCCGTGTATTTTCTTCAGACTGTTCACATGAACTATCTCCAGTTCACGGCTGTAATGATGGCGGGAGCGATAAGTTCATTTATTTTTATGACTTACTGGGGGCCTTTGTCTGATAAATACGGCAGTTACAGGGTTCTCATAATATCCTCCCTTGCTCTTCCGATAGTGGGGCTCGGCTGGGCGCTTGTAAGGGATGTTTATATGATGATTGTCCTGCAGGTATTCAGCGGCTTCGTCTGGGCGGGTGTGAACCTTGCGACAAGCAATTTTATTTTTGACGCTGTCAGAAAGGAAAATATATCAAAGATCATGTCATATTTCAATATGCTCAATACTCTGTGCCTTTTCCTCGGCGCAGCGGCGGGAGGGGCAATAGCGGATTTCCTTTTGAGAAATAAATTTTCGCTTAGTATTTTTAACGGTTTCACTATAGTTTTTCTTTTCTCCGCGGTTCTCAGGACAGTTCTGATAGCCGCCTTCAGGGGAACCTTTAAAGAAGTCAGGGAAACCGAGAAGTCCCCTAAATTCCACTATTTTTATATCTATAAACCTGCTCTTGAAATGCTCGATTTTATACAGGAAACGAGCGGGCGGATTTTCAGGAGCAGGTCAAAGTGATTTTTTAACGGCATCCTGCCTTTCCTTGATCAGGAGGTCGATTTCCGCCTGCACGGCTTCGTCCAGCGACCAGTCCGATGCCTGATAAGTTTCAGATATCTGTTCCGGACGGCGCGCGCCTACAATAGCGGCGCTGACTTCAGGACGGCGGAGCACCCATGCGATCGCAAGCTGGGAAACAGTCCTTCCGGACATTTCGGCTATCCGGGAAAGCTTATTGACGAATGTCAGGTTTATCGAAAGCTCAGGCTCGAGAAAATGCCTGTCGAAACGCCTGTGATCGTTTTCCGGGAGATTTTCAGCCCGCTGCCCGGTGAAGCCTCCGGTCAATAGTCCTTTGTACATGGGGCTGTATGCTATCACGCCGGTATTTGTATTTCCGCAGTAGCCCAGTATATTGTTTTCGATATCGGGGACTATCAGGCTGTAAGGCGGCTGGAGGCTTGTCACCGGAAAGATACTTTCGGCCCTTTCTAACTGAGAGACATTAAAGTTCGAGACGCCCCCGTATCTTACTTTACCCTCTTTCACAAGGTCCGCTATTGCCTGCCAGCCCTCCTCGATTTCATTATCGGGTTCCGGCCAGTGTATCTGATAAAGGTCGATAACCTCTACGCCAAGGCGTTTAAGGCTGGCTTCCGCCTCGTGTTTTATGCTTTCTTTTTTCATGTTTCCGGCGATATTTCCCTTTTTATCCCATACTCTTTCGCATTTTGTGGCAATAATGGGCTTTTTCTTCATCCCCTTCAAAGCCTTGCCGACAATCTCTTCGGCGTGGCCCAGGCCGTATACGGCAGCCGTGTCTATCCAGTTTATTCCGAGATCCAGGGCTTTTAAAATTGTTTTTTCCGATTGTTCGTCATCCTGGGGCCCCCATGAAAAACGCCAGTCGGCGCCCCCTATTGCCCATGTTCCCAGGCCTATCACGCTTATCTCGAGACCGCTCCGTCCGAGTTTTCTCATTTTCATAAAGCCCTCCAGTAATATTATACTATTTAACAATGCTCATGACAATGAAAAACCTCAGGCGTATTGCAAATTTAGTTAATATCAAAGCATCCTTTTTTTAAATGCCGCACTTATTGTAATATAAAATACTTAAATAACCGCTTGGAGGTGTGTTATGAAAAGGATATCCGCTTACATATCAGGCATAGCGGCTGTGGCGGCACTCTACTCGGCCGGTTTTTCCCAGATGTTCGACGGGCCGGGAGACGGACGCGGAGACGGGCATTTCGACCATCGCGGGATGATGCCCCCTGAAATGCATGCAATAGTGGAAAAGCTCAACCTTGAGACGACCATGGAAACATTCCATGTCAACGTTCAAAAGGCCAGGCTCGATGCTGCTGAAAAAAAGATACCCCTGAAAGAAAAGTCCAGGTTATCGATGGAAAGTTTAAAGTCGCTGTTCAAGAAATTTGACAGCGATAAGACAGTGTCTAAAGATATTATACAGGCCCTTAAGGATCTCAACGGGACAAGGATTGCCATCAGGCAGATCGACAGGGACGTCCTGGCAAAGATCCGCGTTTTAAGGGACGGCCTTGACAGCGATATCGACAAGGCTGCTGACGCTTACATCCAGAAACTCGCAAGCGGCGGAGCCGATCTTGACAGCCTAGCGAAACATTTTAACAGTTTCGACAGGCAGAGAATGCACAGGGAAATGGATAACGGCGATGAAGACAAATAGCTTTATAGTTTTCCCCAAATAACCCCCTTAAGGTCCCGCTTTAAAAAGCGGGGCCTTTCTTATTAGAAACCAGGTAAAATAAAAATGAAAATACAAAAAAATGAAAATACTATTGACAAATCTCGCGCCTCTTTTTACTTTAACAGATAAATTAATAGTTAAATTCTGACGGGGAGGGTTGTAATGATAGATCAGCTATTTCAATTCCTTTTAAAAATGGGATACAGCGATCCTCTCCACCCTCCCATCACTCACATGCCTATCGGCCTGACGGTCGGGGCTCTCGTATTTTTTTTATGCGCTTATTATTTCAAACAGAAGAATTACATACTTACCGCGCGCCATGTATCCATCCTTGCGTTCATCTTTGCTTTTCCCACGATCCTGCTCGGAGTTATCGACTGGATCCATTTTTATCATGCGGCCCTTTTCACGCCCATAAAGATTAAAATTGTCCTGGCTTCGATACTGCTGATAGTGCTCGGCACAGGAATTATCATTGGCAGCGAGATCAAGGTTCATTCCATTACAATGGCTATTCTTTATATAATAGCTTTTTTCTGTGTTCTCGGTCTCGGGTATTTCGGCTCGTCAATAATATACGGGCGCGGCCTGATTATTAAATAAACTGGGGCGTTTATGAGAGTTGCATTTCTTATACCTGTGCTTCTTTTTGTTTTTATCATTTCCGGTTTCCCGGATGCCGGGGGCATTGTCGGATTTGAAGAAAAACCCGGCGGGTATATCCCGCTCGACCTGCCCTTTGTCAGCGAAACGGGAAAGGCTGTAAAGCTCGGAGACGTGGTCAAGGGTCCGACTGTCCTGACATTAGTTTACTACAGGTGTCCCAACGCCTGCGATAACCTCCTCATCGGCCTTGCTGCTGCGCTGAGGCCTTTTGCCCTTAAGCCTGAAACCGTCCCCAATCTTGTGACGATATCTTTCGATGACCGGGAAACCCCGGCCGATTCCCTGAAACAGAAGAATATCGCCTATGAAGCCATAGAAGCGCCGTATCCCGTGGAAAAATGGCATTTCCTGACCGGAGGATCCGATTCGATAAAAAAGATAACGGACGCGGCGGGTTTCCGCTATGCCCGGGCCGGGAATGAATTCAATCATCCGGTCGGCTGCATTATCTTATCTCCTGACGGCAAGATCGTCCGATATATCATCGGCGCAGAAATTCTGCCGATGGACCTGAAAGTTTCCCTTATGGAAGCTTCAAGCGGCACAGTCAGCCCGACTATCGCAAGGGTGATACGCTTCTGCTTCAGTTATGATCCCGCAAGCCATGCTTATGTTTTTAATATTCTCAGGGTCAGCGCGACAGTCATTTTTGGAATAATAGGAGTTTTTGTAATTTACCTTGTCCTTTCAGGAAGGAAGAGGCGGGCCGGGCAATAGGAGGGAACTGTGCCGATAGATGCTGAGGAATATGTTCCATATTACTCCGATAAAGGGAAACTTCCGGGAATATTAGGCTGGATTTTATCGACGGACCATAAAAGGATTGGAATACTCTACCTTGTTTTGATCATGTCTTTCTTTACAACAGCCGTATTTTTCGGCGTATTTATGCGGCTTAACATGATACCTGGTATGCACATAATGACGGCCCAGCAATATAATGCCCTGTTCACTCTGCATGGCATCATTATGATATTCCTGGTCGTTATACCAGCCGTTCCGACAATTTTCGGGAATTTCTTCCTGCCGATTCTTATAGGCGCCAATGATATGGCGTTTCCCCGGCTGAACCTGTTCACATGGTATCTTTTTCTTACAGGGGCTGTGCTTGTTTTCGTATCCGTATTTACCGGCGGCGGGGCGGTGGATACAGGCTGGACTTTCTATGTCCCTTTCAGCCTGAGGACGGCCGTTAATGTGCCCTTAGCCACTTTTTCCGTTTTCGTTTTAGGAATGTCTTCGATCCTTACAGGCATCAACATTGTCTCGACAGTCCACCAGCTCAGGGCGCCGGGCATGGGATTTTTTAAGATGCCGCTGTCGGTATGGGGATTCTACTCGACAGCATGGGTTCAGATACTTGCGACCCCCATAATAGGCATAACGATGATACTCATTCTTATAGAGAGGATCTTCGGAATAGGTGTGTTCGACCCGGTTAAAGGAGGCGACCCGCTCCTTTACCAGCACCTCTTCTGGATATACTCCCATCCTGCCGTATATATAATGATACTGCCGGCTATGGGAGTGATGTCGGATATTTTCCCGGTATTTTCGAGAAAAAATATTTTCGGATACAAAATGATAGCCTTTTCAAGCATTGCGATAGCGGCCTTCGGGTCCCTAGTCTGGGGACACCATATGTATGTCAGCGGCCAGAGCGACCTTGCCGGGATAATATTTTCCCTTTTGACTTTTATCGTGGCTGTCCCGAGCGCGATAAAGGTTTTCAACTGGCTTGCAACCATGTACAAGGGTTCAATAAGGATCGAGCCTCCTTTTCTCTTCGCGCTCTCTTTTATTTTCCTGTTCACCATAGGCGGCCTTTCAGGCCTTCTCATCGGGGCCCTTTCGGCAAATGAGCACCTCCATAACACCTATTTTGTAGTCGCGCATTTCCATTATGTGATATTCGGGGGGATGGGTTTCGGGATGTTCGCGGCTTTCCATTACTGGCTTCCGAAGATGTGCGGAAAAATGTACGACAAGGCAACGGCCAGTGTTTCATGGCTGATAATGTTCGCCGGCTTCAATGTATTTTATTTTACAATGTTCATACTCGGCTGGGAGGGAATGCCCAGGCGTTATTACGATTATCCGGCGCAGTATGCATCCCTGCATACGATAGCCAGCATCGGCGCTTTTATAATGGTGGCGGGGTTTATCCTTATGGCTTACAACCTGATTCGCGGGGTCTTTGCCGGCGGCCCGGCCCCGTCGAACCCATGGGAGGGGGCGACCCTTGAATGGAGCCTTCCATCACCGCCTGAAACCGAGGATTTCAGGGAAGTGCCCCTTATTACAAAGGGTCCTTACGATTTCTCCGATTTCAAGAGGGGCAAGTGATGCCTGAGAGAAAAAAGTCCGATGGAAAGCTCGGAATGTGGCTTTTCATCTCGACAGAGGTTATGCTCTTCGGGGGTCTATTCCTTCTTTATTCGATGTACAGGTATAAACATGCCCAGGATTTTCATAACGCCGCTCTTGAGCTTTCACGTTTTGCCGGGACGATGAACACAATTGTTCTCATCACGAGCAGCCTTTTCATAGCTCTTGCAGTTTATTTCCAGAAAAAGAGGCAGGATAAAAAGGCGGGTTTATTTATTCTCCTTACATTGCTGATGGCTTTTACATTTCTTGCTGTAAAAGCTTTCGAGTGGGGGGAGAAGTTCGAACATGGGCTTTATCCCGGGGCTGCGCATCTTATGAGCCTGCCTAAGGGAGAGATTCTGTATTTTGGCCTGTATTTTATGATGACAGGGCTTCACGCACTTCATGTGATCATCGGAATAGGCGTGTTATCCTTCATGCTTGTATTCCTCAAGCAGGGCAGGTTTGGTGAAGGTTCGGTATATTTTGAAAACTCAGGGTTGTACTGGCATCTTGTCGATATAATCTGGATATTCCTGTTCCCGCTTTTTTACCTGATTTCGTAGGAGTTGCCAATGGAAGACAAGAAGGTCCGGGAGGCCGGCATTAAAACTTATATTACTATCTGGGCAGCCCTTGTGCTTTTCACAGCCCTGACAGTCACAACGGCTGGTTTAAACCTTGGAAAGACAGGCATTATCATCGTGCTTTCAATAGCGGCGGTTAAATCCGCCCTTGTCCTCCTCTTTTTCATGCACCTGCTCTTTGAGAAAGTTACTTTGATCAAGCTTGTTATTCCTTTAGCTTTAATAGTGCTGGCGATTTTTATAGGCCTGACATATACGGATGTTGCCGTCAGGTAAGGGGGATTAAAAAATATGTCGACATCGGCTGTTGAAGTAAACGGAGCCCTGATTTATATATTAGCGATATCCCTTCTCATGTTTTTCCTGATAGTATTCTTCATGGCGTATTTTCTCGTGAGGTACAGGAGCTCGAGAAATCCGGTGCCTGAGGAACTCCATGGGGATATTTTGATGGAGGCTGCCTGGGTTATCATTCCAACGCTGATAATGCTGACTATGTTTTATTACGGGCTGACGGGATTTACATATCTCCGGAGTTCACCTTCAAATTCGATGACTGTCAAGGTCCATGCCAGGCAATGGTCCTGGCTTTTCGAATATGATAACGGAACCAGGAGCCCCGATCTGATTGTCCCCATCAATAAAAATATAAGGTGCGAGCTGAGTTCCGACGATGTCATTCACGGGTTTTATGTCCCGGCTTTCCGCATCCAGCAGGATACGCTGCCCGGGCTAAAAACGGAAGCCTGGTTCAATGCGTCCGTTCCCGGGACATACGACATTTTATGCTCGCAATACTGCGGTTTGAAGCATTCCCAGATGCTTGCCAAGCTTATAGTCGTTTCACAGGAAAAGTTCGATACATGGTTAGCCGGCGGTAAAATAAGCCTGACAGGCAAAACGCAGGAGGAAGGTATGCCCCCCGGGTATAACCTTCTCAGGGAACGGGGCTGCATTTCCTGCCATTCGCTGGAAGGAGTCACAATGACAGGGCCGCCCCTCAACGGAATATACGGCAAAAACGAGACTGTAGTTACAGCCGGTGTTACAAGGGTAATAGTCGTTGACGATGCTTATTTAGAGAAACATATAATCAATCCGGGAGCCGATGTAGTAGAAGGTTTTCCAAATATAATGCCTTCCGGGAGAGGCGTGCTTTCCGATGCTGAGATCGACGATATTATCAAATATCTCAAAAATCTGAAGTGAATATTATTGGACTTATCAGGTACAGGCTTTGCGCCTCGGTGGCATTCTGCTCCGCAGCTTGTTATTTTATAAGATGCCGCAGGTTAGACGCGGGGACCCTGCTTGTATTCACCGGGGTCTTCCTGCTTTCTGCCTGCGCTTCCGCCATTAACCAGATCCAGGAATGGCGTACGGACGCACTAATGCCGAGAACTAAAAACCGCCCGATCCCTTCGGGAAGGCTTAAAACCTGCGCCGCATTTTTTACCGCTTTCTTGCTCGGTTCTGCCGGGTTTTTCCTGCTGCTTTACTTTTTTAAATCCGCCGTACCGGCAATATCAGGCGCCGTATCTATAATCATATATAACTGTTTATATACGCCTTTAAAAAGGATCGCCCCTTATGCGTTTCTTGCCGGGGCCCTTTCAGGAGCAATCGCACCCCTTATCGGCTGGACAGCCGCCGGAGGCTTTCTCACTGATCCTGTGATATCGACTGTTGCCCTCTTTTTGTATTTATGGCAGATACCGCATTTTCTTCTGCTTAATCTGCTCTACAGGGATGAATACCTGTCCGCCGGTTTCCCGCCTTTAAATGCGGGCCGCCCCTCTATCTTTTTAACGCTTGCCGCGACAGCCGGAGCATCGCTTTTGTTTCTTTTTTCCGGAGCGGTTTCGGGCGTTATCAGGGATTCAATCCTGATACTTTCGGATGGCGCTATTATAACTTTATTTTTAATATATGCACTTAAGCCGGAAAAAACATCAAATTCCGGGATCTTTTCCATATCGCTATACTGCTACCAGGCTCTAATAATAATGCTCATTATATCAGCAGCATAGCTTAAACGGTTTTATCGAAATTCGACCCGAGAAGCTCCATACCGGGAGGCACGTTATTCCGCGGGGGAGGAGGAGGCTCTGCCGCCCTGGTTTTCTCATAATCGAGCCTGGCTTCATCCGCCTTTATCTGATCCTTCAAAACAGGATTCATAGAGATATCCATGGGCTGCTGCACCGGGGAAATAATCATACCCTTGAACCTCTTTTTATCTATCAATAAAATCTAATCCTTATCCGGAATCCTGTCAAGCGCCGGATGTGAGATGCATCCGGCGCATCCGGCCTTCTTAAGGCACATACGGCACCTTTCATCGCTGCAGAAACGGCATCCGTAGCAGTCCGCACAGGCATGCTTTTTTTTCTCTTTTCCCCTTTCAGGGGCATAAACCAGACCGGACATACCGGGTATTTCGACAAAAGGCATTTCCTCCTCCGGATGTTTAATAATATCAACTATAAAAGATTATGACAAGTATTGAAATATTTTTATCAAAAGATTACAATAATAACCTTATTCGACTATGTTTTGACGGAGGTAATTTAGAATGGCTGGCAAAAAGATCGTCGCATATCATTACAGGTGGGTTATCCTCTTCGGCTATATGATTTTAATGGCATTACAGCAGCTTCTATGGATAAACTTTGCCAATATAACGGTTGAGGCCGCAAAATTTTATAATGTTTCTGAAATCAGCATCGGTCTTTTATCGATGGTATTTATGATCGCTTTTGTATTTGTGTCGATACCCTGTTCATGGCTGATAGACACATTCGGCTTCAGGTTTGCCGTCGGTCTCGGGGCTGTGATCACAGGCGTATTCGGCCTTCTCAGGGGTATTTTCGCCGGAAATTTTATTATTGTCTTTGTCTGCCAGATGGGCATAGCCCTGGCGCAGCCCCTGATAATTAACGCCGTCACACGCGTTTCTTCCAAATGGTTCCCGATCGGAGAGAGGGCGACAGCCGGCGGCCTTGCATGGCTGGGCGCTTATGCGGGAATTATCGTAGGCCTGACTTTAACGCCTTATCTCTATAGAGGCTACGGGATCCAGGGTATGCTTCTTATCTATGGAGTCGCGGCAGCGGCAGGCGCCCTGTTCTTTTTATTCACCGCGAGGGAGAACCCTCCCACTCCCCAGAGCAATCTCGAACAGGATGAAAAGACTCTTGTTTTCGACGGATTGAGAAAATTATTAGCCAAAAGAGAGTTCATTTTCCTGATGCTTATATTTTTTATAGGCCTGGGCGCATTTAACGCCCTAGCCACTTGGCTTGAGGAAGTCGTGAAACCGAGAGGTTTCTCTTCGGAGCAGGCGGGCATAATGGGCGGGATCATGGTAGCCAGCGGCATCGTCGGTTCTGCAGTAGTTCCGATGCTTTCCGACAAATTGAAGAACCGTTCCCGTTTTATCCTTTTAGCCGTAGCCGGATCGGTTCCCGGCCTTCTCGGGATCGCTTTTTCAACAAGCTATCCGGTAATCCTGGCTTCATCGGCTGTTTTAGGATTTTTTCTTCTCAGCACGGCGCCTATCGGGTTTCAATACGGTGCCGAGATATCATATCCGGCTCCGGGCGGCACATCAACCGGAGTCCTGATGATGATGGGGCAGGTATCCGGAATTGCCTTCATATTCGGCATGGATCTTTTAAAGTCGCCGTCAACCGGATCAATGACGCTTCCTATGATCGTGATGATATCCCTGATGATAATCTGTATAATGTTTACATTCTTCCTCAAGGAAACCAATGTTATCGAGAGGGAGAACGAATAGGGGGGGTATGAGCGCATCGGATAAAAAATCCATCCTTCTGGTTGAAGATGAAATGCTTATCTCTCTGTCTGAAAAATTTATTCTTGAAAAAAGCGGATACAAAGTCATAACAGCATATTCAGGTGAAACAGCTGTGGAAACTATCCGCAATGCCGCTCATATCGATCTTGTACTTATGGACATCAATCTGGGGAACGGAATGGACGGAACCCATGCGGCTGTGCTGATACTTGAAAAAAGGGATGTACCGGTTGTTTTCCTATCAAGCCATACAGAACAGGATATTGTCGAAAAAACCGAGGGAATAACCTCATACGGGTATATAGTCAAAAATTCAGGGGAAACAGTTCTTCTGGCAAGCATAAAAATGGCGTTCAGGCTTTTTGAAGCTAAACAGAAGGAAAGGGAAAAAGAGGATGAGCTTTTAAACTCAAAAATCCTTCTTGAACAAACATTTGAACAGTCACCTGTCCCAATGACTCTTATAAGCATGCCTGAAATGATTTTCAGGATCATTAATCCATCATGCCGTAAATTCCTGGGCATTGATGATGAACCGTCCTACGTCGGCACTTCACTCAGGGATTATAAGCCGTCCTATGAAAATTTCGACCTAAATGGCAATATTTCAAAAGCTTCGGAACTTCCTCTGGCAAGGGTGCTGGCGGGAAACGGGATCGACGGAGAGGAAAGGATCATTGTCAGAAAAGACGGGACAATCTGCAGGGAACTTGTCTACGGCGTCCCGATACGTAATGTAAAAGGGGAAATCCTGGCGGCCTATTTCATACGGCTCGATATAACAGGGCGGAAAGAGACTGAAATAGCGCTGCAGGAAGTTTATCACAGGATGAGAAACAATATTGTTTCAATCGAGGTTCTGCTTGACCTTCATATGCAGGCCTTAAAAATTCCCGAAGCCGTATCGATCCTGGAGGAAATTATTTCCCGGACAAAGAGAACCAGGATCGTTTATGAAATTCTTCTGGAATCGGATGATTACAGCGATGTTTCGATGAAATACTTTTCCGGTAAATTGATTGATAAGATGGTATCGTTATTCCCTGATAACGGAAAAATCGCCATTCTAAAAAAGATCGGGGACTTTATTCTTAAATCTAAATTCGCATCAGTAATGGGTATTGTCATGAGCGAGCTTATTGCCGTAGCGCTGGAATATTCTTTTAAGGGCAGGTTAAATGGAAGATTAGAGATTTCAGTCTCAAAAGAAAACGATATCGTTGGAATAGCTGTAACGAATAACGGGGCCTCGGATGATGAAATGCCGGAAAAAGGCAGGTTCGGCTATAAATTCATTGATGTCGTCATCAACCAGTACGGGGGAACATTCAGGATTGAAAAAAGCGCTGAGGGGACGAAATGCATCGCTGAATGCAGGATTTAATTCCCGGCAAGGGGCGGGGTTAATACAAAAAGGTCTTCCCATGGCATAAGGTTCATCTCCCTCTTTATTGCCGGCTGCCCGGCTCCGAATTTCTTTTTGATGCCGGCCCTGCTCAAAGGCTTGAATCCAAGGCTTTTCAACATCTCCCTTGAGGGAGTGTTTTTCTTTTCCACCGCGGCGAAAATATCGAGCGGTCCGTATTCTTTTTCAATGGAGCTTATCGCCCTGAGGCCGAGTTCCCTGCCTATTCCTCTTCTCCTGTATTCATCCTGAACGGCGAGGTAGTAAAGATAGCCTATCTTTGTACTATCCTGTTCAAGTATCCTGTAATTTATCGCCGCGATTATCCTTCCCCCCTCCACTTCGGCAATAATGGAATTTTGAAGGTTCGAAAAACTCTTTTTGGCAAACCAGGCATAAATCCTGCTGAAAGATGCTTCCAGCAGGATATTGATCGCTTCCAGGTCTTCCCGGACAGGCTCTCGGAAATCCATAATTAATGCCTCTTTTGTTAATTATACAAAATACATGCCTTCTGTACAAACAGCCGGCAAGGGTTCCTCTTGACATAATAATGGAAAGAAATTATATTGAATACAGGCATACAAGCAAGCAATGGGAGGTTTTATGGCTATATCAATTCAAAACAACGACATCACCACTGCCCAGAAACAAAAGCAGGAAATGGAAGCTATCGAACAAAGGAGAGCAGCCCAATCCGAAGAAGATGCAAGGGCAAGAAAGCAGGAAGAGGCGAAGCCGCCTGATCAGAAACCGACAATGCTCAAGGAAAAAACCGGCAGTATGGTGGATATCAAAGCCTGACCGGTACGGACGCGGTCAGATATTTTTATTGTTCTCTTTCTCTCTTTTCTCTTTTCTTTTTTCTTTAAGGCTTTTCAGCGCCGGCTTTTTTGTTTCTTTAACGCCCTTATTTTTTTCACCCATAAAATACTCCTTTAATGCTCTTTTAAAATGAGCGGATTGAAAGCGACTAATTTTTTCTTTCAACAAATATTAAAAAACACCCCTAAAAAAATCAAGTATCGGTAGGGGTGATGCAGTTGGGAAGGCATCACCGCAAAGACGCAAAGAGCGCAAAGGGGGGGCGGGCGGAACCGCAGATTGCGCAGATTGCACAGATCAGGAAGGAACGGGGATTCGGGGATAATTTATGATGGATAAATATTATTTCATCCAAGCCAAACGTTACAACTCCAATATTAATTCGAAACATCTTCCCTTCCATAGTAATCAAGAAAGGCTTGGAATCGTTTAATGCAATACTTCCTGAATTATCGGACTTAGGGTAAAATATTGTTTTAACGGGCTTTTTCACTTGAAAAATATATTTTTGGAAACACTTGACTTGTTTTACAAAATAATCGATAATTTTAATGCGTCTGGAAGGAGTCGCCAAGCGTCTCCACGAGGGGTATTTAATACCCCATCTCCAGTCGCTTTTTTTTTGTTTGGGGATAATATCAATGTATTTATGTTATGTTGATGAATCTGGTACACCAGATATTCCAGGAAACACTTCTCATTACATATTATCAGGATTGGCTATTCCGGTTGAAAATTGGAAAGATTGTGAATATGAAATAAACCTCGTAAAAAATAAATATAATTTAAAAGATGCAGAAATCCATACAGCATGGATACTTCGGAAATACCATGAACAAATTTTGATCAAGAATTTTGATGCTTTATCCCTGATAAAAAGAAGGAATGAAGTTGAAAGCTATAGAAAAACTGAATTATACAGACTCCAAAAACTAAAAGATAAAAAAGCTTATCATCAAACCAAAAAAAATTATCAGAAAACACAAGCTTATATACACCTGTCATACTCGGAGAGGCTCAATTTCATGAATGAAATTGCGGATAAAATATCTAATTGGGGACATGTGAGATTATTTGCCGAATGTATAAACAAGATATTTTTTAATCCTTCAGCTCAAAAAAGAAGTGTGGATGAACAGGCTCTTGAACAATTAGTGTCTCGTTTTGAAAAATATTTAAGTACTTGTATTACTGTCCCCCGTTACGGCATATTAATACACGATAATAACGAAACAGTTTCTAAAAAACACACAGCGCTTATGAAAAGCTTTCATGAGCATGGCACTTTATGGGTAGGAGTATCGCATATTATTGAAACGCCCTTATTTGTAAATTCCGAACTTACAAGTATGATACAGATAGCTGATGTATGCAGCTATGGGTTACGAAGATATTTAGAAAATCATGAAACCAATTTGTTTGATAAAATATTTAAAAGAGCCGATAAAAAAAATGGTGTTTGTGTTGGAATAAGACATTTTACTGATAATTCTTGTACCTGTCTTATATGTCAATCTCATAAAAAAATTGCATCAGTGTCCTCGTCAAAATAAAAAATTCTATAAAAACCGTGCTTGGTAAAACAGTTTATTTTACCAACATGACCCCTCTTTTTATCAAATAATCCTGAAATTTCTTTATCATTTTATTGTGCAATTTGCACTAAAAAGGGTATCATGTATGGCTAAATAGTATTTAACCACACAATAAAAAGAGGTCTGAAATGGACACAACACTCGAAATTTTCCAGGAAGAAATCACGGAAAATGAAATTGAATACGAAAAGAAAAGTTATTACGATAATGAAGAAATTTCTTACTTCTACGAAAGCGAGTATAAGCCCCTCATAAACAGGGCAGAAAAATATTATAAATTCATTTATCTTTTCCTCTTTGAAACGGCGGCCAGGATAAGCGAGGCCCTGGACGTTAAAATCAAGGACATCAATTTTGAAATGTCGTCCGTGAAGATCCGGACATCTAAGCAGCGGAGCATGCGGAAAACACGGGTGCTTACCATTTCTGAAAAACTTCAAAATCTGATTCTATTGTATCAAAGGGAATTGGGGCTTGATAATGAAGATTTCATATTTGCGAAGGCTCACCTTGAAGGCCATGTATCTACTCAATCAGTACAGTCAATGATGATAAAGGACTGCAAAAAATTAGGGATCGAGCGTAAAAAGGCCCATCCCCATACATGGAGGCACACCCGAGCAATAGAATTGCTTAATAATGGTTTGAACATTGTCCAGGTGCAGAGGGTCCTGGGGCATACGTCCATTGCGAGCACCCTGATCTATTTGAAATATTCAAATAACGATGTCCGGGAAGCGACCAGGAACGCAAATAAGGCGATAGGATTGGAATAAAAGGAAAATTAAATGATGAAAAAAATCATCGAATTATCTGCAATAGTAGGAATCATTGCTTTTGTTATTATAATAATTGATCATTTTCCTAAAAACAATGTTAACCTAAAAGCAATTTACTATTCTACAGATTATATATTACCTCCTGAATATATTGTTATTAATCCTAATGCTTCAGTAAAGGATACAAATATTTATAAATCATTTATAGAAAATGAAAAATTAATCAATAATTATCTTACAACAATAATAATCGAAAACATTGGAATGATGGATGCCGAAAATGTGACTATAAATACACCTTTTAACGATGCTTATGCCAGAATTATAACTCCAGATAAAAAAGAAATAGAAGGAACCTTTAATAGTATAATTAAAATTGGGACTATAAGGCCAAAAGTAAAATATATAATATACGTTTGGCATATGATGCCAATTGAATTATTGTCGTTTAAAAACAAACCCGTTGTAATATATAAAAATGGATATGCAAATATTGTTCATGTAAGAGCCCCTGACGACTCAATATTCGATGATGTTATCATAAATTATTGGGTTGTTGTTGGATTTATAATAATAGTTGGGTTAGTTTTAATATTATTCTTAACTTCAGAGAAAGCAATATATTATTATCATTGCATGTTTTATAATTTCAAAAATTCATTTATAAAATCACGAACATTACCTCAAAGTAGTAATGTTGGAAAACGACCAGGACGGCAAATAAAGTAATAGTTTTGGATAATTGGCTTTTAAATATATTTTAAAAACCTATTGACAAATACTACGTATAGTATGTATAATATGTATCATATGGAGATGATAATGGCGCAAAAGAAGGTTACTATTACGATTGATCCTGAATTACATCAAAAGGCAATACAGAAAGCCCGTGAAATAGCAGTCAATGAAAAAAGAGGGATGGATTTCTCAAAATTAGTATCTGAATTATTGGTAAAGTTCATATACAAAAAGTAAAGGCTGGAGGACTGGCAGAGTGATAAATAAGCTACACCGGCATAGACTGAAATAATAATTTATTATGGAATAATAAATGAAGCTTATGAAAGAGTTAAATCTCTATTTAATGAATAAAAACAAAAAGGTTTTATTAAAAGAATATAAATTATCTCGAAAGAAAATAAATCGAAGGATAATAAGAAAATCTAAAAGATATAAGGGAATTAAAAATAGTTCGGTTAATGATCTTAAAGTTGAAAGAAGTAAACTTAAGCATCAATTATTGAGAAATTATGTTTGTAATAATCCTAGTGTTACAATATCTGCAAATTATGAAATTGGGATTGAAGAAGATAGAATATTCCAAAATTTTTTAAAATTTGCTCAAAAAGTAATAGATGCCAAAAGTGTCGCATTAACTTTAGATTTTAAAGAATCGCCTAGAATATGGCCAAGTGCTATTACTTTGTTGTGTTCTTTAAAAAAATGGACCGAACTAACTTGTTATGTTTTACATTGTGATCATCCTAGCATTTCTTCAACTATACCAAAAAATAAAAATGTAGATGATTATTTAATAGAAAGTGGTTTCTATGATTTTGTTTCAAAAGATAAAAGAATAAGCAGTGGTGCATTTAATCAATCTGAAATAGTAAAGATAACAAGAGAGACTAAAAGATATAATATTATTAAAAGAGAAAAGGATATACGAATTTTGGTTAAAAATTATTCAACATTGGATGGCAGACAAAATGAAATATTTTCAGATAAAATATTACCGGAAATTATCAATAATGTAACAGAGCATGGTGTTGCGGCATTTGACCAAGGGTGGTGGATATTAGGACAATATCATCCAAAGCATAAATTGTTATCAGTATGTATTGCTGATAATGGAATAGGTTTTAAAAACAGTCTATTAACTGGGCCTCAAAAGGAAATTATTAAAGCATTGTTACCCAATAATGATAATGAAGGAGATTATATGAATTTAGCTTTTAAAAATAAAATAAGTGGAGCATTAAATGCTTCTATTAAGGATCAAGGACTAATTATTAAATCATTCCAAAAGGGCTCAAGCCGAGGTGCGTATTCCGGTGAAATGTGCCGGGGTTCCGGGCGAAATGTTACCAGTTTTCA
>CAZHNM010000019.1:0-51950 GCA_964533855.1 uncultured Brevinematales bacterium
ATTCATTTTTTGTCTCCTAATATTTTAGGCGACAACTATCCTAACACACGGGGGTACACCGAAATAAAGCCAATGACTATGTCCAAATATTTTATTTGAAAACAAATATATCAATAGCTGGACACTTACGATTATTGTCAGACTTATTATCGAGCTTAAGGCGGCTCCTTTAGTATATTGTGTTAATAAACCGGAAAGATAAATTAAAAGAATTCCTGCTATTATTGGGAAATTTGAAAGTTTAACTTTATCTAAATCTTTTGTAAATGTCAGCTTAAACATGTTCTGCATACCGGTCAACTGTCCTCTGATAAAATTATGGCATAGATAAAGTCTACTGTCAAAACTAATCGTCTTACAAGCCTCTACCCGAAAGTACATTTTTTTTGCCCAAAAGTACAATTGTTACAAATGTAAAACGGCTGTATTATAAATGTATAGTGTTGCGGAATCAACACGAGGAGTCAGATATGAAGGATAGTACGCTGTATTTATTGACCGGCGCAGCCGGAAACCTGGGAAGCAGTGTTTCCCGCGAACTGGTTGCTCAAGGCAAACAGGTCCGTGCTCTTGTTTTAAAAAGCGACCCGGCGGCGGAACGTGTGCCTAAAGAAGTTGAAATTGTTATCGGCGACATTGTGGATAACGATTCTCTCGAGAGTTTTTTTACCGTGGAAAATGGGATCGAATCCATCGTCATCCATTGTGCGAGTATTGTTACAGTCAATCCGGAATATAATAAAAAGGTTTATGAAGTAAATGTGAACGGCACGAGAAATATAATTGACAAATGCCTTGAGCATAAAGTTAAAAAGCTGGTATATATCAGCTCTGTCGGTGCTATTCCGGAACCTCCGAAAGACCGGCCGGTGCGTGAGGTTGCTTTATTTGATCCTGATTCTGTGGTTGGCTATTATGGAAAAACAAAAGCGGAGGCAACCCAAATAGTCCTGGACGCCGTAAATCAGAAAGGGCTGGATGCTTCCATTGTTTTTCCCACCGGCATTTGCGGCCCTTACGATTACGCATACGGATATTATGCTAATTTTATTATAGACAGCGTAAAAGGAAAGATGCCTGCCGGGATTGCGGGTTCGTTTAATGCTGTAGATGTCAGGGATCTGGCTAAGGGTGTTATTGCTTGTGCGGATAAGGGCAGGAAAGGCGAAGGCTATATAATGGGCAATCAGACCGTCACCATCCGGGAACTCTTTCAAGCTGTCAGTAAAACTGCCGGGACAGCCGAAATCAAGCTTATGTTGCCGCTGGGAATTGCGAATTTAATTGCCGCTCTTTTTGAAGTAATAAGCAAATTCACTAAAAAACCCCCATTTTTCACAAGATTTTCTGTTTATAATCTTGCCCGTAATAATAACTATTCAAGTGAGAAAGCAAAACGTGAGCTGGATTATCATGTCCGGCCATTTGAAGAAACCATAGCGGATGAAGTTGAATGGCTGAAAAGCGAAGGAAAAATTTGAGGAACACAATATGAAAAAAGTATGTGTAATAACAGGCGGAGGAAGCGGAATGGGGCTGGCAACCGCCAAAATACTGGGTAAAGAAAATTATATAATTATTGCAGGGAGAACAATAAAAAAACTTGAAATTGCTTTAGAAGAATTAAAGGCGGAAGGAATTGAGGCCGAGGCCATTGTATGTGATATTTCAAACCGCGCCTCGGTTGATGAGCTGGCACAGAGTGCAAAAGAAAGAGGAACTATTTCGAATGTCATCCATGCGGCCGGAATGTCTCCCAATATGGGCGAGCCAAGAACTATAATGGAGACAAACGCACTGGGAACAATCAATATTAATGAAGCCTTCTACCATGTCATGAAAGAAGGTTCCTGTCTGATCGACATTGCGTCAATGGCCGGTCACCTTATCCCCGGCTTCATTCTGCCTACGGGCAATTATAAATACAGCAGGATCGACAAAGAAACTTTCATCCGGAAAATGATGGCCAGAGTAAATGTCCTGCCCAGGAAATTGAGATCGGAAGTGGCGTATGGCATTTCAAAAAACTTTGTTATATGGTATGCAAAAACTGACGCTGCGAAATTCGGAAAGAAAGGAATCCGTATAATTTCAGTATCCCCGGGATCATTCGAGACGCCTATGGGTGAGGTGGAGAAAAACACCGCCGGGGCTTACATCAAATATTGCGCAATAAAGCGGTTCGGATATGTGGAAGAGATCGCGAACCTGCTTGCTTTCTGTTCAAGCGAAAAAGCGGGTTATCTTACAGGGGCGGATATACTCTGTGACGGTGGATGCGTTGCCTCCGGATTTAATCCCCTCAAGAAAGAAAAGTTAAATATTGAATAAACAATTTCATATATGTCATCCAATATGGGCTTCAATGTCGAAGCGTTAATGCGCCGTCCTTACATAGTTTGTCAGCCATGTAAGAGCTTCACGTTCTTTCCCGTCCGGTTCAAGGAGCCCGGCATCAGAGGTCCACATTTCACCGTCTATGTAACCCCAGAGCGTGATCCCCTTTACAGCGGGGTAATTCCAAAGCATCGGGAAATACTTCTTATATTGGTCGAGCTGGATTGAATCAACGGGTCCGCTAAGATCCAGCTCGGAGATATAAATCGGAAGCCCTGTAGAGGCCAGGACGGAAAGACTGTTTGAAAAAGTTTCCCGGGAAATGCCGGCAATATCTTTATTGTGGCTCTGCAAACCTATGCCGTCGATGAGATTGCTAGCCTTAAGGATCATGACAAGATTGGTGAATTCCGCGCAGAAAGCGGGGCTCCTTTCCAGATTGTATTCATTGAGAAGAAGTTTCGCTTTTGGACAGTATTTCCTGGCCAGCTTATAAGCGAAGACGACCCAGTCCCATCCCGTCGATCCATTTCCTCCCATGGCTTTAATGTAAGAAGGAGGGTTGTGGAACGGCTCGTTGACTACATCGATGCAGTCCATATCGGGGTATCTTGCTCCTACATTCGATATCCAGTCAATGATCGCCGTTGTCTGATCGGTTGTTGTAAGGGAATCGATCCATTGCGGCTGCTGCATGCCCCAGATAAAATTATGCATCTTAAAGGGCATTCCATTGGATTTTGCGTAATTATAAATAAAATCGAGTGTGCTCCAGTTGTGATGGCTCTGGCTGCGTTCAACTTCACCCCATTTTCCCGCATTCTCAGGGGTAACCTGGTTCCAGTATGTTCTGAAATTTGCGGGAACCGTACCGTCCCTGATGATATTTCCAAGGAACTTCCCGTTGGGATAAACTATGCCGGGTTTCCCGGAAGTGGATGAGCCGGAGGCCGGATCAATGAAATTACTGCCTGATGCGCTCACGTTTGATGCAGTGAAGACGGATATGAACATTACAGAAAAAATTATTACTGAAATCCCTTTCATTAATTCCCTCCTAAAACGAAAAGTTAAGGGCCTTCAGGGACAAGAAACGGATTTTTGAAAACAAACTTAGTAATAAATCTAAGATCCGCCCCAATGCCCTGGCGCTTGGCCAGGTGCTCTTAAATCAGCCCACCTGCATCCCAAAACCCAGGATCAATTTTTCGAAGTTTTCCATTATTTTCCATTCTATAATTGGAATTCCTTTTAAAAGAGACGCAGGAATAATAACTGCTTCTACAGGCTTGACGGCGAATGCCTTAAAGATATTGGAATAACCGAGGATGAACTCTTCCTCACCAAAAAAATCTCCCGCCTTCAGAATATCAATGCGTTTCCCCTCCGCCCTGATTTCCGCTTCCCCGCTCTTGATCAGGATCAGACCTGGTTCGCTTCCTGATGTAAGTTCCTCAGATGATTTAAATGATTTTACCGAAACTTTTTTTGCTATCCAGTACTGGGTAGGGGTCGGGACCATTTCTCCGAAAAGAGGGGTGCTCTGAAGGAAGGATATCATTTCAAAAGTTTGTTTAAGGTCTTCCTGATTGAAGTTGAGCGCAATGAAGTGGTTATAGATCTCTACAGGAATCTGCAGAACTTTGACATGGCTGAGTGTACGGTATGTCCTGCGGGATGCCTCGTGGTAAAGTGCGGCCATTTCGCCCAGAAATGAACCGGTGGAAAGCCGGATAGAGAGCTTCTTCTCGGAATCAATATACTCGGCAACTCCGCTTAATATCAGGAAAATATGCCGCGGTTCATCTCCTTTCTTTAGAATGATTTCCCCGACACCGAATGAAACTACCGGGCAGTTTAACAGCATGTTGAGATCGGAAACAGGTGCGACTGGAAAATATTCCTGCATGTAGATATATGCTGCCTGCATCGCATAATCCTTGTTTGACCGGATAAGCACATCCGTTTGTCCGAATGAGGCGTTCGAGCCGATTTCCTTCTCCTCCGGGGTCAATTCCCGGGATGTATGGCTGAGAAATATTTTGCGGGAACGGTCATTTGCAAAGTCTTCCGCATCACCATGGATCATCCCTCCGCCGATATCGATCTTTTTAATGTCTGCCGGGGTTGAAAAACACATTTTAGACTGTTCGTACATAGCTTTTGCAGCAGCACTTTCTTTAGTCCGCTCTAAGAGCAATGAATCCAGCACCTTGAGAGATGGAATATCGGTAAGGTGTGCGTACGTCCGGTAACCGGATTCCCAGAAAGTCCTGAAAAAAAGGATTGAAGTTTCCACCGGGTGGGGAGAAAATACAGGCATCACCTCCAGTCCGTTGATATTATTCCATTCATCGAAATTAAGGTCATGAATGATAAATGAATTATTAAAGCGCTGTTCGGAAATAGACATAAGAGAGGAAAGCTTTTTCGTAACTGAGGCTCTGACAAGCGGAGTTGCGTAGTAATGGATCCGGTGGTCGGACCTTACCAGCGATGTTAGCCCGGCAAAATGATCGTCATGAGCATGGGTATGGAATATTCCCGCTATTTCATTAATGCTGATGCCCAGGGCTGTCAGGCTGTGGAGGATATTCGGACCGGTATCGATCAAATAGATATTGCCTTGATAGGTAATTAAGCTCGACATGCATGGTTTGGAAGTCTCCCAGCCGTCGCCTTCACCTATATGAATAATGGAAAAATATTCCTTACGTATTTCATGAAAGTCAGGGTTAACGGCGGGCTTATACTCCTCGCTTTTGGTCAGATTCAGATTAACCGTGAGGTTCTCGTTTTGATATATGAAATCGAATATATTCAGACCTCTTCTCCGGATCAGAACTCCGCTCCGGACTTCTACGGCGGATGTTTCCACAGGCCTGTAATCAAGCAGTTCCTCTGTTTTTGTCATTTTTCCGAAAGCAAACTTCATTTTTATACGGAAAATTTCTTCCGCCATTTTCGGGTCGACCCCTGATGCGATTATTTCTTCCGTGCTAAGTCCGTAATTCCCGCGCATAATATACTCGCTCTGTGCGGCGATCTGTGAGGGATGCCCGATCAGGATCGGCTTTTTCCCGTTATTGCCGGGATGGTTCGGGATGATCATTCCCTGGCGGTAAAACATCTGGAGAATGGGAAATTCTGCAAGATTTGAAAACTGGCCGTTCTGGATCGATACATCTGAAAGCAATATGGCATTCGGACCGGTTTCATAAGAGACTCCCTTTTTTATTTTCGGGACAATGAAGCCTCGGATCATCAGATGTTTTACAACATCTGCAGGACAGCCGCAGAGGATATAGAGTTCTTCCTCGGGAATTTCCACCCAGTAAACACCGTTTGTTACTTTGATTTTCTCCGTAAAAAACTCCCCGGATGAATTTTATGATACTACCGATATTATAAACAATTTATTAATATTTGTCATCCCCCGGCGGGATATTACCCGGCGAAGGGGCTGGGGGCTAAAGCTGGGGTCTTCGCTTCTGCTTGTTAATATTAAAATCCATTAATATAACATCGAACCGGCAGGTCATTTGGAAAAGCGGCAAGACATTTATTACAGCTAATGCATGATGCCCTGCTTACTTTTTTCTCTTTGATATGTCTGACCAGGAACGGGTCCTTTATAAAAGGGCGGCACATTGATATAAAATCAGTATATCCTCCATCGACAGCCTCCTCCATTGAAGCGACTTCCCTCCATCCGCCCACAGAGAAAAGCCTGCCGGAATTAAAATACGGCTTAATAAAGCGGGCAGCCTCTGAATTATATCCTTCATGAAGAGCGTACTTGCCATCCATATTTTTTAGCGCGGTTTGAGCATCAGGATATTTTAACAACAGCTCCTTAACCGGCACATTACCCATGCACATTTTATACGGAGAGTACATGGAGGTTCCGCAACTTACCTCTATCCCGTCAATATTCATCCCCGAGAGCCGGGAAGCATATTCTGCGGCTAATGGAGGTGTAATGCCCTCTTCAGGAGTGTAATCATTTGAGTTCAGTTTGATCAGGAAGGCCATATTATCAGGCATAACTCTTTTTATACCTTTAATAATCTCTCCTGGAAACCTGAACCTGTTATCTATCGATCCCCCCCATAAATCTTTGCGGCGATTGAAATATGGCGAAAGAAACTCATTGATCAGATAACCATGGGCGGCGTGAAGCTGTATCCCGTCGGCGCCAGCCTCGGCTGCCCGGAGTGAAGCATTGACAAATGATTCGATGATTTCATGTATCATACCTTCAGCAAGAGGATTATCAGAAGAAGGGCCCTGAGGCTTCTGGCCGGTTACATTCCCCGAAGCCTGAATGCCTGCGTGGCCAAGCTGAATTACAATTTTACCGCCGTACTTATGTACAATTTCAACCAATTTTTTCAGGCCGCGGATCATCGTGTCGTTATGGATGCCTGTCTCTTTTTTCCTTGTACGCCCAAGAGGATGAACGTACATTTGAGATGATATTAAGAGCCCTGTTTCACCCCTGGCTATCTGTTCATTCTTACTGATGATACTTTCAGTAACCTCCCCGGTATCGGAAGCAAGGTTGTCTTCGCATGCAGAAGAAATAAATCGGTTTTTTATTTTAATCGGGCCTATGTTTTGCTCTGTAAATAAAATGGACATAAAATCCTTCCTCCACAAATGAATTTATTTTTATATTTTACTATATATGTTAAAATTAACTGTTAACTGAAGAGTATTATAGCAGGCTGAAATTTATTGTCTTGAATAAACCTGCTGCATGTTAAAATATCATATGATCAGGAAGACATGATGACAATGAAGATGCTTAATGGATACAATAAAAAACCAGAGGGATATGTTTACTGGTTTTTCCAGTCATTGATTTTATTTAATTCGATCAAGGCCGAGATGCATCGCCATTATCAGATGGAAATATATATCGGATTGGGATGTGATTTTAAAATGAATTTCGGATACGGCTGGGGAGTATACCGGGCAGTTATTATAGAATCAGATCAAGCTCACCAGTTTGACGGATCAGGCGGATGGTGTGCGCTTTTATTGCTTGATCAGACCAGTAAAATCGGTAAATATTTGAGAAAAGAAATATTATGCGGGAATAATTTCCGGGAACTGGATATGGGGCCTATCAATCCATTTATCGATGTGCTTCTCGGTTATTGCGGTCATGCTGTTTCGTGCAGTGATGCTCAAGAGGTATTTAACAATATACTCCGTGCGCTTACATCTAACGCCCTAACCATAGAACCGTTAAATAAAAGAGTGGTTGATATAATAAAAATGTTGAGAGAGCTGCCGGGAAAAAGAATAAAAGCCGCGGATCTGGCAAAAAAAATTAATCTTTCGGAAAGCCGTCTTGCTCATATTTTCAAGGAAGAAACCGGTGTGCCGATCAGGCAGTTCCTGCTATGGCTCAGACTCAACGACGCAGTTAAGCTCATTATTAACGGCTCATCATATACCGATGCGGCTTATGAAGCAGGATTTGCCGATGCCGCACATCTAACCAGGTCATATAAAAAAATGTTTGGGCTCACTCTCTCCCATGCAGTAAACAAGTCTAGGAATGTAGAGTTTATTACATATTTTAATCACTAAATTCAGGGGAAACTTCCGCCGGCAGGGCGCCGCAGGTATTCAAGGAGCTGCCGGCGATTATTAAAAACTGATAGGCAGGCAAATTATATTGGTATTGACAGGACGGCCGTTTATAGAACCCTGCACCCAGAGGTTCTGCCCGCCGAAATTCATGGTTTCAGTAAGATTCCAGGAAACAGGGGTTGAATTCCATGTAATGTTTGCTGTTGAAGCCACTGTTATATTATTAGTGCTGATGTTTGAAACTTCGCTTATTGTAAGCGAAAATGTTCCGTTAACACTCATGAATGAGCTGTTGAACATATAATTGTTAAAGCCGGCGTTAATATTTTCATCAATCGAGGTTCCATTCGCGTTCGAAGCTTCCGTCAATATCAGGGTCAGGTTTGCATATCCGCCGTACCCGTTCGTAATTATGTTGGAATTCATGCTTAAAGATTTATTGGTCGAAACATCATCCGGAATCACATGAGCTAAAATGTTGCCGCAATTCATAAGGCAATCTATGTAGGCGTTAGTTTCCGTGGCGTAATCCTGCGGGGTGGCCTGTGAACCGGGGCCTGCGGAAATCGCACACCCTGCCATTACCGCCAGTAAGATTCCAGCTGATAAGGCTGCGGCTAAAAACCATTTTACTGACATAAAGGCCTCCTTTAAAATCAAAACATTGAGATAAATTATATTATTTGAATCCGTTTATGTCGTCCGGGACTACCCGCGCGGACTAATAGTTTTTTTTTTTTTGGGGGGGGGGGGGGGGATGAATCGATCAGCTCAGTTATGCATTGTGAAAAAAGGTTCGAATATGGGCTTCATTATTTCTTCACTCATTTCTTTGCCTGGAAAAGGTCAATAAATCCAATATCATTCTCTGACACTGCAAAGCTTCCCGATCAATTGATTTTAGCGGCATATACAGCGGGTCGTTTTCTTTGATTGTTTTAATTATGCTCCGGGCAGATCCCTGTATGACTTCCAAGGGATTATTGATCTCATGAGCCACACCGCTGGCAAGCTGTCCTACAGCCGCCATTTTCTCCGACTTAATAAGCTGGGTTTGCGCCGCCTTTAACTTGTCATAAGCTATCTGTAATTCCCAGGCTTTTTCCTGTAAAGCTTCGGTTCTGGCTTTTTCAGCTGCAATCTCCCGTTCCCTTTCCTGCAATTGGAGAAACTCTCGCATATCTCTGGCAATACCAACTATGCCTATATAATTTCCTTCTTTATCTTTGAGCGCTGAGCATGAAAAACTGACTGGAATATTTTCACCGTTTTTTGTTCTAAAAAAAATTTGCTTATCTCTGAAAGAATTTTCTTTAGCTAATGTATCCAATTTTCCGGCAGTATCTGAGGCGATTTGTTCCGGAAATAGTATTTCAGCCGGACTGCCGATAAATTCCCCGATTGTATACCCAAGCAGGTTCAATATGGCGTTATTTACTTTGATTATTTTTCCTTCCGTGTCTATAAGAATTAAAGAATCGCTCATGGTGGCAAGGATTTCGGAAGCCGCATAGGCGGGTGTAATGACCATTAATCTGTATTTCGTAATCCCATAAATAATTGCACTGGCCAGTATAAGGGCCAGAGCGCAGCCAATTGAGGGAAAGGAATAAATATGAAGCCGGGGGAGAATAATATCAGTAACCACAGCTGATGTAAAAAAGATATAACCGGATGTAATAGTTAATTTAATCCTCTTTTCAAAAAAATAATTTCTTTTTTTTATTGTGGTATAACCGATATATAAAACTGTTAGTGGAATTGAACAATAATAGGCATAAAAAAACCAGGGCCAGACTGACTCTGACCATAAAGGCGACCAGCCGTAAGATTGCCTTATAATATCATTGATAAGGTATCCTGTCCATTGTTTATATATAAAAAAGATAGTAATAGAAAAGATGATCAAATAAAAATACCATTTACTTAATACTTTTTCCCTCTCTGTCAGGACTAGCGAGAGCCAGAGAGCAAAAACCGCAATACTGCACCAGCCCAGCGAGGAAATATTCAGCCAGAAGATGGCAAAATCATGGGAAACCGAGTTCTGAATAAACACAAAAGCAAAATTCCAGACCGCAATACTGGATATAAGCAATATGCAAACTAATTTCGAAAGAGCTTTTAAATTCTTAGTCAATATAAAGAACATCATCCATATGTTGACAAGGAATACTGTAAAATGAAGCATAGATAATAGATTCATCTAATCAACCTTCTGTAATACATTCTAGCGTGAATAAACAATCTGTCAAGAAGGAGGCGACCACACTCTCATGTCAACAGTTGTCCGTTCAAACGGCAAATCACATTAAACAGTATCATCTCTGTGATGCTTTCTTTTTAAGAATACGCATGGTAAACCATGGGTTTCTGATGAGCGAATCGACGGGGATACGCCACCGTTTCCCATTCGCCGAATCGGAAAGCCATATCCCGCCTGCATCAAACGAATAAGCGACAACTGAATGCCTGTGTTTGTCGCGGCCATACTCTCTTTCGGTAATAACCGGTTCGCCCCTGGAAAGATAGTAGAAGAAAAGGCCTGGGTCCGCCTTATCTTCGGTGGAATATTCATACTCCAGCCCGACCTTATAGGCAAGCTCCGCTATCTCCGGGAAAGTAAAGATATCATGCGGAAGTTTTCCCATCAGTTTTTCCCATGAAGAAATATTTATATCATCATTATACTTGTATTTCAATACATGCTTCATGGCATAAAGTTCGCAGAGAGTAGAGTCGAAGGGTTGAGGGGACACAGGGAACGGGAAATCCGGGGATATCCCCGGTTTTATGCCCGAGGCGATTAAATTGGAAAAGGTAAAATCGCTCCCGAGAAAAAGTATTGCCGAGGGAATAATTTTTTTAAAATTCGCAAGAACTGCATCATCCCCTGATTCTTCCGCCTTTGCATAAAGGGACTTTAATTTCCATATATCTGAAACATTATTTCCGGAAAAAGCGATCCGGCTTATGAGCGCCTCGCTAATTTTGCTCCTGCCGTTTGCAATCGCAAGAAAGGATGCGGTGTAAATATCGTCGGATGTACTCCTTTTACCGGCTATTTCCCTGGCCATGTCGGAATTCTCAAAGTATACCGCCCAATCGATGGCGTAATGCCCGTCTTCTTTCTGGAGCGGATCAGCGCCTTCCCGAAGAAGGCTTCTGACTTCCTCCAGGTCATTGTTTCTGGCTGCTTCGACCAGGGTTAAGCGGACCATGGCTTGCTTTTCTGAAGGAAGAACCTTATCAATCATTCCAATAATTGACCGGTCATTAACAGGATCGATAAATCCGGAAAAATCTTTGAAAATCATATAGACAATCCCGTCATTCCGGCAAAACCCGATAATAAAATTGTTATCCCGCATCTGCAAGGCGGTTACATCTGCTATCGGATAAGGAAATTCAGGGTCGGACAGGATAGGGGTTTCCTTCAATACATCGTAGCATTTGACAATCTTATTATTCAGGTCTGTACCATCGGCAATTCCAAAGATTGTAATAATACCCGGATATTTATTTTTTAGCAAAGCAAAGATATCCTTGATCCGGCTATAATCCCCATAATACATGGTTGAATAGAGGTAATAATGGGTCAGCACAATGAGTTTGCCTCGATATTGAGTAAAATCGATAAGCTTTCCTGTTCTCAGATTGGTAAAAATGCCGGTGTACTTTAACATCTTCGGATAAAAATCAATATCCCGATTCCTGTAATTTATCATATTCAATAGATTATTGCTGATGGCATAAATTTCCCTGTCTGATTGAAATTCCTGCCGATCAAAAAAATGCATATAATAATAAGGATCGACAGGCATAGTATTCACTGTAATATGATATATAATCGAGGTATTTGTCGAGATATTTGTAGTTGTTGCGGTAGAACTCTCCGTGATTTTTGTGATTGTTGTTTTGTTCGTCGGAGAGGCTACAAAAACTATATCGTCAATGAAATGCTCGTATGCGAATTCTTTAATTCTTGAAACCTGTTGATAATCTTCCCCATAAGAGTTATCATCAAGGTTTTTCGGCCGTAATTTCATGATTTTGTCATACAGCGGCCCTCCGGCTATCAAGTTTATAGCGTTGACCGATCCGAAATAGCCGGCAATACGTGAATAGTTATATATAAAGTTCGATAAGCGATCTACCGGAATATTCGTTTCATCAAGGGGCAGTATAACAATTGCAGGTTTATAATTATTGGTTCCAGCCTGTCCAGGTGTAAAAAGCCGAGAAAAGAAAAAACATGGTTAATAAAGTAAAAAAACACGCTTTTATTCTCATAAATACCTCTATCGTAAAAAATAATAAGACATTGGTATTATTATGTCAAATCAGCATTATTATTTATAGACTCCACGTCCCGGGTCCTGCCGTTGCTGTAGAATATAACTCGAACGCTATTGACATAATCTTCGTTGTTAACTATCTTTAAAAAAGCGTATATATAGTTTACTAAGGTTCTGGGATCTTTCTCTGCACAAATTCTATTTCAAATTCATCCGTATGTTGGCGTTATAAGGCTTAAATATATCTTTACAATGTGTTTTATCGATTTGTCTAATTTCGTTTTAAATTTATAGTTCACTCTTTTCAATAAAGGGGGCTTTATATGAAAGATGTGATAGAGGAAAGAATTTATAAAAATAGCTTGATCGGTCAGGCTATAACGCCATTGAAAACAAATGACTATAGTATTCTTGATAATATGCTTGAGGGATGCCAGATTATCGGCTTTGACTGGAGATACATCTATCTCAATGATGCAGCGGATATTCATAACCGGCGTCCTAAAAAAGAACTGATAGGCAAAAAATATATGGATATGTGGCCTGGAATTGAGAATACGGATATTTCCCGCATCATCAAACATTGTATGGAAGAACGGGGCCATAGCCATATTGAGAATGAATTTCTTTTTCCTGACGGAACATCGGGATGGTTTGATCTTATCATTAATCCCGTTCCTGACGGAGTATTTATTCTATCCATAGATATTACCGAACGGAAGTCAAAACTTGAAGCAGGCAATAATAAAATACTCCGGGAAATAAAAAAACAGAATGGATTAAAAGATATTCTGCTAAAACATAGTGAAGAGCAGCAGATCATTTTCGATTCAATCCCGGCATGGGTTTACTATAAGGATAAAGAAAATCGGTTTATTAAAGTCAATAAGGCTTTTTCTGAAATAATGGGCACGGCTAAGGATCAATTGGAAAACAAATCCCTTTTCGATATTTATCCCCGGGAACAGGCCGAAGCCTATTGGAAAGATGATAAAGAAGTGATGGCGACCGGCACGCCGAAAAAGAATATCATCGAAGAGATGAAATCTCCAAAAGGGACAATATGGGTGCAAAGCGATAAGATACCCTATTATGATGCCCGGGGTGTTATTATCGGCATAATTGGTTTCACTATCGTTATAACAAAAAGGATACTGGCAGAAGAAAAAATAAAAAAACTAAACGAATATTTGAAGGCAAATATAATAAAAACGGAAGCGGCAAATAAGGAGCTGGAGGCTTTCAGCTATTCTGTGTCCCATGACCTCAGGGCGCCGCTCCGGGCTATTGACGGCTTCTCCAAAGTTCTGATGGAAAGTAAAGCCAATAATATAGACAGCGAAGCTAAAAGATATTTAAACATCATCAGGACAAACACGCAGAATATGGGAAAACTGATTGACGATCTCCTGTCTTTCTCACGGGTCGGTAAACAGGAAATGAGGCTGTCGCTGGTAAATATGGAACTAATGGCGATGGAAATATTAGATGAACTTAAGCTTCAGAATCCGGGGCGGAACATCGGTTTCATTATCAAAAACTCTCCTCAAACTATGGCTGATGCAATTTTAATAAAGATCGTGCTTATTAATCTCCTGAATAATGCGGTGAAGTATACAAGGCTTAAAAAAGAAGCGGCAATTGAATTCGGAGGCTCGATTGAGGATAATGAGAATATATATTATATCAAAGATAACGGAGCCGGTTTCGATATGAAATACATCGGTAAACTTTTCGGCGTATTCCAGAGGCTTCACAGCCAGGAAGAGTTCGAGGGAACGGGCGTCGGCCTTGCCCTGGTCCAGCGGATAATTCAGCGGCACAGCGGGCGGGTATGGGCGGAGGGAAGTGTTAATGACGGTGCTGTATTTTATTTCACTTTACCAAATTTAAAAAAGGAGGAAATTAATGAGCAATGACACTATTATCGAGATCCTGCTGGTCGAGGACAATACAAACGATGTCGAGCTGACTTTAATGGCTCTGAAGGAGAACAACCTTGCCAATCATGTCCAGGTTGTACGCGACGGAGAAGAAGCCATTGATTTTATTTTCAGTTCCGGGAAATTCAGCGGCCGGGATATTAATTTAAAGCCCAAAGTGATTCTTCTCGACCTGAAACTGCCGAAGGTTGACGGCATAGAGGTCCTTCGGAAAATCAGGTCGGATGACCGGACAAAAACTATCCCTGTAGTAGTATTAACCTCTTCAAAAGAAGAAAGGGATATAGTTGAAACATATAAACTCGGCGTCAACAGCTATATCGTCAAGCCTGTGCAGTTTGAAAACTTTGTTAAGGTCGTAAAAGACCTGGGGATGTACTGGCTGATGGTCAACCAGCCGCCGGTGAAATAAAAGCGGCAGGAGGCATTCGATGGACAAAGAAATAAAGGTTCTTATTTTAGAGGATTCTCAGGAAGATGTCGAGTTGAACCTTTATGAGTTAAGGAAAGCCGGGTTGATTGTATCACCGGTAATTGCCGGTAATAAAGCGGATTATATTGCCGCAATAGAAGAATTCAGACCTGATGTAATACTGGCCGATTACAATCTTCCCTCCTATAACGGTATGGAAGCGCTGGCCCATATCAAAAATAATAATATTAAAATCCCGTTTATTCTAATTTCAGGTTCTATAGGGGAAGAACTGGCGGTAGAAGCTGTCAAAAAAGGGGCTACAGACTACATTATGAAGCAGAATCTAGTGAGACTGCCGTCTTCGGTAAAACGGGCGCTCAACGATCAGGAGGATAGGAAAAAAAGAGAGGCTGCAGAGGATGCTTTGCGGAAGAATGAAATTAAATACCGCACCCTTACCGAGAATCTTCCCGAAATCATCGCCCGGTTCGACAAAGACCTGCTGTATATTTATGTCAATCAGGCTGTTGAAAAATTAACCGGTTTGCCTCCGGCGGCTTTTTTAGGAAAAACCCACGAGTTAACCGGTATGAAGGAGAAAAGCTCCGCTGTCTGGAATCGTGAGATGCTCCGGGTGTTTCAAACCTCGGAGCCGCGGGCTTTTGAATTAGATATTCCTTCAAAGGAAGGTATCCGTCATTTATCTTATTTATCTGTTCCGGAATTCGATGAAAACCAAAATGTGGCTACCATATTAACAGTAGCCCGGGACATCACGGAAAGCAAGAAGACTGAAGAAAAGCTGAATGCATCCGAAGTCCGTTACAGGAGGCTTTTCGAGTCGGCAAAAGACGGCATACTGATCCTCGATGCGCAAACGGGGGTGATTAAGGATGTGAATCAGTTCCTGATTAAAACGCTGGGATATCCCCTTGAAGAGCTGCTTGGCAAGACTATATGGGACATAGGCACCTTCAAGGACATCATATCCAACAGGAATAAATTTCTTGAATTAAAAAGGAAAGAGTATGTCAGATATGAAAATCTTCCTCTTGAAACGGCGGACGGCCGGCATGTCGAGGTGGAGTTTGTAAGCAATGTGTATCTGGTTGACAACATGAAAGTAGTCCAATGCAATATAAGAGATATAACCGAGCGAAGACGTTCCGAAGTCCGCATCCTGGAAGACGAAGCTAAATTCCGCAGTTATGTCGAAAACGCCCCTTATGGAGTTTTTATATGCAACGAAAAAGGCAAGTATTTAGAAATAAACAAGGCGGCATGCATCATAACCGGTTATTCAGTAGAAGAATTGCTGAGTAAATCCATCAGTGATCTATTGCCGCCGGAATCGTTGCAGGATAGTATCAATCAATTCAAGGATGTGATAGAAAAAGGGGTATCGGACGGAGAAATGGAATTTATAAGAAAAAACGGCACCAGGGGATGCTGGAATGTAAATGCCGTCAGGTTGTCCGATACCAGATTTCTTGGTTTCACCAAAGATATAACCGGGAGTAAATTTGCAGAGCAGGAACTGCTCAGGTACCGTGATCATCTTGAGGAAATCGTAAAGAAACGCACAGCAGAACTTGTTAAAACCGGGAAAAAATTAAAACAGGCCAGCGAGCAGGCTATGACGGCAAATAAAGCCAAGACAGCATTTCTCTCCAGCATGTCCCATGAAATCCGCACGCCTCTTAACGCTATTCTCGGCTTTTCACAATTGATGCTCAGAGATGAATCCCTGACATCCCAATATAAGGAATGGATCCAGACTATCAACCGTTCAGGCGAGCACCTGTTGTACCTTATCAACGATATCCTGGAAATATCGAGGATTGAATCCGGCAGAGCGTCTCTTAACACTGATATATTCGATTTCAGGGAATTGCTTGAAGATCTTGAAAAAATGTTCAACACGCAGGCTGGAAATAAAAATTTGATTTTGTGCATGGAAATCGCTCCTGATCTGCCCCGTTTTATTGAGCTTGACGGTAATAAACTGAGGCAGATATTAATCAATCTCATCGGGAACTCTGTCAAATTTACCGACAAGGGGAAAATAACCGTCCGGGTGCGTGCAGAAAATAATAAGCAAAGACGTCTTTTTGCGGAAGTAGAGGATACCGGACCCGGAATTCCCCCGGAAGATATGATAAAGATTTTTGAAAAATTTGAACAGACAGATATCAGCATTAGAAAAGGCGGGACCGGACTCGGGTTATCCATCAGCCGGCAGTTTGCCCGTATGATGGGCGGGGATATAAGAGTAAAAAGCAGAGAGGGAAAGGGAAGCATTTTCTATCTGGAGCTGAACTTCAAGGAAAGAAAAGAATTAGTGAAGAAGGAGATTCCGGAAAACATGAATATAACAGGCCTGGAGGAAAACCAGGCTATTTACTCGGTACTGATTGTCGATGATGAGTTCGCGAACAGGCTGCTGTTAAATAATTTGATAAGCAAGGTAGGATTTTTAGTTTCCGAGGCATCAAACGGCTTGGAAGCTATTATGAAATTTAAAGAAAAAACGCCCGACCTTGTGTTTCTCGACATGAGAATGCCGGAGTTAGACGGTTACGGAGTGATAAAAGAAATGAAATGCCTTAAAAATACTGTCCCTGTTATCGCTGTTACGGCATCCGCCTTAAATGTTAACAGAGAACAAATGATGGCCGCCGGTTTTGACGGTTATATAAGGAAGCCATATAAAATACAGGAAATTTATGATGTTCTTAAATCCAAATTAGGAGTGAGGTATAAATACTCTCCCTCCACACAGACAGGCAGGATCAATCAGGAATTATCACTGGAAACTCTAAAACACCTCCCGGAAAAATTGGTCGGCCGGATGCTGGATTCGGCGGTAAGGGTTGATCTGGATAACCTGATCGATTCAATTGAAGAAGCTTCAAAGGAGTTTCCGGAGCTATCATCGATACTTCTGGAAATGGCAAAGAGCTACCGTTATGATGAATTAAAAAAACTTCTGAAAAGCAGGGAAAAAACATGAAGGATAAAGTCAATAAAAATAAACAGTCATAAACAGCATCAAGGACGGCCTGATACAGCGGATACCGATGACAAAGTCGCAGATGCCCCGAGTTATTATAATTTTTTTAAAATATAGAACAAATACTCCTAAGGAGATAAAATAATATGAAAAATAACAAAACACGATTCCTGAATAAAATACTTCTGAAATCTCCCACAGGAATTCAAGGATTGGACGAAATTACCGGAGGAGGATTGCCGAAAGGCAGACCGACGCTTGTATGCGGCAGCGCTGGCTGTGGAAAGACCCTTTTATCCGTGGAGTTTCTTGTTCGAGGCGCAACACAGTATAATGAACCGGGCGTTTTTGTCGCATTCGAGGAAACGGACAAAGAACTAATGATAAACGTCGCATCACTGGGTTTTAATCTGGATACTCTTGTATCGCAGGGAAAAATTTTAATTGACCACGTTTTCATAGAAAAGAGTGAAATTGAAGAGACCGGTGAATACAATCTGGAAGGCTTGTTTATCAGGCTCAATTATGCGATTGACAAAATCGGTGCCAAGCGTGTGGTTTTGGATACCGTTGAATCTCTCTTCACGGGACTTTCCAGGCCTCTTGTACTTCGCGCTGAACTGCGGCGCTTATTCCGCTGGCTGAAAGACAAAGGGATAACGTCAATAATTACCGGAGAGCGCGGAGAGAATAAACTCACCAGCCAGGGATTGGAAGAATACATTTCCGATTGCGTGATAGTGCTTGACCACCGTGTGACAGAACAAGCATCAACACGGCGGATGCGGATTGTAAAATACCGCGGCTCTACACACGGTACAAACGAATATCCGTTCCTGATTGATGAAAACGGGTTTTCAGTCCTTCCAATCACCTCGATTGGTTTGGAACATACTGTATCTCTGGAAAGAATCTCCACCGGCATTCCGCGGCTCGATGCGATGCTCGGCAACAAGGGCTATTACCGCGGGAGCAGCGTGCTGGTGTCAGGCACAGCCGGATCAGGCAAAAGCAGTCTTGCCGCCCACTTATCTACCGCCGCATGCCGCCGCGGAGAACGCGTTCTCTATTTTGCCCTTGAAGAATCTCCTAACCAGATCATGCGCAATATGCTTTCCATCGGGATTGAAATAGAGCCATGGGTAAAAAAAGGATTGCTGAAATTTTATTCGAAACGTCCTACCTTCTTTGGCTTGGAATCATATCTGACAGCTATGCATAAAGAGGTGAATAATTTCAAACCTGAGGTTGTTATTATCGACCCGATAAGCAGTTTCATTATCGGTTCCAACCAATTTGAAGCCAAATCGATGGTAATACGGCTTGTTGATTTTTTAAAACTCAATAATATTACCGGCTTCATGACAAACCTGATTGCCGGAGGTACCGATTCGGAGTATACTGAAATAAATATTTCATCATTGATCGATACGTGGCTGTTACTGCGTGATATAGATATTGGCGGTGAGCGCAACCGCGCAATGTACATCCTTAAATCGCGCGGCATGGCGCACTCAAACCAGATCCGAGAGTTTATATTGACCGACCATGGTGTAGAACTGCTTGATGTGTATATCGGCCAGGCGGGAGTATTAACCGGTACGGCCAGAAAAGCGCAGGAAGCAAAAGAAAACGCGGAACAATTATTACGTCAGCAGGAGATAGAACGCAAACAGCTTGAACTGGTGCGCAAGCAGGCAGTGATGGAATCTCAGGTTGTGGTTTTACGGGCTGAATTTGAAGCCGAAAAAACAAAAATGCTCAATGTTATAGAGCTTGATGAAGCGAGAAATAATCGCATATCACTTGATCAGAAAGAAATGGCTAAGAGCAGAAAAGCGGATATCGATGTAAAAATAACCGGCTTAAACCGGAAGAAAAAAATAATTGACCGGTGAACAATCATATTAAGTTTAGCGATGTTGATGAAAAAATAGGAGGCGGCTGTAATGAAAAATAAAATAAAAGAACCTCAAGGCGGTTCCAGTGCGGAATATAAGTTGCGATTGTATGTAACCGGTACAACACTCCAATCTATCAGGGCAATTACAAACATAAAAAAGATCTGTGAGGAATATCTTAAGGGACGGTATGACCTGGAAGTGATAGACCTCTACCAGAAACCGCACTTAGCCAAAGGGGAACAGATCATTGCCATACCCACCCTCATCAAAGAACTGCCGCTGCCTTTACGCCGCATAATCGGCGATTTGTCGCGCACAGAGAATGTACTTGTAGGACTTGATATACATGAGGTAAAGGGAAAGTGATTCATCATTTTTTTACAAGGGAGTAATTCTATGGCAAAGAAAGCAATTGAGGAAACAGAAAAACAGCTTTTGCTTGAAAACAAAGAATTACGTACACGTTTAGCTGAAACCGAAGAGACCCTGAATGCAATATGTAAAGGAGAAGCAGATGCGATTGTTGTAAAAGGGAGTAATGGCGAAAAAGTTTTTTCGCTTAAATCGGCGGAAACTCCATACCGCGTTATTATCGAAGAAATGAATGAAGGGGCTGTTATTCTCTCGACAGAAGGAATAATTTTATATTGCAACCGCCGGTTTGCCGAACTAGTATCTGTTTCATCAGAAAAAATAATAGGTTCACAATTTAATCAATATATAACCGAAAGCGAAAAATTAAAATTCGACGTTTTACTGCGTGCCGGACTTAAAGAAAGAAGCAATGGAGAGATTTCATTTTTGATCCATGATAGGATTGCATTATATTTACGTCTTTCATTCAACCCCCTGCCGCCGGATCTGTTAGGGGATGTTTGCATTATGACTGTGGATATAACTGAAATAAAAAAAAATGAAGAAGAATTACATATCGCACGTGATACGTTAGACCAGCAGGTTATTGAAAGGAAGGCAGAATTAACTAAAACAATCGAGGAATTAGCTGCCTCCCGTCTTGCTGCCATGAATATGATGAAAGATACTGTTAAAGCAAAAAATATTTTAGAGATTACAAATAAAAAGTTGTTTAAGGAGATAACCGGACGCAAGCGGATAGAAAAAGAACTTATCAGGTACCGGGATCATCTGGAAGAGATGGTCAAGGTCAGGACAGCCGAACTTGTCAAGTCTGAAGAGAACCTGAGGCTGGCTAAAAATCAGGCCGAGGCGGCAAATAAGTCAAAGACAGTTTTCCTATCCAGCATGTCCCACGAAATCCGCACTCCGCTGAACGCCATCCTGGGTTTCTCACAGCTTATGCTCCGCGAAGCGGCATTGACAACCAGGCAAATCGAATGGCTGAATATTATCAACCGTTCCGGCGAGCATCTCCTGGCGCTGATTAACGACATCCTTGAAATATCCCGGATAGAGTCAGGCAGAGTCTCATTAAGCCCCGATCTTTTCGATTTAAGGGCTTTCCTCGGCGATATGGAAAAAATGTTCCATGAAAAGATTGAAGAGAAAAATCTCGAACTGAAGATTGAAATTGACGAAAAGGTTCCCGGATTCATTGAGCTGGACGGAAATAAACTTCGCCAGATATTCTTCAACCTGATAGGCAATGCATTAAAATTTACAGATGAGGGAATGATAATCGTTCGGATAAGAGCCGAAAAGAAAGTGAAAAACCAGTACCGGTTGATAGCGGAAGTAGAGGACACTGGTCCGGGCATAACTCCGGGGGATCTTAATAATATTTTCAACAAGTTCGAGCAGACAGCAATCAGCCTAAGAAAAGGAGGTACAGGGCTTGGGCTTGCCATAAGCCGTCAATTCGCGCTTATGATGAACGGCGATATCACGGTTAAAAGCGAGGTGGGAAAAGGAAGCTGTTTTCACCTCGAGCTGGATTTTAGGGAAAGGAAAGCTCCGGAATTTGAAATGAAAGCCGAAAACAGGATAATAAAAGGCCTGGAAAAAGGGCAGAAAACCTTCCATATATTGGTTGCGGATGACGAACCCGCGAACAGGATGCTGCTGGAGAATATACTGATTAATGCCGGATTCGATGTCGCCGGAGCTTCAGACGGCAAGGAAGCGTTGATAAAATTTATAGATAGAACACCGGACCTGGTTTTCCTTGATATGGGAATGCCGGTGCTGGATGGTTATGAAGCGATAAAAAAATAAAATCCTTGAAAAAGGGTTCAAATGTACCTTTTATTGCGGTTACGGCATCCGCCTTTGACGAAAACAAGCAAAAAATGATGGCCGCCGGCTTAGACGGTTATATAAGGAAACCTTATAACATCAATGAAATTTTCGATATTCTGAAATCAAAACTGGGAGTGCAGTATAATTACCAGAAAGCTCCTTCAGGCAGGATAAATAAAACCGGGAAAATTGCGAAGCTATCTTTTGATGATCTGCCTGATAATCTGGCCAGCCGTATGCTGGAAGCAGCTGTAAGGGTCGACCTGGACTGCCTGCTTGAATTGATAGAGGAAGCTGCGGAAAAGTTCCCTGCGGCTGCCGGGAAGCTCCGGGAAATGGCGAAAAGCTTCCGTTATGACGAATTAATAAAACTGCTTAAAAACAGGAGAGAAAAATGAGCATGGATATTTTAAAGAATGAAACGCTTGATATAATGATAGTTGACGATGAACCGGCGAACCTGCAGATCCTCTCTGAGATCCTGAAACAGCGGGGATATAAAGTCAGGCCGACAGCCAGCGGAAAACAGGCTCTCCAGGGCGCCGGTATAGAACCGCCTGATCTGATACTGCTGGATATTAATATGCCGGGCATGAGCGGTTACCAAGTGTGTACCATGCTTAAACAGGATGCGAAATTATGTGATATCCCGGTAATATTTATCAGTGCCCTGAGCGAAACAATGGACAAGGTGAAGGCGTTTTCTGTCGGCGGCATCGATTTTGTGACAAAACCTTTTCATTATGAGGAGGTCCAGGCCAGGGTGGAAACACACCTGAAGCTCCACCTCCTGCAGATGGAACTTGAAAAACACAATAAAAAGCTGGAGGAGCTTGTGCTGGCGCAGGTTAAGGAGATCTCCGAATCGCAGATGGCCACTATTTTCGCCCTGGCGAAACTGGCCGAATCACGCGACGACGATACAGGCAAGCATCAGGAGCGCGTACAGACCTTATGCAGCATCCTATGTAATCAAATGACGGGGAAAAAAGATTTCAAAATATGGATTGACGGATCCTTCATTCAAGATATGATCCATGCCAGCCCTCTTCATGATATAGGTAAGGTTGCAATTCCCGACAGCATCCTGCTCAAACCTGGCAGGCATACTCCGGAAGAGTTTATGATAATGAAAACACATACAACATTGGGTGCGGAGACGCTCAGGCAGGTCCGGATAAAATATCCCCGTAACTCATTCATAAATATGGGCGTTGAAATAGCGCATTTTCACCATGAGAGGTGGGACGGAACGGGTTATCCTGAAGGGCTATCCGGTGGAAAAATTCCGTTATGCGCCCGGATCATGGCCGTTGTGGATGTATACGATGCCCTCCGGGCAAAACGTTGTTATAAAGAACCTTTTTCCCATGAAGAAAGCTGTGATATCATCATTAAGGGAAGAGGGATGCAGTTTGACCCCGGGATCGTTGATGCATTCGGGGAAATGCAGGATAGTTTCAAGAAAGTTACCGGGGAAATGATATAAAGGGATGATTTTTCGAGTATGAATAATTTTTAATTTAGTGAAAAAATGGCCTGTAAATAATTTTACCATTCTCAATAGTTTTTTTCATGCTGAAATTGGATCCCGCGGCCTTTACCTTTATTTTTATTTCAGGATCGTCCTTTTCTTCCGGCCAGCAAAAAGTCCAGGTTGAATCGACGCTGCTGAAAATCCTTTTCTTCCTTTCTTCTATATACGGATCATTTCGCTGGCCTGTTATTACAATTTCAGAATCGAAGCAGTCATAAAATATCCGTTTTTTGCCTTTTGAATGAAGTTTTAAAGGAGAATCCGATCTGAGGGAAACTTTATTCGGTATTATTATCAGCTCATTTTCACTTGAATAAAAAGGCGCCTTGTTAATGCTTATTGAAAGTTTGTAATCCTCGCCATAATACGGGTAAAGTAATTTTGCAAGGGGGCTCGCAAGGCCTATCAAAGCGATGATCAGCCCCCCCAATGGCGACAAACTCATTACGGCCCAGCCTGCGGCTATTCCTATTAGATTGATTATTATACCGGCGCTGTAAACAAAAGCGTTAATTTTTAACAGGCTGCCATATAACTCTTTGTCGTTATTCAGGTTTCTTTTCAGAAGTCTGAAAAAGGCATCCTGTTCAAAGGTGCTCGGCCAATCTTTAAGAAAAGAACTTAATATATAAATAATACTGATCAAAATAGTGCTGAAAGGTAAGCCGCCGAATACAGGAATATAAAATTTCGGATAGATTGATATCAGAAGAAGACTTGAAATGAAGCAGGCTATTGCTGATTTCCATTGCACCTGCTTTATTTCTATATTGATTGCCGATCTCTCGACGCCCAGGTCTTTTTCAGCTGATTTAATGGAATCGAATCTAGAGGCTGAGATAAGGCTGGAAAAAGTATAAACTATATTGGGATATATGTATTGCATACCCCACATTAATAAAACAAGAATCCCGAACCTGTCCATCATATTGAAAATTGCATTTATAATTGCACCTTGAAGCAGACCGCTACCCAGGCTGTATATAAAACTTCCGCCAATAAAAAAAGTCAGGTCTTTATATGTTCCAAAAGACTTGAAAAATTTATCCCAGATGTCTCTCCATGATGTGTTGATCCTCTCAAGAACAAGAATTTTTTCCGCGTTTAAGATAAGAGGTTCGACGTTATTTTTTCGTAGCATATTCCGGAAACGGTGATGGACCCTTAAAAATTCAGTGGCTGAAACCAGGTTGTATCTATAAACAAAAAATCCATTTCTTTCCCAGAACCGGAAATTAATCCTTCCTGGAATTAAAAGAAATTTATCATTATTGTTTTCTTCGGACGAAGGTTCCTGGATTGTCGCCGAGGAACTGGCTCCTAAAATAACCCATTCCGGGCTTATTCTTCCTAAAAAGCGTTCAAGAGTGAGATAACCTTCTCTTTGAAGAAATTCCTTGTTATATCTTGTGCCGCCGACTTCAAAATCCGATACAAATATTAAAAAAGGTTTTCTCCAGCCTGCTGAAAACCTTATGACCTGCAGAATTACATCTCCGATATATTGCAGCTGTGGCTTTTTGTTTTTTTTGCCGATGACAATTTCTTTATCCTTTTTTTGATGATAGGTAAGATAATATTCGGTCTTAACTTTTTTTAACCAGTGAAAAGCGTTAAGTAAAGGCAGATATAATTTTTGCATCGGTTTTAAACGGCTTGTTTCAAGGAGGTATAGCAAATCCGATTCAAGAGAAGGGCTGTCTTTTGTTTCAATTAAAGCAAGTTTAGTCTCATTATTTTCACTGATTTTTATTGATTCTGCTATTGTCGTCGGTTTAAAAGGTTCCGGATTTGAACCCTGCCCGATGTTTTTCGGCTTTGCCGGACGTTCTGTAAAATCCCCTGTCGTTTTGATTCTCCTTTTTGCCTCTATCACGGCTTGTATAGAAAGACGCCAAAAAAAGTGATGAACATTGATTGTGATTGAGCAATAGATATAATCCGGTTGTTTATGGTGATAATTTTACTGGAAGCGAAGGAGTTCATATTTATTGTTAAAATTAAATATAAAACAACGATGCAGGATATAACTTTAAATTTTTCATCTGTATCTATTATATATGGATGCATTTTAAAACGGATTAATATCAGAAGCCTGAAAAAAGAAAAATTGAAGATATTTTTCCTAAGGAATATATTATCACTTTTTATTATATTTATCAAATACTTAGCAGATACAATTGCCGCTTGAGGGAATTGAAAGTTATCCTGATGTGTGATAATTGTTCATGCGGTCTAATCGCCAGGATGACCAGACCATCTTTAAGCAGTGCCGCAATCGGAGGCGATATCGAATACATTCAGACCAACGCCTGGCTTTACTTTTTCAGCATATACGGCGATACGGCGACTTTACTATTTCCGAATTTCCAGGACGTCTCAAACTTTATTTATTCCGGAAAATATTCATTCCCCTGTGATGCGGATATGAAAAAAGGCATCCACTTCGATGCTATCCTCCCTGAAGGCAAAACAGAGTCGATGGAAATTATAAGAGGCATAGCTATTTCCCGGCCGATTAATTTCAGCTCGGTAAAATCGCCGGATGACATCCTTCAAATCCTGTTTGAGCTGAAACGGGAGGAATTTGAGTTCGTTGACATGGGCTTTATGATAAAACAATAGCAGCCCGCGCCTCTAAAATTGATGACATTTGTGGAAATCTGTTTGACTTTTGTGCTTTTCAATTGTACCCTTTAAGGAGGGTACTATCGATGAAACAAATATTAATGGATAAAGATCCGGCCTTCAAAGTCCTGAAAAACACAAAAACTTTTCAGTATCTTGGCGGTGAAGAGCTTGATAATCTTTACAGGTTCTGCAGGTTCGTTCAGTTCGGAAAAGGGGAGAAGATTATCGGCGAGAACGAGGTAAACCCAAACCTGTATGTAATCGCCAGGGGCTCCGTAAACGTAATGATCCATGAGGGTGAAAAAAACGACGTATTTTTGAGTTCGATCGGCGAAGGCGACATTTTCGGCGAAGCGGCTCTTTTTATAAATATGAAGAGGACTGCTGATGTTTATGCCCTTGAGGATACCGAGCTTATTGAAATGGAGAGAAACGGGCTCCTGTCTTATTTCAAACTTTTCCCCATCGCCGGCGTCAAGGTCCTGATGGTCATAACTTACAGTCTTCTGCTCAAACTCCGCGAATCGCATCTTCAACTCGCTTTTGACAGGAAATCCTTCATCAATCAGGAGGAAGTGGACGACCTTATGAAGGCGCTTATCGGATAAAGAGTCTATTTCAAGCTTCCGTCGGCCTGGCGGTAAAACACACGTCTGGCTTTGCCTTCCTGGCGCGGCAGAGCGCCGGGCAAAAACACATCGCCCTTTGGAGAAAAACCAAGCGCCTCTTTTAATACTTTTTCGATCATGAAACCCGTCACACCGCTCTGAGCTTCTACGTTCACACGGACATCAATGACCCCGTTGATTTCTTCGAGAATTATCTGGTAATTATTCAATACACCCGGGATGGACATCAGCGCCTGTTCGACCTGGGCCGGGAAGAAGTTCACGCCTTTTACGATAAGCATATCGTCTACACGTCCCATTATAGGAGAAACACGGACATGGCTCCTTCCGCAGGAGCATTTTTCACGGGATAAAATCTTCGAAAGGTCTCCTGTCCGGAAACGGATGACTGGAAGCGCTTCCCGGGTCAGGGAGGTAATGGTGAGTTCACCGATCCGGCCGTCGGGCAGGGGATCGTGCGTATCACGGTCCAGGATTTCGATCAGGTAATGATCCTCCCAGACATGGATGCCGTTATGGGCTGTGCAGTCCATTCCTAAAGTTCCCACCCCGCCTGTCTCGGTCATGCCGTAGATGTCGAATACTTCGATCCCGAGACCTTCAGTCAGTTTCTTTTTCATACCTTCTGTAAAAGTCTCTGCGCCGAAAATTCCATATTTGAGCTCAGGCAGCTTTGTTCCCGTTTCCTGAATTTCTTCCATCAATCTTACACCGTAAGAAACAACTCCCGTAAGGACGCGTGTGCAGAAATCTTGAGCAAGTTTAATCTGCCGTGCCGTATTTCCGGCTCCAGTCGGAACCACGAACAAACCGTAACGGCGGGCGCCGTGATACATGCCGAAGCCGCCGTTGAACAGGCCGAACGACGGCGTTATCTGTACTACATCCGAAGGCAAAGCCCCGGCCATGGCATAGCACCGGGCCATGCAGTCGGACCATTGCAGAAGGTCCCCATTGGTATAAGGCATAACTACAGGGGTGCCTGTCGAACCTGAAGACATATGCATCTCGGCAATGTCTTTCTTATCCACGCAGGACAGGCCGAGAGGGTAGGTTTCGCGGAAAATATTCTTGTCAATGCCCGGTAAAAGTGAAATATCTTCAAGTTTTTTGATCGAACCGGGTTTGAAACCGGACTCGTCAAATGTCTTTCTATAATATTTATTATTTTCATATACATAATCCGTTATTTTCTGAAGACGTTTCAGCTGCAGTTTCTTTATCTGAACTTCTGAAAGGGTTTCAATTTTCCTGTTAAAAAATTGGTTGCTCATTTGTTCAATCTCCTGCCGGCCTCAAAGGCAATTTTATTTATGGCGAGATATTTCTGAGGTATGACATTTGAAAGTGCTTTATTCCAGTTTTCTTCAGTCAGGCCGAACTCATTTGCCGAAGCGCCAAGGACTACGACATTGGCAGCTTTAATATTTCCCGATTTTTGCGCCTCGGCACGGGCATCCATGGCGATAAGACGAGGGAAAACATTTTTCAAACGGTCTTCCATGTCGATAGGATACTTTGCTTTCCCTGAAGACACGGTGACCGGTATAATTGTCTGTGTTGATGTTACTGCAAGGCCGCCTCGTTTTAAGAAGTGGGCATAACGCAGGGATTCGCTTTGCTCCAGTGAAATGATGATGTCGGCCGTTCCCTCCCATACAAGCGGGCTGTAAATCTTTTTTCCGAAACGGACCTGCGCCAGTACTGAGCCGCCACGCTGAGCCATGCCGTGCACCTCATTCGTTTTTACGTCGAAGTCTGCAGAAATCGCAGCCTGAGCGATAATATTGCTGATGAGCAGAACACCCTGTCCGCCCACTCCCGATATTAGAATATTCATCAATTTTTTCTCCTGATTGCGCCGAAGTTGCAGGTTTGTTCGCAAAGTCCGCAGCCTGCGCAAATTTCGGGATCGATTTGCGGGGGGACGCCTTTGGATCTTGATTCGATCGCCGGACAGCCGATCCGGACACATGATAAACAGGCTTTACAGCTTTTTGTATCGATATAACGTTTCGGCCCTACTTCACAGCGGGTACGAAGGGGGCATGGGGCGTTTGTTACAATCAGGGAAGGCTTATCGGAAGACAGAGCTTTGCTGAGCGCTGACCCGGTTTGTTCCAGATCATACGGGTTGACGGTATCGATCTGTTCCATTCCGCATGCCAGAGCGATGGCCTGAATGGAGAGAGCGCCTGTCTTTTCACCCATCAGTGTGACTCCCGTACCGGGGTGGTCCTGATGGCCGGTCATAGCAGTGGTGCGGTTATCCAGAACGATTAATACCGAATTTCCCTTGTTATAAATCACATCGATCAGGCCTGTGATCCCCGAGTGAAAAAAAGTGGAATCACCGACAATACCGACGGCACGTTTCTTTTCTCCCGCTTTATTCATTCCATGCGCGAGAGTGAAACCTCCTCCCATGCACAGGATCGTATCAGTGCGGGAAAGCGGGGGAAAAACACCCAGGCTGTAGCATCCGATATCGCCGGTTACTATTACGTCATGTTTTGTCAGCGCGAAGAATAAACCGCGATGAGGACAGCCGGGACAAAGAACAGGGGGACGTGCGGGTAAATCGGCCGATTCCTTTACACAAACCGGGGTGTCATACCTTTTGCCTTCAATCCCGGCCTTTGCTTTTAAAAGTTTGGGGACTGAAAGCTCTCCTATCCCGGAGATAAGGTCACGGCCGAGGCACTTGATCCCTAATGACTTCACATGCTCTTCCATTATCTCTTCGTTTTCTTCGACTATTAAAAGGTTTTGAACCCCTTCTGCAAATTCCCGTATCAGAACATCGGGAAAAGGCCAGGCAAATCCCAATTTGAGAACGGATGCGTCCGGAAAAACCTCTTTGACATACTGATAACTCAATCCCTCGGCGATTATACCTAAATTCTTATCTCCCCATTCAATTCTATTGAGGGGGCTGTGTTCCGACTCTGCCTGAAGTAATTTCTGCCGCGCTTCGACATTATGCCGCATTGTACGGCTCCAGAGCGGAAGTGGGCAGAATCGTTCCGGATTTCGCTGGAAATTTGCCGCTCCGGGCGCCTGCCTCCCGTACGTTTCAACAAGGCTTTTAGAATGGCTGATCCTGGTGGTCGTCCTGAGCATAACCGCGGTCTTAAATTTTTCAGATAGATCGAAACCGTATTTCACAAAAGACGACGCCTCTGCCGAATCGGAAGGTTCGAGCACCGGGATTTTAGCAAAGCGGGCGTAATGACGCGAATCCTGCTCATTCTGAGAAGAATGCTGGCCGGGGTCATCAGCCACACAGATGAGCATGCCGCCTTCGGTGCCGACATAAGACAGCGTCATGAGGGGGTCGGCCGCCACATTCAAGCCGACATGTTTCATTGTTACAATAGTTCGCACGCCTGTATAAGATGCGCCCGCGGCAGCCTCAAAGGCAACTTTCTCGTTTGGAGACCACTCGAGATAAACGTCATCTTTGTGCCGGACGAGGTTTTCTAAAATTTCTGTGGAGGGTGTCCCAGGGTAGCCGAAGGCGGCGGATAACCCGGCTTCCCATGCGCCCCGGGCGATTGCCTCGTTTCCGGAAAGCAGAATTTTTGAGCCCATTGTGTCCTCTAAGGTATCATAAATTGGAGTTATTGTACTGAAGCGGAGAAAAAACTGCAAAAAATGCGCCGCATTAATCCCTTCTTCTGTTCCGGCCGCCGTAAGGCCTCCTGAATATCCTGCTGCTCGTTTCCTGGATAAAATCGATCATTTCCAGGGCCGGCCTGTAAATATAGAAGTAATGGAACCTCGGGGATTTTTCAGTCTCCCTGACTTCCTTGAAACTTCCCCTGCAGGTGAAGATGATAACTATTCTCAGCAGTGCTGAAATAATAAAGACAAGCTGGAAGGCGTTGAAAATTGTCAGAGAGATATTATTTTTCAGGAACAATTCAGCCAGCACTCCTCCGGCAGCGGAACCCAGGAATACGCATGGCATGTTGAGCATGTTGAAATATGACATGATCTTTGAAATATTTTCCTTCCTTACCGCGTCGAATATATAGTTGCTGGTTGCAAGGCTCACTCCGGCCCAGACGAAACCGCTGAAAAATTGCAGAATCACCAGGATGTAAAAATTCCTGAAGAACGCCCATCCGAAAGCTATTAAAGGAAGGGCAAGGGAAGAAATTATAAGCACCCTGTAATTTCCGTATTTGTCGGACAATGGGCCCCAGTAGGTCATAAATATGAACGAGGCGATCTGCTGGGCCATCATGACTATCGTGAACTGGATATAATTCATGTGGATGTTTTTCAGGATATATACAGGCAGGATCGGCCCTACCATATTCGTAGAAAAAGTTATAAGAATGCTGAAAAGAACGAAGCGTCCGAAATTTGTGGTAAAGAGTTTTGTCAGGAATATCCTGAATTTGAACGAATGGCTTTCTTCCGTGATGTTCATCCGGGGCTCGTATTGTCTTTTTAAAAAAAAGATGCTTGAAAACCTGAATAAAAAACCGGCGATCATCAGGAATCCGAACGCGGTAACTTCGAAATTGTTCTTTTTGGCGAAGTAAAGGAGGAGCCCGGCGACGGATATGGCGGCGAACTGAGCTATGCCTGAGTAGCGGTTCCTGATCCCCCAGTACTCGCCCCTTATTTTGCGCGGCATCAGGTCGTTCATCCAGGACAGCCATCCCGGAACCGCGAAATTATTTACCGTCAGGCCTACGCTGTAGAAGATTACTACAACCCAGGGATTGCCCGTTATGACTGTAATAAAGAAAACGAGGACCCATGAAAAAGCATGGATAATATTGCAGATGATGGACAGGATTTTTCTTCTGCCAAGCCAGCTGACAAACCTTGCCCCCGCAAGCTGGGATACTCCTATGCCTAATTGTCCGAAACCCGTTATGAGACTTACCTGGAGAACGGTTGCTCCGAATAGGAGGGCGAAAGGCACGACAAAATTTTCAGCAAGCCCGTACATCAGGGCCCATACAATGCCGTCAATATTTGAGAAGTAGAGCCCCCGCCTGACGTTTCTGTTTTCTACCTTGACCAGAAAAGATCCGAGAGACATTATGAATTCCTGTAGTTGATAATGGTTTCACGGTAAGCTTCCGGCAGGCCGATGTCGAATCGTCTGCCGTTGACCATATACCCTGAAAATCCTTCTTCCAGGCGCAGGCGGTCCAGACAGGAAGTCAGCTGGAATTCCCCTTTTTCCCGGATGTGTTTATCGATCTGCTCGCTGATATATTCGAATATTTTAGGCGACAAAATGTATTGTCCGAACACTGTCAGGAACTGGCCTTCCTCCATATCTTCAACCTGCAGGAATTCTCTGGCATAGTCGGCTGAAGGTTTTTCATAAAATTCGGTTATCGTGAGGAGGGTGTTTTTTTCTTCCCAGATTCCGGCCGCCGTACCGAAGTGTTTTACATCTTCTGCGGGAGTTTTTTTAAGTCCGACCACGCTGTGGCCTGTTTTTTGATAAGCTTTGACCAGTTGAGCTGCGCATGAATCATCCCCGGAGGAACTGTAGATATGGTCTCCTAAAAGCAGTAAAAACGGCTCGTTGCCCACCCAGTCCTTAGCGCAGTAAACGGCATGTCCGAAACCTTCCTGAAGGGTCTGTTCAATAAAAGTCACTTTATGGCCGATCTCCATCAGATAGTCGCAGAACTTCTGGTCTTCTTTCGACAGTTTGTTGTAATGCTCGATAGGAGGCGGATTCCAGAATAAGTCTTCGAAGACTGCCCTGTCTCCGGCCTGAATGATGACGCAGACCTCTTCTATGCCGGCGCTCAGGGCTTCCTCGATGATGCAGAGGATCACGGGTTTCGCCCTTCCGGAAGGATCGATGACCGGGAACAGCTCTTTTTTGATGGATTTGGTGGCCGGAAAAAGCCTTGTGCCATATCCGGCCGCAGGAATAACAGCTTTCCTGATGCCCAGAGATGAACTTAATGAAAGGCAGAGGCATGGCATTTTCAGTTCATTTTCAATGATTGAAACAAGCTTTTTCTGGGATTCTTTATTCCTGGCCAGGAATTGCGCCGTTCCGTCCCCCTGCGAACCTACGCCTTTTCCTCCGTATATATAGGGCTTTAGTGCCGGGTAAGAGAGGACTTTATGCAAAACCGGGGCCTTCAATTGAGAAGAGCAGGCCGGAATACAGGCTGCGTCAAAATACTCCTGGGCTTCATTCATCAGGCCGCCTAATTTTTCAGCATCGCCGTTTGAAATTGCGTCAGCGGCATCCTGAACGATCCGGCGGTTGACCGGGCCGAGGTAATTCTGCACGTTTTTCTGGATCTCCGTTTCCGCAAAAGGATAGCAATGATTGAGCTTGCTCAGAATTTCCTTGGTGTCTTTTCCGGCCTGAAGGTCGACAATCACATAATTAAGATCTCTTGCCGTATTCAATTCCTTTACTTCTATCCTGTCGCTGTCGAAAGTCATGACCACCGGGCGGTTTCCATAAGCGCAGCCCTGGTCAAGCCTTCCGCATCTCGAAGGCGTTGTAATTTCACCTAAATAGGCGAATTCCATTTCTCCGCGGACCGTCATTTTCAAGTCATATATGCGGTTAAATGCCCTTGCCGCCAGTACGCATATAGCGGCGCTGGAAGACAGGCCCTTTTTGATAGGAAGATCGGTTAAATAATTGTCAATTTCCAGTCCATGGACCCTGTAATGGATCAATATCTGATAAGCCACTCCGGCAATATAGCTGAAATAACCGCCTTTTTCCGCTTCTGCAAGCAGGTCTTCCCGCTTCATGGGGATTTCATAGGTTTCTCCCGGTTTGCCGTCATTTCCTGTGGATTTTAAAATTAATTTATTGGTATGCGGCTTAACATCGGCATAAATTCCCTGGTTTGTTCCGCAAATAAGAGCATAGCCTTTTTCGATATCCGCGTTGAACCTCCGGTAACCGCCGGCCCAGTCGCTATGCTCTCCGAACAGGCAGATCCGTCCGGGTACAAAAAGTTTCATTTGAACCTCATATAAAGTATATTATTATAGGATTTTATTTTGTTATTTTCAATTTCTTTGCTGTTTGACAGATAAGGATGGGGAAAAAAAAGCGGCCGGAAGATTCCGGCCGCCTGTATGTTATACGTTAATAAGTGCTTGCAAATATTGAAGTTGCAACTGAACCCTGGCCGGCGTCCGGGAGGACCGTTATCTGCCCGTTCTTCCAGTAGCAGGCCCAATCGTTTCCGCCGCTTTGGTAAAATCCTGCCGCATAAACGTCGGAGCCGTTGACATATATTGAATAAACCTGCGAATAAACATTGGTAAGCTCAGTGACTACCCCGTTCTTCCAGTAACAGGCGCGAAGCTGACCGGCCGTACCGCCGGCACAAAAATATCCGGCCGCGTAAATATCGGTGCCGTTCACGAACATGGAATTGACCCCTGAAATCACATTGGTTAATTGATGCGTAGTGCCGTCATGGTTTATCCAGTAGCAGGCGACCGAATTACCGCCGATCGTTGCTTCTCCGCCCGAGTAGACGTTTCCTCCGCTCACGAAGATGTTGCTGACGCAAGAAGGCGATGTAAACAGTACAAATTGCGATGACGCGTTTTGATCATAGTAACAGGCTTTGGTTACGCCCGAAGAGGTGAAAGCTCCGCCGGTGTAAACATCCCCGCCGCTGACATAAATGGAATTGACTGTTGACCATGAATCAAAGTTGTCGATAAGAGTGCATGATCCGTTCAGCCAGAAACAGGCACTATATCTGCTGGAGGCGGTATCATAAATATTTCCGCAGGAATAAACATTTCCACCGCTTACAAATATGGAATTGACTATTGAATTTTGTAAATTTGTAAGCAGCATAATGTTCCCGTTGTTCCAGTAGCAGGCGCAAGTATTGGCGGCGCCGTTGCCGTTGGTATAACCGCCGGCGTAAACTGAAGAACCGCTGACATAGATGGAATTGACCCATGAATAAGCATTAGCCAATGACGTCATAACGCCGTTATTCCATGTGCAGGCGTCATCCCCTCCGGTGGCCGGTACATAATTACCTCCAGCAATGACATGCAGGGTAGGGCCGCCCCCCCTGATCCCCCGTTTCCGGCGCCGCCGGGCGAGCTGGAGCAGCCGTTGAATACAAAAATTGCAGACGATAGCATCAATAATAAAGCGCACCTGGTTATCCCCATAAAATACTCTCCTTTAAGATATTTAAAAATTTCATAATAACACATATGTTGGCATGAAGTTTATTGCAGAATTGTTAATAATATTGAGGTTTTATGTTAATTCCCTGTTAATTTTTTCATATTATTGTTTGACACCCCTTCCAATGAGATAATTTTTGACAAAAGATCAGTCTTTATCTATAATTATAAAAAACTGACTGTTCGGTTTTATTAAAAAGGAAATGCCTATGCCGAAGGTTTCATCCGTTTACGAACAAACCCAAAAAAAGCGTATTCTCGAAGGGGCTGCCGGGGTCTTCGCTTCCGAGGGGTATCGCCAGACCACTATTGACCGGATCAGCAGCGTCCTCAATCTGAGCAAAGGCGCCATTTATATTTATTTCAAAAGCAAGGAAGAATTGTTTGTCTCGACCCTGCGCAGTATTTACGAGAAGCGTTATATCATGCTTTCAAGCGCTTATGAAAAAACGGATCCTCTCCCTTTGAAATTCGGGAAGATCCTGGACCGGCTTGGAAACCTTGTGGGCCTGGATGACTACGTATATATCCGGCTGTCCGTCGAAGGATTCCTGGAAAGCGACCGTATTCCGGAACTCCAATTGATTAAAACCGATTACTACAATAGATTTTACGGCCTGCTTTATGACCTGTTTAACAGGGGGCAGGCCGAAGGACAAATAAATCCCGGCCTTGACATTTCAAGCATCATAGCCGTTCTGATGGCTGCCCTGGACGGTCTTATGCTTCATAGCCTGGTACGCGGGCGCGGGATAGACCCGAAGAGGATACGGACAATAGTGTTCGAAACTTTCTCCGGGGTGCTGAAAACAGGAGTAAGGCCATGAAAATTCTTCTTTCCGAGGGGTCCAGCACCAACGTGCGTGAAATGATCACAGCTCTCGGCCCGCTGGGATATACACTCGATATTTGCGATCCTAACCCTTTCTGCATGGGACGGTTTTCGTCATATATTCACAGGGTTTATAAATGTCCGAAGTCGGGCGAGGAACCGGTAGCCTATTTGAAATTTGTCATAAAGCTTATAAAAGATCAAAAGTACGATGTGCTTTTCCCGGCAAACGAGCAGGCATTTCTTTTTTCCTGGGCCATGGAATATCTCACGCCGATTGTCGGACTGGCGGTATCGGACTTTTCGGCCTTTAAACACCTGCAGACTAAATCCGCATTTATGCGCTGGCTAGACGGCATAGGCCTGCCGCATCCCCGGACTCTTTACGGACGGACATGGAAAGAGATCCTGGAAGCAGCCGGACACTTCGATAAAACCTGCTATATAAAGACGGATTACGGAACGGCAAGCTCCGGAGTCTGGAGTATCGGCGGCGATAAAGATTTGAATGCGCTGAAGGTGATACTGGATGACCGGAAAATACTCGACGGGCAGGAATTTCTCATTCAGGAAGTCTCGCAAGGAGTCTTCGAACAGCTTCACTCGATCTTTGATCATGGCCGCCTGCTCGCGCTCCACTGCACCCGCCGTTTAAAGGAAGGATTAAGGGGCGGGGCCGTCATCAAAACAGGGGTCGAGCGCCCCCTGGTCAGGCGGCATCTTGAAAAACTCGGGGCTTCCCTGGGGTGGCATGGAAGCCTTTCCATCGATTATTTTTTTAATGAAGCAAACGGCCGGGTTTACTATATCGACGCCAATCCGCGCATTACGGAACCGATGAACGCGGCAGTCAACGGCATCAACCTGTCCGATATACAAATAAGGCTTTCATCAGGAGGATCGATCCGGGCGGAAACAGGCACCATCGTCAATAAAAGCCATTCCGCTATTCAGGCGATGCTGGGAGCTGCCGGCCGCCGGTTTTCAAGATTCGACGTTCTCAGGGAATTGTTCCTGGCCGCAGCCGGAAGAGGTATATACAAAAACAGCCGGGAAGGCGTGACTCCGGTCGCAAAGGATTTTCCTTCGATCGTGCCCCTGAGCGTGGTGCTTTTCAGGCTTCTATGTTTTCCAAAGAGCGGCCAGGATATAGCAAAGTTCACGATAGATAACTATTCCCTGGGGCCGGCTATCCCGAGAATTTCCGGTATGAAACCGGAAGACTTCATCAGTCTTTAGCTTGCAGGCCTTCCGCGGGTAAATTATAATGTTGGCGGCTGACAGATGGAGGCTTCATATTGTTATTAAACGGATTTCCGGCTTTATGCTAGGCCTTTGCCTTGGAACGGCTTCAGGGTTTTCGCAGGATTATGAGACCGGCACATGGCCGGATTTTAAAGACGCTGCGGTATGTTTTACATTTGACGACGGGTGCCCCAATCAATATAAGACCGCGATCCCGATGTTCGATGAATACGGATTTAAATTGACCATGTTCACAGTGACAGGCTGGTCGCCGGATTGGGAAAAGCTAAAGAAAGCGTCATTAAACGGCCACGAGATCGCGTCTCATACCGTTAACCATTCCTCATTGGGCTTTTTGCCGGCCGGGATGCAGGATTCGGAGCTGTCCAATTCTCAAAATGAGATAAATAAACACATACCGGATAAAAAATGCCTGACGCTAGCTTACCCGAATTGCATAAAGGGAAATTACGATATATGCGGCAAGTATTATATTGCGGCAAGGGGATGCGGGGGAGTTATCGAAAGCAGCACACCGTCCGATTTTATGGATATCAGTTCGATAGTCTGCGGCGTCCAGGGGACTGTAAAAACCGGCGGCGATTTTATTAGCAAGACGGACAGCGCGCTGTCCTCTGGAGGTTTATGCGTTTTCCTGATTCATGCGCTTGACGGCGACAGCGGATATTCAACCCTTTTATCAGGCGAACTTAGAAAAGAGCTTGAATACCTGAAAAGCATTAACGGCAGGGTATGGGTTGCCACTTTCAGGGATATAGTCCTCTATATTAGAGAAAGGAATTCCATCACGGTAATCGAAACTTCCACTCTGAATAACATGATTACCCTGAAAGTTTCAGACGGCCTGGATGATTCCGTTTATAATTACCCGGTTACTTTAAGGAGAAAGCTCCGTCCAGGGGAGAATTTTAAAAACGCTTCCGCCGTCCAGAACGGCAAAGAGGTCAAATCTTCGATAGTTAACACCGGTTCATCAGTTTACCTTATGTTTGACGTCATACCCGGCAAAGGCGATGTCGTATTGAAACTTAATTAAATTTCATCAGGGTCGCCTTTTTACCGTTGCCTGAATCCTGGTATGCTAAGTATAGTACCCCGCTGTTTACGGCAAGGCAGGTAAACGAAACCGGCCCGGCCGAAAACGCAGTCTTGCCGACAGTAACCCAGCCGCCGTTTGTGAATTCCTTTGCAGTTGCATAGCCCCCGTTCGCGTTGTCTACGTATGCCACGTAAGGGGTGTTCCCGATGAAGGCCATGCTGGGATACGACACCCCCGCAGGTTCGAAAGATGGCCCTACTGCCTGCCAGGCCGAGCCGTTATAGGCCATCATCACTCCGCCAAGGGTCGAATCGTTATAAACGACATATGGAGTGGCTCCAAGTAGCGCGATGCTCGTGTATGCCGCTATGCCGGACGAGAAACCTGCCGTGCCTAATAGTGCCCATGCCGAAGTATATATCATAACAGTCGCCTTGTTGGCGTTTCCTGCATCCTCATATGCGGCATATAAATAATTGTTATTATCTATTGCTATACTTGTTGAGCTTGCCGCTCCTGCAGAAAATCCGCTGCCGGATCCGATAAATGGCCATAAACCTCCTGAGAATTCATTGACACAGGAAAAATCGGAGCTTTCTCCGCACGAATAAATCATAAAAGCGTTATTATTATTGTCGAAAGCCAGGCTCGTATAGGTGGCAAGAGGTTTAGCTGAATCGTTTGTTGTCCAGATCCCTCCGTTATATCCGGCCAGTGTCAAATTACCGCCATTATTGACCGCCGAATAAGCGACATAAGGTATCCCTTTATTGATCGCCAGGCTTGTGTATTGCGCCTGACCGGGTGAGAATCCCTGGCCCCCGACATACGACCATGCACTGCCGGTAAACATCATAACCGAGGCGCAGCTCCCTGCCGCATAATCCTCGTAAGCTATATATGGAGTATTGCCGTTAAAGGCGAGGCTGATCCAGTCGGCCTGGCCTGCTGAAAACCCTGCCTGCCCGACCGGTTTCCATGACGGACCCGAGTTAGTTGTAATGCCGTTATAATAATACAGCGGGACAAACAGCTGGCAGGAAAGCAGCGCCAGCAGTGCGGGAATGCAGATTAAAACATGTAATGTTTTCATAAAAAAACCGCCTTTTTTACCCCGCCGGTCAGAACTCGAACCCGGCGCAGATTGTAGGGTAATATAAACCAGCCGGATAGACAGAGCAGTAAAACCCCCCGCGGATAAATAAGCCCCATAATTCCTTCGTGCTCAATTCAAGGAAGATTTCACCGGCGTATATCGAAGGCGCCAAACCCGGAACGGCGGGTTCGACGCCGTCCATACGAAGCGTTATGCCGGTGAGTATCCTGAAATCAGAAGTTGTATCGTTAAGAATATAATAACCAGCCTCTAGCTGGGGCGATATTATCGAATAGGATTCGAAGTAGCTGTAACCTATGTCAAGGCCGAACCTGAAATAGCGGGCCATAAGCCAGCCTGCGCCGATATTGCCTATATCGTTATCGCCTGAATATATCCTGAAACGCAGGGACGAATCGAATTTCTCCGCCGGCGTCAACGTAATAATACCGCTGTCGGGGACGTCAAAGTGCAATTCCTCTACTATATTTGTCGGGCCCGAATAAACGGAGAGCAAATGGGAATCGGCGGATGTTATGTCGGACAGTGTCGACCCTTCCATTACATTGCGGCCGTCCAGCATCAGAAAGTATTTTTTGTTCCTGTCCTTATCGGTAATGCCGTTTATCTTTACGTGACCTTCTCCCGTATAGCCGATATTGGTTTTTTGATCGGGGGCGAGCACAATCCTGGTGTCGATGACATTTTTATTTAACAGAAGGCTCTCATTTCTTTCATCATGCCTGAGAACTATATGATAAACCTGGCCGGGGAGGGCCCTCAGATTGAGGCTGAAATCATTCCCGGAAGGCTCGGCTATCAGCTTATCATTGACTGTAAGGATGTATTTTTCCCTTCCGAGTTTTAAATCAGTGAACTCAATGAGGGATATGTTTTTCATATCGATATCGAGAGACGCCTTTATCACATCGGCTGTCATTTTATCGATTGCATCGAAGATCTCTATCCCGGTGGCTGTATTATAAACATTCTTTAAGATCAAATTGTTGCTCAGAGCGCTGTAAACTTTTAAAGTCACTCTCAAATCCTGATTATCGGCGCGGCCGGACAGGCTGTAGTCTCCGTATATTACAAAGTCGGCATTGTTGAGTCTGCAGATATCGGAAACATTCGAATCGTCGGCCTGAATGCCGGTAAGCATATTTTCGTCGGGCGTATCGACTAAAGGTATGATGCTTATAAAGGAATAAAAAGAGTGGAAAATTATATCCCTGTTTATATCGGCTTTGGTAAAATTTTTCCCGCCGGCCTCATTCTTTGTATTATGCCGCAGCCTTGCTATAATGATCCGGGCCTTCCCGCTATTTTCCGGGTATAAAGCGCCGCAGGCAAAACACAAAGAAACAATAATCACAAACAGAAATTTATAGAAACCCCGCATAAAACCCCGCTATATATTATTCGACAATAAACCGTTTAAAAGCTGAATCATTTTTATAACTTTCGAAATGAAGGTTTGATCCTTTAAGACAGGAAGATTATTATAAATGACGGACCGGATAGTGTCAATCTGCTTCGGGGTTGACAATATGCTTCAATTAGTTTAATCTTTTAAAGCATCGCCTTTCAATAAAATCTGCAGAAGGCAAATATGAAAGTATTTTATTGTTTCATTGTTTTTTTTAGCATCAATTTCGCGGCTTATCCATGCTATGGAAAGGATGTACGGTACATTACAAATGGAGTTTTAGATCTTTCCGGTCAGGACCTGGAAAAAAGCGGACTTGTTGAGTTCTTTCCCGTCCAGTCTGGGGCATGGCCGCCGGCCGGATATAACAAGGATAATGATACTTATTATTTCGATATGAAGATAATACTTCCATTTAAAATGGTTCAAAATAGACATCCTTATACATTGGCGCTGAAGATTCCCCCGCTTCATACAGATTATAATTTATGGCTGAATGATAAGATAATTTTGTCGAATAATTATAATTACGTTAATAAATGGGGCGGAGCCTATCAGAGAAAAAGCCAGATAATTACTTTCAATGATAATAAAACAGAAGTGCGGTTATCAGTTTTGATAAACCGTTTCTCCTCAATGAGGATTTTCAGGGAACCGCTGGTATTGGGAACGGACCAGCAGGTACGAGAACGGCGGCTGCTGGATATATTTATAGATGGAGTCCTCATTGGAGTATTTTTACTGATTTTTTCTCTAAGTTTGCTTCTATGGATAGGCAATAGCAAAGCATACCCCTTCCTTTTACTGGGCTTTATATCTCTGGTGCAGGCTGTCAATCTGATTGGAAAAGGGGAGTCGATAGTTTTCCTTTACTCAATAAATGACATAGTTTATTATAAGGGGCAAATGCTCCTGCTTTATCTAAAGCTGGTTTTTATGAATGCTGTTCTTTTTTCCCTATTCAAAAATAAAATCAGCAAAGCGTTATTCGGTATACTCGTTATGGCTGTTACTGCATTGTTCTGCACATATCTTTTCCTTCCTACACAGTATTGCGGTGTTTTTCTGGCAGGATACTATTTGTTTTTGCTCTTTACCTTAGCCTATTACTTTTATTTGTCACTAATCAGCCTGAAAAGTAATAGGAAAAAGGCTCTTGCAACCTTAATATCAACTTCATTTTTTATAGCCGCATTATTAATTGATGCTTTTAGCTATAATCTCTTTGTTTTAAGTCTTTCGATATTCTCATATGAATACTATTCTCTTATCAATTATGGTTATCTGCTGTTTGTCCTTATTCAGATTTATTATCTGTATATCATAAATAGCAGGAATCAAACATCGTCTCATGAATTTCCATTGGAGGAATTTGCTGTCCATTACGGGATTTCCGGAAGAGAATTGGACGTCTTGCGTATTTTTATGAAAAGATACGGCTATAAAGAAATCGCGTTGAAACTTTTTGTCAGCCATAAAACCATAGAAACTCATGTTTATCATATCTACCAGAAAACGGGCGCTAAAAATAAAGATGAACTGATCCGGATGATTGAAACATTTAATTAACACTCTTCTTTTATGATCTCAGTCATGATCACTGATGCTTTTCTGTCGTTTAAAGTAATTACCCCTGATGTTTTTTAGAAATTCAGGGGTAATTACTCATCCCCAATCCGTTAAATTCAGTAACATTGCCTGATTACATATTGTTCGATTACAGTTAATATTATGCATAGCAAACGGGTAATCGAATCAAAGGCTCCGTAAGGCAGGAATTTAGGAAATGCTCTTGAAGTATATAATTATTCTTATCATCTCAATAGTTTTATTGCTGATATCCATGATTATAAAAGAGGAAATATTTCTAAGTTTGATTGTTTTGATTACAGGGATAATTGGCGTTTTGTACTTGATAAAAAGAGTTTGACTTTGAACTGTGAAGAATTAATAAAAGACAATAAAGGAGATTTATCATGTGTTAGGCATTATTATTCTTGTTTGATGTTTATGGTTTGTAGTGTTTTTAATTTAAAATATTCAGGAGAATGTTATGAAGAAAATTTTTGTAATGGGTCTGCTCTTAAGTGTTGTCGCTTTAGCCGCATGTTCGGCAACGCCCGGTGCATCGGGTACATCTGCTTCAGGTAAAAATTCCAAAGCTGATTACGGCACTTTAGGGGCTGGACCTGCGCCTGTCAACCTTAATTCACTTACCAATTATACAATCCTGGCCGAAACAGGAATAACCGCCGGCGCTGGCGACATAATTACCGGTAATATAGGTAACGACGCAACCTATGCCCAGATGACAGGATTCACGTTAACTCCCGCAACGCCTGTATCGAGCACCGTTTCTGCAACTTCAATCTTAGTTAGCGGATTAGTGTTCGCTTCCGATTATCCCTCCGGCGGAACTCCGGTTATGCTGACAACTGGTGCTGCAGATTTGCTCTCTGCCTATAATGATGCTGTCGGCCGTGTAAATCCCGATTTCCTTAACACGAATAACGGTACAGCTACCGATATCGGCGGGATGACTCTCACTCCCGGTCTTTACAAATGGACAACCGGCGTTACATTTTCATCGAGTATTATTCTTAACGGCGGCCCTAACGATGTATGGATTTTCCAGATCGGAGGAGTTCTTTCTACCGCGACAGCAGGCGTACAGGTAATACTTGCCGGCGGTGCCCAGGCTAAAAACGTTTTCTGGGCCCCTATTTCCTGCACACTCAACGGCGCATCTACCCAGCTTCAGGGGATCGTTCTGTCCGCAACGACTGTTACAATGGTTGCCAACTGTTCTATTATTGGCAACTTATATGCCCAGACAGCGGTCACAATGGGTGCAAACGATATAATAAAATAACCTTAAGCTGATAAGACAGGCGGCTAAAGCAGGCGGTGATATCCATCGCCTGCTTTTTTTTTGTGAGCCCGGCAGCGGTGAAGACTGAATTTATTTTGACAAGCATTATTTAACAAATTAAAATCTTGACCAAGTTCATATTTTATTCTGGAAGCATTTATGAAAATGGATATTCCGTATATCGGGGAAAAGCAATTCAGACTGGTATTTGAAAATATGAGCGAGGCTTTTGCACTACATGAGATCATTTGTAACGAACAGGGTGAACCGGTCGATTACAGGTTTTTAGAGCTTAATCCTGCATTTGAAAAATTGACAGGGTTGAGACGTTCCGAAATACTAGGGAAAAGAGTCCTGGAAGTGCTCCCCAAAACCGAACAAGTCTGGATAGAAAAATACGGCGAAGTGGCGCTGAAGGGCGGACAGATACGTTTTGAAAATTATTCGGCAGAACTCGGCAGGTGGTATGAAGTTTTTTCCTTCAGCCCCTGTTTGAGCCAGTTTGCGGTAATCTTCAATGATATTACCGAACACAAGCAGAAAGAAGAAGAACAAATCAAACAAAACCGGACTTTAAAGGCATTGGGCAGCTCGAATCAGGTAATGATGCGAGCCGAAAGCCAGGACGATTATCTGAACCAGGTATGCAGTATCATAACCAATGTCTGCGGATACGCCATGGTCTGGATAGGATTCGCCCGGCAGGATGAAGCAAAAACAGTAATACCTGCCGCACAGGCTGGTTTTGAAGAAGGATATCTCAGGACAATAAATATTACCTGGGCGGATACAGAACGCGGCAGAGGACCGACTGGCACCGCTATAAGGACTGGCAAGCCCTGCATCTGCAGGAATATGATCAGCGATCCGGATTTCAAGCCGTGGCGTGAGGAAGCATTAAAAAGAGGGTACGCTTCATCGATTGTTTTACCGTTGATAATTAATAATATTACTTTCGGCGCTCTAACAATATATTCGAAATACCCCGATCCCTTCTCTGAAAATGAAGTTCAGATGCTTTCCGAACTGGCGGGCGATCTTTCTTACGGGATAAGCGCTCTTTCTTTACGCGAAGAGCACAATAAGGCTAATATTGCCCTCCAGGAGAGCGAGGAGCGGTTCCGGACAATAGCAGAGGCTGCTCCTGTCTTGATTTGCATAACCAGGACCCTTGATTCAACTGTTATGTTTACAAATGAAGTCAATAACAAGTCATTCGGGTACAGGGGAGAGGATATAATCGGTAAAAAAGGGCCAGATTATTACTGGGACCCTGCCGACAGGGTTAAAATGATGGAAGATTTTAATAAGAAGGGTTTTGTAGACAACCTGGTGCTTAAGGTTAAAAAAAGCGACGGTACGCCTTTCTGGATCATGACATCAGTAAGATCTATTAATTATAAAGGCTATCCTGCTATGATCGGAGCTTCTATCAATATCACCGAATATAAAAAAACCGAGGAAGAACTTCAGGAAAGCGAAGCCCGTTTCCATTCAGTTCTCGATAACTCGCTGGATGTTATTTACCGCCTGAATGTCCAGACCGGCAGATATGAGTATATAAGCCCTTCAGCCGGGAATGTTATGGGTTATTCCATTTCCGAATTGATGGCGCAGGACGTTGATACGGCACTGGGCATGGTACACCCCGATGATCTTGCCTCAGTCATGGAAGCGCACCGGAATATGGAATCCGCCGGAGTTGAAGTAGAATACCGGCAGAAGTGCAGAAACGGTTCTTACAAATGGCTGTCGAATCATTTAAGCTTTACAAGGGACAGTGAGGGACGTCCTTTATACAGGGACGGCAGCCTCCGTGATATCACCGGGCGCAAGAATGCGGAAGAAGAATTGAAGGAAAAGGAGCAGAGGCTCAAATTCCACTTCGAAAATTCACCTCTGGCTGTAGTGGAATGGGATTCGGATTTTATAGTTATACGGTGGTCGGGGGAAGCCGAACGTATTTTCGGATTGAAAAGGGAAGATGTCATAGGCAGGCGGATCGACACACTTAATATTATATATGAAGAAGATATCCCGATTGTGAACGGGACAATGGAAAGACTTACAAGCGGAAAAGAAATTACGGTGATTTCAACCAATCGCAATTATACTAATACCGGTTCAATCATAGAGTGCACATGGTACAACTCAGTCCTGCTCGATAAAAACGGAAAAATGAAGTCGGTTCTATCACTCGTTCAGGACATAACCGCAAGGGTAAATGCCCAGAAGGAAATGCTTAATGCAAAAGAAGCCGCCGAGAAAGCCAGCCAGGCAAAAAGCCGGTTTATCGCCAATGTCAGCCATGAACTCAGGACTCCCTTGAATGCGATACTCGGATATTCGCAAATGATCAGGAAATCAGTGGATCTCAATGAGAAACAGCTTGACGGCATTGATGTGATCTATAATAGCGGCCGTAATTTACTCTACATGATAAACGACCTACTTGATCTTTCGAAAATGGAGGCGGGTAAATTACAGCTTGAAAATAAAGAGTTTTCACTACCCGAACTGCTGATCAATGTTTCCAATATCATAAATGTTCAGGCGGAGGAAAAAAAACTCAAATTTGAATTTGAAACAACCTCCGATATTCCCGGCAATGTCAAAGGCGATGAATTAAGGCTGAACCAGGTTCTTTTGAACCTTTTGAGCAATGCCGTAAAATTTACCGACAAGGGGAAAGTGATCTTGAGAACGGGCATTATTGAAAAGAATCTTTTAAGGTTCGAAGTAGAAGATACCGGCATCGGAATACCCCGGGAGAATATGGATATAATTTTCGATTCTTTCCAGCAGTTAGGCACGGGACAGTCGAAAGCAAAGGGGACCGGTCTCGGGCTGACCATAAGCAAAAATCTCGTGAAGCTCATGGACAGCGAACTGCTTGTGAAAAGCGAAGAAGGCAAAGGCAGCATTTTCTGGTTTGATATTGATTTAAAATCTTCAAAGGAAAAGTTTGTGAGCCTGGATAAAATTATTTTCAGAAACAGCGAATCCGATGAACCTGTCGAAGGCTTCCCTGTTCCGTCCGATGAAGACCTCCGGGAAATATATAGAATGGCTGCAATGGGTGACATTATCAATATCAGGAAAAAGATTGAAATATTCGAAAAAGACAGGGGTCATGAATATTTCACCTCGAAGCTGAAACTTCTCGCAAAAAACATCAATCTGCTGGAAATTAAAAATTTAGCCGGGAAATATTTAAGGAAATAATCGAGTCAGCCCGTTTCTTTTCATAAAAAATAAATTTTAACTTGCCAAAAGCTGTAATATTGCCTATATTCAAATATAAGTTATCGATTAAAAGAAAGTTGGTAAAATGAAAATTCTTTTAGCGTTTTTTTTCTTTTCCGGTTTATTTCTTATTAACGCCTGTTCAGCCGGAAATACCAAGGGTGAAAACCTTATAATCAATAATTATAATGATAAGGAACAATCCGTACTGTTAAGTCAAAAAGGCATACATCTGTATAATATCATGGTTGAAAAGGAAGATATAACATTAGCGCCGAATATTAAAAATATCCTCGAGGAATCATTGAAATTAGATTCAAAAAATCAGCAGGCGGGTTTATATTTACAAAAAACGGATAATTTTACCCATGAAACAATAGCAAAGGATATCAAGGCGGTAAAAACAGGTCTGAATAAATGGCCCAGATCGGAAGATAATAATTACAGCCTGTGTATAAAGTTGCAGACTGTCTATCAATTAGACCCGTCAAACAATGAAATTTTATCCCTCCGCGATAAAACGACAAATTTAAGGGAATTCCTTGCCGGTGATATATTATCCAATGAGGATATTCAGATTAAATCTATTGAACAGATCTCGAATAAAATAATCCAGGGGAAAACGCTTCTCCCCGATATGGATAAGCTTGGCAAAGCGCTATTACTTGGCAGCAGCAGGGATAACGATATTACCGCAAAAATATCGGATCTGGCAAACATCCTTTCAGGGGATATGGATTTTATCGTTTCTGAAACAAAAATACTTATTGAAAAAACAAAGTACCATGACGCCGATTTAAGGTTTAAATTATTGGATAAATACAATATATATGTAAACCATAAATTTGACGCCGTCATTAATGATCTCCAGTATAACTTCTATTTCAGCTGGTCTGAAAAACTTTATGATTCGAAGCTATACGATCCCGCATCCGAAAAAATCGGTCAGGCTCTTTCATCTAAAAAAACAGACGCTGCCCTTGAATTGCAGGTTAAAATTCAGAGCAAAAAAAATACAGCTGATGTTACGGCGTCTTTCAGTTACTGGATTTCAGAAATCGATGCCATGATTGAACAGAAGGAAATTGCGGCTGCTTATCAAAAAATCAATTACATAAAATCATTGACTAAAGAAAAGGATAAGGTAGCAGAGCTGGACAACAGGAAAGCCGCCCTAAACGTCCTTATAGAACCGGTTTATAAAGATTCCGTGGCAGATTTTATCGACGGGAATTATTCCACTGCGGTAAAAGGATTTGAAAATGTTTTAGCCGTAGCGCCTAATTATAAGGATGCCGCGAATTACCTGAAAAAAGCAAAATCAGAATTGAAAATTCTTGAATTGTATTAAACGGGGCAAATAATGAATGAAAAAAAATGGAACTTTATATTTCTTGTCATTGACATCGCTTTCTTCGCGGCCCTTGTTTTATGGCTGTTTTTACCCTTATTCATTATCAATACGGGTTTTAAAATCGAATTGCTGACGGCTGAAAGCTTCCGGCTTTTCCCGTTTTCATTCCTGTTATTCCTGGTTCCGGCCGTATTGCTTTTTAAAATATCATCCATTTTTTTAAAAGGGAAATACCCGGCCGTTTTTACTCAAAATCATTATATCCCTTTTATCGTTAATTTTGTATTTTCAGGCCTGCCGCTGCTCTTCATCATATTATTTATATTGAGCAAAAACATCGATATGAGCGATCTGGATATTTATACTATATTGATCATTATATTTGCAGTGATATATAATGTCATTCAGCCAATCAATATCATCAATAATATCCGCTATCTCAGTCCATCATATAAAAGCTATGAAGCGCTGTCAAAATCCAGCGGTTCGATGCAGCAGATAAAGCAGCAGCAGAAGTCCGGACGGCTGGGAATCCTTCAAAAACTTTTAATTTTATTTATTATAACCAATCTGGTTATAATAATATCCTTGAGCACTCTCCTGCTCAGTCAATTTAAAAAGACTATAGTCGGATCTGTTATAGCAACAGGAACTGTCCTTGCCGAACAAAGCGCCAGTTTTATACTTGGAAATCTTAAGGACAACGCCACAGAAAAAAAGATGCTTAACATAGAGGTAGACACCTATTTAAAAAGGCTCATGGAAAAAAACAAAGTATCGCTCCTGCCTTTTGATTCCATTTCCTGGTATAAGGATATCAAGTCGTCCGATTTGTCATTTGCTGTCTTATCTACCGATGATAAACTGGTCGGCATGGAATTAAAAAAGGAATATAAACATATATTCGAAGTCACCAATTTTTATAGCCCCCAGTCTCAATCATATGATATTGTCGCCCCGATTTTCCTCGGGGATAAGAAACTGGGGTATTCCATAGTTCAATATAAACAGGATGTGATATTTAAAACATACCGCCAGACCCAGTTCAGAATATTGATACTTGCTATATTATTCATTTATCTCGCCATAATTTTAGTGTATATAATCGGTACGAACATAGTTTTCCCGATCCTCTTCCTCCAGATGAATACGAGGAAGATAAGCTCAACCTTATCCAACATGATCGTTGGCAGCGAAGAGATCAAGGCATCCAGCCTCCAGTATGAAGATATGATACATACCCAGGATGAAATAAAAACCCTGTCTTTAGAAATAAATAAAATGGTAACAGTGATCAAGGGTATTATACCATATATTTCTTCATCCACTCTCCAGTATTCCGATACGGAGGGGAAAACTTCAACGATAAAGGACCTGGCCTTTGTCTTTACCGATATCAGGGGCTTCACAACAATGAGCGAGGGGAAAACCCCTAACGAAGTAGTGGCGATTTTAAATTATTATCTCAATCTGCAAACCCAGATAATACTTCAAAACAAGGGGGATATAGATAAATTTGTAGGCGATGAAGTAATGTCGGTATTCGACGGCCCGGACAAGGAGCTCAACGCCTGCAAAGCGGGTCTTGAGATCCAGAGGGCAATGCAGTCCGAAAAGGAGAAGAGGATAGCTAATAATGAGCCGACTGTCAATATCGGGATCGGAATAAATTCCGGACAGGCTGTGTTCGGCAGCATGGGCGCAGTCGAAAGGATGGATTTCACCTGCATCGGGGATAATGTCAACATAGCGGCAAGACTTGAAGGGGCAAATAAGGAATATAAAACAAAATCTTTAATTACAGAGAATGTATATAATAAAGTTCGACATATATATTTATGCAGGGAGATCGACCTGATGACTGTGAAAGGGAAAAAGGAGCCGGTTAAGATATATGAAATTCTCGAGGAAAAAAGCAAGATAAAAAAGGATACCCAGTTATTAAAAGAGGGATTTGAAAAAGGCCTTAAAGCTTACCGTGAAAAAAGGTGGGATGAAGCCCTTTCAATATTTAATGACAATATTGAAAAATTCAAAGACGGGCCGAGCAGGGTTTTTTATGACCGGTGCATCATCTTTAAGAAAATTCCGCCCCCTTCCGACTGGGATTATATTTTTAATATGACTGTAAAATAATTGGAGGAAAAATGAAAAATATCTTTGTATTATTATGCATGGTTTCATTTGCATTGGCCGTATCAGGCTGCGGAGCGCCGGCAAATAAGAAAGCGCCAGGTGCCAGCGATAAAACCTCATACGTAGAAGGGATGAAGGCAACCCTGGACAGCTGGAATTCAGATATACTTAAACTGGAGGGCAACATCACTAAATTTAAAGGGAAAGCAAGATCGGATTATAAAAAAGAATTATCGAAACTCCGTGCGGACCGCAACGATGTAAAACTGAAACTTGAAAAGATCCAGGGATCGGCGGATAATTCATGGGAAAAAATTAAAAAAGATGTCGAAGCATCAAAAATTGAGCTTGATAGGGCTATTTCCAATACAATTGCCCGATTTAAAGTAAAGTAATCTTTTTTCAGTTTCCGGCTGCAAAACTGGTTAAAGCGGTAAAAGATGGATCATGAAATTAAAGGCTTTGAATCTAAAGATAAGATTGATTTGAAAGAAGAACAACCGGTGAATAAATATCTTGACCTGTTCAATTCCATCAGTGACGGCCTTGTTTTGCTTGATGAAGACGGGGGGTTTAAAGAATGTAATAAGGCTTTTATCAACTTGACCGGCTATACGGAAGAAGAACTGAAAAACATGGAGAATCTGGATGTTATTTCCGGTAAGTGGGAAGCGACATTCAGGATTTTATCAAAACAGATTTATGAAAAAGGAAGCAGCGAGGAATTTGAAAAGGGATGTATTTGTAAAGATGGAAGAAAAATTATTGTCCTCATCAAGGGGTGGCTTGCTTATAAAAATTTCCAGAATCTCGATATCTGGGTTTTATTTCATGATATCACATTCAAGAAAAAATTAGAGGAAAAAATTTCTGAAAATGAAAAAAAATACCATTCGATCTTTGAAGCAATAAATGCCCCGATTTTTATACTCGACGGTGAAACCAGGAAAATTCTTGATGTTAACTCCAATCTGCTAAAAACTTTCGGGTATTCGAAAGCCGAATTAATTAATATGAAATTCGAGCTTTTTTCTATGGAGCCTTTAACTTCGATAGAGATGATCAATGAAATTATGAAGGGTAAAATAAAACAAATACCGATCAGATGGTATCAGAAAAAAAATAATACTCCAGTACCGGTTGCGATCACCATAGGTACGTATTTAATGGACGGTAAAAAAATCATCTGCGGCATTGTCAGGGACATTACCGAATATTTGAATGAGAATATTAAAAACACAAATCTCATAAATAAGATCAGCCAGCTTGATATCGATATTACCGATTTTATGAAAATTTTAAAAACAAATTATGTAAGTCCGCCGTCAATAAGCCTCATAAATTATGGAATTACTGAAAAAGAGCTGAGGACTATTTTTCTAATCACCAACGGGTTGAGCAATAAAGAAATATCTGAAAAATTATTCATCGCAGAAATAACCGTTAAAAAACACATTTCATCGATATTTCGCAAGCTCAAGATAAAAAAACGGGCTGAATTAATTAATTTTATAATAAATAACAAAATCAAATTCTGATTAAACAGGCAATTGCCCCGCTCAATATATACGATTCTTATCCTTTAGTATAATAGTTTATAGCTCATTTCACCAGTATAATATCTCTTGTAAAAAATAACTTCCGCATCTGCCAGTCTAATGGAAGGCCCATTCCTTTCTATTAGCAGGAACTGTAAAAAAGCATTGGATAACGGTGCTTACGGTTTTTTGAGTAAACAATCCATGCTGACCGAACTGCCGGAGATATATAAAAATTTAACTGGAAACAGGATGTAAAATGAATGAGAAAGACGAATAATAAATAACTGAAACCGGCCCAAACATTCAAAAATCCATCTCTTTTTTATACTTTCATATGCTATTTTCTATACTTCCGGATAATATTGCGTATTCCGGTGAAATGTGCCGGGGTTCCGGGCGAAATGTTACCAGTTTTCAA
>CAZHNM010000020.1:0-50300 GCA_964533855.1 uncultured Brevinematales bacterium
TATTATCTTCAATGAATTATTCCAGATCGATAATTTGTCTTTAGAAACCGAACTTGAAAGTGTTGGTAAATTAGATTCACTTGGAAAACTCAACTTATTTTTAAGAATAGAAAAAGAATTCGGCATGAAATTATCAATGAGTGAGATTATAAAGTATAAAACGATTAATGATATAGCTGAAAACATTCAAGCATTTAGCCGCAAATAATCAGGAATTTTCCCCAAACAAATTTAAAATTTGTCTACTATGCTGAATAAAGTTATTCTTTGAAACTTCGTAATAATAATTTAAATCGTCATCATTGATGATTCTTGGATTATATCCCTTATGATAATTAATTACATTAAAATTAGCCTTCCTTACAGTCAGGGTACAAAATTCAAAAAGCAGCTCATTAAAAGCTATCTCTCTTGTCAAGATATCCGCTTTAATTGATAGACCAAAAGGGGCGTCTCTCCTGAATAGCCAGCTTCCAAACTCAAATCTGTCTCCTTTGAAATCATATAATCGGGTGGTACCCCATTTATGGCCGCTCTTATCACAAGCTATGAAGTAGTATTCTGTTTTCTTTTCCTCACGGCCTTTGTATTTTTCAATCCATGTTTTTTGATCATTTAGATTACTTGATGTTGATGAGATGAATCTATTTAATTCAGGATCGTTTCTTAAGGAAAGGATAAACTCTGCATCTTCAATTTCGGCTAATTTTAAATATATACCGTAATTACAAATTTTCATAAAGTCCTGATTATTTTTTTAATAAATACGGTTTTCTAAGGATAATTTTATCTTAAAATAACTCTAATAATGTCATCTTTGACTTTAATTTTACTGTGACTATTTTTTGAAAGAATAAACTTTGAAAGTTCTTTGATTGTCGGGTAACCATCCGATCCGTTAAAGCAGCGCGCGTCATCTATCAACAATATATGATTGAAATTTGAATTAAATATTGCTGTCAGCTCTTCAATTATCGGGCTATCTTTATCACCCCTGGCAGTGTCGCCTGCCGAATAATGCCCGTCAAGCCAAAAAATTGCTTTTTCATTGAACTTAGGCAAAATATCGACAAGTAACTTTCCGCTATCTCCTTGAAGGATGGTTATATGCTTTTCGTTAATAAACCTTTCGACAGAATGTTTCCACAGATCAGTGCTTAATTCAATAGAAAAAATCTTTTGAAATTTATCCTTCATAGCATAAACCATATCGCCTTTATATGTCCCTGATTCAACAAAAACATTTATATCAAAATTGTTTTTAAACTTCTCAATGACCTTTTGTTTTATACGATGAGGGGGAGGGGCCGGCTTTCCCCGCTCCTTCCAATTTCTGATTTCTTGTTTTATTTGATAATCCGGATCATCTTGAGAAATTATGAATACCATAGATATAATTTTTGAATGAATTTTACGAATAATAAATTTAATTTTATTAATAATTCTTTTTATCATCTGATATCCTTAAATCAATATATTGCAATCCATTATAATAAAATAATATCTAGGCACTGTCAATTATTTTTAAATTTTGCATGTATTTAGGTATTTACTATATTTTCTGGATTAATCGGTCATTTTCCTGTAAAATAAAGTGGTATTAAGGTAATTAGTGATTTTGAGGATGCATGTTTAACATTTTAAAAAAACTTATAAAAGAAATAGCAATGAAAAGTATAACTAAAACGTTTTACAAAATAGGCAATTTCTCTTCAATTGAATACCCATGTAATGCAGTTTCCGGTGCAGAATATATTTCCATAGGTAATAATTTCACTGCCCATAAGGGACTCTGGCTGGCAGTTTATAATGTTCCTGAATTTGAAAAGCCCAAAATCAACATCGGCAATGGGGTCTGCATTAATTATGATTGCCAGATCACAGCGATTAATAGTATTATAATTGGAAATGATGTTTTGATGGGCAGCAGGGTTTTGATTACAGATCATTCCCATGGAGAAATTACAAAGGATGAACTTGCAAAAGCTCCTCTAAAACGCAGATTATATTCAAAAGGGCCTGTCGTTATCGGCAACCGTGTATGGATAGGTTCCGGCGCTGCAATTATGCCGGGAGTGACAATCGGGGATAATTGCGTAATCGGAGCAAATTCTGTCGTAACTAAAAGTTTTCCGGCAAATTCTATAATCGGCGGTAACCCTGCAAAAATAATAAGGCAGTTATAATGGCATCATCAGATATAAAATACTCCATTATTTTACCCTCACGCAATGGAGGAAAATATTTGCCCGCGTGCGTTGAATCTGTCATCCGTCAGAACTATGATAATTACGAATTGATCATAAGCGACGATCATTCCAAGGATAAAACAGAAGAGTACTTGAAAACAATCATACACCCTAAAATCAGGGTGGTCCATCCGCCCGAGGGACTGAGTATGGCCGAGCATTGGGGATGGGCTCTCGAACAGTCCGCTGGTGAATGGCTGATATTCGTCGGCCAGGACGATGGGCTGCAGCCTTATTTTTTTAAGCTTGCGGACAGCCTGACAAAAATTGCGGAAAGGAAAAAGATCAGGACTATCATGTCCGAGAGGGCTTATTATTTCTGGCCCGGATGCCGGGAGTATTTCGGGAATAGCGCGGTTATTTATAATGCAGTCGGGCAGACAAAGATATTAGACTGGCGGTTTCAAACCCTCAGGGCTCTTCTTGGATTCCAGAACTATTTCGAACTGCCTGAAATGTATACTACTTCGATATTCAATAGAAGCATCATCGAAGAAGCAAGGCGGATTCAGAAAGGAAAATTATTTACAGCCCACCCCCAGGATGCCAACCTTGCGGCCATAGGGGCAAGCCTTGATAAAAAGTACATCAAAAGCATGATACCTCTCGGGTGGGTAGGTTCTTCACCGAAGAGCGCCGGACTTGCTGTCGTTGCCGAGGGGCTGGAAGTTGTCCGCGAAGACTACCTGAAAAAAGTATCCGGGAGTACAATCCGGGTTCACCCATTAGCCGGAGATTTTACTATCGGATCGACTGTTTTATATTTTTGGGGAGCTCTACTTCAGACGCAGTCTTTAAGAAAGGCCTGGATAAACAGGATGCTTTTATCCGGCTGGTTTAAAACTCTTATATTTGCCGGAGCATATCTGGAATTGAAAAGTTATAAGAATAACAGGGATAACAAAAGATTCGAACTTTTCAATAAAGTGCTTGAAATCAATAAATGCCATAGCGGATTGATAAAATTTGTTTCAGGAATTCTCCGTATGATGCATGCGGGGGAGCGGATTAAAAATGTTATTTTCAGGAACAGGTTCAGGAAAAAGGCGGCTTATAAAGCCGGCTGGGATGATTCCCAGGATATGAATTTAGAAAAGGCGTCCAGGGAAGTGGATAGATTGATGATGAAGTATAAACTGCTGGATATGATAATATGAATAATAATCAGATACCCCCCGTCCTTTTCATTATTTTCAACCGTCCCGATACTGCCGGAAGGGTGTTTGAAGCCATCAGGCAGGCAAAGCCTCCAAGGCTGTATGTCGCCGCTGACGGGCCGAGAAAAAACAAACCCGGGGAAAAAGAGCTCTGTGAAAAGACCCGGTCTATAATCGATGGAGCCGACTGGGATTGCAAAGTGATTACCCTGTTCAGGGAGGAAAACCTTGGCTGCGGAAGGGCTGTTTCAGGCGCTATAAGCTGGTTTTTCGCAGAGGAGCGGGAAGGTATAATCCTGGAAGACGATTGCCTGCCGCATCCCTCTTTTTTCTCTTATTGCGGGGAACTGCTCGACTATTACAGGGATAATAAAAAGATTATGCATATTTCGGGCGACCAGAATATACTGAATTTCGACAACGGGGCGAGCTACTATTTCGCGAGGATACAGCACTGCTGGGGCTGGGCGAGCTGGGCCGACAGGTGGAGCCTGTACAATTTTTCAATGGAAGATTACGATGAAAAAAACGTTGATAAATTTTCCAGGCATGGAATTGTTCGCGCTTACTGGAAAAGAATATTGAATAAAATGAAGAGGCATAAAATCGATACCTGGGATCATCAATGGACGTTCAAAATAGTCGAGATGGACGGATTATGCATCAACCCGTCTAAAAACCTGGTGTCGAATATCGGCTTCGGCGGCGGAAGCACCCATACTTCGTATAAAAACAGCCCCTTTGCCAATCTGCCGACCTATGAAATAGGCCGGATTATTCACCCTTCAAAAATTGAGATTGACTGGAAAGCCGTCGATTATATCTACCGGGATCATTTTTTTATAAATAATATTATTGCACGGATATTTAAAAAAATGTTAAAAGAATGGCGGAAATTGTTTGATTAAAATTTTTATAAAAAAAACATATTCTTTGCTCCTGTTTTTATTTTGCGATATTATTGTCTTTAAAACATGGTTGATATTTGTCAGGAAGAGAGTTAACCCGGACAGTGTTAATCCGGATAAAACCCTTTTAATAGTAAGGGTCGATGCGATAGGCGATTATATATTATTCCGTAATTATTTGTCTGTAATAAAAAACAGTCATGAATTTAAAGGGTACCGGATTACGCTTTGCGGCAATGAAAACTGGAAAGATATTGCTGAAAATCTTGACGGGTTTATAGACAGCTTTATCTGGATCAGCAGGAAAAAATTCCAGTATTGTTATAAATACAGGATAAGCATTTTAAGATATATAAACGGATTAAACTTCAGCATTACGATAAATCCCGCTTTCTCAAGGGATTTTTTTATTTCGGATTCTCTGGTATTTGGAACAGGCTCTATTGACAGGATAGGTTTTAACGGAGATCTCGTTAATATATCGGGAATCTTAAAAGTCATTTCGGATAAATTTTATACGCGGTTGATCCAGCCTGATAAAACTGTTAAATTTGAGTTTTACCGCAACTATGAGTTTTTTGAAAAATTACTCGGGGAAAAACCCGGATTGACAGGTCCTGAAATTGACAGTTCAAGGCTTAAATCGGGTTTAATTGATTCCCGTGATTATGCGGTGATTTTTCCGGGGAGCAGCAGCATAAAAAAGACATGGAATTACAGGAATTTTATTGTCATTGCCAATTATCTGAGGGAAAAATACAAAGTCGATATAGTCCTTTGCGGGGATGGACATGACAGGCTTTTTGCGGACAAAATTGAAAAAGAGGTTATAAACAGTGTAAATTTATGCGGTAAAACAACCCTGGTCGAATTGATATCGGTTTTATCGAAAAGCAGGATATTGATTTCAAATGATACATCCGCGGTTCATATAGCCGCGGCATTGAAAACCCCTGTTGTTTATATTTTGAACGGGATACTTTACGGCCGGTTTGGCCCCTATCCCGATATTATGAAACTTCCGGTTAAGTCTGTTTATCCTGATTTCATTGAAAATTTCAGGGGCGATTTATCCTTTTTGTATAAAAAGTTCAGAAAAAAAACCGGCCTTGATATCAATGACGTAAATGCCGGTTCGGTAATAAAAGCCGTTGATATACTCATGCTTAAAAAAGGATTTTGATATGATCAAAAATCCCCTGATCAGCATCATTACCGTTACATACAACGCGGCCGGAACGCTGGAAGAAACCATCAAGAGCGTGATCTCCCAGGATTATGATAATTTCGAATATATAGTGATCGACGGCGGTTCTGCCGACGGAACGGCCGATATTATTAAGAAATATGCCGGACATATAACTTATTGGGTTAGCGAGCCCGACGGCGGCATTTATGACGCTATGAACAAGGGCATAAGGGCGGCAAAAGGAGAGATAGTAAACCTGCTCAATGCCGGCGACCGGTATGCTTCCTGTGACGTAGTCAGCTCATTCGCCGGACATTTTATATCGGATCCTAAAAGCCGCTGGGCGTACGGGCTGGTTGGGCTTTATAACGGAAAAGACCCTGAGCCTGTCGTCATCGGCAGGAAGAAGCTGGACAGGTATGTCGAGCATTGCCACCAGGGATTTTTCTACAGGAAAGATCTTCATGAAGATTACGGCTATTATGACGTAACTTACAAAATTGCCGCAGACCATTATTTTATGCTGAAAGTTTATAAGGGAGGGGATAAGCCGTTTTTCCTCGATAAATTAGCTGTATATTACCTTCTTGGCGGGGAAAGCGACCGGAGGCTGGAGGCCTTAGCGGAGGAAAAAAGGGCGCAGGAGGAGGTGTTCGGCAGATCCGCAGCCAATTCAATAAGATATATAATAAAATTAGGATCATATGGCATCAGGAAAATTTTTGAGAACATAAATATACTGCGCCCGGTTTTATTTTTTATCCGTAAAATCAAACACCGATCCAAAAATCATGGGAGAGGAACCGATGATTGAATCGAAAAAAACGGCTTTTTTCATGTCGTGCCTGGCAGTGATACTGTTATTCTGCCTGTTTTCGAGGGGATTTTTCGAACTGGCGGGGCTTTCTAAAAAGTCCGGGTATATAATTGTTTTTATCGCCATGATCGTTATAATGATCCCTGTTTTTATTTCGTTCCTGAAAAACGGAAAGCCGTCCGGACTGTTTTTTGCATTCCCGGTTTCCGCTTACGCGGCTGTGGTTTTTCTATCGGCCTTGTTCACCGCTCTTAAATACGGCATTTATATCGAGCCTTTTATATTCTCGATATTGATATTATTCATATTTTTCGCGTTCTTGATGATCTCGCTTGTCAGGACAGGGCCAGATTTCAGCCCGGGGATAGCTTTTAACGCGCTGTTCGTGATAGCCTCGGTCTTGTTCGTTTCTTCATTGTGGGAGCAGTCGGCATGGTTCCCTTTTCTGACAAGGGACGATCTCGGCAATGTAACCCGCGGATTTCCGGGACATAGTTTTATAAGCGCCGCTGTACGCCCCGCATCGCTTACAGGAAGCTATCTTCATTACCCGGTTATTATACCTGTCCTGGGCGCCGTAATAATGAGGTTCGGCGGAAAATGGCAGAAGATCGCCGGGGCTTTGTTTTTTATCGCGCCCCTCATCGCCGTTTCCAGGTCCGGAATGCTGATAACGATCCTGGCTTTTTTATTATATGCAGCGTATTTATCTCTAAAATTGTTTGCTGGCTGGCTTAGAAAACCCGATAAAAATATCTCTTTCAAAAAGCTTGCCCCTGTCATAGCCGGGGTGCTGTCCGTGATCTTATGCATTATCCTGCTTTATATTTTTGTTCCTGCCGTTAAGGGGCAGGCCGGAATGTTATGCGCCAGGATGACCGATCTTAAAGACTCGGGGAACTTGAACCGGTATAAAACATGGTCCGGAATCGTTCACAGATATTTGAAAACGAATCTTATCCTGGGCGAATTGACGGGGTTTTACACTAATATCACGGGGAATGTCACTGGCAATAAAAGCATACTGCTTTTGAACGGCGGGATAATTGTAGCCGAATCGGGATTCCTGGAAATTCTTACATCGTTCGGCATCCTCGGTGTGATCGTGTTTTACGGTACGATGGCGGGCCTGTATTTCAGGGTGTTTTTCTCTCGGAGGGAAATGTTCCTGGGATTTGTTTTCATCGCATGCGTATTGCAAACATTTTTTTACCAGTCGGTCGAGGTTTTGCCCTTTATGGCCGCTCTTGCATTTTCAGCGTATTTTGTAAATAATAAGCCCTCTGAAGGTTTTCATGCCCGATAAAAACAAAAAACTTCTGCTCTATATTTCAGCCCATCTGCCGTCGCTTTCAGTGCCCCAGGCCGGCCATAAAACCGCTTATTCGCTGTTAAAAGAATATTCTCTTAATTTCGAAATTATTGCAGTATTTTTCCTGAATCCCGGCGAGAGCTTTTATTTCGAAGAAAAGGATTATTCGTTCTGCAGGGCTGTTTATACTTTCAGGGTAAATAACCTGACGCGCCTTGCGGGGCTTTTTTCAAATCCATTGCTTCCCGTCAGCGAGTCGATGAGGAAAAGCAAGCAGGCGTCCCTTTTAATAAAGTCTCTGCAGAAAGAAAACGATTTCGATTCGGTTCACTTTGAATTTACCGCGTCAGCATGTTATCTGGATGTAATAAACCCCGGGATCAGGAAAATATTCAGCGAGCATGATCTGACATACCAGGCCCTTGAGAGAAAATCCGGACAGGCAAAAGGCCTGTGGAGGCTTATCTATCTGTTTGAATACCTCCGCCAGAAAAAATGGGAGCTGGATATTATCAGGCAAATGGAAGAGATATGGGTGCACAACTCTAAAGACCGTCTGCTTCTTCTTCAGGAAAAAATTCCGGATGATATGATAAAAGTCATCATGCCTTATGTTAACCCGGTATTTAAAACCGCCCGCCGCGGATTTGAAGAAAAGGAAAGCATTATTTTCTGGGGAGCGATGGACAGGGGTGAAAACAGGGACGCGGCCGAATGGTTCGTTAAAGATATTTTTCCGGGTATAACAGGGAAAAAGCCCGGCGCAAAGCTTTATATCGTCGGCGCTAATCCGTCCGAATCATTGAAAAAACTGGGGAATAACAATATAATCATTACCGGCTTTGTCGAAGATCCCCTGCCGTATTTTGAAAAGGCAAAACTGGCTGTCGCTCCCCTCAGGCTTGGAGCGGGTGTGAAAGTAAAGGTTCTCGAGGCGCTTTCAGCTGGGCTGCCGGTAGTGGCGACAAGCGTAGGGGCTGAAGGTATAACCCATGAAAACCTCTTTATCGCCGATGAGATCCAGGAATTTATAAAATCGGTTCTGGAGATAATAAAATAGGAGTTTTATTATGACCGCGGAATTCTTCAATAAAAAATTTTTTAAAACAGCATTTATTGTATTTTTAATCGCCCTTCCTATCGGCGCATTCCTGTTTATCCTTTTTAAATACGCCGTCAATCTGCCGTTCAGGGACGACTGGACCGGGATTTTATTGTTTTTAAACTCGTATCTCGATGCACACGGTATTATTGATAAATTCAACCTGATAGTTGAAAACCAGTACGACCATAGAATCGCATGGACAAGGATAGTATCCTTGCTGGTGTTTAAGGTTTTCGGCGTTATCGATTTCAGGGTCATTATTTTTATCGGTGCGTTATCGGTATTTATTATCCTGCTGTGTTTCTGGTTTGCCGCTTCTGATAAAAGTAAAAATATTGAAGAAAGGCTTCTCTTATTTCTGCCGGTTGTCTTCTTTTTAGTACAGCCGATGTACAGTGAAATATTGTTCCAGGCCGACGGATCCGTATCAGGATTTTATCCGATCGCGTTCGGCGTTCTTGCCCTGTTAATTCTTGATAAAAAATCCTCCAATAGCTGGGCTGGCCTGGGCCTGGCATTCATAGCCGGGACTCTCGGATTTTTTTCTCACAGGGAAGGCCTGGCGTTTCTGCTGGCAGGAACGGCTCTTTTGCTTTTTAAAAAAGAGTGGCGTAACGCCGTTGTCTGGTCAGTATCGGTTTTTCTGATATTTCTTTTTTTTCAGAATTACCGTGTCAACCTCAACAGCCTTTATTCCTTCCCGTTCGATTTCAAAAGATTGATCGGCTCGGCGGTATATTTTTTAGCATTTATAGGCAATAATTTCGGTTTGAACAGGGAATCAGGTTATATGAATTCACTGCCGGGGTTTTTAAAATATATTGTTTCCTTATTGCCCTTCTTTGTCGGGATCTGCATAAGCATATATATAATTTTCCTTGCTGTTAAGAGATATGATAAACAAAACCAGTTTATTTCATCAATACTTGTCGCTGCATTGATAATAACTGTAGGCGCTTCTTTATCCAGGGATGCCCAGAAAGACGCATTAGTTTCGAGATACAGGCTGGCCACCGTATTATACATATTATCGGTTTATATATCTGCAATTGATCTGATAATAGACCGGAAGATAAAAATGCAGGCTGTGAAGGTATTTATAATTATCTCTATGTTATTTTCGGCCGGGGCTTACGCTCTTAAAATAAAACCGATCCGGGAACACAAAATAATCCTTGTCCAGAGCTTTAAGACATACCAGGAAACAGGGAAAGGGCTGATATCCATTGCATGGAACCCTGAAGATCCAGAACCCATCTTGAAGGAATCGATGAGAAAAAAGGTATGGAAGATCCCGGAATAAATTACATATTGGATAATATGTTTTTAATGATGTCCTCGACATCGAGCCTGTCTATATCCGGGTTCCCGAAAGCGGCGTCAAGGGCCTTGCGGGATTCGTAATCCGTGTAGCCCAGGACCCGGAGAGCCATGAGGGCTTCGGTCTTCTTCCTGTCCAGGGTTGATATGCCCGCACCGGGTTCGCCGGCCTGGAGAGTCCTGATCTTGTCCTTGAGCTCGAGAATTATCCTGGAAGCGGTTTTTTGGCCTATCCCCTTGATTTTAGAAAGCACTGTTTCGCTCCCCATGATTATAGCGTTCCGGATCTCGCCTGCAGAAAGCTCTGATAGGATCTTGAGGCCGCCGCGGGGACCGATACCCGAAACTGTCAAAAGGCTTTCGAAAAGCCGCCTGTCTTCGAGAGCGGAGAAGCCGACAAGATATATCTCGTTTTCACGGACTATCATCCTGGTATAGAGCGTCGCGATGCCCCCGGGTTCGGGCAGTTTCCTCGAAACGGATTGCGGAACTAATATTTCATAGCCGACCCCGCCCGTCTCGATGACGGCGATGCCGTCGTCCTTGTAAGCGAGCTTACCCGAGATTGAATAATACATATAATAATCCTGTTTAATTAATTATGATTCTTTTCAAGAACTCTCACCATATCATTCATAACTTTTAAATATTCCTTGAAATGTTTAACCGTTTCAGCAGCCATTTTGCTTTTATAGATGTGGCTCAATGAATTTCTATCATCGATCATTCTGAGAAGGCTTTCATAAGTTTCATAGCTGCAGTAGCCGTTTTCTAAAAATGATTTTACGGAAGCCTTCGGGGAAACGCTTTCCACACCGTCTCTTTCAAATAAAAATCTCTTTATGGTTTTCCATAAAAGTTCTGTCGAAAACTCGAACTTTTGAATTCGTCCGCTATCTATTGTATCGCGGACTATTTCTGAAAATGAAGAAGTGTCTATTTCAAAACTTTCTTCAAAATTTTTTATTGCAGATTTTAATTCCTCGATTTTATGAACTAAAATTTCTTCCATTCTTTTATATTCCCCATGGCTTTTTCTTTAAAATTTTCATCAGCTTCGTCGAAATTAACAATGTCTAACCGGTAAGGTATTATACTTTCTTCAACCTCGTATAAAAGCCTGCTTTTCAAGGTATGAAACATATCGCTATCCAATCCTGAAATACCGATATCATAATCTGATCCTCGTTTATTGAAACCCTTCGCCCTCGATCCGAAAAGAAAGATGCGGCAGCGGTAGGGTTTGTATTGCTTTAAAACAAGCTGTTTAAGCAGGGTCAAATATTTATACTCATATTTATTCATGTCATATTCTAAACGACGGAAAGAAGATTGTCAATCGCGATTGATATACCATTCGTATGTCTTTCTGATCCCTTCTTCGAGCCCTGTTTTAAAAGTCCAGCCGCAATTCCGGAGCAGGCTCACGTCGAGGAGCTTCCGGGGAGTTCCATCCGGCTTATCCAGGTCATGGACGATATTCCCTTTAAAACCTACGGCGCCTGCGATAAGACGCGCCGTTTCACCGATCTCGAGGTCTTCGCCTGTCCCGATATTGACATGCGATTCACCGTCGTAATTATTCATCAGGAAAAGCAGGGCGTCCGCGAGGTCGTCAACATACATGAATTCGCGCCTTGGTTTGCCCGTTCCCCAGAGGGTCACTTCTTCGCCGATGCCGTATTTCGAGAGGATCGAGATGATCTTTTGGCTATCGGCTTTTCCGTCGATTCCCTCTACGGGATTTTTATCGAGGTCCTTCCTGACGGTTTTCCAATCATCCTGTCCGATGGCTTTGCCTAAATGCATCTTGCGGATGATCGCCGGAAGGACATGGCTCTTTTCAAGGTCGAAATTGTCGTTTATGCCATACAGGTTAGTCGGCATGGCGGAAATAAAGCTCCGCCCGTACTGCCTTTTATAAAATCTGCACATTTCCAGGCCCGCGATCTTTGCTATCGCGTACGCCTCGTTCGTAGGTTCGAGAGGGCCTGTGAGCAGGTATTCCTCTTTGATAGGCTGGGGGCAGAGCCTGGGATAGATGCATGAGCTGCCCAGGAATAAAAGCTTTTCAGAGCCGGACAGGTAAGCGGAGTGGATGATATTGGTTTCTATCATTATATTCCTGTAAATGAACTCCGCGGGATAAGTATTGTTCGCGTAAATACCTCCTACTCTGGCGGCCGCTAGGAAGACGTATTCCGGCTTTTCCCGCTTGAAGAAAGACAGGACCGCGGCCTGGTCTGTCAGGTCGAGTTCTCCCGACGTCCTGTAAATTATATTTGTGAAACCCTCTCTTTCAAGTTTCCTTAAGATCGAAGAGCCTACAAGCCCTTTATGGCCCGCGATGTAAATTTTTGAATCTTTGTTCATGACACCCTTCTTTTTATTGTGAATTGCTTATTGCAAAACCTTCAGCCGGACTCCTTGCCCTCATATAAAGACCATTCCGTATATTTGGAACGCACGGGAACGGGTCATACCAGCACCACCAGTCTCTATCCGCATGAGTATAAATTATTAATCCGGGTATGGCATTATGGGGGATCCGGCCGCTCTCATTATCGTAATAAGGAGCCGGCATGACCAGCCTGCCGGCAATTGCTCCGGGCTTTTCCTGAATGTGTATGGGGATATCCCTTGGCATATAAAAATAACGGTTGTATAAAAAGATCTCGTAAACGGGCACTGCGGCGCACAATAATATTAAAAAGGCCATAATAGACGCCGTCGCGGTTTTTTCGCGGAAATATATAGAGAGAGCTTTAGCACAGATAAACAGCGGCGGAAGGAGGAAGAAAGACGCTCCGTACCTGAAATCCGGCGCGCTCAGAAACACGAAAATAACGCCCGCTGCTGCGGAGTAGAGGGCTATAAGGGCCGGGTTTAACAGGATTCCTGCAAGGCTCTTACATTTTTTTATATAATAAAATACCAGGTAAACCGCCGAAAAGATTCCCGCTGCGGCCGCCGGGAAGAAAACGGCTTTATAAGCCGGCCTGAGGGAAATGATCCATTCGAATAAATATTTTAAAACCGCCATTCCATGAGGCTTTGCGAAAGACCATTTCCTGATGCCGTCGGTATCTTCTGTCAGAATACCTGCGGGCATTTTCCAGTCCGACGGGATAAAACCGGTAAATGAGAGCGGATATACGATGTATCCGGAAGTTATATAGTTCCTTATAAACCAGGGCAGCATTATGGCGATAAAAGCGAGGCAGTAAAACAGGGAGGTTTTTTTGCCGCCTTCGATATATGTTTTAATGATGATGTAAAGGCTGATAATGGCTATGGGTATGGCGGCAAGCTTGACGGTAAGCGCAAATGCGCACATTATGATCAGGGGGAGAACGGCATTTTTCTTCCCGTTTTCGATATATTCAAGAAAAAGCACGGATATTACCCATATAAAGACTGCCGCGGGGGTGTCTGTTCCCGGGGATGATGAAAAATTCAGATACATAATGATGGAAAAAGGAAGGAGGAGAAGCTTCAGCCATGATGACAGTTTACTGTCTCCCGTGAAAGCGCTTCCGGCCCCTCCGATAAAATATAAGGACGATACAGCAAGTATAAACCCGTTCAGGCAATGAAACGAAACGCCTGAAAGGTACTTAAAGCTGAAAAAAGCCGAAAGGGGGAACCAGCCGCTGTCGTACGCGAAACGCATATGCAGGTTTCCCAGGCCCGGCACGGCGGGAAAACTCTCAATCCACCTGATCGCCTGGGCATGGTACAGGGCTGTATCGTAATTCTTCGGAAGATAGAGGCTTGTTTCGGCGAGAATTATAAGCACTGTGACCGATGATGAAATTAATATTACAGGCCGGGCCGATTTAATCAAGGACAGGTTTTTCACGAGAACTTTCATTAAGAAAGACCTGTCGATATACATATAAACGGCGCAGATAACCCATACTGCTATATTTGAAGCAAGGGATATATTTATAAAAACCGACAGCAAGGATGATATCGTTCCTATTACGGCAAGTCCTGTGAAGACGGCCGCGCTTAATGATACCGGGCTTTCACCGTCATCGCCTGGTCCCGCGGCCCTTAAAACCATGAAGCCCGCGATAGAGCAAAGGAGGGCCTGATAGGCCCAGATCAACAGTGTAAGTATCATCTAAACATTTTCCAGGTCGTATTTGACCATCAGCTTGATAAGATCTTTAAAGGATGTTTTCACTGGATTCCAGCCTAAAATATTCTTTGCCTTCGACGGGTCTCCAAGGAGCAGGTCGACCTCCGTCGGCCTGAAATAAGCCGGGTCTATTTCTATAAGCAGCCGGCCGGTCTTTTTATCGTAGCCTTTTTCATCGATGCCGCTGCCTTTCCATTCGATCTCAATGCCGGCCTCGAGGAACGCCAGGGTTGTAAACTCCCTGACGGTATGGGTTTCGCCCGTCGCGATTACAAAATCATCAGGCGAGGGCTGCTGCAGCATGAGCCACATGCATTCAACATAGTCTTTAGCGTATCCCCAGTCCCGTTTGGAGCCGAGGTTTCCGAGATAGAGCTTATCCTGCTTCCCTTTCAAGATCCTCGCGGCGGCAAGGGTTATTTTCCTTGTGACGAACGACTCGCCCCTCCTCTCGGATTCATGGTTGAAAAGTATTCCGTTGCACGCGTATAAGCCGTAAGCTTCCCTGTAGTTCTTCGTTATCCAGTATCCGTAAAGTTTCGCAACCCCGTACGGGCTCCTCGGGTAGAACGGGGTTGTTTCTTTCTGCGGGGTCTCCTGGACAAGGCCGTAAAGCTCCGAAGTGGAGGCCTGGTATATCCTGGATTTTTTCTCGAACCCTAGGAGCCTGACCGCCTCGAGAAGCCGCAGCGTTCCGATCCCGTCCACTTCGCCGGTATATTCGGGAAGTTCGAAGGACACCTTTACATGCGACTGGGCCGCGAGGTTATATATCTCGTCGGGTTCTATCTGCTTGATGAGCCTTATGAGATTGCTCGAATCGGTCATATCGCCGTAATGGAGCTTGAGCTTCCTGTCCTTGTGGAAGTCCTTGATAAGTTCGTCTATATACAGGTGCTCGATGCGTCCGAGGTTGAAGCAGGAACTTCTCCTGATTATGCCATGAACATCGTAGCCTTTTTGAATGAGGAATTCGGCGAGGTAAGAGCCGTCCTGGCCGTTAACTCCGGTGATCAGCGCCTTTTTCATTTATTGTCTCCTTTGTGCCCGCAGGCCTTTGTGCCAGTCGGCCTTTTGTTATCGATTCTATCGCGCAGGCTATGTTCATGATCCCTTCCTCGTCGAGGAGTTTTCCGGCCACCTGGAGGCCGAGAGGAAGCGAATTTTTAGTCATGCCGCTTGGGACTGATATTCCGGGAAGCCCGGCGAGATTGAGCGAGATCGTGTAAATGTCGGATAAATACATTGCTATCGGATCGTCCATTTTCTCGCCTATTTTGAAAGCCGGTGTGGGGGAGGTCGGCCCTAATATGTAATCAGCCTTTTCAAAGGCCTTCTCGAAATCCTCCCTGATGAGGGAACGGACTTTCAGGGCCTTCATGTAATAGGCGTCGTAATAGCCGGCGGATAAAACGTACGTGCCGAGCATTATCCTTCTTTTAACCTCTGCTCCGAAGCCCGTGCTCCTTGTTTTTATGTAGAGATCCGAAAGGTTTCCGGATTCCGCCCGAAGGCCGTATTTGACCCCGTCGAAACGCTCGAGGTTCGAGCTGGCTTCGGCAGTGGCGACTATGTAATAGGCAGGAACAGCGTAATCGGAATGGGGAAGGCTTATATCGACTATTTTTGCCCCGAGCTCTTCAAGCCTGCTGCAGGTATCTTCTACATTCTTCCTGACCTCCGGGTCCATTCCCTCTATGAAATACTCGCCCGGTATCCCGATCCGTTTTCCTTTTATATCGGGCCTGACTTTATATTCGTTAACCGGAAAATCCAGGCTTGTCGAGTCTCTCCCGTCATGCCCTGTCATACGGGAGAGAAGGAAAGCGCAGTCGTCAACATTCCGTGTTATCGGGCCTATCTGGTCAAGCGAAGACGCGAAAGCGACAAGGCCGTATCTCGACACCAGCCCGTATGTAGGTTTCATGCCTACTACGCCGCAAAGACAGGCGGGCTGGCGGATTGATCCTCCCGTATCGCTGCCGAGGGCCGCAGGGGCAAGAAAACCGGCAACGGCGGCCGCAGAGCCCCCCGATGACCCGCCGGGGATGCGGTCCCTGTCCCAGGGGTTGCGGGTAATGCCGTAATACGAGGTTTCTGTGGAGGAACCCATGGCGAATTCATCCATGTTGGTCTTGCCTAACACGACCATGCCGTTATCCGTGACTAATTTATCGATAACCGCGGCGTTGTAGGTCGCTTTGTATCCTTCGAGGATCCTCGAAGCGCAGGTTGTCGGAAATCCTTTGATATTCATGTTGTCTTTTATGGCAATGGGAATGCCCGTGAGCGGCGTGTGGGCTCCCTCTGCTATTCTTTTATCGGCCTTTTTCGCCGCCTCGAGGGCGGCATCCCCGAAAACATTTATATACGGATGGACGGGCTTTTCATGTTCGAGGTCCTTCTTTATAGCCTTTAAATATTCGCCGGTAATTTCCAGTGACGACACCTTTTTTGCCGACAGGGCGGCTGAAAGTTCCCTGAGTGTTAAACCTGTAATATTTTGAACGCTCATATTAAGAAAGGTCTCCTTTAAATATTTTAACGAGGTTCGAACGGTGCCGGTAGACCAGGAGAAGCGCCACAAGGATCGAAATAACTAAAATGAGTATCCGCGGGCTTTCAAGGATAAAAACGGATATAGGCAGCGCTACCGCGGCGGCGCAGGATGATAAACCCACTCCCTTCTGCATGTTTTTGAAAAAAGGTTCGGATTTGCGGGAAGGGTCGATAAAACGCATGAGCAAAAGCACAATTATAAAAACAGGCAGGCACATGGCGATTTCATAAGGCGCAATCAGGATGAAAACTCCTAATGCAGTCGCGACTCCTTTTCCGCCCCTGAAGCCGAGATACACGGGGAACATGTGGCCGGCGATGGCCATGATGCCTGTCAGGACCATTATTCCGTCGCGCCCGAGAGGCGTATGGATATAGCTTGCGGCAAGGAATACCGGCAGCGCTCCCTTTGCAAGGTCGAGGATAAACACGGGGACGAAACCGAGGGCAAATCCGAACTGCCTGCTGACATTAGTGGCGCCGATGTTTTTAGAGCCGACCTTCCTGATATCGACGCCCCTGGCCAGGGAATAAACAAGGCCGAATGGAACAGACCCTAAAAGGTAGGAAAACACGCCGGCCGCGATTATTAATATAACATCCATTTTTTCCCTCCGGTCGCGATATTATATACTTATTTCATGAAAAAATAAAATCCCGGCAGTTTATTTTGGAATTTCAGAAAATCAATTTATAATTATCTTCATCTTTGCGGTAAAATTTCTATGGAGTTTCCTTATGATCGAAAAAGACTATTATATCCCCTTTGACCTGCTTGAAAGTTTCATGAAGGATGTTTTTATCAAACTCGGCGTACCTGAAGAAGACGCAAAAACGGCTGCAGAAGTCCTTATCACTTCGGATAAAAGGGGCATCGAGAGCCATGGGATCGCCAGGATGAAAGATTTTTATTACGACAGGATATTGAACCATACGCTTAACCCCGTTACGGGGATAGAGATCGTTAAAGACGGATTTACCACAACCGTAATAGACGGGCATGACGGCCTCGGGCATGTGATAGCTAAAAAAGCCATGGAAATCGCCATTGAAAAAGCCGGCAGGTACGGCATGGGGATGACTGTAGTCCGCAATTCCAACCATTTCGGCATAGCCGGTTATTATGCGATGCAGGCTGTAAAAGAGGGCATGATGGGCATGACGGGCACGAACGCCAGGCCCTCCGTAGCGCCCACATTGGGGGTGGAGAACATGTTCGGGACCAATCCCATGACTTTCGCTTTCCCGACAGACGAGGATTTTCCCTTTGTTTACGATGCGGCTACTTCGCTTATACAGAGAGGGAAGGTGGAGATCTGCCAGCGGACGGGTAAAAAAATGCCGGAGGGCTGGGTCGTCGACCATAACGGCATGCCCATGACGGACCCCGGAGCTGTTTTAGAAGCTCTGCTCAAAGGGCTGGCCGCTTTGACGCCCCTGGGCGGAATAGGGGAGGAAAATTCGGGCTACAAGGGATACGGCCTGGCAATGGTGGTCGAAATTCTATCCTCGGCTTTCCAGGGAGGTGCGTTCCTTAAAGCCCTTTCGGGATTCGATCCGGCCGGGGGCAAAACATTCTGTCATATAGGCCACTTCTTCATGGCAGTCGATATATCATGCTTCACGGAACTCGATATTTTCAAAAAAACCGTCGGCGATATGCTCCGGCAGATAAGGGCCTCCAGGAAAGCACCCGGGCAGGAAAGGATCTATACTGCGGGCGAAAAGGAGCACTTGTCCATGCTTGCCAATAAAGACAGGGGCGCGCATGTGACCCTCGCGACGATGAGGGAAATTATGATCATGCAGGACGAATTGAGCCTCTGCGATTATAAATTTTAGGCTCTTACATAAAAATTAAAATATTATTTTTGACAGATGTATGAGATTTATTATACTAGTTCATTAGACCAGTATATTAGAGGTAAAATATGGATGTAGGAACATTTAAAGCCAAGACCCATTTTTCAGAGTTAATAGATGATGTTCAAAGAGGAATAGATATTACTATTACAAAAAGAGGTAAGCCCGTTGCGGTATTAAAATCAGTAGAATTGCTAAAAGGGAAAAGGAAAGATATTGTATCTCAAATTTTGAAATATCGAATAACAGGTGGGCCTGCAATCGATATTAAAGGAATGTTAGAAGAAGGAAGAAGATGAACTATGTCCTTGATTGTTCTTTTTGCGCAGAATTATTTATTCCGGACGAAAAATCAGAATTAGCAATCCAAACTTTCAATCACTTCAAATAATCAGATCAAATTTCAATTCCTGCTTTATGGTGGTATGAGATTACTAACGTATTATCCTTATCCGTAAAGAGGAATAGATTAAAACATAATGAAGCTTTGAATATCATTAAATTATTCGAAGATTTTATGTTCAAAACTGATATTTCTTTCGGACGTGAATTTTCTGAAAAAATATTCGGGTTATCACAGCTTTATCAGTTAACTGCATATGATGCTGTTTATCTGGAATTGGCGTTGAGAACTGATTCAATTCTTGCAAGTTTAGATAAACAGCTTTGTAATGCCGGGGGGAAAACCGGAATCAAGATAGTAAAATAAAAATCTTATTCTACAACGATCTTTTCGAAATCTATTATCTTCATGAAAAGGCTGTCGATTTCTGACAGCAAAGCTATCCTGTTGTTCTTTAAATCCTTATCCTTGTCCATGACAAGCACCTTGTCGAAAAACAGGTCGACAGCCGGCCGGAAGGACGTAAGTATGGAAACGCATTGGGGATAGTCGCCGTCCGAGAGCGTCTTGAGGAAAATTTTCCCGCTTTTGACAAGCTCTTCGTGGAGCTCTTTCTCGGCATCCTCCCTGAGAAGATCCTTATCGAGTTTTCCGGCTTTCTGGCCCTTGATGATGTTTTTCACCCTCTTGAAGGCTATTGCGAGGTTTATGAAATTTTCCGATTTTCTTGCGGTATGGATGGCTTCAAGCCTGAGGTAAGCGTCATAAAGGTCGCTGACAGTCCCGCTGATCCCGGCCTCGATCTCGTCGTATGAAAATCCGTATTCCTTCAGGACGGTTTTAACCCGGCTTGTCATAAAGTCATTTATCTTATCTGAAAATTCTTCCTTTTTGACCGAGAGGAAGCCCTCGTACAGGGGCAGCAATTTTTCAAAAAGAACCCCGATGTCGAGGTGTATCTTTTTCTCGATCAGTATCCTGATGATCCCGAGCGTCTGGCGGCGCAGGCCGAACGGGTCCTTTGAGCCGCCGACGAAGTTGCCTCTCGAGTAGAGGGCGAAGAGATTGTCGATGCGGTCGGCAAGGGAAACGAGGATGCCTTCCGGCAGCGAGGGCAGGGCGTCCCCGCTGAATTTAGGCATATAATGTTCCCTGATCGAAATTGACGTATTGATATTTTCCATCGAAGCTAACGCGTAGTAGTAGCCGATGATACCCTGCAGTTCGGTGAATTCATGGACCATGCCGGTTACAAGGTCGGCCTTGCATAATAGTGCCGTCCTGTCCGCGTTTTTGAGGCACTCGCCGTATCCGGGGATTTTTGACAGCTCCGATACTATTGTCCTGAGCCTGTCAGCCTTGTCGGCCATCGTTCCAAGGCCCTTTGCGAAAGATACCTCGGCAAGCCTGGGAATGTAATCTTCTAATTTTATTTTTCTGTCCTCATCGAAGAAAAACTTTCCGTCCGAGAATCTTGCCCTGATAACCCTCTCGTTGCCTTTAACGATTGCTTCGCTTACAGGCATGTTTGTAATGATAAGGAACTTGTTGATCAGGTCTTTATCCTTGTTCAACAGGGGAATGTATTTCTGATGGTCGATCATTTCGGAAATCAGCACCTCCTTGGGCAGCTTTAGAAAATCCTCCTCGAATGTTCCCACCGCCGGGCAGGGGTATTCTGTGAGCTGGACAAGGGTATCGAGAAGGTCTTCATCAAGAACGGGGCTTGCCTTGAACCTCGAGGCTTCCTTTCCGACCTGGGATTTTATGATAGATTTTCTTTCATCGGCGTCGGCAATGACGAAGTTGTCTTTTAATACGGCAAGATATTTATCCGGGTTTTTGACCGGAAAGCTCTTGCCGCCTGAGAGGAACCTGTGGCCGTAGCTGATGTTATTTGAATTGATTCCGTTGACCGTTAAAGGTATGATTTCATTTCCCCAGAGGGATATGATCCACCTTACCGGCCTGACGAAACGCATATCCCCGCTTCCCCATTTCATCGCCTTGGGGAAAGAGAAAGAGCCTATGATATTTTTAAGAAGTCCGGGAAGGATAGATTTCGTTTCCATCCCGCCCTCTTTTTTACTGATGGTGACATACATGCCGCCCGAGATCTCTTTCTTTTCTATATCTTCGAGGCCCGCCCTGTTCGACTCCAGAAAACCGGCCAGGGCCTTTGTCGGCTTGCCGGCTTGGTCATAAGAGGCTTTTAACGAGGGCCCCTTTTTCTCTATCACAGTCTCCGGCGTTTTATCTTCGACACCCGTGATGATCGCGGAAAGGCGCCTTGGAGTTCCGTAAACATTTACGGCTTTGTATATGACGCCCTCTTTCCCGAGCTTTTCGTTACAGAGGTTTCTGAGCTGCTCCATGGCTGAACTGATTATTTCATGGGGAATTTCCTCGACTCCGATCTCCAATAAAACGCTTTCAGTCATATCATATCCTTAAAATAACAAAGTATGGGAAATTATAGAGGAAAATGATCGAAATTTCCATTTTATTACGAATTGATTAAGGGACGATTTGATTTACTTCGCGAGACCTGCGGCGTAATTGGTCTTATTCGGATCGCGTCTTATAAGGAATTCCCCTTACCCATTCCCTTTTTCTCATTTCCATGATAAAATCTTGGATATGAAAAAGAGCACGAAAAGATCCGTTATTAATACTCTTGTTCTTGTGATTGTTCTGCTGGCCGCCGCGTCTTATTATTTCCTGAATTTCCTTCCACATGAAAAAAAGCTCTCCGATACCGGAAGGGCCAGGCTTTTCCCGGGACTGGTAAAAGAGGATGTGACAGGACTTTCGATAAAGGCAGGCAAATCGGAAATGGATTTCGACGCGGTGTCAAACATCTTCGTGATGAGAAAGCCTCCGGCGGGAGAGGCTAACCAGGAAGCGTTGAAAATCGTTCTCAGCGATCTCCAGAATCTTGTCAGCGAAAGCGTTCTTTCGAATATAAGCGCGGAAAAATATTATGAATACGGCCTCGATAAGCCGGCGGCAGTAATAAAATTAAAGCTGTCAGATTCCGGCGTGCTGGAACTCGACGTGGGGTCGAAGACACCCGTGGGCGATATGTATTATGCCTGCGTCAAAGACAGCCCCGGACTGGTCTACCTGGTCTATGATTATAAATTCAAAAACATGGAAAGGCCGGTCGATGATTTCAGGGGAAGGGATATTTTTACCATAAATCCTGACGAAGTCGGCAGGGTTGAGATAAGTAAAAAAGGCCCTGCCGGAAACCTTACGTATACATACAGCCGGTCCGGCGGGATGAAAATTTTTAAAGAAAAGCTCCTCTCGCTTTATACCCTCTATGCCTCGTCATTTTATGACGGGCCTGCCGATGATCCCGCCCTTGAAAGATACGGCTTTAAAAACCCGGCATACGCGGTGCGGATTTCAGGCCAGGGAGCTGCCGCCCAGGGCCTTTTGATAGGCGGCAGGCAGGCAAACGGCAGCTGGGCGGGTTATATCCCTCTAAAGCATGAAATTATATTCATAGACGCTCCCGACCTGGAAAATATTCTAAATTTCAGCAAGGAAAATTGATTGGGAAAAGAAACGGAAATCGATCTGGCTAAAAGCCTTATGAAACTGTTTTTCCATGCTCCTGCGGCGCATGGGCTGATCATATTCGAGGACAACGACTACTTAGGAGTAGTTTTAAAGAGGGACATCGAGATCGGTATAATGGAAGGCCGTTTTTCTCTCTATGAGAATATAAGCATGATAAAGATCAGCCAGCTGTCCCAGACTCTGTTCAAAAGCAATACGACCAAAAATGTCCAGGTGCCTGTAATCGACAAGACCGGGGCGCTCCTCCGGATAATATCTTACGATGAGTTTCAGTGCCAGTTTTATTTCGATGAATACATTCCCCATTTCAAGATCCTTGGCGTGATCGATGATATGGAGCACCCCTTTGTGATTACAAATCATTTCAAGAAAACAATCTATGCCAACAGGCAGGCATTAGAACTGATACAGCGTGATATTGAAGGGAAAATATTTTCAGAGGCGCTCAAGCGTTTCGAGATTAAAAATGTCGGCGATTTTATGCGCGTCATCAACAAGGACTCATCTTATAACCTGATAATCAGCCATTCGGAAAGCCGGAACTTTTCCTACTACGTGTATATCTTCCTGAAAATCTGACTCCCGTGCCTGACGGTTTTGGACTGTAAATAGAGAAACCCTCTCCGGGGGTTGGAGAGGGTTTCAAAAATAATGTATTTTAAGGGGGCTTTTAATATATATTGCAATTACTATGCCAACAATATTTAAATATTATCTATTCATATATGCGGCAATCATATAATAATATGAATATATTTTTTAACAGAAAAGTGTACAGTTCAAAGTGCACATAGTGTGCAGTATTATGTGCAAATAATTGCTTTAGGGCGGTTTCCTTAGGGCCCTGAAGGTCCCTAAGGAACAAAGGGACAAAAACTAGATTTTGGAAAACGTATTTAATAATGAAATTTAAAAATTCCGCCCAAAGGGCACTTCCTTGCTGCCCCAGGGGGGCAGTTATTAACAGTGCCCTTTAATTAATTTTTCTAATACCGATATTAACATGGAGCGTTTGTTCCCAAAGGAGGCGTTATGCGACTGTCTGCAGTCCTGGCCGGTTTATTGTTCTTTGCCATGCTTGCGCCCTATGCGGTCTTCGCTTCATCCGGGCAGAACCAGTTTGTATTAAGGGATATAGTTTACACGTCAAAAGATTCTATAACCATAAATGAGCTGTTAGGGGTGGAAACAGGCATAAAGGGGTTTGTATCATCACGTACGAACTGTTTTTTACCCAACGCGGAGATACATGGCCTGATGGACAGGGCAGGAGCGGCCGATTTCATTCTTGTGGGCTCGGGTACATATATTGTGAAAATCGATAAGCTTTCGTCAATATCCGATTTAAAAGATTATATCTCCGGATCGGTTCTGGACCGATATTCGGTCAATAGTCCGGACGACTTCGGTATGCCTGAAAAATTTAAAATATTGAAAATATCGAATGAAATTATCTCGAATACTCTAAAATTATTCATCGATTATGTTTATTTAAGCGGGGGTACGGGCGCTGAAACAAACTGCATTATTAATCTTGCCCTTGAAGAAATGCCTGAAAAGGATAAAGCCCCCGCGCCTGCGCCCGATAAAATTTACTATATAGAAAATATCGACATGGGAAGCGCCGACATGATCTACTCTAAAGGCGGCATTTATATTAAAATGAAGGTAAGAATTATAAGAAAGCTTGAGGATGGGACATGTCTTGTCGAAAATAATACAAGCGGGAGATTATTTAAAGTCAGAATCAAGGAGCCGCTGTGAAAAAATATTATTTTTTTATGTCCGTTATTTTGTCATTCCTGGCATTCAATACCCTGCAGGCATCAACGGTAAATCTCCGCAACATTCTAAGGATCGAAGGCTTCCAGGAAAACCCTCTCTTAGGCTACGGGGTTGTTGTCGGCCTTAAAGGGACCGGCGACAGCGACAGCGGCACTCAGACTAAAGATATAATATCGAGGATAGCCAATAATTTCGGATTTAAAATTAATCCCGACAGGATAAAGCCGAGGAATTCGGCTGTAGTCCTCGTAAGCGCAACTATTTCACCTTTTTCACAGCGGGGCACGAGATTAGATGTAAAGGTTTCTTCCATATACGACGCAAAATCCCTTGACGGGGGCGAACTGATAATAACTCCGCTTATGGGCGGGGACAATGAAATCTATGCTGTGGCGGAAGGAAGCGTGATGACCGACAGGTTCTCCAGAGGAGTGATGGGATTTGTGCCCCAGGGAGCCATCATGCAGAAAGGGCTTGATAACATCATACTCGATTCAAATAATATAATTACTTTTGTCGTGCAGGAATCCCTCGGGTACAATGCAGTCAATAAGTCTGCCGATGCTATAAAGCAGAAATACCCGGATGCCTTAAAAGAGGTTTCCTTCAACAGGATAAAGCTTAAATTACCCCAGGACAGCGATATCGGCACATTCATAGAAAATATATTCAAACTCACGGCGGATATCGAGGACGAACCCAGCGTCCTTGTTGATTCAAAAAGCGGGATTCTTATCTCCGGAGGCAATGTTATAGTCTCGGATTCTGCCGTTTCTTACGGCGGGATGAAACTTGAAATAGGGCAGCCCCAGTCAGGGCAGAAAACCGGCGGCAGCGTAAAACTTTTGAAAGGTACCGCCACAGTTCAGGACCTTGTGGACAGCCTTAACCAGACGGGCTTTACCGGCGGCGATATAGTGAAGATCCTGCAGCTTTTATATAAAAACGGCAACCTGAAGGCAAGATTAATTTTACAATAAGTTAGCAGGGTTTTTTTTGTGTCCGCGGGTGCCTGAGACTTTCGACTTCGGGTTTCCCTTCCGATAAAAAAGACCATTTCTTAATTTGACAAATCCCCTTCCTGTGGTTAACATAATAACCTGATTTTTTTGAATAATAGAAATAGTGCCTTAAGCAGAATCAGCGCTATAAAAAGGAGAGTGTTATATGTACGCGATAGTGGAGATCAGCAAAAGACTTTACAAAATAGAAAAGGGGAGCGAACTTTATGTCGATCTGCTCCAGAAAGCCGATGGTGAAAAGCTGAAATTTGATACCGTCACTCTTTACAGGACCGATGATGAAGTATTGATAGGAAAACCTTATATCAAGGGAATTTCCGTTGAAGGCAAAGTTCTTGATGCTGTAAAATTAGGCGAAAAACTTGTGGTATTTAAATACAAACAGAAGGCAAGCTACAGGAGAAAAACAGGGCACCGCCAGCGTTATACAAAGATACAGATAACTAATATTAATACTGAAAAAGAGAAAAAAGTTAAGACAGAGACAAAGGCTCAGGAACAGGCATAAGGCATCTGTGATTACAGTCAGCTTTAATAATTCGAAAGATTTTATTGAAGTCAGGGCTATCGGTCACTCACTTTTCGATAAGAAGGGCAAAGATATTGTTTGCGCTTCGGTTTCAGTGCTCATACAGAGCTGGTGCCTGAGTGAAAGCGAGCTTTGCGGGGCTTTTATCGAAAAAGAACAGACACCCGGAAAATTCCGGGCAAAGATAAAAGACTGTACAACCGGGGTAATGCTTTTATACAAATCCCTGGTTTTAAATCTTTTAACATTAGAAAATCAGTATCCGGAAAATATTAGAATTGAAATGGAGGACGGCAATGGCGGGTTCAAGTACGGCAAAAAACGGCAGGGAAAGCCATTCTAAGAGACTTGGAGTTAAAAAATATGATGGGGAGCTGGTTAAATCCGGCAACATTATTGTAAGGCAGAGAGGCACGAAAGTTCATAACGGCCTCAATACAGGTCTTGGTAAAGACCATACGATATTCGCTACGAAAGAAGGTTTTGTAAAATTCTCGGAAAGAAAGGGACACAAAGTTGTGCAGATATTGGAGAAACAATAAGCGGGGTAGCGTATGAATCAGACCAGGATGGATTATTTCAGGAAGAAGCTCATCAGGATGGAAGATGAGATGCTCGAAAATATAAAAAGCGAAACGAGCGAAGAAGAAAACCCCTTTGAGATTGACGGCGACCTGGTCGACAGGGCGGAAGCGTTCAGTTCCGCAACTGTAAGCGAGGGGCTATCCAGTTCTCAGAAAAAGATCATAGAAGACATAAGAAGAGCAATCCAGAGAATTAAGGACAATAACTACGGTAAATGCACAGTTTGCGGCGATAGTATCGAGGAAGAAAGACTTGAAATCATTCCTTACGCAGATAAATGCAAAAGACACATGAACGCAAGATAAAAGGTTAAATTAGTGATTAAAACTTTACGGTCTGCTGCAGGTATCGGCTTTTTGCTGTTTCTTGCAGCATGCGCCGACGTTACGGTCAACCAGAATGACGCCTCGTTTGAGATCAAGAAAGGGGAGTCGATCAGAGAGATAGCAAAAGATCTCAAGCATGATAATATAATTAAAAATCCTCTCCGTTTCCAGATTACGGCAAAACTGATGAGGCATGACAGGGATTTTAAATTCGGAATATACCAGATCAAAAAAGGCGAAACATATTCGGATCTTATCAGCAAATTTGCCCTCGGGCAGACTTATTCGATCAAAATAACAATACCTGAAGGATATAATTTGTTTCAGATTGCCGACCTGCTTGCTGAAAAGAACATCGTTTCACAGGCGGATTTTCTCAAAGAATGCTCCAATGCGGACTATCTTTCCGAATATAAGCTTGGAGGCCTCAAATCAATTGAAGGGCTTGTGTACCCGGACACATATTTAATACCGATAGGATATACCAGCGTGAAAATAATTCCCCTGTTCCTGGAGCAGTTCGACCGTGTTGTCGATAAATCGATGATGGAACAGATCAATAAAAAAAATCCCGGCGGCACAGGTTTAAAAAAAGTGCTCATAATGGCTTCTATAGTTGAAAAGGAGGCTAAATTCGAGTTTGAAAAACCTATCATAGCGGGTGTGTATTATAACAGGCTCAAGAAAGGTATGAAGCTTCAGGCCGACCCGACCCTGATATATGCGCTTATGCTCACAGGCAACTATGACGGGGAGATACATTACCGCGATTTTAACATCGATTCCAGATACAATACATATAAATACTACGGCATGCCTCCCGGGCCGATAGCAAACCCCGACAGGACTTCTATCCTTGCGGCAATCTATCCTGCGGATGTCGAATACCTCTATTTTGTCGCAAAACCGGATGGAACGCATTACTTTTCAAAGACCCTCGATGAACATAATAAAGCAGTCTGGGAATACCAGAAGCTTCCTGCCATTGAAAGAAGGAAAAGAGAAACGAATTAGTATCAGGATTTGATTAAGCGATCATTTCCGAGTTCTGGAGCCTGATCACGCTTTGAATGAATTCATCGAGCTTGTTCTTATCCTTCCAGTCCATATTGCCCGAAAATTTAACGCCGATAAGCTTATAACCTTCAAGGGTGTCGTCGTACAGGTTTACGATAGTCGACATCGTTTTAATAATCGTTTTATCCGGGAAATAAAGCTGGAGATATAACCTCTTCATAAGCCTTACATACTTGTAAAAATCAGCTTCTGAAACAATTATCTTTGCCCCTGCGACTCCCATGTCCATGATCGTCTGGGGTGTTTTGGATACAATTTCAAACGCGCATTTAGTGAACAGGTTATCGACCGCATTTATAGCGAGGTTATTGAGGCGTATTACATTAGGCCTGGAGATATTTTCTTTAACGGAGACTACTTTAATCTGTCCGATTACTTCCTCTTCGAAAATAAGAGGGACTATTGCTTCGCTTTTAATATTGTTTTTCTGGTAAAACTCTTTGATCTTATCGAGCTGGGATAATATTTCGTTAAAGTTGGAACCTTCCTCGCTGAGGGTCTTGACGAAATTCTCATAGGTAAGTACTGTTTCTTCCTTCTGGGAAAGGTTTTTCGTATCGAAAACCACAAAAGGCTTCTGGAATCTCTTTATCAGCCTGACTATTGCGCTTTTTTCCGTGCCGTCAAAAAGGGTAATCTTGGCTATGTCGTAATTTTCAGACCTTACCAGGGTGCTTTCTATCGTATTCATTATAAGGTGGATTTTCCTGGAAAGCTCTTCATCCTGTATGGTCGGATCGACGACTTTCACGGACAGCAGGGAGTACATATTCTGTATAAAACTATTGTTAGCTATTTTAATGCGAACTGCTTTGCGTTTTGGATGAGATTTGACCATTTCAGGGATAGATATACTTTTAGGCCCCATCGGGACGGCGGTAAACAGGTAGACGCTGGAACCTAAGGTTATTTCAGCCTCGAGGGGTCTCATATTGTATGATTCGAAGGATAGATCAGGCTTGTTGGATTCTACTTTCGAGAAGACAACCTGGCCGTTCTTGATTTCACGGAACCTGACATTAAACTTGTTTTCCCTGTCTGCAAGAAGACCGGTCGTACCGTTTGCACACATAATAGCGATGATTTTTGTGATTTCCTTCTCTTCTTTCAGCAATTCCTCAGTTATCATAATTTCTCTTAACTCGTTGTTTTTTCATTATTTATCGGTACCTTCGTCAAAACACTTGAACATGGTACGAAATCACGGAATTCTTCAAAAAAAATCCCGTTCCAGGATGGAACGGGATCTCATATTTATGAGTTCATAATTGTCTGTTTCATTTCCCTTCCCGCTTTGAAGAAAGGGGACTTTCTTTCAGGCACTTTGACCTCTTCGCCTGTCTTCGGATTTCTTGCAATCCTCGCTTTTCTCTTTTTAATTCCAAAAGTTCCGAAACCTCTTAATTCTATTCTATCGTTCTGATTTAAATTTTCAATAGATTCCCTTAATTTTTCAATGAATTTTACAATAACGACGGCTACCTCTTTTCTCGACATTCCATATTCTTTAACATCAGAATCTTCGAAAACGGTATCAACGATATCGGATTTTGTCATCTTGCTTCTACCCATTTTATGCCTCCTGTTTCTTTTCCGTTTGCGCCTTCTTAGAAATCATTCTGTCGATCCTCGATTTCAGGCGGGAAGATTTGTTCTTTTTAAAAATACCTTTTGACCATGCTTTGTCGATCTGGGATTTATAAAAATTCAATGCAGTCGAAAGGTCTTCTTTTTTTATTTCCCCGGATGCTAATAAATTAATTGTTTTTTTCTGAAGATTTTTCATATAAGTCTTCAGGGATCTGTTCCTTTCCCTTCTTTTTTCTTCCTGGCGGACTCTCTTTTTCGCGGATTTGATGATAGGCACTTTTTCCTCCTTATAGTTGCGTGCTTATACGCGTGCTGGCTTAACAAAAGAATATTTTATTTTACATTATAGATTTAGTCAAATAATTCAGGGAAATTTCATCATAAATGTCGGCTGTGTAATTGTTAAATCGGATATTTTCAATTATAATAAATCCTGTCCGACTATTGCCGAAAGCTCCGGAGGATTCATGATTGAAGAGAAAATTACTACCGCAGATTTTTTAAAGGGTGATATTGACGAACCGCTCAGGCCGAAGAGTTTTAACGAATTTGTCGGCCAGGATAAAGTCAAGGATAATATAAGGGTATTCGTTGAAGCCGCTAAAATAAGAAAATCATCCCTGGACCATACGATATTATACGGCCCTCCCGGATTAGGCAAAACGACTCTTGCCAAGATAATTTCAATCGAATTAGGCAAAACTATTAAAATGACAACTGCAAACGCGCTGGAAAAGCAGGGCGATCTGATGGCCATTCTTACCAATCTCGAAGAAGGCGATATACTGTTCATCGATGAAATCCACCGCCTGAAAAAAATTCTCGAAGAGATTCTATACTCGGCCATGGAAGACTTTAAGGTCGATATTATTATCGGAGAGGGTACCGGCGCAAGGACTCTGAGAATAACGCTTCCGCATTTCACACTGATAGGAGCAACCACAAGGATCGGCGTAATAACAGGCCCTCTTCGTTCGAGGTTCGGTATCATCGAAAGGCTCGATTATTATGATCCTGAAAGCCTGAAAATAATATTAGCCAGATCCTCAAGGCTTCTTGAAATAATCATAGACAGGGAAGGGATCAGTGAAATAGCGAAAAGGGCAAGGGGGACTCCCAGGATAGCAAACAGGCTTCTGAAAAGAGTCAGCGATTTCGCGCTTGTCGAAAAGAAGAATTCAATCGGCAGGGAATTCGCCGATTATGCCCTGAAAAAACTCGAAGTCGACGGCCGCGGCCTTGACGCTATGGACAGGAAGATCCTGAAGGTTATCATAGAAAACTACAAAGGCGGTCCTGTCGGAGTTTCCGCCATAGCGGCCGCTGTCAGTGAAGAGGTGGATACGATAGAAGATGTATACGAACCTTATCTTATCCAGCAGGGTTTTATAAACAGGGGTCCAAGAGGCCGGATGGCGTCCGTCATCTCATACGAGCACATGGGTTACCCCGTCAAGGACAGCGAATTAAACCTTTTTTGAATAACGCTCTTTTTATTTCTTCTTTTTTGCGGCTGCTTTTTTCTTTTTATTGATGGCGTCTTTTACCATCATATCCATCATGGGGTACTGCAATTTCCCGAGCTTGCCGATAAGCCAGAATAAGAATTTATTATCGAAGCCTGTAAATATCATATATCTGTTTTTCATTATACCGGCAAGGATGTCTCCTGCGACCCTGTCGGGAGATGTAAGCCCCGCCGTTCCCGATATAACTTTTGTTTCAAATGGTTTGAACCGGGTTTCATAAGCAAGCTGGGGAGTGTCCGTATCGGGCGGGAAAACAATGTTTACATTGATGCCGAGGGGTTTCATTTCGGCCTTCAGGGTGTCGCTGAATCCCCTTATCGCATATTTGCTTGCGCCGTAAGCGGTGTAGCCGAATACGCCAATTACTCCGGCAATAGAAGAAACATTGACGATATTTCCGGAACCGCGTTTTATAAAATCTTTTATAGCGGCTCTTACAACGTTCACAGTCCCGAAGAAATTAATATCCATCTGGCTGCGGAATAATTCTGCAGTCATATCCTGGAAATATCCCGGGTGCGCAATTCCGGCTGAATTGATAATAATGTCGGGAACTCCCATGAAATCCTTTGCATTCTTGTAGGCTTCGAAAGCCGCTTTTTCATCTGAAACATCTGCCGAAGAAAATCCGATTTTCTGGCTTTTATCGGATTGAAAAGATTCAAGATCGGACTTGGCCTTTTCAAGTTTTTTACTGTCCCGTGCAACCAGCCAGATATCGGCTCCGGAAGTAGCAAGCCTTTTTGCAACAGCAAACCCTATGCCGCTGGATCCGCCTGTCAAGAGTACTTTTTTACCTGAAAAAAACGCTTTTTCCTGTTTAGTCATTAATCGACTCCTTTTTTTATTTTTATACCGGATAATATTATACTAAAAAAACCGGATATCTGTCAATCCCTTCCGGCAGCTAACGCTGGTTTTCAGTAAACCTGATCTCGACCCTCCTGTTCTTCTGCCTGTTCTCATCGGATGTGTTGGGGACAATCGGATCTTCCTTTCCGCGGCCCTTGAAGGATATCCTGTTCCGGGCCATTCCGTTGGCAATGAATATTGCGGCGACATTTTTAGCTCTGCTTGTCGAAAGCTTGATATTATAATTCTCATCGCCTTTATCGTCTGTAAAGCCCTCTATTTCTACGCTTAAATAGGGATATTTCTCAGCCATAAGCACGATAGATTGTATCACGGATTCATAAGACCGGCTTACCTTATCGCTGTCAAGATCGAAGAGTACGTCAGAAATGCTGAGTTTGATCTCATTGCTGTTTTCTTCCTCGACCGTGGCCTGGATATTGTCTTCTTTTATCGTCTCTTTCAGGCTGTTTTCAAGAGTCGCAGTGCTGCTGGCATCATTGGTTTCCCGGCTTTCAGCAGGAGCTGAAAAAACGTATGAAACAGCTAATACGGAATTTAAAGAAACGGAAGAAAAGAAGCTGTTCAAAGTGAAGAGGTATTCGGCTTCAATTCCTATCGATACATTGGAAGTTAGAGCATAATCCAGGCCGGCAGCCGGCCCTCCGGCAAATCCGAAAAGGCTTACGTTGGAATATGAATTAGCTATTGATGCGTAAGAAACCCCGGCTTTTAAAAAAGGCGATAGGGTAAGGCCGTTCATCAGGGTAAAAGAATATCCGGCGTCAAGAGTGCTTTTAATGTTCCTGTGAGTAAAATTCGAAACGGAATAAATTGCATCTATATAAGAGGCATCTATACCTGTGAAAACTCCCGGCATAAAATTCAGCGATGTTCTGTAACCTAATCCGATTTTATAACCTGTTCCGTCGGCAAAAAATGCAGCCCCCGGATACAGGGTAATACGGCTTTCCGGGAAAGCGGCGCTGAAACAAATCAAAGCTATCGAAATTATTATACATATGCGGAAATAATGCATATTCTCTCCGGTTTTGTTCTTATTAATAAATTCGGTGATTATAGATTGTATTTGGTATTTTGTCAAAACAAATCTTTAATAAAGCCAGTAGCCGAGTATGTTGGGCAGAGCGGCAATTTCCCTCATAAGGGATCCGGTGTATTTGACGCTGTAACGCTCTGATGCATGGATAACCTCCCTTTCCTTATCGCTGACGATGTGGAAGATAATCCTTATCATCCCGCGCGATGATGGGCTGGAGATAATATTTTTCAAAAACCCGAGAGATTCTCCGGGGCCGGGGGCGCTCTCAGAATTCTCGAGAAAAATATGAAGTTCCGTGAATCTTTCCTGGGGCAGAAGCTCGATCGGCTTTATGCTTGAAACCTCGAGAATATTGCCGCCCTTGCCTTCTGCGACGGCGCATTTCATCATTATAAAGTTATGCTGGATAAGAAAGTTTTTAAACATGATATATTTTTCTGAAAAAAGGAATATTTTAAAACTGCCGGTCCCGTTATCGAGAGTGAAAATGGCGTAGCTTTTATTATTGCTGCCTGTTTTGATTATAAGGTCGTTTATAAAACCGCAAAGCAGCATGTATGTCCCGGGTTTCAGCCTTGAGATCAGTTCGCCCGAACAGTGTGAAACCGTGCCATACTGTATTTTATGATATTGAAAAAGCTTGCCGCTCAGGTAAAACCCGAACAGGGCCACCTCATTGGCAAAATCTTCCTTGAGCGTGAGAGGAGCAACATCGGCCTTTGTCTCTATATGCCCTCCGCCGTCGGGACCACCGAAAAGATTAAGCCTTCCCTGCTTTTTGTCCTTCATGTTTTTTTCAACCTGGTTGACGTATGTGTCAAGGTTATGAAGAAGGACGGCTTTTTCAAGGAGGTTTTTTTCAGGAGGGTAAAAATTATCGAAGCAGCCGGCTTTTATCAGGATCTCGACGGAACCCTTTTTGAATTCAGCATGTTTTATCGCCCTGCTTATGAAATCATCAAAAGACGTGAAATCGCCCCCGATTTCCCTTTCCTCGATGATTGCACGGGAAATAGCCTCTCCGAGGCCCTTGATGGCGCCAAAACCGAATATTATGGCGGGCTCGCCCTGGAAGGACTCGCCCTGGAAGTCTGTCTCCCTGAAATCCCAGCTGCTTTTATTGATGTCGGGGGCTAATATCTTTATCCCCGATGATGCGGCCTCCTGCGAATACAGCCTGATATTTTCGGAATTGCTCATATTGAGGGTAAGAAGAGAAGCTATGAATTCAAGTTTATAATGGGCCTTGAGCCAGGCTATCTGGTATGCAAGCACGGCATAGGCCGCGGCATGTGATTTATTGAAGGCATAATCCGAGAAGGGGATGAGAGTTTCGAAGATCTTTTCAGCAAGCTCTTTCGTGAATCCGTTTTTGACAGATCCTTCTATCCATTCGGGTTTTAATTTTGCCAATTCTTCGGGCTTTTTCTTCGCCATCATGCGCCTTACGACATCGGCTTTACCCAGCGAAAAGCCGGCGAGGACCTGGGCTATCTGCATAACCTGTTCCTGGTAGACTATGACTCCGTATGTGCTCTTCAGTATGGGCTCGAGCCGCTTGTGAAAGCAGTCTATCTCCTCTTTGCCCTGTTTCCTGGCAATAAAGGCCGGTATATTGTCCATAGGCCCCGGCCTGTAAAGGGCGTTCATCGCTATAAGGTCCTCGATCGATGTGGGCTTGAGTTTTTTCATGTAATCCGTCATACCCGGCGATTCAAACTGGAAAATGCCCATTGTCTCCCCGCGCTGGAAGAGCCTGAAGACCTCGCCGTCGTCTAAAGATACGGCGGGGAGATCTATCTTTACATTCCTGTTTTTTTTGATCCTCAAGAGAGTATCCCTGATCATTGTGAGGTTGGAAAGCCCCAGTATATCCATTTTCAGAAGCCCGTTCTTTTCCAGGTAGTCGCCTTCGAACTGGGTCGATACCAGGCTGCTCGACATATCCTTATACAGCGGGACTACCTCTGTAAGGGGGGAATCGGATATGATCAGCCCCGATGCATGGGTCCCTATGTTTCTTATCGTTCCATCGAGCTTTGCCGAGAATTCAATCCATTCCTTTTCTTCCCCGGATCCTTCCTGGCGCAGCTTTTTCAGTTCGGGGATCTTGGCGATAACGTCCCTGAGGGGTTCGTTTGCCGTTTTATTATCTATGAGTTTTGTCAGTTTATTGACCTTTTCAAGGGGTATTTCCATCACCCTTCCTACATCTTTCAGCGACGCCCTCGATTTAAGGACTCCGAAGGTGATTATATCGGCTGTTTTATCATAGCCGTACTTCATCCTGATATATTCCTTGACCTCGTCCCTCCGGTCGTCCTGGAAGTCGACGTCGATATCAGGCATGGAGATGCGTTCGGGATTGAGGAACCTCTCGAAAAGCAGGTTATATTTCAGGGGATCTATATCCGTGATCGAGAGAGAGTAGGAAATGAGCGATCCAGCGGCGGATCCCCTGCCGGGCCCGACTAATATGCCCTTCTCTTTTGCGAACCTCACGAAATCCGACACAATAAGGAAATAGTTGGAAAAACCCATCGTTTTTATAAGTTCGAGTTCCATTCCGATCCTTTCGGAATATTCGGAAGGAACCTGCGCTTTAAAACGTTTATGCAGGCCTTCCATGCTTAATTTCTCGAGCACGCTGTGAGCCGTTTCTCCCTGAGGGAGGGAGTATACGGGCAGGTGTTTTGAGAATTTAAGGTCGAATATGCACATTTCTGCTATTTTCATCGTGTTTTTTACAGCTTCGGGAAGGTCAAAGAAAAGCTTTATCATCTCATCCGGCGATTTATAATAAAATTCATCGTTTACGAATTTGAAACGCTTGTCGTCCTTGAGAGTTTTTTTATCCCGGATCGCGAAAGCTATCTCCTGCAGCTTAGAATCGTCCCTTCCGATATAATGTGAATCGTTTGTCGCGACAAGCCCTATGCCGGTTTTTGAGGCGATTTCAACCATTTTAGCCGTTACTGCTATTTCCTCGGGCATTCGGTGGTTCTGCACTTCAAGATAAAAATTCTCCTTTCCGAAAAGATCGAGGTACCATCCTGCGGCGTCATAGGCTTCTTTATCCTTTCCGGCAAGTATAAGGTGCGGTATCTCGCCGCTCAAGCAGGCTGTAAGCATCACGAGACCTTTGCTGTGCTCCTGAAGGAGATCCCTGTCGATCCTCGGTTTTGAATAAAATCCCTCGATATAGCCCAGCGATGTAAGAAGCAGCAGGTTTTTATATCCCTCGTAATCCCTGGCTAAGAGAACGATATGATAGTATTTTTCATCCTTTATCTTTTCGAACCTGCTTCCCGGCGCTATGTAGAGTTCGGCCCCGTAAATGGGATGGACTCCGGCGGCTTTGCATTCCTTGTTGAATTCCATAGCCCCGAACATGTTCCCGTGGTCTGTCAGGGCGACGGAGGGCTGGCCGAATTCGGATGTCTTTACCGCGAGGTCTTTGATCTTTGTTATTCCGTCAAGGATACTGTAATGGGAGTGATTGTGGAGATGGATAAATTCGGACATTTTCACCTCTGTGAGGACAATATTATATTTCGAACCCTTCTTTTTTGCAATTACTCGGCTCTCATGAGGATATTTTGACAAAACAAAAGGCGGCTTTTATCATATTTTTATGAAGCTTTTTCTTTCACAGGAGTTCAAGTTCGACTCCGCTCATAACCTTATCAATTACAGGGGAAAATGTGAAAAACTTCACGGGCATACATACAGGCTGAGGGTAACGCTGACCGGCACAGCCGATCCTGAAAGCGGAATGCTTATGGATTTCGGCTTTCTCAAGGAAAGAGTTATGGTTCTTGTAATAGACAGGCTCGATCATTCCTATATAAACGATACCGTTGAGATTTCAACCGCCGAGAACATCGCCGGGTGGATATGGAAAACCCTGGAAGGCCCCCTTCGCGGCGAAACTTATGAAATATATGAAATCACGCTTTGGGAAACAGAATCAAGTTCGGTAACCCTCCGGCTCCAGGACATCCAATGAGGATAGAATCCGGACATGTATCCGCCAGGCATTCTATGAAAAAAGATTCGTCTCCTGTCAAAGAAGGCCAGGGGGGATTCTCCGATACGCTCAAAGATATATCCGGAGAAAAGGCCTTTAGTGCCGATCTGGACTATTCCGGTTTCGATGATTTCAAAAAAATGGCCGATCTGATTTCAGAATTCGGAGAGAGTCTGTCCCGCGATCCGACTCCTGAAAATTTCAATACTTATAAAAAGCATATCAAATCTTTTATATCCGCGTTAATGGAAAATCTTGAAGTGAGGGACACTGTTTCAAGGGTGACTTTCAATAAACAGAAGATTTATAAAACAGTGGAATCCGTGGATGAAAAGCTTTCCGAGCTGGCCCGGATGATCCTTTCTAATGAGAAAAACAGGCTTTCATATTTAAAGTTAGTAAGCGGAATAAAAGGTCTTATTATAGACCTGATCATGTAGACTTTATGCCGGGGTTTTAGCGGCTTTCCTGTTCGGCTTGACGATCGGAGAGCTCTGTGAGCCGTAAACCGTAGTATAAGGCGGAACGGAGTACGTAAGCCAGACATTGCCGCCGATTACGGAATCATGACCTATCCTGGTTTCGCCCCCTAATATGGTTGTTCCCGAATAGATTATGACATTGTCTTCAATATCGGGATGGCGCTTCAGGTCTTTAACCGGATGGCCGTCAGCATCTAACGGAAAGCTTTTAGCCCCTAAGGTGACCCCCTGGTAAAGCTTGACATTGTTCCCGATAGTGCATGTCTCTCCAATTACAGTCCCCGTTCCATGATCGATAAAAAACGACGAGCCTATTTTAGCGCCAGGATGGATATCGATCCCTGTTTTCTGGTGTGCGTATTCTGACATTATCCTCGGTATAACCGGCACATCTTTTTCACATAAAAAATGAGCGATCCTGTAAATACTCAGCGCTTCTACGGAGGGATAGCTTAAAATAATTTCCTCTTTAAGCTTTGCGGCAGGATCTCCGTTATAAGCGGCTGTAATATCATCCTCGAGCATTGCCCTGATAAGAGGCAGGTTGTCCATGAGAGCTATGGTGATGTCCGCTGCCTTGGCCTTGCAGTCGCATTTTTCGCAAAGGCCCATCAGGCAGTAGTACTCGAAAGTTTTTTCCAGGAGCGTCGAAAGGTCGATGGCGGCTTCCCTGAGCAGGTTTCCTACAATGATATTGAGCCTGGACTTATCGAAGGGCTGTTCGTCGTAAGCTCCGGGAAAAAGGGCCCCGCGCAGTTCCCTGATTATCTTATATACCGCTTCTTTGCCGGCGAAACCTATCGTATTTTCATTGATCAAATTGCTGAGATTTATATTTTCCAGTTTTTGAGCTATCGAAGGCAGATCCTTATTAAGCCAGGCATTCAGATCCATATTTCCCCCTGTCGTCATTTATTATAATACAAATGAGGCAAAAAGACAATTCCACCGGGGGGGATCAGCTCCATGATTTCCGGAACATTGCCATGCCCGCGATAATCGAAGATAAAGCGCTTAAAGAAAGAACGGCAAGGTCTGTGACAATACCCTTAAGGTCCGGATAAAAAAGAGATTGCCTGAGTCCGTCTATTGCATACCTCATAGGCACGAATGAGCTGATAATTCTCAGCCATTCCGGAAGAAAAGCGATAGTTGTAAAGCCGCCGCCCAGGAAAAACAGGATGGCTGAAACAGTTGAAGTCGTCATAGCGGCAAGACCGGTCCCGGGGATAATGCTTCCGATGAGATTGCCGAGCCCTGAAGCGAATAGACCTGTTGTTATAAATATCAAAACCAGAGAAGGCCAGTGGCCCGGAGGTACGGTTATCACTCCTGTTAAAAGGCAAACCGCAGCCGCGGGTAAAAGCGCCGATAAGGATGCTAACAATCCTCCCGACAGCCTTCCTGCAATCAGGGCCCATGACGGCACTGGAGACAGCAGGAGGTAGCGGCTGGTTCCGTTTTCCCTTTCTTTTGCTCTCATAAGGGCGCTTCCGGCCAGTCCTACGCTCAGGATCAGCAGAGCCAGCGCAGGTATTAACTGGTAGCTCAGAAAGCCAACATTCGTTTCCCTCATATCGTCTTCTGCTATATTAATAAGATATGGGTTCGGACTATCCATCAATAATGCGTAAGGGTCCCTTTCTTCTCCCTGGCCTTCATCACCGTCGCGGGGCGCCATTGCCGGCGCGTCGAACTGCGCCGCGCTGCGGTCGACGGAACGGCGGATATCGTCCGAAAAATCTATATCCACGTTGTTTAATTTTAATTCGAGAGAAGCGCTGCCCTTGGCCAGAGCCGTATCAAAATCATCAGGGATTGTTATTACAGCCGCCACTTCCTGGCCTGCAAGCATATTGGAGGCGGCGGACGAATCCGTTACTGTGAGAAGATAAGCCTCGCTGTCTTTTTTTATTATATCCGCCATCCTCACGGCCTGACTGCCTTTTGAACAGGCAACCAGGGCCACCGGCTGTTTTCCGGCGGAGAGTGATAAAACCAGGAGCAGAATAACCATGCCAAGAGGAGGAATAAGGGCTCCGGCAGCCGCCATGGGCATGCGTGTCCAGATGCGGAGTTCAAGAAATGCGACAGCCCAAATTTTCCCTAGCATGACGCCATCCTTGCCTTAAGGACTCCGGCTGTGAAAATGAGTAAAACGGCAGCCCAGATAAAGAGAGCAATAAAGTTAATAAAAACGGGTTCAGGCGTAACCTGGAATCCATGAAAGGCATGTTCGAGAATGCCGACAGCGTAATATAACGGAGACAGATGGGCTATAGCCCATATCGCGTTTCCGTCAAAACGTTCCGGCTCCATGGCGCCGCTGTCTATATATAAGGGCAGGGCAAGCCCGAAAACAAGCGAAGCTGCCGGCAGGGTCCTCTTGAGAAACGCTCCGAGAAGTGCTCCTGCGCAGCTGAATATTATCACGCACATCACTACCGCGGCCGCCAGTTCGAGGGGATGAAGAGGAATTATGCCGTAAAAGAAAATCACTACACTCAGGCTTATAAGAAGGACGGCCAGGGAATAAAGGGCTGAGGCGGCAATCCTTCCAGATATGGGTGCAAGCGGATTTACAGGAGCTATCTCAAGAAGTTTTATCGTCCCGGACTCGAATTCATGCGAAAGGGCGGCTGCGCTTAGAATTCCCGATACGACGAAAGCCGCTAAAGCAAGCGCACTTACAACCAGGTAGGGGATGAAACCGGTGTCATGGCCGATCATATCCGTTTCATTAACTTTGACCCTTATTCCCGGTAGACCCGCTTTACGGGCGAAGTTCACTATCGCCGACGGAACTGCCCGCTGGATATCCTCTGTCATATCGACGTCGATATTATCGACCATGACATCGATGAAGACATTCCTCCCGGCCTCGATCCCGCTTGAAAATCCGGCTGGAATTTTTATTACGGAAACCAGGTCTCCATGTTTGACGGCGTCCAGGGCTTTTTCCTTTTCCATAAATTTCAGGGAAAAAGAATGATGGGCGTTATTAAGGCTGTCTGTAAAAATTGCGGAATAAAAGCCCCTGTCCTCGTCGACTATTGCGATAGGCGCCCTGCTTCCTGTCAGGCCGAAAATACTCACGAGAAAAATAAAAATAACGGATTGAACTGTGGCCAGGAAAAGTAGGAGTTTAGAACGCCGCATTTGAACTGATTCCGCCCTGAAACCTCCAATGACCGCGATGGCAATTTGCTTCATACCCTGTCTTCCAGCATGCTGAAAATCTCGGAAATGTCCGGAGGCCTTATCCTGAAACCGCTGACCGTGTAGTTTTTCATAATATCCATGGCCAGTTTTTCAGGCTTTGTTCCTTCCTTTATAAATACCGAAAGCCCGCTCGAGGTAATTTCAGTGCGGTTTATCCCGCCGTTAAAGGACTTTTGAATCTCCGAGGCAATATGCCCGGATATCCCGGGGGAGCATTCCAAATCGACGCAGCACCCGGCCCGCCCGATAAGTTTCCCGGGGTTTTCCGTTATAATAAGGCTTCCCGACTTTATGACGGACACCGTGTCGCATATAGCCTGGGCTTCGTCAATGTAATTTGTCGCCGCAAGGACTGTTATGCCTTCCTTTCTCAGGTATCTCAGATGCGCCCAGATGGCATGCCTGGCATCGGCGTCCACTCCAAGCGTGGGTTCATCAATAACAAGCAGTTCGGGCCTGTGAAGAAGGGCGCGGGCTATTGTAATCCTTCGCCTCATCCCTCCGGAAAGGGTTTTGACGATATCCCCGGATCTGTTATCAAGCCCGAGAATTTCGAGGACTTCTGAAATTCTGGATTTCGGATTGTTTATCCCGTAAAGGGATGCGGAAAAAAGAAGATTCTCGTATGCAGTGAGCTCTTCATAAAGGGCTGTTTCCTGGAGCACCGCACCTATGCGCCTGCGGATTCGCATGGCATTCCGGCCCGGAAGCGTTTCGCCAAGCACCGAAACAAATCCTTCATAACTGCGCCGCAGCCCCAGGACAAGGGATAAAAGGGTGGTTTTCCCCGCTCCGTTCAGGCCGAGAATTCCATGGATAATCCCCCTGCCGGTTTGAAAATTTAAATGTTCGAGTATTTTCCTGCTTCCGATCCTGCATGAAACATCGTTAAAACTTACGGCTGGTAATCCATCAGTCAATTTTGCGCCTCCTGAACCGCTTTATTCATCACGTAAAAGGCTATGTAATTTATCCCGTAAGACCTTGCCAGGTCGGTCAGGTAGACTATCTTTTCATACGGGCATTTCTTATCGCCGTAAACTACAACCTTGTCCTCTGTTTTACCCTTAAGCATGAAAAAGGCGTCGATTGAATCCGCATCGTATTTCTTTTCCTCGATATAATAATCGCCGTTGGATTTTACATAAACTACCAGGGGATCATCGACCTTTATTGTTTCATTCTTTTTCGATTCAGGCAGTTCAATGCCGTACATTTTCTTTTCATCGGGCTTGAACATCTGCTCTTTAAAAGTCAGCGCGGTAACAAGGAAGATTATCAGGATAAACAGGCAGTCTATCAGGGGAATGAGATTAAGCAGTTCTTCATCTTCATCGAAATTAATGATCCTTCTCATAACTTATACCTTCCTGCCTGAAATCATATAGTTATGCCTGATAATGCCGATTTCATATTCGGCGCTTTCTGAATAACCGGTAAGCTTCGATTTAAAATACCTGTGGAAGATTATTCCGGGTATAGCCACCGCCAGGCCGCCGATCGTAGAGTAGAGGGCATGTCCGATTCCTACCGCGAGCTGTTTTTTTTCATCGGCACCGGCTCCCCCGAGCTGTGAAAAAATAATTATCAGCCCTATGAGGGTTCCCAGCAGGCCGAACAGAGGGGCGATAGAAGCGACGGTGCCGATCGCAGTGATATTTCTTTTAAGGGGGGCCATCATTAAATAAGTGGATTCGGAAAGGGCTTCCGACAGGCCCGTTCCTCCGCTCAGGAATTCTCTAAAGCCCCTGCTCCATGCTTTTCCGAGGAGGCTTCCTGAAACGCAAGCCCTATCGAGGGCTTTATCGAATTCGAGGTTTTTAGCATGCATCTGGATATCACTTATCATGTTTTTATCGAAAATGCTGCTTTTCCTCAAAAACCATAGCCTGTCGATGACAAGCGCGAGAAGAATGAACGACATCAGCCACATGGGGTAGAGAACCGGCGAATAAATTTCGGTATAGGTCATATTATTCCTCCTTAATTATGTGTGTTAGCGTCAATTATTTCATAGTCGTGAAAAACGAGTTTACTACCGGCACATACAGGCAGTACTTCTGATTGAAAATCCTGCTTGCGGAAGAATCGTCGTATTTGCTGTATTCGACGTAAAGTATATCTCCCGGTTTGACAAAGAGCGCCTCTTCCAGGGCTGTGTTTTCATTGTCCCTTGTATTGATGCTTGCGCAGTAAAGCCCCGAGCCTTTTTCTGTCTCGATAAGATTGATTTTCTTCTTTTCTTCATTTCCTGCAATGCCGATATACGCGGGGATGAGCTCAAGCCTGCTTGCATCGTTTATTCTCTCGGGATCCCTTATATAAATTTTCAAAGCCTGGCCCGGGAATATGAATTCGGATTTGGATCCCTCCTGGTTGTAGTCCTTAACCTCGATTTCAGGTTTATATCCCATGAGTTCAATGCACCCCCAGGTGTTGGGCCTGTACTTGGTGCCGACAGTCCTGGACGCCGACCATTGGGTCGATCTCGGGCCCCAGTCGGCACCCTGGTTTATAGAAAAATTGCAGACAAGCTGCATTTTAGGATGAAGGGCGGATTTAACGGCAAGTACATCCCTGCTCAAAAATGCCTCGACTATATATCCGGCGGGTGTAATCCTGTTCGTGATCCTGATATGCGAGTCGTCCTCAAGCTGGATGTGTTTGTATCCCTCCAGGAAATATTCAATGTACAGGCCGGGAGAAACAAAAGGGCTCAGCGTTAACTCCCTGGTCTTGATGCCCCAGATCGTCGCTTCCTGCTGCTCGGCCTGGTCGATCCAGAATTCGAAGGTATCGCCGTCGCACTTGTCCTGTGTTACATCTTTCGTGGCGGCGTCATAATCGTCTTCAACCTCGTCGGGCAGTACTATTTTATTGGTATTGCCGGTAATATAGCAGAAATAGAACCCGGATTCGTTCCACCTCATGTATAATTTCACGCCGTTCGACAATTCGTCATGCCCGTTTTCCGAAGAGTACTGCATCTGGATGGGATTATCGAGCTCTCCCCATTCCGAAAGATCGCCGTTTATTTTAATATCATGCGGCTGGTACGGGATGCGGGCATAGGCGGGGAAGCTGCTGTAAAATCTAAGTTCTTTTTTATTGTTTTCTCTCTCATTCTTTTTAATCAGTTCATCGATCTGCGATTTTTGATCTTCGGATATATATACATATTTCGGGTAATTGTATGCAACCCGGACAGCCGTCGTAGCCTCGCCCCAGGCCTTCGAATAATTCAATCCGGAATTGAACGCCCTGGTCCGGTTTCCGAACTTTTTCATGAATTCCATGAGTTCTGCGGGCCTGAAAGACATGCCGGTAGCGGTAGTGCTCAGAAATTTTGTGAATTTTTCATCGCCTTCTCTTTTTTCACCGAAGCCGTTCCCGTAAGCGACGCCGTTTTCTTTTCCGCCGCCGCTTCCGGCCCCGGCGGTTCTGGCTCCTTTCCTCGTATCCTGGTAGCGCGGCGCAGGAAATTTGGATGAATCCGCTCCCATTCCCTGGCTCTTTCCATACTTTAAAGGGGAAGTGGGATCGGTTGAATCTCCCGGATGTCTGGTATACGCGAATTCCTTGGAGTTTTCAACTTCATTGATATCAACCTTGGAGTCGTAATGAAACAACTGGTTGCTCATTTCCTCTTCAAGGGATACTTCAAGCGATTTTTCAGCTATCTGTGTTGAAATATCGGCTGATTTGTCTATTTTATTTTTAATACCGCTGTCAAGGGCTGTGCCGCTCCCGTCGGGTTTGGCGAGGCCGTCGCCGATGCTTTCGGGGTGCGCTGATTTGAAATTAAGGTCTGCTATATTTTCAACGATTTCATCAAGGGTTTTTTTATACTCATCTTTCAATTGATCCATGTTTGTTATAGATGAGGCGTTATTATTCTGTTTTTCCGGTAACAGACCGGCCATTTCTTTGACCTGTCCTGAAATTTCCGGTTTTTCAAAATCGGTCAGATCTTTTTTTATCGTTTCCCTGATATCCCCTAAATTATTTTTATAATCGTTAAGACGCTCGCTTCCGGTTTTTGAATCGAGCTCATCGGATTTTTCAACGAGATTATCCATGATTTTTTCTAATTTTTCGATGGTTTTTTTCCCGCTTTCAAAATCCCTGTTCCCGCCCTCTTTTGTATTTAAATCCGGCCTATCCATGCCCGGGTCATTTTTCAGGTCTTCCTTGAAAATGTCCTGCCTGGCCGCTTCCGCATACAATTTCGATTTTAAATACCTGCTGCTTTCGTCCATGATTTTCTTAAGCTGCTTCCTGTTTTCAGGCATAAGTGAAATCTTCGAATATCTTTGCTTGATATCGAGCGACAGCTTTTCCTGGTATTTTTTTATTACCGGCGCATCGAGCTTTTTCAGCGTCGCTTTAACGGCTTCCCTGTTGATCTGTCTGAGCTCTTTTATAGCCCTGGAACGGTTTGAATTATTCAGTGAAGCCAGATCTTTTCTTATATCTTCCTTTATCGATTTCTTTATAAAATCGGCTGAATTTTTCAGGATGCTGTTGGTAATATCCTCATCTATCATCTGCCTTGTGTGTTCGGAGAAATTTGTATCGATAATTTTCTGATTTTTAGCCACATCTTTTACAAAATCATCGAGCCTGTAATTATCATTGGATATGTTGTTTTTCATGGTTTCTGAAATATTATTATATGCCGCCCGGTATTTTTGACTGAACTCATCATCGATTTTCTTTTTATTTTCATAACTCTTCATACTGTTCTGACCGGACACCTGTTCGTATACGCCTGCTTCTTCCCTTGAAACCGGTACGCTGTTTATGCTTTCCTCCTGCCTTGCTCCGGCAGAGAGAAAATAATATATGGCTATGAACAGTATGGAATGTATTAAAAGAGAACAAATATATGGAGCTGCCTTGATCATAAAAATTTCTCCTTTTATTTTGATCCCGCTTTTTTCAAGAGCTGTATTATTCCGTTATCGCCGTCAGGGGCAAGGGAAAGGGCGTTCTGCCCATGATTATCCTTCAAGTTTACATTCGCGCCTGCGCCGATAAGGAGTTTCACGGTTTGTTCGCTTCCCGCATAAGAAGCCAGCATCAGGGCCGTCTGGCCGTCAGTATCTTTTGCGTTTACATTAGCCTTTGCGCCTATCAGGAGTTTTACGATTTCATCCATCCCTTTGTAAGAGGCATGCATTAAAACAGTCTGCCTGTTGCTGTCCATCGCGTTGACGTCCGCTCCGGCTTCGATCAGCGCCCTGGCGGCATCGTTCCTGCTATTCCTGACGGCTTCAATGAGCGCCGTCTGGCCGAAGTTGTCGCTCGAATTGATATCGGCCTTCGCGTCCGCGAGGTATTTTATGATCTGTGTATTTCCATTTGCAGAAGCTTCGATCAATGGAGTCGTTCCGTCTTTGTCTTTTACAGCGACATCGGCCCCTGAATTGATAAGGATTTTCACCTCTTCGCTTTCATTTTCCCTTACCGCGGCAAAAAGGGGCGTCAATCCGTCAGGAGTTTTTGAATTGACATCGGCTTTTGCGTTTAACAGCAGCTTCATGATCTCGGTGTTTCCCTTGAATGACGCGCCGGTCAGGGCTGTAAACCCTTTTTTATCCTTAAGATCGACAGCTGCGCCGGAGTCTATCAGCAGTTTTAATACTTCGGAATTTCCTTTCAGCGCAGCGGCCATTAACCCTGTAATGCCATCGTTGTCAGCGGAATTTACATCAGCGCCGTTTTCGATGAGAAGCCTGATTATCTCTGTATTACCCTTTGATGAAGCCGCCATTAAAGCGGATATCCCGTCCCTGTCCCTGACATTCGGGTCTGCGCCTGCTTTGAGGAGAAGTTTTACCATATCCGGGTATTCTTTTGACGAAGCTACCATCAGCGCAGTAGTTCCGTCGTTATTTTTTTTGTTGACGTCGGAACCGTACTCGATAAGCATCTTCATGATATCCGAATTGCCGTAGTATGAAGAGAGTATCAGGGCGGTCGATCCTCCTGCGTCTGAAGAAGCGGCATCAGCCTTCGCATCAAGCAGGATCTTCACGGTTTTTAACTGTATGTTTGTGACCGAAAGCATTAACGGCGTCATGCCGTCGTTATTTTTAAGATTGATGTCAGCCCTGTCCCGGATAAGCATCTGCATCATTTCAGGCTGACCGTTTTCAGCCGCTATGGATACCGCGGTATATCCCCTTTTATCCTTTAAATCGATCTGAGCTCCGGCGTCAAGAAGGAGGCGAAGGCAGTCGGGCTGTCCGCTCCGGGCGGCATACATCAGGGCAGTCCCTCCGTCTTTATCCTTGACATTTACCTTTAATCCTTTATCGATGAGAAGTCTGACAAGGTCGGAGTGGCCGTCGAGGGCGCTCTTCATTAATAATGTCTCGTTATTTTTATCTCTTGCGTTAATATCCGCGCCGGCTTCAATAAGTATCTTTATTATGTCTGAATGCCTGTTGTGCGCAGCCCGGATCAAAGCTATCTTTTCCAGGTCCTGTTTTACTTTTGCCTCTTCCCTGGTCTTGACTTCTAATTTGACAAAATCGGACCTGTCGTTCTCGGCCGCTAATAAAAGCGCCGTATATCCGTCCCTGTTTTTGATATTGATTCCGGCTTTCCTGGCGATGAGGAGGCTGACGATATCCGGATCTCCGCTTAGTGCAGCGCACATCAGGGCTGTAAGTCCGTCATTATTTGTTGAATTGACATCAGCTTTCGCGTTAACTATAAGGCCGGTCATTTCGAGGTTGCCGCTCAGGGCTGCCGCCATAAGCACGGTCATCCCGTCATTGTTCCTCAGATTCACATCGGCGCGGGGTCCGTTTTCAATCGCCCTGACATAAGAACTGAACTCTTCACTTTTCATATTGTCTGTAAAATACCGGGATGAAAAATCATGGAGTATAGCGCAGGCGATGTCGTAATAGCCGGCTTTGGCGGCGAGCATGAGGGGCGTTGTTCCATATTCATCTTTTACATCCGGGCTGTAGCCTGCCTGGAGATAATTTATAACTACGGGGATATCGTTTATAGCTATCCCGTCGAACAATTCGTCAACCCTGTCGCCGAACGCAGCCAGAGGTATAAAAAGAATCAGAGCCGGAATTATTAATGCGGAAAATCCTCTCATGATAAACTCCTGTATCATTAATTACACTTTATTATATAAAGTACTTAATATATGTCAATAATTAATAGAAAATAATTTTTAATCATTCCTGTTTCTTTTAATATGAATGAGTTTAAATATTATGAATAGCGTATTCAATAGGAATTTTATCCCAGAAATGCCGGAATCAAAGAATAAGCCATTATTCCTATAAGGCAAAAAAGCCCGCCGGAGATGATGCTATGAAAAAATGGTATTGAAATTCGAATCCTGGGAAGGATTTCCCCTGGAGATCTTATTGATAAGATCGATCTTGCTTACGGCTTTTGTTTTTTGATATATATTATAAATATGATTCTTCACAGTCAGGGTAGCTATTCCTAATTCCGAGGCCATCATCTTGTGCGTCAGGCCTTTCGATATGAGTATTATTATCTCCTTTTCCCTGGGGGTCAGCTTATACTGCTTCAGGATATCCTCCGATACGCTTTCGAGGGTGATTTTTGCCCGGGGAATAAAGAAGTTGCCTGAAATAAAAATCACGGTCATAAGATTAAGAACGAAATAAAAAAGATTGCCGAAGGAGATCGGCCTTACCATGTTCTGGAAATTGAAATTCCAGTAATATTCGAACAGGAGTACGGGGAAATAAAGGGCGTTATAAACGAGAAAAAACCTTATAATGGATTTTTTCCCCCTGACCGCTGTTTTCCCGAGTCCGTAAATGGATATGTAAATGCAATATAATATTATAATAATTGCGATAAACACTGTGATTTTAAAACCGAAAATGATGGCCTGGCCGCGCATGAGCCCTTCAAAAAAATACGGTATGAACACCATAGCGATTGAAAAAAGGAAAAGGGAGCCGAAAATAAATTTATGTAAAAGATTAAACGCGATGTTCAGGAATTTATGGTTGTAGAGGGGGACGATATAAAAAATTGCCCCGAAAAGGAAATTGTACAGCAGAATCACCCAGATGCTGTCATAAGTATCGTATTTGAAAAGGATAGAAACCCTGTAAAACTCGATATTGTTCAGGACGAGGGTCCCGGTAAAAGCGGCCAGGTATATAATATAATAGAGGATGGATTTGGTTTTGAACTTTAAATAAAGTAAAATCAACAGCGTCAATGCTGCAAAACCTGTTGAGTATGAAATTAAGTATAGAATAAAGATATAATATTTCATTTGTTATCCCGCAGAAGGCCTTTTTTATTATAAAGAATAAACTGGATTAATCCAATAAAATTAGAATTAATTGTTATTGCATGATAAGATTTTAAAGATTTTCTCATAGGCTGAAATTACTATTGAATAATCCGGCATTTTATATTAAAATGTTTGGAATTCATTCAGAAGCTGTCTAATGGAGTTACGATGAGATTCGTTTTAATCGTTTTACTTCTCGCCTTAATTTTCAGCCAGGGTCATTCCAGGCACCAGAATTATTCCACCGCACCCCCTTTTAATAACCAGATTGTGAATACAAATCTGGACCTGACCGATTTTCATGGGGCATATACCCTTAATGGAAGTATTTATGTCAATTACGTAATATCGGGAAAAGCTGTAGAAAAAAAGATCGCGGGGGGAAATAATATGGAATTGTCCTGGTCCCCCGATGGAAACTGGATTTTATTTTCACATACGCCTGATCTTATGCTTGATAGCACCAGGTCTTCGATAATGATTATACACCCGGACGGGACCGGGTTTCATGAGCTTACAACCGATAAATATAACGATTTCAACCCGACATGGTCGCGGGACGGTTCAAATTTTATCATATTCAACCGCTTCGACAGCGCCAAATGGAGATGGTATATATACCGTACCCAGACAAATGCAAATCCGGGAGACGAAATCCCCATAAGCGACCTTTCGCATAATGAATCCGGATTCACATGCCTCCGGGACGGGAGGATAATTGTATTCAGCGACAGGGGCGCCGAAAACATCCGCGCCTATCTCTTCTCGTCAAGTCCCGAAACGGACGGATACTACCGCCCCCCCTATATGTTTGTCCTGACTCCTGAGCCCGGCAAGGCCGGTAAATATGAACAGATGCGCTTCCGTGAAAAGTTAGAGGGTTTTCCATTCCATATGACCCTGTCGAAGGATGAAACAAGGCTTTCATATGAGCTCGATTATTATTACATGCACAAGCCTTTCACTTACTGGACCTGGAAGAGGTCTATCGGAGTGGCCGAAATCGATGCTTCAAATAATACGGTTTCAAATCAGAATATTGTATATGATTCAAAATCAGTTGAGGATTTTCCCGGATTCCCTTCCATGACAGGCGATAACAGAGGTTTGATTTATTTTCTCCATATACGTATTGTTAACACCATTTATTTTTATTTTTATTATTACGATTTTAAAACAAAAAAAAGCGAACGCATATCAACTCCATCCGGAGGAGAATATTTGTATTTCTGCGCCCAGTCGATACCCAGATAATCAGCGGAGTAAATTGACATTCCTGCGCCGGTGAATTAAAATATTGCTTCGGCGGGGCTATAGCTCAGAGGGAT
>CAZHNM010000021.1:0-49560 GCA_964533855.1 uncultured Brevinematales bacterium
CGGTAAACCCCATCGATTTTTTTGTGCCGATATTAAGAATCGCTCAGTTCAGGTACAAGACGATGTTTTTTTATTGACATTTTCCCGGCCTCTGCTTAATTTAATTAAAGAGAATTTGTTTCGGCTCTTTTTTTTCTGGAGGTTTTAATATGTCCTCTGTAGTGCATGCAGATGATACTAATTTTGAATCTGAAGTTATGGGTCAGAATATCCCCGTGCTCGTAGATTTCTGGGCGCAATGGTGCACGCCCTGCAGGCTTATTTCGCCGATAATCGACGAATTGGCCGGCGAATATGACGGAAAATTGAAAATTGTAAAATTAGATGTGGATAAAGGCCCTAACATTTCATCTAAATACGCTGTTACAAGCATACCGACTCTTATTATATTTAAAAACGGCACCCCGATGGAAAAAGTAATAGGGGCTGTTTCGAAGAACAAGCTGAAAGGTTTAATTGACGGTGCCCTTTGAGATCAGGAATGCTAAACTCAGGGAAGCATCCGAAATAGCCTCCCTTATCAGCTCTTATTCAAGCAAAAATCTGATGCTTTCCAGGACCGCTGAAAGCGTAGTAGAGGAAATACGTAATTTTATAGTTGCAGAATATAAAGGGAAGATTGCAGGGTGCTGCGCAGTTTCTTTTTTCACCGAGGATCTTGCTGAAATACGTTCTGTCGCCGTTGACAGGCAGTACAAGGGGAAAGGGATCGGCAGCGGTTTGATCTCGAAAGCTGAGGAAATATTGAGGGACGAGGGAATTAAAAACGCTTTTGTCCTCACTTATGTCGATGATTTCTTTTCCAGGCTGGGATATATTAAGGTTGACAAGAGCAAGTTTCCTCAAAAAATCTGGAGGGATTGCCTCAGCTGCCCTAAAATAACCCAGTGTGATGAAATAGCAATGGAAAAGTCACTATAAAATACCGGGGAGCATTATTATGGACCCCTATTCAAGTTTCGTCCAGGGAGTGCAGGCCGCATTCACAACCCCGGGAAATTTTGTGGCTTTTCTGATCACTATTTTAGCCTTATCCGTTTTCTTCATGGTTCTCTTCTATATTTACAGGGCTTATCATAACTATATTTATGAAAAAAGGATACTTGAACCCCGGAATTCGAATTTTAAAATTCCTCCCGGTCACATTTCGGAATTCAATCCGGCCCAGAAAAAGATCATTAACAATATTATCTCCGATTTTAAAAATGTAGAAATGATAGCTTCGGCGATCCCTTCTTCCGTTCTTGAAAGGTTTTCAGAATACTTCTATCTGCGTATCGATGAACTGCGGATATCGAACAGAACTGCTCAGATACTGACAAAAAAGATATATCCCATCATCGACAATTCAAAGTTAGAAATCGAGATATACGAAAAAAACAGGCTTTATGTTCTTGAAAGACAGGCTCTCGAGGCTAATTCCAAAACCGTTATAATAAACAATATTTCCGGCATTCCACTGCCTGTCAAAAAGGGTGTACCGGTCAATATCTGCTATACCTCCAATAACATGTTCATCTGCGGGGAATCGTCAGTCGTAAATTTGTTAAACGGCGGAAGGACCCAGCTTTCATATCCTAAAAATCTTAAAATATCACAGGAACGCCTTTACAGCAGAATACCTGTGGATGATATAGCCGGATTATTATTCGCAATTAATACCGGAGATGCTTCTCAGATCGAAGTGATAGTAAAGGATATAAGTCTTGAAGGAGCCAGGATCAGGTCATCGATCGCGCTGAAAAGAAAGGAAACTTACAGGCTCAGTTTTACGGATATGTCTTTTGAAAAAATGTATAATTTTGAAAAAATCGAATGTATCATTTCCAAAAGCTTTATGATTGAAGATAATGTTTTCGATTACGGATTGTCCTTCATATATCTGGATCTGCAGACAAGGAAGGACCTTTATGAATACTTCCAGGCGCTCGCACAGAGGACCCAGAAGGATGTCGATCACGTTTAATAGCCCCGGGCGCCGTGTCAGGCTAAGTTCTTCTCGATCCCGGCGGTGTTTACGGCCCTGTCAGACAGCTTAGACAGTCTTGCCATTTCCAGTCCTATCATTGTATCGCTGATCTCTTTTTTCGATAAGATATATAATTCCTCTAACCGGAGCGCTTCGTTAAGAGCATTTTCCCTGTTAAGTATAACATCCCTGGGCAGCACTACCTTCCTGGTCTCTATACAGTCGATATTATATGAAACCGAGGGGTTTTCTAAAAACCTTTCTATTGAAAGGGCGCTTATGCTTCCGCCTACGGTGAATGAAAAACCTTCTATTTTAGCCCTTTTCCCCACATATCCGATCAGGTCCATAACAAATTTTGTATCGGGAGTAATGTCTTTATCCATAAATGAAGCGGAAAGATCGGTCCTTCCAAGAGTTATATTATCTATGCAGCCCCTGCCCCGCATAAGAATTTCTTCTAATTGCCCGATGGAATTTTTCGTTTCAATATTGATGGAAAGCCTTATCCTGTTATCCTTGTATACGCTTCTGTAAGCATCGATAAATTTCTTCAAGCCGAAACTGCTTTCAACCATAGGGGCAACTATCCCGTCAACTCCTAATTCGAGGGAATCTTTGATATCCCTTAAAGCCTCTACCCCGCCTATTTTCAGGAATAACTTGATGCCTGCCTGGGATGTAAGTCTTCTTAGTCTGACAAGGTCGTTGAAGGAAGATCCCTCGGCCTCAAATTCAGCCTTTATAGCCTCAAGCCTGAAATTCTCCTTGAGGTAAAGTATTTGTTCGTAAAGCTCTTTTTCCATGCCGAACATACGTTGCCCTCCTTTAGCCGTTTTTTTTAGAAAATGTCCTTATTATCTTTTCGATTGAAAAACAGCAATGTATTAGCTTTTCAGGATGTATTTTTCAGGGAATGGGAAAATGTCAGAACCTTGCAAAAAATAATATCGTGTACCTGAGCAGTATGTAAACCCCCGCTATTATTCCTCCGATCCCGAGTAAAGTCTGGTATTTAACAAGAATAACTTCAAACTTCTTGATTTCCTTCGCCGGAAGTTCCTTGATCGTCTTGAGAAAATTCATGGATAATATCAGCCCGAGGAAAATCTCTACCAGTATGACGATAAAAAGCAGTATGCCGCTTAAAATCCCAGCTCCGACTATCCTTCCCGAAAGAATAATTCCGGTTAGAAAATCTAAAATTCCCCAGATCAAAAGGGCAAGTCCGAACCATGGCTGGTATGGTTCAATCCTCTTAAGAACTTCTGAAGCATTGGGAACCTTTTCGGTAACGATATTCGGTATCGCCAGCGCTCCTCCTATTACAAGGAACAGAAATTCAAAAAACCACATAGGACACCTCCATTATTATTGACTCTAAAAATTTTTCACCAATGTAACCAGATTTCCTGCTTTATTATACTCTATGGAATCGAAAATGCCCATCGTCATTGTAATTCCCCTGCCATGCGGAAGAAATTTATTGCTTTCTTTATCCTTTACACCGGCAAGAATGCTCCTGTAATTGAAACCGTTGCCTTCATCGGCAATTTTATATACAGCCCTGTCAGGATTAATACTGTATTCTATCATTACTTTCTTGTCTTTATATCTCGGATCCTCCTGTTTTTTCATTATATATTCCATATAGTTCTCATTCTTCATGGCTTCGGTTTTTTCCTCGAAAGTAATTGCCAGGTTGCCATGCTCGATAGCATTTATTATAATTTCACGCAGGCATACCCTGAGATAATTTACTTCCTGGCTTTTCATGTACCTGTTTAGGTTTCTTACGAGACGCTTGCTCATTTCATCCGCAGTGATCAGGTAATTCCCGATAATGTACTTCTGTTCTTCGGAATGAAAACAGTCAAGCAGGATGTCATCGACAATTGACGTTGCCCTTCCGACGATTTCATACTCCTCGTCGATCTTGATATATTCGAGCCTTACCCTGAATTCCTTGGGTTCATCGCTGGTGAACGGCTTAAAAAGGACTTTTTGATCGAAGGGTTTTTTTTCCTTAAGAAGTATATCGAGATTTGATTTTATGATAGCCTGAGTCAGGCCTTTATCTTCCCTGCTTTCATAGATGAGGTCCATGAATTTTAGGGACACCGGCCCCTTTCCCGATTTTAAATTAAGCAGCTTCTCCATGGATTCATTTGCGCTGATTATCTGAAGATTGCTGTCGATAGAAAAAATAAAATCGCTCGATCCCTCGACAATCAGACGGTATTTTTTTTCGGATAAAGAAATTATTTTGCTGGCTTTTTCGGCCTCCTTCATGCTTCCGACAAAAACCCTTGTCAGTCCTGCCATGGAGAGGGTGGATAGAAATGTCAGCCCGAGGCTGAACCTTGAAAAAAGAAAATGCGAAAGAGGATCATAATTGACCCTGGTATAAATATAAAGGATATCATCGACGGAACTGTAAATGCAGATAATGATGCCCGCGAGGGCAAACACGAGGTAAGAAAATTTTTTATGCCAGACAAGATCCGTTATAAAACAGATCATCGAATATATTATCATTACGCCGATAAATATGTCCCTTATAAACAAAATGGGGCCGGGGCTGCCCCTGCCGAAATCTCCTTCGACAGTCAGGGCCGTTGCAACGGGCACCGTCTGGGATTTCAGGCCGGAAGGGTAAATATATGCAAGGGCGATAATTGCCAGCGCAACAATTAGCAGCCCAAAGGAAATTTTCCTGTTAGTTTTCTGCCATTTACCGTTAAGTTCAAGAAGATACGAAAGGTAGTACGGATAGACAAAAAGAAAAAAAGCGCCCAAACAATGTTCGATTCTGTCGAACTGCCTGCCCGTGGCAGCGTCATGGAGCAATCCTCCGTAAACTAAAATCAGGGTTTCAGACAGCGTGAAAAGCATGCATAATAAACCCAATAAAGCCATGGCAAGATAAATATTGTTCTTATACTGCAGATACATATAGGCAAACAACAGGAATCCGCCCATGAGAACGCCGAAGCATATCGGAGGAAGCAGAAAGGTTATTATTCCCATCTGGTATGTAAAATTCATCGGAATTTATCCTGTTTTATTGTTTGATCTTAATTTTAATCATAAATCATGTTATTTTCAAGCTAAAAATAGTTAAGCCAATTAAAATATTGACCGTTATTTAATATAACATTACAGACTGATGAGGTCCTTATGCAATTGCCGTCATATACGGAGCTTTCCAATTTCTCGACCAGGGCCGGCGGAAGGAAATCCAGCGCAGATATTACTATCGCTCTTATTATTAACGGTAATTCAGACCCGGTGGAAACTATCAACTCTATCTTTAAATTCGCATCGAACAAAAACATCAAGTGTGAATTTCTCATGATAAATACGGATAAGCAGGGATATAAATATGATAAACTTTTAGCTTCCTTCCCTATTATGAGGGTAATCCTGCCAAAGGATAAAATCGGGGAAAGCGAGGCCTTCAAAATAGCGCTCAGCGAAAGTCTGTCAAAAAACATACTCTTTATAAACGAGTATTTTAAATTGAAAGCCCTCGATTTTAATGTTCTCCGGATGTACCTTTCCGAAACCCTTTTCGGGATTCTAATTCCCCTTATTGTTGATGAAAGGGATAGTGTAATGCCAAGCATAATTAAAGGCGGCATCAGAAACTCTTTTATAGAGACAATATCTGTGGATATAGTAGGAACTGCCATATCATCTCTTTATTCCAAATATTTCTGCTTCCTGATAAACCGCGAAGCTTTCATGTCGCGCAACATCGAATTGAACGAGTATAAAAATATTAAATACATGCTCCTCGAACTCGGATACAAGCTCTGGAAAGAGGGATACATCATAACCCAGGTCAGGAATTTCAAGGTGGAATATTCCGGAGCAAAAGAGAACGATATCTCGATGGATTTTTCCTCGAATGACTACCTGACTTTTAACCTATTGAATATTTCCGAAAAAGCAATGCTGAAATCCAGAAACACAAAAATATTCCTGCTTATTATAGGCTATCTCCTGACTTTCAGATGGCAGTTATTATCCTGGCTTTTCAGGGAATTAACCAGGTCGGGAAAAATAATTAATGAAATTTCATCGAAACCTGTTGAGGATTCCGCTATTTTCTCGATAATTAATAAGGATATAAAATAATTTAATCCGGTTTTTCCGGTTGGGGGGCTTTACAATGATTATGGAAACAGATGTTATTATCCAGGCCAGGCTCGATTCGACAAGACTTCCGGAAAAGGTCATATTGAACATAGGGAAGAAATCCCTGATAGCATGGATAGTTGAAAGGCTGACTCTTTCCCAGTATATAAGAAATATCATCATAGCGACGACAGATGATTCGCTTAAGGGTATAAAACGCACGCTTAAAGATTACAGCTCCGTAAAATACTTTACAGGAAGCAAGGCCAATGTTCTTGAAAGGTATTACCAGGCTGCAGAACTTTTCGGCAGCAAGATAATTGTCAGGGCAACGGGAGATAATCCTCTTGTCTGCCCGGAATTTCTTGATAAAACCCTTGAGTATCATGAAGAAGCAGGCGCAGACCTCACACATTTCCTGGGCATACCTCTTGGTACGGGAGTTGAGGTGATCAGCAGGGATGCTCTCTCTATAGCATATAAAAATGCGAGGAGTCCGTACGATCTCGAGCATGTAACGCCATTTATTTATAAGAACAGGGATTCTTTCAAGGTTCTGGAGCCGCTGTCAAGCGGGTTTTATTATTCGCCGGATATCAGGGTCACTGTCGATACTCCCGCAGACCTTGCCCATGTCAGGCAGATTTTCGATAATTTCAAGAATAAGGCATTTATATCGATGGAAGATATAATCTCCTACCATAAGGACAGGAATAAAGTAAAGACTTTTTACCCGGGGAAAATCCCTGTCCTGGCATAAGGGCGGTTTCAAAAACTAGATTTTTGAAAAATAATCGTAACAATGGATCTAAGATCCGCCCAGTGGGTACTACTTTGCTGCCCCAAGGGGGCAGATATTGGAAGTACCCATAATATTTTACAAAAACGTGTTTTAATTGTATCATAATGCCGTCGGACTTTCACAGGAGCGGTAATGTACCAATACAAATCCCACCGGCCAACATGGGCGGAAATAGATATGGACGCCCTCAAGACAAATTATATCGAAATAAAAAAACGCTGCCCCGAATCGACTTTGTTCATGGGTGTAGTCAAAGCTGACGCATACGGGCATGGAGCGGTTATGATATCCCAGGAGCTCCTTAAGCTCGGGGTTGAATATCTTGCTGTATCGAGCATAGATGAAGCGATAGAACTGCGCAGTTCAGGCATCTCGCTGCCAGTCCTCCTTCTTGGTCCCGTGGAATCGGTAGAGTTCGGAAAACTGATAGAATTCAATATATACCCTACTGTAATAAGCGTTGATTATGCAAGGGAGCTTTCAGAGGCATACCGGTACCGCGGAATTTACCCCAAGGTCCATATAAAAATCGATACAGGAATGGGCCGTCTTGGAATTCCTGTCGACAGGGCGCTTATCGGCATCGAGCAGATATCAAAAATGGAAGGAATAATTGTCGACGGCATATTTACGCATTTCCCCTCCGCCGACAACGATATAGAATTTTCCAACCACCAGGTTAAGCTCTTTGTCGATCTTGTCACCGAATTGAAAAAAATTGATATCAAGATCAGGCATTTTCATATGGCCAACAGCGCCGCCATATTCAATGTTCCGCTCTCGCTGCAGGCTCCGATGACCATGATAAGGCCGGGGCTGTCCCTTTACGGGCTCTCCACCCTGCCCATTGACAGCCTGATAAACTGCATGTCCCTGAAGACAAAAATAGTCGCTGTAAACAGGATGAAAAAAGGCGATACCATCAGTTATCTCAGGTCTTACGAGATCACAAAAGAAAGAGAATACATTGCAGTTCTGCCTATCGGCTACGCCGACGGCATACCCACCCTGTATTCGAACAGGGGAAGCGTCAATATTAAAGGCAGGCAATATCCCGTAGCCGGAAGGATCTGCATGGATTACATGATGGTATCCCTCGGAGAATCCCCGTCAGACATAACGATCGGAGATGAAGCTATAATTTTCGGAACAGGCGGCACAGGCGTCGAAAAATTCGGAAACATCTGTAAAAAGATCCCCTATGAGGTTACATGCGATATTTCAAAGCGCGTCCCGAGGATTTATTTAAGAAAGGAAGACAAGAGATAAATTTTTTGACTATGAATTATAGAATTGTCATATGATCATTGATTTTCACGTTCATTTTTTCCCCGACAGCCTTGCACAAAAAGCCATGGATCATCTCAGCACAAAGAGCGGAGTTAAACCATACGGCGAAGGCACTTTCGGCTCTCTCGCCGATTTCATGAAAGAATCTCACATAGATCTGGCGGTAAACCAGCCGGTGGCGACTTCTCCTGAACAGGTAATATCTATCAACAGGAAAATGATCGAATCCAACAAAAATTCCTTTAGTACCGGAATAATCTCCTTCGGTGCAATGCACCCAGATTTTGCCCGGATCGGCAGCATAAAAGACGAACTTTCCTTCATCGCTTCTAATGGCATTAAAGGCATTAAACTCCATTGCGAATACCAGGATTTTTATCCCGACGAAGATAAACTTCTCCCGGTTTACGAAAGCTGCTCAGAAAACGGTCTAACAGTCCTTTTTCACAGCGGAAGGGATATAGGCTTTACAAGCCTCCATGCGACTCCCGAACGGCTGTTCGAGGTTTCCAGAATAAGCGGCCTGCATATTGTTCTGGCTCACATGGGCGGATACAGGTTATGGGACGATGTTGAAAAGTATCTCGTAGGATATAAAAATATTTATCTCGATACGGCTTTTACCGTCGAAATGTCGGATAATCAGATGAAAGAGATCATTAATTGCCACGGGGCAGGCAATATTCTCTTCGGCAGCGATTTTCCCTGGGAAAGCCCGGAAAGAGTCAGGGGAAAAATCAAGGCCCTGGGGCTCGGCCCGGAAAGCGAAAACCTTATATTTCACAAAAATGCAGAAATTTTATTAGATTTATAGCAGGGATAGGCGCCGAATCTGGAATAATCGGAATAATCGCTTTATAATTATTCGAATCGCTGGAGATCAGCAGTTTCAAATTATTCAATAAAGATAAGTACCGCTAAGCTCAATAAGCGGTACTAAGGAGATAAAATATGGCGACTAATTACAAGGATCTGGGGTTTGTAAATACCAGGGTTATGTTTCAGGTAGCCTTAAAGGAAGGCTTCGCTGTTCCTGCTTATAACTTCAATAATATGGAACAGATCCAGGCTATTGTCATGGCCTGTCTTGAAACCCAGTCCCCGGTAATACTGCAGGTCTCGAAAGGCGCGCGCGAATACGCGGACCAGACGCTTCTCAGATACATGGGACAGGGCGTCGTCGAGATGATGAAAAGGGAAGCAAAAGCAAAAGGAATCGGTGAAATACCTATAGCGCTCCACCTCGATCATGGCGATACATATGAACTTGCGGTATCCTGCATTGAAACAGGTTTTTCTTCCGTGATGATCGACGGTTCCCACCATTCATACGAAGATAATGTGGCTTTGACAAAAAAGGTCGTGGAATACGCCCACAAATATGATGTAACGGTAGAAGGCGAACTCGGGGTTTTAGCCGGCGTCGAGGACGATGTCAAGGCAGAAACTCATACATATACAAAGCCCGAGGAAGTACAGGATTTCGTCGGCAAAACAGGCGTCGATTCGCTGGCAATAGCTATAGGCACGTCTCACGGAGCCTACAAATTCAAGCCCGGCCAGAAAGTAGAAATAAGGCTCGATATCCTTCATGAGATCGAGAAGAGGCTTCCCGGCTTTCCGATCGTCCTTCATGGTTCTTCCTCGGTTCCTCAGGACGCTGTGAATATGATCAATAAATACGGCGGAAAGCTCAAGGATTCCATCGGCATTCCCGAAACTCAGCTCAGGGAGGCCGCAAGGTCCGCTGTGACAAAAATCAACATAGATTCAGACGGCAGGCTTGTTATGACAGCCAGGATAAGGGAGACATTCGCGAACAAACCGGAAGAATTCGATCCCAGGAAATATCTCGGACCTGCAAGGGATGCGCTCAAAAAGATGTATTCTGAAAAGAACATTAACGTTCTTGGAAGCGCAGGAAAAGCTCCTCTCATAATGGAAGCTCTTAAAAAAGTCAGATAACGCTTTTTAATCAAACCGGCAGCTTTAAAAAGCTGCCGGTTTTTCAAATTCTATTACGCATTTGATCCCGTTATCGCTTTTCATGTAAACTTTTCCCGATAATTGTCTTTCGCCCAAGCTGTAAATAAGTTTTAATCCTAATGTATTCCTGTTCCTGAAATTAAATCCCGGCTCAACCCCTGCCCCGTCATCCGAGTACTCTAAAAAATTCATAGGGGAATCCTTTACGCCTTTGAGGCTGATATTTATATTGCCCTTCCTGTTGCCCGGGAATGCGTATTTCATCGAATTCGTGATCAATTCGTTGATTATAAGCCCGAAAGGTATAGCTGCATCAATTTGAAAGAACTGGTCTTCTATATTGATATTTAATGCTATTCTCCCGTCTATTACTCTGTAACTCTGCATAATCAGCGCCGAGAGATCCTGTATATAGTCCTTTATTGATATCCGGGACAGGTCCCCGCTCTTATACAGCATCTTATGGACCAGGGACATCGATTCGATCCTGTCGCCTGTATTTTTTACCAAGTTCTGCAGCTCCGTATTCCCTGGATAATCCGCGGCCTGCAGTGTAAGCAGCCCCTGGGTGATCTGAAGGGTGTTCTTGGTCCTGTGGTAAAGCTCCCGGAGAAGAATTTCCTTTTCATGGAGAGACTGCCTGACCTTTTCTTCAGCCCTCTTGCGTTCCGTAATCTCCCGCATATACACTATCCTTGCTTTTCGGCCCCTGTAAACAATATCCCTGCCGCATGTTTCGACAGGGATGGTCTGCCCGTCTAAATTGATGATTTCTATATCGTATATTTCATTAGAGTTATTATTTATATGCTCAAGAACAGTCTTCCTGGATTCTTCTTCCATCCTGATAGCTTCGAAGCGGTCTTTACCGATTATTTCTTCAAGATTGGAATACCCCAGAAGCCTGGCAAAAGGTAAATTCACATCGATAATAATGCCCTGGTCATGGATAATAATACCTTCATTGGCAATGGAAGAGAGGGTCTTGAAACGTTCTTCACTGTCCCTCAAAGCCTGTTCCGCCTGTTTGCGGTTTGTTATATCGAGAACCGATAACTGGAGAAATACTTTTCCATTTGAAACAAAACTCATGAGGTGCGCTTCCGCGTCCCATAAGGAGCCGTCAGGCCTCCGCTGAAGCCATTCAAATACAACCTGCCCCTCGGAAATGGCCTTATCGATGAATTGCCTGGCCTTTACGGACGATTCCGTACCGTCGTATTGATTGGGGGGAGATACATTAACCGGCGTTAAACCAAGCATTTCTTCCTTTGATTTGAATCCGAAGAGCGATACCGAGGCAGGATTGCAGTCTACTAAGCTGTAATTCATTGCGTCCATGATAATAATTGGAATTTTAGAGTTTTCGAAAATCCTCCGGGAGAATTCATCGCTTTCCTTTTCCCTTGACAGTGATTCAAAAAGCCTGAAAGCCATTTTAACGGAGCCTAAAAGGACTGCTTCACCGGAATTTTTTGAAATATATCCGTAAGAGGTTATCAAAGAAGTTTTTTCGATAATTTCAGGTTCGTCATGGCTCGATAGAAATATGATCGGGAGAAGTTTTTTTTCGAGTATGGATGCGGCGGCTTTCGTTCCGTCTATACCGGAGCCCAGGTCGATATCCATAAGGATCAGGTTGATATCCTGCCTTTCTCCGGCGATCCTCGATGCCTCTTCTCCGCTGCCGGCGATGACTGTCCCGTAGCCGTATTTTTCAAGCGTCATCGCTTCCGACATTGCAATCAGGGCTTCATCTTCCACGATAAGAATGATTTTCTTATTATTGTCGTTATTGATACCGGTCCCCCCTGTTAATGAGAAAAGTAAAAAATATATTTTTATTGTTCACATTTAGTTTAGAATGATGTGTCCGGATAGTCAATGCCGTGTCCGGGCCGGAAGTCACGACATAATCGGTTTGATCCAGCCTTCCAGCCCCTCAGCTATTTCCGCAGATATGCCGGGTTCTATAAAATTCATTGTTCCGATGGAAACGAATTTCGCCCCCGCTAGCATGAACTCCTTCGCATCGGTCAGGCTGCATATGCCGCCGCTGGCGATTACGGGGATTTTGACCGCTGAAGCTGCGCTCATTACATGATAAAGAGCAAGGGGTTTGACGGCAGGGCCTGAAAATCCGGCAACCCTGTTGGCGAATATGAAAGATCCTGTTCTTGAATCTATAGCTGTGCCGAGGTAGGTATTCGAAATTGTAAGGGCATGGCATCCGTTTTCCTCGGCAATTTTTGAATTTTGCACGACATTCTGCATAGGGCTTATCTTCACTGAAAAGGGTTTTAATGTCTTTTCAAGCGCCTTTGAAACGCATTTAACTACCTTTTCCAGGACTCCGGGTCTCGAATCGAAAGTAACACCGTTTTCCTCGACATTGGGACAGCTCAGGTTTAATTCGAACATCGCTATACCGCTGAAATCAGAAAGCCTGGCTACCATGTCGGGAAAGTCAGATACCTTATCTCCCGCAAGGCTGAAGATAACATTCGTAGGAATTTCCTTCAGGTAATCGTTTTTCTTCAAATCCGAGAGAAGTTTATCGAAACCCTCGTTAGCAAGACCGATCGAATTTAAAAGCCCGGCGGAGCATTCATAAATCCTGGGAGGGGGGTTTCCCTTCCTGGGGTTTCTCGTGACCGTTTTCATGGTAATTCCGCCGATCTTAGAATAATCCATGAAGTCCTTGAATTCATCACCCATCCCGAACGTGCCCGATGCCGTGACGACCGGGTTGCGGAAAGTCAGATCCCCTATTTTCACATCATACATCAGGCGGCCCCTCCGGATAAATTGCGTTAATATTCTAACACCGGAGGGAGCAGGGGTCAAGGAAGTTCATGATTGCCCAAGGACTGCCTTTAATCCCCTGGCCCTGATCAGCAGTGACGCTATTATCCACCCTGAAAGAACCGTTAAGGCTGCCTGCAGTATGAATTTGACAAAAGAAGGCATCATAAAATCCCGTGTCAGATAAACAATGACAAAGAGTAAATTCATATGGATTAAATATACTGCGTAGCTGCTCCGCGAAACATTCCGGAGGAACGGCGTATCCCTGTCCATCGTCCTGCGCGATAGAGCGATAATTGAAAAAAGGAAAGCCATTATCTGAAGGCTGGCAATGGAGTCGTATATAAATTTCCAGATTATTGTCTGGGGCATTTTTATTGCCATCACTAAAACGGCGAATGCCGATGCAAGGAATACGGGCGCCCACAGGTATATATTCGGAATATAGCCTTCGCCGAACCAGCCTTTCCTGAAAGCATATATCCCGAGGAAAAAATATACCGCGTATACCGGAATTTTTGTCGTCTGGAATTGAATTATATACAGCATCGTCCAGGAGTCTTCTTTGACAAAAATGTTTATCAGGAAGCTTGAAACGGCAGTCACTATAAATAACCCTGCAAACAGGAAAAACGAGGGTTTCGAAGGCTTTTTCGCTTTCTCCATGATTTTATTTCCTGTAAAATGGCAAAATAAAAGCGTAATCATGAAAAAAAACATTAAAATGCCCAGGAACCAGAAGTGGTATTGATTAAAATACCGGTATTGAAAAAACCCTATGAAATCGCTTAAAAAGTTTCCCGGGTTATGTTCCGAATAGTAAGACGATAGACCGAGCAGGGGGGCCAGGATCATTGTTCCTGCGATAAAAGGAATCCCCAGGCGGAAAAGCTTACTCCTGATAAACCCGGCCGTCCCTTTCTTAAATAGAGATGCGGGCATGAAATATCCCGATGCGAAGAACATAATAGGCATCAATACAGCGCCCTGTAACAGGATGACAATAATCCAGTAAGCGCTGTACGGCTGATTATTATGGACAAAACCGGGATAAAGGGGCTTTACAAATGTAAGGGAGGCATGTAAAACGATCACGAGTAAAATTGTAAGAGATCTGAGTCCGTCCATAAAATAAAATCTCTTTGAACTTTCCATGAAAAATTCCTCCTACTTTATTCCGAAAAGGTCGCTAAAGGATTTTATAATAAAATTCCAGGCCCTGGCTCCGTTTGCACCGTAAATCGAATGGTATCCTAATGACGCGCCTCCGATCGTAAAGAATCCGATCGCAATGCCGCCGACTGCGTAAAATCCTGCCGAAATGCCGCCGGCCGCCATTAATCCGGCAGCCAGGCCCCCTATGGCTAAAACACCTCCGCTTATCCCGCCGATTGCTATGATCCCTATGCTTATCCCTCCGATAGCGATGATTCCTGAAGCGATATTGCCTATAGCAACTATGCCTCTGGCAATACCGGGTTTCCATGACCGGCTGAGACGGGTTGAGTATTTTATATGGACCAGCGGCAAACCGAAAATATTAATTTTACTTCTGTATTCTATGAAATACCTGTTTACCAAGTAATTTTTATTAGGCGCGGTAATCAATCCTTTTAAGTCTTCAATATTATTATCCTGCATGCTGGCCATAAATTCATGTGCTATTTCCGAAGGGCTGCCCATATTTGAAAGCACTTCGTCTAAATCCCTGTTTTGAGAAGCTTCCATGATCTGTGTCCTCAGATCCTGGGCAATCCTTTTTTTCAGGTTCTCATCCGCTTCGATTTCCCAGAGTATCTTATGGATAAAGCTTTCAATCTTGTCCTTCATCTTCAAATTTCCTCCTCCAAAATAAGATTGATCCCCCGGATCATATCCCGGAGGCTTTTAACGAGTTTTTCAAGCTCTATAATACCGTCCGGAGTTATCTTGTAATATTTACGCGGAACAGGCCGTTTTTCCATGTTTTTATCCCCCTCTTCCCATAAACTGCTTATGAAGGCGTTATCCTCTAACCTGTATAAAACCGGGTAAAGGGTCCCCTCCTTCATCTTGAAAATTCCTCCGGTCTTAATATCAAGCTCCTGAAGGAGCTGGTAGCCGTACATTTTTTCCCTGCTCAAAAGTTTCAGGATGAGGATTTCAATAACCCCCTTTTTGAGCTGGATACTTGTTTCGCCCATATTCGAACCCTTATACTTAGTATTACTAAGTATATAGTAAAACAATTTATTTGATCTGTCAATAGAAATGATAAAATTTAATGTAAGCAGGCCTGCTTTAAAGTTTCCAGCTTGCCGCTAAAAAGGAAAGGGGCGGAAGTTCAAATACTGCTTTTCCATTCTTGAACGCCGCTTCGCTGAATGAGATTGGTTTTATTTTATATGGATCTTCAAAACTGTTGGAATCTTTAGGATCTTTTCCTGTCAAAAGCTCTGCGTTTTCCAGAAAGAGATCGATGCCTGCCATCTCGAGATTTACAATCATTTTTTCATTCAAACTCCTGTTGACTATGAAGGTATGAAGGATATCCTGTGAAAGAATTGCGCTGACGTCGGCATAAAAGGCGTCTGTTTTGCTCTTTGTAAGATATGACGGGCCTTTTACAACAGGTTTAAGGGATATGCCCTCCCGCCTCCCGGTGAACATGCCGAAAGCATAATAAATTGACTGCAGCAGCATTTCATCGCCGCGGGTTAAGATAGGGGCGATAACATTGACTGCCTGGGCGATGTTGGCTATTTTTACACAGTCCGCATGGCGGATAAAGCTGTTTAAAAAACCCGCGACAACAAGGGCGTCTTCAAGATTATATACTTCTTCAAGAAGATGAGGCGCTTGCATACCATGTCCGTCCTGCTCCATATTTTTGTACCAGACATTCCACTCGTCGAAACTGATGAAGACCCTCTTTTCATCCTTCCGCCTGGCTTTTACAAAGCGGCAAAGGGCGTCGATTTCCTCAATCGTACTGTCAATGTACCCTGTAACGGCAAGGTACTCCATTGTGTCGTTTTCCCTGTTCCCGACATACCGGTGTATGCTCAGGTAATCGATATCGCCTGAAAGGCTTTCAAGGACATGGCGGTCCCAGTCCAGGTAAGAAGGCATGCCGAAAGCGCTTGTTCCGCAGGCCGTCAATTCTATGGAAGGATCGGCTTCCTTCATCATTTTCGCGGTTTTTTCCGCCAGCGCCGCGTACTGTTCAACGGGAACATGGCCGAGCTGCCATGGTCCGTCCATCTCATTTCCGAGGCACCATAATTTAACATTATATGGGCCGAAAAAGCCGTTTTCAGCGCGCATGCCGGAATAACGGTTTGTTCCGGCATGACTGTTCGTGTAAAGAAGCCAGTTCAGCGCTTCGACGGGCGAGCCTGTCCCTAAGTTGACCGTCATCATCGGCTTCCATTTCATTTTTACGCAGAGCCTCAGGAATTCATCCGTTCCGAAACGGTTAGATTCAAGACTTTTCCATACCGGGTCATTTTTAACCGGCCTTCTTTCTAAAGGCCCTATACCGTCCTGCCAGTGGTAGCCTGAAACGAAATTTCCGCCCGGATAGCGCATTGCCGTGATATCGAGCCTGTCCAGGGCGTCCAGGACGTCCTTCCTGCAGCCGTCAGTTCCGGCATGAACGCTTTCGGGATCGTAAATCCCGCCGTAAACAGCCCTTCCTAAATGCTCCAGAAATCCTCCGAAAATACGCTGATCCACTTTTCCTGCCTGGAAATCCGGATGCAGAATGACGCTTGTTTCCATGCTTCCTCCATCTGATGTTATCGGATCTTTCTTCTCCGAATATTGAAAATAATGCTTGTTTCCTTTATTATTTCATTAGTAAAACAGACTATCGATAAGGAGTTATTCAATGCGCATGTCCAAAATGCTTATTCCTACCTTAAGAGAAAACCCCAAGGACGCGGAGATAGACAGCCATATTCTCATGCTCCGGGCAGGCCTCATGAGAAAGGTAGGCGCGGGCCTGTACACATATTTGCCGCTTGGCATGCGTTCCCTGCTCAAGATAGTTCAAATAGTCAGGGAAGAAATGGATGAAGCAGGCGGGCAGGAGATCCTCCCCCCTATTCTAACGCCTTCGGACCTCTGGAAAGAAAGCGGAAGATACGATAAAATGGGCGCGGAGATGATGCGTATAAAGGACAGGCATGAAAACGAGATGGTGCTCGGGCCGACGCATGAAGAAGCTGTTACGGCGATAGTCAGGGAAAATGTCCGCTCTTACCGGGACCTGCCCCTGATGCTTTACCAGATAAACACAAAGTTCCGGGATGAGATCCGGCCCAGGTTCGGTATTATGCGCTGCAGGGAATTCATCATGAAAGACGCCTATTCCTTCGATATGGACGAAGCCGGCCTCGATAAAAATTATGAAATTATGAGAGTCGCATACAGGAAGATTTTCTCAAGATGCGGGCTTGAAGTTGTACCCGTTCTGGCAGATTCCGGCGTAATGGGCGGTTCTGTTTCCGAGGAATTCATGGTACCCTCGAGGATCGGAGAAGCCGAGATAATAAAATGTTCATCGTGCACTTATGTGGCTAATGCTGAAAGGGCGACTTCCAGCCCCGGTTTCGTAAAATCCGGTGAAAAGCCGGAAAATATGGAGGAAGCCGGCACTCCAGATATAAAGTCGATAGAAGAGCTCACGGATTTCTTCAAAACGACGCCTGACCGGTTTATTAAATCCATAATCTACCTTGCCGATAAGAAGCCTGTTATGGCTGTCATAAGGGGAGATATTACAATTAACGAGGTCAAGCTCAAGAACCATCTCCAGTGCGCCGACCTCGAACTCGCGGATGAGCTGACGGTTAAAAAAGTCACCGGGGCTCCCGTAGGCTTCGCCTCGCCTATCGGTTTAAAAAATTTGAAAATAGTATCGGATCAAAGCGTGTCATACATGGTCAACGCCATTACAGGGGCGAATAAAAAGGATACTCATTTCAAGAATGTCAACCCGGGAAGAGATTTTAAAACAGGCGAATTCATAGATATAAGGCTTGTCAAACATGGCGAAAGCTGCCCTGAGTGCGGGAATAAACTCGAATCTTACAGGGGGGTCGAAGTAGGCCAGATCTTTAAACTTGGCTATAAATATTCGCATTCAATGAATGTTAAGGTCCTCGACAGGGATGGAAAAGAGGTGTATCCGATCATGGGCACTTACGGAATAGGAGTCGGGAGGACTCTTGCATGCGTGATCGAACAGAACCGTGATGATAATGGGATCATATGGCCCATAACGATAGCCCCTTTTCATATTATCGTAGTTCCGGTCAATACGGAGGACCAGGCTGTAATGAAAGCGGCGGAAGATCTGTATAATCAGTTGAGCAGCAAATACGACGTCCTGATCGATGACAGGGATGAAAGGCCCGGCGTAAAGTTCAAAGACGCCGATCTTATCGGGATACCTATACGAGTTACAATCGGCAAAAGTTTTAAAGAGGAAGGATCCTTCGAAATAAAGGAAAGGCACAATTCAGATAAGGAATTCGTAAAACAGGACCAGGCTCTTCGGAGGATAGATGAGATTTATGAAGCTCAAACTGCCCGTTTCATTAATTAGCGCGCTCTTTATCCTTTTTTCATGCGGAGAAGTCAGGAAGGAGCTTCAGGTTCCTTCTTATAAATTCGAACCGGGCAAGCCTCTCTTATATAAAACATTTCTTAAGGTAAGGCTTACGATTGGAATGGGGTTCATAAAATATACGGAACGCTTTACAATGAATTCGGACCTTTATATTACAGCCGTCGAAACTAATTCAAACGGCTACAAGATTAAACTCGAACTGAAAAACAATAAAATCGACGGGGCGGATACTGCGGGAGAGCAATACATAGAAGAAGCGATTAATTATCTGAATTCGGGCGGGTATTACAGCATGACCCGGTCCGGGAAAGGGCTCGGCGCGCCTGCAGGATCGTCCGATTCTATTCAGAGCGCATTCGGCGAGGTTATTTTGCCCGATATATCCGGACCTATACCGGGGGATGAAACAAACTACTTTAAATCCGGTTTTCCGGCCCGGGTCGGCGGAAGGGAAGTATCCGTATCGCAAACTGGCGGACGGGAAATATGTCTTTCAAACAATATTCTCTCTCTCCGGGATACAATGCGCTTTATAACTTCCGAAAACCCGCTGGCGCTCGGAGATATCAATTTCGAAAGCGAAGACAAGTTGAATATCTTCCCCGGGGAAATGACGGGTAAAAAGGGCACATTCAGGGTGAATTTTTCAATGACGACCGGTGAAGGTTTTCTTCAAAGCTCGCTCGATATTGACGGAAAAGGAGATTTCGATATCCGGAGGCAGGATGGACCATAGCACTTTAAAAGAAAGAGCGATTAAAAAGCATGTCATTCTCGATGAATTGTCTAAAATCACAGCCTCCGATATCATGATACCCCGCGGTAATGTCGTGCTGATTAATTCGAGCAGCTCTTTTCAGGAAATTACTGAAATTGTTATTACGGACGGTCATTCTCGTTTTCCCGTTTATTCCTCGAGAATTGATAACATTATCGGGATACTTTACGTGAAGGATATGCTTCAATTTTTCAAGATAACCGAAGTGGATTTCGATATCATCAAAATATTGAGAAAGCCCCTGTTCGTATCCGAAAATAAAAAGGCAAGCGAACTCCTCTCTCTCTTCAGGGAGGAAAGAGTACATCTGGCCATAGTAGTCGATGAGTACGGCACGATGGTCGGGATAATAAGCCTGGAGGATATTCTTGAAGAGATAGTAGGCGATATCAGCGATGAATATGATAAAGAAAAGAAACAGAATTACAGGATAATAGGCGCGAGCGAATATATAATTTATCCCCAGATGAGCCTGGCAGAATTCAATGAACTTTTCAAGACAAGGATAAACTCAAAAATTTATGAGACAATCGGAGGATTCATACTTGAAAGGTTCGGTTATGTCCCCAAATCGGGAGAATCAATAATATTCGGCGGATACAATTTCGAGATTCAGAAAGCCGAAGGAAGCAGGATAAAGGAGATTCTTCTAAAAAAAAGGTAGGAATAAAATGCGGGCTTTTATAGCTATTGACATCCCATCAGAAATTAAAGACAGGATCGGAGAACTGATAAACGAATGCAAGGATATAAAGTACTCTCAAGTCAAGTATGTAGAGATCGAAAACCTGCATATCACGCTGAAATTTCTCGGTGAAATCGAAAAGGACACACTCGGTCCGCTTCTCGATGATTTCAGCAAAATATCCCCCCCTGTAACCGCACTTTCAATCTTTTCCGCCGGAGCTTTTCCGGGCATGGATTTACCCAAGGTCGCATGGGTCGGAATAAGGGAAAACACATCTTTTTCAAAAGCATTCGAGGAAATAGAAAATGTTGCGCAGAAATACGGATTTATTCCTGAAGAAAGAGATTTTCACCCCCATATTACAATTGCCAGGATCAAGGGAAGGGTTGTTAATGAATGGGTCAAGGTTATAAAAAAATATTCCTCTTTCGAGTTCGGAAATTTTGTTCCCGACGGATTTTCAATATATAAGAGCGATCTTAATAAATTCGGTCCTGTCTATACCAGGCTGGCTTTTTTCCCCTTTAAGGAGGACCCGCATGGCAAATGAAACATACGAATCCCTTAAGGGACAGATAGAGAGAAGCAAGTCTTTCACCATGAAGTTTTTTATAGCCGACAAGGATGTAGAAAAAGAGGTCGGAAACATCCTGAGGATTATTTTCGAGAAATTCCACAAGGCCGACTACGTAGGGGTGCTTGTGACATGCCTTATGGAGCTTATTGTAAATGCAGCCAAGGCAAACCTCAAGAGGGTCATCTTTGAAGTCAACCGCCTTAATATTGACGATGAAAACGTATACCTGACGAGTATGCTCAAATTTAAAAATCTCCTTGTGGAAGCTTCTTATATAAAATATTTCAACGAACTGAAGGATCATGATTACTGGATAAAGGTGTTTTTCGAGTATGATGAGAACGGCATCAAGATTGAGGTTGTAAATAACGTTCATCTGACAAATATCGAAGACAGACGGATAAGGGAAAAATTGTCGAAAGCGATGAAATACCAGAGCATAGCCCAGTTTTACCTGGACCAGGGTGATGAATTGGAAGGGGCGGGAATGGGGCTTGCCCTTGTGGTTATGCTCCTGAAGGGATTGGGAATACCCCCGGAGCTCTTCAGGGTCGGTAATATCAACGGCAATGAAACGATGCTCAGAATGGAAATCCCCCTTTGCGATAAATATACCAGCGTAAGATACCTCACCCAATAAGGACGGATGAGCCGATGAACATTCTCCTGACCAATGACGACGGTTACCTGGCGCCGGGGATAAACATCCTGCATGACAAGCTCGCTTCCGAACATAATGTTTACCTTTGCGCTCCGATGAGACAGATGAGCGCCTCCAGTCATGCAATAACGCTTTTCAGGCCTATGGAAATGTTGAAACTTTCGGATAAGGGTTTCTCTGTGGACGGCACTCCTGCCGATTGCATAAAAATCGCTCTTTTCCATTTTTTTACGAAAATTAAATTTGACGTGATAATATCCGGAATAAACGACGGCGCAAACATGGGCGATGATATTCTTTATTCCGGAACGGTCGCAGGGGCCAGGGAGGGTTCCATGAACAATATATTTTCAATAGCCGCATCCCTCAATGGCTGGAACAGCGGGAAGAACTTCACAACCCCCGCCGTATTCCTGGCCGAACTGCTCGGGAAACTCCGCTCCGAGGTTTTTCACTCCAATCTTATGCTCAACATCAATTTCCCCGATATTCCCGGAACAGCCGGCGTCAGGGTCACGCACCTCGGAAAAAGAATATACAAAGACAGGGTCATCCTGGAAGAAAAAAACGGTAAATCTTTCCTCACATTAACGGGAGACGAGCCGGGATTCAGCATCGACGAAGGGTCCGATATGGACAGCGTCAGCGAGGGTTTTATATCTATCACTCCATTAGCAAATGAAATAACGGATCCGGCTTTAAAAAACACTCTTTTGTATCTTGAAAATTTTCACTGGAACAGCCTCTTTAATTAATAAAAAATACCGATCTTTAATAGTAAGCCGGCGGGAGCGTGAAGTGAAAAAAATAGTTTTCTTATTAGTGTTTATCAGCGGATTTTTATATGCTTTAGACCCTGCTCTTATCAATCACTGGAAAGAAACGATGAAATACGGGATTGCATCCCAGCGGGCAGCGGTAATCAAATCCATTGAAGATTCGAAAGCCCCGGAAGTCTACAATATTACCGAAGAGGCAATGGTCAACGATATCAATCCGGATGTCCGGGGAAGCGCCGTTTTTTCTCTGATAACACTCAAGATCAAGGATGAAAAATTGTGGCTGGGAGCCCTGAATACAGAGACAAACACCGATGTCCTGCGGAAAATTGTATTCGCGATAAGCGAACTCGGGATCAAGAGTGCGGGCAAGAGGCTTTTGTCTTTATTGACAAACAATATAGACGATACCCATCAGATTGACCTCTCATCCGGGCTTTTAAGGGCGATCGGAGGATTGTCTTACAGGGAAGCTTTGCCCGAGGTTCTCGGTATCCTGACAAATATCGGATACGATACGGAATTGAGGAGTTCGGCGGCCATAGCTATAGGAGATATCGGAAAAGAAAGCGAAATAACGATTTTATCGAACATACTTGAAAATACAGGAGAAAACAAGGAAATCCGGATGTTCAGCGCCTTTTCCATAGGCAAAACAGGGTCGTTAAAGGCAATAGGCATATTGACTCCGGTTATAGAAAACGAAAAGGAAGACCTGAATATTCGCCTTTATTCGATCAGCGGGTTATCTTATGTCAAGGATAAATCTGTTTTTAATAAATTAGTGGAATTTACCGAATCCGAGAACCCGCGCATCAGATTGGAGGCGATAAGATCGATCGCCCGGTCGCCCGATGTCAGGGACGCGGAAGAATTGCTGAGGTTCAAGTCCTCTTATGATCCGGACCCGGATATTCAAAAAGAAGCGAAAAACACCCTTAAATCAATGGGCGCCGGCGCAGATGCGGTCTCTGACAGGGCCAAAAAATCAAGTTCATCAGCCCCTGCATCCGGCACACCGAAAAAATAGGTCAGCGCATCCTGCTTTTATAGTTATCTATGAACTTTCCCATTTCTTTCTGGTCAGTTTCGATTTTTAAAAGCCAGGCGCCGATTTTGGCTTTCATTTCCTTTTTCCTGGAGTCGTTAAGATCCCGTATCTTCAGCATGGCAGAATTATTGATCTGCTCCATCTGGTCATGGATATTGCGGATCTCCCTGATATCGGCTACGATATCATTTGAAACGCTTTTATCATCAGGATACCTTTCCACAAGAGAATCGAGATTGGTTCTTAAATTACTGATCTTTTCTCTCAATTTTATCTTTTCTTCCCTGGCTTCCGTGAAAACTTTCAGTATCTTTATCCTGTAATTTTCAAACAATTCCTGCATACCTGGAACAAAATACAGCCCCATGGCTCCTCCCCTGTCCATCCTTGGCATATCCGGACGGGGATGATCCGGACCGTCCATACCGTCGTCAGGGGCTTCCTGGGCGAATGCAAAAATAATCGAAAAGAGCATCATTGATAAAAATGATAAAATTAATTTTCCTTTCATAAGAGCCTCCAGGTTTACATATCCACAGAGATTTGATAATAGGCGTCAAGTTCCGCATTGTCCCCTGATTCCTGGGCAGCGGCATTTATTCCTGAGCCGGAAATGCCGGTTGCGGCGGGTTTATAAGAGCTGAAAACCGAAAAGAAAATCATTATGGCGCAGAAAGACAGGGCAGCGAAAGCAGGGGCAGCCCATCTTCTCCCGGATGTAGATTTCCTGTTTTCAAGCCTTTCGGAAAACTCGCTCCATAAGTGGATATTTTCTCCGATTCTTCCATCTTTTTCATCCAGGGAATTTATATAGTCTGTGAAATTTTTTTCAAAATCATTGTTTTTCATATCTGTCCTCCCAGCGGTCCTTGAGCTTATTCTTGCCCCGCCTGTATATCGACTTCACGGTCGGAAGTTTCAAGTTCAAAGCCGAACCAATCTCCTCGAATTTCAGCTTTTCCAGGTCTTTCAGTAGTATTATCCTCTTTTCATCAGCTCTTAGCCTGTCGAGTTCATTTCCAAGCCATTCTTCCTGCTCAGCTTTCAGGGCTGAAACTTCAGGGCTTCCGAGTCCGTTTTCCTTGTCTATAAGGTCCTCGTCGGGTAAAAATATAAGCCAGCTTTTCACTTTATTCACAAGGTACCTTTTTTTTGCCCTGTTTACGGCTATCCTTACAGCATAACCTGTTTTGTTTTCAAAAGTCCTGACTTTTTCCCATCGTTCATAAACAGCCATCAGCGCTTCAAGTACTATTTCTTTTGCCGAGTCTTTCGAATCGGTAAAGCCCCTGACAATCCTGTATAAAACATTTTCATTGTTTTTAAAGAAGCTCTCAAACTCCCGCAGGATGCTTTCTTCCATCGAACCCCTCAGGCTTCAAAATTATAAGTATAAAAATACAGCAAAAGATGCGGAAAAGCAAGCATTTGAAGAAACTCTTAACGCAAAAAGAAAAGCATCCGATAATTGGAATAGAGAAAGTGCCGCAGACAGGAGTTTATTTTGAATGTCCGTCTTCTGAACACGAACATGTCTTTTATCAATAATCTGCAGCCCGATAAAATTGTCAATGTGAAAATCATAAAGAGGGAAGAAGGGAGCGCTTTGATAGAAATAAACGGAATAAAAACAAAGGCAACGGTCGACGCCGATGTACCCGATAACTTTCTGGCCTTTGTAGAGCCCGGACCTGCCGAAGAAGGCCAGAAGACGGTCAGACTCCGTGTTATAAGCCCGTTGATAGGGACCAGGTATTTTACCGATAAAAAGGAAAACAGCTTTTTAGAGGCGGTAAAATCGCTTCTTCTTGAAAACAATCTTCCCGAAAGCGCCGATTTTTTCGAATCTGCCAGGATTATTTATAAAGCAGGTTTGAAGATAGATAAAAATATCATCAAGCTGATCCATATGGCTTTGATTAAATACGGTGAAGATTATGCGGGACTGATCTCAAGTTTTATAAAAGCAGGTATAAATATCGATGAAGAATTCGTAGATTTTTTCATTAATTACAAAAATATTCTTAAAACTTTCAGGGAAGATGCCGGGCAGCAGTCCGACGGGGATCATGTGAATATTCCGGCGATCCTGCAGGAACTGTTCAAGTTATTTTTCGGTGCGGATAATCCGGGCCCTTATAATTTTTCCCTTGGCGATAATGATAACGGGGCTTATCAGTGGAGGAAAGAAAAACTGCCGGACAGGGAAAGGTATTATTTCGATTTTTCCAACGGCAGGACAGGGTCTTTTATAATAATAACGGACTGCTTCCAGACTTCATGGAGAATCGAAGTGTATCTCGATAAAGCCTTTCTTGACAGGAACAGGGAAAAACTTGCCGGATTTTCTTTGAAGGACAATAAAAAGATTGCAGTTTCTTTCCTCGAGCTTAAAAATCAGAATCTGTTCTGGATGAAAAATGAGGAAGCCAGCCATAAAAACGGTAAAAATGAATTATTCAATCTTGATATATCGGTTTAAAGTCATAGGAGGATGTTATGCATAATAAAGCTGTGGCGCTTAAATATGATGAAAGTTTAAACACTGCCCCTTATATCCTTGCAAAGGGAATAGGAGCGATCGGAGATTATATTGTATCTCTCGCAAAAAATAACAATATACCGATTTATAAAAACGACAAATTGGCTCAGTCATTGTACCGCTTGAAACAGAATGAAGAAATTCCGGCCGAATTATATACAATAGTTGCCGAAATCTTCAGTTTCGTGTATTCTCTAAAGGGTTGAATGAACCTTTTAGGTCACGGAGGACGACCATGGCGATGAGGAAATTAGAATTAGCCGAGCTTCAGACAGGCATGAGATTCAATAAATCCCTTTTCGACAGCAACCTGAATATTGTTCTGCCTGCCGGAAAAGTTCTGGACACGTATCTTCTGGCAAATCTCAGGAACAGGAATATCAGGTATGTTGAGACGGCAGGAGAGCTTATACCTGAATTAAAACCGTCCTCTCCCGGTCCATCCGGAGGCGGAGGCAAGATCGGGGGAATATCTGAAAATGCTGCCGGCGGCCAGGATGAAAAAAAGAGCATAATAGTAGACAAGGAAACTGCTAAATACCTTGATTTCTATAAAGAAAGCATAACAGGCATTAACGCGACATATAACAGGTACCGGAACGAGCAGAATATCGATACCGAAAGGGTGCAAAAGCTTGCGACAAAAATCGTCAACACGATAATGGCCGAGAAAAGGACGGAGCTTTTCATTAATTTAGTTAATATTGCCGGAAAAGGGGATTACCTGGCAAGCCATATTATCAACACAACAATTTTGTCCGTATTATTAGCCCAGAAACTCGGTTATTCTCTTGTAAAGTTAGTAAATCTCGCCCTTGCCTCTCTTATGTACGATATCGGAATGGTGAAGGTGCCGGCATATATTACGGAAAAAGAGGAAAAACTGAGCCCCGATGAGTTCAACCAGGTTAAAACCCACCCGATCTACAGCTACCAGATCATAGCAAAGGAGTTCAACCTTCCTGCCGAAGTGGCCAGGGTAGGCCTTGAGCATCATGAAAAATTCGACGGCAGCGGCTACCCAAGGAAAATCAGGGACCATGAAATCTCCGAAATGAGCAAGATAGTTTCCATAGTCGATACATATGAAGCCCTCACGAAAGACAGGGTATACAGGGAAGGAAAGGATTTTTACGACGCCATGAAAATGGTTCTCGGCGAAGGTACGAAAAAATTCGATCCGGAAATTCTTAAGGTGTTTATCGGAATGATGAGCATATACCCTGTCGGAAGCTATGTCCAGCTGAGCAATAAAGCAATAGCGATCGTCATTTCTTCCGACCCCGTTTCACCCTTCCGCCCAACGGTAAAAATCAAAAGAGATGAATTCGGCGACGAAGTTGCTGAAGGTACTCTTCTGAAGCTTTCCAGGGAAAGGGACATACACATCGTAAGGGCGCTTCAGGCAAAACAGTTTATCAGAGAATAAATGAATTTCGCAAAAACAGGCAGGCAGGGGGAAGACCTGGCGAAAGGATTTTTTACCGGGCTTGGCTACCGATTTATCGAATGCAATTACAGGAATAAATCCGGTGAAATCGATCTCATTTTTATGGATGGCGAAGTTTTAGTCCTCGTCGAAGTAAAAACGAGAACAAGATGGTCTGCCGTGGAACCGGAACTGTTGATAGATAAAAGAAAAGCTAATAGGATTTTAAAATGTGCCGAAATTTATATTACCAATACGGAGTTACATTTCAATGAGGTCCGTATTGACGCGCTGTTCGTGGAAATTAAACGCGGCGGGCCGGTATTTAAGCATATTAAGTCATTTTATTAAATTCCCCGGAGTGAAATGTGATTGACGACGTTTTAATTGAAAAGAAACGGAATTTCCACAGGATAATTGTCAAAACAAATTCCAGTTCGCTGTCCCAGACAAGGATGGAACAGCTCAGGAAGAAAATAAAAGACCCTAATTATATATCATTCGCAATTGAGAAATTAGCCGAGAACATCAGCAAGGCCATGCTTGAAGGCTATATCGATCAGAAAGATCTCAAATAATCCGCGTTCATTTTAAAAAACATATCCGTCAATTAGTCCACATTTAACCCTTTTTTTCCGATGAAAAATAGTAAAATGACAATTCGGGAAAAGTAATATATAATACTGCTTAAAAATAATTACTACCCCCGTTAAAAAAACCGGAGAGTAAACTTGAGCTTCAGAAAATTAATATTCATTTTACTGGGGATATTATTTGCTTTACACATCCGTCTTTTTCCAGCGGAAATTACAAACCTTCAGACTAATACTTTTCCTGTCATGAATACGAACATGGGTACAAATTCGGCGACTAATTCAAGCTCTTCAGATACAAACAATACAAATGCCGGAAAGAATATTATATTCGACAATTATGACGAGGTGTATATCCAGAATCACGATAAGCAGGATCTCGTCCAGATCAAGTTTATAGGCAATGTTAAAATCCGTTTTGACGGAAACATGCTAAAAGCCCGGACGGTGATAGTCACTTCAAGATCCAACAGAGTTACCGATATTACCGCTTATGACAGGGTGGAATTCAGGTTCTCCGATCAGATTTATCTCGCGGACTTCATGTCCTTCAATCCCGAGACCAAGCAGGGGCTGCTGCGGAATGTGCGTTCCTTTATCAAAGGCACTGCTGCGGATGGATCTGCAGCCGTTTCATCGCCTGTCTCGGCGGAAGGGGGATGGTACTACCATGCCGATAAAGCGACAATACTTTCTGAAAAAAGGATAGTACTGGAAAATGTCAGTTTTACTTTTACTCCTTCCGAATATCCTTACTACCATTTCTATGCCGCCCGTCTCTGGTATTTCAAGGACGACCTTATCTACGCCTTCAATGTCACATATACCGTAGGCGAAGGAAACTTCTTTTATTTCCCGTTTTTTATGAGATGGGAAAAAAAGACGGGAATAAAGAGCGCAGTCGGCCAGGAAAGGCGTATAGGCTGGTATAATATGAACACCCTCGATTTCGATGAATGGAACGGCTCATTCGATATAGGGCTCGACTTTTATGAAAGGCTCGGCCAGTATGGACTATTGAATTATACACTTAAAAAGCCTGCCGGCATCCTGCAGAGTTTCAACTTTCAATTCCAGGGGGCTAACGATATAAGGACATTTTACGATCCCGTGAATGACAGGTACACATATATAAATCCCAATACGGGATACACCCAGTACTCCAATATCAACCAGCTTTCATACCAGTACACCATGAACGGCACTCTCAAATACAACGATCTCCTTCTTACTCTGAACTGGGCGGATCTCAACGATCCTTTCTTCTCAACGAAATATTCTATAAGAAGATACGATTTCAATATCGAGGACACCGTGCAGCCTGCGAACAATTCCTTTTTCAACCATGATGACACCTACCCGCTTACTACCACTATCACAAGGAGTTTCGACCTGAAGAACAATTCGCTCGATATCAACGGATCCTGGGTTTATCAGATGTACGTGAATAACTCCGTATCAAACATATACCTCAATTCGCATTACCAGTATTTATTGACGAACGTATCTTTCCCCAACATTACCTATACACCGCCCAACATCGATATCATTAAAAATTACGGGTATTCTTATCCGGTTTCGAAAACACTCGAAATCGGCACCAACAAGTTTGAGTTGCCCCTCGACACAGCCCCTGGCCCTGTAATAGACAAGATAAACTCTTCGAATTCCTCACCCGCGCCATCAGCCATGACAGATAAACCTCCGGTTATGAACATGGTTTCTCCAGGCGATTACCTGTCGGTTCCGTCCGTCACGTCAGCAGGTACTGCGGTGAATTCTCCGACAAATGCTCCCGTATATTACAGGCTATCGACAAACAGTTTTGAAATATATTCTTTTAACTCTTATTTAAGCGGAAATTTTTTATACAATTCCGAAGAATATGTAGATACCAACAATATTCCGACTTACAACCATTATGTTCATCATGAAACGGGGACCATCGAAGGAGATTTTCAATTCTTTAACAAAGTGGCGTATTTTAAAAATTCCTTTATTTTCAACAATAACGACCAGTGGTCCATGTTCGTATCGGAACTGACGAACAACATTAACGCCAACGGTATGGAATTAGATTATGCCACGAGCGTGGGTTTGAACATGACTTCTCCGATTTTTACGGGGACCCCATGGCAGGTTAATTTCCCTTACAATATCTATTATAACCTGACCTACCCCATGATTTACACCTTCAATTCCCTTTTAACAAATTCTGCGCCCGAAGATACGCATAATATCGGCGTTAACGCAGGCTTCAACACCCTTCAGACCAACGTGGTCTATAACCTGAATTTAAATTATTCCATGCAGTACAGGATAACGAACGCCACGGACCTGGGGGATGTTTATATCGACGACCTGATGTCAAGATCATTATCGGTAGATACAAGCCTGCAGCTCTTCTGGGTAACTTTTTCCACAGGGACAGCATTCGACCTTCTCGATACGACCACGAATACAGTCCTGTTTGACTATGACAGCCTTACAAACAGAATATTTCCCGGCAGGAACCCTTTGCTTACAGTCCAGTTCAGCCCTCCCTCCGCATTCAACCCGCTGCCGTCAATGACATATATATACGATATCCTGCAGCAGACCAACGTTTCGGTAACCTTTACCTCCGCCTACAGCCTTCCCGCCATCTATACGCCTTTTTTATACAAGATTGAAGCCCTGAAATTCAACGCAGTCCTTCACTGGGACTTTTTATCCCCGAGATACACATATTTCGATCTGACTTTCAATTCGACTGTATGGCTCGACAGGTACTGGTCTTTAAGCTACTCGACCGAAATTAAAAATGTGAGCATTTACAGATATTTCCCGGAGGATGCGCAATATTTTGATCCGGGCGATACTGTTGTGGATTTCTGGCCCAACTTGGCCGACGGCCTTGACCTTATCGATGTAAACTCTCTTGAGCAATGCTTATTTAAGGTCGAAGACCTTCATTTTTCAATTGTCCACTATCTCAACGAATGGGAGATGGATATTACCTTCGATCTTGCCAGAAGAATCGATACCACGAGAATGATAGCTTTCTGGGAGCCGAGCATTTTAATCGAGTTCAAGCTCAACGGAAGCGACACATATCCTTCATACCAGCAGAATTTTGTCCCTGCAAGGTACCAGTAATGCATCAAAAGTCTATCTTCGACCTTCAATTTACGGATAAAAATGCAAGGGCCGGCGTCCTACGCCTTCCCCATGGAGATGTGGAAACCCCTGTTTTTATGCCTGTCGGAACCCAGGCTTCCGTCAAAACGCTTTCTCCCGGGGAACTTGCCGGCATGGACGCCCGTATTATATTAGCCAACGCATATCACCTGTATCTGCGTCCCGGGACTGATGTTATCGAAAACGCCGGCGGAATACATGGCTTTATGAACTGGCAGTCCAATGTTCTCACCGACAGCGGAGGTTTCCAGATCTTTTCACTTGCCAGGCTCAACAGGATCAGCGATAATGGTTTCGAGTTCCAGTCGCATATCGACGGCTCCCGTCATTTTTTATCTCCGCAGAAAGCAATCCAGGTCCAGAAATCTATAGGCGCCGATATTATTATGAACCTCGATCAGTGCATAAAAGCCGGCGTAACTTATGAAGAGACCCTGGAAGCGATGAACAGGACCACCCTGTGGGCCTCGATGTGCTCAGAGGAAATGGCCGTGAATTCCGGCGGGGAAAATCATCAAAGCCTCTTCGGAATAGTCCAGGGCGGGATGTTCGAAGACCTGCGCAGGAAAAGCGCGTCTGATATAATATCCATAGGATTCCCGGGTTATGCCATCGGCGGCCTGTCGGTCGGCGAGGAAAAACCCGTTCTTTACAGGATGATCGATCTTCTGGGCAGCGAACTTCCGTCTTCAAAACCAAGATATCTGATGGGGGTCGGCGTACCCGAGGATATCCTTTACGGGATTGAATTAGGGATCGATATGTTCGACTGTGTTTTTCCGACGAGAGCGGCCCGGAACGCGACAATTTTCACTAGCCATGGCAAGCTTTCCCTGAAAAACCTCTCGCTTAAATACGAGCTCGGCCCGATGGACAAAGACTGCCTCTGCTATGCATGCCGGAACTTCTCACGCTCGTATATAAGGCACCTCTTTAAAGCCGGCGAGATTTTAGGCCTGCGGCTCGCTTCGATTCATAATGTTCATTTTCTTATCAACCTTGCAAATCAATCGAGGAAAGCCATAATCGAGGGCAGGTTCAAGGATTTTAAAGATGAGTTCCTGTCAGCCTATTCTCTGGGCCGCTACCTGAATATTTACAGCAGGATCTGACAATAACTTTAAAAGCAGGCTCTTTCATGGTATAATATCGTCTTAAGAGGTGAAAGCATGTGCGGAATAATAGGTTATATAGGCAAACAGGACGTTAAAGAAGTGCTTCTCGATTCACTTCAGAGGCTCGAGTACAGGGGCTATGACTCTGCCGGGATCTCGATTATCGACTGCGACAATAATATAAAGACGGAAAAAGACATAGGCCGGATTGGAAACCTGAGGAACCAGGTTTATAAGAACATCCACAATGTCAGCAGCAAGGTCGGTATAGGCCATACCAGGTGGGCTACCCACGGAGGTGTGACAAAGGAGAATTCCCATCCGCACACCGATTGCAGCGGGAGAATATCTCTTGCTCATAACGGGATCATTGAAAATCATAAACTTCTTAAAGAAATGCTCGTAACCAAGGGGCATATTTTTAAATCCGAAACGGATACCGAGGTACTTGTCCATCTTATCGAAGAAGCCTATAAACAGGACGGCAGGAATCTGCAGGCTGCGGTCGTGGAGGCCCTGAAGCTCGTTGAAGGAACATATGGAATAGTCGTGATATGCGCGGACGAGCCGTATAAGATCGTGGGCGCCCGCAACGGAAGCCCTTTAGTGGTAGGCATCGGGGACGGCGAAATGTTTTTCGCTTCCGACGTGAACGCCATAATGCCTTATACCAAGAATGTCGTTTATCTCGACGACCAGGAAATAGTCGTGATCAAGGCTGAAGATTTCAAGACCTACGACCTGAATTACGAGAGGATTGAAAAAACCGTCTCCGTCATAGACTGGGACATCGACTCGATAACAAAAAACGATTTCGATACATACATGCTCAAGGAAATATTCGAACAGCCTGAAACAGTCAGGACGGCTCTCCGGGGGAGAATAGTCCTTTCGGAGGGGACGGTCAAGTTCGGCGGCCTCAATATAACAGAAGTTAATGCCAGGCAGATAAACAAGATAATAATAACGGCATGCGGCACGAGCTGGCATTCCGGCATCATCGGAAAGTACATACTGGAGCGCTTCTCGGAGATACCTGTCGAGATTGATTACGCCTCCGAATTCCGCTACCGCAACCCTATTATCCAGAAAGACAATATAGTTGTGGTGATAAGCCAGTCCGGTGAAACAACAGACACATTAGAGGCCCTGAGGGAAGCGAAAAGGAAGGGGGCGCAGGTTATAGGCATAACAAATGTAATAGGCAGCACCCTTGCCAGGGAAAGCGACGGCGGAATTTACATTCATGCCGGCCCCGAGATAGGCGTAGCTTCTACTAAAGCGTTTACCAACCAGGTAGTCTCGCTTATCCTTCTTTCCATATTCCTTGCCAGGCTTAAAAACATGCCCCTTTACGAGGGAGAAAAACTCCTGAAGGAGCTTATGACGCTTCCCGAAAAAATCCAGAGCGTTCTCGACCAGTCGGATAAGATCAAAAAAATTGCGGTGAAGTATAAAAACGAGCGGAATTTCCTGTACCTCGGAAGGGGATTCAACTATCCGGTCGCCCTCGAGGGCGCGCTCAAGCTGAAGGAAATTTCGTATATACATGCCGAGGGATACCCGGCCGCCGAAATGAAACATGGGCCCATTGCTCTTATCGATGAAAATATGCCGGTGGTTTTTATAGCCCCTAAAGACCCTCTCTATGAAAAAATCGTTTCGAATATCCGGGAGGTAAAGGCGCGCAACGGGCGCATCATTGCCGTTACCAACGATGACACCGAGGCCATAAAGGATTATGTCGACGATATAATCGTAATCCCCAGTACGATAGAAGAATTTTCGCCGGTCATCAATGTCATACCTCTTCAGCTTCTCGCTTATTATATAGCAATTGAGAAGGGCCTTGATGTCGACAAACCGAGGAATCTCGCAAAAAGCGTTACCGTGGAGTAAGGGATTTATTTCATCTCGATGCCGATTATCGTGATATCATCGGCGAGGTCGCCCGAATTGAACTCTCTTACTTCGTTAAAAATATTCTGCAGGCATTCTTCAAGGCTGCAAAGAGTGTTTCTCCTGATCGAATCGGCAAGCCTCTCCATTCCGAATTCTTCATGCCCGGAATTTTTTGCCTCGGTTATGCCGTCTGTAAACATAAACAGGCGCTCGCCTTTGTTTAGTTTGACAGTATCCTCAGCGAAGTTGAAATCAAGCTTGCCTTTGAAATCTTCCCTGTCGTATAATCCGAGAAGTTTGACCTTGCCGTTGTTCAACTCTTTCAATTCTCCTTTATCGTTCTGGTAAAGGATGGGATTCTGAAATTCGTTTGTATATACGATCTCCCTGCTGTCATCATCCAGCGTGATATAGGATACAGTGGCGAATATGCTCTCGGGAAACACTTTCTTCAGCCTGGAATCAAGCAGATCGATCACAATGCTTGTCTGCGGGCACTCGGAAATAATATTCTCCACGACGTCCCTCAGGGCAAAAACAAGCATCGCCGCCGGTATGCCATGCCCGCTTATATCGGCGAGCATGATCCCTATTTTATTGTTCAATCTTTTTACAATGTAATAATCCCCGCCGATCGTATTCGAAAGACGGTTAAATACCCTGATATCAAAAGCCGGAGACCCCGGGATCTCGACTTCATAGATGCTTCTGAGCAGGTACAGCGCATGATTCAATTCTTTCCGGATCATGTTATCCCTTTCCGTCAGTTTCTCTAAAAGCTCCTTGTTTTCTTTGAGCAGCTTTTGCCTCTCGAATGCCTGGGAAACGGCTTTGACAATATCCGCTTTTATTATATCTATGCGGTCCTTAACAATATAATTATCAGCATTCCTCATCAATTTCACCACTGTCTGTCTCTGTTCCTGGCCGCTTAACATGATTACAAGGATATCCGGGTATGCGCTTTTGATAAAATTCAGAAGCTCTCCCCCGTCCATGTTGGGCATTTCATAATCCGATATGACCATTCTGTAAGATTTTCGGGAGAGAATACCCTTCGCATCAAGGCCGTCCGACGCCATATCGATATTTCGATACCCCTCTTCCCGGAGAATTTTCTCGATCATAGAGCGGATCACAGGAGAGTCGTCCACTAAAAGAATGCTTCTGTCATCCATAATAAGCGGACTTCAAAAATCCTTGAAATCGTCCATCGGGATCTTGTCTTCAGGCCTTATCAGCTCGATCCCGTTTTCCTGAGTTGTTTTCGGATATGGATGATCGGGCTTTTTCACGGCTCCGCCGTCCTTGCCTTTTCCGGCTTGTGCCGCAGCAGCTCCGCCCTTGCGGCCCTTCACCATCACATTGAGCTTATTGACAACGCCCTTGAGCATTTCAGCCTGGGACAGGAGCTCCTCGCCGGCGGATGCGGTTTCTTCCGACGATGCGGCGGTATTTTCGACTATCGTATTTATCTGTGAGACTGCCTTGTTGACCTGGTTTGCGCCGTTGAGCTGTTCTTTCGAAGCGCGCGTTACCTCATCCATCATCGCCCCGACCTTGCCGAGCACGCCCTGCGCTTTTTCGGAAACTTTTTTAACCTTATCCGCTATATTGTTTCCGCTGGAAACGCTGCTAATCGCATTTTCCATGAGGTCCGCGGTTTCTTTTGCGGCTTCCGCGCTCTTCTGGGCAAGGCTCTTTACCTGTTCGGCCACCACCGCGAAGCCCCTTCCCGCGTCGCCCGCCCTGGCGGCCTCGACAGCGGCGTTAAGGGCTAATATATTTGTCTGGAAGGCTATATCGTCGATAACCTTTATGATCTTCGAGATCTTCCTGCTGTTCTCGCTGATCTCGTTCATGGCTTTGAGCATCTCATCCATCTGGCTCGAATTTTCCTTAGACCCATCCATCGCTTCCCTTGTCATAAGTTCGGCTTCGACGACATTTTTGGTCGTGCTTTCGATTATGGACTGCAGTTCCTGCAGGGACGAAGTCATCTCTTCCACGGATGACGCAAGTTCAGACGCCCCGCTCGAGAGTTCCTGGCTGGATGAAGAGACCTGCCCTGCCGCGGATTCAAGGCTGTTGGATGAATTAAAAAGATCCTCCGTTACGCGGTTTACAGGACGGGAGATCGACCTGGAGATAAAAATGCCGAGTATAAGGGCAAGAGCCACGCCGATTACAGACACAAGAATAATAACAATATTGTAATACCGGGCAAATTCTTCGGAGGATGCAACTTCTTCCTCCCCGTAATGCTTTGAAATGTAATCCTTCAATATTCCGCATTCGTCGACTAAATGATCGAACCTGTCCTTCAGGTCGTCCTGGGTGCTGGTGCTGACCGTCGCGAAATCGGTGGCTTTTTTCCCCAATTCATCCTTGTTCTTTGCCTGGTGTAATTCCTTCGCCATCGCGAAAAACTGGTTGTCCGCCGAAACCACGTTAACCAGATCGGCCTGAAAATTTCTATATAACTTTTCTTCATCCGCGGTCTTTTTCATCGCGTCGTATTTTTTAAGAAGAGCCCTGTATTTATCCCTTGAATCGCTGACATGACCTAATTCTCTTTCATAAGTTTCCTGTGATATATAGGGGGAAAGGAGCGTCCTCATCGAATTTTTAATTTTCAACAACTCCGTCTGTACCTCGAGCATGTTGACAATGCTCGGAATGCTCTGATTACCCAGGTTTTGCACCTGACTCTGCATTATCGAAACGGCATTCCAGCCGGCGAACCCCACTACGGCCGTTATAAATGCAATAATTAAAAACCCGCCTATAAGCTTCTGGGCTATGCTTAAATTCTTCAACATAAATTCCTCCTTAGTTTGGATACATTATTTTGAAACTTTCGCATTTTCCTCGATTGATGTGATATCGATCACCTCCTCTGTGGAGAGGATCCTGTCGATGTTGAGTATCATGATCATTTTCCCGTCCATCTGGGCAATACCGTAAAGGTAATGGGATTTTAGTTTCAGCCCGATATCGGGGGCTTTTTCGAGCTTATCTTCGGGAATGTCTATCACATCCTTAACTGAATCTACAGCCATGCCTATATTTATGACGTCTCTTGCTCCGGGTATTTCGACAATGATAAAAATTGTCCTGTCGTTATAACCCGTCTCCTTCAAACCGAATTTAAGGCGCATATCTATGATCGGGATAATTTTCCCCCTCAGGTTTATAACGCCCTTCAGAAAACTGGAAGCGTCGTTGAGAGGGGTTATATCTACAAAACGTATAACTTCCCTGACCTTTGCTATCGGGACTCCGTAGCTTTCGTTCGTGATATCGAATAATAGATACTTGTTTAAAAGGTCCGCCATAAGAACACCCCCTGCATCAATTCTTTAAATACATTTCTACAATTTTAATGAATTTTTCCGAATCAAAAGGCTTGATAACCCAGCCCGTCGCCCCATATTCCTTGGCTTTCAGCATCTTCGCCTTATCGGTTTCCGTCGTAAGCATGATTATGGGCGTGGATGTATTTATCTGCCTTATTTCTTTCACAAGCGTGATGCCATCCATTTTCGGCATATTGACGTCGAGAACATAAAGCCCGATCGTAGAATACGCCTGTTTTACTTTTACCATCGCGGCTTCGCCGTCTTCCGCTTCGATAACGTTCGTGTAACCGTATAATGAAAGAGCCTGTTTTACAACACTTCTTACGACATCGGAATCATCCACTATCATGATATCCATGGCATTACGCCCCCTGTGATTTTTTCACTCCCTCGAGCAGTCCCCCTATATCCACTACAAAACCTATGGTCCCGTCCCCGAAAATAGTCCCCCCGGAGAATACAGGCATTCCGGATAATACCTCGCCGAGGCTTTTAATTACAATTTCCTGCTTTCCGATAATTTTGTCCACAACGATAGCATAGCTCTTGCTGTCGTAGGTTATCAGTACGAGCAGAAGGGAATTTATGTCCTCGTTAAATCCCGTTTCCTTGAAAAGCTTGCCCGCAAAAAGAAGAGGGATATGAAGGCCGCGGTTATGAAGTATGATGCTGCCGTCATCCATTATCTTGAGGTTTTCAGACTGCGGGACTACTATTTCATCTATAGAAGTAAAGGGCAGCACATATTTATTCTGCCCGATCATTGTGACAAAACCCTCTATAATAGCGAGAGTCAGGGGGAGCTTAATGGTGAATTTCGTATAATTTCCCGGCTCGGATGCGGTTTCAATCCGGCCTCTTATCGATTCGATATTCTTCCTCACGACATCGAGGCCGACTCCGCGGCCGGATATTTCTGTCACCTTCGCTGCAGTCGAAAAACCGGGTAAAAACATAAGATTATAAACATCCCTGTCGCTTAAACCGGCTGCTCTGGAGCTGTCGAGAAGATTTTCAGATACGGCTTTTTTCAGGACGGCATCCCTGTCGATCCCTTTCCCGTCGTCGTAAACCGATATTTCTATCCCGCTGCCCTTGTGCTCGGCGGCTATCGACAGCTTGCCTATCCTGTCCTTTCCAAGCCTTTCGCGCTCTTCGGGGACTTCAATGCCATGATCGATTGCGTTACGTACCATGTGGACAAGCGGATCGTATATGGCTTCAATCACATTGCGGTCAAGCTCCGTATCCTCTCCCTTTATTTCCAGAACTACCGTCTTTCCCGATTCCTGGGCGGTATTCCTTACCAGTACCCGAAGTTTATTGAATATTTCAGAAACGCTGACCATCCCCATGGAGAGAACAAGGTTTTTTATCGTTGTCGTTATGAATTCAAGCTGTGAAAGAGTCCTTTCGAAATTATCCGATGCGCCTTCCGAGTTAAGGGTGACCTGCTTGAGCATCGACTGGTTGATTACAAGCTCGCCGACGATATCTATCAGGGAGTTGAGGCGCTCGTTTGATACTTTGACATAGCTTGTTCTCCTTGCCGGAGGCGCCTGCTGCTTTTTAAGGGCGTCCGAGAGGTCCTTTTCACTCACGAGATTTTCCTCAAGCGCAATCTCGCCGAATTTTTTTCCGGTTTCTTTCTGTTTGTTCAGGATAGTTTCGACATCCCTGTGGAAAATTAAGTATCCTTCCGACAGGATTTCCCCGATCTTTTTAGTCGGATACTCGACAAGGATCCGCTTGATCAGCTTAATATAGCTGAAAATATCGACATTTACAAAACTCTTGATCATTTTATCTATTTCAAAGAGATTTGTTTCCATTATCGAAACAAGGGTGCGCAATATTTCTATACCCATGAAAATTACATCGATCAATTCCTTTGAAACATGGAGTTTTCCATCGCGGACAAGAACGAGGAGGCTTTCGATTTCATGACCCACTTCCTCGATGTTTTTCAGCCCGAGAAAAGCCGATGAACCCTTTATCGTATGAAAACTCCGGAAAACCTTGTTGATGTTCTCCTGGTCCGTATCGTTGAATTCCAGTTCCACCAGGGTATATTGAGCTGTATCCAGATGTTCCTTGATTTCTTCAGAGAGCTGTCCGAGCATTTTTTTGTCTGAAACAATGTTGTCAAAATATCCCTCGTAAGGATTTTTTTTATCGTCTTCGGCGGGCGGTTTTTGAAGGAAATTTTTTATATCCTGATTCAGCTTTTCAAGATTTTCCTTCGTTTCGGCGGTTTCCGGATTTTTCAGATAATCGGACAGGCACCTGTCCGCTGTAATGAGCATTGTTTTGATCCGGTCTTCTTCTCCGGCCGCATGGCCCCGGGGGGACGCCAAAGTCCATGCAAGCTCCGGAAGGGCTTCTATATCTATCATCGTTTTATCGAAAAAGTCAATGTCTTTTATAGCGTTTTGCACTTCTTCATAGCCGTTTTTAATATCGGCTACCGACATTAAATCGCCGCTCTCGTAATTTTCCAGTTTCCTTGTAATGGAATCGAGAAGGATAAAAAGCCCCTCATTTTCCATAAGCCACCCCAAAAATATTTTTTTCAAACGGTTGATTAAAATTTTATTATAATTAATATTAATTATAATAATAAATTAAGCAAGAGTTTTTTTTAAACTTAAATTAAATATATTTTTAAGCAAAGGCAAGATGGATGCGTTTTTATTATTTTTTTATAGTTAATTGACATTAATAAAGGTTTTGCATTAAACTCCTTAGCGCATTTATTATTTTATGAGGAAGGGATAATGAGCAGATTCATGCTCCATGCATCTTTATCTTTGATAATAGCCGGTCTGGCGGTCTCATTGTCCTTGATAACATCCGGCCCGGGAATGACGCTCAGCCTTTTGCTTGCCGCGATATCCTTTGTTTTATTCATAGTATTGTTTATAAACAGGAAAAACCCCCGTGAAAATGAGCTGTCGGCTTCATTGAACAGCCTTACTCAGGAAATCGCCGGCATGATAAAAAACATCGAGGCTCATTCGGGAGGGATTCTGAGCGGCAGCATCGCTGACAGGTTCAAAGATGTGCAGAGCGCTTCCGGGAGTCTATCTTTGATGCAGGAAACCTGCCTCTTTCTGCTTGATGAGAACAGGAAATGCTCCGAAAATGATGAAAAAGTGAACTCGTATATCCGGAAACTGATTAAAAATGCGATGAAAGCCGATTTTACACGGAAAACCCTCATCCCGGTTATAAACGACATGATCGTACAGTTCAACGATTTTACCAAGAAAATAATAGTCGACCTGATATCCCAGTTTTCAGATATATCTAAAAACAACAAGCTTATGGCGGGAGGGATAGAGCAGAGCATGATGGATCTTATGAATGACAATAAGACGGATAACCTTGCTTTTATCCTTAAGGAATCCGGCAGGCTGATTTCGGAATTCGACATATTCTACAGCGCAATGGAGGGCCTGAAAAAAGAATGGGATGAGTTCACGGATAAAACCGCCGGAATGCTGAAGAATATCGGGGAAAGCATGAATTCCATCCAGCAGGTTTCGGATACTATCAAGCTGATATCCCTTAATGTCAGCATACAGGCTGTCAATGCCGGCGACAATACAAAAGGCTTTCAGATCCTTGCGAAGGATCTGCGCCAGTTCACTATAAAAACGACAAAATTTTCAAACGAAGTCAAAGACAGAGTTAAATTAAATCAGGCGTCAAGCGCAAAATTAACCGTGAATTATGTAAGCCATATGAATATGGTTTACGATTCCCTGAACGGCATGAAGAATTCCATCGAGAATTTCGGAGCTATTTTATCAGGGGCAGTCAAGAATATCAGGGGTACGATCCAGAACCTGGAAGATTTCACAGCCCGGATAGAGAAGGATATGAAAAAAGTGATCGGACAACTGCAATTCTATGATATAACGAGCCAGGGAACCTCGCATATCGGGAAACTATTCGAGGCCGGCATTAATGAGGATGAACCCGGCGGCGATCTTAATGAGGATGAAAAAACTCTCATACGGGAAATGATCCTCATGGAGATGAAGAGATTGATCACTACGGAGCCTGAAAGGTTAATACTGGAAAAATACGAGAAAATATTCGGTATCAGCGTTCACAACGAAATAAATATTGAAAACAAGGCATCGAAGGCACTCAAGGATGGCGAAAATCCTGTTATAATATTTTGAAAATTTAGCGGTAAAATATGAATTTAACCGATATACCCGTCCTTTCGGACGATCTTTTCAGGAAATTTACCGCGCTTCTATTTCAGAAATGCGGGATTACTCTAAAAGATTATAAAAAATACCTCGTCATAAACCGTCTTTCGAAATTTGTCGGCAAGGGCAGGGATTTTGAAAATTTCGAGGAGTATTACAGGCATCTTAAAAACGACGCCGTCGGGAGCAGTTTAGCCCTGTTTGTAAATGCCCTGACGACCAATTACAGCTTTTTTTTCAGGGATAAAATTCATTTCGATCTTCTAAAAGAGTATCTCATGGAAAAGGCGGAATCTGAACCCTATATCCGCCTCTGGAGCTCGGCCTGTTCGACCGGGGAGGAACCCTACAGTATGGCGATCGTATGCGACAAGATTTTACAATCCATAAGGAATATAGACATCAAGATATTAGCAACGGATATTTCGACCAGGGTTCTTGATATCGCTAAAAAGGGTTTTTATCAGAAGGGAAGCATCGAAGGGCATGTCAGCAAAGCGGAAATCAAGGCTTATTTTGATTTTGATTCCGGCACCAATCAATACGGGGTTTCTCAGCAGTTAATAGACGCAGTGGCGTTCCGGTACATGAATCTTTTTGACAGCTTCCCCTTCAGGAAATTATTCGATATGGTATTCCTGAGGAATGTCCTGATCTATTTCGACGGAAGGGAAAAGGAAACCGTGATCGAAAAAATCAGCGAATATATAAAACCGGGGGGATACCTTGTTCTCGGGCTGTCTGAAACAATTTTCGAGATCAGGCATGGCCTTGTTCCCATGAAAAATTCCATTTATAAAAAGAAATGACAGGGGTAACGAATTTTAATGGAAATAATGGAAATAAAGGAGTATTTTTTAAAACCGGGGGAGCTGCTATTTTCAAAGGTGCCGGCCATAGTCAAAACTATTCTGGGATCCTGTGTTTCCGTCTGCATTTTTGATAACAAACAGAAATTTGCGGGCATCTGTCATTACCTCCTTCCGGACAGCGCCGGCAACAGCGCCAGCACAAAATATGGAAATGTCGCCCTGAATCTTCTTATCCAAAGGTTCGTCAGGGAAAGGTCCGATATAAAGAACCTGGAAGCCCATATAGCCGGCGGTTCATTTATTATTTTTCAGGAAAACAGCGTTTTTTTTATCGGCGACAATAATGTCGATATTGCCAGGAAGATTTTAGGCGAGTATGGCATCAGGATAAAATCTACGAATACGGGCGGAGAACAGGGGAAAAGGGTTCTTTTCAATACCAGATCGGGCCTTCTGCTTGTGGAGCCTATCAAAGTACTGGATATTTCCGACCTCTATAATCCCGATATTTAAGACGCGGTAGCGTAGGCGATAATTCTTGCAGGAATCCTGTCCAGCGACAATATTTCTTTAGCCGCACCTATCTCTGCGGCAGCCCTGGGCATTCCGTAAACGACGGATGAAGCTTCATCCTGTGAAACTGTCTGTGCGCCGGAGTTTTTCATCTGCAGCAGCCCCTGGGCGCCGTCCCTGCCCATTCCTGTCAGAAGGATCCCGAGTGAATTTTTGCCGGTAATTTCCGCCATCGAACGGAATAAAACATCGACCGATGGTTTCTGGTAATTTTCCCTGGGCGTGTCGAGAAGCCTGGTGTAAAGTGTTATTCCCTTCCTGATCAGGGTAAGATGGTAACCTCCCGGCGCTATATAAACATAACCGGGGTTGATAATTTCATCCTCCTCCGCTTCCTTTACATTCAATTCAGACAGATCGTCAAGACGGTTCGCGAATTGCTTTGTGAAAAGAGGAGGCATATGCTGAACGATCAGGACAGGCGGAAGGTTCGCAGGAAGATTCTTAATAATATATTCAAGGGCTATCGTGCCTCCGGTTGAAGCGCCGATGGCGATATACCTGTCGGTTGTCGTTATTCCGGTCAGAATAGCCGTCTTTGGGGAAAAAGGAACCTGTTTCCGGATTATCTGCTCGTCGACAGCCTTGCGTTTCGCTATATAATTATCGCACTGCAGGTACGCCTGCCTTATTTTGTAGAGTATGTCCCCAATTACATCCGCTATTGTAAAGCTTCCGCCCGGTTTATTTACAATATCGAAAGCCCCTAATTCAAGCGCCTTGATTGCTGCATATTTGTCCTGCGTAGTAACAGAACTGACAATAATGACAGGTATCGGAAAATATTTCATCAGTATTCCAAGAAATGTAAGTCCGTCCATCCGGGGCATTTCAATATCGAGGGTTATGATATCCGGCTTGAATTTTAATATCTTATCACGGGCTACATACGGATCGGGGGCTGTTCCGACTACAATTATGTCATCCTCCATGGACAATTTTTCAGAGAGCACTTCCCTGACGATCGCCGAATCGTCAACAATGAGCACTTTAATCTTTTCCAAGCATTTACCTTCCAATTCTCTTTTTTTTATGAAACATCCCGATAATAATTTAAATCTTTTAAACCGTTTTTGTCAAATCTAAGGAAAATCATTCTTCGGGCGGATCCGGTTAAAAATAATGATATATAAAAATAAATAAGATATAATAAATATAAAAGCGAATTAATTCGGGATATAAATGTGAAAAACTATTGCTCGACCATTGAAGATATAGCGGCCATCCCCTGCATGCTTACCCCAAGGTAGCCTGTATGCCGAAACTTTTTATTATCAGGCACTGCGAGAGCGTTGCCAATTCGAGAAACCTTCTTGCAAGCCGTATGGATTTTCCATTATCCGAAAAGGGCCTCTTAAGCGCGAGTCAAATCGCCGGCAATTTCTCAAAAAAGCATAAGGTCGGAAGGATCATCTCTTCCCCCCTGACAAGGGCGATGCAGACCGCCGCACCTTTTTCGGAGATCTTTAATTTGAATATCGAGACCGATATCCGTCTTATGGAACAGGATTTTGGAAATTTTGCAGGCAGGACTTTTGAGGAGCTCAGGGATAACAAGGAATACCAGTGGGACAGGTCGAAAAGATGGGACTGGATTCCGGCTGGAAACGGGGAATCTTACCGGATGGTTGCGCAAAGAGTCCTTCCATTTTTAACTGAGGTCGGAAAATTAAAAGAAGGAGAAAATATTCTTATCGTGACACATGCGGTTACAATGAGGATGATCAGGGGCATTTTAGAGAACACCCTTCCGCTTTATCCGGAAAACCTTCCCGCCAACGGTGAAATCTGGGAAGTCGACTTTGAAGGCCCTGGCAGGCCGTACGTCATAAAATGAAGATAATTTTAACGCTCCTGTTTATTGTCATTTTAATTCCCGGCATGTCATGTGCTGCGGGAACGGTCAGATTTACCAGCATTAATGATTTAGCCGTCGTCCCTTCGAACTGGCGGCATCCGATTATAAAATGGGAAGATGAAAGCGGATCAAATTCTGTTTACAATTTAACGGTCAGGGCCGGAAGATTGAAACTTTCCCTGAGTATCGCTGGAAAGAGCTATGTTTTCCGGGACGGCAGCTTCGATCCTTTTTTAAAATATAAATCCGTGTCTTTTGAAGTGGCGGGATGTAAAGATAGAATTATTATCGATCACGGCTATGGCCCTTTAAATGACACTATTATCTACAGGCTGGTCGAAGGGCTCTTCAATCCAGGGCAGAAGGCTATTATTAAATCAATGACCCTCGACGAAGGAATGCCGGAATCCTTGGCGGAGGTCGAAGGCACATGCATAGGCTGCCATTCTTACAGCCGGAACACAGGCCTGCTGAATTTGAAGAGGGGAAGCGACCGCCGTTTTATTTCCGAAACATCGTCGGCCTACGGAGATGTCTTTCAGCAGTACAGCTTCGGAGAATTTTCATTTCTTAGCATATCGCCGGACGGCAGTAAAGCCGCCATCGTAAGAAATTCCAGGTCAATGATCGATGTCAGGAGCAATTTTATCGAACCCTTCGATATGACATACAGCGCCGGGGATATCGAAATATTGGACCTTTCGCAGGGCAGTGTTACAAGCCTGCCGGGGGCATCGGATTCGAACTTTGTAAATGACATGCCTTCCTGGAGCCCGGACGGAAAGTTTATTGTTTTCTGCAGGTATGAACCTGATCCGGGGACCAACCTGTTAAACCCCGTAAAATTATATCTCGTGCCTTATAATAACGGCAGAGGAGGAGAAGCGGTGCCCCTCATGAAAACCCCGCCCTCCGATTACTGCTATTTTCCGAGGTTTTCCCCGGACGGACTTTTTATATCTTTCGTAACGGGCGACGCCTCGAGGGGATATTTTGCGAGGAGCTCGAGCATAATACGGCTTTATTCGGTCAGGCGGAAAAAACTCCTCCCGGCTCCCGCGCTGAATATGCCCTTAACCATGAATTCATGGCACGCATGGTCTTCCGACAGCCGCTGGATCGTATTCTCGACCAAACGCGATAAAAATGGACTTACAGCCCTTTTTATAGGTAAAATAGATGCTGACGGGAAAGGCCACCCGCCTGTCGAGATAGCTTTTGACAGCGATTATAAGGTTAACCTGCCGATACTCGTCAGAACGGCTAAAGGGCTCGATTTCGGCAGAAATCTGCCGGGGTTTATAAGATCGATCATGAGATAAATTGAATAAAGGAGAGTACCGTATGAAAAAAACCTCTTCGGCCGTAATCTTTATCCTTCTCGCAGGTATCATGGCCGGTTATTCCGGCACTAAGACGTCAATTTCCGTAATCTCTACGACATCTGTAAAAGACTCTCTTCCATATGTTATTTTCGACGGAAAAACATGGGAAGCGGATCCCGATTCGAAGTATGTCAAGGTCGATTTTCTGTTAGACAGCCCTGTGAAAATCGGTTCATTGAATATCGAAATGGACAACCCGGTCACTGAACAAACGACAATCTTTTTAAACGTCCAGGACGCGGTTTACGATGTTTATCCTAAGGGAAATGTAATCAATCTCAGTATCCCGTACAGCGGGAAGGTCCAGTCTATCAATATAAATTTCGGAAGGAATTCCGATATTTCCATCAAGAGCCTCCGCCTCTTCGACAGGGAAGGCAATGTTATCAGCGTAAAGTCAGCCAGGGCCGTAAACGGCAGCGTATCCGCAACTTCAACTCTCGACCCGCAAAGTTCTTACAGCATTTGGGGAATTTTCGATTCCCGCCTCGAATACGGATGGTCCTCCAACCATAAAATGACCGGAGATGTGATAGAATTCAGGTTCGACGAACCGCAGAAAATTACAGCCCTCAAATTCTGGAACGGGTACCAGCGCTCAAAAATTCACTTCGACGCCAACAGCAGGTTCAAGACCCTCAGGATCGAAGACGACAGGGGATTTTCACAGACTGTCAATTTCGAGGATAAAATGGGTGCACAGGAAATCAGGCTCTCAAAGACACTTGCAGGGTGCAGCTACCTGAAAATGACAGTCCTTGAAAGCTATGCCGGTTCGAGGTATAAAGACCTGGTTTTGAGCGAACTCCGCTTTTTTGACGGCGATAATTACTTTCTTATCAACCCGGTAAATTTCATCCGGGAAAACATAAAACACAACAGGGACCTGTTTAACACGGCGGAGGTCGGCTACATTCTCGACCAGTCGATCCACATGCCCCAGACGGACCCTGATTACAGCGATAATATGAGTTTCAGGTTCCGCTCAGACGGCAGCGTTTACGCTGAGGGAAGCGTCAGCAGCAATAAATATTTCCTGCTTGGAAATTACGAAATCCTGAAATCCATCCCCGGAGAAGGCCTGAACCTGAAACTGTTCGGATATATAGTGACACAGCAGGGTGAATGGAAAGAATTCACATCGAGCGGGGGCGACTGCGGCGGCGGCCCGGGAGGCGAGTATGTATATAAAAACTCCACGAAAAAGATATTCTCCGAGTTCCTGACGGTATCAAAAGCGGGTAATGACAGTGTTTCAATAACAAATACCGGCGATTATCACTTCCTCAATTTTGATATGAAGACATTTGACCTCGAACAATAACAGGGATTTTATATGAGGATATTTTTTTTATTGTTCATGGTTATGAGTTCATCCATAGCCTTCGGCATTGACGATCCGGTGTCCATTCTCGCAGCGTTGTCGAACATACAGGAGATTGCTCAGAGTTCGCAGGCTGTTGTAATATTGTCAGGCAGTATGACCGGTTCAAACGCAACGGCATATTTATGTGAAAAAAATGACAGCGAATGGACAGTTCTGCCGGGGTTTTTCGCGGCAGCCGTGGGCAAGCATGGCTTCGCGGCGCCAGGCGAAAAGAGGGAGGGGGACGGGAAAAGCCCTACGGGTGTTTTCACCCTCACCATAGCCTTCGGTTATGCGCCGGAATGCGATACAAAAATGCAGTACCGTCAGGCTACAGCCGACGATTACTGGGTGGACGATCCGGATTCCCCTCTTTACAACACATGGGTTAATGGAAAGCCCGATGCTAAAAGCGCGGAGAAGATGAAAAGGGATGACATCCTTTACAAGTGGGGAATCGCTGTGGATTACAATAAAGACCCCGTTATCCCCGGAAACGGGAGCGCAATATTCCTCCATGTCTGGTCCGGTCCGGGTTCGATAACTACGGGATGCGCCGCGTTCTCTGAAAAAAACATGCTCAGGATCCTTAGACTTCTTGACCCCGGTAAAAATCCCGTGGCAGTGATGGGCGTACCGGATGAAATTTTAAAACTGACAAACACAAGCCAGGAATAGCTGAAGCAGGGGAATTTTTATGAAAATCATTTTAATAATTGCCATTTTATTTATTCTGTCGGGAACTGTTTACCCCGGCACTCTCATCAGCGACGAGACAGTAAAGCAGCAGAAGTTAGTCAATATCCAGGCCCTCGACCCTTCCATCGGCGTCCGGCTGATGTATGCCACTACGAATAATTTCCTCGGTAAAAATGTTTACGGGGACCTGAGGATCTGCTACCTCCGCCGGGAAGCTGCCGACAAGCTGACCAACGCCCAGAGGATACTCAAGGTTATGCATAAAGGATACAGCCTTCTTGTATATGACGGCCTGAGGCCGCGCAGGGTGCAGTTCATGATGTGGGATATTGTCAAGGATACGCCGAAGGCCCAGTATGTCGGCTACCCTCTTGCCGGATCGATCCACAACTACGGCGCGGCAGTCGATCTTACGATTACGGATGATTCAGGAATGCCGCTCGATATGGGGACCCCTTTCGATTATTTCGGCCCGAAGGCCCAGCCTCGGTACGAGGAATATTATCTCAAACCCGCGCTTCTCGAAAGGTCAGGGCTCGATAAAAAAACCCTTGAGCAGATAAAGGTTGACATGAATTCAAGCGGTCTTTTAAATGACACGGAGATCAGCAACAGGCTCCTTCTCCGCCGTGTCATGGAAGAGGCGGGATTCCAGCCTATAGTCAACGAGTGGTGGCATTTCAACGCCTTCCCCAATGCCGTGGTTAAGAAGATGTACAAGATTATTGAATAAATTTTTTACACGGAGAAGCTTTATTTCATGTTTTCAGCAATGTGATATAAAATACTATCGTTGAGAAGCAAATCAATTTCTCACATCGATCCTATCAATTATTATTTTTCAATATTCAAAAAACAGGCGATTCTTTTGTTAGAATTATCATTTTTTAAAATTCTAACAAATAAAATTTTAAAAATTTATTTATTTATCATGAATAATTATAAGTGAAAAATTGTATTTATTTTATTGAGTTATCTAAAATAATATTACAATTTCTGCCTGTGAAAATTATCTTTTAACAAATGGAGTTCCATTATTTTCACAACTGAGGGGTAAAAAAGCCAGGATTATCAAGGGTTTGAGGGCTGAAACCTGTTAGTAGAATGCAATGTTTTAACAAATGGGGAAAATTCCAAAAATAAATCCCCTCAAATTATTTTTGAAAATCAAATATTGTTTGACATGAGGTTTTGGCTTTGATATAATCGCTACAGATTAAAAGAGAGAATTCGATTAAATTCATTTCCACGGAGTTAATTTAACATGAAACATATTGTTATTATATGCCAGTTATTTTTAATTTGCTGCACAGGTCTTTGCCCCGAACATCAACATACATATCAAGCCCTTTATCTTCAAGCCTTAAGG
>CAZHNM010000022.1:0-10319 GCA_964533855.1 uncultured Brevinematales bacterium
TTAAAATATGACCGGAGGGATTATGAAGATTAATTTAGTTATATTATTAGTATTGATTTTTCCGTTAATAAACGCATATGGTTTAAAGTTGAAATACAGGCAGAATACTATTTCAAACGACTCATACCATTATTTGAGCTTGAATTCCATAGATGACGGCTATCATTTGACAGGAAATTCCGAACTCAACGGGTACAGCGATTATATTTTAAACCCCGATTTCAGCACATTGAGATGGAAATTCACAAACCAGGGTAAAAACATTGACATTGATGGCATGCGCACCGGAAACACAATAACTCTAAAGGGAATGTATAAAGGCAATACTATAGACAGGGTTATAGCCGTTAATAACGACCCATGGATAGAGCAATGGGAAATAGGACTGGAAAGTTTTATAATGTCGGAAGATAAGGAGAAGACATTCTGGTCGGTAAACCCTAACGATGTGAACCAGGTCGGCGAGTTTACCGCCGCAAAGGACGGCGTTGAAACTATAGATTATAACGGTTCAAAGATAGATGCGGTAAAGGTGAAAGTGACACTTGCCGGTATCCTGGGCAGTTTTTTCCATTTTGATTTCTATTTCAGGAAAACTGACGGTAGACTCCTGGTGGAGCGCTATCCGGATCTTTCGAACGGCGTCCCGAACAAAGTGGTGCTGATAGCCGAAGAGGAATAAGGCCGAAACCGCCAGGCAGCAGCCTTGGTATAATCAACTTACGAATCTTTATGTAATATTTTCAGCGTTTTTCCGTCATATTAAACGGAGCTGTTACTACTAATCCGGTTTTTATAAAAACAATCATTAATAAAAAGGAGAATGAAACCTATGAAAGCAATTGTATGCACAAAATACGGACCGCCTGAAGTTCTCCAGATAAAAGAAGTTGAAAAACCCAGGCCAAAAAACAATGAAGTTCTGATAAAAATACATGCCGCGGCAGTAACATCAGGGGATTGTAGAATGAGAAGCCTCGATCTTCATAATGTTCCAGTCTTGCAAAGGATCCTGGCACGGCTTGCGCTCGGTCTCAAAAAACCGAGAAAACCCATACCGGGTCTATGGCTGGCTGGAGAAATTGAAACAGCAGGTAAAGATGTTAATCGATTTCAACCTGGTAACCAGGTTTATGCACGTACCCCCGATTTGCAATTTGGCGCATATGCCGAGTACATCTGCCTGCCTGAAAACAGTTTTATAATATTAAAACCGTCCAATGTAAGTTATGAGGAAGCTGCCGCTATTCCTTTCGGGGGATTTACTGCTTTGTATTTTCTTAGAAAAGCTAACATCCGGAGCAGACTGGCCGTAAATCCCGCTTGCCGCCCGCCGATGCAACCTGCTCAGAAAGTGCTTATCTATGGAGCTTCCGGAGCGGTCGGGACTTCAGCAGTTCAGATTTCCAAGTACTTTGGAGCCGAAGTTACCGGGGTATGCAGTACAAAAAATCTAGAATTTGTGAAATCTCTGGGAGCCGATCAGGTAATTGATTACACGCGGGAGGATTTTACCGGGGGCAACAAGCGCTTTGATATCATCTTTGATGCAGTCGGTAAAATCACCTATTCGAAAAGTAAAAAAGCCCTTGGGCCGGACGGGAAGTACGTTTCAGTCGTAACAAGCGGGCATGTAAAGACCGGTTATGAAGATAAAAATATTATCAATGAACTTGTTGAAGCGGGGAAATTAAGGCCGGTCATTGACAGACGTTATACGCTTGAGCAAATAGCTCAGGCTCATCGGTATGTAGATAAAGGACATAAAAAGGGTAATGTAGTCATAATTGTTTGTCCCTGTTAACCCGCCGGTCACTGTATCACGTTCGAAATGCTTTCAAGCCTGAAAGTTCCCGCAGGAAGCTGCATTTTAACAACCAGATGCCTGTCGGATTTCTCAACCCATATGATCATAATTTTTGTAAAAGTATCAAGCAGTTTGGCAAGGAACGGGTCTGCTGAAACAAAGCCGATCTTGTAAGTCTGAAATGTCCCCGCTCCGGTGATCACGGTTTCGCTTCCCAGTATTTTATACGTTATGGCTATGGGTTCCTTTAACGCCTCCGGAATGACAAAATAAAATACTCCCGGGCTTTTGATATTCATAAATCGTACCGAAAAAAACATCCCGGACATCGAATCCCAGTAAGAATAGGCGGGATTAATATTAATCCGGCTTTTTCTCACTTTGATCTCGTTATCGTTTAAAGTTTTATCCTCGTATAAAATAACATGTTTTTCCATATCCATTAAGTAATTCCACGAAAATAATCCCTGGTATCCCGTGGGCACATTTTCCAGGCGATCCCGTGCGGATTCCGGATCAAAATTCCCCAATGCTTCCAGCAATGAGCCCCGGGAGATGGAAATCAGGTAATGCGCTGAAAAATTGGAATAATTCTTAGGCAGGATTTTATCGCTTCCTGACTTGACAGCCTGGAAATAAATAAGGTCTCTGCCCTCGCTTCCTTTTCCAGACAAACGGCTTACATAATAAATATCCGAAGCCTTCTCTCCCCCTGCATAAAAGGAATAATGCAGGAATTCTCCGTCCCTGATATCAAGGTTAACAGAAGCGCTCATAGGGATGTCTGAAATTTTAGATGCCATCGGGAAAAAAATCCCGGATTCAAAAACAATCATTAAACTCAGGATTAATACTTTCATAATATTCCCCTTGAAAATTTCCATTATTATATACGGGGATTTCTTAAATTCAATAGGTCCCGGGTCTCTTATTTTATAGGCCCCGGGTCCCTTTTTACTTTTTTTTATTGGAGCCTGCAAGCAAAGTTAATTCAAGACGGTTTCTGACGCCGGTTTTCTGGAAAATTTTGTAGATATGGTTTTTTATTGTTTTAATTGAAAGAAAAATCGATTCGGCGATTTCCTTGTTGGATTTTCCATTTATCACCTGGCTTACTATTCCGGCTTCCCTCGATGTCAGGTTATATTTCCTGATAAAATCCTCATCAGCGCCTGCACCTTCAGAGAAACTTTCCCGACAGGTCCGGATAATTACAGCGGCTAACCCGTTTAGAAAAACGATCCAGAACAAATTAATACCCATGCTCATCCAGATAAAAAATGAATAAAAACCCTTTAAATAGATCATCTGGTTAATGAGGAAGGTATCTATTAATATATAAAAATAAAACACGAGGCCTGAAGAAATCATTTTCCTCTTCAGCGGATCTTCCTGTCTCTTATGAAAAAGGAAATATGTGATCAGGATATAAATGCTGATAAACCCGGTGATTATTTCAGGCAAATAAAATAAATTTATATCGTAAAATTCGCCCGGGAAAAATATTTTGTAAAAGTAAGGCACGCACCTGATCAGGAAAGCCGCCGCGAGAATTATAACCAGGAAATAATTGTTTAATTTCAGCCTGGGTATTGAAAGCAGCGTATTGAAGATGAAGGGGAATGAAAACAGCAATAAAAACGAGATATCTGCGCTGAACGTATAGAGTATCAATTCGATAAACGACTCGAAAGCAAGGTTGATTTTAAAATATAGAAGGATATAATTTAATAATAATTTCAGCGCCATTATAGCTATATAAAAAATTATAAATTCTAACAGCCTGTTCCCGGTTTTAAGCCTGCGGTAAGTAATAAAAAACAGGGAACAGACCGCAGCGATAAATATCAGCTGGATGATGAATAATATGAAATGTGGCATTTTTCCCGCCTTGACATCGTCTTCATTATAAAACAAATAAGGATTCACCGCAAAGACGCAAAGAAAGCAGAAAAAATATCAGCTGAAGGGATACCCATCGCGCCTCCGCGGCGAAGAAATAAAATTGCAATAAAACTAAATTTATTCCGTCAGTATCAATACGGACAAAAACGGAGGAATTTATGCATTCTGCAAGAAATCACAGAATATGCCCTGAAGAGCGAGCCGGGGCGCTCGATACAAATCTCAGGAAACTTTTTCAGAATCCCCGCGGGATTCTGCGGCCTTATATTAAAACAGGTATGACTGCGCTCGACCTTGGGTGCGGCCCCGGATATTTTACGATAGAAATGTCGAGACTGGCCGGCAATCCGGGAAAAGTGATCGCTGCGGATTTACAGGATGGAATGCTTGGGATCGTAAGACAAAAAATAAAAAAATACGGCATTTCAAATATAGAGCTTTATAAATGCGGGGAAGGCAGGATCGGCCTGCAGGAAAAAGCTGATTTTATCCTGGTTTTCTGGATGCTGCATGAAATTCCCGATCAGCAGGCTTTTTTGCTGGAAATAAAAACATTGCTTAATCCGGGCGGAAAAGTATTGATAGCCGAACCGCGTTTTCATGTTTCAAAAAATGATTTTAAAAAATCGATAGATATAATACATCGGACCGGATTCGAAACATCAAGGGGACCGGGAATATTTTTCAGCAGGACAATACTCCTTAAAAATTCTTAACCGACAGGCACGAATAGTATCGCTGCCCTCCGGGCCCTCCCCGTAACTCTGGCGCCGACGCTTCCAGACCAGAAAGCCGTCAGCCCCACCCTTCCATGAGTACCGAGGGCTATCAAGTCTATATTTTCCTTTTCTGTCAATTCGCTTATGATCATAGCCGGGTCGCCTCTGTAAATCCCGGTTTTGACATTTAACAGCCCTTTTTCGGAATACTCTTTCTTCTTGCATTCAATATAATCTTCAGCACCCGATTCTTCCATTTCAAGAAGCTCCCTGGTAACACCCGGCAGCAGTACGCCCACCGCCGTCTGCCCGGCTGGGAGGGTATTCAATGTAGGAATGACATAGGCTAAGAATAGATCCGAACCGCCGGTACAGGCGAGGTAAACGGCGGCTTCTTCACCCTTCTCATGGGCAGAAGTGCCGTCAAGCGGTAACAGGATGTTCCTGGGCCATATGTCCCCAGTTTTAATCTTGAACGACGGAGGGATGAAAAGGATAGGAACTGTGCAGGTGTTGAGTATCTGCTGCGCAATATTCCCGAAAAATATTTCCTTGATTCCGCCCCATCCATGGGTGGTCATCAGGATGAGGTCGGCAGATATCTCATTGTGGTGAATTGCTATGGCCTTATCCACGGTCATGTCGTCGCCATCGTGAATATGATACGAGACTTTGATTCCGGGCGGAAAATATTTTTCTTTCAGGTTTTCGAAATATTTCACCGCTTCACCGTATTGTGCAAGATGCCGCTCCCCATGGATCGTTTTCGGGGGGCTTTTTTCTATGACATGCAGGAGAGTCAGTCTCGAACCGAGCTTCTCAGCCAGGCTTATTGAAAAAGGAAGCGCGGCTTCCGCATATTCCGATCCGTCAAGCGGTACAAGTATATTTTTAAACATTTTAACCTCCGAAAATGAACTGCCAGATCAGGTAAAAATTCAGAAAAAGAATTAAAACAGCAGCCGCGGCCGAAGGAATAATCGTATAGATCCTGTTTACCAGCCCCCCCATTATTTCCTTGCTGCTTGTAAACCAGACAAGAGGCAGAACCGCGAAAGGAAGTCCGAAGGAGAGCACGACCTGGCTGTAAACCAGGGTCCTTGTGGGATCGAGCCCCGAAATCAAAACGACCATGGACGGTATGACCGTTATCAGCCTTCTTACCCATACGGGTATCTTTCTCCTTATAAAGCCCTGCATTATTATCTGACCCGCCATCGTCCCGACAGAGGATGATGACAGCCCCGAGGCTAAGAGCGATACGGCAAAAATAACAGCCGCTGCGGGCCCTAAGAGCGGGATAAGGGTTTTATAGGCATCCTGGATCGTTGCGATTGTATTCATGCCGTGTTTATAAAATGTCGTCGCGGCCATGATAAGCATCGCGGCATTTATCAGTCCGGCCAGGCCCATTGCGGCGCCGACGTCGATCAGTTCGAAGTGGAAAAGCCTCTTGAGCTTGGCAGGGTCTCTTGTAACTATCCTGCCCTGGGTAAGAGATGAATGGAGAAAAATAACATGGGGCATCACTGTCGCGCCGAGAATCCCCACGGCTATAAAAACGCTTTCTTTGCCGCTGAAAGAGGGGATTATAGTATTTATACCGACCTGTCCCCAATCCGGAGGACTCAAGAGGGTCTCTACAAGATAGCTCAAGGCTATTACCCCGACAAGCGATGTTATTACAGCCTCAAGGGGCCTGAAACCGTAAGTTTCAAGGGCAAGTATAAGGAATGTGACAAAGGCCGTCAGCAGCCCCGCTTCCCAGAGGGGCATACCGAAAAGAAGGTTGAATCCTATGGCGGCCCCGACAAACTCTGCAAGATCGGTAGCCATTGCCACTATTTCCATAATTATCCACATGGAAAATACCACAGGAAATTTCATCCTGCTCCGGCATAACTCCGCAAGATTCATGCCTGTTGCAATCCCGAGTTTCGCCGAGAGAACCTGTATAAGCATCGCGGTTAAGTTGGAAGCGATAATCACCCAGATCAGCCTGTAACCGAACTCCGAACCACCCTGGATATTTGTGGCAAAATTCCCCGGGTCCATATAGGCGATGCTCGCAATGAACGCCGGTCCCAGGAATGGAAGGAACTTGAAAATCCCCCGCCTGCGGCCCTTACCCGAAAGTATTTCATCAGCTTCGCTGATAACGGCTTTATCCATTTTCTTCCTGACAGCCATCGGGTTTCCGCCTCTTTTATTTTACTGCCTGAAGTATATTAAAATTTAAAATAATTGTCAAAAAACAAAATTCCGGCTATTATCAGGGATGAAGGGAATTTTAATACTTCACGCCTGTTTTATGATATTTTTCATCCATCTGTCATTTTATGCTGAAAAACAGGTTTTAATATCCGCCAGGGCCATTTCTAACGCCGGTAGTATTTCTTATGTCGATGTTAAGATCAGTATGCCGGGCCTTAATTATGCAAGGACAGTTCCGCTCAGGATAGTAAATTTAAACGGGGAGAAAGCTCTCAGAATGGTCTGGATCCTTCATGGATATAAGCCCGCAGGTGACCCATATATGCAGGACCCGGACATCATCATCAGGAAATGGGGCCTGCCGGGGATATCCCGCAGGCTTCATGCCGTGTTTTTTTTACCGGATATGGGGACGACTGTCTACCCGATGTCCGATATAGAAGATATCTATCAGATTTTTCTGTATTATAAAGAATTGATAGCACCGGAAGGGGTTATCCTCACCGGGATCTCGACAGGGTCCGAGGGAGCCGTAAAATTCGCATCTCTTTGCGGAAGTAAAGTCTGCCTTGTCTGCATTTCCGGAACTTTCGATCTGGCCGGCCTTAATCAATCGGCAGGCGAATTCAGGATACATGAGAGTGTTTTTAAAACCCCTCAGGATTGGAAAAACGAAAATCCGCTCGAAATATTGCGTAATATGAAAGGTAACAAGGTATACGTCTTCTCCGAAGAAAATTCAATCTTCCATGGACAGGCAGTAAACTTAATAAAAACCGGTCTGACAAACATCGACATTATAGACAGAACAGCGCTGGGGAAGGGCTTTTCGCATAACTGGGATTTCTGGAAAAGCCCCGCGCTCTATTCAAATCTATTGCTTATCTTCAACAGGCCTATTTCCCCTTAAGCATCCTGATTGAAAAGGCAGCCGTTCCCGCAGTGTAGACTGCAATTCCAAGGACGAATACAAGAGTATAGCCGAAAATAACAGAAACATAAATCGCTACAAAACTGGCGAGGACTGAGAATACGCCGTTCACAGACCACATCCAGGGTATTGAACTGCCCTCGTCCGTCTCCGTGATGGCCCTTATACCCGACGGCATCATCCAGCCCATAAAAAATCCCGAAGCTGCGACTAAGATGATAATGGAGATCATCCTCGCAACAAGAGACCATCCGATGATCGAATCCTGGAAGAACATTACGGCTAAGTATGAAACCGCCATGGAGAGAGCTATCCCTCCGAGGCCCATCCATATCGCTTTAAACGGATTTTTAAACCTGTCGCTGTACATGCTTCCAAGACCTGAACTGATAAGAAGGGACGACAGCACGACAGCAAAGGCAAATATCGGGTGGCCGAGAATAAGCGTATATTTCTGCATCATTACAACCTCGACGAGCATGAAACCCAGTCCCAGCGATGCAAAATAAATGATGCTTCCGAATTTATGATGGAGCTTGCGCAGGCCCCTGAGGTTAAGAAATACAAGCGGCACTATCAGGAAAAGGGCGCAGTAGAAGACTACCTGGCTCGTGATTTCCCTCAGCAGGAAGAAGGGCTGAGGATAGAAGAAACTGACGGCGTTGTCGCCCCTTGTCAGGACGGTATTGTCCGGCTTCACTCGCTGTGAGAAAAACGGCCAGTCGTCAGTGGAAGGGCGTATATCGGTATCTGAAAGCTTGTATTCATTTTCCATATTAACTGCAGTAACAAGTCTTGCATCCTTCCTTCCCGTATCGTCTTTCTTTTCTGCAGCGGCATAGGGGGAATATATCAGCCCCTGGCCGATGGAGAAAGCGTATTCCGTAAGGGTCGACGCTTCATTTTCAGTGAACCCGCCGTTCTTTACTAAAATCTTGCATTTATGATAGTCCCCGGGTTCATCGAAGATCATTATGCTTTTGGCGAAGTCATTCTCCTTGCCCAGCCTTTTATAAGCTTCCTTGAGTACGGTTACAAATCTTGGCCCGTCTACGTAAGGATTGGAAAGATATAAAATTCCATCGGTTTTAAGATGGGAAATATAATCCATCATTCCCTGGACAGTAAACAGGTAGCTTTCGGCTAAGGTGAACGATCCTGAAGATACGGCAACCTGGGAGATCGAGTTATCGAAAACCAGGACGTCGTATTTCTGTTTTGACGATCGGATAAAGAATCTGCCTTCCTGGAATTCTATGTGGACGTTGGTCCTGTGTCCGATATCTCCCAGCCTTTTGCTGTAGACATCATTAAAAAGCCTGTAAATTGTATTGTTGAATTCGGCGCCCTGGATGTTTTCCGCTCCGGCGGCAAGCGCAAGGAGTATATCCTTGCCGGCTCCCACCCCCACGATGCCTACGTCTTTAGGGGCTTTCTTGACGACATAGGGGTAGTATTGGGCCCTTAATACCGTTTTAAACTCCGAAAGATTGTTCGTATCCGTTACATGATAGAGATATGTAAAACAGGAATAATCGACAGTAAAGACCCATGTTTCCGGCGTCTTTTTATGGACGGCGACATATCCGAAATTGTCCCAGTCCGCCCATACCTTGTCTTTGTATGCGTCAACATTCCTCTTATCCTCGCTTACCCTGATTTCCGTGTTTTTAACAAGGGGATAAATATAGTAAAAATCGGGTACGGCAAGGAGCAATACGGCTATCGCAAATATAAAATGCTTCTCGAATGCAAAAACAGCCGCAGCGGCTATCACTATTAATGAAATTATGAAAGATACTATGAGCGGCCCGTTGCCGGGAAAAATTATAAGCGCGAAAAAGCAGCCTATTCCTCCGCCAACAAGGTCGAAAAAGTAAACCTTATTAATATGTTCCTTGAAATTTGTGAATATAAAGGAAAAGATGAACCCTCCGAGCATGAAGGGTATCAGGAGAAACATGAGGAACATCGTCAGATATTCCCTCTGGACATTCTGGTTCATCAGCTGGGAAAGAATAGACCTCTGCCTTTCTGTAAAGGAAGATTCGCGTATTTCCTTCTTGAGCCGGACGATCCTGTCGGGGTCCGCAGGAGGCCTGTTTATCTCTTTCAGGAGGCTGTTAAGGCCGGCTTTCTCCGTTTGCGCGATGCCGGACTTTTCAAGGCCGGTAGTAAGTTTTGCGACAAAGTCTTTATTAACAGGGGAATCTGAAATCACGTTCATTTCTAAGGGTATTTTATTTATCTCGAGCAGAGCGAACGGTATCGACGCCGCCATAGCGATAGAAACAATAACAAGCGTGATAATCGTGAAGCGCTTCAGGATGGGGTTCGTGAAAAATACGAGGAGCCCGCCGAAGCCTATCCCGAACAGCGCCACCGATAATATTATAAACCCGAAATGATACCAGAATGTCAGTGAAAACATCCTGTTTAATATAACTTCCAGGCAGAGGATGGCCAAGGACACCATGAAAACGCCGGCATAAATCGGCCAATTCGGCCCCTTTTTCTTTTTAATTGAATTGTTCTTGCTCATAAATTTATTAACCTCATTATTTTTTATTCCCTCGGAGGGGAGATTTGGACACTGACTCTAGAACAGTTTAATCGTCAAAGTTATGGGTTTTAACAGATTCTTCACTTTCACTGATCCCGAAACCGGCCCTTGTGAACGGCCAGTAGCGGAATAAAGGTTTTCCGAAAAATTAAGGCATTTCGCATAGATCCCTTATTCAAG
>CAZHNM010000022.1:10329-45167 GCA_964533855.1 uncultured Brevinematales bacterium
ATAAAGGTTTTCCGAAAATATTCTTTTCAGGTATGAATCCGAAATAACGGCAGTCAAGGCTCAGGTCCCTGTCGTCTCCCATGCAGAAATAATAATTATCCCGGACTTTCCAGTTAACAAGCTCCTTCCCGTCGATGTAAAAAGAACCGTTGACTTCTTCAACGTCTTTTCCGGATTCTCTTTTTACAAGGAGTTTCAGCAGTCCCCTGTAATAATAGTTTTTATCCTTGAATGTTATAACATCTCCCTTTTTCGGCACATAAATCTCGGGGAAATTGTTATTCGTTGAGTTTTCTTTAATATTGAAATAGTTGGCTGTCTGATAAAAGGCTTCCCTGTCGTCGACAGCCACCATCTTATATGGTGAAATACTTAAAAAATCGCTTTTAACCGGCAGGCCTTTCTGATAATTATTTATCCAGTCTTTTACATCCTGCCACGCTTCTTTACTCAATTTATTGCCTTCGTAAATGTGCTGTACGATCCTCTTTTTACCCTGGTATTCTTCCTGGTAAAAATCAAAAAACAGGCGCTCGGGCATTTTAGCAAGCTCATTATAACTTGTTTCAGCAACAGCCTGCCGTACAAAATTTTCAGTCACCTCAATGCCGTTAATTGTAAGGATCTCATTAGTCATGGATATTCTGTCTCCCGGAAGTCCTACAAGGCGCTTTACTAAGTTTTTAGGATTCTCGAAGGTGTTATCGAGATTTATCAGCGATAAAGACAATAACGATATTACTTCCTTGCCGATCCCGGGGCTTTCCCATGCCGGGCTGACAAAAACCACGATATCGTTCCGCTCGGGCTTCACAATCCCGGGCATTTTCATATTTATAAGCGGAAGCCTGGAACCGGTCGTCACCTTTTCCACCATCAGGATGTCCTTAACCAAAAGGCTCGGCACCATCGAAGCGGAAGGGATCTGGTAGGCCTCCACTGCGAATAGCCTTATTACAAAGGCTATGGCATAGGCCGAGAGGAACACATTGATGTTATCTATAACCTTTTCTTTAAAGGTCATATCCTTTTTATTTTTTTTCTTTCCCACTGTCTTTCTCCTAATTGTTTAAATTGATGTATCAAGAAGGGTTACAACGTGGCATTCGACCGTGAAAGGCCTTGTATGCTCGGATGTTTTTCCTTTGATACCGATCCTGCCGGCCGGAATGCCAAGCGCCTCCGAAAGGATCTTTTTGATTTCCGGTATATGCGCAGCAATCTTCGGATTATCGAGAATCACTACCCCGTCAATGTTTATTATAGTGCTTCCGGCAAGATACTTATCCTTTATCTTTTTAAGTATATCGAGGCTGTTCATGCCCTTTGCAGCCTCGTCGCTGTCGGGAAACAAGACGCCTATGTCCGGCGCTCCGAGCGGTGAAAGTATCGAGTCCACAAGGGCATGGATAAATGCGTCTCCGTCGGAGTGCGCCTCTGAGCCGAAGCTGCTCTCTATATTAACTCCGCCAAGCACAAGGGGTTTACCATAAACAAGGCGGTGCAGGTCGTAGCCAAGTCCGATCTTAACCATTTTACCTCTTGGGTTCCGTGAATATTATCCTGCCGGCCGATGTCTGGAGGATGCTGGTGACCTTTACGTTTATCTTTCTTCCTATAAAGTTTACGCCGTTGGCAACTACAACCATCGTCCCGTCGGCAAGGTAACCGACTCCCTGGTTGTTCTCTTTCCCCTCTTTGATAACATCGAGTTCCATTTCTTCCCCGGGGAGGAGGACCGGCTTCATGGCGTTGGCAAGGTCATTCAAATTCAGGATCTGAATACTGTCAAGTTTTGCCACTTTATTAAGATTATAATCGTTGGTTATAATGCTCGCTGTCAGTTCTTTTGCAAGGGCTATCAATTTCGCATCCACACCCTTGATATCCATGTAGTCCTTTGAAAATATTTTCATATCGAGGGTTTGAATTTCCTTGAGCTTGTTCAGGACGTCCAGTCCCCGCCTTGCCCTGCTGCGTTTGATCGGGTCTTTCGAATCGGCCAGGGCCTGTATTTCATTCAGGACGAATTTCGGCAGTATTAGCGTGCCGCAGATAAACCCTGTTTCGGCAATATCCGCTATCCTTCCGTCTATTATGACGCTTGTGTCAAGAAGTTTGATATCGCCGCCCTTCTTCTCGGTTTCCCCGCCGAATGGGAAATTAAGCGCTGTGCCGCCGTATTTCTGCGACGAAAGCGTGGGCAGTATAAATCCGAGGTATGAAAAAGCTAAAATAAAATAGGGCTTGACTTGTTCCGCTATCGGGCCGAACGGGTCCTTGAACAGGGAAGGCATCATCTGGCTGAATAGCTCATACATCAGCTTGCCGCTCCAGAAGCCGGCTAACAGGCCGATGAGGGAAAACAGGAATATGCCTCTCTTTGAATAAAACATGCTCTCGATAAGTATCGTTACAAGGGCAAGGGCTGCGGCGTAAATGAAAACAACCGCGTTTCCGCCCGCGATATAATTAAGGGCGCTGAAGATTAAAAAAACCACTACGATCAGCAGCTTTCTTTTAATTGATCTGGACATAAAAAACTCCAATAATAAAATTAAATTATATAAAAATGTTTAACAATTATTTTAATACTTATCCTGATTTAAATCAATTAAAGCCACTTGGCGGCTTCCTGACTCATAGAGGTTTTTATGCCGCAAGTTAATCCCGCCTTAATAAGCCGCTGAGAATATCAATATCACTTGCGAAATCGTCGAGGTTGTCGGGTGAATTTTTAACGGCTTCATTGGTAATAAAGGAGCCGCCGGGTACCATGCCGGCCAATCTTTCCATCGGGTAGCTCCCGTCGCCGTAATGGTCATGACGGTCATAGAGGCCTGTATAATCGCCGTCTGTCAGGTGGTATATCGCCGGTTTGAGCTCAATAAAGCGTTCTATGTATTCTATCGGGTTATAATCCCTTGCGTTTGCGGAACAGATTGCATGGCCGAAATCCAGGCAGAATCCCGCCCCGGTCTCGCTCATAATATGCAGGATATCCTCGGGCGAAGACCCGTTGCAGATAAGGTTCTCTCCCTTACCGTAATACGGCTTGTTCTCGATAACGGCCCTTCTGTCCCCTAAAACCTTGATCTGCCTTGCTGTTTCAGCGATCTTACCGTTTACCCCCGGATGGAATATTACAGTTTCAGCTTCCAGGGCGTCGGCGAATTTCAAAGCTTCCGAAGCCATGATCATATTATTTTTTTCACATTCCCTTTTTGCAAAATTGAGACCGTCTTTATAATGAGGGGCATGTATCCTGAAAGGTATGCTGACGTCCTTCCAGACCTGGACCATGTCCTTATAGGAACCCGGATAGGCATACAGCTCTATGTACTGGAATACCCCCCTGTCGTATAAATCGAGCGCAGGCCTGACATAATTTACGTTTGTAGAAAACAGCTTTAGACCTAAAAAAAACATATAACTCTCTTTATAATAACCGGTTAAACTTATTATAATAACAGTTTAAACTTAATGAAAATTTTACTAAAAGACAAGCTTAGTCTTTCTTAGAAGTGCTTTAGCCGTTCTTAGAAAGATTTAGTCCTGCTATGGTCCTGACCTTAGCGGGATTACTTTTTAATAAATTCGCCGTTCGTCCCGATTTCCATTCCGGATTCGGGGAAATCCTTTTCCGACAATCCCCGTACAAAATCGATGCTCCTTTTCTGGCTGTCATAAACAGGCGTTCCGGCTTCACTGATCCGGAGGGGTATGAGCCTTCCCGAAACAAATTCTCCCGACTGTGAAAGGTGCAGCTCTATAATACCCGAATTCGCAAGCACGCCTTCGCGGCTCAGTTCCCCGGCATAGCCCATAAAATTACCCATGGAATAAGCTATGACATGACCTTTGTACATTTCCATTCCCCTCATTACATGCGGGCTGAATCCGATCAGGCAGTCCGCCCCGGCGTCGATAACCTTATGAGCGAATGCATAAATGTCTCCCCTATGCTCCCCGAGGAAGATTTCCTCATTCCTGGTTACATGGCTGTGATCCTGGCCTTCGCCGCCGGCATGAATAGTGATGACCACTACATCGGCGTTAGTCTTAGCTTCCCTGACAAGGGCGAGGGCCCTGCCGGTATCATACATATTGTTGAAATCTCCGCCCGTATAGTGAAACCCTATTACAGCGGTTCTTATGTTTTTGAACTTTCTATATAAAATTCCGCCCCTGAGGCCTACGCAGTCGATCCCGACGCTTTTGAAGGCCTTTAAAGTATCGGCCAGCCCGGCTTCGCCGAAATCAAGCCCATGGTTGTTTGCGAGCTGGACAGCCGTAAAACCAGCCTTTTTTATGAGGGCTTCCGTATCAGCAGGAGGGTATCTGAACGCGATAAGATATCTGCTTTTAGTCATGTCCTTGGAAGAATGAATGTTTGCCGTGATCGCCCCTTCGAAATTTCCTATTACAAGATCTGCGTCCCTGAGATACGGCAGGGCTCCGTCAAGCAGGTTAGTTATAACAGCGGGCCTGGGAAATTTTCCCGGGGGATAGTTCGAGTAGGGCTCGATATCGCCCGTGCCCTTTATTATCAGATTGTCTTCGGCGAAGACGGGGGCGCTTGCCGGAAATACTGTAATTAAAAACAGCAGGCTTAAAAAATATCTCATGTTTATTCCTTTTATTTATCGCTTATATTAACGGAGTAGTTCGAGATTATTGTGATTCCTGTACCTACCGCTATTTCAGTTCCTAATTCGACCGTGCTGACATAATCCCGGGGATTGATTATTTTTCTTTCGATAAGGTAGCTGATAAAGGGTGTGATATCGAAATTCGCTGATTTTAAAACTTTTTCTTTAGCGTTGAAAGCGGCATAAATCCAGAAGTGGTCCGGCCCGCCCCAGACCGATTTAGTATAAAAATCGAAAGTTGCGCCGTTAGCTTCAATCGAACCCGAGGATTTGAGATTTCCGGGAATGTTGTTTACGCTGCTGTCAAGCCAGATCATGATCTCGCAGGTTACGTCTTTAAATTTTACATTGTCGGGGCTGCTTGTATTCGAAATTATCCAGATATCGTATGCAAGGTCGTATGTCAGTCGTCCGCTTGTTCCGGAAAAATTCTCGGTAATATCAAAAGTCGATGCCACATTCTTTTCCCCGGCCCTGAACGGAATATCGGCCGGATGTTCGGAGGTTTGAGCCCAGGGGCTGTATCCGACTAATACTTCAGGATATGACAGGATATTATTGTCGCTGACATTATTCCATGACCATTTCCAGCCGAAAAAGTAGCTTCCGTTCGTCCCATCGAAAATATACTGGTAATGGGGGTTTGATGCCGCCCCGGCGTTCCAGCCGTTGTTATTGATATTATAGCGGTTAGCTACCTTGAAAGAGGTATAGTTATTCGATAAACACCTCGTTACTCCCGCGGGCAGTTCGATCGATTTAACAGTTTCGGCTGCCGTAATATCTGAGGTTATCAAAGTGCAGAATAAGCAAGAGGCAAGCATGCTGATCATTTTATCCATATAAACCCTCCAAAAAATCCGGTTATTATAGCATGCTTATAATTATTAATAAACCTTCGCACAACCGGGAAATTTTACCCTTTCCCTATTCTATGCTAATATTAAAGCTGCCATCGAAAGTTTGCGGGGAAAAAACTATGGGCTGTACATGCAGGAATACTGAGTATTTATCTAAAAAAAAGAGCCTGAGGATTATTCTTAAAAGTATCGATAAAGTCCTTAAAGCCCTGAAATTATTTTCCGGAAATAAAATCAAAAATATCCAGCCTCCGCCGCCGGGGGAAGTGCATAAAATACTGATAATAAAGCCCGACCATTTAGGGGATATGCTCCTCCTGACAAGCGTCCTGGGCCTTATAAAGAACAGGTATAAAGACGCTGTTATCGATATCGTATGCGGGAGCTGGTCAAAACCGGTCCTTTCAAACAATCCGTATATCAGGCAGATACATATTATAAACAATTCTTCGATCAACAGGTCCGCTTCAGGCAGATTTGGAAAATTAACGGAGTACATTAAAACACTTTTCCCGGCGCTCGGAAAAATCAGGAAAGAGCATTACGATATATGCCTTTTTATGAGGTCCCGCCGGGGCAATATGATTTATCTCGCCCGGTTAGGCAAAGTATCGTATTCGATCGGGCATGGCACCGCCGGTTTCGGCCCTCTTCTTTCTTGCCAGGTTCCATGGAACAGGGGCGAACATGAAACAGGGCACTTCCTGGAAATCCTCAGGCCCCTCGGTATCGAAGCGCCGCCTGAACCTGACGGGCTCTCTTACGGACTTTATCCGTCAGGGGAAGAAAAGGCATCCGTTTCCGCCTACTGGCAGGAAAATTTTTCAAAATTCGATAAAACTGCTGTCGTACACCCCGGAGCAGGCACACTGCTGAAGACTCTGCCGGCAGCTAAGTGGAAAGAGGTCATCGCCATTTTAGAAAAAAACGGCTACAAGGTTTTTATTACCGGAAGCGCCGCCGGGGCCGAAAAGGATCTTATTAATGGGATTGCCTCTCCATCCTCCTCAATATGCGCAGGCATCTGGTCGATACAGGAACTGGCCCTGTTTTTTAAAAAGGCATCGCTTATTGTCACGGTTGACAGCCTTAGCTCGCATTTAGCAGGCTGGAGCGGGGTTAAAACAATAGTGTTTTTCTGCGGCATGGGAGATGAAAAACAATGGCGCCCGTTAGGGAAAAACATTAACATCCTGTCTCTCGATAAACCATGCAGCCCATGCGAAACCGGATGCGAGGATATGGCATGCATGGACTTCGACGTCAATATCCTATCCGAATTAATAATTTGACAGAAGACGTTCATGGCCATTATAATTTTTCGAAGTATTTTGACTTCAGAGCGGGATTAATGATGAATATACCTGATTTCGCCGGAACAAAAGTCCTCGTACTCGGCGATGTAATGCTGGATCAATATTACAGCGGGCGGGTCAGCCGGATTTCTCCCGAAGCTCCCGTGCCCATAGTTAAAGTGGAGGAGAGCTTTTTTGCACCCGGCGGAGCCGCAAACGTGGCATTGAATATCTCCAGCCTCGGGGCCGTCCCATATCTTATCGGAACGGCCGGGTGTGACCGGAACGGGAAGACACTTTCATCAATTTTGAGAAAAAAGGGCGTTCTTCATAACTTCATTTCAACCGATTCTCCAACCATTACAAAGATGAGGGTGATAGGCGAGCACCAGCAGATCGTACGGCTGGATTTCGAGGATTCCGACGCCCAGCCTCCCGATTTTCTCGGACAGGCCTCACTATTGATTGAAAAGAACATCGGCGGAGCAGGCGTAGTGATAATTTCTGATTATTTAAAGGGTTTCTGCACAGAAGGCCTCTGCAGGTCCGCAATAGATTCAGCTCGCAGGTTTAACAGGCATGTCATAATAGACCCCAAGGGAAACGATTGGAATAAGTATTCAGGCGCATTCATAGTAAGCCCCAATCTCAAGGAACTTCGTGAAATATGTTCGGCAGAAATCAGGAACGAGGATTCGGAGATCGAGGATTTCGCCAGGGGAATACTGAAAAAATATTCTATTGAAAACATCCTGGTCACAAGATCTGAAAAAGGGATGAGCCTTATAATGAAAAAAGGATCATTCCATATCCAGACTGAAGCAAGAGAGGTATTCGACGTATCGGGGGCCGGAGACACTGTTATAGCGACGTTAGCGCTGGGCATCGCTGCCGGAATGGATCTTCAATCCGCGGTAAGGCTCTCCAACAAGGCCGCGGGCATAGTGGTCGGAAAATTCGGCACAGCCCCGATTGAAAAAGAAGAGCTTATCAGTTCATACGGTGAAAATGAAGAGGGAAAAATTATCAGCAGGGAAAGGATCGCCGCCGCCGTGAAAACTCTGAAAAAAGAAGGCAGGAGGGTAGTATTCACCAACGGCTGTTTCGATATAATTCACAGGGGGCACATAGAATACCTCCGCAAAGCCAAGGAAATGGGCGACGCCCTCATAATAGGCCTCAATACGGATTCCTCTGTAAGGGGAAACAAGGGCTCCGGCAGGCCTGTCAATAATGAAAATGATCGCGCCGAGGTATTGTCGGCGCTTGAATTTGTAGATTATATTGTCATGTTCAGCGAAAAAACTCCCCTCGATCTTATCCGAGCAATAAAACCGGATATTTTAGTAAAGGGCGGGGATTACAGGCCGGAGGATATTGTCGGCAGGAATTACGCGGGAAAAACCGTTACGGTGCCTTTTCTTGAAGGGTACTCTACCACAGCCACGATTAAAAAAATGGGAGTGCGATAAATGATCATTGTTACCGGAGGCGCCGGCTTCATAGGCAGCAACCTTGTTAAGGGGCTCAATGCAATACAGGAAACGGATATACTAATTGTCGACGATCTTTTAAACGGCGACAAGCACAGGAATCTTAACAGCCTTGTTTTCGCTGATTATATGGACCGTCTGGATTTTATATCCGGCCTGGATAAGTTCAAGGGGGCAGGAGTCACGGCCGTATTTCACCAGGGAGCCTGTTCGGATACGATGGAAAAAGACGGGCGCTACATGATGGAAAACAATTATGAATACTCGAAGAAACTTTTTAACTTCTGTATTGACAGAAAAATACAATTTATTTATGCATCCTCGGCTTCCGTTTACGGAGACGGGTCGAAGGGATTTACCGAAGAACGCGTTTCGGAATATCCCCTGAATATCTATGCTTATTCAAAGTTCCTTTTCGACCAGTACGTGAGAAAGTTCCTGCCGTCATGCCGTTCGCAGGTGGCGGGCCTGCGCTATTTCAACGTTTACGGTCCGCAGGAGAATCATAAAGGCAGAATGGCGAGCGTTATCTGCCATTTTCATGATGAAATAAAGAAAGACGGAACCATGAGGCTTTTCGAGGGCAGCGACGGATTTTTAAGGGATTTTGTCTTTGTCAGGGACATAGTGGATTTGAACCTGCATTTCTATAAAAACCCCGTAAAAAAAGGTATTTTTAACTGCGGCACGGGTAATGCCGAAAGTTTTCTCAGGATTGCGGAGATTATGAAAAGCGTTTTCACGGATAGTAAGATCGAGTTCAAACCTTTTCCCGATGATTTAAAGGGAAAATACCAGGCCTTTACAAGGGCTGACTTGACGAGCCTGAGAAGTACAGGGGGTTACACCAGCGGCTTCACCTCCCTTGAAGAAGGCGTGACGTATTATGCGAAAATGCTGAAGGATAGCGGGGGCTATTACCTTGTCTGATTATATCGAAGTTTTTATTACAATAGACAGCAGGAAAGGCGCGTTAAAACTTGCCGATGTGCTGCTCAAGGATAAGGCGGCCGCATGCGTCCAGGTGGGCGGTCCGGTTAAGAGCTTCTACTGGTGGAAAGGGAAAAGGGAAAAAAAGTCCGAATGGACCCTTACCCTGAAAACAAGAGCCGGACTTCTTGCCATGATAGAAAGATCGGTCAGGAAAAATCACCCCTACGAGGTGCCTGAGATAATATCGAAGGAAATCGCGGGCACGGCAGATTATCTTGAATGGATCAATAATATAACCGGGGATAAGAGATGAACAGCCTGGAATTGAAAAATATCAGCCTGGAAGACAGGCCTGTGTTCGACCATTACTTCAACGCCTATCTTCCCAAGATATCGGAATACACATTCACCAATCTTTTTATATGGTCGAAATCGAAAAATATTAAATTCGCTATCAGGGATGACGGGCTTATAATGACAGCCTTCGACAGGGACAAACGCCACTACTTCCTTCCGCCGATCGGATTTAACGACTGCCGCGAAGCCCTCGGTTTCATGATCGCCTACGGAAGGGAAAACGGCATCCGCCTGATCGAACTTCTTCCCGAATTTCAGAAAAAGTATCTTAAGGGAGAACACCTGCATATTGTTCCGGACAGGAACAGCTATGATTATATATATAAATCCTCTTCACTTGCCTCGCTGAAAGGCTGGAGGCTTGACGGGAAAAGGGGCTTCATAAAAAAATTCACCGAGAATTACCCCTATGAATATGTCCGCTACAGCAATGACTATAAACAGCAGTGCCTGGACCTGTATGAAAAGTGGATGGGCGGCAAGCATATTACGGATAAAAATATAAACGACGAATACACTTCATTCCGTGAATTTTTAGATAATTATGCAGCCCTTTCGAACTCCCTGACAGGAGGGCTCATATTCGTGCAGAATAAACTCGCAGCATTCTCTTTCGGCGAAAGGCTCAACGATACCATGTTCGTAGTCCACTTCGAGAAGGCGGATCTCGAATTCACGGGCAGCTACCAGATGATAAACCAGCTATTCGTTCAGAATGAAGTTCTCCCGGCGTACCCCTTTGTAAACAGGGAGCAGGACATGGGCATTGAAGGGTTAAGAAAGGCAAAGCTCAGCTACGCGCCGCTCAGGCTTTTAAAAAAATACACAGTCAGTTTTTAGAGCTGCCCGGTTCAAGGTTTGTGCTGATGGAAGAAAATTTTTCACTGTCTTCCCCGGAAAGGTTCCAGGTAAACTTTCCAAAATCGAAATAATTAGTCAATACTTCCGGGAGCATAAGATTCATATAGGCGTTTGTGCCGATCTCAGCAACATTATAATGGAAAATCTGGATTACATTGGTATCGCTCGAAATGCGGAGATTCAGGCCGATATTCCTTGCGGCTGCTTCACCTGCATTAACAACCCTGACGACACAGTTGGTATCGAGGGCGGTATCCATGACAAGGAATGCCTGAAGGAGAGGCCTGGGCATATGTACTGTCGCGGAGCTCAATATATTAGTAGCAGATATTTGAAAGTCGCTGTCGGAGGCTATCAGCATGAAAACGGCTCTGCCGTCCGTGATGTCAGAGCCTCCCTGTACTTTGAGATCAAAGTTTTTTGCTTCATCGGGCCCCAGACTTATATTGCTGATCCCGTCCGGGGGGGAAAATGACAGGCCCTCGCATCCCGACACGGGCTTTACTTTGAGGGCTGTGTTTACTGAATAACCTTTGCTGCTGTTTTTAAGGCTCACACTGAAAGGGGTTTCAGTGCCGGCATGGATAGATCCGGGGTTATCCTGAAAGCTGATTTCGAAAAGGGGCGGTATTGCGGGCCTTACCGGGATTTCGATTAAAACCGGATCGCTTCTGATGAAGGAATTCGTTTCTGCGGCAAAAACCTTAAAGACGGCGGTCCCATTCCTGACATCCCTCCTTACTGAAGCATTCAATGTAAAATCGGATTTACTTCCGCTTGCTAAATCTATGACAGGAGGCTTATCTATCGTAAGGCCGTCGTAATTGGAGACGCCGTCAAGCACAAGCGTAAGCCCGGCCGAATCTCCCCCTCCCCTGTTTTCAATGGAAAATAAAAGGGCTCCTTTTAACGGGGCTGAGAGCACATTATCAGGTCCCAGGTTTTTTTCGCATGAAACAATAAGGACCGGCTTGTTAGAGAGCCTGACATATTTATCAGGGTTCTGGAGGACCGCTATTATATTCGAATAATTTTTCTTCAAGGCGATATCAAGGGGTGAGGATTTCGCATCGATGTCCATGAAGAGCTGGGAGCTCCTGTTTGTAATGACCGCTCCCTGTACGATAAGATATTTCACACCTATCGCATTATCGTAAAAGGTAAAGTAATGCATGGCAGTCCATCCATGGCTGTCGTGAAGGTTCAGGTCGGCCCCTTTCACAACAAGGAGCTTCACCATGTCAAGGTCTTTTGCAAGCGCGCTGTATTCAAGGGGCGTTTCGTTATACTTGTCCCTTCCGTTTACATCGGCCCCTTTCGACAGGAGATAGGAAACTATTTTCAGGTTTCCTCGCAGAACAGCCCAGTGGAGAGGAGTTTTGTCCTTGTAGAGGTGATCGTTTATATATGCGCCTTTTTCCACAGCCTTTTGAACATCCTTGATCTTCCCTCTCGATATGGCGGAAATCAGGTCTCTTGTAAGATCGCAGAATGCGCTCTCCGATAGAGCCATGACAAAAACGAAGGCAAGGAATATTTTAAACATGGTTATAACCCCTATAATTTACCCGTCAGAACCTGTAATAGTCCTGAAGAGGGCAGACATCCGGCCCTTTATGATGAAGGGATTCAAGCGCTTCGGCAAGCGCAAGCATGGCCTGTATTGTAGTAAACAGGGGTATCTGGAGTGTTATGGCCGTTTTACGGATGTAAGTATCGTCGGCATGGGCATCTTTTCCTGCCGGGGTATTGAATATTATCTGTATATTGCCGTTTTTAATTTCATCGATTATATTGGGACGCCCCTCTGATAATTTATAAACCGTCCTGCATTCTATCCCGTTTTCCGTCAGGTATTTCGCGGTTCCCCCCGTGGAAATTATATTGTAGCCTAATTTTTTTAATATCTTTATCGGTTCGATGACGCCCGGTTTGTAAAGATCGGTTACTGTTACAAGGACAGAGCCGGATTTAGGCAGTTTCTGCCCCGCCGCCTGCTGGGCCTTCAGAAAGGCTGTCCCGAAATCATGAGAAAGGCCCATCACCTCGCCTGTCGATTTCATCTCCGGCCCTAAGACCGCGTCTACATCGGGGAATTTATTAAACGGAATAACTACTTCTTTGACGGAAATATAACCGGGCTCGCTGTAATTCAATATTCCAAGTTCCTTAAGCGTATGGCCTACCATTACAAGCGCAGCCATTTTCGCCCATTGTACTCCAGTAGCTTTGCTGACAAAAGGAACAGTCCTCGAAGCCCTCGGATTAACCTCGATAAAATATATTTCAGAATCCTTTATTGCAAACTGGATATTCATGAGCCCCTTGACGCGAAGCGCTTTGCCCACAGCGACCGACTGTCTTTCTATCTCGAGCAGGATATTTTTTTCGATTGTCAGCGGAGGCAGTATCATCGCGCTGTCTCCGGAATGTATCCCCGCTTCCTCGATATGCTGCATTATACCGGCGACTACGACATCACCGCCGTCGCCGATAGCGTCGACATCTATCTCCTGTGCATTTTCAAGAAATTTATCTATGAGAACCGGGCCGTCTTTCAGGGATTCCGCTTCGTCTTTCATATATTTTTCGAGCTCTTCCCTGGAATAAACTATGAGCATCGCCCTTCCGCCGAGAACGTATGAAGGCCTGGCAAGAATAGGATAACCCACCCTGTCGGCTATCAGAATAGCGTCCTTGATATTGTCAGCTGTCGCCGAGGGCGGCTGCTTGAATCCGAGCCCCTCGATAAGGTCATGAAAACGGTCCCTGTCTTCCGCTATGTCTATAGATTCCGAGGAAGTACCGAGGATCGGTACGCCTGCCTGGCAAAGCGGAACAGCGAGTTTAAGAGGAGTCTGGCCTCCGAATTGAAGCACAACGCCGATAGGCTTTTCCTTTTCGTAAATATTGAGCACGTCCTCAAAGGTCAGCGGCTCAAAATAAAGCTTGTCAGATATATCGTAATCCGTCGATACGGTTTCAGGGTTCGAATTGACCATTATGGTTTCGTATCCTTCGGCCCGCAGCGCCATCGAGCAGTGAACGCATGCATAATCGAATTCTATCCCCTGGCCGATCCTGTTAGGACCGCTGCCCAGGATCATGATCTTTTTTGCGCTGTCGGGGTTCGATTCGTCCTCGTCCTCGTATGTTGAATAAAAATATGGGGTTTTGGCCTGGAATTCCGCTGCGCATGTATCCACTAACTTGTAAACGGGCTCAACCCCTATGGATTTTCTGTAAGCCCGGATATCTTTTTCATCAGGGTTGTTCTTTAGAATTTTAGAAAGCTGGGGATCGGAGAAACCGAACTGTTTTATTTCTTTCATTTCATCGCTGCCGATCCCGGAAAGCTCCTTTCCGGCGATACTTTTTTCCATCTCTATAATTTCATTGATGTTATGCAAAAACCACCTGTCGATGTTCGATATCCCGTAGATTTCATCTATGCTGAAGCCGGATTTCAGGGCGTCCTTGATAACGAGTATCCTTTCAGGATTGGGTATCCTGAGTTTTTCGGTGACGATTTTCCTGAACTCGGCAGGCGAAAGGTCTTCCCTGCCGTAAAGGAGGTCGTTCAAACCCGTATACTTGTTTTCAAGCGAACGGAGCCCTTTCTGTAGAGCTTCTTTGAATGTCCTGCCGATAGCCATCACTTCGCCGACTGATTTCATCTGGGTGCCGAGATGGGGTTTGCTCTCCTTGAACTTTTCGAAATTAAAACGGGGAATTTTCACGACTGTGTAATCAAGGGTCGGCTCGAAAGAGGCCGGCGTTTCTTTTGTAATATCGTTGGGTATTTCGTCAAGCGTGTAGCCGATAGAAAGCTTGGCTGCAAATTTAGCAATAGGAAAGCCTGTCGCTTTGGATGCAAGGGCCGAACTCCGTGAAACCCTGGGGTTCATCTCTATAACCACAATATCCCCGTTATCGGGATTGACTGCAAACTGTATATTGGAACCGCCTGTATCGACGCCTATTTCCCTTATTATTGCGATTGAATAATCCCTGAGTTTCTGGTATTCCTTATCTGTCAGGGTCTGGGCAGGGGCGACGGTAATCGAATCCCCCGTGTGGACTCCCATAGGATCGAAATTTTCTATGGAGCAGACTATGACGACATTATCCTTCTTGTCCCTCATCACCTCGAGCTCGAACTCTTTCCAGCCTAACAGGGATTTGTCGATCTGGACCTCTCCCTTGATGCTTGCGTCGAGGCCGCGTCTGACTATCTCCCTGAATTCGTCGATGTTGTAAGCAATGCCTCCGCCCGTTCCGCCCAGGGTATAAGCAGGACGGATGACGTTGGGAAATCCTATCTTATCTATCGATGCAATAGCCTCGTCGAGAGAATGTATTATTATGCTGTCGGGAACCTTCAGCCCGATCCTTGTCATGCATTTGTTGAATTCTTCCCTGTCTTCGCCCTTTTTGATAGCCTCATAATTAGCGCCTATCATTTCAACATTATATTTTTCAAGTACCCCGGCCTCGTATAATTTAACCGAAGCGTTAAGGGCAGTCTGGCCGCCAAGGGTCGGAAGAAGGGCGTCAGGCCTTTCTTTTTCGATTATCTTTTCAAGATATTCCAGCGTTATAGGTTCGATATATGTCCTGTCCGCCATTTCCGGGTCGGTCATGATTGTTGCAGGATTGGAATTGATGAGCACCACCTCAAAACCCTCCTCGCGGAGAGCCTTGCAGGCCTGTGTGCCTGAATAATCGAATTCGCACGCCTGGCCGATAACTATCGGGCCGGCGCCTATGATTAAGATTTTATGGATATCTGTCCTTTTGGGCATAGTTCCTCGCCATAATGAAACCTCGTTATTATAATGTGAAGACCTAAAATTGTCATTAATTTCAACCGCTGATATTTTGTAATATTCCCGCAGCCTTCTTAAAATATTTGACAATCGGGGGATAATAAATTTCAGGAGGGAGGCATGTTTTTAGGTTTTACCGGCCCAAATGCCGCTGGCAAGGGAGAAGCCATCAAACATCTTGTTGAAAAGAAGAAATTTATTGCCTTTTCACTCTCCGATATCATCCGGGAAGAAGCTGCAAAGCAGAACCTGGAAATTACCCGCGATAATCTCATCGATACCGGCAATGAACTCAGGAAAAGCGAAGGCCCTGCGGCTCTCGCCAAGAGGGTCATTCCAAAGATCAAGAACCTTCCCCAGGCTATCGTGGACAGCATCAGGAATCCTTATGAAATTGAAGTTCTCAGGGGCAATTTAAAAGATTTCAAGCTCATCGGAATAACCGCGGACGTACATAACAGGTTCGAAAGATCCATCCGCAGGGGCCGGGTCGGCGACGGAGAGACCCTTGAGGAATTTATCAGAAAAGAAGAACGGGAAAATTCTTCCGATGAAAAGGCCCAGCAGCTTAACAGGTGTATCGAACTCGCGGATTATAAGATCGATAATTCGGGCGGTCTTAAAACGCTTTATAGAAAACTGGACGCCATCCTTGCCGAATTGGATTATAAGCCATACTCGAGGCCTTCCTGGGATGAGTATTTCATAAAGATGGCATTCTTAGTCGCCGAACGCTCCACATGCATCAGGCACCATGTCGGCGCGGTTGTTATAAAAAATAACAGGATCATCAGTTCCGGTTATAACGGATCTCCCTCCGGGATCAAGGACTGTATCGAACTCGGCTGCCTCAGGGACCAGCTCGGGATAAAATCAGGAATGCAGCATGAGATCTGCCGTGCCGTTCATGCCGAGCAGAACGCTATCATACATGCGGCGCTGCAGGGGACAAGCACGGAAGGTGCAAGTATTTACTGCACTCATTCTCCATGTATAATCTGCGCCAAGATGATCGTCAACGCAAAAATAAAACGATTTATTGCAAGCACATATTATCCTGATAAAGCTTTTGAAGACCTCTTCAGGGAAGCGGGGGTAAAGTTCGAACTTATAGAAAGGCCTTCCCTCGAGATAGGGTTTTTAGACTGATATGCTTAATATCGAGCTCGCCGGATATAACGTGGACAGTGTAGTCCTGGAAAATCTAAAGGAGAGGGAATGGGACAAAAAGGAAAATATAACCCCCGAGACCCTTTCCGCTGCATACGCGAGGATCAGCAGGGATGAACGCCCCGTAGCCGAACTCCGGGCTGAAGCCAGGGACGCCCTCGATAAAGCCAGGAAATCAAATGAGGCCATAATTTTCAGGATGGGTCATCATTCCGTCGCAGAGCATGCCTGCCTTAATTTCGATATTACCGGTTTATCGAGGCTTGCCGTGGAGTCTCTCGAAGAATCCAGGTTAAGTTCATACACTGAAAAATCACAGCGTTATATTACCCTCGAGGGCGACACTGTTATCCCCGCAGAATTTAGCGAAACAGACAGGGAAATATTTAAATCCGCTTGCGGCAGGCAGGTCGAAGCCTATAAAAAATTGTTTCCTGCGCTCCATGAATACCGCAAAAAATCTGATCCCGGCATGCTCATGACAAAACAGGGGCAGAATGTCGTCGAGGGATGGGCCAAGGAAGACGCCCGCTACGTTTTATCCCTTGCGACCGAATGCCAGCTGGGTTTTACAGTCAACGCCAGGAACCTCGAATATATCATCAGGAAACTTAAATATCATCCCCTGCAGGAAGTCAGGGATCTTTCCAGCGCCCTTTATGAAAGGTCGAAGCCGGTTGTCCCCTCTCTCATAATTTTAACCGATCCTGAAGCATTTAAAAAACAGACCGGAGCCGATGTCTCTGACGGCATTTTGAAAACAGGCCGTAAAACTCTCAGATCGTTATCGGAAAAATACCTGAACACAGGCAGGGCATTCGCCCCGGTTCCCAGGCAGGGTGAGCAGGTAAGTCTTCTCGAGCATACTCCGCAGCCCGATAGTAAAATAATAGCGGGTCTTCTCCATTCATCATCGAACCGGTCATGGAGCGAGTGCCTTTCGGCAGCTCAAACCATGGATAAAAGCCGCAGGGAAATCTTCTTCAAGGAGATATTCAGGGATTTAGGCGAGCATGACGCCCTTTACAGGGAATTCGAGAACGTAAATTTCCTTTTTGAAATAATCCTGAGCTCAAGCGCTTTCGCCCAGATGAAAAGGCACAGGATGATGACTATTATTAAACAGCCCTACGAAACCTCTTTAGGGATTACATTGCCGCCTGCAATAGAACAGGCTGGAATGACCGGGGTATTTAACGGCATCATAAGGCAAACAGAGGCCGTTTATGAAAATTTAAAGGGTAAATACGGCGAGGCGGCCGATTACTTACTTACAAACGCGCACAGGAGAAGGATAATTGTCAGCGTCAACCTCCGCGAGATCTATCATATAGCCAGGCTGCGAATGGATAAGCATGCCCAGTGGGATATCCGGGATGTCGCTTCCGGCCTGGTCGGGGCTGTAAAAAAAGCCTCCCCGTTAGCAGCGGCTCTTGCCTGCGGCAAAGATGAATTTGAAGAAACCAGGAAGGATTATTATATTAATCCATAAGGCGGCAGTTATGAAGACCGTTTTTTTCGAAGAAATAATTAACGAGCTTAAAACAGCGCAGCCGGGGGCCGGTGAAAAGGAAAAAGGACTTGTCATCGAGGAAATATACTGCCTGTTGAGCACGGCAATAAACCTTGTCATCCTGCGGCTCAAACATATTATGAAATCGCCGGACGGGCAGGCTGCTATCGAACTGGAAAAACTTGAAGCCCTGAGCGAATGGTCGCTTACGGAAAAGGGCTTCACCTTCTGTACATCCCTTGACATAATAAAGCCCGCCCTGCATGAGCTTGCCGGCGGACGGGGCAATCTGGAAAAAATAAGCAATATTTTCAAATCTGACGACGAGCTTGCAAATTTTATAGCCGGAAAATTTAATGAAATTCTATCGGCCGCTAAAAATGGCGGCATCGACCTGAAAAATCCCGGCCAGGCAAGAAAGCTCCTTTTCGATCTGAGGAATTCCCTCCAGGCCGAACGCAGGTCCCTCGTCATGCAGGAAAGCAGGTTTATCGGATCGGTTTAACAATTTTCATTTTCCGGAGGTGCAAATTCTAATGGATAGAATCTATGTGCATGGATATACGCAGAGAGAGGCGGAAAGGCTCGACGACCAGGCAGGCTGCTTAAGCGAGCTCCTTCATCATGATTCCGTATTTCCGGAGGGTTCGCTGATCCTCGAGGCTGGATGCGGCGTCGGATCGCAGACAAAAATAATCGCTTTAAAAAACCCCCGCTCGAAATTCATATCCATCGATATTTCCACGGATTCTGTCCGGAAGGCCCGTGATATGGCGGAAAAATCGGGGATAAAAAATGCCGAATTCAGGGAGGGCGACATTTTCAACCTCGATTTCAAGGAAGCAATTTTCGATCATGTTTTTATATGCTTTGTGCTCGAACATCTGAAAGATCCCGGTGCAGCCCTGAGATCCGTCAAAAGAGTTCTTAAACCGGGCGGTTCCGTTATGGTTATCGAAGGAGACCATGGATCGGCTTTTTTCTATCCCGACAGCGCTTTTGCCCGCAAAGCTATCGAAGCCCAGATAAAGCTGCAGGAAATGGGCGGCGGCAATGCCCTTATAGGAAGGGAATTATACCCCCTTCTTCTCGCTTCAGGGTTTAAGGGCTGCGTCGTGGAGCCCAGGACCGTATATGCCGATTCGGGAAGGCCCGGGATGGTCGAGGGTTTTACAAAAAGCACCTTCACCGCTATGATCGAGGGCATTAAAGACAGCAGCGGGTCTGTAATCGATCCGGCCGACTTCGACAGGGGTGTCAGGGATCTCTACAGGACCTCGGAAAAAGACGGCGTTTTCTGCTATACATTTTTTAAAGGGACCGGGATAAAATAGACCGGATTCACTTCCCTAAAAATATTTTCACAAATCACTTGACTTCTTACTACGTTTGTAGTATATTTATTATACTACATGTGTAGTACATCAGAAATCCGAATCCTTTTCAGAAGATTTCTCCGGGGTTTTTGTTCATGGAAAGAGAAGTTGACTCTTTCCATGAACTTCTTTTTTGTTTATATTTTATTATGAAAGGATTTGCAAGAGATTGTTCTCTTCATCAGAATATTTGTGCTAACAAACAGGCGGTAATGCGAATACCCTCCCGCGAATGCCGCCTGTTTTTTATTGGAATGTTTTAATTCAGTCTAGATATCATAATTTCAGCTAATTTTCTCAGGTCATTCTGGCTGAAGATCGGCTTGAGGCCAGGGACCGTGAGATAGGAACTCATAGTGACCCAGCTGGATCCCTTTAAAAAAGCCAGGATATACCTTTCTCCTTTTACGGGTCCTTCGTACGCGGCATCTCCTAAATTCTGCACGGGGCCGTAGAATGAATCCTTAAAATACCGGGATCTCTCCTCTTCCCTGAAATCCTCGGGCCTGACAGTCTGTATGACAACCGTCAAAAGCTGGCCTCCGTCGCCAAGAGTGAAATTCAGAACCGCCTTTCCGCTTTTAGTTGTTTTCTCGGTCAAAATCGAATCCCGTATCGAACTTATACTTGCTATATCGGCCGGGGTGAGAAGATTGGAAAAGGAGGAGAGGGCCGATTCCGGAAAGGAAATATTTTTACCTGCAAATGTGAAAAACATGGCAAGAAGGATGATTTTCAAAAGGATACTTCTCATTTTCCCTCCTTTTTTAATTAGAATCTATCCCCGTAATTTAAATCACCGCACAGGGACGCAATTTTGCCTCAAAGTATATAATCAGCCCTTGCCAGCGTCAAATAAATAGAACTAATTGCCTCTTTTCTTTATAATAAATTCAATAAATTTTATTTTCAGGAATATTATGAAATTATTTGAAAAGATCCTTGAACAAACCATAGCATCGTCCCTGAAGAAATTATACCCCGATTTCAGCGGGTGGGACAAGCTGTTCATCCAGCAGACTAATAACGAAGAGTTCGGCGACTATCAGACGAACTTCGCGATGGTGAATGCCAGGGCTTTTAAAATGGCCCCGAAGGCCCTCGCAGAACAGATAGTCGGATCTTACGGCGGGCATGAGATCATTAAAAAGATGGAAGTGGCCGGGCCCGGATTTATCAATATATTCATCAACGACGATTTTATCGGTAAAACCGTTGCAGGGATCGGAGAGGACGATTATGACTTTTCCTTCCTTGACAGAAAAGGGGATATTATTATAGACTACTCGTCCCCCAATATCGCAAAAAGGATGCATATCGGCCACCTGAGAAGCACGGTAATAGGAGATTCTATCAAAAGGATATTCCGCTTCATGGGATACAGCGTCATTGGCGACAACCACCTGGGAGACTGGGGCACCCAGTTTGGAAAACTGATAGTCGGATACAGGAACTGGCTCGATAAAAAAGCCTATGAAGAAAATCCCATTGAGGAACTTGAAAGGATTTATGTTGAATTCGAGAAACAGTCAGGGCAGGACCCGGCCCTTATTGAGCAGGCAAGGAGCGAATTGAAAGACCTCCAGGACGGTAAAGAGGAAAGCAGGAGGCTCTGGAAAGAGTTCGTGGACGTATCCCTCCGCGAATATGAAAAAATATACAAGCGGATGGGAGTGGAATTCGACACCTGTTATGGCGAATCATTTTACCATGATATGATGCCTTCCGTGATTGCCCAACTCAGTGAAAAAGGCATTGCCGTAAAATCCGAAGAAGCCCTCGTGGTTTTCTTTGATGAAAAAGAGAATATACCTGTATGCATAGTCCAGAAAAGCGACGGGGCCTTTCTCTACGCAACATCCGACCTCGCCTGCATGAAGTTCAGAATGGAAAATTACAAACTCAACAGGATAATTTATGTTACCGACGACAGGCAGATCACCCACTTCAGGCAGTTTTTCAGGATATCCGAACTGCTCGGCTGGGACGTGAAAAAAGAGCATGTCTGGTTCGGTGTCATGCGTTTCCCCGACGGCATCTTTTCAAGCAGGAAGGGAAACGTGATCCGCCTGGAAGATCTTCTCGATGAAGCAGTGAAACGCTCAGAGGCCATAATCGCCGAAAAAAATCCCGATCTTTCCCCGGAGGAAAGGAAAGAAGCGGCGCAGGTTATCGGGACAGCCTCTGTGAAATACTTCGACCTGAGCCAGAACCGCACCAGCACCCTTGTATTCGAATGGGACAAGGCGCTAAATTTTGACGGAAATACGGCTCCCTACCTGCTTTACACTTATGCAAGGATAAAATCTATTCTCCGCAAGGCTTCGGATATGAATAAAACCTTCGACAACGAAGGGAAGATTGTATTCACGCAGAAAATCGAGAGGACCGTAGCTGTTATGCTGACCCATTTTCCGAACATTGTTTTGAAAGCCGCTGAAAATTACACGCCGAACTTTATAGCGGATTATCTCTTTGCGCTCGCCCAGAATTTTAACAGCTTTTATAATTCGCTGCAGGTTCTCAAAGCTGAAGATAATATAATGAAAAGCAGGATGATGCTTTGTGAAAGGACTTCGAGGGTGATCAAAGCCGGTCTTGATCTGCTCGGAATTAAAACGGTTGAGAGGATGTAGCCCCCTGGAATTTGCGGTCCTGCATCCGCGGCCGCGCTAAACGTTCTGAATCTTCCTGATCTTCTCGAAGGTGACGACATCCGCGAGTCTTTCTATGTTTTTCTTTACGTCGAGGATCATGTTGTTTATTTTCATTTCCTTTTCAAGCACGGCATAGAAGCGCATATTATAAAAATATACGTCCGAAAGGAAACACAGGCTTGTTATTGTAGCGACAGCATCGGAAAAATATTTATCCTTTAAATATCCGGGGGTTAGGATTTTTTTGTCCCAGAATGGAACGCTTACCTCTCTTTTCCAGGTGGCGGCTATCTCAAGGGGTTCGACAGGGGTTCCAAGGACATACTCGCCGGCGGGTCTTTTATAATTGATATGGATGTTCCCTAATTTGGTTCCTATATCCGATAAAATATCGTCTAACGCATCTATTGTCTGTATCATAGTCAGGACAGGGGGAGCGGGCATCACTTCTTTTTTAGATGTTTTCAGGTCGAAAAATTCACGCCTTGAAACTATGGGGAGCGTGAAGATCGAATCCGTGAATTTTAAAACCGCCTGCCGCAGCTTGTCCACTTCGAGCTGGAAGACCTCCCTGCTGAAAACCCTTAAGGGCCCGAAATCCTCTATGCCGATCTTGTCGATAAAAAAATTCTCGAACTCGTTTAAAAATTTCGTAAAAAAGTTCAGGGCAAGTTTGGCAGTATTGCCCTTGTCATAGCTGAAACTGTCTTCGGCGGCGGCGCCAAGACCCGAGTAATTATAAAAATCCATCAAAATATTGAAATTATAACTCCTGTATCCGGTTGAATCCTGCCTGATAAAATGTTTTAAAAAATATTGAATCCTGTTGATCTCGGCTTTATCTTTTAAAAGATTTTTCCAGGTCTGCATCCTGTCGTTGATATATACATTTATTTTTAACTGGATATTGGGGGGGCAGTCATAGGAAAATGTGTTTACAATCCCGCCCGACTGGCGTTTGATCAGGTCATCTAATTTTAAAAATTTCCTGTATTCAAACATATTTATCGACAGTATGAAATTTAAAAGGCTGGCCGCATCGCGTTCTTCTCCGAGTATGCGTTTTATCTGTATCTCTGAAAGCTCGATAAGCCCTTCGGGTTTTTTCTGTTTAAAAAGCACGTTTGAAACGCCGGCCCTGATTATATCCGGATACTCCCCCTGGTAGCGGCATGTCAGGAATAATGCCTCGACATCCCTGTATCTGGATAGGAACTGGCGGCCTGTGGTGCCGATCCTTGCATAAGGAGCCGATATGATAGCCTGGCAGAGCTGCCTGAAGATAACGATGAGGTTATAATCAAGCTTTTCAAGGTCCATCCAGCCTTTATCAAGGACAAAGTTAAGGATTTCCATGAGTTCGCCTGCATCTTTCTGCAGCGAGTTGAATAAAGTCTTCGACCTGGAATAATCGAATTTCATCCCCGCAGGGTTCAGCCCGAATTTGATAAAGCCCGCAGATTTTCCGAATGCCCTGATTTTTTTATAGTCCTTGAAAATGTAAAAAAGGTAAGGTGTTTTAATTATTTTCGATATTATTTTTTCGCTGTTTTTTTTTGCCGTTTCCTCTGTCAGGACGTGCTTTTTACGGATTATTTCCTGCGCTTCCTCGGCGGAAATAGCCGTCTGGTCTATGGAAATCGTGTTTTCCTGAGCATCGATAAGCTCTATCTTGCGGATTTTTTCCTGCAGGGTCTCCCCGGATTCAAGTATTTCCTTAATCATTAGAGCCGCTTCAGGCGGCCGCTCTTTCTTTAAAAGTTCAGCCATCCTTGAATATTCGAGAGATACGTCGATATTGTTTTTATCTTTTTCATTATCCATTTTAAGACCCTTGTTATTTTTACAGGCATCTCATTATCTATAAAAAACGCTACTTTGTCAAGGTACTTCTCATACTTATAAAGTTTTATATATTTCTTTGATCAGGCCATTTGACATAATAAAAACGCTATAATAAAATCAATATTCTAATTCAGTTTAAAGGACAATAAAATGGCTTTAATAAGCAGAAATAAGGATTTGTGGTTTTACGAAGACCTTTACACCGATATAACATATGGTTTCAAGGTTAACAAGGTTCTCCTTCACTCGATGGATACCGGGTACCAGGAAATGATGATTCTTGAGACGGAACGCCTCGGCAGGGTTTTAATCCTCGACGGAGTAGTACAGCTCACCGAGGAAGACGAAGGCATTTACCATGAGTGGATAACCCACTGGCCGCTTTTTTCCCTTTTAAAACCTGCCGCAAACATTCTCATAATCGGAGGAGGGGACGGGGGCGTGGCCAGGGAAGCCCTCAGGCATAAATCGGTAAAATCAGTCACCCTTGTTGAAATAGACGAACTGGTAATCAAAAAATGCAGGGAATTCATGCCCAGTGTTTCAGGAGATATCTGGGATGACAGGAGGCTGCATCTCGTGATAGGCGACGGGGCGCTTGTTATAAAATCGATGAAAGGGAAATGCGATGTGGTGATCATAGATTCCACCGATCCTATCGGCCCGGCTCAAAGTCTTTTCAATACTGATTTTTATCAGAGCGTATACGATTCGCTTGTCGACGGCGGCATAGCCATACACCAGACAGGGTCACTGATGCTCCAGCCATCCGAATGCCCGGCAAGCTGGAGGCAGATCGAACGTGTTTTTGACGACGTCAGGGTCATCCAGTTCTCGAATTCAAGCTACATCGGCGGGCAATTCAGCCTGACGGCAGGCTCGAAGGGTAAAAAGGTTTTTCCTAAGGCCGCTAAGAATGCCGCAAAGGCTTTCAGGGAATCGGCTATGACTCTGAACTGGTATTCTCCCGATATACCGGCAAGTATTTATCCCGACTTCCAGCGCAGGCTCGAACAGGACAAATACGGAGAGGAAATAGTCCTCGATATCGACCTGAAAACGAGTAAAATCCCGTCGGCGGAAAAAGTAGCCGCCTGGAGCAAAAAGACATGCGAAGCAATAAAGATGAAGGCGTTCGGAACGCCGACGGTGTCAAATGAAAATTTCGGCGAGGGCGACACCCTCATCCAGTATATAGAGACAAGTGCAATAAACTACAGGCAGTACGGATCTACCGGCTGCGCCAACTGTTTCACGTGCGCGGCTCTGCCCGTCGACGATGCGGTTTCATATTCCCTGATATACTACGGAGCCAATTCGGGGAACTGCCTTAACATTCCAAGGGGCTCTTTCGCGGATATAAAAAAGATCCGCAGCGCAAGCCTCATTTACAGGTCCGAGCTTGCCCAGGACAGAAAAAAGCTCAAACCCGTCACAGAATATTATAAGCCGAAATTGATAGAATCATCAAAGGTCTTTGCCAAAACATTTAAGCTTCCCGTCGAAGACGGATTTTCAAGTTCGTTCGAGCTTATTATCGATCTTTACGGATGCGATTATTCGAGGATATCCTCAACCGATGCAGTGGCGAAGTGGGCTTCCGAGGATTTTTGCAATGCAACCGGACTCAAGCCCGTAGGAAAAGCGGAAGCACCCGATTTCGGACATGCCAAGAAAAAGACATCGGGGCCCTCTGTCACACAGCTTCTTGCCGGCGGTTCCAATATCAGCCATTATTCCATCAACTGGCTGATGATCCTTATCAACGTAGTATCGAGAGACCCCTATTCGCTGAAAAAGGCTATTACTTCCGCAATGAAATATTTTAAGGGGAGCAGGGCTGTCTGCTGGCTGGTCCCCAGAGCGCCCGCAGGCAAAGATATAAGACAGGTTGCAGAACGCACGCTGGTATTCGAAGTCCTGGGTAAGGCGTTATAATGATTCGGCGGGTTTTATTGCAAAAGTTTTCTTTTCGGTATGGCGTATAACGGTTATTCTCGCTTCGTTGCCGATGCTTTCTTCAGTCAGCATGGCATGAAGATCGTCCATCGAACCTATTGGGTTTTCATTGTATTCGATGATTACATCCCCTTCTAAAAGACCCGCGGCCCCGGCCGGGCTGTTTTTAGCGATATTAATGATAAGCACCCCTGTTTCAAGGGATAACTGATAATAATGAACGATTTTCCTGTGAAGATCCACATTCTGACCCCCGATCCCCAGGAACCCTCGCCGGATTTTACCGTCTTTAATCAAAAGGGAAGCAACTTTCTGGGCTGTATTGCTGGGAATTGCAAAGCACAAACCCTGGGCCTGAAGGATTACGGCTGTATTTACACCCACGATTTCCCCGCGGGAATTAAGAAGAGGCCCTCCGGAATTTCCGGGGTTCAAGGCCGCATCAGTCTGGATTACATTATCGATAAGACGCCCGTTCGATGAATGAAAAGATCTTCCCAGGGCGCTTATCACGCCTGCCGTCAGCGTATTTTGAAAGCCGTAGGGATTACCGACTGCAACGGCAAGCTGGCCCACTACAAGCCTGGAAGAATCGCCAAATACGGCTTCAGCAAGGCCGGATTCGGAAATCCTGATAATGGCAAGGTCCGTATCAGGGTCATCCCCAATAAGCGTGCCATCAAAATGTCTTGCGTCGGGAAGGACGACTTCAATATATTTCTGTCCATGAACAACATGACTGTTTGTCAGAATAAATCCGTCAGGGGTGAAAATAAAACCCGAACCGCTGCCTTCTTCGGACGATCTGTCCTGCCCCACCTTGATATGAACGACGGATTCCCTGACAGCTTTCGAAACAGATATAACGGTTTGTGAGTACGAATCGAAAATCTCCCCTTCGTTTTTGTCCGACCGCCATGCGGTATTCTGTTCCATAATCTCCCCTATTTTGCAGCCAGAATTTTAGCAATCCAAACCAGCGCTATGGTATGCCCTATAATTGCGCCGATGGTTACTGCGGCAAATACAACGAGAATTTTTGTGACCCTGTTTGAAAAAAATCCCCTGAGGGTCTGGATATCGTTATTTAAATTTTCAAGATCTTTGACCTGAGGCTTGCGGAGAATTGCCTCGAGAGGGGCCAGGAGTATTCCTGCGGAAAGCGGCGGAGCTATAAGTTTGACAGGGCCGGCTATCCATGCGGCTATGATAGTAACAGGATGGGCTATGACTGCTAAAGCCGCAAGCGAAGTGCATAACCCCGAAGCTAAAACCCATGCCCAGAGCATCGATACGCCCACTGAGCTGCCCTTCATAAAGCCGAGCGCCAGCAGCGCGAGAACCGCAAGCCCTATGGCCCAGGGGATAAGCTTTGCGCCGATCCCGGATGGAGGAACAGTTTCAATAGCGGGGTCGTAATCAGTCCTTTTTTCAATAGCGGCCTGTATGCCTTTCAGGTGCCCTTTCCCTACAACTGCAACAATTTTATTTCCCCCGGCTGTTAATATATGGTGGGCAAGGTACAGGTCCCTCTCATCGATTATAACACCCTTTACCTTGGGCAGCTTATTAGCAAAATCCCTCATCATCTCGTTAAGCATATCTTCACCGTTCAGGAGTTCGCTGACGTCTTCCTTATTAAAATCTTCATCTGTGAAAAGGGCTTCCATAAGCACTGCAAGGATCTTCATCTTATCCCAGAAAGATGAGAGCTTCCAGGCCCGCCTCAGCGTCACGTTAATATCCCTGTCCGCAAGAACGACATTCTTGTTCTTTTCCTCGGCAATCCTGAAGGCAGTGATCATTTCATCCCCGGGAGCGGATTCCATTTCGACCCCGACCCTTTTCTGAAACGCCGACAGGATCATATTGACAAGCAGGAGGAAACCTTTGCCCTGCCTTATCACTTTAATGATATCGAGGTTTTTCCATCTGTTTTTATCCTTGAGCGACTGGTACCTTGACTCGCAGAGTTCGACGCAGACGCTGTCCGGGTTGACGGTGTCGATAAGTTCTTCCACCTCTTTCCTGCTTTCAGCAAGAACATGAGCTGTGCCCAGGATATAAATATCCTTATCTCCGGCCTGAATCCGCATACAGTTAGGCGATAAATTTTCTGTTTTGTTTTCCATATTTTTTAAACATCCGGTTTTAAAATTTTTATTTAATTATTCTTTATAATCCCAGCGAGATATTTTACGTGGTCGACAATCCTGTCCCAGGATTCAAAACTGAAACCGAAGGAATCTTTGATCTTCTCCAGCGTAAAAAGGCATGCCGGACCGCCGGCTTCGGGGCTCTTTTTTACTATCCTGCTCTTTGACCCTGTAAACATTATGGCCTGCTCGGCGATTTTTTCCCATGTTACAAAATTCCTGGCCAGCCCGAAGTAAATATTCCTGTTTTCTCCCTTTTCGAGAACGGAAACATAAAGTTTCGCAAGGTCTCCGGCCCATATAAACTGAGTTCCGTCATTTTCGGTTACAATGATATCCCGTCCCTGAAGGGCTGAAATCACTATTTCCCTGAACCTTGAATCCACTTCCATCGGAGCCCCCTCCACAGCGGGGTTGCCGAAGGTATATCCCGGCCTGATCACGGCGCAGACCATGGGGTACTGGTAAGAAAGAGCCATCAGGTATTCCTCGCTTGCCGCTTTTGTGGCGCAATAATAATTGACGGGTTTGGATTTCATTTCCTCGTCCATATCCTGCCTGAACTCACCGAGCGCGGCTGTCGAAGATGTGTATATGAATTTTTTAATCCCAGCCTCTGCTGCCTTCTCAAAAAGAAAGACCGATGACGCGGTGTCTTTCGTAAGCATTTCAAGTGCGGAATTTCCCCAGTGCAGCGCATTATGAATACAGGCATCGTGCCCGGTCAGGCTCTTTTCGATAAGTTTCCTGTCTTCGAGCCCCCCCTTTACGACTTCTACCGAAGGGTTGTCCCTGAATGCCGGAACTTTGTCCGGGTCCCTGGCAAGCAGCGTCAGTTTATGCCCATTATCAAGAAGGGCTTTGACAATCGATGATCCTATAAAACCCATCCCGCCGGTTATAAAGATTTTCATCCCGCTACCCCGGAAATTTAGCCGGCAGCAGGCTCGTTCCGATTTTACCGAGAACTGTCGAGACGGCTAAACCGGCCGCTGACAGAACCGCCGTTAATAAAATGACCTTGAAATTTCCCGGGCTGTAAAATATATTGACGCAAAGCATAACTGCCGCAAAGATAAAAAACAGGGCGCCGAGGAATATTTTAGTTAAAAGCAGGTGTGTCGTAACTTTCCTGAAGCGGATCTTGCCGTCGATAAGCCCTCCTATGAAAGCTGCTATTACAACAGCCGGCAGGCAGTAAACAAGAAACATCATTGCGGCCTGGAGCAACGAAGCCGCCCGCGAATCTTTCAGAATGAGGCACACAACGGCGATAATAAGAATAGTAAAGTTGAAGGAAATCGGGAAATGCACAAGAACCGGGTGCAGATCAAGTTCAAGTATCATTTTTCTCTTTTCCGAAACTTTCTCCAGGTATGGCTCGAACATTCTGGAAGGCACTCCGCAGGCCGGGCACCTGTCTTTTAGCCTGCTTTTCGGCATAATGAAACCGCAGGATTTACAGATTACAAACTCTTTCATCCTGAACCCCTTCATTTTAATTATGTTTAATCATACAGGAATAATTACTTTTTGTAAAATAATAAAAACACTATACAGAAAATGTTCGTCGCGCTAGACGACACAAGGTTCATCATCATTGCCGGTTTAAACGCAGCGGCCTTTTCATCAATAAATACCCGCACAAGCCATATAATAAAATATAAAATCACCGGAACCTGGAACAGCAGGAACAATATCGATTGAAAAGCTCCGCTGTAACGGTTAATATAATATATAAAGCCGGCAAGGGCAAGTATAAACAATACCGCAGAGACTATAAAAGTGCCCCTGATACCTAAGAAAAGGGATATGGTTTTATCGCCCCTTTTCCTGTCCTCTTCATGCTGATAGACCTGCGTTAGAGGATAGGAGGCCATAATGTAAAGGGTTATAATCAATACCGGGGCAAGGATCTCAGGATCGAGAATATGATTGAACCCATCCGTATTGAATGATCCGTATGATAGAACATACATCAAACCGCCGCCGAATAATGAAACGCTTAACCAGCTGATAAAAGGCATCCTCTTAAAACGGATCTTATCAAAACTGTAAGACTTCGAACCCGCCCCGTATATCAATAAGCCAAGGGCAAACGGAAGGCTGATGCAAAAGGCCAGGACTACCGCGGTCAGTTCAAAAATAAGGGCGGTGTAAAGAAGGTCTCCGGTGACCGGAGGCGGCTTTTCAAGGCCTCCTATGCTCTGTTCATCCCTGTCATAATAAGAATTGAACCCGTTGCTGGAGGGGTAAACAAGAAGGTGGATGATTAAAAAAGAAAAAACGGCCCTTATGATATCAATTTTGCCGGAAACACACAAAGAGAACATAAAAACCGGCGTCAAAAAGTATGAAAACGGTATTCTCATGTGAAGCCAGGTTGACCTCGTCATAGGAGAATCCGGATCATATTATATCTGGAGTTACAAACCAGAGTACGGACCAGCCCCCGGAATATTCAAGGCAGATCACTGAAGCGTCAAATATTTTAAATATATCCCGGTCTTCCGAACCAGTCAGCAGCAGCGAAGCAAATTTTGACAGGTAAGGCAGATGGCCTACTATCATCGTGTCGTATTTGAACCTGGAAGACTTTTCCGCCCATGGGTTTATAGGATCGTTAGGGCCGAGGCCTTTTGCTTCTTCGAGCCCCCGCAGGGGATTGATAGCCCCGGCAATGATCCGGGCGGTTTCAAGGGCCCTTGTTTTGCCGCTATGGTATATTATTTCAGCTGTAATATCATTGTCCTGAAGAAAGGCGGCGGTTTTCGCGACTCTTTGCCTGCCCATAGCTGTAAGCACCCTTTCCCTGTCGGCTTCTGCCTGGACGGCTTCTCCATGACGGACAAGATACAGTTTCATATCATTCTGCTATAGGAAGCCCGGGTACGGGAAACTTCAGGCAAAGTTCTTCGACTTCTTTTTTAATCCCCGCTAAGACTGTTTCGTTATCATGGTTTTTCAGCGCCTTGGCTATCCATAAACCTATTTTTTTCATTTCATTTTCTTTCATTTTTCTCGTTGTGGCCGCGGGGGTTCCAAGTCTTATCCCGCTGGGCCTCAAGGGGGGGTTAGGATCGTCGGGCACAACCTGCTTGTTTGTCGTTATCGATACTCTGTCAAGAACCTGTTCGGCTATTTTCCCGTCAAACCCGAAACTTTTGATAATATCGGCTACCATCAGATGATTTTCCGTCCCCCCGGTAACTAAATTCATGCCTTCTTCCAGAAGGGTTTCGGAAAGCTCTTTTGCGTTTTTAACTGTCTGCAGACCGTATTCTTTAAATTCAGGCGTCAGAGCCTTGCCGAGAGTGACGGCAATCGCTGCCACGGTGTGCATATGCGGGCCCCCCTGAAGGCCGGGGAATACGGATTTATCGATATCTTTTGCATATTTTTCCTTGCACATTATAAGGGCGCCTCTCGGGCCCCGGAGACTCTTATGTGTGGTGGTCGTCACTATATCGAAGCCGTAGTCGAATGGATTTTTCATAACACCCGCGGCTATAAGACCCCCGATATGTGCGACATCCGCCATTGTGATGGCGCCGACTTCATCGGCTATCTTTTTAAAATCTTCATAATTGTAATCCCTGGGATAAGATGTGAAACCGCATAGAATTATTTTCGGCTTATTTTCCTTTGCGATTTTCATAAGATCATCGAAATCGATCCTGCCCTTATTGTCGGGATCTGTTTTATACCTGATAAAATTGAAAATTTTGCCCATGTGGGAGACAGGGGCGCCATGGGTCAAATGCCCTCCATGAGAAAGGTCCATACCCATTACCGTATCGCCCGGCTTAAGGAAGGCGAGGTAGACAGCCTGGTTCATAGGCGAACCCGAAAGAGCCTGGACATTTGCATGTTCGCAACGGAAAACCTTTTTAGCCCTGTCGATGGCGAGCCTTTCTATGTAATCGGTATATTCCTGCCCGCCGTAATATCTTCTGCCGGGATAACCTTCTGAATATTTATTTGTAAAAACGCTTCCGTTCGCTGCGAATACTTCGGGATATGTGTAATTTTCCGAGGGGATAAGTTCTATGCCCTTTTTTTCCCTGTCTTCCTCCCCCTTTATAGCGTTATAAACCTCAGGGTCGTTTTGTCTCAATAATTCCCAATTCCTGTCCATATCGTCCTCTCCATAGTCTGATTTGGGCAGCGGATAGATTATTGGTTCCGTACCCGGCTTTATTTTATATCAAAGAGAGCTTTATTTCAAAATTTGATTCTTAACTTTAAAATTTTGGCCGTTACCGGTCAGGAATTGATTCAATTTCCCCTTTACGGTCAGCGTTTCCCTGTTTTTTTCCTATGATTCTTTTTAATCTTCTTATGGTTGAGCATGTATAATATCAGCAGTACAGGCAGTGTGATGAGCAGCGTAATATCGCGAACCCAGGAAAGTCCCTTCATTTTTTTCTCCGTTTATCAATAATTATAATTAGTCGTAATATTTATACAATAATATAGCGGGCTCCGAAAGGGGCCCGCCAAAATTCAGTTTCAATCCACGGGCCCGTGAAGGGCCCGACCTGTGTTTGGATCTTCTATATCATCCCAAGATCCGTTTCAATCCACGGGCCCGTGAAGGGCCCGACTTTATCATCGTCGGTGTTTCTGTTCCATAATAGCTGTTTCAATCCACGGGCCCGTGAAGGGCCCGACTGCTTAAAGGGATGGATGAGACAACAAAGAGCTTAGTTTCAATCCACGGGCCCGTGAAGGGCCCGACAAGTAACGTCTGTCATAAGGAACTGGATCACTGTTTGTTTCAATCCACGGGCCCGTGAAGGGCCCGACGGGCAGGAGTCAAACTATCTGACGGCGTTTAAATTTGTTTCAATCCACGGGCCCGTGAAGGGCCCGACCCTGATTGTCGGGTTATCCAATAACTTAAAAATTGAGTTTCAATCCACGGGCCCGTGAAGGGCCCGACGCGATAAATTAGGTCTTCAGGACTTGGCTGATAAAGAGGTTTCAATCCACGGGCCCGTGAAGGGCCCGACGCAAATGAATGGTATTATTATGATTTCGTATTTACGTTTCAATCCACGGGCCCGTGAAGGGCCCGACTTTAATCGGGTATGTAGCCTCACAAGCGATAAAAAGTTTCAATCCACGGGCCCGTGAAGGGCCCGACCATTGGAGAAATTCAGCCGTCCGGCACTCCAAGTGTTTCAATCCACGGGCCCGTGAAGGGCCCGACCAGACGTCGGCAAGCCCTGCGACCCCTACGGGAAAGTTTCAATCCACGGGCCCGTGAAGGGCCCGACAAAGCCTTATCGAAGATATGAGCAGTAATATTATGTTTCAATCCACGGGCCCGTGAAGGGCCCGACGTTTATGTCGGGCAATCAACAAATGTATTATCAAGTTTCAATCCACGGGCCCGTGAAGGGCCCGACAACCATTGAATTAAGGCGGGGTATTATGGCGGCAAGTTTCAATCCACGGGCCCGTGAAGGGCCCGACTATAAAAGGCATGGGATCGAGCACACAAATTAAACGTTTCAATCCACGGGCCCGTGAAGGGCCCGACGATAACCGTATTTACGACAACAGCCATTGCGGCGTTTCAATCCACGGGCCCGTGAAGGGCCCGACTTTACACCCCCGGTATGCCCCATTTAATAAATGGTTTCAATCCACGGGCCCGTGAAGGGCCCGACTATTATGCTGATGCCTTCGCTCACGCAAAGAAGAGCCGTTTCAATCCACGGGCCCGTGAAGGGCCCGACATAAATTGAAACAATCGGCTTATCTTATATGGATAGGTTTCAATCCACGGGCCCGTGAAGGGCCCGACAGAGAAATCAAATGGCAGGATGTTTTACTTCTGGTGTTTCAATCCACGGGCCCGTGAAGGGCCCGACATACCGATATCTGCTGTTCCTCTGATAGTTCATTGTTTCAATCCACGGGCCCGTGAAGGGCCCGACTAATAACAGAAAGTTCAGATGGCAGGACAACAAGGTTTCAATCCACGGGCCCGTGAAGGGCCCGACACCCGCCCATTGAGGCGATAGGAGGGATAAAGTGAGTTTCAATCCACGGGCCCGTGAAGGGCCCGACCCGGGGATTCCGGTCATATCAGCAGCTTGAAGTTGTGTTTCAATCCACGGGCCCGTGAAGGGCCCGACCGACTTCAAAGTCCCGCACAACTTCAAGGGCGGTGTTTCAATCCACGGGCCCGTGAAGGGCCCGACCTGTTTTCAATCCAGCTTTGCGCGCCCATACCGTGTTTCAATCCACGGGCCCGTGAAGGGCCCGACGTCTATTGCTATAATTGGCTGCGCACCAGGATTTAGTTTCAATCCACGGGCCCGTGAAGGGCCCGACAAATCAGCAACGCACCATAATAATTTATAGAGGTTAGTTTCAATCCACGGGCCCGTGAAGGGCCCGACGCGACCGTCAGGTTATTCCCGGCGACCGTAGGCTGTTTCAATCCACGGGCCCGTGAAGGGCCCGACGATTTTTGCGCGCCCTGAAATTAATAAGGCAGTCGTTTCAATCCACGGGCCCGTGAAGGGCCCGACTATCATCAGGATTGCCAATGATTTTACCGGATGCTGTTTCAATCCACGGGCCCGTGAAGGGCCCGACCATTGCTCATCAGCTGTTCAATCTGGTATAGAGTTGTTTCAATCCACGGGCCCGTGAAGGGCCCGACTATAATGATATACTGTTATATATCTTGATTATAAGTTTCAATCCACGGGCCCGTGAAGGGCCCGACTACCGCTCATAACTAAACAAGTATTAACAAACGAAGTTTCAATCCACGGGCCCGTGAAGGGCCCGACTTATATTAGATCAAGGGAGGTACAATATGAGTAAAGTTTCAATCCACGGGCCCGTGAAGGGCCCGAC
>CAZHNM010000023.1:0-41543 GCA_964533855.1 uncultured Brevinematales bacterium
GGGGCTATAGCTCAGAGGGATAGAGCAACAGTTTCCTAAACTGTGGGCCGCTGGTTCGATTCCAGCTAGCCCCAAATTTCCCATACCTTCTATTTCACATTAAGGCTGAAAACGCCATCCCAGTCAGGCGGCGGCGGATTTTTCTTGAAAATTACGCATCTGTCATAAAACACGCTGCTCGGGCCGTCCTGGTATTTATCTATGAGTGTCTTGAAGACCTGCATCGCATCGTCCCATTTGGTCTTCCGGTAAAGCTTCAGCCCCTTTTCGAAATCTTCTATAATATCATCGTGTTTGCCGGAACCTTTGCCTGTTTCATGGATAATTTCATAGATCCTTACAGGTTCCTTCTTGCCCTTGACCGTCATGAAGTCTATCTCCCGGCAGACATAGATCTTTTGTATCTGTTTATAAACGTTTTCCGTTACAAGGCACTTGGTATTATAGGCTTTATTCGCGCCTTCAAGCCTGGCCGCTAAATTTACATTATCCCCGATACAGGTAAAGTCCATCCTTTCACGGGCTCCCATGCTCCCGAAGACCGCCTCGCCCGAATTTATCCCGATGCCGATATTGACGACCGGCATGTTTTCGGCTTCACTTTTTTCCTTTTCTGCCTGCATGGCCTGGATGATGGACAGGCATGCCTTTGCCGCATGTTTTTCCTTATCCTCGCCGTCGAAAACAGCCATAACCTCGTCCCCGACAAACTTGTCAATATCGCCCGCATTGTCGAGAATTATCTGGGTCTGAAGATCGAGGTAGTGATTCAATATCTGGACAACATCGTCAGGGGATCTGCCCTCGCTCAGGGTCGTAAAACCGCGGATATCGGTGAAGAGGAATGTCAGGTCCTTGATCACGGAAGTTTTTTCACCCCTGTCCGAATGCTGGAGAGTTGAAGCTGAAATATAAGGAATTATCCCTTTGATTACGGTGACCATGCTGTTGACTTCATAGGACAATGTCTGTATTTCATCCTTTGTCTTTATCTGGTTGTCGTATTGAAGAGCCGCAACCTGGACCTTTTCTGTCCCCTTTATCATCGCCGAAAGAGTGGATCCTATCCTTTTCACCCCGTATTGAAGAAGGAGGATCGGAATTACTATGTTGCTTCCGATAAAATACACCAGGATAAAGGCGAGATAAATTATCATAAAGGACAGCAGAATAACACTGAGCTGTGTTTTATAATAGGTTTTATATATTTCGGATTCCTTGTACTGAACGATTGAAAACCCGATTTTTTTGGTGCTGACCTTTATGGGAGCTATTATTTTGAAAGTCTGGCTGTTCCTGTCATAAGTCGGAGTAGGGTCTTCAATAGACTCGTATTCCGGCGATAAAACCTTGCCTACAAGCTTGTCATCGGTTGAGAGTTTGATGTTATACTCGCCCTTCTTGGGATCTTCGTTATACCAGGATAAAGAATCAAAGGCTAAGGTCGAATTTTTGTTCTTTATAGCCTCTTTTTTAAGGTAGGAATCGATAAAGAACAATTTTTCCTTGCCGAGATTATCCTTGATGTAGCTGACGCTCTGGTCGGCAAGCATGGAGCCGGTAGCTATCACCGATTCCTGGATAGTGTCCTTGAATCCGGCGAGGAGCAAAAAGCTGAGCGATACGATGATTACTATTATTGCGATTATAAAGGATACGAAGAGTTTCGGCAGAATCCCGAGCCCGTTCATCTGTTTCGGAAGCTCTTTTGTATCCTTCCTGTCGGAGTATGCAGCCGTCAATTCTAAATACCGGCGGTAGGAAGCGCTGAGTCCCCTGAATTTGTCTATGGCGTTGATGGGCTGCAGTATGCTGAAAATTATCGTTACACCGATAAGTATATCAGTATAAACGTCAAAACTTTTAAAATATTCGATGCTTCCCGCATTGTTCATAATATAAACCATGATGTAGGAAAGGATTATCCCCGAAACTATAAAATTTACAAGGAATGAAAAATATTGAAATGGATTGAAAAAAGCTTTAAATTTATCCCTTAAAAAGATCGAGAGTATCTTATAGATAAAAGCCGCTGGTATAAGGAAAATCAGGAATGAGGCATAATAAAAGGCCTGGCCTTGCAACCCTGTGGCTTCTTTGAAGAGCATGGGATTCAAAGAAAGTTTTAGCAATTCCAATTTTATAACCGGGACAGGGTAAAAAACCGGGACAAAAAGCCAGCTTACGAGGGCAAGATAAACTACTAAATCTATGATCAGGTATAACCAGGTTTGATGTTTTTCAGACATATTTATCGTCCTTTAATAAGATTTCAGGATTTTTTCCTTCGAGCGCGCTTCCTGGAGGTAATTGGCTGAATCCTTATAGCCGGGAGAGACATCGAGGACGCCTTCAAACTGGTTGATGGCATCATCATAATTCTCGTTCACGAAATTATCCACAGCGGTTTTATAAAGGGTTTCAACCTTAGCCTGCATCTTTTTTTTCCTGAATTCCAGCTGGGCCTTTTTCGGCTCGTCTTTAAGCCTTGCCTCGATATAATTTATTTTCTGCATGGCGACTGAGAAATCCATCCGGGCTATCAGTTCATCAATATTTTCAAGCCATAGAGGGAAGGATGCGGCTATATCAGCCTTATCCTTTTTCTCCTGAACCCTAGCCTGGAAGCTGACAGCCTCATCGGTCTTGTTATACCGGATGGCTGCTTCTATTTTATCGGAGGCAGCGTCAAGTTTTCCGGAATCGAACAGGTCCTTTGACCAGGAAAAATTGATTTCATATAGAAGGCTTTTTACCTGGTCGTCATATTTATGATCGCAGGCTGAATTGTAGACGCTTGCTTTTTTAGCAGCCGCGTCCGCTTCGCCGAATTTTTTCTCTTTGATAAGCTCTCTTCCGCCGGCAAGCATGGATTCGACCCGGCCTGAAATGATTCCGACGGCCTCGGATTTTTTAGAATTGAGAGCGCCATCCTCTCCGGTCGACGACACCAGTCCCTTATTGTAATATTGAATAGCGATCAGGGCCTCTTTTTCCTGCATATCCCTGTTTTTTGAATTTTTTGCAGAGGTAAGGGCAGTATCTCCTGAAGAGATCATTTTTTTCGCGAATTTTTCACGGATATCCCTGGAATTTTCCTTCAGTTCAATCAAATCCTTGTTATTCGGATCGATTGCTCCGGCTTTTTGAAGGTTGACGCAAAGAGCATAATCATCGCTGTCCGTTCTTTTCTTCCTTGCGAGATTTATTTTCGCTGCGTTGATATATTTGTCGATGAAGCTGCTGACAAACCTGTCGACTCTCGCTATATACGAAATGGAATTGGTGTTTCCGGGATCGAATTCAAGCGCTTCCTTGAAAATGCTTTTAACGTCCGGAGCCTTTTTAAAATCGTTATTATCAACCATATCCTTATACATCGAAGCGCCTTTTTTGTTTAGTATCGCTGCTTTATCCTTGCTGGTCAGACTGCTTAAGACTGTATCGCTTTTACTCTGACCGCAACTGAAAAATAACCCGAGAATAATTAGCGGAATGATCTGTTTTAACAACATGACAAATTTTCCCCCTTTAATTTTGACAGACCCCATAGTTAACATTGAGAATGATATTATTAATTTTTGAATTGATTGAATGTTTTTGTATACCCTCGACACCAAGTTGTATTATAATTAATTTAATAAATTTCCGCAAGAACAACCAGTATTTTCTGTTCATACAGCCCTAACACGGAATAAATTGTATTAAGATACCGGTGTTTTCGTTCTTCCAGGTAATATTGCCCACGCTGTATGTTACCCTGATCTTCTTCCCTTTTTTAAGATTTATTTGAACGGTTTTGTCCAGCATCCTGCCGTTTTCCGTTTCAGGTTCGCCTTCTTTGCTGAAAACTTCGGAAATATTAAGCCCCTTCGGTTCCTCCGAAATTTCAAGCCAGGAGCGGGCCTTTCCGTTCATATATATTATTAATCCGTCATTATCGGCGGTAATTATGCCTGTCTGCATGCTTTCCAGCACGGACAGGAAATAATCGGCAAATAATGACATCGACCTTACGCCATGAGCCTTATAAAGGGCATTATCAACCGCGATCTTGAAATCATTTTCGTTTATAGGCTTTACAAGATATCCGTAGAAATCGGTTACCCTGGCTCTTGCCAGGGTTATCTCATCGGCAAAAGCCGTCTGGAAAACCACCGGTATTTTAAAACGTTCCCAGAATTCGATCGCGCTTGTAATACCGTCAACCGGACCCTTGATTTTAATATCCATCAGAATCAGGTCGGGCCTGGCGCTTTCAATAGATGCAAGAGCTTCTTCGCGGGATTCGGCTATGCCGGTAATCGTATATCCCATTTTCTTCAGCCTCGACTGGGTGTCTCTTGCGATGATGATCTCGTCTTCGACGATAAGAATTTTTTCCTTTTCCATAATTAATAACCTCTCCCTATGACGCTCTGCTATCAGCGGCTTTAAAGAAATTAACAAACTGCTCTCCCGAAATCTCTTTTGCGCTTTTATAAAATTCATGTTCCTTGCATATATCTTCAATACCATAAAGTGAATATATGACCGGTTTCAGATTGAAAAGGGCATTTGCCATGATCGTATCTCCCATGCTGATCAGGGTATCAATTGATACCTTGTTTGCTTTCAGGTAAAGGATAGCCGCAGCAGATCCGCCTTTAACAACCCAGAATTCCTTGCCTTTGATGATGCTGCCTGCCTGGACCGGAAAAATTTTAATAACAAAATTCTGAAGCCTGTTTTCATCCGTCGTATAATAATTCCTGAGGACGGGGTTTTCCAGTAGAACCCTTGCTCTGCTGATAATACGGGCAATGTCCTGATAAGAGGGATTTTCCTCCGATATTTCCCTCCATAACTCTATAGCCGGGTATATCTCTCCATCTTCAAAACGGGCCTGCGCTATCTGATACTTCAATTCCATCTTTTTTTCAGGGCTTAGCAGGTGGCCGTTATCATTGTAAAATATCATCGCTTTATCCGTTTCTTTATTCCTCAGCAGGGCGGTGATATATAGGGGAACAGTTTTATCGAGCATCGACCTCCTGCCTAGAATTATCTTAAGAAAAGACATTGCTTCCTGATAAGATCCCATAGCCATGTGATTGCAGGCTGTCAGCATTAAGATTTCATCATCCCTGAGAGTAACTAATTCATCATTAATAGTGCCTAGCTGATGCAAGATTTCCAGGGATTTCCTGTATTCGCCTAACTCGTAGCAGACATTGGCCAGGAGCAGAAGCGGGGCTATCTCCCTGGGCCTGAATTTAAGGTAGGTTTCAAGGCGTTCCCTCGATTTCTTGAAATCCTTCTGGCTGTAAAGCAGTTTTGCGGAAAAAAATAGCGCTTTCATATTATGTTCGTTTTCCCTGAGAACAAGATTATAATATCCCAGGGCGCTGTTCTGGTCCCTGATCATTGTGTATAAACCGCCGATTTTATTGTATATGTCATACCTAAGATCATTATGAATGCTCTTTGAGAGCAGAACAAGGCTTTTTTCATAAAATTCGATAGCCCGCCTGTACTGGTAAAGACCTTCGTAAGCCTGCGCTATTTTTTGCAGCATGGCGGATGAAGAATTGTTTTTTTTCAGGTATTTAAGGCCGGTTTCGACAGCCTCTTCATATTTCTTCATGACTATAAGTCTTGTGATGCTGTCCAATATATTATCAGGATGACTGCCGCCCGACCTGTAAATCAAGAATACGACACCGGATATTATGATCAATAGTATTAAAATAATTATCATATCAGTTTCCTTTAATTAACTTTCAAGGCCAAAAGGGAACTCGATTTCATACCTCATTTCCCCGTCCTTCTGAAGCAGCAATTTTCCATGCATCTGCTTTACAAGGTCCTTAATAAGCTGTAACCCGAGGGTCAGGGGATTATCTATATCGACACCGGCCGGTATACCCTGGCCGCTGTCGTAGTAGATAAACCTTATCATATGAGGCCCGGATACTTCGAGATCTATCCGGATATTCCCTTTCTTTTTATCCGTGAAAGCATATTTAATCGAATTTGTCATTAATTCATTCAATATCAGCCCGAGCGGGATCATCGTTTCGATATCAAGATTTATATCTATGCAGTTTTGCTCTATTTTTACGGGAAACAGTACATTATAATTCTTTAGAATGGAGGCGGTCAAGCTTTCGAGATACTCGCCGACATTGATATTGGAAAGATCCTCGGAATGATAAAGTTTTTCATGAATTAAGGCCATTGAATAAACACGCGAAATACTTTCTCTGAGGGCGTCTTTTGCAGCCGGATTATCAGTGCTGTCTCTTTTTAATCCGAGAAGAGATCCGATTATATTGAGGTTATTCTTGACTCTGTGGTGTATCTCCTTTAATAGCACTTCCTTTTCCCTGAGACTTGCCCTGATTTTATCCTCGGCGATTTTCATATCGGTTATATCGACTATCATGCCGACTATCCCTTCGGGATCATTATTGCTGTTCATTACCAGAGCTTCATTTATAATAACATCCCTCAGGACTCCGTCCGCGAAACGTTCCATTGTTTCGTAACTCAGCCGCCCCCCTTTTCCTATAAGTTCAAAATCCCTTTTCTTGTAATCAGCGACCTTTTCCGCATGGAAAAGATCATCGATTGACGAGCCGATGATCTTTTCTGCCGGTAAACCCTTGAAATCGCAGAAGGCCTTGTTGCAGCCCCTGTAAATATTGTCGAGATCTTTAAAGAAAATAGGGGAGGTAATTGAATCCATTATTTCGGATAATCTGAACTCGGCGTCTTTCAAGGCGCGCTCAGCCTTTTTCTCCTCTGTTATATCCTGGAAAATGAAAATCACCTCGGATATCCTGTCCGCCCCCCGCATGTAGGGGTCGGCGATCACCCTGTATTTCTTATCCATCCAGTCAAATTCATCATGGAATCTTCCCGGCAGTTTGCCGGTTTTCAAGGTTTCCCGAAGCGACGACAGGCTGGGGAAGATTGAAAAAAGGTTTTTTCCGATTATTTCATTGAATCCCATTTTTACCAGTGATGCAAAACCGGTATTTAGCCGTTTTATCCGGCCTTCAGGGTCAGTCAGGCAGATCGGATCGATGATTGAATCCACAATAAAACGCCAGCCTGATGTCGCGGTTATCAGCGTATCCTCTTTCCATTTAATAACTGTCATATCTGTTATTACCGCTAAAATCACAATCGGGTTTTCTTCAAATGGATATAAGTCTATCCTGAGACTGTGCCTGGTTTCAAAATTTATACTGTCGATCACTTCGAGAAAAGACGCTTCACTGCCGGCTTTTAAAAGCGCCGCTTCGAAAACAATATGAAAATCGGAAGGCAGATAATCTTTTAGATTAAATTTACTGTTCCCTGCGAAAAAATTTTTAAAGCTTTCATTAATTTCAAGAATTGTTCCCCTGCCGTCTATAACGGCAAGCGGCTGGCCCATGCGGTGAAATATATTCTGATAAGAAAACATGGATACCCTCTAGGCGCCATGTTTTAATTTTTGAATTTGCGCCTTATTTTTTAAAAATAAGAAAAAATTCTGTCTCATGCTGTCAGATGCATAATACACTATCGTATTGTATTATAAAACTCAATTAAATTAATTGCCAATTATTTTAATTCCCGTTATTATATTTTATTATCTGAAAAGATTTCTACAGCCGCCTCTCTTCCAACACTTAAAAATTTAGACCTGAGTTTGCAAGTAGAGGGTTAAGTGAATCTTTTATCCATTTTTTTATTTACATCATTCATAATTAATTTATGGATGATATATTTTGTATTGTCGAAAGACTTTAAAGTCCTGTCAAAAATAGTCTGCGTGCTGCTTTTATTAAGTATTGCAGTCTGGAATCTCGCATTTTCAATTATTCAGGTTTCAACAACATACGAAAGGGCACTATTCTGGCTGAATATTTCGTCTTCCGGGTGGTGCACTATTGCCGTTTTTGCACTCTGGCTGTCGCTTGTTTTATCGGAAAGGGATAAATATTTCAGGAAATGGTATTTTTATATCCCGGCCATGATCGTCCCGGCCTTCTTTATATATCAGCAATGGACAGGGAATCTCGTTAGCGAAGTCGTCAGGCAGCCTTACGGATGGTCTATTTTATGGTCGAAAACCATCTGGCCATGGCTTTTTTATGCTTATTACGGCTGCGTTCCGGTTATCGTATTGTATATAGGTTATAGTACAACTAAAAGAAGAAAGTATTCGTTTGAAAAAAGAAGGATAAAATTAACTATTTTTTCCGGCTATATCTTTTTCATCTCTGCAACGGTTATTGATGTATTTCTCCCTCGAATTAATATTCATGTCATTCCGCCGTTCGGGTCCATAACCGCCCTTATCCTCGCAAGCGCAATTATATATGGTATAAATAAATACAGATTTATGAACATTACGCCGGCTTATGCGGCTTCGGATATTCTCTCAACTATGAGCGACTCTCTGATCCTTATAAGTCCTGAAGGCAAAATAATTGAAGTCAATAATGCGGCTTTAGCCCTGTTAGGATACGCAAGGGATGAAATAATAGGCGGCCCGGCCGAGGTTCTTTTACCGGAAGGCGGATCGATACCCGATGAAGGTACGGCGGGTGAGAATCAAATATTTTTACATTCAAAAAATGGTGAAAACATACCGGTCAGTTTTTCCGTGTCAAGGATGAAAGACAGGGATGGCAATTTATTGGGAATAGTGGGGGTCGCCAGGGATATACGCGAGATAATAAACCTTCAGAAAAGAGAGAAGGAACTCGAGGCTGAGAAAATCCGTTCAGAGATATTCCAGGATAGGGCCTGGGAATTACAGGAAGCTTATGACAAGCTAAGGATTACCCAGAACCAGCTTGTCCGGTCGGAGAAAATGGCGGCGGTTGGCCAGCTTGCCGGCGGGGTGGCCCAGGAGATCAATGATCCGATAGGGGCGATACTCGAATCTGCGCGGAGAATTACGGAGAGAACGAGAGAGGATGACATGCTTTATATCCGGTTAAAAGCGATAGAGCGGGAGGCTTTGAGGTGCCGGAGGCTTGTCGGGGATCTGCTGACATTCTCAAAGATGGAGAAAAAAACAGCGGAAGAAATTGATATCAACAGTACGATTGAAGAGACTATATCCTTTGTAGAGGCGAGCTCTAAAATGAAAAGCATCGTTATAATCAAGGAATACGGAAAACAATTGCCGGTGATAACCGCCAATAAAAACCAGATCCGGCAGGTTATTGTAAATTTATGCAATAATGCCATTGATGCAATGCCGGAGGGCGGAAAATTGACACTCTCCACAAAAAGTTTTGAAAATCTTATTATAATTACCGTATCGGATACCGGGTACGGGATGACTGATGAGGTTAAAAAACATCTCTTCGAGCCTTTTTTCACGACAAAGGAGGCCGGAAAGGGCCACGGGGGACTTGGACTTTCCATATGTTATGAGATCATCCATAATCATAACGGGACAATAGAGGCTCAAAGTATTCCCGATAAGGGAACGGCATTAACCATAAAATTACCCGTTAAAGGCGGCGGGCCTGTTATATGATCCTCCTTTCGATAGTCTATTATATATCTTTCCTGAGCTGCGCATGGCTTATTTTTTTTATTTTATCGAAAAATCCTGCGGCAAAGGCAAGCATATTCTGCGCACTGCTTATCTTTTGTTTTACGATCCGTAATTTTACGGCTTTGCTGATAGAAAATTCGGATTCCGTTAAGCTAGCCATGATATGGCTTAATATTTCTTCAATCGGCTGGTGCTGTTTCGCTCCTTTTGCGGTGCTGCTTTCCTGGGTTTTGACTGCCGATAAAAAGTATCATAAGTTTTTAAAATGGTATTATTATCTGTTTATATTTATAATCCCGGGTATTTTTATTTATCAGCAATGGGCCGGACATTTGATTACAGATCTTGTTAAATTATCTTACGGATGGATGCCAGTCTGGTCGTCATCGCTATGGCCCAGGCTATATTTTGCTTTTTACATTTCATTTACTATTTTTGCGCTCTGCATGCCTTTCAGTTCCTATAAAAAAAAGTCATATTATGAAAAAAAGCAATTGCAGATAATTCTCTTATCAGCATCCTTGTTTTTTATCGCCAGCACTGTAACACAGGTTCTGCTCCGCCATAACTTCATACCTCCCATAGGAGTGGTTTTTTCTGTAATATTTTCGGCAGGAATAGTTTACGCGATGACGAAATACAGTTTTCTGTCTCTTACCTCTTCATATGCCGCAGCCAATATAATATCTACTATGAGCGATTTGTTAATTCTCGCCGACAGCGGAGGAAAAATAATAGAGGTAAACAAATCGCTGATAAAACTGCTCGGATATTCAAGATTTGAACTTATCGGAAGTCTTATGGAGAAATTGAATCCCTCCGTCAAATGGCCTGATGTATTTAAAGAAGAATCTTTCAGGAATAAACAGGTTGTATTAATAACGAAAAACAGTGAGAATATACCGATAAATCTTTCAGGTTCGGTAATGAAGGACAGTGAAGGAAACTATATAGGAATAGTTTGCGTCGGCAGGGATATGAGGGAGCTGCAAAGGCTTCAGGAAAGAGAACTTGAGCTGTCGTCTGAAAAAGTCAGAACCGAAGCGCTGCTTGAAAGGGCATGGAAATTACAGGAAGCGTATGACAGGCTGATGGTAACCCAGGATAATCTGATCCAGTCTGAAAAAATGGCGGCAGTTGGCCAGCTTGCGGGCGCTGTGGCGCATGAGATCAATGATCCGATGGGACGAATCCTCCTCAATGTACGGGATATTGAAAAGAAATTGGATAAGGACGACCTGATCTGCGTTCAGTTAAAATCCATAGAGGACGAGGCTTTGAAATGCCGCAGATTAATAGGGGATTTGCTCTCATTTGCAATGTCTGAAAGGAGTGAAGCTGAAAAACGATAAAGGAAGAATCCTAGATTTCAATTCCCGGACCTTTGCATCTGGCGGCTTATATCTATGACAAGCGGTTTTATCGACTGCTGCATGGCGCTCAAAACCATTTCATTTCTGTCGGCCATCTGGCCGTTAGAAATCATGCCGACATGCGAATAAGAGTTCTCATTTGTCACGGTGTATGCTGAAGAAGCGTAAATTTCCCCGGTTTCAACCGAAACAAGCCGGGCGGCGGAATTGATAATGAATGTTTCATTCGCTTTGACAATTATTCTTCCAATGGATTTCTGATCATTATTATAATCAACCGAAGTAAGGTCAACGAAAAGTATGGCGTCGACCCCTAAAATTTTACCGACCTCTTTGCTGTTTTCCGGGTCCGTGAGCCCGGCTGCGCCAAGTTTCATTTCTTCAAGCAGGTTTCTGAGGCGCTGGCGTTCGACAATGCGGAAGCACTCCGTCTTCTGAAGCTCCGTGATCACGTTTCCTGCCAGCGGGTCAAGGATAGAATCGTAATTTGTTTCTCCCGTTTGATTCCCGACATCGCTAACCGCAATAAGAAGGCGCAGATTGTAAGGTATGGGTCTTACATTCGGGGCGCAGGCAGCAAAAACAGAGATTAATGACGCTGTTAACAGAAAGCGAGGCATAGAAAGACTCCGGCAGATTCAGATTTCATGAATATTTTACCATGCTAATTCAAAGAAACCAATTTTAATGATCAAGATTTTAGAGGAGCAATCTTTTTTACGGTATTGATGAACTCATCCCCTTCTATGATGTGCGAGCTTTTAAGCAGGAAATGAGTTATGGCGTCATCCATTATTCCCGACAGGGAATATATTTCGATGTTCTGGGGCCTTGTCTGGAAACTGTTCAGCATAACCTCTATTTCGGTAAGTTTGCTGAAAGAAGCCGGTTCGATGTGCCTGTAGAAAACCACGTAGAATACTCCCTTCTCGTATATATAATAATCTAAATGCCTGTACATAAGTTTAAAGACATGCCTGGCCAGGATCCTTTTGCATAAGGAATCGAAATCCAGCCCGTCAGTACTGCTTTCATTCGAGGTGAAATATGCCTTCAAGTAAGTATGGGGAAGTATTTTTTTATAGCGTTCATGCATTATTGCGACATCTTTATATCCCGGGTTCATCATATAAATTCTTTCGAAATTTTTCAGCGCCTGGTATTCCTCACCTGTATTCCAGAGAAGGTTCGCGTAAAGATAGATCAGTTCTGTTTTTGTTTCTTCCGAGGATGGGTTAGAGAGGTATTCCGATACGTAATAAATTCCGCTGTGATAATCCTTGATCTTTATATATAGATTGATCACCGAAATCTGGGACCCTTCGCGAATCCCGACCAGGGTATTATTATTGGAATGGATTTCGTTTTTCCATTCATGGCCGAGAATGAATTGATAAGCCCTGATTGACTCGGCGTATTTTTTCAAATTCTCGAAACATTTTGCCTTGTAATAAAAGACTTCGTAATTGGACGGATCATATTTTTCAAGCAGGCTGAACTGTTTTAAGGCAGGCAGGTAATTGCCCGTATCGAAAAGTATTTTACCGTAAAGGCTCCTGGCCTCGATAAGGCCGCTCCTTTTTTTAAGGACTGTTTCAAGGCATTCCCGCGCCTTTTTAAGGCTCCTGTTCCTGTAATGGACGCATGCGAGTTCGTAAAGCGCCTCTGCATTGTCAGGGTCCTTATCGAGAAGCATCATATAATTTGCCTGGGCTTCCTTGTTTTTGCCGAGTTTGAAGGAAATCTTGGCGATATGAAGAAGAATGGTTGAGTACATCCTCCCGTATTTTGAAGCCTGGAGAGAGGCTTCAGTATAGTATTTTAAAGCATTATTCAGGGAATCGATGGCTTCATAAGCCTGAGCCAGGTAATACAGGACAAACATACCCGGATTCCTGCGGCCCTTTGATTGGCTGATGTTTATGAAATCCCTTGCAATGTCGATGACTTCATTGTATTTTCCTGCCTTAATCCTTGCCATCATGGATTTTTCAATACTCTGATGAAGAAAAAGAGCTCTCAGGGATAATATGATTATACCTGAGAGGAATAATACAATTATGGACGCGAAAATAATAATAAGGTCATCCTGAATTTTCACAAGATCGCCGAACATTTCAAACCTCGCATTTACCGGAGGGAACGGATATTATAAATGGGATACAGGGGCCTTGCAATATTTGATGCCGGTATTTATAATAAAAAAATAGTACTTTTCTTATTAAATAAGATTTTCGGGATTATTAATGAAATTGTTAGGCGGATTGTTCTCAAAATGCTTCAGCTTAATTGCCGGCGATAAAGCCTTATATCCGCTGCAGCAAAGACTGTTCCACTTTGTTGTTATCGGCGGGATTGCATTCATTATGTTATCAAACATCAATAATCTTATGCTTAATAATCATTTACTGACAATTGTTTTTCCGACAATATTCCTGATTACATCGGCAATCCTTTATTATCTTGCACGCTTTAAAAACATGTACTCCCTGTCGGTCTGGATATTCCTGGTCATCATATTATTCGTTATGACTCCTGTGCTCTGGTTTTTTAACGGGGGGTCTAACGGCGGATTTCATTATTTTGTAATGCTTTTCTGCCTTGTATTATGCTCCCTGTTGAGGGGCAAGGCAAGAATAATCACTTTTATTATTTATCTTTTAACATTTATCATTATTGTTATTGCGGAGTACTATCACCCGGAAGCAATCGTCGGCTACCCGACCAGGATGGACAGGTATTTTGACGCTTTTTCAAGCATGATAATGACAATGATCATGAGCATTATACTTTTTACAGTTTATATAAACGCTTATAACCAGGAAAAGGTAATAGCTGACAACTATTCTGCCGAGCTTGAAAAAGAGAGGAACATTATAGGCGATAAATTCAATGAAATGGACCTGGAACTGGATATGGCCAGGGCTATTCAAAGGCAGTTTATTATTAATAAAAATAATATCCCTTTTATTGATTTCATTTATCACCCCATGGCTAAACTCGGAGGTGATTTTTTACATTTATTTCCTTTCAGATATTCGGATGAAATAGGGATTTTCATCAGCGATGTTTCGATGCATGGCGTTCCCGGCGCCCTTATAACAAGTATGATATATTCGCATCTTCTTGAAATTGTACCACGCATTAATAATCCTGCAGGAGTGCTTGAGTCCCTGAACAAAATGCTATTCGGCAATACCGGTTCAAATTTTATAAAGGCTATTTACGGCATATATTACCCGTCAATAGGCGAGTTCAATTATTCCAATGCCGGCGGAAATTCTCCTTACATAATTGAAAACGGTATTTCAAGCCTGCTTGATGAATCAGGGCGTTCCCTCCCATTGGCGGTTTTGAGCAATCCCGAACTTGAAGCCCTGGGCAAGCCTTATTCGGTTTCCAGGGTAAATCTGAAAAAGGGCTCGAAATTATTCCTGTATACAAACGGCATTATGGATGCGCTGGATATTAATATTAAAGATAAAACGGATAATGCCTGTGATTTCGAACATGAACGCTTTCCCGATTCCGTAAAAGATCTTTTTTCGATGCCCGCATTGCAATTTTCCGGAGAAATGATGGCAAGACTCAGGCAGTTCAGGGGAGGGGATGAATTTGAGGATGATATTTGTTTCGCATGCATAGATATAATATAAGGAAAAGCATAAGAATATGAGATGGTTAGAAAAATTATTCGTTTTGACAGCCGGCAGGGAAGACAGTTACCCTATTGAACAGAGACTTTTCCATGTGGTTATCATCATGGGGCTTTTAGTAGCTCTTCTGGGTAACATCAATCACATCATCATGCATGATCACATAATGACTATCATTATCCCGACATTATTCGCGGTATTTTCCGTTTTCTTTTATCACTTATCCAGGTTCGGAAATAAATACAATCTCTGCGTCTGGCTCTATTTATTCATATTGATATTAATTGTCACTCCTGTCCTGTGGTTCTTTAACGGGGGGTCCCGGGGCGGGTTCGATCACTACATATTCCTGTTCACCATCGGAATATGCTCCCTTTTGAGGGGTAAAGCAAGAATTCTTAGCCTGATCTTATACATATTCATATATTCGGCCCTGATTACTATCGAGTATTTTTATCCCGGCATGGTGACAGGTTTTTACTCTGAAGCAACCAGGCTGTTTAACTTAACCTACAGCATGGTATTATGCATGATAATGGTCGTGTCCGTATTTGTTATTTATGTAAACGCTTATGAAAATCAAAAAAACAAGGTCAGTAAATATTCAGCCGAGCTTGAAAAAGAGAGGAACGTATTAAGCGATAAGATCGATACTATGAATCTTGAACTGGACATGGCCAGGTCAATCCAGAGGCAGTTCATCGGAATTAAAAGGAATCTCCATTTTATTGATTTTGTTTATCACCCCATGGCCAAGCTTGGAGGGGACTTCCTTCATCTGTTCCCTTTCAGATATTCTGATGAAATCGGGATATTTATAAGCGATGTTTCCGGGCACGGCGTGCCCGGCGCCCTCATTACAAGCATGATATATTCGCATCTCCTTGAAATAGTTCCGCGGATTACCAATCCGGCACAGGTCCTTGAGTCGCTGAATAATGTTTTATACGGAAATACAGGCAATAATTTTGTGACAGCTATTTACGGGATCTATTACCCTTCGAAAAATGAGTTCTCTTATGCGAATGCCGGGCACAATTCGCCCTACGTTATTGAAAGCGGCAAATGCGGATTGCTCGATGATTCAGGACGTTCACTGCCTCTTGCCGTTATGAGCAATTCTGAACTTGTGGCTATGGATAAGCCATATATAGTAAAGAGCGAACAGCTTAAAAAGGGTTCCAGGCTTCTGCTTTACACTGACGGCCTTACGGATGCCGTCAATATAAATTCCAGAGAAGATTACGACTACAGGCAGAATTTTGAAAGCGTATGCCTTATAGATTTGTTTAAGGAACTGTCTAAAATGACGACGCAGGAATTTCTCTACCAGGTTATGGAAAAACTCAAGCAGTTCAGGGGCGGGGAGGATTTCGAAGACGATATCTGCCTGGTCTGCCTGGATTTTACCTGATATTTTCCAGGCTTGCCGTATAATCCGACAGTTTTTTTTTCGCATTCTTTATCGATTCATCGAGTGATTTTCCTGGATTATTGCAGATTTTGCCATGGCCCGGGAATATCCTTTTGATCTTGTATGTGTTGAGCCTTTCAAGAGAATTGATATAATCTCCGTAACTGCCGGAATCCGATATTTTTGATATGACGCCGCCGGAAAAAACAGTGTCTCCGGTGAACATGAAATTTTTAAAGGGCTCATAAAGGCATATGCATCCTGACGTATGCCCGGGGGTATGCAGGACCTTGAGTTTATAATTCCCGAAATCAAGCAGCACCCTGTTTTCGAGCCATATGTTAATCCGTGTTTTGATGGCTTCCTCTCCATGAACGGCGGCATGAATTACATACTCATCCTGCAGTTCTATTTTTGTCGCGGCGAACCTGTCTGCTGCAAGAAGAGCGGTTTCATAGAAAAAACTGATGCCCCCGATGTGATCATAATGTTCATGCGTGCATATTACAAGATGGATATCGCTTGCCTTGAGGCCTACTTTAGCCGCGGACTGTACTATCCTGCTGAAGTTATTTTTTGTTCCCGTATCGATTAGAACATTTTTATACAGGCCTTTTATGAGGTATGCATGAGAACTTGGCTTTTCACCGTATATTATAAAGATGTTTTCTTCTATTTCTTCGACAATTTTATTATAATCCATTGCTCTCACCCTCGTGCGCAGCATCCGTACGGCTGGCTCCTTCAATAGCCTTTATAAATCTGAACAATTTTCTTTCCACATTATTGTTATCGAAATTGCCGTATCTTTCAAAGATCATATTTTCCCTCATGAAATATTTATCGAGGAATTTCCATTCCGAATTCCTGATTTTATTGAATATGCCCCGGTCTGCCTCAAGATTTACAAGATAATCATGAAGAGGCGCCAGGAGAGATATTATTTTATCTGTTTTACCGGTTTCTATCAACATCGAATCAAAAAGTTTTTCTTTATCAAGCTTATGATAATCGTTTTTATTAAAATAATCGGTCATGCCTATATTTTGGAAATTATCTATCAATGAACCTCCGGAGCTTGAATTGACAAGCGATATTTCAGGATTGAATCTCATTATGCTCTTTGCCGATTCCTCGAACCATCCCCTGAAATTCTTGAGGACGAAATCAGTATAAAGCCCGGGCTTTTCCCCGCCGCCCCGCTGTGGATTAACAGGATCGGTTCTGATATATCTTCTTGAAAGCATAATTCCCATAAAAACGTCCTGGAGGCTTTTAAGCCGTGAAGTTCCTGCAATTATCCTGTAGAAGTGTGACGTTGAAGAGGCATGGGAGCAAAAATAAGAATATGCGAGATCCTGGCCGGTAAGCATTATGGGATTGCCTCCCATCTGGTATGCAAAATAAAAAGCGGAAGTTGATACAGAACCGCCGGTTTCAATATCGCCGATCCGGAGTGACCCTGCCGACTCGATCCAGTTGACTAATTCGTTCTTGATAAGGTAGGAATTGCCGTTAAAATCGAAATCGAGGTGCGCCGTATTTGCGGTGAATGTATTGATACGGCCGCTGCCTGAAATTCCCCTGAAATAGGCGGGAAGTTCCGGATTTACGACAATATCGTATATCAGCCTGGTCCTTTTCAGATAATCTGTCCCGATCATGGAAAAATCATTAAGGTTATGGACCTGGGAATCAAGGGAATAGATGAAATCGGGTATTATTCCAGCCTCATAAAGCGGTGTAAGGGCTGTATCGACTGCGATCACTATGCATTTATCGCTAAAACGATTTATTTCGTTTAATGACAGTTTAAGAGAAGGACCGGCTGAAACCACAATTACAGGGACATTCACGGCTTTGCCGAATAATTGCCTGACCAGACCCGAGGATTTTAAATTGCCGATATTTTTGATAATGTTGATCAGCCATATTTCTTCAAATTTCAGGCGTGTGGAAAAGTCTCCAAGCTTGACCTGCAGAAGCCTCTCGATCCTGTCCTCAAAGGGCTTGTACAATTCCCTCTCGTATGAACCGCGGAGAGATACGGTTTTTATATTTTTCCATTTTTCAATATCGAGCATGGTTATAATCGTATCCAGTCTCGAAGGCTCGTCATCGGGCGAGATGACGTAGGAATTATCGCCGCGTATGTATATTTTATCAAAAACAGAGAATATTTCCCTGTCTCTTTCAATAATGATAAGGTTTTTGAATCCTTCCTTTTCAAGTTCTTCGATATGATAGCCCAGTCCGGCGCCCAGGAAAATAACGAGGGTATTTTCCCTTTCCAGGGGGAGGATATGCTCTACGAGCCTGGCGGCTTCCCTGCCGCATGTATAGAAACTGTGAACATAGCGCCCATGGAGGAGCATTGTGAACCTGTTATCCTTTGTCCTCATAAGGCCTTTGGTATCCGAGGATGCGATCGATTCAAGCCTTGAATAATCAATCATTGGAAACCCCGCTTCAGCCGCTGATCAGCAGCGACAGATAGATGCCCAGGCTTGAACTGATAAAGCCCAGGACAATTCCGGCGAGAATGTCGGAGAGGTAATGGACGCCGAGATACATCCTGGAGAAAGCGATCAGGCCTGAAAATATGAAAAAGGGTATCGAAATAAATGGATGATAATAATAAAGGACAAAAGAAACAGTAAAAGCACCGGCCGTGTGTCCGGACGGAAATGAAAACCTGTCCGGAGGTTTTATTGCTTTTGAGATATCATCGTGTTTTACATAGGGCCTTTCCCTGCCGAAAAGCCTTTTGACAACCATCTGGAGAATGCCCTGGATCAGCAGTGAAATGAAAATTGAGACTCCGGTCGAAACTTCTCCGCTGAGTGTGAATTCCCCATCCTGGAGAAAGCCGATTATGACAAAAAGAAGGCAGAGGAAAAACCACGCATAACCGTCGCCGATATGGCTGATAACCCTCATAAACGAGGTTAAAAAACGGAATCTCCGTTTTGAAAGGAAATGAATAAAATTTTTATCGAAAGCGCGCCACTTGAGGCGCCTGTCTTTTTTAGAAACCTTTTTTTTCCTGCTCAAAATAAACCCCGCGGACAGCTTTCAGGAATTTTCTGCCAGAGTGTTTTTCCTGTATTCCTGCTTGACTTTATGTAATATTCCATTGATATAATTCGATGTGTTTTCATCGCTGTAATTATTCGATAAGTCGTTGGCTTCCGATATTGTCACTTCAGCGGGGATGTCATACCTGTATATGATCGAATAGACTGAAAGGCGGAGAATAGCCTTGTCGACCGAATGAAGGCGGTTGAAACTCCATTTGACAAGGTGGGTATTGATTATCTCATCTATTTTATTCAGGTTGGAGATTGTTCCGTTAAGAAGTTCTTTGCCGAATTCATATATTTCAGCGCGCCTCTTTACAGGGATAAATAAAAAATCCTCGCCGGCCCACTCCTCTGCGCGCTCTCCTGCCATAATATCATACCATTCGAAGCCCGATAGTTCGGCAGGAGAAACACGGGAAAGGTCATAAATATAGAGGGAGAGAAAAACAAGCTCTCTTCCCATTTCCCTGAAGCCATGTTTGGAGGAAGGCATTAAATAACTATCCTTTTTATTTATTTTGTCCCTGAAATAATGTTATAGAGTCCGGCCATTTCAACAGCGGCAAGCACTGCATCATATCCCTTGTTTCCGCTTTTGGTTCCGGCCCTGTCGATTGCCTGGTCCATATCGTCGGCTGTGATCAGCCCGTAAATGACGGGTACAGGGCCTTCTATTGAAAGTTCCATAATAGCCTTTGATGTATTTGAAGCGACATACTCGAAATGGGGCGTCTGACCCCTGATGATGACTCCGAGGCATACTATAGCGTTATATTTATTCTGAGATATTAACTTTGTGCATACTCCGGGGATTTCATAGCTTCCGGGAACTTTAAACACGTCCAATTTTGAAGAATCCCCTCCGAGCTGTTCGAAGGCGTTTAGGGCTCCGTCGAGGAGCTTATCTCCGATAAAAGAATTGAACTTGCCGATAACGACAGCTATTCTTAATTCCTGCGCCGATAATTTACCTTCGTAAAAATTCATTGTAAACTCCTTCATAAGATTTATCAATGATATTCACCGAGATCTCACTCCTGTTTATCTTGTTGATAATAAATTTCTGCAGGGAACTTTTGATCTTCTCTTCCTTCAGAATGTTTACTATGGCGCTCTTCGATTCCTCGAAAGTCATCGGCTCCTGGAGTTTTTTGTTTAATACCTTGATGATAAAATAGTGAACTACTCTCGGAGAACTTTTAAACATGAATTTTTCATAGCCGATAACCGTTCCGTTTTTTACGATTAAAGGCGGTCCTGAACGGAGGGGAATGCTCGGGATCAATGCGAAATTGATGAGTTCTTCCGGGCAGCCCGAATTGAAAATCTCGACTATCGGCCTGTAACCTGTTCTTCCGGAATAGGGTTCGGGGTTTAATAAGGTTTTATATTTTTCGACTACCGGCGTTGCATCGTCAGTTTTTCTGAGCGCGTTCGTCACTGCACAAAGAGCTCTCTCGATTTCATCGAGCTTGTCGAGGCTCGCATCAGGCGGCTGCGGGACGGCCAATACGTACATATCAAGCTGGGGAGGATTGACAAAATACTTTTTATTATTTAAATAATAAGTCTTCAACTCGCTGTCAGGGATTATTTCGTCAACGATCGTTTTGAGCTCGGGCTTGTAATAAGTAAGCGTGCGGATCACCTGGTTCTTCTTGATCTCGAGCTTATATTCATCGGGAAAGCTGAGGAAAAGCTGCAGGCGCGACTTTGCCATAGGATCGGGATTGCCATTGGTGTTTGTAAGGGCTTTGATAGTATTATCGACTTCAGCCTCTTTGAAAGTGATCTGGTCGTCATTTTCGATCGAACTGAAAATACTGTAAACCAGGATCAATTCAGTCAGGGCGTCGTTATTGGTGGTTCTGCTCACCTTGAGAAATTCGTCCATTCTCTGAATATCTATCCTTGAAATAGAATACTGACCGATATTAGCGACAATCGAATTTACAACCGCTGCATGTCCGCCGATGGCGGCCGAAAACATCAATATTAAAATCCAGACATATTTCATCTATTAACTCCCAAATTAGATATTTTATTACAATTCAAATTTTTCAAAAAGTCTTTTAGATTCTCTTTTCTTCTTCCCTGTCTATTTTCATCAGTATATAATTCATGCTGTCAACAAGCGCCTGCCAGCTCGCTTCGATTATATTCCCGGATACTCCCACTGTTCCCCACTCATAACCGGCATACCTGAACTGTATTAAAACCCTCGTAATAGCGGCTGTCCCTGCTTTGGGGTTTAAAATACGGACCTTGTAATCGATAAGCTTTATGTTTTTTACAACGGGGTAAAAAACAGATAAAGCGTTTTTGAGGGCGGAGTCAAGGGCGTTAATAGGCCCGTCACCTTCCGCCACTGTTAATTCCTCGAGTTCGCCGACCTTTATTTTAACAGTTGCCTCAATAACGGGATTGGTGCCTTCCCTGATATAGTTAAAAGACTTGAAGGATTCCACCTTGAATTTTTCTATGAATAACCCGGAGACCTTGCTTATAAGGATTTCAAAAGACGCATCGGCCCCCTCGAATTCATATCCTAAGTTTTCCAGGTCCTTTATCCTTTCGACAAGGAAAGGTACGAATTGTTTTTGAATAGTGATGCCCATTTCCCTGGCCTTTTCAAGGATATTGGATTTTCCAGCCTGTTCCGATATGAGTATCCTTCTCTGATTTCCTACAAGTTCAGGGGAAATGTGCTCGTAAGTCCTGGTGTTCTTTTCTACCGCATCGGCATGGACTCCGGCTTTATGTGTAAAAGCGCTCAATCCGGTATAAGGCTGCCTGTTATCCGGAGTCATATTGGCCATTTCATATATATAATGGGAAAGTTCCATCAATTTCCTGATGCTCTCGTCATTAATAAAGTTGAAAGCCATCCCCATTTTCAGCATAAGGTTGGGCATGACGGAGCACAGGTTGGCGTTTCCGCACCTCTCTCCGATCCCGTTGATTGTACCCTGCACATGAACGATCCCGCTCCTGACCGCCTCAATGGTATTTGCGACAGCACAATCGCTGTCGTTATGACAATGAATACCGAGGGGCGTTTTGATCTCTTTTCTGACTTCAGTGACAATCCGGGTTATATCGCGGGGGAGCATGCCTCCGTTCGTGTCGCAGAGGACAAGCATTTCTGAACCGCCTCTTTCCGCCGCTTTCAATGATTCGAGCGCATATTCCTGATTTTCGATATAACCGTCGAAAAAGTGTTCGGCATCGAAAATAACCTCTTTATCCCTTTCCTTTAAAAAGGCCAATGTGTCATATATCATTTCAAGATTGTCTTTAAGCTCTATGCGGAAAACATCCTTTACATGCATCGATGAGGACTTTCCGAAAATAGTGACTACAGGAGTTTCCGAATCTATAAGCTCTTTAATGACCTGATCGTCTCCAACCCTGTTTTTAGCATGACGCGTCCTTCCGAAGGCGGCAAGTTTAGCCTTTTTGAGTTCGACATTTTTTATTTCTTCGAAAAATATTCTGTCCTTCGGATTGGCGCCCGGCCACCCGCCCTCGATGTAGTCCACTCCGAAATTATCAAGCTTTTTAGCTATGGCTATCATATCGGCCGTAGAGAAATTTATGCCCTCTGCCTGTTTTCCGTCGCGAAGCGTTGTATCATAAATAAATATTTTTTCATCCATTAATGCCTCCGTTTCTAAGCCCGGGAAGAAAGAAAATTATAGAAGGCTTTAGGAAGGCTGTCAAAGAAGTGGCGAGTGGCGAATGTCGATTTTTACCGGCTTTTTAAGCATGAGGCTCCTGACAAGCGCTTCTATCGTATATATGTTCATAACTGATTCGGCCAGCGGCATGCATGGCTGGCCACGCCCTTTGATGACATCGCAGAAATTCCGGAGCTGCAGCTCGTAGGGATCAGCTTCCTCCACAGGATAAACAAGCGTTTCGATATAGCCCCATTCGGCTTTTCGCCGGTGTTCAAGGATCCTGATCTCTCCTTTTATGCCCCAGGCGGGAGGATGTTTTTAACGCCGGACAGAAGGCATGACCCGATCTGTTCGAGATGGCCCTTCGGCCATGTGCATATTACGGCCGCATCCGGCCAGGACAAATGAAAGTTTGCCTGAATCGGCCATATTATCCTCCGGAATATTCTAAATCAGCTTGAATGAAATCGCAATTCGTCGCTCCTTTGACCAATGCCCTCAGATATGGTATTATATTCGATCTTTCAATATCGGAGATGCAGATGGCATACAAGCTTTTACTATTGCTTTCGATAGCGCTGAACGTTATTTCCCAGCTGCTTATAAAAATAGGCATGAACCAGACCGGAGCGGTCGACCTGAAGGGCGATATCTCAGGCTCGGTCTTGAAGATACTCGGCAATCCTCTTTTTTTATCGGGCGCCCTTTTATCCGTCTTTTCATTTGTCCCTTACGCTGTCGCCCTTTCGAAAATCGAGCTGAATGTCGCTTTTCCGGTGATCAGCATAGGAGCCATAGTCTTATTATTCATTCTAACCGTTCTGTTTTTGGGCGAGACATTCAATATTTATAAAGCCGGCGGAGTTGCGCTCTGCATAGCCGGGATTTTATTGATATTCAGATAGAATTCCATGAGGCGAGGAATTTTGAGTAATTTTTCATAATATCTTATAATTTCCGGTATGACGGGCGGGAGATTTCAATGAAAAAGAGTTTAATGAAAAAGCAGAACTGGCTGATGGTTATAGCCGGTATCCTGCTGACTTATTTCGGCTTTTTTCTTATCAGTTTCATAACAACCAATTATGACGGTTCATTGGCGTTTGTATCTATATCAGTGGTAATTATCGGCCTTGCGACCGTGATAGCGGGGCTGTCCATTCGCTTTGAAGGTAACAAAGAAAGGGAATAATGGAAAAACGGACAGTATCGATACCTTCCGACCTTATAACATTCATTTCAGAGCAGCTCGGCGTTTCGAGGAGTAAAGCAAAGGCATTGATCGATTCCCGCAGGGTCTTTGTCAATAACAGGCGCGTATGGATGGCGGGACACACCCTGAAAAAGGATGATATTGTCGAATTCGAAGATGAAGAAAAGATAGATAAGAAAGATAAGCCCCTGCAGATTATTTATGAAGATGCGTTTATTATCGCGGTCAATAAGCCTTCAGGCATGATTTCTGACGAGGGAGGCTCGTCTCTTGAAGCGGTCCTCCGTAAAAATACAGGAAATACCGAATTGAAAGCCGTCCACAGGCTGGACAGGGACACGACAGGCGTCCTCCTTTTTGCAAAGAAAAAAGAGTATTTCGAAACCCTTAAAACTTTATGGAAGGAAAAATCTGTAAAGAAGTTATATTTAGCGATCTGCCATAACGAAGCGGCATTCGAAATTAACAATGTCGATAAAGATGTCGATGGCAAAAACGCATTTTCCAGGGTTTCTCTGATAAGCAGGAGAAACGGTTTTTCTTATTTGAAGGTGGAACCGCTGACCGGGCGGAAGCATCAGATAAGGATCCACCTTGCCTCTATACGCCATCCTGTCGCCGGTGATAATGAATACGGCATGAAGCAGATTTCCGATCCCCTGATAAAGAATATCAGCCGTCAAATGCTTCATTCCCACCAGATAAGCTTTACCAGCCCTTTTACGGGCAGGGATCTCGTCCTGACCGCACCGATACCTCCTGATTTCAAACACCTTCTCAGGGACCTTGAGCTCGACGGCTCCATAGGGTCGGTCCCCGCAGAGGCTATCCAGGGCAAAAAAAACCGTCCCCCGGTTAAATCAGAGGGACGGAATTTTTAAAATTATCTTATCTTTTGTGGGTTTGCTGCTGCTGCTGTTGCTGCTGGCCGGATGATGACTGGCTCTGACCCTGGGGATGAGCCGCAGGGGTAGAAATCTGTCCGCTTACCGGAGCCTGTGAAGGCCTCTTGTCGCTCATCACGCAGGTTCCGTTAAAGTTGCATCCGCTTTCGATTATAACTTCAGGTGTCTTGATGTCTCCGGTAAGCCTTGCATGATTGAACAGCTCAACCCTTTCCGTACCTTCGACATTGCCGTTGATCTGGCCGTAATTGGTAATTACACCGGCTTTGATCGTGGCGCTGACGATCGCGTTAGGGCCAATTATCAGGTGGCCCGATGCGTCGATCTGGCCTTCGAATTTGCCCTTGATCATAAGAGATTTTGTAAATTTCATTGTTCCCTGAAAGTTAAGGTCCTCCGCAAGAACGGTGTCAACCATGCTTTCATCGATATGCAATGAATTATCTTTAGCCATATATCCTCCCTGGATATTAATTGAATTTCGTATTAAAAATTTAAATTGAACCCTTCGGCATTGATATTATTAAATAAATCTAAAGAATATTTTGAATTGGAAAAGAAATTTTGTCAAAAATTCAGACACCTCTAATAATCCGCCCTTTCAGGGCGGTCTATTATGCCGTCCCTCCGGGCGGACATGTCCGGTTTGGCAGCTGTTTCCGCTATAGGATTTTTGCCTTCAGACCGGTCCCGCTGGGTTTTAAGATTTCCACGTTCATGATCTTTCCGGCCAGGCTTTTATCACCCTTCATAAAGACCATCAAACCGTTATGCGTCCGGCCGATCAATTCTCCGGGATCCTTTCTGCTGGGTGATTCCATGAGAACGCTTGTCCTGAAGCCCGTGAAAGACGCGAGCCTTTCACTCATGATCTTCTGCTGGACCGATATGAGTTCCGCCAGCCTGTGTTTTTTTGCCGCCATGCCAAGCTGGGGCGTTATCGAAGACGCCGGTGTCCCGGGCCTGGGGTTGTAATAATACATAAAGGCCTCGTCGAACATTATATTCTTCATCGCGTCGAGTGTGTCCTGGAATTCTTCTCCCGATTCCGATGGAAAACCCGTTATTATGTCGGTGCTAATAGTCACATCTTTTATTTCCTTGATCCAGGAGATCTTTTCAAGGTATTGATCAAAAGTATACTTTCTGTTCATGAGCTTGAGGATGCGGTCATTTGCGCTTTGCAGGGGCAGGTGGACTGTTTTCAGAATGTTGTCATGAGCCCTGATTACTTCAGTGAGATTTTTTGAAAGATCCTTGGGGTGGCTTGTCAAAAATGTTAGCCTTTTAATTCCGGTAACCGTTGATATCTTATCTAGGAGCCCGGGGAAATCCAGGCCGCTGTCGCTGTAGGAATTCACGTTTTGACCGAGAAGGGTAACCTCAAGGACGCCACCGTCTACAAGCGAAGAGATGTTATCTATTATTTCACCGCTTTTACGGTAAACCTCTCTTCCGCGGACCATGGGAACGATGCAGTAGCTGCAGAAATTATTGCAGCCATGAGATATCTGGACAAAACTTTTAAATTTGAGCCTTTCCCGGGGGGAGCTGTTCATGAATTCATAGGACTCCTGGGCAAGGCTGAAAGCGTTATTATTTCCCGGGTCCTTTAACGAATCTATCAATTCGGCGACTCCGCCCTTGTTGTATGTTCCCCATACCGCCGCTACGACATCGGAATATTTTTCACCGATCTCCTTTCCCCTGTTTTGAGCCATGCAGCCCATAAAAACAACCCTGACTTTCGAACCTTTTTTGTCGCGGAGGCCCCTGTAGTAGCCGAGCCTGCCCTCGATCCGGTCTTCAGCCGTTTTTCTTATGCTGCATGTATTGATGACTGCGATATCGGCGAGAGGGGGGTCCGCAACTTCGATAAAACCATGATCGAAGAAGATTGAACGCAGGGAATCCGTTTCGGAGGAATTCATCTGGCAGCCGTAGTTTTCTATAAAAAATTTAATCATTATTTTTCGTTACCCAGCCTTTGTATCTGGACGCCTTTCAGGATTATTTTGTTGTCGATTGTAATTCCGGCAACCAGACCGATGACCGCGACTTTTTCGCCGCTCGCTATATCCTGGAAACCGTTGAAATGGGATTCGGCGATCCCGGCGACCACAGCGTTTTCTACAAAATCTATAAGAAGATCGAATACTGTCTCTTTTCTTTCCTTATGTTCAAGATTGGCGACAGTGCCGTACCAGCGTACATAAACATCCTGGTATAAAAACGGGATCCTGTTGACTTCCTGGACTGTCGGCAGATAATCGATTCTATTCAGATCCATATCGGGCATAACATCTTTTAAAACAAGCACCCTTTCCTTGATAAAGTCGCTCGCGTTTGAATTCAGAAGCTCGTTTATCAGCATCATTGCCTGGTTTCTTTTCTTCTGTTCGATATCGTCGCTTATCAGCTGGAATTTTTTCCTGATATCGGCTTCAGTCAGCTTGATGTTGTATGATTTTCTTTCATCGATTATCTTTTCGATATCCTGAATCGTCACATGAGTAACCAGACCCTGCCCGAGCCCTTTTTTAAAGCGGTAATTATCGATAAAATTCACTATCGAGGGATAGTTGATATAAATAACAATAATGGCGATTATGACAATTGTTATTGCCGCGGCAGATTTCAGCATTGGGGATGACAAGACCATGTTTAGGGAGTTTTGAATTACATCCAGGGTGTTTTCCTTAGGAAGGTTGAAGAATAAAAAATCATCGGGTCTCGACATTCTGAAGAAAACCTTCGGATCTTCTATATTTTTGAGCGCCTTGAGATTGTTTTTGAGTTTTTGATTGTTTTTATCGAGATATATCGCATCAAGGATATAGTTTATGGATTCTTCAGCCTTTCCATCCTTCATGCCCAGCCAGGCAAGGGCGTTCAATACATCCGTCTCATCCTGGGACGACTGGCTCTGCAAAATTCTTTTTAAATAAAGATAGGCCTCATCGTACGATTTTATATTTATCAGGGAGAAGCCTATCAGTTTCTGCGCTAAAATATCATCCGGATGAAGTTCTATATATGTGTCAAGAATTTCAATTATCCGCTGGTAATTCCGGGAAGGCCCATGCTTCTTGAAAAGCTCCAGTGATTTCTTGAGTGCATCTTCCAAAACCGTCCTCCTTTTCTAATTTAAAAGGGTGCTTTTCGGTTCCCCGAAATAATAACCCTGGGAATAATCTATTCCCAGCTCGCATACTTTATCGAAGACTTCCTTGGAATGAACAAATTCCGCGATTGTTTTGATTCCTAATTTTTTTGTAAAATCCACGATAGTCTGAGTAATGATCTGCGAGTTTTTGTCCTGGTGAATGTATCTTGTAAGAGAGGCGTCTATTTTAATATAATCGACGTTAAGCTGGAGAATATGGGAAAAGTTGGAATAACCTGTCCCGAAATCGTCGATTGCTATTTTACACTGGTACTGCTTGATTTCATCGATAAATGATTTTACCTGCGTGTAATTTTCTATGCCTTCTGACTCAAGAATCTCGAAAACAAGCCTGGATACGGTGCGGTAGTTCTCCTTGAGCTTCTTCATGATAAAATCGTTGGTCTCTTCATCGAGAATATCGTCAACCGATAAATTTATAGAAAAATCATAAATTTTATCATGAAATCTGGAGATTGATTTGGAGATCATGATTTTTGTTATATCATGATAAAGCTTGGATTTTTTAGCCATGTCAAGGAATAATAGCGGAGGATGCACTTTTCCGTCGACATCTATCATCCTGACAAGGCACTCGTATTTTTCAATTTTATTGGTGTGGTTATTTAATATCGGCTGGAAATAGGGGACTATATTATTGCCGCGGATCGAGTCTTTTAATTTTTTGGCCCAGCTTATGTTATATTCATATTCTTTAGATATCTGCATAGATTCGTTGAAGATAATGTAATTTTTCTGCAGCCTCTTCGCCTTTTTCAGAGCCATATCGGCATTCAGGGCCAGGTTATGCCATTTCCCGCCCGTATTTTTAGTCGGGTCTATCTCGCTGCCGATAGCTATGCCGATTGCTATCGTTATGTGCGCTACTATTCCATGATATATGAAATCCTTCTCGCTTATCTCTTCCCTGAAAAGTTTCATAAGAACCTGGATCATCTGCTCGAATTCATCCCTGCAGATGTCTTTGTCGAAGAGGACCGCATATTCATCGGCAGGCATCTTATAGAGCTTATAGTCTTCCGAAGGCAGCACGTTTTTCAGTCTCATGCCCATTTCCTGGATAAGAAAATCGCCGATCTCATTGCCGTAAAAATCGTTTATTTCCTGGAAGGAATCTATGTTTATTATTATAAGTATCGGGTTCTTTGTTTTCTCGACATCCTCGAGAAGCTTCCTTCTGTTGGGAAGGCCTGTAAGCCTGTCGTTGAATAACTGGCTTATTAGCTCCTCTCTTTTTTCGATCAATTCGGTAATATCATTGCCTATGCTCATAAATTCATCGATTTTATAACGCGCGTTTCTGATAGGTATGACAGTCATATTGAGATAGTAGAAATCGCCGCCGACTGTTTTACCCTGAATTTCTCCTGACCAGATATTATTTTTTGATGATTCACTGATTATTGTCTTGATTTTCGCAGTATGAGTTGCCCGGCTGATGGTTTTCAGATATGGCTGGCCTATTACTTTTTCAGGCTTGCTTCCGCTTATATGGTAGAATAAATCATTTGCGTAATTGATGATCCCTTTCGAATCGAATTTACAGACAATGCTTGAAGAATCAATGGCTTTCTTATATTCTGAAAGGAGTTTGGTAATGTTATTGAGCTCCTGTTCAAGAGTGAATACCTTCATACAGCTTTCAATTGAGTTTATCAGCTTTTTTTCATTGATAGGCTTGAGCAGGAAATGATTCACTCCAATTTCGATCGTGTCAAGCAGGAACTGGCTTTCATTGTATGCCGTTACAATGATAAACGCCACCTCGTTATTAATGGCCTTTATCTTTTTTATCATTTCAAGCCCGTTCATAACCGGCATTTTTATATCTGTGATAATTATTTCAGGATGGTACTTTTTGTAGCATTCTATTCCTTCCTGGCCGTTAGACGCCACATAGACCCTGCTGATCTTCAAATTCAGGAACTCTGCCACGCCGTTTCTTGTTTCAGCGTCATCCTCGACATAGAGCACTGCAGTGTCTAAAGACTTCCAGCTCTTTTCAGGCATAAACGCCTCCGGCTGCAGATGAGGCGTCATATGAGGTCGCATATACATGGTAATCGATCTTCTGGAAAATATTATCTGTTCCTTCAAGCCTGGTCAGCCATTCATTGTCTATTGCATTGTTTTTGACCATAGAATATAGCCTGTTGAAGCGGTATATATGTTCCTTCATTCTCCGGACCGCATACTGGGCCATGGTATTTGTCTTCATGATGAATGCCCAGTCCGAAGATTGGGCTAAGAGTAGTTCCCTGGCAGCCTGGTTGCGGGCTCTATCTGCAAGTTCACCGGGAAAGTCCTTATACGAATCTGCCATTTTAGTCATATTTTCAGCCATATTATCGAGGTGGGGGTAGATCCAGTCATTGGAATCGTTAAGCCAGAATTCATTGTACCCCTTATAACCCCAGCTCGACATTGGAGGCAAGGCTACCTGGTTTACAGGGTATTTATCAAGATATTCCGAAGGCGTTATCATTGACATGGTTTTACTTACGCCTATCAGTTTTATGCAGTTATATAAAAATTCAGGGCCTTCATACCACCAGTGCCCGAATAATTCCGAATCGTAAAGCGAAACTATTACAGGTTCCCTGTCCATTTTTAACCTGAGGATCTCGATCTGTTCCTCTCTTCTGAAAATAAAATGAACGGCATCCTCGGCGGCTTTACGGGAAGCCCTCTCAGGGTCATAAAGCTGCTTATCCCCCATCGGGACCGTAATTCCAGTGATTTTATGGTATTTGAAGCCTGTTGAAATTCTCAGCCCGCTTTCATGAATGTAAGGCTTGATATAATCGTAATCAAGATCGAAACCGATGTCGCGGTAAAATTCCCTGTAATCCGCCCCGCCGGGATAACCCTCTTTAGCGCTCCATACCGAATGCGAGGTTTCAGTATCCCTGCCGAAATATGCGATGCCGTTGGGCGTTTTCAGCGGTGCGAAAACCCCGTATTTCGGAAATTTGTCGGAATAAAGGACCCCGTGCGTATCGACAAAAAAATAACGAATGCCGCCTTCTTTTAAAATATCCTCAAGACCCGGATAATATCCGCATTCACTGTTCCAGATACCCCGGGGCTTTCTTCCGAAATGCATTTCATAATCGTTTATTCCGGTAAGGACCTGGCCCCTGACAGCTTCCTTCCTTGAACTCATTAAAGGCAGGTAGCCATGAGTGGCTCCGGAAGTTATTATTTCAATTATCCCATCGTCCTGGAATTTTTTAAAACCCGAAAGTATATTTTTGTTGTATTTGTCTTCAAAAATATCCCTGGCTTTACGGAACCTTTCGAGATACATTGACGCAGTCCTGTTGTATGCAGGAAGGTCCTTAGTGCGTTCAAACTCCTTTTCAGCGAGCGACAGCATTTTTGAAATATAAAATGAAGCCCTTCCCTGGAGCAGTGGATCGGTCAGCATGGCGCACAGCGGCGGGGTAAGGGAGATAGTTATCCTGAAATCTATGCCCTCTGAGCTAAGCCTTTCTAAAATATCGAGCAGCGGTATATAGGTCTCGAGGATAGCTTCATAAAGCCATCTTTCTTCCAGGCTGTCATTGTATTCAGGGTGCCTTACAAAAGGAAGATGGGAATGGAGGACAAGCATCCAGTATCCCTTGATGTTTTTTTCTTTGGACATTTACGCCTCTTCCTGTCATTACGGTAAATAATAATATATATTTGCCAATTGTCAATACGTTTACTTTCCGGTTCAGGTTATAAAATCCCTTTTGAATATGAGCCTAAGACTTTAAGAAAAACTGACTGCTCCTTTACCTTTTCAAGGGCCGATTGAACAACAGTATCTTCAATTCCCCTGTCAAGATCGATGAAGAACAGATAATCCCATGGCCTTCTTTTAGAAGGCCTCGATTCTATTTTCGAAAGGTTGATGCCGCTTTCCTGGAAGGGTTCAAGGAGCCTGAGCAGCGCCCCCGGGCTGTCCTTGATGGAGACGAGGACGGAGGTCTTTTCGGGGTTGTGAAAATCATGATTGCCGCTTCCTATAATCCAGAACCGTGTGTAATTTTCAGGGTTATCTTCTATGTTTTCTGCAAGAACGGAGAGCTTGTACTTTTCTGCGGCGAGTTTTCCCCCGATGGCGGCTGAAAATTTTTCCCAGGGGACCATGCTCGCCGCCTTTGAATTACTTGAGACCTCTATTTTTTCCACATTGGGCATATTGGTCTCCAGCCATGTCCTGCACTGGCCGAAAGACTGGGGATGCGAATATATTCGTTTTATTTCAGAAAGAGAATTTACATTTGCCATTAAATTCTGGTGTACATTCAGGAATTCTTCTCCTAAAACTTTAAGGGGGGAATCTATGAATGAATCGAGGGTTTCTTTTACAGAACCGTCAAGCGAGTTTTCTATTGCGACGACGCCGTAATCCATTTTACCGTTTTCGACTTCCTTGAAAATGTCGGAGAAAGAAGCGATAGGCACCATTACCACCGAGGAGCCGAAATGTTTTCTGACAGCCTGCTCGCAGAAAGAACCTTCCGGCCCCAGATATGCTACGACTATTGTCTTCTCCAGCGCCCTCGCGGCTGAAACGATCTCTGTGAAGATCTGAAGCAGAGCCGGTGCAGGAAATTCCTTTCTCGATTTCGACATAACGAGGGCCCTGACCTCTTTTTCCCTTTCCGGCTGGTATATCGGTATGTCATGCGCCTTTTTATATTCGCCGATTTCTTTTACGATTTCGGCCCTGTTATCGAGCAGTTCGACTAAATTTATATCAATCTGATCTATTTTCTTCCTCAGTTCTTTAAGATCGATTTCTTTATTATCAGCTTTGTCCGGCATAAATCCTCCCATTTTTCTGGATTAATTCTCATCAAAAGGTATCGGCGTTTCTCCGCTGAGCTCGTCGTTATCTTCTTCTTCCTCTTTTATATCTTCGAAAAATGCGTCGGAATTTTCCATTATTTTACTGAATTCGATACTGTCCGGAGAAGGAAGATCTTCAAGGCTCTTAATCCTGAAAAACTCGAGGAATCTCTCCGATGTTGAATAAACCGGAGATTTCACGATATCATCGGCGCTTCCGCTGATTGAAACGAGTTTGAGAGCTAAAAGCGTGTTAACGCTCCTGGTGCTGGAAACTCCCCTTATCTTATCGACTTCGTCCTTGGAGATAGGCTGCTTGTAGGCTATGATCGCCAAAGTCTCCAGACAGCTTTTCGGGAGGACATTTTCATTCCTTTTGCCGAATAATTCCTCTAATTCTTCATGGTAGCATGGGTTTGAAACAAGCTGATAGCCTCCGGCGACGGGGATAATATAAAAGCCGTTCTTCCGGGTTTTATAATCGTTATTGAGCTCGTCGATTATCGAAATTATTTCACCCCTGGCCGATTCGAAAATCTTTTGAAGTTCATCCGACGAAACCGATTTCCCCCTGACGAAGAGTATGGCCTCGAACAGGCCCTTCAATTCGCTTCTCGAATAAGTTTTATTTATAAATAGAGAGTTATTCATCTTTTATTCCATTCCTCTTAAATTAATTCGATGTTTTTTTTTGTGATCTCGATATCAGTGAAGAGTGCAAGCTGGCGCAGAAGAACTTTCTGCCTGAAACTCAGTTCCAGTCCGCCGAGAAACGAAGCCACCCTGTCGACTTTTGATTTATCGTCCCTGGCTATTTCACTGAATTTAACCATTTTTTTCATAGACAGCATTTCAAGTATTTTTATCATTTTTGCTTCGATGCTGACCTCTCTCCTTTTGATAGGGATCGCTTTTCTGATTATGGCGCCTTTATATCTCATCAAAACCTGGATGAGGTCGCCGATCGTCAGCTTATCTATATTGTCGCTTACTCTTTGAGCCGGAGCGCCGCCGGGATAAGTCAGGGCATAATCGCGTGAATAATATATATCCCCTTCTTCCTTGAGATGCCATAGAGACTTTGCGAGAATTTTGAATTTTTTGTATTCCCTTAATTTGCCGAGAAGCTCTTTTTCATCCATTATATCTTCAAGATTCTCGTCTTTACCCCATGGGAGGAGCTTTTTTGTCTTGATAAAAACGAGAGTTGCGGCTACAAGGAAAAACTCCGAGGCAACGTCGATATTGAAGAGCTGCATTGCCTTGATATAGAGAAGATACTGGTCTGTTATGCTTGATAGCGAAATCTGGGTTACATCCATCTTTTCATTCTGTATGAGTTCAAGCAAAAGGTCCAGCGGGCCTTCGAAATTACGCAGGGTAAGCGAACATCCTCTTCTCATTACACCGAGCATATTATCTCCCGTAACGTATTGCGGAGGAAAGGCCCACGGCTTCCCTGACTTTTTCCATTGTTTTTCCGGCGACAATACGCGCCCTTGAGGCGCCGCTTTTCAGTATGTCCATGACGGAGTCTTTATCTCCGGCTATTTTAGCCCGTTTTATCCTGTAATCCGCAAAATAATCGTTCAGGACAGCAATGAGGTTTTTCTTGTCGTCCACGCAGCCTAATTCGGAAGACTGGCATGTTTTTCTTATATTGGAGACGAAGTCCTCGGGGCAGTTGAAAGCAAGGTAGTACGGGAAAAGATTGCATTCATCCGGATGTCCCGGATCTTTTCTGAATGCCCTTTTGACATCCGTGACCATGGACATGATCCTGGTTTTGACAGCGGCTTCGTCATCCCGCAGGAATATCGCGTTGTCGTAGGATTTGCTCATTTTTCTTCCGTCAAGGCCGTTAAGTTTGGGCACAGCGGAGAGGATGGGCTGGGGTTCGATAAGAGTACCCTCTCCGTAAATGAAATTAAAACGCCTGATGATTTCGCGCGCTATTTCAAGGTGAGGGACCTGGTCTTTTCCAACCGGCACTGCGTCTGCCATATAAAGAGCTATGTCTGCCGTCTGCAGGACGGGATAACCAAGAAATCCGAGATTATCGAGGTCCCTGCCCTTGATCTCATCCATCTTTTCCTTGTATGTCGGATTTCTTTCAAGCCATGAGATGGGGGTTACCATCGAAAGAAGCGTGTAAAGTTCGGTATGTTCGGGTATGTCGGACTGCAGGAAAATTACAGATTTTTCAGGGTCGATACCCGATGCGATCCAGTCCACCACCATATTGAATATGTAATCCGTTGTTTCCTTTTTATAATTTCCCTGATTTGACGTAAGGGAATGAAGGTCTGCGACAAAATAAAAGGTTTCAGGATTCTTTGACCTGTCGTTCTGAAGTTTCACCATGTTCTGAAGCGCACCGATGTAATTACCGAGGTGCAGGTAGCCTGTAGGCTGCATTCCGCTTAAAATACGCATTGCGACACTCTCCATAGTTTGACAATTGAAATATTATAGATTAAAAAGATAAATTCATCAAGAAGGCGGAAGGGATGCTGTTGAACCGAATGTTGCCGGAAATTATTGACAGAAATATTAATCATTTTAGAATAAACCCGGGGGATGAAATATGGATAAAAAGGAATTCATCAATATACTGATGGTCGATGATGATGAAGAGGATTATATAATAACCAGAGACATTATTTCTGATATTAAAAACCAGAAGTATTCAATCGAATGGGCATCATCGTATGAAAAAGCCCGGAAGCATTAAAGTTGAAAGCAGGTTAGGCGAAGGAACTAAATTTATTATATCTTTACCCTCAAATATTTAAAAATTATAGAGGCATTGTATGAAACAATTTTTAATCTTTGTCATGCTTTTACTTCCTGTCTTTGCCGCCGCAGAAACCCGCCTTCTCGATGCTGCAACCAATGGAGACACGGCCTTTATTTATCAATTCAAGGGGAATGTCAACAGCAAGAGAGACGGAAACGGCAATACTGCTTTGATATTAACCTCCTGGTACGGGAAAATAGATGCCGTCAAAGCACTGATAGCGGCCAAAGCCGATCTGAATAAAGCCGATAATGACGGGCAGACTGCCCTTGCGCAGGCAGTCGAGGCTGGCAATATGATATCATAGACCTCCTCAAAAATGCCGGAGCGAGGTAAATTTCACCATTTCATCCAGACTCCTAACTCCGGATAGATGCCGATGGGGTTCTGCTGCATGGTAACCGTATTGTAATTATCGGAATATGAAACCCCGATAACCGGCCTGTAATTGTAAACATTGTTGACTTCAAGATATATCCCGGAGGGAAGATTGAAAATTTCTCCGTCATATTCGATCTTGAGGTTCATGCAGTGCTGATCCGGAAGCCATGCCGAATTATATTCACTCCAGACGGGAGTATAGACAGTATTTCCATTAACTGTATTTGTCTGGACGGACTGCAGTGGAGTGTACTGGTTCCCCGACTGCCACTGGAATTCCGAGGTAAGAGTCCAGTTCTTGTTTATTTCCCAGATAACTACCAGGTCGACCTTGTAAAGCAAGGAGCCGGGATCGAACCACTCGTAAAGAGGAGGATCAGGAACCTGTCCTGCAACCGTTACGGAAGGGCCTCCGTCAATGGACCCGGGACCGAGGTTTTCCAGGGAATTCGGATCGAAGCCCGAAGTCCGGTATCCGCGTACAAAATAGCTGCTCATGGATAGCCATCCGTATAAAGGAACGCTGTCCCTCTTTTTTGTTATAAGGATATCGACTCCGTAAACCTGCCTCTGTTCGCCTGTAGTCTGGAGGAGGTATTCTATATTCGATTCCTGGGACATATAATTCTCATAATTTTTAAAATAGCCTTCTATGCTTATATCGTAAACCCTGTTGAATTCGAGGCCTGTCCCGAGAATATAGTGCCAGCATCCCGGAATGTTCAGGTTGGCTCCGGTATCAAGGACGGCAAGGTCGAAGGCATCGGCCGGAAATTCGGAGAGATACCCTGCACATGCATACACCTTATCCTGCGGTGCGAATCTGTAGCCGACAGTCAGCCTTGGATCGAACGAGTATTTTTTTATATAATCGACATAATTGAACCGCAGCCCGTCTTCGACATAAATGTTTTTATCGAAAAACTGGGAATCGTTTTCGATAAAGGCCGAATAAATTCCCATAGATCCCTGGAATGAATTGTTTCCGAAAATCATCCAGTCCGGCTGGCCCGTGAGCTGGTTCGTCACCATTCCCGCGATATAGCTGGTATAATAAAGGCTTGGATAATATATTACCTCGCCCCCTGCGTCGAATGAAACATCTTCGGAAGGTGCGAAAGTTACCGATCCTTTATACCTTAGGTTGAAAGCGTCGTCTTTCATTAAGGTTGAATTGTCGCTTTCATGCATTTCCCAATCCATGCCGTTCCAGGCGCTTCCTACCGACTGGTCAACAGACCATGCCCTTGAGAAGGAGTGCTTCCAGTCAATGTTTGCAAGAGCTTCATTGTAATTAATATTGCCCGAATTGGACACAGGATTTCCCGAAGAAAGGGAGGATTCAGATAAAGCAAGATTTGTCCAGGACATCGGCTCCTCCGAATAAAGCCAGACAAGGGAAATTATATCCCTTTCATCTTTATACTGGATTTTCCCCTGGGAATCGAGATAATAAGGAACATGAAAATTTGTCCCTCCTCCCTGGACTAAAAGAGGAAAAATCAGGTCATAATCCGTCCTTCTTATTCCTCCTGAAAAATTCCATTTCTGGTCCTCCGATGCTCCCGACAATGTTAAAAAGGTGTTGATCAGCCCGAGATCGGCCTTGCCATGCAGGCCGGGTTCACCGTCTAACGTATTGACCTGCAGAAGGCTTGACATGGCCTGCCCATAACTGGCGGGAAGTACGCCCTTGTAAAGGTCGATCCCGTCTACAATATCGTCAATGAAAACGGAATCTCCCATGAAGTGATGGTAGGGATTCTCGACAAGAGCGTCGTCAAGGAGGGCTGCATTTTCATTTCCTGTTCCTCCCCTGACGGCAAGCTTGCTGTTTTCTGAAAGGCTTCCCATTCCAAGATCGTTCACACCCGGCATCAATGTTAAAGCATGCACTGGATCGCCTGTGATGGATGACGGCGCCTTTTCACGCAGATCTTTTGAGATCGAGTTTCCGGATTCAGTATCCTTCAATATTGAACCTTCCACATCAATTTCGGAGAGACTGAGGGTGCTCCTTGGAATCATATAGAAGGTCAGATAAATGTCGGATTTTAAAATTATATTTTTTGATTCCTCGTAAAAACCGCCCGAAACCGCCGAAAGGGAATAGCTGCCGGCCGGCGCTTCTATATTATAGGAACCGTTATCTCCTGCCGCGACCGTTGTTATGACATTAGTCCCTGATTTCAGAATAACTGCAGCAAGGGGAATTCCTGCCCTGGTGTCCGTTCTCAGGACTAAACCCTTTATCCGGTAGCCTGATGCAATTGACGGCAGGACAAGGAAAAAAACGATAAAAAGATTTAATAAATTTTTCAAAAGCAATTTCCTGATATTTTATATATCAGTTGCAAGTATAATGCCAGAACTTAAATCCGTTAACAGCTTGAAATCAATGGTGTTAAAATCAGTTTATGATTTATTAACCGGTTCATATATCAGAAATGATATATCAAATTTCTTATTTTGAGAACCCCCTTCATCGGCGCGAACAGCAATCAATCGAGCCGCTGAGGCTTTCATTACAGCTTTAGCATCCCGCAGCAGGACGGGTTTCATAAAGCCGCCTGAGAAACTTCTCCCTTCCGGAGGACATTTCTACGCTGCGCCTCATCATTATCTTCCTGGTGTCGGAGATGAAGCGGTCGATATCATATATATTCCCTGATACTCCCCAGCTGAAAGGGGCGACGAAAGAAGGCATGGCTTTATTCTCCTGGAAAAGGCTGCATCCCTCGGAAATTACAGTGCCGGTGCCCAGCATCATGCCTATTCCTATTTTTGAGTAATCGCATATTACCGAACCGAACTTGCTGCTTCCTGTTAAAACCGTTTCCAGGCCGTTGTTAATTTTAACTTCACCGTAGTTGTTTTTAAGATCGCTCGTAGTGGCCATCGCTCCTATATTGACCCATTCACCCGCGTAGGAATGCCCCAGGAAACCTTCATGGTGCTTATTGGTATAACTTTCGATCACAGAGGATTCAATTTCACCGCCTATCCTGCATACGCTGCCGATAGTAGTGCCGCTCCTGATCCTCGCGCTGTCGACAAGGGTGTTTTTCCCTATATACGCAGGGCCGTCGATGATAGTGAAAGGCCTGATAACGGTACCGCTGTCGATGATCACAGGGCCTTCACCGGCCTGGATAGAAACAAATTGCTGGATTTCAGCCGATTTCGAGACGAATTTATTCGAATGTAATTTGTAAAAAAGATCCGCGTCTATAATGATAGCTTCCGCGTTAAACTTTATTACATCCGGCAGGCTTTTGAGGAAAATGCCGTAGCCATGCTGTTCAATAACATTATATCGCGGCATGATGTTCTTTAAATCATTGTTTTCAAGGGCTTCAATTATGTCCGGGGTTATTTTTCCGGAAAACAGGGAAATAAAGCCGCCGTCCCGGGTGACGCTGAGGGTCTCCGGTTTCCTGCTGTAATCGCCGATATATTGAGAATTTATTACCGCTTCGAAACGGCTGTAATCTTCAGGGAATGGATAATCCTCTTTTATAGAGGAAAAAGGCTCCCGGCCGAGGCGGGCCGAATGGAAGTATACTTTCCGGAAAAGCTTTCCGCACCTTGCACGGGGGTTAGATGTTCCGCATGTTATGTCCCAGATGAATTTTGCCCTGGTTACGGGCAGAAATTTGCGCCATTCGGCAGTTTCAATCATCAGGGCATTAGAAGAACTAATAGCCGGCATAATTACTCCCCCCCGAATTTCTGATTTTTAATAAAAATATCGTAATCGGTTTTTGAATAAAAGACAAGGTAAATCGTGATCCGGGGATTATTTTCATTTATAAATTCTTTAATTACTGAAGATACAAGCGCTGCGGCTCTTTCGGGAGGAAATCCGTAAACGCCGGTTGAAACAGCGGGAAATGAAACAGATGCGCACCCGAGCCGGACAGCTTCTTTAAGGCATGATAAATAGGCGTTTTTCAGAATATCGTCTTCCCCCCCCGAACCTCCATGCCACACGGGTCCGACAGTGTGTATCACCCATCTGGCGCGCAGGCGCCCCGCGGTTGTGGATACAGCCTGTCCGGCGGGAAGGCCTTCAGGATAAATATTCTCACGGATTTTCCTGCATGCCTCGAGAATTTCAGGGCCTCCCTTCCTGTGAATGGCCCCGTCGACGCCGCCGCCGCCCAGAAGGCTCGAATTCGCCGCATTGACAATGGCGTCTGTTTCCTGCTCAGTGATGTCGCCGGTCGATACTTTGACTTTACCGTCAAGATAATTCATGCATGAATTATATTTTCATTAAAACAGCGAGTCAATATATTGGGTCTCTAAACTCCCTGCTTTGCCGAGAGTTTCTTCTCGAAAAGCCCCTTGATCCCGTATGTCAGCTTGTTGAAGATTTTGTTCTTCTGTTCCTTGAGCCTTCTGTAATTTTTAAGAATATCGAGGGTCAGGATTATCCTGGTACAGCTGCAGTTAAGGTCGCCATAGAGATGTTTGCCGACGACCTCGAATCCGAGGATCCTCGTATGAAAATTGTAAGGCGAGTTGGGCTCATTTTCGAAAACATCGGTTATAAAATGGGTGTAATCACGTTCTATTACCTCTTTTATTGCAGCCCTCATAAGCCTCAGAACAACTGTAATATACTTCCTGTATTCCGGGATTATCATAAACCTGCCGATCTCTGCAAATTTTCCGGCCTTTTTGAGCTTTTCAATATCAACATTCTCATTCAAAGTAACCTTAAGCTCGGGAGGAAATTCCAGGACCGGATCGTAAAGAAGCCTCAATACTCCTGCAGGTTTATTGTTGAACCTTACAAGAAACCATGATATATCATCCCTGCTGCCTGCATCTTCAGGGATCTGGTCGGATGAAGAACGGATCCAGCTCTTTTCTTTCAGATACACTTCGCCGATAACCTTCAGAGCGTTTTCCCTGTCCTCCATGGTTTTAACCTTTTTAGCCCTGATAACCGGGATAAGTTTCGACATAATCACCTCCTAGAAAATTCCTTCCAATTCATAAGGATAAGCCTTTCCTGACAGTCGCGAAATTTCGCACATAATCTTATATGTGACTATATCGCGCACCTTTTTCTCTTCGATTATTCTTCCATGCTCCGGCAGTCTGGAGGTTTTTAATCCGCAGGCAAGGTTATAATAATCGCTGAAATCCATCCTCTTTCCAATCCTGAAAATGAGCGGTCCGAAAGAAGGTGTTTTTTTAAGACCTTCTCTGTTGGGAAAATCGATCCCTATGGGAACGACACCTGCATTAGTGTTTAAAACGATCCTTGCTGCTCCGGATTTTCCTTTTTTTAAAACTCCTTTGTCCCGGTTTACCTTTCCTTCCGGAAAAATTCCGATACTCTCATTTTCAAATATAAGGTTCGAACATTGATCATATACTTTCATATTATTTTCTTGTTTGAAGAACTTATTAAGAAACCGGATGGTCGATGGCTT
>CAZHNM010000024.1:0-35294 GCA_964533855.1 uncultured Brevinematales bacterium
TTATTTTAGCATGGTTTTTAACATATCATCCAAAAAAGAATCGATTAGCTTAGGTAAAACAACGATCGGGTCCCTATTCTTTGATTTATTTACAATTTCAGGGTAAGATATTATATTTGAATATAGCTACAAGAAAAGAGGGGTATATAAATATAAATGAATTCGGAAATTTTCTCCATAGTGATAGATTATTCCATATTGATCTTTCACAAGTTCAACCTTTTCATAGCCAAGAAAAACTTCAAGGCTGATTCTAAAATTTCTTCGCAGTTAAAGAGCCAGGCTTTTATTGTAAGGGAACATTCGTTCCCTGAATTCAGAGCGACTATTGCGCGTTTCAATCCGTCTGCAGAGAAATTGACTTTTGAAGAAAAAAAGATCGTTCTGCTTCTTCTCGGCGCAAGCCTTTACGGCCAGAACGGAATTAATATATGGCAGGCTATGTGCTTTTTCCACAGAATTCCATTCAGGGCGATGAAGGCTGTCGGGCAAATTTTAGATCCTCACAGCGGCGTTCTCAAAAGCGGAATTATGATGTTTCAAGAAACTGATTTCCTCGGGGCGTCTCTTTCAATAGAAGAGATCGCCGAGTTTTATAACAACAGGAAGGTTTTTCTTTCTCCCGTTGCACTGAACTCTCTTTTCAGCGACTTTACCGGCAAAAATCTTTACGGTGTAACAAATTATACCCTTTCGGAAAAATACAAGAATATCGATATTCTGCTCAATGACATCTCGAGTATAATGAAATATCTTTTCTTCCTTTCTAATTTTTACAAGGTGAATTCAGCCTATTCGTCTTCGCGAGATGATATATATGAAAACGGCGAATTTGCAGATACTCTCCGGAAGTTCAGAAAGAATATAGTAAGTTCGGGATTGAAGATAAATTTGAAAAGCTTCCTTAAAAAGAACAATTTCACCAATATCGAGTTTGTGGTCTTATTATACTTTATCTATAAAGTAGTTATCATGAAGGAATTTATGATTAACAGCGTTGAAGAAGTCCTGACAAGCCTTGCCTTCATCCCTTCCCAGATCAAGATGATACTCGGATGCTTCAGCAGGGACAATGTTTTCCTGAGGGATAAATTCATAGAAGTGGCTGATTTTTATCCCGGCCTGCCTTTTGACGATGGCCCTGATGATGAAATGGAGAATGAAAACCAGGAAGACGATGAATATCAGATAATAGGCTTCACCCAGGAATACAACGCTATTTCGATATCGAAGGACAGGATATATTACCTGCTGTTTTCCGAACAGGAAGCGAAAAAGAAAAAAACCGGCGAAGATGATAAGAACCGGGTCAGGGATAAAAAGGAAAGCGGCATTGATCAGAAAAATAAAGGTCTCTATGAAATAGTTGAACCGGCGGTTAAAATCTGCGATGTGATTCTCGATGAAGACGTTAAAAAAGAGCTGTTAGGCGCTGTCGACCTTGCCAGGGCCGCGGATATGATGAAAAAATGGGGCATAAGGCCAAACCTTGCATCGAAATCCTTCGGGTCGGTTAAGATACTTCTTTACGGGCCTTCGGGAACGGGAAAAACAGTCACAGCACAGGCCCTTGCCGGCGAAGTCGGCGCCGACCTGTTCAAGGTTGATGCAAGCAATCTTGTCAGTTCATGGGTCGGAGAAAGCACGAAAAACGTTAAAAAGGTTTTCAGGGAATTCTATAAATATGCTAAAATTTCCAAGAAAAAGATCTTCCTGTTCATGAATGAAGCGGATCAGCTGCTCAGCGCCCGAGGCACTATAACACAGGCCGCGGATAAAGAATATAACCAGATGCAGAATATTCTCCTCGAAGAGCTCGAGAATTTTGACGGTGTGTTCCTTGCGACAACAAACCTTGCCGATCTCTTCGACACGGCCTGGAACAGAAGGTTCAATATAAAGATAAAGTTCGACGTGCCGAAATATGAGACCCGCCTGAAATTGTGGAAAGTGCATATATCGGAAAAGATGCCGCTGGGCGACGATGTGAATTTCGAGAAGCTTGCCGAATATGAGCTTGCCGGCGGATCGATAGCTAATGTGATTTATAATGCCGCAAGAAGGGCCGCTTTGAGGGAAGTGCAGGACAGGATTGTCAGGCAGAAGGATTTTATAGATTCTGTGCAGAATGAGCTCAAAAGCCATCTGGGGCATAAGAACTCGAAGGTGGGTTTCTCGCAGTGAGAATCGCCATAGCAGGCGGCATGGGGTTCGAAAAAGAGCTTCTTGAAGGATTAAAAGGCCACAAAATACTGCTTGTGGGCAGCTGTTACGATCTTAAAAGGGAAAAGTTTTTTAATCCGGACAGCGGCGTCGAGTTTATCGGCGAATTCCTGACAAGAGGATATGAAGCCTTTTTTTCTGATTATGATATTTTTATCGACGTATCTGAAAGCCTGAAATCGAAATTTATTATGAATGACCTTTCCGTCAAATTCGGGAAAAAATACATTTCACTTTTTTTCGACGGGTTATGGAAGCTTGGCGTATTTATGCCGGGATTTTCCTGCCTGGAATGCTTTATGGAGTATAAAAACCCCGGCCCTTCCTTCCTTGTCCCGATGCTTTCCTTTCCTCTTGATGCCTGCCTTTCTAAAATAATTGAAGCTGTCGATAAAGACGATACGGTAAGTTTTTGTACGGAACTTCAGAACGGGGATATCTCCATAGTAGGGCTATCAGCTTCATGCAAAACCTCGGGAGGGCTTTACCGTTTCCTGGGCGGAGAAATGGATGATGTTGTTGCCGTCTCCTGCTCGGACCAGTCAGTGGCAGTGACTCCTATGGAGGAAATAAAACTTGATCTCGACTTTTACCGGATTGTTCTGAAGGGTGAAGCAAAAATCATTGCGCAGAACACATTTTATCTTGAATTCAAAATTTTCAATCTGAATGTACTGCTTTTCAGGCATGGAAGACTGATAGTAAAGGGAACAAAGGAAAAAAACACAGCCCTTGCAATCTACAGGAGATTCATAGGAAATTGATTACATGCTTTGATTGTAAGCCTGTTTATACCTCGGGTTCTTGTCCATAAAATCGTAAATGTCCTTCGAATGGATCTTGTTATACTGTATAAGGTCTTTTTCCGTCAAACCGTAATCCTTGTAAAACTGTATCTTCTTTTCTTCAAGGAATTTCGCCGATTTTTCATCAAGATCGCTGTTGGTATTGCTCGCTCCTACGCTGTCCGCTAATTCCTTAAACCACTTTTTCTGATCAATATTAAGCAGTATCCATATCTGGATCACCTTGTCGGGACTGTCAAGGACGACTTTAGTCCCTTTCTGAACAGTTAAAATGTCGGAAAACTGATCGAGGGTATTGGTATTGGAGACAGAAGCAGCACCGCCCGTCCCTGTAGATGAAGAACCGTTGCCGCACTTAAAAACAAAAATAGAAACAAAAAGCAATGCAAAAAGCATAGAAAATACTGTAAATATCTTATTCACTTCACACCTTCATAAAAACAATATAAAAAAATATATTGTAAAAGGTAAAAAAAATCAAGGATTTAGTCAACAGAATTTTTTAATTTTTCTTTTCTATGCCTGATTAGTTGAAAAAAAAGGCGAATCTTCTTTATAATATACGGGTGCTTTTAACTTGGAAGAGCACCTGCAGCTGGACCCATAAAGTTAAAAAGGAGAAAGTAGATGGTTAAATCTGAAAAGCAGACGCTTGGAGAATATTTTAAAGATGCGAGAAAGGAAAAAGGCATATCGATAGATGAGATCGTCAGGGATACTAACATACCTAAAAAATATCTTGAAGCTATAGAAGCTGACAGTTTCGAAATATTCCCCGGTGAAACCTATGCTATGGGATTTATTTCCAACTATGCAGAAGCTCTCGAAGTCGATCATGAAATGGCAATAGCTCTTTATAAAAGGCAGATGAAAATCGAGCAGGAAGCGCCTATAGAAGAACTCGTAGGCAAAAAAAAGATACCCTGGCTTGAGAACAGCAATATCATTATAAGCGCAGGGGCGGCGGGGCTTCTCCTGATCATTTTTATCGTGTTTATAATAAGCCGCCATTCAGGCGAGAGCGGAATGACAGGCGCTTCGAAATCATACTATTTCGGGGATGACGAACTGGGCAAGGTCAGCATGCAGAAACTCAGATCCGGCGATGCTCTTTTTATTACAAACACCGAGCGGACTATTGAAATGGACATTCTCAGGATAGAACCGGCAAGGTCCCTGTTGTTTCGAGTAAGCAATAAAAACTACACAATCAAAATCAGCGAGCTTCTCAGCATCGATTCGGCCAATGTCGGAACAAACGATTTAGGTATTGAACTTGTCAGCGCTGAACGAAGGGAAGCGAAACTCGCTCTGACCCTTTTGAAAGAAAATCCGGATTTCGGCGATATTTCCAATAAAAACGATATTGTTTCAAGGTACAAAGAATATATATTATCTGAAAACGAGTATGTGCTGTCTCCGGCGAAGACACCCGTCAATTTAAAAATAATCTCCCAGGGCGTAGGTTATTTAGGCTACACTCCCGACGGGCAGACAAATGAAACAAAGGTGGGAATAAATAACGGCATGGTCCTTTCAATACCTTTTACAAATAACCTTTTACTCGATCTTGGAAATAGCGGTGCAGTCAGGCTTGTTATGGGAAGCAAGGAAGAAGTCGGAGGCGGGAGCGGAGAAGTAAGCCAGTCGCTCTTCTACTGGAAGCCCAAGAACGGCCAGTTTTCTCTTGTGAGGGCGATATTAAAATAGGGTCAAATTATTAATGAAAATATTTTTCGATGCTTTAGGTTGTTCAAAGGCATTGGTTGATGCGGAAAAAATGTGCTTCCTTCTGGAGGAAAATTCTCATGAGCTGGTTTCAGATCCGGCGGAAGCGCAGGCCATTGTAATAAACACTTGCGGATTCATCAAAAAAGCCAAAGAAGAGAATATAGGAGCCATATTGACTTATGCGGAGATGAAAAAAACAAATCCGCGCCTGAAAATAGTTGTTTCAGGATGCCTGACTGAACGTTATAAGAAAGAACTGCTCGATCTTATACCTGAAATAGACGGTGCAATCGGCGTAAGAGATCCCCTGAAGCTGCTCGAAACTCTCGGCAACAATGGGCCTGACGGTCCCTCCGGCCTCCTTGATGAAGGGCAGCAGTATAAAATCGAGGCGATAGGCGGGCGCAGGCTTTACTTTTCAGGTTTGAATTATGCTTACCTGAAAATTTCCGAAGGCTGCAGCAGATCATGTTCTTTCTGCGCCATCCCGGGCATCAGGGGCATACAGCAGAGCCGCACCGTTGAAGATATAGTGAAAGAAGCGGCGGTTCTTTCGGAAGCAGGGGTCAGGGAACTGATTATTATTTCCGAAGATACAATGTCTTACGGCAAGGACCTGTATAAAAAGTTTTCCCTCATCACACTGCTTGAAGAGCTGCTGAAAACAGGCATCCCATGGATAAGGCTTATGTATCTTTATCCGGACAGGGAACTTGTAAAATTGGCGCAATTCATTGCATCCAATGAGAGAATATGCAATTATATAGATATGCCGCTTCAGCATGTAAATAAATCGATAATCTCGAGAATGAAAAGGTCCGGCTCCTCCGGCGATTACCTCGGACTTCTGAAAAATATAAGGGAAGCAAGTCCCGGAATAAGAATAAGAAGCTCCTTTATAACAGGTTATCCGGGTGAAACGCAGGGCGACCATGAAGAGCTTATGTCTTTTCTCCGCGAAGCAGCCCTTGACCGGGTGGGATTTTTCGAGTATTCCGACGAGGAGAATACTTCTTCTTTTCTCGAAAAAAACAAGGTAAAAGCCGGAGTTATAAAAAAAAGGATGGGGGAGCTTGCGGCGCTGCAGGAAATCATATCTCTTGAGAAGATAGGCGCTCTGGAAGGCAGCGAAATGCTCTGCATCAATGACGGGCAGGTGATCGAAGAGAATGGGATAAGGCACCTTCTCCTCCGCAGCGAATATGACGCTCCTGAAATTGACGGCCATATAATGGTCGTTTCTGATAGCGCCTTGATGGAAAAAGATTTTATCAGGGTACGTATCAAGAATCCTTATAACGCCCATGATCTTTTCGCGGAAGTTATCGGCTGATTATTTTACAAATGGGAAAAAATTTAGTATTATTTTAAAGTAAATCCATGATTGGGGCTTTTGATGAAATTTACCTATACTCTGCCCAATATGCTGACCCTGTTCAGGCTGGTGCTTGTGCCGGTAATCATATATTTTATCATTTTCGATTCAGTACTGCATATGGTGCTTGCTTTTATTTTTTATGCTTTATCCGCTCTTACCGATTATTTTGACGGAAAGCTTGCCAGGCACCTTAACCAGAAGTCCGATTTCGGCGAATATTTCGATCCCCTTGCGGATAAAATTCTGGTCTGGTGCGTTTTCACCGCTCTGAGCTTTAAAGCGGGCCTTTTTATACCTCTATGGCTTATTTTATTTCTGCTCGTCAGGGACTTTTATGTTACATGGCTGCGCTCGTACTCGCGCAAAAAAAATATAGTTTTTAAGACATCCATGATCGCAAAAGCTAAAACAATGGTGCAGATGGTCGTGGCCGCCGCCATAATAGCATATATTTTAATAACCCTGATTCTCAAGGATTCGATGAAGTTAAACGGACTTGATTATTCAGGCATATGGAAAGCGGCGCTTCCGGGTTCTTACGGTTACGTGGTTTTCATTCCGGTAATATTGACTTATTTAACTGTAATTTTTACCATTTACACGGCTTTTGACTATTACAGGAGTTTCAAGAGGTCTGTTAAAAATGGATAAGACTGTCGGGAAAAAACTCAAAGAGATGGCTGCGACAAGCTTTTTTGTCGGTTATTTCCCTTTTATGCCGGGAACGATGGGAACCCTTGTAGGAGTCGCTCTTTACATCCTGCTAAGCTCTTTAAACATCTATTATTATATCCTTGCCATAGCAGTTTTATTGGTACTGGCTGTATGGGTCAGCGACTATGCGGAAAAGCATATCTTTAAAATAAAAGATGCCCCCCATATAGTTATAGATGAGACAGTCGGATTTCTGATTGCGATGACTTCTTTTACTTTTGACAGGACTCTTGAAAGCATTAAATATCTTGTCATAGGATTCATACTTTTCAGGGTCTTTGATATCTGGAAACCTTATCCCATCAAGGACTCGCAGAAAATCGAAGGCGGCTTCGGCATTGTTATCGATGATTTCCTTGCAGCCGTCTATACGAATCTGTTCCTGCAATTCCTTAGAATATTTCACTTTTTCACGCTTTGAGAATTTTATGCACCTTCGTTCCATAACCTTCAATTCAAAGGAATTTCCTGCCAATGATGTTTACCCTTTTTCACTGGAAATAATATATAAAACCCCGGGTATTAGGTTTCATAATCCGGCAACTTTTTTTGTTGGGGAAAACGGAAGCGGCAAGTCTACAGTTCTCCGGGCAATTGCCAGAAAATGTTCCATACACCTCTGGAAGGACGAAGAACGAAGGACAATCCATAACAATAAATACGCGGAACTTTTATACCGTTACATCAGTGCGGAATGGGAGGAAGAGAAGGTCCCGGGCTCTTTTTTTTCCTCCGAGTATTTCCGTTATTTTGCGGAATATCTTGATGAATGGGCAGCGGCGGATCCGGGGATGCTGAATTACTTCGGGGGCGCGTCTCTCATCGAAAAATCGCATGGCCAGGGATACATGGCTTATTTTAAAAGCCGCTATGCAGTCAGGGGCCTTTATCTTTTGGATGAGCCGGAAAATGCTCTTTCGCCGACAAGACAGCTCGAATTGCTGCATATTATAAACGATGCCGTGAAGACCGGCTCAGCACAGTTCATCATTGCAACGCATTCGCCGATTCTCCTGGCCCTCCCCGGGGCTGAAATATACAGTTTCGACCATATACCGGTTAAAAATGTGCATTACAGGGATACCGAACATTATAAGGTTTACAGGAGGTTTATTAATGATCCTGATGGAATTCTCTCTGATTGAGGAATTTGCGATTTTCATTTTCCCTGTTTAAAATAATCCGTTAAAAAAACAGCACCTGAAAAGTTTTGCTTTCAGGTGTAAGCCGCGCTAAACAGCTTCGCTTTTAAGCGCATAAGCGGCACTAAGCTCGCATCGCTTCGCAAAGCGCCACTAAGGAGTTTTTTATGTATAGGCCGGAAATAAGAGTATTGGACTGTTCTATCAGGGACGGCGGTTTGATCAATAAATGGCAGTTTTCCGATGAATTCGTCAGGGATACTTTAAAAGGCGTTTCCGAAGCCGGTGTAGATTACATGGAAATAGGCTATAAAGCCACAAAAGACCAGTTCGATCCGAAGGAGTACGGCAAATGGCGTTTCTGCGATGATGAAGATGTGAAACGCCTGATAGACGGAATGGAATTCAAAACTAAATTATCATGCATGGTCGATATAGGAAGGGTCAAGGAAAGCGATATCCTGCCGAAAAGCGAGTCTCCTTTCGATATGATCAGGGTCGCCTGTTATGCAAAGGATGTCGATAAGGCAATAGAACTGACCGATATCATATTAAGCAAAGGTTATCAGACGACGGTCAATATTATGGCTATTTCCACAAACCTGGAAAGGGAGGTTGATGAAGCCCTGAACGATCTGGCAAAGACTGATATTCCCTATGTTTATGTGGTTGACTCGTTCGGCGCAATGTATTCCGAGGATGTCACTTTCCTGGTGAAGAAATTTCTGCAGGCAATGCCGGGCAAGACAGTGGGGATACATACGCACAATAACAGGCAGCTTGCTTTCGGAAACACTATACAGGCGATAATCGACGGGGCGAATATACTCGACGCGTCGGTCTACGGCATAGGGCGCGGGCCGGGCAACTGCTGTCTCGAACTTCTGCTCTCCTTCCTTCAAAACCCGAAATATAACCTCAGACCCCTTCTGAAGCTTATCCAGGAACATTACCTGCCGCTACGGGAGAAGATAGAGTGGGGGTATATCATTCCCTATATGATAACAGGCATGCTCAATGAGCATCCAAGGGTTGCAATAGCCTACAGGGATTCGCCTGAAAAAGATGATTTTGTGAAATTTTACGATAAGCTGACGACGCCTGAACCTGAAGACGGGATTAAAAAAAACGGGATTTAATATCCTAATTGATCTGTATTCCTGATGAAGCGAGAAGGTTTTTAACCCGGTTCACATTTTCCTGGGCAGTTGCGTAAGAAGGATAGAATTTTACTGCTGTCTGGTAAAACCTGTACGCTCCCTGAAGATCATGCATCGATTCAACGGCCATTGCGAGATTATTATAAAAAACGCATTTATCAGATGGCGGGTTATTGACGCCGAAAAATATCGCGGCCTTGAAAGCCGACTCGGCCTGATTGAAGTTGGACATCTTAAGATGTGTCAGACCGATGCTGTTATAAATGTCAGGATCTGTAGGCAGCAGCATAAGCGCAAACTGGTATGATATCAGAGCGTTCTGAAAATCTCCGAGGTACCTGTTTTCATCCCCGACAACAACGCACCAGACAGCTGTACGGCCGATGTTTTGTATCGCTTTAAGAGCGATTTTAAGCCTTTCTTTGTGTTTGCCCGAGTTATAATAATATGTTATCAGCCTGTTGTAAAGATCTCCCCTCTTGGGGTTGGCATCTATTGCAGCCAGCAGCCTTGTTTCATCGTTTAAAACCGGCTGAGTCTGGGACGCCGTGGCATTTCTTATCTGCCTGGGCTGGTCCTGCTTATTTGTGTTTTGAACCGCCTGATCCGGCTTTTTGATTTCGATGGCGGCTGAAGACGATTCCGAGCTTTGCTGGTTTACAGATTCAGCGCTGCTTTGACTGTCGGACGAATCCGCGTCCTGTGCATAGATATTGATAAAAGATAAAAGGCTCAATAATAAGGCGGAGAATATTAATTTGCTCATGAGGGGCTCCTCTGTCAACTGCCGAAGATGGGACTTGAACCCATACGAGATTGCTCCCACTGGATTTTGAGTCCAGCGCGTCTGCCAGTTCCGCCACTTCGGCTGATTTTACTTATTTATCTTAATTAACGGCAATTTTGTCTTAGCCTTGAATTCGGCTTTTTTCATCAGGAATTGAAGTGTTGCATCCATTTTAGCCGCTTCGAGCACATTCTCCCATTCATCCCTGCTGGATTTCTGCTTGAATTCATCAAGGCTCTGGTCATGTTCCCTTGCATGAGAACGTGCTATCCGGTCAATAAGGGATTGATCGGGTTTGATGGAATATTTTTCGGCAATATCTTTTGTGGCAAAATAGAATACTATATTGTCGTATGTTTTTGTCAACAGAGATGAAAAATCAGATTTAATTTTTTCATCCGTTAGAAGAGCGCCCAGGGATATCTCCGTTATGAAAAAATTGCCCTCGAGGAACTTGGCGGCTTCTTCCTTGGATCCCCTTAGAAATTCTGACTTGGGAAATTCGACTTTCGTGTTTTTTGAAAAATATTCGGCAAGTGCGTTTTTCTTGCTCGCATCATTGAGGCCGGTCATTGTCTGTTCAAAACGCTTCCTCACGGATTCCCTGTACAGAGCGACAGTTTTATGAGGCGATACCTGTTCGACTAATTCGTCCGTAAGGGCAGGCGGAGCGGGCCTTTCGACCTTTACAATTTCCCCTTCCAGGCAATCGCCTTCGAGGCTGCCTATTATGTCGGCTGTATATGTATCGAGATCGCTAAAGCTTAAAGAAACCTTATCGCCGGTTTTAAATCCTGCAAGTTTTGTAACTATCTTGCTTGAAAGAACTATTTCCTTATCCCCTGTATAGCTTTCATTGCCGACGCTTACCGTGACCATATCGTCTTCTTCGATCTTGCCTTTGACCTTTTCAAGATTGCTGACCTCTTTCATGATAGTCTGATCGATCATCTTATCGTCATAATAATATTCTTCAAACTCAAGCACTATCTTTTCAGGATCAATATTTTCCAGCACTTCCGGTACCGATTCAAAAACAAGGGAGAAAGTAAAAGGAGAGTTCTTGGAAAGGTTCTTCAGCGGCTTGAAACGGGGTTCGGAGTAAAGATGCACGCCATCTTCATGGAGCTGATCGGCTGCCTTGACTACTAAAGACCTTATAATTTCATTCATTACATCGTCGGGAAAATTCTTTTCTATCATATCGATAGGAACTTTTCCCTGCCGGAAACCGGGCATCTGCGCCTTTTTTTGAATTACCGCAAAAGCTTCCTCGTAAGCTTTATCGATTTCCGCTGATCCGAAATGCACAAAGACCTGCCTCAGGCAGTCTTCATATTTTTTGATGAAAATTTTCATTATTCGAACGGCTCCTTATTTGATTGGAAAGACGGAAAAAATGAGCGGGAGACGGGATTCGAACCCGCGACATCTACCTTGGCAAGGTAGCGCTCTACCAACTGAGCTACTCCCGCATTTTTATAATAACATCTTCTTGCGAGTAGAGGGACTTGAACCCACACGCGTTACCGCACCAGATCCTAAGTCTGGCGTGTCTGCCAATTCCACCATACTCGCTTTTTACTAAAAACAACTCTGGGTCATACAGGGGTCGAACCTGTGGCCCGCTGATTAAGAGTCAGCTGCTCTACCAACTGAGCTAATGACCCATTCTATCGAAACCTCGACCTCTGCGCCCGGCAGGACTCGAACCTGCGGCCTTCGGATTCGAAGTCCACTGCTCTATCCACCTGAGCTACGAGCGCAAACTCTAAATACTCAAGTGCACTTATGCCTATCCGTTATTGCGCATCGGCGAAACCACTGGGTGGACAATGGGATTTGAACCCACAGCCCCCGGTGCCACAGACCGGTGCTCTAACCGTTGAGCTATGTCCACCAGGTTACTGCGCCTGACAGGAGTCGAACCTGTGGCCCACAGCTTAGAAGGCTGTTGCTCTATCCAGCTGAGCTACAGGCGCGAATTCGGGGCGAGAAGATTCGAACTTCCGGCCCCCTGCTCCCAAGGCAGGTGCGCTAACCGAACTGCGCTACACCCCGAAAAACATCCAACCTCTAGTTCAATGTTGGGAAAAATATTTTAATAGATTTTGACCGGCATGTCAAATTTTGACCTACTCGATTGATAGTTCGCCTTTAACTTCCGAAATGCTGATAGTGCTGCCTTCTTTGAATTTACCGGATAAAATTTCAAGCGAGAGTTTGTCGAGGATCTGTTTCTGTATGACCCTTTTCAGCGGCCTTGCGCCGAAATTCTGATCATAACCGAGCTGAGCAAGCAGTTTTCTCGCGCCCTTGGATACATTAAGCTTCATCCTGTTATCTTCGATCCTTTTATTTACATAGGAAAGCTGGATGTTCACGATCTTGAGAAGATCCTCTTCCTCAAGGCCCTTGAAGGTTATTATCTCATCGACCCTGTTTAAGAATTCCGGACGGAACTGTGTCTTGAGGAGGCCCATGATTTCATCTTCCATTTTTTCGGACCTGGAGCTGCCGCTTGAAAAGCCCTTTATCTGCATTACATTGGAACCGATGTTCGATGTCATTATAATTATGGTGTTTGTGAAATTGACCGTCCTTCCCTGGCCGTCGGTCAGCCGTCCGTCATCCATTATCTGAAGGAGGATATTGAAAACATCCGGATGCGCCTTTTCTATCTCGTCAAAAAGTATGACGGTGTAAGGCCTTCTCCTGACGATCTCAGTCAACTGGCCGCCTTCCTCGTAACCCACGTATCCGGGGGGGGCGCCTATGAGGCGCTGGACGGAAAATTTTTCCATATATTCGCTCATGTCCATGCGGACTAGAGCTTTCTCGGTGTCGAAAAGAAATTCTGCGAGGGCTTTTGAAAGCTCCGTTTTACCGACTCCGGTAGGGCCGAGGAACATGAAAGATCCTATCGGCCTGTTTTCTTCCTGGACTCCGGCGCGTGAACGGCGCACGGCGTTAGAGACGGCCTGTATTGCCGCATCCTGCCCGACGACCCTCTTTTCGAGCACCTCTTCAAGGTGGATCAATTTCTGCTTTTCGGATTCAAGCATCCTTGCGACAGGTATTCCCGTCCAGTCCGAAACTGTTCTTGCTATATCCTCTTCGGTGATCTCCTCTCTCAGGAGGGGGGAATCACCCTGTATATCGCGGAGCTTTGACTGCTGGTCCTTTAATTCTTTTTCATTTGCCGGTATGAAGCCGTATCTTATCTCGGCGACTTTGTTAAGATCGCCGGCACGTTCCAGGCGTTCCTCTTCCTGGTGCTGCCGGTCCATGTCCTGCGTCAGATCCTTGATTTTCCTGATGATGCCTTTTTCATTGTCCCATCTTGTTTTCAAAGCCTTGGATTTCTCCTGCAGCTCCGACATTTCTTTTTCGAGTTCGGCCAGCCTTTCGGCATTTCCCGGCTTGTTCTCCTTTGAAAGAGCCTGTTTCTCGATCGTATACCTCAGTATCTTCCTGTCGAGATCATCGAGGAGCTGGGGCTGGCTTTCAATTTCAAGACGAATCTTTGATGCCGCTTCGTCGACAAGGTCGATGGCTTTATCGGGCAGGCGCCTCTCGGTAATATAACGGACCGAGAGATTGGTGGCGGCTATAAGGGCCGAATCAGCTATACGTATGCCATGATGGGCCTCGTATTTTTCCTTTAATCCGCGGAGTATGGAGATAGTGTCTTCGACAGACGGTTCACTGACGTAAACGGGCTGGAAGCGGCGTTCGAAAGCCTTGTCTTTTTCAATATAACGCCTGTATTCGTCTGTTGTTGTTGCTCCGATTACTTTAATTTCACCCCTTGCCAGGGCCGGTTTAAGCATGTTTCCAGCGTCTACTGCGCCTTCCGCGTTTCCTGCGCCGACTACGGTATGAAGTTCGTCGATAAACAGTATGGTTTCTCCATTCGAATCGGCCGCCTCCTTGAGAAGGGCTTTAAGCCTTTCCTCGAAGTCTCCCCTGAATTTAGTGCCTGCGATCATCATTCCGAGGTCAAGGGCCAGAATCCTTTTGCTCTTAAGGCTTTCAGGGACATCGCCGGACGCGATGCGCCTTGCGATTCCCTCGACTATGGCTGTTTTTCCGACTCCCGCATCCCCGATAAGAACAGGGTTGTTTTTTGTGCGGCGGGAGAGAACCTGCATGGAACGGCGGATTTCCATATCCCTTCCGATGACAGGATCGAGTTTTCCCTGCCTGGCCATTTCCGTCAGGTCGCGGCTGTATTTTTCAAGGGCCTTGTATTTGGTCTCCGGAGCTTCGTCGGTTACCCTCTGGGTTCCCCTGAGATTTTTAATTGCGAGAAGAATGCTGTCGTAATTGAGGCTGGCCTGCCTGAAAGCCTCCTGCAGCGAAGAATCCTTCGTATCCATTATTCCGAGGAGCAGGTGTTCCGTGCTTACGTAATCGTCATGCAGGCGGGCCGCCTCTCCGGCGGCATTTTCCAGGGCTTCGTTGAGCTCCTTTGTGAGAAACGACTGCCCGACGCCGTAAATTTTGGGCTTCCTCTGGAGCCTTTCGTCAAGAATTGAAGAAAGCTTCGACAGGTTGACTTCGATGCTCTGCAGGATAGGCCTGACGAGCCCTTCGTCCTGGTTGATAAGAGTTAGAAAAAGATGTTCTACGTCTATATTCTGGTGATTGTAAGAGCTTGCCAATTCCCCGGCTTTTTCCAGAGCTTCCCTGGCCTTGACTGTCATTTTGTTCAAATTCATGTAAAACACCCCTTATAAATTGTCTATAATTTAATTCGAAATTTGAAATACGTCAAGGGGCGTTGACAATCAACAAGTTAAAATGTAAAATGTTTGCAGTAATGAAACTTTTTGAGGGGGGAGTATGGCTGGAATATTAAAAATAAATTTATTCATGATACTTGTCCTTTCTTTCTGCTGCTGCAGCGGTTATTTTACGGATAACGGGCCGGTTCAGCAGGCCGGGATGCTGCGTCTGGCGATGGAGGGGGGAGGATACCTGAGTTCGGATACCGCAAATGATATTACTCCATTTCTCTTCAGGGACAGGGCATCGGGAAATAACTATCTCTTTTTTGCCTCGGACAGGGGCGGAACTTATGCTCTTTATTATGCGCAGATGGACCCGGCAGGCAATTTTTTCAACCTTACAAAGATGGATCCGGTTATCAACCAGCCGGGAACAACAAATTTTTCGCCGGTTGTTTTTCAGACAGGCTTGGCGTGGACGGAAACGGGGCCTACCAGGATACGATACAGGAATTTTCAGTGAATTACAGTTCTGACGGGGGATTGTGGAGCTGCGCTTTAGTCAGCACAATAGATGTCGCCTATCCGCATTATTCGGTTTCCGGATTCGTGACGGCTTCAGGAGCCACGACTAATTTAAACATCCTTTATGACTCCATAAAAGGGTCGAAGCACCAGCTCTCAGGCGAGGCGATCGGTTTCGGAACGGCCATGAATCTTACTTTATTTGCCATTTCCGATTACGTGTCTTCGGCCAACGACGCATTTGCCTATGTGGATGTTGCGGGGAAATATAAGGTCTACTTCTCGTCGGACAGGACAGGTAAAGGAAATTACGATCTGTACAGGTACAATGTACTGACTTTCGATAAAGAGGTACCTGCGTTTTTAAAGGCCGGTTTTTAATTGAAGGGTCAGGACTGCGGTTTATCGTCCACAGGGGTTTCAACCCTGTAAGATACTTTATCGTTCAACATGTCATTGATGGCGCTTATGGTGACTTTTTCCTTCTGGGTCCTGTTTATAGGTATCTCGAGGTCCTCGTCGTTTTTCTGTGAAAGGTAGCGCGCATATTTCGACATGGCGCTTGTCCTTTCATACTTGTTTCCAGAAAATGATAGGATTTTATCTATCTGCAATGCCATTGCTTCCTCCAAGAACATAATACGTACAAATAATTCTATATTATGTTAGGGATTATGTCAATTTTATAATAGGGAAGAAGATACCTGCTGATACCCGGTTTGAGGAATTTTCACAGGCGCTTCACGGCTTTTTCGATCTTCTCCATGCCTTTTTCAAGGATGCTTCTCGGACATGCAAAATTCAGCCTCTGGAATCCTGACCCGCTTGTGCCGAACATGGCGCCGTCGTTCAGGCCCACGCCCGCCTCATGGATAAAAAATTTATTCAAATCTGCGGGTGCGACCGGCAGGGATCTGCAGTCGAGCCAGGCCAGGTAAGTCCCTTCCGGTTCGATCAATTTTATCCGGGGTTCGAGGCTGTCAAGAACTTCGGTTAAATATTTTAAATTTCCCTGCAGGTATTCGATAAGCTCTTCGACCCATTCCTCACCTCCGCCGCCAAAGGCCTCCTGCGACGCAGTCATGCCGAAGATATTCAGTATTCCGGCTCCATTTTTGCGCAAAGTCTTTTCCAGCCTGATCTTGCGTATTTCATCCGGCGCGATCACTAAAGATTCCGCCAGACCGGCCAGGTTAAAAGTCTTTGTGGCGGAAATACATGTTACAGTGTTCATTGCGATTTCTCTGGAAAGGGATCCCATGGGGATATGATCATGTCCGCTGAAAACAATGTCGCAGTGGATTTCATCCGAAACTAAAAGGGTCCCATGAGTAAGGCAGAGTTCGCCGATCTTCAGAAGCTCTTCTTTTTTCCAGACCCTGCCGACAGGATTATGGGGACTGCAGAGGACCATCATCTTTACTCCGCCTGAAAGTTTCAAATCTAAATCGTCAAAATCGATGCTGTAGCGGCTGTCTTCATATTTCAGAGGGTTAATTACCAGGCGCCTATGGTTATCTTTTATACAGGAGTAAAAAGGATGATAGACAGGGGGCTGGATCAGGACAGGGTCGCCGGGTTCTGTAAATGCAAGGATTGAATTTATTATCGAAGAAACTACGCCGGGGCTGTGCAAAAGCCAGTTTTCCATTATTTCCCATTTATGGCGGGTTTCCATCCAGCGGATGAAAGATTCATGGTATCTGCCAGACGGGCCGGTGTATCCGAAGAGGCCATGCGAGGCCCTTTTTTTAATCGCCTCTATCACTCCCGGAGGAGAGGCGAAATCCATGTCGGCAACCCACATGGGAAGAATGTCTTTTCTTCCGAAAATATCGCCTGCGCCGTCCCATTTTATTGAATCTGTATTTGCTCTTTCTATAATTGCGTCAAAGTCGTATTTTTTTTTCAATTCCATAACCTGTTAAGCTTTCCTGATTATTTATATATAGAACATTGAAGATAGATCCGATTTGAGCTTTTTGTATTCGGTCAGGAGGTTGTCGAGTGTGATGGAATCGACGAGCGCATTTATGCAGCCGTTCAGCCTGTCCCAGACATTGATCTGGATGCAGTATTCCACCGTCCGGCTGGATTCTTTAACAGCCGTAGCCGGATCAATTACAGAAAGGTCGCCTTCGAGAGCGCGCAGGACAGCTCCTACAGTTATCTTCGACGGAGGTTCTGTCAAAAGATACCCCCCCTGGGAGCCCTTGATGCTTTTAATAATCCCGGCGTTACGGAGGGCTGTGAACATCTGTTCCAGGTAGCGCAGGGAGATATTCTGACGGGTTGCGATATTGTTCAATGCTACATGCTCTACATTTGAATGGATTGCCAGGTCAAGGAGAGCTATAAGACCGTATCTTCCTTTTGTGGAAATTCTCATAAAAACCCCGGATAACAATTGTTATTTACTAATTATACTTAAATATGGAATATTTGTATAATAATTCGATCCTGATTTTAGCTTTGCAGGCAGATCATGCAGATGTCGTCATCAAAATTTTCATTGCCCTTGAACCTGAGAAGATTTTTCATGATATGGTCTAAAAATTCTTTCGGCGTAAATCTTGAAGCCTCGAGAAGCGAGCGCTTCAGTTCATATGCCTCAAAATCTTCCATCATATTGTAAGAGCTTATCGTATCGGTCAATCCGTCTGTATAGATCAGAAGTTTCGTGTTTTCTGCAAGGGTAATTGTCAGGTCGGTAAGTCTGGAAGGAGCCTCGTCATTGTCCAGTATGCCAAGCGGGATCGTTTTATTTTCTGCAGGAAGATTTTCGATCCTGTTTCCGGAAATGATATACGGCAGATTATGACCGGCATTCGCATAAGTAAAAGTGCGTTTGGAGAAGTCATAAACACCGTAAAGCGCCGTTATAAAAAGCTCGGTGCAAAGATCCATCAGCAGGAGGTTAAGCTGGGATAAAAACATTGATGGATGGCCTGACCATTCCCCCGACTGGAGGATGAAACTCTTTATCATTGACGTCATCATGGCTGCGGGGGCCCCATGACCGGATATGTCGCTGATAAATATGCCTTTCCTGTTTTTGTCCGGGAGGGGAACAAAGTCATAAAAATCCCCGCCAAGTTGTTCCATAGGCCTGTAATACACCGCTATCTGTCCCAGGGGGGGCAGTTTCGGGATCATCTGGAGCTGGATCCTTTTTGCCATCTCCAGTTCTTTTTCAGTCTGATTGTTTTTTATATTCAGCTGCCTGTGGTCGAGCTCTAACTCTATATTTTTTGTCTGGAGCTCTGATGTAATGTTTTCCAGGGATTCGGATTTCAATTTCAATTCTTTATTCTGATTTTCGATAATAAAATTTCCCGACAGGTCCCGGAGTTTATTATTATAAAATGTTACGCATATAAATAACCCGATGGCAAGGGCCACGGTGCTGTTGGCTATGTTTGAGGCAATCGTCGCGCTGTTTTTCTGGAGGAAAATAACCCCCAGGATAAAAATAATGTGAGGGGCTGAATAAATGGTTATGGCTTTTACAAGGCTCATATTCATCAATATCCCTGTTCCAAGGAGCCCTAACAGGTAGACAATGAAAGACCCCGAAGTGAGCTGATCCACGACGCTGTTCAAAGAGCATATGAGAAGAATAAAAAAGGCATAGAGGTAGTTTACAAAAATATGTATTTTTCTGATGTTTTGAGGTTTATCAGGCGAGACGGCTATGTTTACTATCGCTGCGAATATGGAAAAAAAAAGGAAACTCAGGTCGCAGAGGGTATTCAGCAGGTCGTGAAAATAACGGGATTTATCGGGGTTATGGAGGTCCGATATGTCGGAAAAGATAATTATGGGAACCAGGAACAGGATCAATAACGGGCTGAAATACTTGATCCTTGTATGATTCTGAAAATTAATTTCACTATCATAGTCAGCCTTTGCATAAACCGGAATCTTATTAGAATAAGATTTAACGATAAAAGAAAATATGAATTTAAATAATTTCTTCATGTCATCCTTTATAATTGTCAGATAACGGAATAAAAGGAATTATGTCATAAAATCGGATTCAATGCAATTATTTAGTGATACTTAATGCGCCTCTTCCGGCATAACCAATTAGTGGCGCTTATTCTTGCCATAACCCGGCGATGATGTTATATTAATTCATCAAAAGGCTGTAAAAGGATCTGGAGATGGATAAAAATAATAAAATATTAATCGTCGAAGATGAGGCGATCACAGCGATGATGATATGCGAAAATCTCAAGATGTCCGGATTCGGTGTGATGAAACCTGTTTCGACCGGTGAAGAAGCCGTTAATGCGGCTGTTTCGGAAAAACCGGATGTAATTTTCATGGATATCCATCTTGCCGGCTCTATGGACGGAATAGAAGCCGCCGAAAAAATAAGCGAATCACTTGTTATCCCGATCATTTTCATGACAGGTTATACGAATCAGGACTTCATAGAAAGGACTAAAAACCTCAGGCCGGTTTACTATCTTAACAAACCTATCAGGATAAAAGATATGGAGAAGATCATAGAGTCTCTCTGAATTTCCTGCCTTCGAAATATCCTGTTTTAAGGCCGGGCAGAGTTCTGATCATATCGTCGAGCACATTGAACCCGGAGCCTAAATCCTTTTTTGAATGAGAGTCCGATCCGGTTGTAATCATTGATCCGCCTGCCTTACTGTATTTCCTGACTGTGCCGATTCCCGGCATAGGTTCCTGCCGTCCTTTCCGCAGCGAAGACGAATTGAGTTCAAGGGCAATACCCTTCTTACGCATGAGTTCGAATATTTCAGATTCCATATCTCCGGGGCCGAAATAACCCGGGGGAGCGCCGAAGTATCTTTTCGGAAGATCAAAATGAGCTATGGAATCGAAACCCCCGAATTCAACCGCCCTGAACAGCTCAATAAAGTACATTTCAAAAATCTGCTCCCTGGTGTAAAGCCTTTCAAGATCATTCTCGCCGACAAAATGATTGCCTATCCAGTGAACGGAACCGAGAATCATATCGAAATCCAGTTTAATAAGTTTTTCAAACTGCCCGGGATGAAGGTGAGGCTCTCCCGCTTCAACTCCCTTGAGGATTTTCAGATTATGCCCGAAGCGGTCCCTTGCTTTATCGATTAATTTAGAGTATTTCGAAAACCCGGGATCCCGGTTCCCGCCTAAATTTTCAGAAAGGTCGGCATGTTCGGTAAAACAGATGACTTTTATTCCTTTTTCAACGGCTTCTGTACAGATATCTAAAATCTCATCAGTACCGTCCGGTGAAACTGTAGAGTGCACATGAAGGTCCATCATGATTGGCATTACAAACCTCGGTATCGAAATCTAAGCTGAATCTATCATTAAGGGAATATTCTAACAAGAGGCTTTATAATAATCAAACAAGAGGTTTGCATGTTTGACGCTGATGTTATAATTGTCGGAGCAGGCCCGGTGGGGATGCTGTCGGCTCTCCTTGCGAAAAAGGCCGGACTGCCGGCTGTCATACTGGAAAAAAACTGCGAAAGAGTTCGGAATTCCAGGGCGATCGGCATTACTCCTCCGACTCTTGAAATTCTGAGGGACGCCGGACTGGACAGGAAGTTTATAGGCAAAGGCGTGAGAGTTTTCCGTTCGGAGATCAGGGGAAAAAGGGCCTGCCTTGGCAGGACCGATTTCTCATGCTTTAGAAGCGACTTCAAGTTCATTTTAGCTATACCTCAAAACATAACGGAATCCATCCTTGAAGAGGAAATTGAAAAAAACTGCGGAATAAGGATTTTAAGAGGTTATGAAGTCACCGGATTATCGTGGAATGGCCCTGGTCTAATAATAAAAGGCAGGAAATCAAGAGACTTCTCATCCGGACCATCCGGGGAAAATTTTGAATTGTCATCTAGGTTTGCAATAGCCTGCGACGGCGGCAAAAGTATAATGAGGGAATTGATCGGGGTCCGTTTTATCGGCGCTCCTTATAAAGATACGTTTATAATGGGGGATTTCGGCGATAATTCAGGCTGGAAAGACGAGGCAAGGATATTTGTCACCCCGAGGGGATCGGTGGAATCCTTCCCCCTGCCGGGAGAGAAAAGAAGGTATGTTTTGAGAACCCCGTATTATATAAAGGAGAATACAACGGATTATCTCGAAAGGGAAATTCCGAAGCGCTGCGGAGTCGAAGCCGGGAAGGTCCGCAAGTACTGGGAAAGCTCATTCGGCGTACAGCACTATCTCGCCGAGCGTTTCTATAAAAACAGGGTTTTTCTCTGCGGGGATGCAGCTCACCTGATGCCTCCCATCGGCGGCCAGAATATGAATGTAGGTTTCGCGGACGCCGAACTCGCCGTATGGGCAGCCTTTCAAATGATAAGGGATGAAAGGAATATTAAAAAAACAGCCCTCTTCTATTCCACGATCAGGAGAAAGTCTGCTAAGAGCGCGGCATCAAGGGCCGGAATTTTAATGAAGGCGGGCACATCCGGCGGCTTTGTCTGGTCATTTATACGGTCTGTTATAGGATTTATCATAATGCACAGCATTTTTAAAAATTTCGCCCTTTCTGTCGCGGGAATGATAAACCTTCCATACAGGAACATGGCTTCTTACAGGTAGCTTTCAAGAAGTTTTTCCGAGATATCCCATAAGCGTTTTCTTTCAACGGCATCGAGTGAGTTTTTAGAAACAATAAAGGGCTTGCATTTATTAAAATACTTTCCGGTAATTCCTTTCACTTCCGGTGAACTGGCAAGGAATACCGAAGTATCCGAACCCTGTTCTGGCGTGATTATAAATAACCCGAATATACGCAGCAAAGCCTTGAAAAAAGAATTTTTTGTGTTTAAACCGAATCCTGTTCTTACCACGCCGGGATGAAGGGCATTTGAATCCACACCGGATTCCTTGAGCCTGTCTGCAAGTTCGAAGGCGAAAAGGTTCTCGCAAATTTTCGCCGCGCTGTATGCGGAAAAGCCCTTATAAAATCCAGGTTCGGAAACTTTATCTAAATTGACATGCCCTAAAAACCTGTGTGCCTCCGAAGAAACAAGAATTACCCTGGAAGGCGTACTTTTCTTCAGCAGGCCGAGAAGAAGGCTTGTCAGCAGGAAATGCGAGAGATAGTTTACTGCGAATGTTATCTCGAAAGTGTCTTTAGACGGTCCGCCATCGAGAAAAACTCCGCCGGCGTTATTGATGAGAACATCAAGCCTGTCGAACCTCGATTTGAATTCTTCGGCCATGCTTTTTACTTCTTTAAGAGACGCCAGGTCTGCCCTGATCCCATCGATCTTCCTGCTGCCTGTTCTTCCCTTGATTTCATTGATGACGCTGTTGATTTTAACCTGGTCCCTTCCATGTATAACCACAGTGGCGCCCAATCCGGCGAGCCTTTCGGCGGTTGCCTTGCCGATGCCGTTTGTCGCCCCGGTAATGAGAATTACGCTGTTTTTAATATCTTCCATAAAATCCTCCTATAATGATAGAATTTACAAAATATTTATGATTTTGTCCATACCTGGAAACCGGGATGACGCGGATTGAACTTCCCATTGGTTTATTTGCTTTTATATAACTGTATGGATATATTTATAATATGATTGGAAGGATTATTATAGCTATTGTTTTGCTTCTTGCCTTTTCATATATAGCAGCCGAGAATTCATCTTTTATCTTCCTTAACAGGATTCTTTCCGGCAACGATATAAATTACGATAAAAACATACGGCGCGTTTCTTCCGGTAGGCGGCTTCTCATAGACGACCCGGCAAATTACGCTATCTATGAAACACTTGAAAAGCATATAAGGGCTTTCGAGAAGGATATAGGTAATAAATCCGATATGGTCTCATATTATAACTACCAGGAAGCCATGATGGGGAGCATCATCGATGTCCTGCAGCGGATAAGGGGGCTTGTGTTAGAAAGGTCGGGGCCGTTTCTCTCCGGAAGCGACAGGGATATAATTGACGGCGAGATCGGGCAGGACTATGAAGAGATAATCCTCGAATTGAAACAGTCGGAGTTCAACGGGAAACATATATTCGAGGGCCTTTTCGATAGTAAGGCCGTAGTGAGCGTTTTCAGGGGGCAGGACCATTACAGCCTGGAAAATGTGGACCGCCTGATCGATTATTTTATCAGCCGGCGGACATACACGGGCGCCATGGTAAATACTATAAACCATGAAATCGCGGGCGAAAGAACGGAAAGCGAGAATTTAACAAGGGCGCAGAGTACAAGCGGCGATACGGACGTGGGAAATGAGATGTCGGCTCTGACCCGGAGCCATCTTAAAATGCTGGTAAACCTTCTTATGCTGGGAAACTCCGAAAAATAATCATTTTCTGATCTGGGCCTCGTAATAGTCGTCAAGCTTCTTCTCAAGAGCAATCAAATCCTGCTTTGTCCTTAAATTATATTTCTTCAGGATATCCTTTTCAATCAGGGAAAAATAAATAGTCTGGTCCCTGACATGGGCAAGGATATTGGCCATATAGATCAGGTTGACAAGGTCTTTTGTCTCGTCGGGTGAGAGCAGAGGCTGATGATGGCAGTTAATCACATCTACTATGTTGTCAGGGAAATTCCAGCGCCGCGCAATATCGGCGCCGATCCTGGCATGAGAAAGCCCCATAGAAAGCCTCTCGACCATGCTGCAGTTTATTCCCTTATCAACGCAATGACTGCTGATTTTTTCCATCAGCATCGGGTAGGCTGTTACAGCTATGATCTTTCCCATGTCATGGAGAATCCCTCCTATATAGGCGTCATCCTGCAGGTCGGTTCTTTTCATATCGTTTGCAATATGATATGCATACGATGCCACACGGTAGGAATGCTGCCAGATCTCATCCATTTTACCGAATTTCTGGGAAAGGATATTCTGGGTTCCGTAAGAATACAGCAGGTTTTTAAGGCCTTTAACGCCTATAAGCGATATCGCGTTGGTGATGTTGCTGACCTTCTGGGGCAGCATGTACTGGGCTGAATTGACTATTCTGAGCAGCTCGGCGGTAAGGGTAAGGTCGCTCTGGATGACAGTGGCGACCTTTCCAAAAGCCACATCCCTGTCGGAGAGCATGCCCTCCAGTTCCTTGATTTTTTCAGGGAAAACAGGAAGGTTGTTGATTTCCGACAATATCAGATCTGAAATATAATCAACCTGCATTTCGGTAACAGTGTCAAGGTAGATGTCCACGGAAACTGCAGTTTCATTATTTTTCTCATCCTTATTTATTTTATAAAAACTTTCGTCGAGGCCCATGCTCCGCAGCATAAGCATCGATGAGATGAGTCCGAGGCCCGTGCCCTCCGTCACATCCGAGAGGTTCTCGTACGCTTGCGCGATGTCCCTTGTTTTTTTAGAGTCTTCAATCATTTTCCACATCCGGTCGAGCTCCTGCTTGGTGGGCATGTTGCTGTTCCTGACGGTAACATTCAGGACGTGATTTTTAAGCAAAAAAATGACTTTAGTATAGAGGGGCAATTTCCCGAAATCGCGCTGGAGGCTGTCCTGTTTATCATGAAAATCCCTGGCGAAGGTTTCCATACCCTTTTTATAACCTTCAGAATCATCGATATTTAGATTCAGGGATTTGAAATATACCCGTTTTAAATTTGATTTATTGGCATTGGTTACAAATTCCCTGAGGAAATAAGATACCTCGTCCATGAGATTAACTTTGCCGATCGAATTCAGAATTGTCGCGAGGGCTTCCATTACGAATTCTGTGTCTTGATGACTGACGTATCCGAACTTGAACTCTATAGGCTCTCCCCTCGAGATAGATTCGTTAATGGTGTTCGTGTAATTAGAAATATCCATATAGCCTCCGCATTCATCCATATTTTTCGGCAGACTGTCCGCATAACATTATACAAAAGCCTATGAGTTCCCGTCTTTAATGATTTCTTCCTTTAAAATACCTATGCAAGGAAGGTTCCTGTAATTTTCAGCGTAGTCGAGTCCGTAACCCACTACAAAATCGTCAGATATCTCGAATCCGTTATAATCCGGGCGGATCGGGACTTTTCTTTTCATGGGCTTATCGAGCAGGGTGCATAATTTCAGGGTTTCCGGATGCCTTGCCCTCAGATTTTCGATGATATAATGCAGCGTCAATCCCGTGTCGATAATATCTTCGACAATTATGACATGGCAGCCTTCTATATCGATATCGAGATCTTTCTGGATCCTGACTGTGCCGCTGGATCTTGTCGAAGCGCCGTAACTCGAAACGGCTATCAGGTCAAACTTGAGCTTCAGCGGTATCATTCTGATCAGGTCAGCCATGAATGTCATTGCGCCCTTGAGGATGCCGATAAGAACAGGATTTTTTCCCATGTAATCCCGTGTAATCTGTTCCCCTAATTCTTTGACCCTGTCCTGTATTACTGTCTCGGAAAGAATGATTTTCTCAAGATCGCTCATCATTAAATTCTCCGTCGTTAAAACGGCAGGCGATATGTTCCCCCGTGCAGAAAGGCTTGTTGGAAGATTTACCGCAGCGACAGAGCGTAACCCTGTTCCTCTTTTCATAGGCAGCGCCGTCATGAGATTCGATCTTTACGCCGCCTTTTACCCAGACAGGCCCGCTGACATGATGCACAGGGTCCGAGACTATGCTCACTCCCGGGCTTAATTCCGGTTCGAGAGGCTGGTTCGTTTTTTTGTCCCAGGCTACGAGCCTGCCTGACGGGCAGTCGAAAGTTTCCTGGATGGCTGTATCCCTTGACTTTTTATCATCTGAGCGTTCGGTAAGATTCCAGGCGTCGCCGTCGCGGTGGCAGAAAAGTGCTATTGCGCAAAGCTTTTCAGCATCGGTCAATATAAGGCCCGGGCCTGCGTATTTATCGGCGATTTCGAGGTAGGGCTGCCTGCCTGCCGTTTCGGTTCCGTCAAAACCTTTGTGTATATGTTCTCCGTCGCAGAAGGGCATATTTTTAGACAAGCCGCAGCGGCAGAGCGAGTACACCTGTTTTGAAGGAAAATCCGAGACTTTTTCCCATTTTACAGGAATTCCATCCCGGTCCGGGACTATCGTCTGTTTATCAAGGGGTAAGGCGCCTTGAACAATATAAGGCCCGTTCCTGCTGACGGTAATTTTTGCTTCATTACCGGGTTTTATGTCGCCGTTTTTCATATCAATCTACCTGATCCCCCGCCGTCCGTTAATCGTAAAATCGGAACAGGCTCCTGTCGCCATGTCGAAAAGCAGGCTCCAGGAACTGAAATCGGTGTCTTCCGTTATCACCTGTTCTGTTTTCCATTGTCCGGCGTTCATACGCCTGTCGAAAAAGTTGCAGAAAATCATTTTCCTGCCGTCTTTTAGCAGTCCGGCGAATTGAACACGGAAAAGTTTCCTGTTAACCATTATATAATTTTTATCCGGGCTGGTCCCAGGAATGCCTGAAATAAATTTAAACGAGCCGTTCAAAGCCGCGGCGGCATCACGGTATCCGGGTATCCAGATATTATCGGATTTTTCGTAAATTCCGACTTTGTCTTTTAAAATCGCCCAGTCTCCCGGTGCGATGAAATACCCTGCCTGGCTGTATGATTTCAATATACAGGCAAAGATTGCTGCAGCAGCAAATACCGCCAGCTCCGGAGAAAACCTCACAAGGGAGCCTTCCAGTCTTTCATGCCGTCGAACACTTCATGGATTATATCGGCGCACCTGTCGAGCTGATTTTTCGTGTGGTAACTCGATATTGAAAGCCTTAGCCTTGTCCGTTTATTAGAAACTGCAGGATAAGTAACTATGCCTGTGAACAGGCCTCTTTCCATTATCCTCTTGCTGATCTCCCTGAGACGCATATCGCTTCCGGCTATTACGGGTATTACCTGCGACTTGGTGTCCCCTATGTCAAGGCCGTAACTTTTTAATTTTTCATGCATATACAATGTGTTTTTCCATAGATTATCGCGTTCCGTTTTATCTTTTTGGAAAAGTTCAAGGACTTTCAATATTCCGGCTGCCGTATGGGGAGCCATCGCACATGAAAATACATAAGATCTGGCGAACATTTTCATATAATTTATGAGCTTTTTATTGCCCGCGGCAAATCCGCCGATGGCGCCGAATGATTTGCTGAACGTGCCGATGGTGATGTCGATATCGTCTTCGACTCCTAAATGCTCAGCCACGCCCCTGCCGTTTTCGCCGAAAATGAGGGTGGCATGGGCCTCGTCGAGAAGCACCTTCGCCCCGTATTTTTTACAGACCTTGGTGATTTCGGGAAGATCGGCAAGGTCTCCGTCCATGCTGTAAACACTTTCAAGACATACTATTACTCTCTTTTTCCCGAGGCTCTTGAGGACCTTTTCGAGGTGCTTGGAGCTGTTATGGCTGAAAACCTTTATTTCGGCCCCTGCAAGCCTGGCGCCGTCATAAGTTGAGGCGTGGGATAGAATATCGAGCACAGCCACATCCCCCGGTTTCAGAAGGCAGGATAACACCCCGAGATTTGAGGCGTAACCTGTAGGAAAGATCATGACATCCTCTTTCTTTTTAAAAGCGGCCATAGCTTCCTCGAGTTTCCTTGTTATATCGTAATAACCGCTGAACAGGGGAGCTGAAACGGCGCCCGTTCCATACTTGGCGACAGTTTCCTGAACTGCCTTGATGACTTCAGGACGGTAGGAATATCCGAGGTAGTTGTATGCGCAGAAATTCAAAAACTTCCTGACAGAATCGCTATATCTGTCATAAACATCGAATTCCGCTACAGGCGCAGACATGACAGGATTTCGATAAACGAAATATTTCTTGTCAGTCGCATCCTTTACCATCTCCCAGAAATACTCTGTGACGGCAAAAAGATCGTCACTTTCAAAATCAGCGAAATCGGCCATTGTGTATTTGTTCGAGTCGATGTTCCTGATATCCATTTCTTTGCTGCTTAAACCCATGTAAAACCCTCCAAATAAAAGATAAGACGGTTGCGCAATAGCCTGTAAGGCATCTGCTTCAAGGGGGCTTTTTTATTTTAACATATTTTGAGGGAAAATGAAAACTTATAATAAAAACACAGCACTAGAGGAATTGCTTTTCAGGTTGCGTAAGACTGCTGGAAATTATTGCTGCCGTTAGTCTGGGCCCAGAAAATTCCGTCGAGAGCAGCAGAGTTATATTTATCGACCGATATATTCAACTCTTTGAGTATTGCCGACACTTCGGGAAAATTATTCTCCTCGCTTTTCTCTATGAGAAGCAGCAGCTTTCCGAGCTCGTTTGTACGGTCGATAAGCGCGTCGTTAATGCTCTTGCTTAAATTCAGCTCTGCAAGGATATCCTTCATAGGCATTCTAAATAATGGTTCCATAAGCGATAAAAGGCCGGTGAGGTATGCCTCATCGAGCATGTTTTTGGGGACTCCCGTTTTCAGGGTTTTAACAAGCACCTCCATTGTTTTAGCACGCTCGATAGCCGCGAATAAAAGGGGATTTCCGCTTGAAGTCCCCTTCATATAGGCATATTCCATCAGGATAAGCCAGTTCAGAAGCTGCCTCTGGCCGAGAAGAGCTATCGCCTGTCTTATGGATTCTATCTTGTGCCTGCTGCCTATAGCCGCCGAGTTAATGAATTGAAGGAGGTTTATCGTCATTTCGGGCCATTTTTTGAAGGAACTTTCAAGGGCGCTTATATCAGAATCCTTATATATGAGGTTGATTATCTCCATAATTGCGAGTTTTCGGGGATCTACGCCTTTCCCTTTGATTATTGTCGGCCTGGCGAAGAAATATCCCTGGAAAAGCGTGAATCCCAGGTCCTTGAAAAAGAAAAATTCCTGCATGTCCTCGACTTTCTCGGCGAGGCAATCTAACTGGAATGATTTGAAGATCTTGATCTTGGATGCTATGGTTTCTCTTGTGTTCTGCCGGACATCGACCTTGATGTAAGATACCTTGCTGAAAAGGGGGCTGAAGCGCTTGATGGTCTCATCATTGAAAACAAAATCATCGAGAGCGAATACAAAGCCGTCCTGTTTCATGCTATCTATAAGCTCAAGAAGGACCGTGTCGATCTTTGTCGTTTCTAAAATTTCAAGCACATAGCGGTCTTTCTGCAGGGTTTTCAGGAGGTCCCTTTTTAATATCTCATCATTAACATTAATAAATGCCAGTTTATCGCCCATCAATTTGCTGAAGCCGAAATTATTAAGGGTGTTGACGAGGACTGTTGCAGTAGCAGTGAGGTTGTCGGTGATCTTGGCAAAATTACTTTCATCGTTCCTGAAAAGCAATTCGAATGCCACAATATTCTGATCACAATCCAGAATGGGCTGTCTGCCCATCAATATATTTCCTGTATTCATATAGACAAATCCGCCTTATATCCAGGAATAATCATGAGATTATGCAGACAATCTTAAAACAAGTCAAACTACTATAATTAATGAAAATAAAAATGGCAATAAAACAGGGGGTCAAATAAATGACGGTTTTTTCATTATTTATGTAATTTGTTTTTTTAACATTTCGTTTTTATAATTACAGAAGTCCGGGGATGTAGCTCAGCGGGAGAGCATTGCGTTCGCAACGCAGGGGCCGGGGGTTCAAATCCCCTCATCTCCACATTCTGCCCTTTGATTCTTTGCTTAATTTCATATGGGCAAAGCAAATAGCCTTTCAGCCGGCTGTCGGGAGCCAGGATTCTGGCATTGACCCTTTCAGACTCTTGACTCTCGACTGTAACCTGTCAATAAATTTTTTCAGCCAGCCAGCGGATGATGGATTTCGCCTCTGAATATTCGTGCAAAAAAATACGGGCAAGATCCGTATGATGCGAATTTTTTACAACCATCAGCTCGGCAAGTTCATTGTGCGCCTCATTGATTTTTTCAACGAAAGACCTTGAATGGTTTATTTCTATAACCGGGTCCTTTTCTCCATGAATGCATAAAACGGGAATTTTTTCACTCCCAGTCACATAGCGGATAGGGCTTGCATTATGCCTGTCCTCCTCTGTGGGGACGTAATCCTGGTACATTCTTTCGACGGATGAATTTTTACTCTGAATGGCAAGGTTAAGGGGCCCGCTGATGGAGAGCATTCCTCTGAAATAGTCCTGGTTTATGCCGTATTTTAACTGTTCCTCCCTGTTAAAGGCCAGGAGGCCAGCTAATTCGCCTCCGGCCGACTGACCGGCTGCTATTGTTTTTTTAAAATTCAACGAGTATTCTTCAGAAACATCGACATATTTTTTAAATGCCCCGAATACATCATTCATCTGGGCTGGAAATTTGAATGAGGGTGCAAGCCTGTAACCGGGCATAACAGTCGGGAAACCGTGCTGTGCAAAAAAATAACCTATAAACTGCATGTTTTCAGGGCTGAAAGACCGCCAGCCGCCTCCATGGATAAAAAAAACAACCCCGTTCCTTCTCTTTGCGGATTTCGGGTTAAATATAAGGATATACTGGTTTTTCTGGGCGCCGTAATAAATCTTGTTTTTAATTATTTCTTTATCAGATTTAAAATTTTCCCTGACAACCTTGATCACAAGGGACGGGATTTTCAATAAATCCTGTAAAGTCCATATCAGCATGGCGAAAACCCCCTTAAAAGGCCCCTTAAATATGAAAAACTCTTTTATATTTTATCCTCTTTTTCATAACGTAGTGAAGAAAAAGGAAGAGCAATGCAGTCGGTATTGTAACGGAGAGAACGACAAGGGACCAGGTGGGTTTGACTGCCCTGTAAACAAGGTTTGTTAAAAGGCTGTCAAAGCCCAGGCAGAACATTCCGGCCGCTATGAGTATAAAAGCACCGACATTCAATCCCTTATCTTTTACCCTGAATATAAGGGCGATAACAGCTAATGAAAGAATATAAAGCAGAAGAAGCGCTGGCAGCCCTACCGGGAAGAACCATAACAGCTTATCGTAATGAAGATCGAAAAAGAACAGCAGCAGGCCTGTGATAATCATAATACCGGTCGAATATACAAGATAATTCTTTATGAAGAAAAGCACTATGGTCACGCATAGCCATGCCGCTATTATGGAGGAAATGGCATAGCCGGTCCAGGCATGCGTTCCGCTGTATACAAAATTTATTGTCAGGAGCACAAAAAGGGGAATAAAAAAAATTACTGTTATTATCATCCAGGTCAGGTTAAGGTTATACTCTTCCGCCGATTTTTTACTGGCGGAGGGATTTTCCTGCGGGAAAGGCGCTTGAGGAATATCATTTTCAGAGGTTGACTTCTGTATAGGAGTACCGCAAAGGGTGCATACCGCAACGAAATCATCCACTTCCACACCACACCTGGAACAAAACGGCATATTTCACCTCTCAATTATTTTCTATTTTCACAGGGATACCCATCCCGACAAGCCTTCTGAAAAAATATTTTTCAATATCGGTTTCAATAATCGTTCTGCCGAAGGAAATACTGACCTTATCCCTGAAGCTGACGACGCTGCAGTTGCATTTCGAGGTAGGCTCCGGGGGGAGTATGAAATCGAACCTGTCGATATATGCCGCGATCCGGTCAGGCATCATGACAATCCCGATATTCGAAAGCCCGCTCGACGCCCCCTTTCCCCCTATGATTTTATAAATCCCGGAAAGGAGGATGTTCTTTAAAAACAGCGGAAGCGCTCTGATAAATATGTTTCTTTCCCCCTTCACATTCCTGGCCATATCGGGCTGAACCGACCTTGCGCTGGCGTTCATCCTCACATAATGATGCACATAATTAACGATTTCCCCGAAACTATATCTTCCCGGTTCCGGATCGATGCCGGGAATTAAAAAAAGCGAGAAATTCCTCATCGTTTTTGAACCGAAAATCTTCCTCATATTTACCGGTATCATGATCGTTATGGGATTGGTGTCGATATTTTTATCCGGCTTGTTTATACGGAAATACAGATTCTGCAAGGCCTCAAAAAGAACGGCTATTAGAAAATCGTTTATCGTCGCATTATTTTCTTTCGATATTTCAGATAACCGGCCCAGAGGAACTATTCCGGTAATGACATTATATATCCCCAGCGGGAGATTTTTATAAGGTATATGAAAAGCCTTTTTCACCCTTAACGGCGGGGAAGCCTTTGGATTATAATATTTGATAAAAGAATCCTCGGCTTCTTCCGGATCAGGTATCTGGCCGGGCCTGAAAATATCCCCCCATTCATCGAAGGGGCCGTAGACAAGGCTGATATATTCTGCGGTCAGCGCTTTAAGAAAATTCATCCCGCCCGTACCGTCCGTAAGGGCATGAAAATACTCAACCGCTATCTTTGTTTTATAAACTTTCACTTTGAATAAAAATGTGCCCTTCCGCTTTACCGGTATCTTTGCGCATGGATAACGCGTATCCGGCAATATTTTCGGGATATCCCTGGTATGTTCAAGGTAATACCAGAAGATGCCCTTGTGCAGGTAAACCCTGTAATAAGGGAAGCGGCCGATTATATTTTCAAGCGCTTCCTGAAGCCTGCTGATCTTTACAGGTTTCTTTAAAGATACTGAAAGTCTGAAGACTGTCGTCAGGTACGGTGTGGTTATCGACGGGTAAAGTTTCCCCGCATTATCAAGCCTGTACCAGAAATCTTCCGCCATAAAATTAAACCTTATCTCCGGAAAAAATGGGGATTTTCATGCCTTCTTTTGTAAAGTATATTAATTAACCCAGGATATATCAAGATTAACTGGGAACTTTTTACTCGTACACCGCCATTAAAAGTCTGGACTATGCCGTTACCGTATTCCAATGCGTAAATATTGCCGCCCGCGTATTTTAAAACCGTGAATGATTTGTTTTGACCAATGCTTGAAATTACAGGTCCCGAGATCTTTGTGATCCCGCCGTCGCCGTTGTAATTCCATGTGGCAGGATTTTCCGTGCCGCCGCATGATATTACAAGGATCGAATTATCAGAAAAAGTAAGCTTGATCATTACAAACCGATAATCGATTCTTTGCTAAATAATCGGCAGGATTATTCGGCTATATTAATCTTTGAAAAGATCAATTCTAAGGGATTACGTGGCCCAGGTTCAAAAACAATTGAACAGGTAAGCTGTTATATTCTTTATTGAATTTTTGATAAAAGCGCCGGGAGGGGATAGAATAAGGGTAATTGCTTTATAGGGGCTTAATAGATGGAATTAATTGAATTGAAGCTAAGCGTAACCAATTGTTTTTTAATCAAGACAAAGAAACAATATGTTTTAGTTGATACTGGCTATGAGGAAGATTGGGAACTATTCTGTAAAAGATTAAAAGAAATTAATGTAAATATTGCCGAAATCAGCCATATTATTCTTACCCATCATCATGATGACCATTGTGGATTGGTGAATAAAATATTAGAAAGAAATAATGATATCAAGATTGTGATGCATAATCTTACAAAAGAGCTTATATCGGTGGGAATGAATGACCAAAATCATGGAGGAGGATTGATAAATAAACGGATGAAATTTTTAATCGGATTTAAACAATTTTATATTTCTGTTATATTGAGAAAGCATATCGATAAAAATAATAATTTAAAATTTCCTCCTTATAAGGGTAGAAGTAGTGATATTATTGTTCAAAATGAAGTGCGGTTAAGTGAAATCGGGATTGAATTGGAAGGCAGGATTGTTGAAACACCAGGGCATACAATTGATTCTATTTCTATTTTATTTGATGATGGTTATTGCATTGTAGGAGATGCTGCTGCAAACTTTTTTCAATTTGCTGGGACAAAGTATTGTGTAGTTTTTGTTAATGATTTAGATGTTTATTACAAAAGCTGGGGAAAACTTATTGCAATGAATGCTTTGAAAATATATCCTGCTCATGGAAAACCGTTTGGTATCGATAAATTAAAGAAGAATATAGGGAAGAATAAAAAAGAGAACATGGTTATGATTCAATAGGCATCGTCATTAACAAATACGCTCTTCCCCTCTGCTTTGCCCGCCTCGCACAATTTTGATAAAAGCGCCAGGAGAGGATAGAATAAGGGAAATTCAAATTTGAGGAAAGATAATGTTTTCTGAAAAGGTTATTAACAAAATTTCTGGCGCTCTTCTATATGGTATTACACCGCCTAAACTTGAAACTGATAGAGAAAAAATGATTTCAATTTCAGATAAAAGAACAGCTCGAATAAATGCTCTTAATGCAGATGCGCTTGTTGTTTATGATATTCAGGATGAAAGCAATCGAAACAATGAAACAAGACCGTTTCCTTTTTTCCCAACAATTGACCCTTATAACTATGTTGAAGGATATCATAAAAATATTGAATGTGAAAAAATATTATATCAGGTTGTTGGGAAATATAACTCAATAAAATTTAACGATCGCCTAATCCAAATAAATAACAAGAATTATCTTTCTGTTTTTGTGGGGGCGGCTTCAAAACATCAAGAAATTAATATGAATCTCGATGAAGCTTATAATTTATGGAATGAATCAAAATCAAAGTCATTATTGGGTGGAATTGTAATACCTGAAAGACATAATAGTAAAAAGGATGAGCATTTAAGAATAATCGAAAAACAGAAAAAAGGTTGTTCATTCTTTATTTCACAATATGTCTGTAATATTGAAATGGTTAAAAACTTCATTTCCGATTATTGGTATGAGGTAAATGATAAAGCTATTGAAAGTAAATATTTCATTTTCACATTATCGCCTTGTGGAACATTAGAAACTTTAAGGCTAATGAAATGGCTCGGGATAAACATACCGAAGTGGATGGAAAATGATTTGTTACATTGCAAAGATATTCTTGAAGAATCGGTTAGACAAAATATTAGAATTATTCAAGAGTTAATAGAATATTGCACAGCAAAGAATATTCCATACGGATTTAATGTTGAAAGTCTTTCACCCAAAAAGCTTGAAATTGATGCATCAGTAGAATTATTTAATGAAGCAAGAAAAGCTTTGTCGGAACAAAAATAGGATAATGACGTAGGAGATGATATTGAACCCTTTAAGATTAGGATTTTTAGCCTCACATAATGGAAGCAATATGCAGGCGATTATTGATGCCTGTAAAAACAAGACCTTAAATGCAGTTCCTTGTGTTGTCATTAGTAATAACACTGATTCTGGAGCATTACAGAGAGCTAAAACAGAGAATATTCCATACTATCATCTTAGTTC
>CAZHNM010000025.1:0-32990 GCA_964533855.1 uncultured Brevinematales bacterium
TTAGGTGGGTCGTTATTTTGCCGACCCCTGGGTCACTTGAGGTGCCGGATAGCACCAAAGGTCCAAAATACAATATGAGTACCGAATAGTATTTTTTTCGGTTAATTAGGCGATCATAGTGGAAATGATACTTTTAATAACTGATGATGAAATTACCTGGCTACTGTTGTCATTTAACCCCAGGATGACGAACGGAGTTCGGTTTCATGGGTTTCTGTTTCATTTGATTAATTTTATGTTAATATGTGATATATTAGCATTGGTATTTTAATTGTAAATAGTTAATAACAATTATAGGTTGAAAAGCTTTTTTTGGTCGAAAAAATTCGATTTTTCTATGAAAACTTCCGCCAGTCAGGTGCTAGTAAAATATTTTCAAGCCTTGTTATTCTATACGGAGTAATGAAATACGCCGTATTTGTACCCCCATCCGAATTATAATTATTTATGTTACCATAAGTTAAATGGGTTTGAAATCATAGATTGTTTGTTACGTAAGTTAGGTAATATTTGATCAGACCAGTTTTCCCATTTCAAAGGCTTGCTTCATCGCGGGTTTTCCCTTGATCTCTCCAATGTTCCATGTGCCGGTTCCATAAACTATCCCTTTTTCCTTTGCTCCGTTAAGGCAGGAAGGCTTTACTTATATGTCATCACGACTATTTTGTTGTAGGCGCTATCCTGGTAAGCCACATAAGGTACGCCGTTGCAGACGGCAAGCGAAACATAGCTGGCTGTCCCCGCCGAAAATCCGGGAGTGCCGAGGGTTACCCATGCTGATCCGTTATAGTACATTACCGTTACTTTGCCGTTTGCCGATGAATCTGCAAAAGCCACGTAGACCCTGCCGTTATTGTCGATATCCATAGAAACATAGCTTGCCTGTCCCGCCGAAAATCCGGGAGTGCCGAGCGGGACCCATGTCAAACCGTTCCAGTACATTACAGTGGCTTTCGAGCCGTTGTAAACGTCCTGGTAAGAAACGTAGGGAGAGCCATTATAGATTTTAAGTGTAATATAGTTTGCCTGTCCGGCGGAAAAATCCATGTTGCCATAAGGAGACCATCCACTGTTATCCCTCATAACGCATGCCTTGAAATCGTTTACTGAGTTGTCCTGGAAAGCCACATAAGGAAGATAGGGATCAAAGGCGATGGATGTATAATTAACAGCGCTCGAAGTAATATCACCGGTTGAAATATCCCAAACGGAACTGCTATTATTGGATAACACTTTTAAATCGCCATTACCATCACAGAAAGCCACGTAGGGATAACCTTCCTGGTCAAAGGCCAGGGAAAAATATGTATTATTTGCGTTTGGATAAAAATGATAACCACCAATATAGATCCAGGAGGATCCGTTATAATATTGGCATGAAGGTTCCTTTGAAGGTCCATCTCCATAAACCACAGTAGGGGTACCTTCGTAGAAAGCCAGGGAAGTATAATAATCCGGAGACCCTCCAGTAGGGTTTAATCCCGTATTAATCCATTCAGAACCGTTATAATACATTACTGTTGCATAACCCGAATTTCCACCATCGCAAAAAGCTACGTAGGGAGTCCCGCTGTTGACGGCCAGGGAGACATAGCTTGCTGTTCCTGCGGAAAATCCGGGCGAACCGACGGTTTTCCATGAAGGGGATGAAATGGAGGAACTTGATGAACTGGATTGAAGGTACCTGTCGTTGTACCCGGGGTTCATCAGTAGTGAGCAGCTAACAAGGATTGTAGACATAACTGCTATTATTACGCCAGTCTTTTTCAGCATTTGTTTCTCCTAAAACTTGATTCCGATGGATACGGCCGGGAAGAAGGTACTGTCGTCGAACTCATATCCGGCCCCTGCCCTTATGAAGAGCCATTGCCATTCGAGAAGGGCGAAGGCTCCGGCTGAGTATCCGAAGGCCGGGGTTGACGGTAGTCCGGGGGCTATGTACTGGTAATATGTCCCGTTTACGCCGACGCCCCACCTGAGTTCTTCCGACAAGTCGCCATTTATATAATAACAGGCGCTGATACCTGGGGCGACTGCATAGACAAACCCGGCTGTCATTGGAGAATACATGCCCCCGCCCCCGCATGAGACTTCAAGCCAGAAATACCTGTCCGGGTAATATGCAAATCCGGCCCCTATGAAGCTTGAAGGGATCCCTGTGAAGATATCGAAGTGAAACGGGCCGGCCCATTTCTCCTCGGGGGTGACATGCGTTTCCGCCCCGTCGAGTACGCTGAAATCGGAGGAGTAAACTGTGTTTGATTTGGCATCGAGGACAAGAATTGAATGCTGCGTCAGCGCGTTCATATTGGTATATACCTGGCCGGGAAAAGAAGGAGTTCCATCGATTGAATAATGATATTCCTTTCCCCTGACACCATGCACAATGCCGTCGACGAGCGCCGATCCGGTTGCGACATAGGATATCTGAAATTTTTCCCCCGTATCCAGGAACTTTGAGTCCTTATAGACCGTTTTACCATCCCTCGTACGCACGATGCTCACTTCGTACTTCTGCCGTCCTAGTACGTTCAGGGCTTTTTTGTAATCCTTTTTGTCAGCCGAATCTATCGGTTTCCCGTTTATAAATATATCGTATCTTTCCTTGCCGGCCTTCACATCGAAATTGATCTTTGCCACCGAATAATTGATCCTGAGAGTCCCCTCGATCACATCCTTCAGGATCGTATCGATCGTGTCGAAGATTTCAATATCGGTCGAGGTTATATATGTTTTTGTAAACACGTTTTTATTATCCTTTTTAGACCATACCCTCATTGTTATGGAAGCCTTGCCGGGGTCCTTTTCCTTAACCGTGTAATCTCCGTAAAGAATATAATCCGCTTCGAAGATTGCCTTGGGCGCAAGGGACGGGTTGACCTTTTCCCACCTGGAAAGCATGGGAGATACCCAGAATAGGTCGTTCATAAGCTTGTCGTCGGGAACGTCGAGCGACGGTATAAACCTCATAAAATTATAAATGGATCTGAATACAACGAGTTGGAATGAATCCTGCTTAAGGAGTGTTGAATTGTCGATCGGGATTACATAGAACTTTGTCGCCTGGACGATCACTGCACCGGAATTCGAATTGGAACTGGTTTCCGCACAAAAACCGAATTCAGGGATTATTATAAAAAGTGCAAGGATTAAAACAATATATGATTTCAAGGTACCCCCCTCGCTTATTGATTCGATTGAGGCTTATTATATATTTGCAAAATAACCTTGTCAATTTCAATTTCAGAGTTTCTTTTCATGAAATTAATTTGAAACTCAGTAAGAAATAAAACGATATTGAAATTAGTATTCACATGAGGTGGAACTCTAAATAACGAATCTTAAATTTACATTTTAATAGATTTTATATTCCTGTACAGTATATGATTAGTAATGAATAACAAATGGAATTAGTTAGTATCAATATAATTTTGAAATTCTGTTTTTTCAGACCAAAAAAATTCGATTTTTCCCGAAAAATTTCCGCCAGTCAGGTGCCAGTAGATTATAATGAATTAGGTGGTTTACTGGCACTGGCAAGAGACGAGAACTTTTCTTTCGAATTGTGTTTTTTTGCCTTTTTTAATTGCTTGGTAATATTTAATATTTACAGGTAGCCTAGACATTGAAATCCCTATTAGGTTTTGATATAATAAACTGATTTAAGAATTTTTAGGAGAATTACAGATGAGAAGTTTAATGTATATAATATTGCTGTTTGTTGTCTTATCTTCATGCGCAGCAAAGCCGGAAGGTGCAAATTCTGCGGCTATTTCCGGAAGATATACAAATCCTGTCCTTTTCAACCTGGCCGATCCCTGCATTTTATTATATGATGGGACTTACTATATGTCAGGAACCGGCGATAATGTGAGTTATTATATCTATACATCTAAAGACCTTGTCAACTGGTCGAAGGGAAACAGGATCTTCGGCCCGGGGAGCGAGAAAGATTTCTGGGCTCCTGATATCTTTTATAGCCATTCCGATAAAACATTTTACCTTTATTATACCGTGAACTACAAAATAGGTGTGGCCAGTTCAAGTACGCCTGACGGTAAATATAAAGATCTGGGAATTTTAATAAAAAGCTCTGGGGACGCACAGATGTTTCAGGATACAGACGGTTCTTTCTATCTTTATTATAGTTCTAATTTTACTGAAATATATGTCCAGCCTATGAGCAATCCGGTAACGTTGAAAGGTTTCCCTAAGAGGCTTTTGACTTTCGATCAGGGCTGGGATTCTCCCAGGAACGAGGCCCCCTGGATTTTCAAACGGAATAATATATACTATTTGCTTTATTCCGGAAATAACGCCGATCTCAGGAATTACGCAATAGGTTGCGCAACTTCCTCAAACCCGGCAGGACCTTTTAAAAAATATGAAGCAAATCCGATTATTTCTCAAAACAGCAATGTTTATGGACCGGGCTCATGCTGTGTTATTGAGAATAAAAATGGGGAATACTGGCTGCTTTACCATCAAAAGGATTTTCCCGGCACCGGGTTTGAGCGTTCGATTTGCTTGGATAAATTGTGGTTTGATGAGTCGGGAATTTTACATGGAATTGCCACCAAGTATATATTACAACCCTCACCTAAGGCAGTTAACAATTAGTTCTGGAGGTCAGTGCAGGCCGGGCGGTATTACATTGAAGTCAATTCACAGAATTTTCAAAAAAATCAGAGTTTTGTTCCGCCAGTCATGTGCTTGTCTTGATCCGAAGGATCAATGGCCAGTAAACTCGATTTCCATGTTGCGTTATTCTATATGGGGCAGGGAATTGCCCGACATTCCGACCCCTTCTCCTCTGCATCATAATTCCTTATCCGGCAACCATTTACATTGATTTGAAATTACAAATAAATTTTTATTTAAAACAAGTAATTTTGATCAGACCAGCTTTCCCATTTCAAAGGCTTGTTTCATCGCGGGTTTTCCATTGATCTCTCCAATGTTCCATGCGCCGGTTCCATAAACGATTCCTTTTTCCTTTGCTCCGCTCAGGCAGGAAGTAAATGCCCTGAAACCTTCCAGTGTCCTTTCCATCGCCTGTATGCTGCTGTCAGCGGCAGTCACGATAAAATAAAACTCCTTATTTGTTATCTCTGTATAACGGGAACAGGTTCTGTCGATCAAAGTCTTCATCTGTGCATTCATTGAATAAAAATAAACAGGAGTTGCCATTACTATCACATCAGCTGAAATCATTTTATCCAGGATATTGCCCATATCATCTTTCTGCGAACAGCTCTTTCCATTAAAGCAGGAGCCGCACCCTGTACAGTAACTGATCTTTTTGTCTTTTAAAAATATCTTTTCAGTTTCATGTCCGGCTTCTTTTGCCCCTGTCATAAATTGATCACATAGCAGATCCGAGTTTCCGCTTTTTCTCGGACTTGCCGAAAGAACTAAAATATTCCTGTTCATGAAAATCCTCCGTAAATTATAAATTCTATAAGTCTATGGCTTATTTATGCCAAGGTTTTTTCGTTTGTATTTCTCAGGAGATTCAATGATGTTGACAATGAATGCTGCAAGGCTTTTTTTAGAAATTTCCGAACCTTTTTCGGGTTCTTCTTTTTCTGTTATTTCATAAGCCACTTCATCTGCATCAGTATACCCGGTCGGTCTCAAAATAGTATATTCTAGATCGGATGCCTCAATTACCTCAGCAGCTTTCCGGTAAGACCTTAAAACCGGTTTCAAAGGAATATTATAAATACCGATAGAACAAATAAAAATCAATTTTTGATTCCTTTGCTGTCCATTGCTTTCAAAATGTTTTTGGCCATTGTTTCAAGGTCTCCTGCAAGGTTGGCATACACAATATCCTGTCCTGTTACTGCTTTTTCAAGCTGGTTAATATCCAGAACGTCGTCTTCTATGATGCGGCATTGGGAAATGTCGCTGTTCCTTAATCTGTTTTTGCTACGAAGAAACAAGGTCAACTTTATGTCATTCCTTTTTGTTAACATACCAATTACATGCCTTGCTATATTACCGCCTGCTCCAAGGATAATAACACTTTTCATCTTTTTACCCTTAATTAGTTTTCAAAGAAGCCATGTCAACCACAAAACGGTAATGAACATTGCCCTTTTTTATTTCAATTTATTGTAATCCTGGTCTGATACCGGCTCCAGCCATGCTGCCTGGCCTTTTTCGGGATTTACCTCGATCGAAAGATGGACAAACCAGCTGTCTTTAGCCGCACCATGCCAATGTTTAACATCGGGCAGTATATTGACGACATCTCCTGCGTGAAGTTCCTGTGCAGTCTTTCCCCATTCCTGAAAATAGCCCCTGCCGCCGGTCACAAGCAAAATCTGACCGCCCGCATGCCTGTGCCAGTTGTTTCGGCATCCCGGCTCAAAAGTCACATTTCCGATCGGACAGGCAGAACTTGCGGGTGTCAGCCGGTTGAGCCATACAGTTCCTTTGAAATTATCGCTTTCAAGTTTATCCCCAATGGGAAAAATCACGCTTTTGCTGAGATCGTTTGCACTCATTATTCTCTCCTTCAATCAGTTATTTTTCTTTCGGAGCGAGCTCTCCAAAGAAGTACGAAGAAGTAACTCCTCCATCCATCAGAATATCGCTGCCGGTTATAAAAGCACCATCCGGTCCCATAAGAAGAGCTGCGACATTGGCAACCTCGTCAGGGGTGCCTGCCCTCCCAGAAGGGCAGAGCTCGATCATTCGCCGGTAGCCCTCACCGCGAGGGCCTGCCAGTTCATCTTTAGCGAGCGGTGTTATAATAATACCTGGACTGATTGTATTTACCCGGGCGCCTCGTTTGCCCCACCTGACGGCTTCCGCCATAACCCGTAAAGTGTTTCCGCGTTTTGAGAGTTGGTAGGCATGCAAAGTATCCTTCAGTTGATCCGGCTGGAGAAATGGAAGCGAAAGGAGATGATCGGCAGGCGTAGTCGCAAGAAGCTTATTCTGTTCATCCGTGAGAGCGCCCAGGCGATGGCCTGACATGGATGCAATTACTAAGCCGGAGCCGCCACGAGCAATAATGTTTCCAAATATTTCAAGTACAAGGGCAGTGCCATATAAATCCACTTTCAAAATCGTCTCTATCGGAGCCTGGGAGGGAGAAACGCCTGCTGCATCGATAACTCCTGTCACATCACCCAGGCTTGCGGCCTTTTCGGCGAGACTTTCTACCGCTTTGCGTGATGATACGTCTATGGCCGCAGTACTGGCCTCAAACCCGGCATCATTCAAAACTGCGGCGACTAATTCCGCTTTTTCCTGCCGTAAATCAGCAAGCAGAATGTGCTTCCCGGAGCTCACTCTTCTTGCGATTGCAGTACCTATCAATCCGCATCCAATTAATACTGTTACTTCTTTCATAAGAAACTCCTTTTTTTAAGTTGATTAAAATTATTCGGGCACGACTTCATTTATGCACCTGATCGCATTGAGAGTTCTCGGATATCCAATATAGGGTAATAATTGAGTTACTGCGCCCATCAATGTTTCTTTATCATTCCCTGCATTCATATTGCCCTGTATATGCCCTTTTAACTGTGGTTCACATCCACCAAGTGATAAGATCATTGAAAACGTCAGCAGTTCCCGTGTTTTTATATCCAGTCCTTTTCTTGTATAATAATCGCCGAAACAGTTTGCCGATAAATATTTCTGGATATGAAGCTGATTTTCAGGCGATTCCTTATACATTTTATCGATTGTTTCACCAAATATTGATTTTTGCACTTCAAGTCCTTTTTCAAGCCGCGTTTCAGGTGTTGTGGTAGACTGACCTTCTAAAGGAAGCTTTACCCCCCTGCTTTCCAGTAATTCATTCGTTGCATGGATAAAATCAAAACTTTCGCCATCCCGGCATAGGGGACAGCCTGATAGATTATTTCTTTGACTTCAATTGGAGTAACACCAATATTAAGTGCACCGGTTAGCATAACTTTATATTCCCCTAAAGCCTGGCTGGCAATCAGAGAAGCTAAAATCGCCATGAGCCTGGTTCTGGCATCCAGATTTCCATAGCTTGGCACTTCATCAAAAGCAAAATTTTCGAATACCTCTATCAGTTCCGGATCGGTTACTTTTAATGCGGACTTGTAATTCGGGAAGAGTTTCTCATGGTTTTTATTCGCTGTTTCATTGATAGCCATAGATTTACTCCTTTTATTTTGCTAAATATACAGTTTCCTGCTGCTTAACCGCTTTACGGCTTCAGGATCACGGTGATCGAAAAAAAGGCTTTTCTTTGTATCCAGCGTTGCTATTTTATCCAGCTCCTCAGTACTTAGATTAAAGTCGAAAATATTGAAATTCTCAATAATTCTTTCCTTGTGGACTGACTTCGGAATAGCGATGACCTTTCTCTGTGTCAGCCAGCGGAGAATGACCTGAGCGACTGATTTTTTGTATTTCCCGGCAATATTAAGCAGCAGTTCGTTCTGAAATAGATTGTTTTTCCCTTCTGCAAAAGGCCCCCAGGATTCTATCTGAATTTTGTTTTCCAGCAGGAAATTTTGAGTTTCAACCTGCTGACAGAATGGATGGGTTTCGACCTGGTTTACGGCAGGAACAACCTTATTATGCATTATCAAGTCCATAACCCTGTCCGCAGGGAAATTGCTGATGCCGATGGCTCTCATTCTGCCTTCCTTGTAAAGTTCTTCCATGGCCCGCCAGGAGCCGTAAATATCCCCATAGGGCTGATGAATCAGAAACAGGTCCAGATAATCCAGCTGAAGGCGTAACAATGCTTTTTCAAAAGCCTTCTTTGTGTTTTCATAACCGGTATCCTGAATCCAGAGTTTTGTGGTGATAAACAGCTCTTCCCGTGCCACGCCGCTTCTTTTGATTGCTTTGCCGACAGCTCCTTCATTCATATAAGAAGCTGCTGTATCAATCAGGCGGTACCCGGCCTGGATTGCATCAACAACGCCGTTTTCGCATACTTCGAGATCGGTTACTTGAAAAACACCGTAGCCTAAAATTGGCATTTCCACACCATTGTTTAATAATACTTTTTGCATTGTTTCCCTCCATATAATCAATAAATAGAATCTTCCAGTTTTATTAATTGTTTTTCCTTTGGCATTACCGTTTTTTCATATCTTTCTATTTTGAAATCCAATCGTTCTATCGTTTTCTTCATTTCTTCCACTTTATCCATTAAAATCCTTCTTTGCTCGATCAAAAGTTTTTTCCGGGCCTGGATGGTTTGATCCCCCTGTTCGAAAAGCTTTACATATTCGAGCAATACTTCAATCGTGAGACCGGCATTTCTCATACACTTGATAAATTCAATCCACCTGCAGTCTTCTTCAGTGTATTCCCTTATCCCGCTTCTTCGTTTTACAAACGGGATCAGTCCGATACGTTCATAATAACGAAGAGTATCATGCGAAAGATCAAATTTTTTACTTACTTCTGCAATCAGCATAGAATTGCCCCCAGTCTTATTTGAATATAAATATTATACAACCTTGAGTGGACTCCAAGTCAAGGCTTTTTTCAAATTTATTTTTGACATAATAATCAGGAGGGGAGTTGGCTCTTATATTCTTGTATAGTAAATATTTGAGATGGTTGTTAATTATAATTTGCTAATAACAATTGTAAATTGATATTAGCATTTTTTTAGATCAAAAAATTCGATTTTTCCCGAAAAACTTCCGCCAGTCAGGTGCCAGTAGATTATAATGAATTAGGTGGTTTACTGGTGTGGTATATCAGGTTCCATGGGAATATTTTTGTCACCAGGGGCAAAGTAGAGTAAGAGAAAATATATATTATTCGGCACAAGATTCGTTCTGTCAAAACTGGCTTCGCGCAGATCGCTGCTCTTAAAAGAGCTGCCGGTCAGATCCGCACCCGAAAAGTCGGAGCCATTCAGCGCGCTTGCTGAGAACTTTCCATTATGCGCGACAACTCCCGCAAAATCGCTCTTTGCCAGGTTGCTACCGCTGATTTTCAACGCCACCTGCCTCTCAAGAGAACCGGGTTCGATGGTGCCGTTCCGAACTACAGTCAATGGAATTGAGCTTATCATCAAAGAAACCGAATATGCCTGAACAACAGAATTTACATCTCTAAAATTTTTTAATTCTGCTTGACAAACAGTCCTAAAGTATGTTAGTATGGTTTGATTATTAAATATAGGGTGGTGGGGTATACTATTATAAAAAAGGAGATTTTATGGAAAGAAAATGCGAACATTGCGATACCGAAGGAGTAAAAACGGCTCACCATTCAGAGAAATTAAAAAACAACATGGTTTCCCGTCTAAACAGGATAGAGGGGCAGGTAAGGGGAATAACCAAGATGATCCGGGACGATATTTACTGCGACGATGTCCTTAATCAGTTCCATTCCGTCGAAGCGGCCCTCGCAGGCGTAAAAAGGGTTCTCCTGGAGGCTCATTTCAGGAGCTGCGTTATAGGTCAGATCAAGGAAGAAAAGGATGGGGCTATTGAGGAATTTCTTGAAACTGTTGAGAAAATGATTTGTTAAATAAAGGAGACGAGATATGGAAAAAGCGATTACTCTGGGTATTACCGGGATGTCATGCGCATCCTGTTCTCAAAGGATAGAAAAAGGGCTTATGAAGCTTACCGGAATATTGAACGCGAATATCAATCTTGCCCTTGAAAAGGCTCATATATCCTACGACGATTCACAGGTTAATATCGAGGATATAAAGAAGAAAATCGAAGATATCGGCTACGGGGCCATACTTCCGGAAAAAGAAATGGAAAAGAGGGAGGGCATTGTCGAACTTTCCATTAGCGGAATGACCTGTGCGTCATGCAGCGGAAGGATTGAAAAAAAGCTTTCAAGCCTGGAAGGTATTCACCTGGCTAATGTAAATCTTGCATCGGAAAGGGCTTATGTCGAATTCGATCCCGCATTGATAAAACCTGCCGGCATGATCAAAGCCGTACTGGATCTCGGGTACGGAGCGATAGAGTTTAAGGAAGAAGCGGAGGATAAAGCTGCTGCTGAAAGGAAAAGGGAAATGCGAAATCTCGGCATCCTCTTTATAATTTCGGCTGTCCTCTCCCTGCCTTTGCTTGCAGGAATGTTATTGATGCTCCTGAAAATCGAAATCCCGATATTTGAAAACCCCTATTTCCAGCTGGCCCTGGCTACACCAGTTCAGTTTGTAATAGGTTTCAGGTTTTATAAAAACTCCTGGCACAATTTGAAATCGCTTTCGCCCGGCATGGATGTGCTCGTAGCTCTCGGCACTTCCGCAGCATACTTCTTCAGCCTCTACAACGCGTTTCTCGGAGGCAATCCGGAACAGCTTTATTTTGAAGCCGGAGCGGTTATAATCACGCTTGTGCTTCTCGGCAAATACCTCGAATCCGTCGCTAAGGGGAAAACCTCCGAAGCTATTAAGAAACTCTTTTCGCTACAGGCCAAAACCGCCCGGGTTATCAGGGACGGCGTCGAAACGGACCTGCCTGTCGAGGATGTTTTAATCGGAGACAGGGTAATAGTAAAACCGGGTGAAAAAGTCCCTGTCGACGGGGTCATAATAGAAGGTTATTCTTCGATCGACGAAAGCCTGGTGACGGGTGAAAGCATGCCTGTTGAGAAAAAGATAGGCTCCATTGTTATAGGAGCAACCATGAACCAGAATGGAAGTTTCGCTTTTGAAGCCAAAAAGGTCGGTAAAGATACAATGCTGGCACAGATAGTAAAGTTCGTGGAGCAAGCCCAGGGATCGAAAGCGCCGGTTCAGCGCCTTGCGGACAGGGTAGCAAATGTTTTTGTCCCCTCGGTGCTGGGAATAGCCCTGTTGACTTTTTTAATCTGGATGTTCCTGGGTCATGAACTGGCAAGGTCCCTGATCGCTGCGGTTTCCGTCCTGGTAATAGCCTGTCCATGCGCCCTGGGACTCGCGACTCCTACAGCTATAATGGTCGGAACCGGAAAGGGCGCTGAAAAGGGAATACTTATCAAGAGCGGGGAAGCCCTCGAAAAGGCTTATAAAATAAGCACGGTTGTTTTCGATAAAACGGGTACGATAACGAACGGCAAACCCTTACTAACTGACATTTTTCCCTTTAAAGGGTTTTCTTCCGATGACGTTCTGAGATTCGCAGCCATTGCTGAAAACAATTCCAACCACCCGCTAGCAAAGCCTATCGTAGAAGCCGCGAAGGAAAAAGGAATATTCGGGACATCGGAGAAATTTGACAATATCCCCGGGAAAGGGGTAGTAGCCTGGTCCGGCGGAAAGGAAATATTATTCGGTAATAAGAAGCTTCTTTCGGAATACGGCCTTGATATCTCCGGCGTCTCTGTTTCTATAATGGAAAAATTGGAAGGGGAAGGAAAAACAGCAATGCTGGCCTCTTATGACGGTGCCGTCGCGGGTGTCATAGCGGTCGCGGATACTATAAAGGAGAACTCGGCTAGGGCGGTTAAGGCGCTCCATAAGATGGGTATAAAAACATTGATGATAACCGGTGATAACTTCAGGACTGCCAGATCGATAGCAGACCAGGCCGGCATAGAGAAAGTTATATCGGATGTCCTTCCCGGGGATAAGGCAAAGGAAATAGAAATACTGAAGAAATCGGGAGAGATCGTTGCGATGGTAGGGGACGGTATCAATGACGCGCCTGCCCTGGCCGCATCTGACATCGGCATAGCCATAGGAGCTGGAACGGATATAGCCATCGAGGCTTCGGATATAACCCTTGTCAGGAACGACCTGATGTCCATAGTGGACGCGATCAGGCTTTCCAGGAAGACAATGGGGAAAATAAAGCAGAACTTATTCTGGGCCTTTGTTTATAATAGTATCGGAATACCGTTTGCCGCGCTTGGGCTGCTGAACCCTGTTATTGCAGGCGGAGCGATGGCATTCAGCTCTGTGTCGGTAGTAACAAATTCACTTTCACTTAAAAGGATAAAATTAGGAGTTAATTTATGAATGTGAGCAAGATATTCAAAATTGAAGGAATGACCTGTCATCACTGTGAAAACACTATCGAGGATGCTTTGAAGAAAAAAAAGGGCATCATTCAGGTCGAGGCTCACCATGCAAAAAAAATGGCGAGGATCGAGTATGATCAGTCAGTGATATCCGAGGCTGAGATAAAATTAGTTATACGTGAAGCCGGATATGAAGCCGGGGCAGTTTCGGAAGATACAGGTCCGAGCAGAAAGGCGGTTGAAATCGCGCAGGTAGCCGGTATTAGTTTAGCTCTTCTTGGAGCATACTTTCTTATCCAGAAGACTATAGGTTTTAATTTTATCCCCCAGGTGAATTCATCGATGGGACTTGGAATGATTTTTATAGTCGGTCTTATAACATCCCTTCATTGTGTTGCAATGTGCGGCGGCATAAGCATTTCTCAATGCACGCAGGGTGTCGATAAAGGGGGCAACCCCCTCCGGGGACAAAGTAAATATATTAACGGCATACTCTATAATGCCGGAAGGGTTATCGCTTATACGGTTTTAGGCGGAATAATCGGCGCAGTTGGTTCCGTATTCAATTTTTCCCCTGCGATAAAGGGTGGTATTACACTTGGCGCCGGGATCCTGATGATTTTTGTGGGTCTCAGGATGGCGGGGTTATTCTCTTTCCTGAAGAAAGTGAGGCTGCCTTTTAGCGGCGTCCTTTCAAAATTAGCCCCGAAAAAATCGGGAATAGAAAAAAAGCGAAGCTACGGGCCTTTCATTATCGGTCTTTTAAACGGACTCATGCCATGCGCTCCCCTGCAGGCTATGCAGCTATATGCGCTTGGAACGGGCAGCGCTCTTGCAGGAGCCTTATCTATGCTATTTTTCTCGATAGGCACTGTCCCCCTGATGTTCGGCCTGGGGACCGCGGCGTCTTTGCTGTCACGAAAATTTTCAGGGAGCCTTATCCGCATCAGTGCGTTAATTGTTATGTTCCTCGGGCTAGTAATGGTGAACAGGGGCCTGGCCCTGTCCGGAAACGGAGTAGTTTTTACATCGGCACAGGCTAATGTCGCGACTGTTAAAGGCGATTACCAGGAAGTTACGATGGTGGTCAGTCCGAATGGATATGAACCCATCGTCGTTCAGAGGGGAATACCTGTAAAATGGATAATCAAGGCGGGCAGCGCCTCGCTGAACGGCTGTAATAACGGCATCATCGCTCCCCAGTTCAATATAACGAAAAAACTTGCTCCAGGGGATAATCTCGTGGAATTCACTCCGGATATTGCCGGAAAATTCGGATATTCTTGCTGGATGGGTATGATCCGGAGCTCAATAACGGTCGTCGATGATGTGACAAAAGTTGATCCCAATTCCATTAAAACAAACGATCAGTCCGTGCCCCAGAACTATGCAGGAGGCTGCTGCAATGGCGGAACCGGAAGGCCTCTCACTGAAAACGATATATATGTTCCGCCTGTTGTAAATAATGTTCAGGAAGTTACGGTCAACGTGGATCAGAATGGGTACACTCCGGCTATCATAGTAATTCAAAAAGGCGCGGCTTTTAAAGTAAAATTTGCAGCCAAACAACTGACATCCTGCAACAGCGGAGTGTTTTTCCCCGAATATGGCGGAGGTCTTGACTTCACCAAAGGCCAGCTAGATACCCCGCTTCTCAAAGCCTCGAAGGATTTTCATTTTACCTGCTGGATGGGCATGATCAAAGGTTTCGGGGCAGTAGTCGATGATGTAAATAATTTTAATAAAGCTGATTTAATAGCAAGGGCCAACTTACCCGGGCCCGGAGGGGCCAGGGGCGGATGCTGCGGGAGATAAGTTAGAGAATTGGAGATAATTTATGAAAGTAGTCGTCTTATTTTGTTAAGAGGTAATTATGAAAAACACTGCCAAAAAATATGACCAGGCATCGAAAAATTATGATCTGTTTGAATTCCCGGCTGAAAAGTTGTTGTTTTCCAGGCTCAGGAAAAGAGCATGATATTTCCGGTAAAATCCTGGATATCGGGGTAGGAACTGGAAAGAATATGCCCTTTTATCCCGCAGGGTCCATTGTGACCGCTATTGATTTCAGCGGCGGTATGCTTGAAAAGGCGGTGAAACGGATAAGGAAGCTGGGACTTTCAAATGTCGAGCTGATAAAGATGGATGACCAGAATTTGGAGTTTGGAAATGAAACTTTCGATTCAATCATTTCCGCTTTTGTATTCTGCACGGTGCCGGTGACTGTGCCGATGATGGGAACATACATGAACAGGAAAACCCAGAAAAACATTGAAAATGCGGGTTTCAGGATCGAGAGGGCAGAAAAACACCTAATAGACGTCGTCCGTTTGATGAAAACGGGAAAATAAAAAACCCGGGGTTTCCCCCGGGCTTTATTTTTATGTATAAATTATTGGAAATAGGCTATTCCGCTTTGCAGATCGGCTACTGTGATGATTACTTTGCCGTTCTTTGAAACCCTGTTAAGCGGGATCGGATTGCAGCTTCCTGTTTCGGTATTAATCCTTACTGAGGGGTAGATTACGCATCCGTCGAAAGCCGCGCGGAAAACCCCGTCGGAAGATCTCATTACCAGAAAACGCACGCTGGCGTCTTTGAATTCCGATTATTGCCAAAAATATTATTACCATAGCCTTATTGTTTAGAATATATCCGAACATCCGGTAATTTCGGCAGCCTGAGCAAGCGATAATTTATTTTGTTTATAAAGCATAAAATCTTGTTTTAATTCAGGTCGGAAAGATGATTCGCTTTTTCTAAAAATTTACACCTGTCAGGTGTTAGACAGTAAAAACAGGAAACAGTATTTCATCGACAAATAATGCAATCTGGTTCGAATCAACATTTTTATACATAAGATTTTCCATGCGAATAAGGTTAAACGGCAAGGACAGTGTTATGTCGCTGACATCTTTTATCTTTTCGCCTCTTGACTTTGCATTTTCCAGTAATTTTCGCATAACCAAAATATTTTTTGCTGCTGCGTCTATCTCAGCTCCGGGTACTTTTTTATTACCTTGCCCTATTTCAAAAAAAACCGCACTCAAAATTTCCGGACCAATTTCTATGTAGATACTCTGGTAGAGTGTAAGCAAATTTAACAGATCTCCCCGTAAAGTTCCGGTATTTTCTATTCTGTCGATTAATTGACCGCCGAGCGCTTTAGATGATCTGTCATCAACTATTTCCATAAGTAAGTCAAACATGCTTGTCCACCGGCGGTACAACACACTGCGGCTGGTTTTTGCTGCCTTCGCAATCCGCTGAAAAGTGAGATTGGCATAGCCGACTTCTATTATGAGATTTACAGCTGCATCATAAATACTTTCGACTAACGTATCTCCCCGCTTTCTTGTATTCACGCTTATTTCTTTCATGAATAACCATCTCCTCTGTCTGTATTTCTGTAAGGAATATTATACAATTTGTTTTAAAAAAATATAAGATACATATTGTATTTTATTTTCGGAAAGTGTATAATAAATATAAGATACGCTACGTATCTTATCAAGGAGGGAATCATGACAAATAGCGTACTGAAATCCAAACCGGATTATGGTTTTGATGGTTCGCCTTTCGGCGTCGCCATTGCTTGTTTTGCGGGAGTAGTTTGTTTTGGCGGTGGAGTTGCTTTAATCACTTTTCCCAGTCTCAGCCTGAAGATTGTGGCCTTATTGCTTATGCTCAGCGGTTTGTTAATGGTTCTTATTTGTGGTTCATATCTTTATTACATTAAGCTCGGCAAACTACACCGCAGGGACAAGATGATTTCCATGATTGATTGGAAAGGAAATGAAGAAGTCCTTGATATCGGCACTGGACGGGGACTTTTAATGATTGGTGCTGCCAAAAAATTGACTCAGGGAAAGAGCATCGGCATTGATATTTGGAATTCGGGAGATATGCACAGCAATACTTATAAAAATACCATGAGAAATGCCGGGCTTGAGGGGGTCCTTGAAAAAGTTGAAGTAAGAAATGAGGATGTGCGAAGCATGTCCTTTCCCAACGATACCTTTGATGTGGTTCTTTCCAACCTTTGTATCCACAACATCCCTACCAAAGATGGGAGAGAGAAAGCCTGCCGGGAAATAGCGAGAGTCTTGAAACCGAAAGGAATAGCGATCATTACCGACAAATCACACACAAAAGAATACGGTGAAATATTCGCAATGGAAGGGTTAACAGTGGAGCTTTTTCAGCCTTCTTTTGACGGTTCACTCCGCGGGATTGTAAAGGCGGTCAAATGACAGGATATATATTTGAAATGTCCGAATTCTGAGTCCGCCCCTAATATAATAAACTTTAAATTATAGCAGAATTATGGGCTTATGATGGGGAATTACTGATTGAGAATCTCAAACTTGACATGTGCATATGTGTGCATATATAATATATATGGAGCATTACTATGGGAATTATTAAAAATGACTTAGCATGCGGTCAGTCACTTTATGAAAGTATAAATTTTGATTTTTACAAAACATTATTCGATCCTGTTAGAAGTGATATCTTGATTTATCTTGTTTGTTGTGGCAAGAAAAATATCAAAGAGATTTCAGAAAGATTTCCACAGGACCGCTCAGTGATCTCAAAACATCTTGATTTGATGCGGCGCAATAGTATCGTTTTAAAAGAAAAGCAGGGGCGAAATGTATTTTACGAAGTTAACAGCAGTTTTATTGTTGATCAATTTGAAAAAACAACAACCAATTTAAAAAAACTACTCCAATCCGATACGCGGGTGTAATAAAAATATAAGATGGATCAAGAAAGATTGGAATGGCTTTTTTTAGTTTGTTATATGCATATATGTGCATAAATACTTGTTTGGAGGGTAAAATGAATAGAAACATTGTTTATGTTTTTACGGGAACAGGGAACAGTCTCAAGGTGGCAAAAGACATCGCAGCGGCATTAGGTGATTGCGATATTATTTCAATGGGCAGTGACACCCGATATGACTTAATGGGAGGATGCGAAACTATCGGTTTTGTTTTACCAACCTATTATCGGGGAGAACCGAGAAAAGTTACGGAATTTATTAGTCGCCTCAATTTGCAGCAAAACAAAAATACTTATTATTACGCTGTGGTAACTGCAGGAAGGTATGATGGCAACACGTTGTGCCATATAAAGAAATTACTGAATAGAAAAGGAATTACTCTTAATTACGGCATGGCGCTTGATATGTTTTCAAATTATATTATTTCTTATGATATGAAGGATACTGTCGAGGAGGAGGCAAAAAAATCGGAAATTGATTTTGTGCCGATTCTCGAGTCCATCAAGAATAGAGAAGTCAATCAAATACCAGGAACTGAGCCTCTTCAGGAAATTGCCTACAAAGTTTTAATCCAGTTGGTTCCAGAAATGGATAAATATTACAATGTTTCGAATGATTGCATTAAATGCGGAATTTGTGAAAAAGTCTGTCCGGTTGGAAATATTGGTCTAGATGACACAGGACATCCTTACTTTAAACACCACTGCGAGCAGTGCGTGGCCTGTATACAATTTTGCCCAAAAAAAGCGATCAATTATAAGGACAAGACCAAAAACAGAAGAAGATATACGAACCCTTCGATAAAATACACTGATTTAGCAGCAATAAATTGCATGGCTGATCCAACAATAATGGGTTCTAGACCTGTGTCATTTTCACCAGGCGGAAAAAAATCAATATGTTCGATAGTATCAACTCTTATTGCTAAAGCTTTATGGAAAATTTTTAGGATGTAAAGGTAACGCCATTCTCATCTGTTTTATTATTGTAGGGGTGCAGGAAAATTGACTGAAAGATGGAAACGATTAAAATCATATGGGGCCTCATAGCTTTCTTGATCGGACCCTATGAATATGAACTTACTATCAATAAGAAGCATGTTGCAAGAATAACTAACAATTCCTTCTTGATTGGGCCGAACATACTCAGCGGTAAAGAATACCGGGTAGAGCTGGAAAGGCTGTTTGATTCGAAGAAACTCATTGATAAGAATATTCTCCTTAATCCGGGGAATACAGCCAATATTTCATATCATGAAAATATTATTTACTCTGCTGATTTTAACGGGCGGCTGATATACCAGCACAATAATACAAACAGGACCTCTACAGTTACTTACTATTAGAATTGAATTGCAGTTTCGGCCAGGGAAGTCCATTCATACTTGAACTGACGAACCAGGAAAAGGCTCCTGAAAAAAATATCTTTACTACCATAACGAAGGAAGAATATTCGTAAGGCTGGATCTGATTACCGGGCCTGCCCTGTATATATCTAATTATTATTTCGACACCATTGAACTTGTGGAATAGCCAGCAAGATCTTGATGGCTTCGATCCGGCCATAAGTGGAGGCTCTCATCAGGGCAGACTGGCCGCCCTAATCCGGGATATTGACAGTGGCTTTAGCGTCGATGAGGACCTTAATCTAAATAGACAATACGATATCAATTTCCAATGCCCAGTTCTGTCCCAGAAGCATAAATTCGGAATATTGATCTCCAAAGCCGAAACTAAACTGGCCTGTTAGAGACATATGGTCCCAGCCGTATGAGGCGGAAAATATTTCCATGCCGCTGAAATCCTCCAGGTTCAAAAGAGTGGTCCATCCAAGGGATAGACTGTCGGAAGAAGTCGGGGGCGTGGTAACCCTGACCATAGCATAATCCTGACATATATTAAGATAGCTTGTATTTCCAAGCATGCTCATCAATGTCCCGAGATTTGCCACGCTTACCGGCCCGGCGGGCTGGTTATCGTAATCTGCCCTGTAGTTTTTCATTACATTCCTGATATTTGCCCAGTCACTGTAATCATAACCATCCATGTTATAATAATATTCTATATAAAGTGAAAAAACCTCCGCATTGTATGTCCCGCCGATTATTATCTGGCAAACATTGCTTATGAAAAACTGTGTGCTTGCAAGGAGAGGGCTGTATATAGGTCCGTATTCATTGCCGCCTGTTATCTCCATATTTGTTACGAAGCTGAACCTCGGGTCGTTTTCGAGATAGGCCGCCTCGGCATGGAGCTCAATGTAATCGCCGATCGTTGTCGTAATATTTGCTCCTGCCCGCCATATATTGTCATAGGAAAGGGCCAGGCCAAGATCTACACCGCCAAAATCGGCAGTATAGCGCAATTCCTCCTGCTGTATTTGAGAGCTTGAGAAGTATTCCAGGATGTTGCTCGTAAAATCGATTTCCGGGATGTAGCTAAAACCAATAGCTCCGAAATCGGAAAACCAGTCAAAATTGGCCATGTATTTCCCTTCTGAAAATTGAAGGTTGTAAGATTTGCTTTTCGAGATGTCATTATAGCTATATAAAGCAAAATCCATGGGTGTAGTGAGAAAACAAACGCTCTGAGTTATTTTCTTCTTGCCGGCATCTGCAAATAAGCTTCCCAAATGCCAGGATATATAGTTCTCTGTCAAAAGGTTAGTCAACTGTTCGTTGTTCGTAGCTACGTAATAATATCCTATATCGGAGGCTTGATATGAAAGTGAGTCTGTTTTCCATCTGAAATAGAGATAATACATCAACTCTCCGGAAAGACCACCTGCAAGATAGCTGTTATAATTATTTAATATTCCGCCAGGGTTAAGGACGGTATTAACAGAGGATAATTTTTCAATATTATAAAGATTTGCATTGAAAGTTATATCTGAATTGCTGGAACTATCTATGCCGCCAGGGGTGTTTGAAACAGGCATATCGGAAATTTCGTCAGATCCGGTTTCTCCGCTTAGAACTGTAAAAGAAGCTGTTATGATAATTACCGTAATGAAAGCGGCCTTCATACTCATAACCTCTGCAGGTATTCCTTGTTAAAATACCTGTCCTCGACCGCATTTTCCTTCTCGTCTACGGTCTTAATCATCGTATAATTATCCTTGATTATCTCATCATGAACGATGGTCTTTGTTATTACATTTTTCCCTTCAATCGTCATGATATCGCTATAAAAAGCGGTTTTCATTTTTTTCCCGCTCAAGGCGAAAAACTCGGCTTTTACAGGGTAAAAGGTTTCCTTTTCGACCCATAATGAAAGGTTATGATAAGCTGCTCCGCTCCTTATGGCCGTAAGATCAAGCTTGTAGCAGTTTTTTTTCTCGGAATTCGGAACGGAAATTGTTTCATCTCCGGCCAGAACGGCATGATAATCAGCGGTAAATCTGACATTAAGCACATCTCCGTTTGAAAGCTGGCCAAGGAGCCTCTGGGAAGCGGTTGTACGCACAGGTTTTTTTGTTCCAGGCAAAAAAACCCACATATCATCCCTGATCATAAGAATTTTTCTGTTTTTCATGCCGGCAGGTTCCAGAAATAAGACCATGGATTTGTCAGATCCTTTTATATAACATATTAATTTCTGTTTATCAGATAATTTTCCCAAACGGTAATCTTCAAGGTAGCTGACCATTTCGCAATTAGCGGATACCGATCTGTTTTGATCCGAATTGGTCAGAATTTCTTCGGGGGTCAGCGAGTATCCGGAACAAACCGAAATCAACCCTAAAATCAGGGCAGAAAGCGTTTTATTCATAAATATCCTCCAGATTTCTTCAAATCCAGCGCAGATCGTCCGAAATTACCATCCTGGCGGTTTTGAAATAACCGACTGAATTTCCGGGAAAAATCTTCATAACCCTGGCTCCAGCGGTGTCTAAAGAACTTTAAAACATAATGTTACTTTATTGTATAATGTTCTTTTAGCTTTGTCAATAGATTAAAAAAATATTTTGAGATTATTTTGTGAAGTGTCTGCCTTCAAAATTGCTCGTAAATCCGGGAACAAACCGGGCGCTGCGAAGAATTGTTGGATCCATTAATATTCTCCTTAGTGCCTCTTATGTCCCACAGTTATTATTACATTTCCCTTTTTATGACCTTTGTCGACATACCTGTGAGCATCGGCCATCTGTTCCAATGGATATTGTCTATCAATGACAGGTATTATTTTTCCCGCCTCAACCAGTTCCTTGAGCAATAATAAATCTTCAATATGTATCTCTGGAGTCCCATCATCTACTGAAATGTATTTCCCGGTTGGAGTTAACGCCTTTTTGAACTGTGATTTTAATTTTGAGATTTTTCTTTTCCCGACGGCATCGAAAATAAAATCAAAAGATTCTCCTCTATTCATAAAATCCTCTTTAGTGTAGTCGATTACCGTGCCGGCGCCAAGAGATTTTACCAATTCTAGATTCGTGCTGCCGCAAACCCCGGTAACTTCCGCCCCAAAGTACCTGGCAAGCTGTACGGCGGAAGTACCGACTGCTCCGGAAGCTCCATAAATCAGTATTTTTTGTCCGCCTCTGATGTTTCCTTTTCTTAGATAAGGCAATGCCAAAAGTCCCCCGTAAGGAATGGCGGCGGCTTCCTCATAATTCAAATTTGCCGGTTTTATTGCCAGCATCCCTTTTTCGGGCATACATTTGTACTCGGCATATGTGCCGAAAGCGGGAAAAAGGTCCCATCCAAATACCTGATCGCCTTTTTTAAATGATTTTATATTTTTGCCTGCAGATTCAACTTCTCCGGCTAGCACTATCCCGAGTATTGGTTGTCTGGGTTTCTTAAAACCTACCGCCAGGCCCATAGGAAGCCAAAAGCCGGCAGGAACATTAAACCCCCGGATTATACAGTCACTTGCTGTTACAGCAGTCGCAAAAATTTTAATGCATACTTCATCTTTCCTGGGGACTGGTTTTTCAACCTCTCTTAGCTGAAGAACTTCCGGCGGTCCGTATTTCGTGCATACAATTGCTTTCATAAGTAACCTCATTTTCGTTTTTTTCAAGCCGTTTTCAACGGGAACGACAGCCCCGGGATAGAAACCGTACTGTATCGTTATTCGTCGGCAGGTTGAAATAGGCGTCTGAATAGATCGTTGCCTCGGTACAGGACAAAAGATATATCTTGTGCTGATTCGTTGGATTGTAAGATCCGAGGATCATTCCTCCCATCACTACATTGTTTTTCAAGGCGTCTACCATCCAATCCTCGCAAATTTCACCGTCCGGCATAAGACCGAAAAAGACATAATAGTATTTAAAGCGGTATTCTGAGCAGTTTCGAGGGATATGACGGGCGAATCAACCTGGTTGGTCTGATAGGGATTTATAAGAACGGGCTGGGAATTCCATACGGAATTAGGATTATAGCTTACACCGAGCTGGCAGCCAGAAAACAATAATAAGGGAAGGTATAAACAAATAAAAATCGGTATATTTTTCATAAAATTTCCCCTTTTTCCCGATAATATTATACATTTATTACCGTATAAAAAACAAAATATCATGGTCCGGGTGATTTTTAAAAAAAAACCGCAGGGGCTTGAAATGGCAAGTAAAAATTTGTAGTATTTCCCTGCCCGAAGTAAAATATAACAGGCAGACTATTTACCGGGGTAATTATGAAAGATCCATATGAAATTCTTGGAGTATCAAAAAATGCATCCGATGAAGAAATTAAGAATGCATATAGAAAACTCGCAAAAAAATATCACCCCGACTTGAATCCCAATAATAAAGAAGGGGAAGCGAAATTTAAAGAGCTTGGCATTGCATATAAATTAATTGAGAATAAAGAAGCACGCGAAAAATACGAAAAAGGCTTGATTGACGCTCAATTCACTGAAGGTTCAGACAGCGGCAGCGGCAGGCCGTTTTACAGCAATCAGGATGGTAAAGGACGCTATACGAATCATTTTGATGAAAATACCGAGGATCTTTTCAAGTCGTTTTTTTCAAATTATAAGGGTAAAACCGGAAATATGGATTTTCCCGGACAGGATCATCTCTATAGTTTGATGATAGACCTCAAGGATGCCGTTATCGGCTGTGAGAAAGAAATCCAGCTGCCCGATGGTAATAAATTGAAGATCAAGATTCCGGCCGGCATTCATGAAAAAGACAAATTGCGGATTAAAGGCCGGGGCGGGCCGGGTATCGGTGCCGGTATACCGGGTGACGCATATATCGAGATATCAATCAAGCCTTCAGAAATTTTTAAAATAAATCGAAATAATCTTGAAATTGGAATTCCGTTGAGTCTGGATGAGGCAGTCAACGGCTCGAAAATTACAGTTCCGACAATTGACGGATCAGTCACGATGAATATCCCGCCCGGTGTGAATACCGGATCTAAATTCCGCATCAAGGGGAAAGGTCTGCCTGAAGGAAAGAGTAAAATAAGGGGTGACCAGATAGTTGTTATCGAGGTGGCGCTGCCGGAAAAGACTGATGCGGAATTCAGGGAATTTATTCAAAAATGGAGCAGGAAAAACCCATATAATCCTAGAAAAATAGTGTAATCCGGGAGAGATTGATATGGTAATTAAAACGATATTTGAAATTACAGAAGTAATTGAAAAATATGAAGTTGATGAAATTTTTATAATTGATTGCATTGAAAGAGAGTGGATTATCCCGATCGATATCAAAAAAACGCTTTTAGACATTGAAGATATCTCAAGAATATTGCTTATTAAAGATTTAAAGGAAGTTTTTGGCGTTAATGATGAAGCTATTCCGGTTATATTGCATTTAATCGATCAGCTGCGCTGGTCTCAGGCTCAAATCAAACATTATATAGATAATTTATGATATCTGAACATTGACATTTACTTCCCACGGATCGGAGCTATTTTTCAGTTTAGGGCGGTTCCCCCTAAGGACCTCAGGGCCAAAAACTGGATTTTTGGAAAACAAAATTGATAATGAATCTAATAATTCCGCCCAATGCCCTGGTGCCTGGCCTGGCGCCAGGACAAGCACTACCAAGCTGGTCCCCAAAGGCTTTAGTCCCCGTAGGGGGGCAGCTATTAGAAGTGCCCTTTATATAATTTTAAAAAAAAATAACAAATAAGAAACAATAAGACTGATCAGGAAAAACGGGATCGAGTATTTGTGAAATTCAAAATAGGCTTTTTTATTCTTTAACAGCCTTAATGCTATCAGATTGGCCAGTGATCCGATAATAAAACCCTGCCCGCCGACGTTAACACCGTAAGCGATAGCCTGGTAATTATTTGAGAATTTTGATAAAAAGATAGCTGCGGGCACATTGCTTGCTCCTTGAGATAAAAAAGCGGATATGAGGAAAAGAGATCCGGATTTATCCAACGGAAGGATATGAAACCATCCCCTGACAAAGGATGCCTTCGAAAGAACTGTAAAATCTATAAACATGACCATAAACAGCATAAGCAGGAAGAAATCCATCTTCAAAAGGGTTTTTCTGAAAAATATCAGGTAAGTAAAAACGATCAGCATAAAAGGGATCGCTTCCATTCTTAACTCAAGAAAAACAATAAAAACGGCCATCATAAGAAATGAGAATATAAACAGGTTTTTATCCTTGGGGATAATTTCGGATTTTTCTATCACGAGCTTTTCATTCCCGAAGCTGATAAGCGTGAAGACTGTGAGGAGGATAATTAAAATGGATGTCAGAGGCATCATTTTCAGGATGAAATCATGAAAAGGTATGCCCCAGATATGCCAGAGATAAAGGTTCTGCGGATTACCGATCGGTGTCAGCGCAGAACCTGCGTTTACAGCGATAGCCTCAAATATCACGAGCCTGTTCAGGTCATTTTGCAGCCCTTTAAGCAGGCTTACCGTCAGGGGAACGATTATAAAAAGCGCTATATCGTTAGTAATGAATGCTGAAAGCAGAGCTGAAAGAACAATAAGGAATAAGGCTATGGCCCGCTCTGAATGTATCCTTACGAGCATCATCGCGGCAATTTTATCAAAATAACCGCTCTCTTTAAGCCCTGTTGTTACAATGATCAGTCCTGTCAGGGTTATCATGGTGTTCCAATCTATGTAACCGGGGTATTGCGGTATCAGGGATGGAAAAATAATTAACAGTAAAATTAACAGCCCGAAGAAAACAAAGAAAACGCTTTCCTTTTTTATAAAACCTGTTATGTTTTTTAACATAAATGAATATATGATATTACATGCAGGGAGTCAAAAAAGCCTTTGCATAATTCCAGGGGGTGCCTTGGCCAGTATAAATTTGACTATAATCATTATTTTGTTTAAGTTCAAATATCATTTAGAGTTAAAAAACCGGTAATACCGGCAAGGAGATTTTATTATGTCCGATTTTTCAAAAGAAATGAAAAAGATGCAGTCACAAATTGATGACTTCGGGAAAGACATGGGCGTCGGCAAAGAGAATCTGATTTTGATACTGCTTCCAGAAAATATTGAAATCAGTAAATTCAATATTTCTTACAGCGACGCCAATCTTGTGTTTATAAAAGGGATCAATGAAGAATTGGGGAAAGATGTTTTGATTATCAGAAGCATTAACAATTTAAATATCCAGATTTTAAAAAGGGTAGATGCCGAACGTTTATCCGCAAAGTGAATAAATTGAATCGACATGAACATTCTGGTTTTTAACTGCGGCAGTTCATCGGTATCCTACAAAGTTTTCAGAGTTGAAGATTTTAATGAAATTGAAGTTTTAATAACAGGCAAAGCGCATAGGGTTGGAGTCACGGGAAGCGAGCCTTCGTTTATTGAACATGAATATAAAGAGTTAATTCAAAAGGATGAATTGCCCATAACAAGTTATGAACAGGCCGCGCGTCTTATTTTAAAATTCATAAAAGAAAATAATGTAATAATTGATTTAATAGGCAACAGGTTTGTTCATGGAGGGACATATTTCAGGGGATCGGCTTTTGTCAACCCGGACAGCCTGAAAAAATTGGAATTATGCCTCCCGCTTGCTCCCCTCCATAATCCTATAGCCCTGAGCGTGATTTTTGAATCAGGAAAATTTTTTAAAGATGTCAGGCAATATGTTGTTTTCGATTCCGCATTTCATTCAACTATCCCTGATTATGCTTATACTTATGCGCTTCCGAAGCGTATAGTTGAAAAATATAATTACAGGAAATACGGGTTTCATGGGATTTCGTATTCATATGTTATCAGGGCCGCTTCCGATTTTTTAAAGGAGCCGCTGGGAAAATTGAATATTGTCGCATGTCATCTTGGAACGGGGGGCTCAAGCGTGGCGGCGGTTAAAAACGGATTTTCGGTCGACACATCCATGGGATATTCTCCTCTGTCAGGACTTGTTATGAGTACAAGAAGCGGGGATATCGATCCCATGATTATGATATATATGATGGTTTTTTACGGATTCAGAAATGACGATCTGCTGAATCTGCTCAATAAAAAAAGCGGTCTTCTCGGCGTTTCCGGATTTTCAAGCGATATCAGAGATATCATAGGCAGGATCTCAAGTGAAAAAAATGCCGGGCTTGCTTTCAGAATGTATATACAGCATTTAAAAAAATATATCGGAAGTTTTATTGTTGCCGCGCTCGGGGGTATTGATGTCCTGATTTTCACGGACGATATAGGCATTAAAAATCCGTTCGTTAGGGAAAAAGTATGTGAAAACATGGAATGGTGCGGGATTGTCCTGGATAAAGACAAAAATAAAAAATACGGCATGAAAAAACCCGAACTCCTGGATTCAAGGAATTCAAAAGTGCGGATTATTGCAGTTCCTACTGACGAAGAAATCGTAATTGCATGGGAAGGATTGAAATTGTTAAAGGAAGAAAAAAATGCTGCTCTTTGAACCTGATGCTCCCTATTTGAACTGGTTCCTGGCGAACGAAGGAAAAACCGGAGAAGAGGGCTATAGATTTTTTTTTGATGGGAAATGCATGGAAAGAGTGAATGGGAAGATAGGCAGTATAAAAGATGTAAAAAAAATAGGATATATTTTATATAATGGGGGGGATGAAATAAAATCTCCTGTAATCCGGCTGACGGATAAAAATATTATTGATTATGAGAGCTGCATTAAATTTAACCCTGAGAATAATGATATTACCTTCAAGGTTGCAAAGTACTGGTTGAAACAAATTCCCGAAGCCAGGCATTATTTGTTTTGCGATACGGCTTATTTCCTGAAACTTCCCCGGGAATCGAGTGTTTATGCTATTCCTTATGAGCTCGGCAAGCTCGGCATAAAAAGATATGGAGGATATGGTTTACTGCACCAATGGGTTTACAAAAAAGCCGTAAAGGTTAATAAAAGAGCTATACGAAGACTGATAAGCGTTTATTTAGGAAATAATACAAACATAGCTGCTGTAAGCAGAAATAAACCCATAGATACAAGCATAGGGTTCTCCCGCATAGAGGGGATAATGTCATCCGGTGGATGCGGCGATATCGATCCCACGATAATATTCAATCTCAATTCGGCTGGATTGGAATTTAATGAAATTAACGGACTGCTCAGCCGCGAAAGCGGATTTTCAGCATTTCCGGGCAGGAATAATGATTTTTTAAATGTTATCGGCAAATCCGACAAGGGATCCTCGCCGGATGTGAAAGAAGTTTTCATCTATAGTATAGTGAAATATATCGGGGCTTTTACAGCCGAACTCGGAGGGGTGGATTCCATAGTTTTTTCATGTGAAAATTTGCTCCCTGCGGAAGGATTTATTCTGGAAATAATAAACCGGCTTAAATTTTTAGGGGTAAAATATAAAACAAAAGATGCAGGAGAAAAGGACTTTTATAATATTTCGGAACCGGGTTCGAAAATAAAAGTCTATTGTTTTAATTATAAAAAATGGAATATTTTCGTATGATATAGGGAGGCAGGAAATGGCTAAAGAAAAAGCTTTTTTAGAAGATGTGGGGATCAGGGATTTTCCGTTTCCAATGAAGGTTATATCGAAATTTAATCCCGACGGGCAGCCGACTATCGCCAATATTTCCATCAATGCCCGCATTATGAGGGAGTTTGAACCGGAATGGATAGATAAATTTATAAGGATCCTGCATTCACACAGGGAAAAGATAGGGACCAGCGAACTAACTGCAAATATTGTGGATTATCTTGACGAATTAAAGGCGTCAATGGTGGTAATCGACTTCAATTATCCGTTCTTCATCGAAAAAATCACTCCTGTGTCCAAAGAAAAATGCCTTGTCAGATATTTGTGTACATACAGTGTAAAGGCGCATGTCACTATGTCCAAACCCAAGGTACTTTTCAAAATATCGGTCCCGGCTCTTACTACATTTCCGCTCTCGGGTGATGAAATTAAGGGGGGCCTGTTTGCCCAATTAAGTGTTGTAAATATCGAGATTGAGCCTAAAGACCGGATTTATCCAGAAGATATTGTAGAGATAGTCGATAAGCATGCGATAGTCCCGGTTTATTCATACCTTACAAAAGAAGACCAGAGTTTCATTATCAATAGATTGCACACGTTTAAGAAAACGAGCGTTATTCTGACTGATGAAATAAAGGATGAATTTGCCCGCAATAATGAAGTCGAATGGTATAAAGTAAGCTGCTCAAACTATGGGATGATGCATTCATACATAACTTTAATCAGCACTGAAAAAAGTATGTGGATCCCGTTCAGCGGCAGCGATGAAGAGATTTAGAGCCGGTTGGGCCCAGGTGACCATACCGGCTCTTAAACAGGCTGAAAACATAACTGGAGAGTAAGTTGGATTCGAATTTTAAAAATATACCCACAGAGCAGATAATTTTTTCCGGATTTCCTGTCAACAAGGGGATTGTCAACGGGAAAGCTTTTATTTTAAAGAATTTAGATATTGCGCAGATAAAAAACAATAAACGGTCTGTTAACGTTGTAGAAGCTGAATATGCAAAAATTGATTTCGCCGTCAAAATAACAAGAAATCAGATTATTTTTCTGATTGAAAACGCAAAGAAGGACAACCGGAATTTGATAGGATCAATGTTTAACGCAATATTGAGCCTTTCAGAGGATCCCAATCTTCTTAATTCAATTAAAGAAACAATTAAGAGAAAATCGATAAATTGTGAAAGTGTTATCGCCGAGGAAATAATCAATTTAAGAAAAGGGATTTTGAAATCCAATAATAATCTGCAGTTGAAATTATTTAATACCCTCGAAGATTTATATTACAGAATTCTTTATAATTTAATTCCATCAAATCTTGACCGTATTAACTTATTAAGGAAAATAGAAATAAACGATATCATTATCACGGACAGATTGACTCCTATTGAGGTTGCTGAAATTCCAGCCGGTAAAGTAGCCGGTATAATTCTGGAAGATGCGACAAAAAATTCGCATGCGGTTTTAATGCTGCGGATTCTTGGAGTGCCTGTAATAATAAACATACCTGAAATATCATCAATGGTAAATAATGATGACTCATTAATAATTGATGGGTATGAAGGATACGTGATATTAAAACCGGATGAGGATACTGTCAAAAGGTATAAAATACTGGAAAAATCTCATAAAGATGTATCAATAAAGAGTAAAATTCAAACTGTTCAAAATAAATTTTATACGCTTGATAATTTTGAAATTAATCTCATGTGCAATGCATCCAACCTGTCGGATATTAAATCGGCTCGAAGCCAGGGAATAACCGATATAGGCCTGTTCCGCAGTGAAATGTTTTATCTTTTGCAGTCAAGCCCGCCTACCGATGAGCAGGAAAAAGCGTTTTATAGAGAACTACTCGATATCAAAGGTATGAATACATTTTCAATTCGTTTTTATGATATTGGAGGCGATAAGACGCCTATATTTTTCAAATCGGCTAAAGAGACGAATCCGGATTTGGGGAACCGCGGAATCCGCTTTTTACTTTCTCATCCTGAAATCATGAGAAAGCAGCTTGATAACATACTGAAATGCCGTCAATCTGAAAATTTACGGTTGATATTGCCGTTTATTACCAGTATAGACGACCTTGATGGTGCAAAAAGGATAATATTCCAGACATTTAAAGAAATGCAGATACCGGAAAATATTATTAAGATAGGAATTATGGTTGAAATACCATCGGCAGCAATGTCAATTGAAAAATTTCTTCCTGATGTTGATTTCATCAATATTGGAACAAACGATCTTTTGCAATATTTTTTTGCGGTTAACAGGGACCAGCCTGAACTGGTTAGATATAATAAATTTACACACCCGGCGTTCATAGATTTGCTTAAAAATATTATAATGAAATGTGAAAATCAGAAAAAACAGGTTGTAGCATGCGGTGAAATGGCGTCCCATCCTTTAGGCAGCATGCTTCTGGTTGCTTTAGGTGTAAAATATTTGTCTGTGCCGCCGGAAGAGATATCTCAAATTTATAATTCTATTAAAGATAGAAAATTAGGTGAACTTCGAATGAATATTCCTGAATTCATCAATTTTAAGAGAGCTGAAGAAGTAGAAAAAAAATTGCATCTTCTAGGGTTTTAACATCCGCCAGTCTTGAGCCCCGCAGGGGTTCAACTGCCGGTAGATGCAGAGCTGCCCGGGGTTAATTTTGGCAGGATGATTAATTCTCAATATGAATAATTCCTTGTTCAATAGCAACAGCTACCGCTGCAGACCTGGAATCGACTTTTAACTTGCTATATATATTGGTTAAATGAGCTTTAACTGTCCTTTCTGATATTCCCAGATCATAAGCTATAACTTTACTCGGGCAGCCTTTTGCAATAGCCTGTAAAATATCCGACTCTCTTTCTGTCATTAATATCTTGGAAGAATCAGCGGATCGATCCGGTTTCTTTTTTGATCTAAAGACACTCATGCTGATTTCAGGTTGAAGAAGTACAGTTCCGTTAATGGCAGACTCAATAGTCCTGATAAGCTCTTCACGGGTAGTGTCCTTAAGCAAATATCCCTTCGCTCCAAGGGAAAGTGCCTCAAGAATTAAATTATCATCTTTATAGGTCGTTAAAATAATTATCGGTATCGGATTGTTTCTTTCATTCAAGGCTTTTATTACTTCTATGCCGCTCATTTCAGGCATAAGCAAATCCATCAGTATTAAATCCGGTTTTATCTGTTCAATCAAAACAAGAGCTTGCTTTCCGCTTTCCGCTTCACCTGCAACCTTGTAGTTTTCTTCTGTCTCGAAAATTAGTTTCAACCCCTCTCTGATTATCATGTGATCATCTACGATCATTATTCTTTTTTTATTTACTTTTATCATCTTTCTTCCTTTATCGGTATAATAATAATTAAATTTGTGCCGGATTTTCTTTTGCTGCTTATTTTAATCTTTCCATTGATTGTTTTTACACGTTCGGTCATTCCCAGAATACCATAATGTCCGGCCGGATAATCTAATTGCCTGACATTAAAACCTATTCCGTCATCCTTGATATTAATACTTATTTGATTGCCGGTTTCTATTATTTCAACAATCGCGCTAATTGCTTTTGCATGCTTTGCGATATTATTCAAAGACTCTCTTACAATGTATATAATATGTTTGGATATATTTAAAGGAATCCGGGATTCCACTCTGATATTCACCGTGATATGGGTGTTTGACAAAGACTTGAATTCGGCTATTTCACTTTCTATTGCCGCAGGAAGATCCTTATCAGCGGCTGTCTGAAGGCGCAAATCATCTATTATTTGCCTGGAATCCGATAGAGTTTTTCTCAAATGTTCCAGGGAATTTCGGGAAATTTCCCGGGCCCGATTTACATTATTATTATCCAGATTAGCGTTTACCGCTTCTAATTGCATAATGGTGCCTGCAAGTCCTTGAGAAAGGGTATCATGTAAGTCTCTGGCCATTCTTTGCCTCTCATTGGTTAATGTGAGCACTTCAACCTTTGCGTATGCGAACTCCAATTCTCTCATGATTTTCTGCGTATGAACACGTAATTTAAGCTCATTCAAAAAGACTATTGAATATACGCGAATGGCGATCGTAATTAATATGAGAACAGGTATCTGCTGAATTAACTCCCTGAATCCATTAAATATGATAATACAGCCGCAAAATATACCGTAAAAGAAGCATGTTGTAATAATAGTATTTACAGCTTCGCTATAAACAATAATACTTTGAAAAATGAGAACCGGAATCAGCCCGAGAAATATTGTCTCATAGCCTTTGGGTGCCAAAAAAGGGTAACTAATAAGAATTATTCCCTGTACCGCTTTTTGTCAAGGTAGTTGTCGCCCTTATTTCATGCTGCAATCAACGATTC
>CAZHNM010000026.1:0-26789 GCA_964533855.1 uncultured Brevinematales bacterium
TTATTTTAGCATGGTTTTTAACATATCATCCAAAAAAGAATCGATTAGCTTAGGAGGTTATCAGTGATAATTATGAGCGTTTGACATTAACAACGCCTGACGTTATCATTCAATAATATAATTATCAAATATATCCTTGAAGAAGAATTTCAACAGATACGGCATTAAGACTCTCGAAATTTTTCGGTAATTCCCCTGAATTCCGGCTTGGATTACAGATGGAACTTAATCATTAGCGCTTGACATTCGTTCTTTGAATTAAATATTTTCTTCCGATGTAATAATCCAGATAAAATCATGGTATACCTATTATGGTGAAAAGGGTTGGACAGGATGAATGATTGTCAAGCTTTAATCAGGGCCAAAAAAGGAGATATAAAAGCTTTTGAAACAATTCTGAAAGCTTATGAAAAAAGGGTTTTTGCCCTTGCTTTTTCCTATCTTCATAACAGCGAGGATGCAAAGGATATAGCGCAGGAAGTATTTTTCCGCGCATATAAGTATTTAAAAAGCTTCAATGAAGAAAAGGATTTTTTCCCGTGGCTTTATTCGATCGAGCTTAATTTAATCCGGAATCATATAAATCATAAGAAGGATAACAGGGAAACCTGTTCCGGGGATATCCTGGAAAATGTTATCTATCTTGATGAAGGATTGCTATCGGCGGATGACAAAATCGTATTCTTCAAAGCGCTGGATGAATTGAATGAAGACGACAAGCATTTTCTGGTCCTCCGTTATATTATGGCTCTTGAAATTAAAGAAATTGCGGCGCTTAAAAATAAGAATGAAAATCAGGTAAGGGTCGGAATCTTCCGGGCTAAAGACAGGCTTAAACAAAAGCTGCAGGAGGAGGGGCTGTGAGCAGAAATTCGGAAGCACTGATCAATTTTATAGAAACCCGGGAAAAATGGCTTGATATTGCAGTTCCGCCGGATTTCAAGGCGCAGATTGTTCTGCGCATCGAGATGTTCGAGCGATGGAAATCACTTTTTATGAGGCTGTTAAAGTATGCTACCGCCGAAACGATTTTAATACTTTTCCTGAAATGCCTGGCGATGTAAAACAATCAGGTTATTATGAATAAGTGCCGCTAATGCCACAAGCGGCACTAAGGAGAATAATGTGCAAAAGAAAAAAGATAAGAAAAACATGACTCTTAAAGAAAAGATAATCGATAATATTTATGTAATTTTATCCGCCTATGCTATAGCATTTGTAATCAGGCTGTTCATAATCGAAGCTTACCAGATCCCTTCCCAATCGATGGTGCCCAGCCTGCTGGTAAAAGACATAATGATGGTTGAGAAAATAAGCCTTGGACCGAGGATCCCGGTAATCGATCTGAAGATTCCCGGATTTTTTAAACCCGGCAGATATGACATTTTCGCTTTCATAAGCCCTCAGTGGAAAGATCAGGGCATTTTCGATCAGATTCTATCACTTGTCACATTATCCACGGTTACCCTCGATAATAATTTTGAAAACCCGAAAAATCTTGTGAAGAGGCTGATCGGATTGCCCGGAGACCGTATTTCGATGACGAACAAAATTCTGACAATTAACGGGGATGTTCTCCGCCAGGATTACATCAATTCTATCCAGGAAATACAGTACGATGAAAAAGGCAATAAAATAAATTACTTCCAGGACTACAATCTGTATAACGAGTCCGATAACGGGAAGACTATCGTCGTGCAGCATGTTTCCGGCAAAATGCTTTTTTTTAATCCTCTGGTAAACCAGTTCCCCGAGATTTATATCCCGAAAAAGGGCGATGTGATAAGTTTAAAACAGAACTCATATTACCAGGGGCTGCTGCTTCTTTTGATACAGAGGGAATCCCGCGACACCAACGTGTTTATTAATAACGGCAGATTTTATAAAGACGGCATTGAAATAACCGAATGGAAGGCCGCTCAGAATTATTATTTCGGAATGGGGGATAACAGGGACGACAGCCTCGATTGCAGATATTTCGGATTCATCCCTGAAGACAATATAATCGGAAGGCCTCTTTTCAGATATTTCCCTTTGAACCGCGCGGGATATGACCTGAATGAAAATACTCAAAGCGCCGGACGCAGGCAGGTTCTGGATTAATGTTTAAAAGGAGTATAAAATATTCCATGAAAATATGGAGTGATTTCTTGCCGCCGGTTTTGTGCATGATGCGGAGAATGGCTGTTGATTCAAGGGGGATAAATGAAAAACAATTACGCGCCCGAAACGATAATGGTTCATGGGGATTACGACCCGTTCGAACACAACCGTTCAAGGATGGTTCCGATTTACCAGACATCAGCTTTCTGCTATGACAGTTCCGATCATGCCGCCGGACTGTTCTCATTCAACGAGCCTGGGTTTATATATTCGAGATTGAACAATCCCACAACGGACGAGGCGGAGAAAAGGATCGCCCTTCTTGAAGGCGGGATCGGCGCCGTCGCATTCAGTTCGGGGATGGCCGCTTTATCCGGGTTGATATTCAATATGCTCAAAGCCGGCGATGAAATCATTGCCGCAGATTGTCTTTATGGCTCCTCGATCGGCCTGATGAAGGATACTTTGAATAATTTAGGGATTTCAGTGAAATTTTTCGATCCGGAAAAGCCCGGAGAGCTGTTAAAAAATATCGGTCCGAAAACAAAAATGGCCTTCATTGAAAATTTAGCCAATCCGGTATTGTCCGTTCCCGATTTCGAAAAAATATCACAAATCACAAAAGCAAACAATATTCCTCTTGTCATTGATAATACTATAGCCACTCCATATTTATGCAGGCCGCTGGATATAGGGGCGGATTTTGTGATCCACTCATGCACTAAATACATGGAAGGTCATGGAAGCATAATCGGAGGAATAGTCGTGGATTCCGGAAAATTTCAATGGGACCGGGAAAGGTATCCCTTATTGTTCGATGCGGCCCCGGACGGGCAGCCGTATGCTGAAAAATACGGCCGGATGGCTTTTCTTACAAGGCTAAGGGGAAAAGTATTGATGAATTTAGGCGGCTGCATGGCCCCTTTTCATGCCTTTCTTTTAATACATGGCCTGGAATCCCTCCATGTCAGGATGGAAAGGCATTGCTCCAATGCTTTTCATTTAGCCCGGTATCTGGAAACTCATAAATCCGTAGCATGGGTTTGCTATCCCGGCCTTGAAAGCCACTCTTCCCATCTGAATGCAAAAAAATACCTGAAAAACGGATTCGGGGCCATGATCGGTTTCGGCCTGAAGGGCGGGTACGATGCCTGCAGGAAAGTGATCGACGGGATTAAACTTTTATCGCATTCCACCAATATAGGCGACACCAAGACTTTGATCATTCATCCGGCAAGCACGACGCACAGGGGCATGTCCCCGGACGATAGAAAAGCCGCCGGAATATCCGACGATTTTATCCGTATTTCGGCAGGAATTGAAAATGTCGACGACCTGAAAAATGAGATCGAAAACGCGCTGTAATTTAACAAGGTGAGATGATTTAAAATGAAAATCAGAAAAGAAAATGAAAACGATTATAATGCCGTCGAAACATTGATCCGTCTTGCCTTTGAAAATGAAAAACACAGCGACCATAAAGAACATTTACTGGTCTCAAGGTTAAGAAAAAGCGATGCGTTTATACCGGAACTTTCACTTGTTGCCGATGATGGAATTATAACCGGACATATATTATTTACTAAGCTGATCATAGGCAACGGGGATAAAATATTCGAATCGCTTGCTTTAGCGCCTGTTTCCGTACTGCCCCAGTATCAAAAAAAAGGAATAGGAAGCAGCCTTATTTTAGAGGGCCATAGGATCACCCGGCAGATGGGTTATAAATCGATAATTGTATTGGGTCATAAAGATTATTACCCGAGGTTCGGATATGAGCCGGCGGTCAAATATAATATAAAAGCGCCATTCAATGTACCGGATGAAAATTATATGATAAAATTTCTCGATAATATTGATTTAGATGTTTTTAACGGAAAAGTTATTTATCCGGGAGAATTTTTTGAATAATTGGAGATTAAGATGTCGTCCGATAAAAGCTTTGTCGATTTCATAGCCGACCAGATCGAAAATGTCAGTTACAAAAAGATGTTCGGCGAGTATGTACTTTATTGCAGGGGGAAAGTGGCGGCCCTTGTATGCGATAACCGGTTATATGTGAAACAGACTGCCGGAGGAAAAGCGTTCATTGGAAATGCTGTCGAGGCTTCCCCTTACCCCGGCGCGAAATTATGCTTCCTTATCGAAGATAAGCTGGAAGACGGGGAATGGCTCAGCAATTTGATAAGCATTACAGCAATGGAGCTTCCCGGGCCCAAGCCAAAAAAGAAGAAATAATAACAAGGAATTGAAATGAGCAAGGTTGAAATCAGGATCCTGAACGAAAACTGGCAGGTGGATTTGCAGGAAGCGGCAATGAACACCATCAATAAAAAATGGGACGAGGGAAAGGAGATGACTGAAGATCTGTTCAGGAAATATATAATATCGGAACACAGCCCCATACGGACCGTTGTATTAAGGATAAAGATGAATAATATACCGTACCCTAATTCGGTGCATTTTGCCAGGCATGTCCATTCCATTCCTTTTGTTTCGACAAACAGGCCCGACAGGACGGGGAAAAAAAGGAGCGCGGAAGACCTGTGCACCCATATTTTCGATATAAATATCCAGGGCCTGATAGATATGGCCAGGAAAAGGCTCTGCGAAGGGAAGGTCGATAAAACAACCCTGGATTTTATGATTGAAATTAAAAAGGAACTGACCGGGATGGGCGGTTTTTATAAAATACTGGGAGAAATGCTGGTCCCGAATTGCGTTTACCGCTTCTCCTGCCCCGAATTCAAAGGCTGCAATCTGTTGAAAAGGCTCTTCGACGATAGCGATAATATCGGAGAACTATCCTTCCGCTATGATAAATATAACATGTATTTATCGAAAAATTTTTTTAGAAATTTCGATAAATCCATGATAGAATAATTTCATGGATAAAGGAGAGTCTTTATGACAATAAAGTATATAATAATGTGGGCGGCTATAATCTACGGGATACTGGAAACTGTGATCGGCATCAGGAGCAGGATTGGTTTAAATAAAAACGACAACAAGGATTATGGAAGTTATTTATTGATTTTTTTAGCCTTATTTCTGGGATTCTACATTTCTTTTCAAATTTATTTCAGGAAAACCTCAGGCTCTTTATTCGGTAATCAGGCCTATGCTTTAGCAGCGGGCGCCCTGTTCATGATAACCGGAATAATCATCAGGGCTGCGGCCATATTTACTTTAAAGAAACAATTTACATTTTCAGTCATGATTTTCGATGATCATAAGATGATGATTTCCGGCATCTATCATTATTTAAGGCACCCTTCCTACCTGGGACAATTGCTGATATCGGCAGGATTCGGCATAGCGATGAATAACTGGATCTGCATATGCCTTATGATAATTCCGGTCCTGGCTGCTTTACTTTACAGGATTCATGTGGAAGAAAAAGCTCTTTTAGAAAAATTCGGATCCGGATATTCGGTTTATATGAAAAAGACCAGGGCTCTTTTGCCGTTTATCTATTAAGGGCACTTTTAATAACTGCCCCCCCTACGGGGACTAAAGCCTTTGGGATCAGCTTGGTAGTGCTTGTCCTGGGGCCAGTTAGGCACCAGGGCCCACCTGTCCTGGGGACTGGCGCCAGGCCAGGCACCAGGGCATTGGGCGGAATTATTAGATTCATTATTATGATTGTTTCCTAAAATTCTAGTTTTTAGCCCTTAGGTCCTTAGGGACCTTCAGGGCCCTAAGGGAACCACCCTTAAAAATAATTCTGAGGCGGCATTGTCATGAGTATAGAAATCTACTATTTTTCAGGAACGGGAAATTCCCTGCATATAGCTAAAGAACTGCAGGTCAGACTGCCTGAAGTAAAACTTATTCCGATTGTAAGCCTCCTGGGAAAAGATATAATACAAACTCATTCCGGGACGGTGGGATTTGTATTTCCCCTTTATCTGACAATGGTTCCAGCTCCTGTCAGAAAATTCCTGAAGAAGCTGGATTTGAATTTATCCGGATATTTTTTTTCAATAGCTACGCGCGGAGGATCATTCAGTTTCGCCGATACTTTCGTTGAAAAAATCCTCGGGAAAAAAGGGAAAAGCCTGGATTCATTTTTTGACATTACGATGGTGACAAACACCCCGACAGGAATAAAACCTTCGGCAGGTGATAAAAACTGGATCAAGCTTTTCACAAAAGAAAATATTTCCAAGATGGAATCGTCCGTTCAAAAAGATCTTGACGTTATTCAGAGGGTAATTGCCAATAAGGAAAAATATCCAGGAAAAAGGTCATCCATGCGATTTTTCTTCGGGAATCTTTTCCACTCGCTGACCGATGGCATCAGCTCGCAGTTGAAATATTATGCCGATTCCTCATGCAACGGCTGCGGCTTATGCGAAAAAGTCTGCCTTTCAAATAAAATTAAAATGGCAGGAAAAAAGCCCGAGTGGCAGAAAAATATAAAATGCTATTATTGTTTTGCATGCTTCAACTGCTGCCCGGAGGAATCTATCCTTCTCAAAAATTATACTGACAAACAAGGAAGATATCTTTATCCGGGTATCGCTGCCGGAGAAATCGCCCTGCAAAAATAATGAAAATCTATTAAGGACGCCGCCGGGATACTTTCCAGGAAAAACGTTATAGAAAAGGAAGGTTAGATTGAAAACAAAGTGGCTCATATTCGATATGATGGGAGTGCTGTTCATTGATAAGGACGATGTAAAAACATGCCTGATCCCTTTCCTGAGAAGTAAAAATATAACCTTACCCGATGAAATTATCCGGGAATACTATGATAAAGCCAGCCTGGGCATGATGAAATCCGCCGGTTTCTGGAAGCTTTTCAAGCTGGAAAACCTCGACAGGGAGTTCCTGGATTCCCGGTTGAAGTATGACCCGGAAGCTTTGATAATGGCGCTCAAACACCTGTCCGGTTTCAGATTCGGAATAATATCCAACGATATTTCGGAATGGTCGTCCTATTTGAGGAAGAAATACCGTATTAACGATATTGTGGAAATTGCCGTTATCAGCGGAGACACCGGGATGAGGAAACCCGGCGAACAAATATTCTATCACTTTTTGAAACTGACAAAAGCAATTCCTGAAAACTGCATATTTATCGATGACAATATCAACAACCTCATTACCGCAAGGCAAATAGGCATCAAGAGCGTTCTTCTCGACAGGGACAGGAATTTCAGCGGGAATGAAAATAAGGCAGACTATGCTATCGGAAGCTGGGAGGAAATGGACAATATCCTGAATGCCGTTTCAGGACAAAGAAGCGTTTGACTAATAATCGAATAATTAGTAGCCTTCAAATAGCTTTAGTTTTAAGGGGATTAGTTATGAGAATACTTTTTATGCTCGGGCTGCTTTTCTGTATGTTAACATTAACATCCTGCTTCGAACGTTATGACCGGGACGACAGGCATGACAACCGTGGCGACCATCACGATGACCAGGGTGAACATCACAATGACCAGGGCGACCATCATGATGATAAAGATAAACATTCCTTTATGAATGGGGGAACCCGCTGGATCGCATCGATTGCATGAGGTCTCCCTGATAAAAATCAGGAGGGCCGTGATATGGATAAAAGATCTCGTCCCTGAAGCCATGGAGAAGATCAGTTATCAGATGCCGGCCTACTCGTTAAACGGAATTATTGCCTGGTTCGGGGGATTTAATGACAGTAAAATCGATATCGTTCGGCTCCATTACTGTGAAATGTTCGGCCATACCCCTGTATCGCTTGATGAAAATATTCCCTGGGACTGCAAGGTCCTGATAATCGGAACGGGCCAGAATGAAAGCCTCCCGGTAATGAATGATGTAAAAGAAGCCGCAGAAAGCAAAAAGGTGAAGCTTTCCTTGATGAGCACCCCGGAAGCAGTAAAGCATTTGAATGACGAGTTTACGAATTTTATCCTGCACCTGACATGCTGATAAAATTGCCAATCCTCAGAATTTCAACATGATCTCCATCGGGGTATTCCGAGAATATCTCCGGACTTTTAAAGGGTTATGGAGGATAATATTGATGGGACGTTTTTATGCATAACGATAATATTGTGATAAGACCATATAAATCATCCGATTATGCCAGCATTAAAATGCTGCTGGAAAAAATGTTCGGCTACCATATAGGTCTGGATCCGATTTTCGAACAGGTAAAAAATCAGGATAACATATTTGAAAAATATGCTAAAGGCGAATTAAATCCTGAATATTCGAATATTTTAGTGGCCGCCGATAACGATAAGGTCATCGGCTACATTTTAGGCATTATTCAAGAAAGGTATTATCCTAATCCCAAAACCGGTTCCATACATAATATCAGCGTCCTGGAAGAATATCAGAAAATGGGAATAGGAGAACGCCTCAACACCGGATTATTGGAATGGTTTAAATCCAGGGATGTCGAACAGGTCGAACTTTTTGCGGCCGTAAACAATCCCAAGGCGATGGGTTTCTGGGGAAAAATGGGTTATAACCCCTATGTAGTAAGAATGTTTAAAACCATAAAATAACCGGCAGGCTTCCGGCCGGTCAAAATTTTGATAAAAGCCCGTCCCGGGGTTAAAATGTGTTCAGGAGAAGCGCATGCCGGCACTTGCTTCCTGCGCATCATTTAATCAATCAAACGGAGGAATTTAATGTATACAATCGCTGTCAACGGAAGCCCCAGGAAAAAATGGAACACAGCTATGCTTCTCGAAAGCGCTCTCAAGGGGGCCGCCGAAGCGGGAAGCAAAACCGAGATGATCAATCTTTACGACTTCAATTACAAGGGCTGCATCAGCTGCTTCGAATGCAAGAGGCATGGGGGCAGGAGTTTCGGAAAATGCGCCGTGAAGGACGGTTTAGCCCCTGTCCTTGAAAAAATTGGAAAAGCAGACGCCCTTATAATAGGTTCGCCCATATACATAGGCTCAATAACCGGCGAAACGAGGTCTTTCCTGGAGCGCCTGATATTTCAATATATGCTCTACACCGTCCCGTACCAGTCATCTTTTAAAGGAAAATTAAAAGTCGGGCTTATTTACAGCATGGGGGCCAATAAGGAACGGTTCGACAGCAGTTTCAAAGCCTCGGCCGATATGACCGAATCGAGTCTGAAGAGGTCTTTCGGAAACCTATCAACACTGTTCTCTTACGATACCTACCAGATGGACGATTATTCAGATATCGATTACGGAATGGATATCGGCAAAAAGCTTGAAAGAAGGAAAACGGTCTTCCCCGAAGACTGCAAAAGAGCCTATGAAATGGGCAATAAGCTCTCTCTGTAAAATGGGCAAGGAGTATTCCCTCTACATAGTGCGATGCAGCGACAACACTTATTATACCGGCATGACAAGCGATATTGGCAGGAGGATAGAGCAGCATAACCTCCAGGGGCCTAAAAAACGCACCGGGTCAAAATATACTAAGGCAAGGCAGCCGGTAACGCTGGTATTTTCCGTCTCCGGGATAAAAAAGATAAGGACCGCTATGATCGGAGAGATCTATATCAAGTCGCTGACCAGGCAGAAGAAGGAGCTCCTGATCTGCGGGGATGAAAAAGCTTTGGCGCTGCTCAATGATGTGATCAATAGGGTCTAGTCATCGCGGAGGAGGCTGAATTGTAAGGCCGATAATTTTGATATTTTCACCGACGGGTCTTAAAATCATTGATCAATAAACAGGCTGTAATATGAACGACCAGACCGTATCTGCAAGCATATCCCCCTCGATCAAAAAGAATTACTTCTATAATACCGCGCTAACTGTACTTAACATCCTCTTTCCCCTTGTGACTTTCCCCTATGTTCTGCGGGTATTAGGGCCCGAGAATTACGGAAAATTCGCCTGGGCCGCAAGCATTGTAGGATACCTCGCAATCCTTGCCGGTTTCGGCCTTCCGGCTTACGGGATAAAAGAGATAGCCAAAAGCCGGGACCAGGAAAAGAGCCTTTCGAAAGTATTTTCGAGCCTTTTCCTCATCGGGAGCATAACGTCCCTTTTATCATTAGTATTATTGATAATCCTCACCGCCGCCGTCCCGAAAATACATTCGGATCTTGTCCTGTTCATGGTCGTCGGGTTCACGCTCTTCCTCAATATTTTTTCGATCGACTGGTACTACCAGGGTCGGGAGGACTACGGATTTATCTGCATAAGAAGCCTTGTATTCAAGATCGTATCCCTGGTGCTCGTTTTCACCGTCATACGCAGGGCCGGGGATTATATCCTGTACGCCGGTATTACTGTTATCGCCCTGGGCGGCGCCAATATATGGAACATGCTGAAAAGCAGGAAACACCTCTCGCTTAAAAAGGGCAATATCGACCTCAAGCCTCATTTAAAGCCCCTTTTCATCCTCTTCTTAGCCTCAGCTATAGGCAACGTATACAACATGCTCGATACAACCCTTCTCGGATTTTTGAGCAACAATAAATCGGTCGGTTTTTACCAGACGGATAGAAAGCTTACCCAGCTTGCCATCACTATTGTCATATCCCTGGGTACGGTTCTCGTTCCCAGGCTCGCGTTTTACCTGAAAAATAAACAGCATGACGATTATGCCCGGATGGCTGAAAGATCGCTGCAGTTCATATATTTCCTGGCCCTGCCGGCCCTGGCGCTCTTTATAGGGCTTGCCCCCGAGATCGTTTACGCGATGGGCGGCCCGGCATACGGGGAAGCGTCCCTGTCGCTGATCCTGATATCCCCGATCGTGCTCATAACATGCCTCGACACGTTCTTAGGCGCCCAGGTCCTTATCCCCAACAACGACGAGAAGGCGATACTCTTCGCTAATATAACCGGCGCCGCTGTTAATTTCACCATCAATATACTGCTCATTCCTAAATTTAAACAGAACGGAAGCGCGATAGCTATAGCGGTTTCCGAGAGCGCGGTGCTCCTCACCCAGTGGTTCCTCGGCAGAAAATACATACGTTTCAGATTTTTTAACATGCAGACGCTCAAATATTTAGCGGGAAGCGCTGTTATCGGCCTTATCATAATGGTTTCGAAAACGCTTTTCCACAACCCCTGGATAATCCTCGGGACAAGCGCTTTCGCTTCCGCCCTGTTTTACGGAATATTCATGATTGCCACAAAGGACCTTTTCGCGGGGATATTCCTCCGTACCGCGGCAGGATTTCTCAAGGGCCGGAAAAATTAGTTATCTGCGGGCCTTCTTTGAATAATTTTGTTCTTTATAATATAATAATGCTGCCCTGATGCCGTTTAGCCGTTCAAATTTTTTGTTAAGCGATAAATAAATGAAAAAGAACTTTACACTTCTCTACGACCAGTTTCCCCTTTTGCCGTTCCACCTCGTCAAGCAGATCACCCCCCATATAAACCGGCTTGACCTGTGGAATATGACTATCGTCTGCTTCAAGAATAAAGACAATAAGGGTCTCCCGGACAACATTGACGGTATGAAACTGATCCGCATGAAAAACTGGATGGGCATATTTTCAAGAGTCCCCATAATAAAAAAGCTCAGGCAGCTGTCCATATTCTGGTACCTGCTCCGGAACTCAAAAAAAATCGATATCCTCAATGTTTATCATTTCCAGCATAAAACAGTCATCGACGGGCTGTTTTATAAATTCCTGAATAAAAACGGTTTTTTATACATAGACCTTGACGACGACCTTGTAAACATTAAAAAAAGCGGGACTTTTACGGGTCGGGACTGGAGCCCCATGGAGAAGGCGTTCCTCGGGAAAGCGGACCTGTTTTCCCAGCAGACAATGGAAGGCGTCGTGCTTATAAAAGAGAAAATCCCCGATTTAAGGGATAAAGTAATGTACCTCCCCGGCGGGGTCGACGATTTCTTTTTAAAAAACAATTTCAAAAAAATAAAAAGCTTCAAGGAAAAAGAGAACATCATTTTAACGGCCGGAAGGATAGGCTCCGAACAGAAAAATAGCGATCTGCTGCTCGGTCTGATCGAGGATATCGATTTGAAAGACTGGAAAGTCGTGTTTGCAGGACCCCTCGAAGGCGATTTTTCCGCTAAAGCCGGGGCCCTGATAAAGAGAAGGCCGGACCTGAAATCGAAGATACTCCTGACGGGTTACCTCAAGGACAGGCAGGATTTCTACTCATGGTTCGACCGTTCGAAAGTTTTCTGCCTGACATCGAAGTGGGAAAGCTTCGGGCTTGTTCTCGCCGAAGCCGCTTATTTCGGTGAATTCGTAATAACGACACCTGTCGGCTGCGCTTACGACCTGGTGACCGGCGGCCGCTACGGCCTTGTGATAGACAGGGAAAACGTTTCCATGTTCAAAAAAGCCCTCGAGGATATCATCTCCGGTAAAACGGACATTTCCTCCCATTACGACGGAATAATTAAAAACGCCGGAGAGAAATTTTTATGGAGCAGGATCGCCTGGAAGCTATCCGTTGAAATTACTAAAAGGATAAGGTTCTGAAATGCATAAAAAAACAGCCGTCATTGTAATCAGCTACAACTTCTGGCATGACACGGTGGAGTGCCTTGAAAGCCTCCTCAGGAACGATTACCCCGATTATTTCGTGATAGTTTATGACAACGGCTCCACCGACGGAGCCCCGGACCATATCCGGGCCTGGGCCGAAGGGAAGGAGACGCCTGAAAGAACGGGCGGCGCCTTAGAACGCCTCGTTTTCCCCTTCCTGAAAAAACCCCTGCCCTACGCCGTCCTCGACAATTCCGGGAAAGTTTTAAGGCAGAGCGGTAAAAACCCGATCCTGTATCTCGTAGAGGGCGGGTCTAACCTTGGGTTCCCCGGCGGCAACAATGTCGCAATCAGGATAGCGCTCGATATGAAAGCGGAGATCATAACCCTTCTGAATAACGATACCGTCGTCGAACCGGGCTTCCTGACGCCGTTAGCCGATTTTCTGGGTCATGATGATAAAACCGGTTCCGCGGGCGCCGCGGGCGGCACCATCTGTTATTACAGCCGCCCGGAGAAGATATGGGCCGCCGGCGGAGGAAAACTCCACTGGCTTACCGCAGGCTCCGCACACTACGGGATGGACTTCTCCCCCTCGAACCTGCCCGCCGGACCGGTCAGGCTCGGCTATATTACAGGATGCCTCATAGCCCTTACCGCCGAAGCTATAAACCGGGCAGGGCTGATGGACGATAAATACTTTCTTTATTACGATGAAACGGACTGGGCTGTCAGGCTCAGGGATGAGGGTTTCAGCTTCTATTACATACCGGTATCGAAGATCTACCACAAAGTTTCCCTTACAACGGAGAACGATTCAAAAATAAATGTTAAATACTACTTTACAAGAAACCAGATATATTTTATTATGAAGAACTACAGCGGCTTTAAAAAATTCGTGTCCCTCGCGGTCGTCCTTGCAATCGATCTTGTCCGCATCGCCAACCAGCTTATACTAAAACGTAATGCCCGGAAGGCCAATGTCCTCCGGACGGCGGTCCTGCATGGACTGACGGGCAGAATGGGGCAGTTTACTTTATAAAAAAATAAAAATGAGGTGAAAACCATGAAAAAGTCATCGGTACGCGTTATTATCGTAGCCGCCTCCCTTTTGCTTTCTTCATTCATTATGGCGGCAGGTCAGAAAGAGAACAAGCCGGCCCCCGCCCCCCAAAAACAGGCGGCAAAACAGCAGCCCGCAAAGCAGCAGCCTGCGAAAGGGCCTGTAATAATCAATATAAACAAGGGCTCCAGCGGCGGACATAACCAGAATTTCCCGGTGCAGCACCCTGAACAGCAGAAACAGCAGCAGGTTAAACAGGCGCCCGTTTACGGAAAGCTTCAGACAAACCCGGTGCAGGTCAAAAGGGTCCAGCCCCAGAACATGGGCAACAACGCGAAAGTCGCGGTCGCGGTACACCATCACCCTTATGAACCCAACTACGTCAGAAAGAAGCTGCAGAACCTCGGCGTCAAATCTGCACCAGGATATATAGTCAACAGGGAAGAAGTTATCCATACGGACAGGGATCATTCCTCAATCGCATACCCTAAAACCGGTTTCGATAACCGACCCCTGAACGCTGGGGCATATTCACCCAGGCATTTTAACAATAAGACAATAAGGGCCCAGATGGCCCTCGTAAGCTCGCAGGACTGGCAGAACAGGGTCGCCGGATTCAACCAGTCCGAGACGCGCCCCGACTTTTACTACTGGCATAACGAGAACAATTTCAGCTATTGCCACTATATAGATAATTCAGGCTACCACTGGTACGGCTGGTATACTGGCGGGAAATATTTCTGGACCCGCAATTTCAACAACCGCTGGTGGTGGTACGACGCGGATTTCGACCGCTGGTGTTTCTGGAACGACGGCTTCTGGTGGTGGCAGGACCCGAACCATATAGGGGATCTCTACTGCTATAACGACGCGACTTATGTTCCGGTCAATTCGGCTGAAGACAACGTGGCGGTCGCTCTGCCGGATAACGCCGGCACTAAAAATTACACCAGCCCCGACAATACGCGCATAGTGAAAGTCGTCGCTGACACCCAGGACGCTTTCCTGTACGATGCGGCGAATCCCCCGTCTTTCGCCCCCGTGTACCTGGCTTCCGGAGTGCAGGATGTCCTGTTCTCGAACGCCGGCAACGGTTCACCCCTCGAGATAATCCTGAAGCTCAATAACCAGACTTTCGATATGTTCGACGGCAACGGAAGCCCGTATAACGCATCCGTCTCTGCAGAAACTAACAGCGATACGCCGCAATGAAAAGGATAATTTTCGGAAAATCCGGACTCGAGGTGAGCCGGATCGCTTTCGGGGGAATCCCGATCATGCGCCTCACGGTGCCTGAGGCGATCGATGTCGTAAAGGAATCCCTCGATCTCGGGATCAATTTTATCGATACGGCGGCAGGATACGCTGACAGCGAGGAAAAGATCGGCCTTGCTATCAGGGACACCCCGCGCTCTTCCCTCGTGATAGCGACAAAGTCCATGGCCGGCGATAAAAAGACGCTGCTCGAGCATATCGACAATTCCCTGAAAAGGCTCAAAACCGATTATATAGATATCTTCCAGCTTCATGGCGTTTCCAGTTTTGAGAAGTATGACGCCGTCATGTCTGAAAACGGGGCTTTCGAAGGATTGATGCTTGCCGTAAAACAGGGCAAGGTGAGGTTCCCTGGTTTCAGCTCCCACACCATGAGCATTGCCGTGAAAATGCTCATGACAGGTAATTTCTATTCGGTCCAGGTCCCCTATAATTTTATAGACAGGCAGGCCGAGGAAGAGGTGATCCCCCTGGCAAAAAAGATGAATACCGGCATAATAGCGATGAAACCCTTAGGCGGCGGGCTTCTCGACAAGGCAAACCTTTGTTTCAAATTTATAATGCAGGATGAGGCGCTTGTCCCCGACCCCGGGATAGAAAAACACGGCGAGATGAAAGAGATAGTGCATATCGCGGAAAACCTGTCCCCGCTGACGGCTCAGGAGCTTGAAGAAATCGAGAGGATACGGTTAGAGACCGGCGAAACCTGGTGCCACAGGTGCGATTACTGCCAGCCATGCCCCCAGGATATAAAGATCAGCAACATCCTTGTCGTCAGCTCTTTTATGAAAAGGATGTCGTTCGAGAGGGCCTTCTCGATGGTAAACGACCAGGTATTGCAGGCGGATAAATGCACTGAATGCAGGACCTGCGCAGGAAGATGCCCTTACGGCCTCGATATTCCCAAACTTCTTAAGGAAAACACGATGCGATGGAAGGAATACGTTTCGAAAATGACCGTTTGAATAAATTTTTTGGAATTTATAAACCATGCTCTTGACAGCATGGTTTATTTTTAGTATAATAGATGATACATCATTGATGACGTGTCATTAATTATGGCCTGAGGAGGAATAAATGGAAACTTTTATTTACTATTTCACGGGAACGGGCAACTCCCTCGCGGTCGCGAAAAAAATCGCCGGGGAGATAGGGAACTGCTCCATCCTTCCGATAAAGGAGGAATTGAAGAAAGATTTAATCAAAGCGGCCGGCCCGAGAACCGGTATCTTTTTTCCGGTATATTTCGCCAATGTTCCGCCGCTTGTCATGGAGTTCATTAATAAAGCCGGTTTTGAAAAATCGGAATATATTTTCGCCTTGGCGACATCCGGATCGTTGGCAGGATATTCCTTCGAAAGTATCGGCAGGGTGCTCGAGGTAAAAGGCCGACGGCTTAATTACTCATACAAGATTTCAATGCCGGGCAACTATATAACACAGTGGTATTACCGGCTCGCCAACAGGACTGAAGGGATGAAAAGATCCCTTTATAAAAGGGCTGAAAAAATCATCCCCGGAATAGCGGCGGATATCATAGCCGGGAAGGACAGGATCCATCGCCTGTCATTTTTTGAAAAAATGCTCTCGGATAAATTCAATTCCTACACATCGAAAAATAACTACAGCGGATGGGATGAAAATTTCCATGCAAGTGAAAACTGCGTATCATGCAGCGTCTGCGCAAGGATATGCCCTGTTGAAAATATCGTCATGTCCGGGGGTTCGCCCGCATGGGAGCATAACTGCCAGCTGTGCATGGCATGCATCCAGCAATGCCCTGAACAGGCCATTCAATACGGGGACACGACAGCCGGAAGGAAAAGGTACCGCCACCCGGATGTGTCTTTAAATGAAATAATAGGGTAAACATATGAAGAAATGTTTTGAAAAACTTGAAAAAGTAAAAATAAACGATTCGGATCAATGGGTTCTAGTCCGCGGGAGAAGCCTCTCTGCACCGCTCATTATCCATGTGCAGGCCGGCCCGGGCTTCCCCGGAATCTCCGAATACGGCGCGATGGGGAGGCTGCTCAGGCTCGAGGATGATTTCCTTGTCGCGTACTGGGACCAGCGCGGGTGCGGAAAGTCGTACGTCAAAGACATGGATGCCTCAGCCATGAATTTTCCGCAGCTGACCAGGGATGTTATTTCCATTACAGGCCGGCTGATCGGGACCTATAAAAAAGAGAAAGCCGCGCTTATCGGCTACTCGATCGGCGCTTCCCTTGCCGTTATGGCGGCTTCAGCCAATCCGGGCATATTCAGCTCTCTATTCTTAGCGGGCATCGATATCGATATTGCACAGGCTAACATTTTTGCCATTAATTTCATAAAAAACAGGGCCATGGCATCGAAAAACAGGAAATTGATCAAAGCGGCCGCAGAACTTGAAAAAACGCCTGTTTCCGATTCGAAAACATTCCGGATGAGGGCCCGCCTGCTGACGGACCTCGGGGGAATCAAAACAGGCTCAAACTATAAAAAGATGCTTTTCGGAACCATAGGAAGCGTCCTGTTCAACAGGGCCTACGGCATCGGCGGATTGATCCGTACTGTCAGAGGGATGGAATTCTGCCAGGATGCCCTCGTGCCCGGGCTCGAGACCCTTAATCTTTTCGACGCCGTAAAAAGGATCGGTGTTCCCGTCCATTTTATCCAGGGCAGAAACGACGGCATCGCACCGCCCGATATCGCCATGAAATTTTACAACAGCCTCGAGGCGCCTGTCAAGACTATCGATATTTTTGAAAACTCGGCGCATATGCCCCAGTACGATGAAAGCCGACGTTTCAGGAATTTGATACAAGAAAGGTTTTCCGGTTATAATAATGGATGAACGACATTATAGTCCTGGTCCGCGGCGAATTGAAGGCGCACAGCGATGAAAAGACGAGAGTTGCAGGCCTCCGCTTCTTCAAAGAGGAAATAAAATCCTGGGGCGTATCGTCTTCGGACGTCGAAAAAATTTCAAAAGCCGTTTTCAAGGAGAGTAAAGGCCGACCGGAATGGTCAAAATCCTCCATATTCTCCTTATGCGAAGAGCTTTTAAGATCCGGTTTCATCGAGGAATCCTTCGTAGCATGCCATTGGTCTTATTATATGCGGATGGAATTCCTGGAGGATGACATTAAGGTCTTTAGAAAGTGGATAGATAATTATGTCGGCAACTGGGCTTCATGCGACACCCTTTGCAATCATACCGTGGGCTCGTTTGTCGAAATGTATCCCTCGGGTTTGACAGACTTGAAACTATGGGCAGTATCGCCCAATAGGTGGATGCGCCGCGCATCAGCGGTATCCCTGATAATTCCCGCGAGGAAAGGATTGTTTTTCAGCGATGTTTTGGAAATCGCGGATATTTTATTGACGGACAGCGACGAAATGGTTCAGAAGGGATACGGATGGATGCTTAAAGCTGCGAGCAAACCCTTTCAAAGGGAAGTTTTCGATTATGTAATGAAGAATAAGGCTGTAATGCCCAGGACGGCTCTCAGGTATGCGCTCGAGAAGATGCCGCCTGAAATGAAAAAGCGGGCTATGGCGAAATAATTTATTCGCCGCCGGGGATAGCTTTCCCCCCTCCATGGCGGCCTTTTCCTTTACCGGGGGTCTTTGTCTGGAGTTTTCTGAAAGCGATCGTCAGCACCAGGGCGAAAAGGCTTCCGGTCGCCACCGCCCCCATTCTCTCTAAACCTAACCTCCAGTCATTTTTTTCATTTTCCTGGAGCAGGACGATAATGAGAGCCGCCAGGGCGGTCCGCGTAGCGTTGCCTAACTTGATGAAGGTGCAGAAAAATATAGTCGCTAATATGGCGATCCAGAGCGTGAAGATCCCCGGAATGGGCAGGAAAAACGCGGCAAGCCCTATGAAGGCCCCGATTATATTGGCCCTGATGCGGTCGACTGCAAGTTTTATGGAATCGTTATGATCGGGGGCGAGGACAAGCAGAATGGAAATGATGCTCCATGAAAACTGGAATCCGGGAAAAAGGACATAGAGCAGGTAGCAGAGCGACGACCCGAGCAGGCACTTGACAAGGTAAAGGATGAAATCCTTTTCCCTGAGTTTCGATAGGAATTCCGATGTGAGTTTCCTCAATTTTGCAGCCGGCATGATCGCTCCGTGATTTGATTTTGCAGTAGTATAATTTAAATATCCCGAAAGATCAAAACAGGAGTTTTTGACATGAACAGGAAGACCGCTGAAAAGACAGTGCTGGGCATATTATTCGCGGTAAGCGTCTGCCATTTTTTAAACGACTCGATGCAGTCACTGATCCTCTCGATCTATCCTGTTTTAAAGATAACATTCGCGCTGAGCTATGTACAGATAGGGCTGATAACCCTTGTTTACCAGCTGACGGCTTCAATCCTGCAGCCTTTAGTCGGCGCGTATTCCGACAGGAGGCCGATGCCCTACATACTCGCCGGAGGAATGTGCTTCACGCTGGCAGGCCTGGTAATGCTTTCATACGCGCCGAGTTTCGGCCTTCTGCTTCTTTCCGTAGCCATGGTCGGCGCCGGGTCGTCGATCTTCCACCCGGAGGCTTCCCGGATAGCACAGCTTGCTTCCGGGGGACGCAAGGGATTCGCCCAGTCCTTTTTCCAGGTCGGAGGTAACACGGGAGCGTCCGTCGCTCCCCTGCTCGCGGTCCTGGTCATAGCGAATAACCAGAGGACCCGCATAGTATGGTTTGCCGTTCTCGCCCTGGCGGGCATCATAATACTCATACAGGTCGGGCGCTGGTATTCTTCGATGCTCAAGGAGACCGGCGAAAAAAGCTCTCCCGGCCGCAATGCTTTAAACCCTGCGGCTCCGGCAAAGACGATTGTTTTCGCGATGACGATACTCGCCTTTCTTATATTTTCAAAGTATTTTTACCTGTCGAGCATCAATAATTTTTACATGTTTTACCTGATGGGCAAATTCGGCATATCGATTCAGAACGCGCAGGTTCATCTTTTCATATTCCAGGCCGCAGTCGCCGCCGGGACACTGCTCGGAGGGCCGGTCGGTGACAGGATAGGGCGCAAGTATGTTATATGGATCTCGATACTGGGCGTAGCCCCGTTCACGCTGCTGCTGCCCTATGCGGGCCTCGCGGGAACGGCTGTTTTAAGCGTCTTCATAGGACTGATACTATCATCGGCCTTCTCGGCTATACTCGTATTTGCGCATGAACTCATACCCGGAAAGGTCGGTCTTATATCCGGCCTTTTCTTCGGACTGGCTTTCGGAATAGCCGGCATAGGCTCTGCCCTACTCGGTGTTGTGGCAGACAGGACAAGCGTAAACTTCGTCTACCAGCTATGCGCTTTCCTGCCATTGATAGGGATACTGGCGGTTTTCCTGCCCGATATCGAGCATACGACACGGGCGGACCGCAGGCCGGTTATATCTTCACCTGGTAATATTCGATGACTTTGATCGCGAATCTCGCGGCGACGGCAGCCTGGGCTCCCCCGGTTTCGATCCCGACTTCCACGGCCTCGAGGACCTCGTCATACCTGGCGCCATGCTCCAGGGCATGGTGGATATGCCGCTCGATCATCGGTTCGTTAGCGGCCACTATGGCTATGCCGACCGCAATGAGCTCCTTCACCTTCCTTTCAAGCTTGTTAGAAGTGAAGGTATGTTTTGCCATTTCGAGAAAAGATTCGTATACTTTCGAATGGTTATCGACAAAGTAATTTTGAGAATAATCGCGGTCTTTTATAATCCCCTCTATTTTATCTATGTCCCTTTTATCCATTTTTAGCCGATCCTCCTTAACTTTAATAATTTATCGCGCTTCCACTGATCAAGTCCTCGATGGGCAGGCCCGGTCAATTTCGACTTTAATATTATTTTGCTGCCGGGGCTTATTGTCAAGAAAACCCATCATGATGCAGCCGCGATGGCGCTCATTCCGCCCCCATTTTAAGGCGGACAATATTTGCCAGTTTAAATTTATCGCTGAAATCCATTATCCTGCTGACGCCCCTGTTCCGGACCTCTTGATCCCTTTCTGTCCTGGAAAACAGCGGATACTGCTTCAGCAGTTTTATTCCGCTGTTCCATTTTTCTATTTTTGAGGCGTCTTTAATCCCCCAGAGAAGGGCCGCGGATCTCATGCCCCGTAACATGGCGCCTGTGTTGGCGATGAAATTGCCGAGTTTAGACTGGGTGTCAAACGCCATCTCGCTTCCGGAAAAATTTTCCAGGATGCTTTTTAGCAGGCCTTTTACAAGAATCTCTTCGAAATACGGTAACACCCCGCATGAGATGAATAAAACGCCATTGCTTTTTTCAGGAATCCCCTTTATCCATTCCCTGTCAAAAATCGACCCGGCTATATAGCCTGAGCGGTCTGTTTCCGGCAGGAGGCGCTTCCTCAGTTCAATGACATCGGGCAAGTCGATATCGATCCATTTTATAGACCCGTTATCGACCCTGTAAAAGGCCGTATCGAGGCCTGCGCCCAGGTTGACTATCGTCGCCCCCGGGCGCCTTGTTATAAAATTTTTAATTATATCGTCGATCTCTTTCGCCCTGACAGAGAGCATCAGCTTAACGTAATGCGGGATATTTTTTTCCGTTTTATCAAAATCATACCCGATATCAGCGATGATCTCCCGCGCCTTAGGGTCATCAAGGAGCTTTGCGCGGCTCCACAGGGGTATCAGAAGCGTTTTCCTGACGCCTTCTAATTTTATTTCCATCATATCGAATCCATAATATTTTTTATCAATATCGGAAGCATCTTCCTCTTCCTGTATGAGTATTTTTTTACAGATTTCGAGATATAATTTTTAGCCCATTCGATATTTACGCTTTCAGAAAGATAAAACTTCGAGAAAAGCAGATCGCCTTCGGACCGGATAATCCCTTCTTTCAGAGCGATACCGGCAAGTTCCGTACGGGGTTCGATCCTTATCCCTAGCGAATACTCGATCAGAGAATAATCGATTTCCGGCAGGAGGCTCATCGATTCTTTAATGGTTTGCTCCGTTTCCCCCGGTCCGCCGAAAAGAAGCTCGGCTCCGAATTTAAGCCTGTGCCTGGCGCAGGATGAAACGAAACGCAGTATATCGCCTATATTGAATGGTTTTTTATAAATTTCAAGCATCTTTCCGGAAAATGAGCCGAAATCGACCATTGTGAAATAGCCGCCCGCCTTTTTATAAAGGCTCATGAATTCGTCGTCGTATGAATCCCTTATCGGGTAGAGACGGGTCATAAACCTTATTCCGATATGCTCTTTAATTATCCTTTCCAGCAACCCTTTTGCATAATCCATCGGAGAATTGAAACAGATAGCGTTCATGAAAAAGGAATTGACTTGAAATGTTCTTTTTAAGTTTTTTATATCTTCGATAATTTCACCAAAATCTCTCATTGCAAATTCTTTTCCCATCGTGTCTCTTGTATTGCAGAAAATACATTTATAAGGGCATCCGGTTTTTATAATAACCCCTGCCGCAGGAGTTAAAAATGATTTTCTTTTATACCTGCCGATATCTATTCTGCTCCAGTCCGGACTTATACCCCGGTAACCGTCCATTACAGGCGGATTCGATAATATTTTATCCTTATCCCGTCTTACCAGCCCCGGAATATTTTCACCGCCTGATTTATTTTTTATCGATTCTACAAGCTGCAGAAAACTCTTTTCACCCTGCCCGGCGATGCCGTAATCGGCGTCCATAAAGTTTAGCATCTCCCCAGGGAAAGTTGTAAAAGCTGTGCCGCCCAGGACGGTGATTATGCCCCTGTTTTTTACCATCCTTACGTATTTCCTTGTTTCGGGCAGGCTGTTTTTTAATTTCAGCATCGACTGGCTGTCAAGATTGCGGATTGAAAACCCCGCTATATCGGGCATAAAATCCGATAAAGTTTTTTCAATTTCCCTCTCAGGACCCCTTGAAAACATCAGATCCAATATTTTTACATCATGGCCCTTTTCTACAAGCGGCGAAACCATAAATGATAGCCCTATCGGCGGGGGCGATAAATACCGGTTAGTATTGGCATAAATAAGCAGTATCTTCATTTATTATAATCCCTGGAATTGTTTTTAATCTTTTCCAATAATTTAAAAGCCGACGCTTTTTCATTATCATCAAAACCGCTTAATAATATCTTCTGCCACTCCTCGACGATTTTAAAAAGGTCCGTTTTCAGTTTCAGGGCTTTTCCTGTTAAAACCACCCTCTGCATCCTCCTGTCGCTTTTATCAGTCGTTCTTTCTATAAATCCTTCTCTTAATAATTTGCCTGCCGCCCTTGCCGTAGCCGCCTTGTCAATATTTAAAAGCCTTGAAATCTCTTTCTGGTTCAGGATCCCCTTGTAATTATAAAGGAGCATGAGCATCGGGAGCTGCCCGTTCCCTATTCCGTATTTTTTTAAGCGCCCTGCCATGAATACCTGTGTGTTTTTATCGATGAGCCATATAAACCTTGAAATAAATTCCATAAAGGGCCCCTCGCATATTGGTTGATCCGTCAACCGATATGATAAAGATTTAAAGTTGATTTGTCAACTAAATTTGAAAGATTTTAATTAAAAATAGAAATGACTATTCCAGTGCTGAACAAGGCTTACAGACCCGGCGATGAGGTAGCGCACAATAGGAATCATCTTTATAAACAACCCTGAATTAAGCATATATAAGTTTTTTACCCTTTGGTTCCGGAACAGGTTTTCCATCATTAATGGCTGTTTCAATCCACTCCTGGATTATGATTTTGACGTTTTTCAAGGCCTCCTCATATGTCAGGCCATCCGCCATACAACCTGGCAACTCCGGCACTTCTGCAATATATCTATTGTCTATTTTGCTCCAATAAATCAGAATTTCGTATTTATTCTCCATCTTCCACTCCCAATCCATACCGAATGATAATATCCCTTAACTGTCTTATTTGATAAGCTTTTGCTTTACCATTTTCCGGCTGAATATTTATTCTTTCATCAATACCCGATTTACGATAAATATGGTGGCTTCCTTTTATTGTTTCTTTAAAATTCAAACGTCTAAGAAGCTTGCATAGTTCATCAAATTCGATATTAAAGTCACTCTTTCCGCCTATGATTTTTAATAAGATCTTGTTATATTTTTCCATTTAATATATTATACAGATTGAAATGAAAAAAGGTCAAATTCCGTAATAATTTCCGCTCATCTTATAAAATACCCCGCAAGTTTCAATGATTCGGTTAAATTTCCATGCTTTTAACCCTGACGCCGGGCAGCGCTTCAAGGTCGGTTTGCAACGCTTTCACCTCATCCATGGTCCCCTTGAGCTGGAGCAGGATCAGGCCCTCTTCAGAGCAGCTGGACCCTACCGATTCATGAAGCCCGAGCCTGACGAAGATTATGCAGCCATGCTTGGTAAAAGTTTCCTGGACCCTTGCCGCTTCCCTGCTTCTCTTATCCAGGCAGACAGCCATGATAACGCAACTATTCATATATCCTCCCTAACTGTAATACATACCGCCGTTGACATTAATAGTCTGGCCCGAGATAAAGCCGTTGCGTGCGAGCATCAGCACGGCTTCGGCGACCTCTTCAGGTTCTCCAAGGCGACCGGCAGGCACACTTCCGGTATTGGCAAGAGAATTGTTTACAAGCATATCGGTTTCGATCTGGCCGGGAGCAATGGCGTTTACCGTGATCCCGTCTTTGATCAGCTGAGAAGAAAAGTAATGTGTGAGACCTATAACACCGGCTTTCGCAGCGGTGTAATGGGGCCCCACTATTCCGCCGAGCTGGGCAGCAGTTGACGACATATTGATTATGCGGCCCCACTTCTGCGATCTCATTCCCGGCAGCACCGTCCTGGTAATAAAAAAGACAGATTTTAAATTAATACCGACGATCTCGTCCCAGTCGGACTCCGTGACTTCATCCAGCGCCTGGGATCGCGCGAAACCGGCGTTATTGACTAAAATGGAAATTTTACCAAGCCCGTCCTCAACGGATTTGATCATACGATCGATATCTGCAGAGACTGAAACATCCGCTTGGATAATAACACACCTGCAGCCTAAATTCTCAACCATGGCCTTGACCTGCCCGGCATCACTCACACCGGTGTGGAAATTGACTGCGATATCGGCTCCCGCAGAAGCTAAGGCTATGCTGCAAGCGCGGCCTATCCCCCTGCCGCCGCCGGTGACAAGGGCGATCCTGCCTTTCAAATCCTTCATATTTATCATTTCAGGCTTCCCCCCCATATAAAATGTTGAACAAATCTAATAACGGGACGGGAAATGGGCAAATTTATTTATATGCCTATCAAGCTCATTCAGGTAATACTTGACATTACTCTTTATTTGAGATATAATTATGTATCCTAAATTAAGGGGTATTAAATATGCAGATGAAAGAATTATCATTATTAACTTTTCAGAAGAAGTTTGATACAATAAAAAAATGCGAAACTTACCTTTTCAAACAGAGATGGCAAAAAGGTTATATTTGTCCTGTCTGCGGAAATAAAGAATATTACTACATAAAGACCAGAAAGCAATATGAATGTTCTAAATGTAAACATCAGACTTCTATCACTGCCGGAACTGTTATGCATGGTACAAGAACTTCATTAAAAAAATGGTTCTGGGCCATATATCTTTCTTCAACTGATAAAGGCGGTATTTCAGCATTAAATCTTCAAAAGAAAATAAGGGTTTCTTATCCTACAGCTTGGTTAATGCTTCATAAAATTAGGGAAGCAATGAAAGCCAGAGATGCTGAATATCAGCTTGCCGGTCTTGTTGAAATTGACGAAGCCTATTTTGGCGGAAAGGATGAAGATAATAAAAGAGGCAGAGGAACAAATAAAACAAAAGTATTAGTACAGGTATCAACTAATGAAAAAGGTAAACCTCAATTTGCGAAACTAAGCATCATTGAAAATGTAAAAGAAAGAACAGTCCTAAAGGAAATTCAACAGAATATAAAAGAAGGGTCGTCAATAAAGACAGACGGATATAATGCTTACAACAATTTATCTTCTAAAGGGTATAAGCATGAGACTATTGATTATTTAATGAAATGGGTTCATATAGTTATTTCTAACGCAAAGACTTTTATTAAAGGAACTTATCACGGAGCTTGCGATGAACATTTACAAAGCTATCTTGATGAATTTTCTTACCGGTTTAACCGTAGATTTTGGGAAGGTCAATTGTTTAATAGATTGATTGCGGCTTGTGTAGATTGCGAGACTATTACCTATAAGGATTTGACAAAGTAAATATGAACATATAAACTGTTGAAAAAACAGAAGGTTAGAGATGGCAGTTCATGTTAGAGTCAATAATCCAGGTGCATTGTTTGGTAAATTTGTGTATATGGCTTGTAAGGGAGATATACCTACGTGGAATTATGATTGCAAAAAACACGGTTTTAGGTCAACTCACTTTGCCGAGGATGTTTTATTTAATCCACATTACCCGACTACCGATATTATCGTTTTTGGCTTATCCAAGCCAACAGATAACTATGAACTATATCATAATAAATTAATAGAAGCTCTACGTAATTATTTTGACGATTTTGAATTAACAATTGATATAACTAATGAAGGTGAAGATATATTTGACATACATTAAATAAATTTTTCTATTATTGTTGTATTATCCAGAAATTCCAGTTTATTTTTACTTAAAAATTTGGTTTTATTAAGTTCTCTTCTAATTTTATAATCATGGTCTCTCGTATATTCCCATAATGCTGATTCAAGCTTATCATATAATGCTTTATCATCCGATGTTATTATTGTCATTTTCTTTCCTCCATATCTTTTATTTAATACGAATATGAGATAAAATTATTAATCAAATAAATTAGAGAGGTTTAAAATGGCATTAACACATGATACGGGAATAAGAGAAGTTGGTAATTTGACACCCGAGCAAAAACAAAGTATTTATGACTTTTTAC
>CAZHNM010000027.1:0-25194 GCA_964533855.1 uncultured Brevinematales bacterium
GCTAAATAATGCAATAAATACATTGATTATTATCCCCGTCCCCTCTCCCCGGATTTCTTTTCATTTTTTCTCCTTTATGATAAAATATCAGCCAGGATTAAGTTATGGATGATATTAAATCGATGGTTAAAAAAGCTGTTTATCCCGGTACGTTCGATCCTCCCACGAACGGACACTTCGACATAGCGCTGAGGGCTTCCCTGATCTTTGACGAGCTTGTCATAGCCGTAACTGACAACGATACAAAAAATGTGCTTTTCACAGCTCAGGAAAGGCTTGAGATGCTCAGAGCCATATTCGAAAAAAGAAAAAACATCACCTGTAAAATTTTCAAAGGGCTTCTTGTTGATTTTGTCGCTGAAGAAGGGGCAAAAGCTGTCATCAGGGGGCTGCGCGCTATTTCAGATTTCGAGTATGAACTTCAGTTAGCTTCGCTTAACAATCATCTGAATAAATCAGTTGAAACTATTTTTTTCATGGCAAGCGATGAAAACCTTTTTGTAAGTTCTTCAATGGTTAAGGAGATCGCAAAACTCGGCGGGGATATTTCCCAGAAAGTTCATCCCTATGTCTGGAAAAGGCTGAAAGGAAAATTCGGTCATTCTCTAAATATAAAATAATTATTTTAAAGAGGAATATATGTATAATTTCAAGAATAAAATACTGGATGTTGTCAAAGCTTCGCCGAAGCGGCTTGTTCTGCCCGAAGGTTCGGACAGGCGGGTGCTTAAAGCGGCTGAAATGATTATCAAAGAGAAATTTACAAGCGAGCTTATCGTGCTCGGCAAGCCTTCCGAAATGGAGGTCACCGCGAGAAAAGAGGGGATATCGCTGTCGGGCATAACCCTTCTTGATCCTGCGTCATCGCCCAAACTTTCCGATTACTCGCATGCTCTATATGAAGCCAGGAAAAGCAAGGGGATGACAGAGGGTGAGGCCGAGGAGCTGATGAAGGACGAAGTTTATCATGGCGCTATGCTGCTATCCATCGGGGAAGTAGACGCAATGGTTTCCGGCAGTCTGACCCCTACCGCAAAGACGGTGAGGGCCTCCCTTATAATAGTCAAGCCCCGGGAAGGCATCAAAACTGTATCCGGAAGTTTTGTAATCACGGTTCCTGACTGCGTATACGGCAAAGAAGGCGCATTCGTTTACGCGGACTGCGGCGTTGTCCCCGAACCCACCAGCTCACAGCTGGCGGATATAGCCATCTCTTCCGCCGAAACTTGCAGGAAACTTTTGAATGCAGACCCTGTCGTCGCATTTTTATCATTTTCAACTCTTGGAAGCGCGGATTCCCCCTCAGTGTTAAAGGTCAGGGAAGCTGTAAGTCTCCTCAGGGAAAGAAACGTTAATTTCCCGTTTGACGGTGAAATGCAGTTCGATGCGGCTGTAGATTCTGTAGTCGCTAAACTCAAGGCCCCCCACTCCGAAGTGGCCGGCCGCGCCAATGTCATGGTATTCCCCGATCTGAACAGCGGCAACATCGCGTATAAAGTCACCCAGAGGCTGAGTAAAGCCGACGCTTACGGCCCGCTTCTACAGGGCCTTTCAAAACCGGTCAACGACCTCTCGAGGGGAGCTACTCCTGAGGATATCATGATAGTTTCCGCCATTACAGTTGCCCAATCTCTTTAATTTAATTAGCTTTTAAATGGGAATATATGCGAATTTTAACGGGGGTTCCATATGCCTGGTCCGGCAATGTTCCTGCCGTTGCCCGCAAAACAGGAGAAGAAATAAAAACTAATGGCAAATTTAGATGTTCGATTACCTATTCAATTAAAAATAAAAAGAAAAATTGAAAAGATAGATTATTTCCTGGAAAAATATAAAAGTGTCAAAGAATGCTGTGATATATGTCCTCACCGTTGCAGAGTAAACAGGTCAAAATCTGCCGGTAAATGCGGGGAGCCCTGGGTGACAAGAATTTCAAGCTATAACATACATCATGGCGAGGAACCGCCTGTTTCGGGTATTTGCGGCAGCGGGACGATCTTTTTCACCGGCTGCAACATGAAATGCTCCTATTGCCAGAATTTTCCTATCAGCCAGCTCCGCCAGGCGCACAGGGATACGACAACTGATGAACTTGCCGGAATTATGCTTAATCTCCAGGGGAGAAAAGCCCACAATATAAATTTTGTCACTCCGAACCATTATCTTTACCAGATTGTCGAGGCTCTCAAAACAGCATACAGCCTTGGTCTTAATATTCCTCTGGTTTATAATTCAAGCGGGTTTGACAGGGCTGATGTTATCGCCGACCTTGACGGCATAATCGACATATATCTTCCGGATGCCAAATACTACAGCCCGGATATTTCAGAAAAATATTCCTGTACAAGGAATTATTTTGAGGAAAACAGCCGGACCCTGCTCGAGATGTATTCTCAGACCGGGGACGAACTCGAGACTGACTGCGACGGCATAGCCTTGAAAGGTCTCATTATAAGGCACCTCGTTCTTCCTGGAAATATTGAAAACACATTGCAGATACTTGAATGGATCTGCGGCAATCTTTCGAACAGGGTGCATATTTCGCTAATGGGCCAGTATTTCCCCGCCCATAAAATCAGCTCCGATAATCTGCCGGAATTGAACAGGAGAATAAACGGTGAAGAGTACGACCGGATCCTTGAGTTTGCAGAAAAGCTCGGATTCGAAAATGCCTGGTTCCAGGAAATATAAGGACGAATTAGATTGGAGAAAGAGTTTGAAAAAATTATTATCATTCGAGACCGGGGAACTGAAAGATCTTTTTAAAGCCGGAGGATGCCCTCCTTATACCGCGGGACAGATCTTTAAATGGGTTTATTCTAAATTCGAACTGTCTTTCGGCGGGATGACGGATATTTCAAAAAATACAAGGGAATATCTGAAAAAAGAATTTATAATAGCAGACCTTGTCAGGAAAGACTCAATTACAGACAGAAAAAGCGAAACCGTAAAATTTCTTTATGAAACATCCGACGGCGATTTTATCGAATCGGTCCTTATTTTTGCTGACGATTCGCTTTCCGGGGAGAGCGCTTCGAGGATTACCCTCTGCATTTCTTCACAGGCCGGATGCCCGCTCGCATGCTCTTTCTGCGCGACAGGCAAAGGAGGTTTCAGGAGAAATCTGGATACCTCGGAGATAGTATCCCAGGTTTTGCTTGCCGAGAATTACCTGCTTGACAGCTCTATGCCGGCCGATGATTCGAAAGCCGGCAGAAAAATTTCAAATATTGTTTTCATGGGAATGGGAGAGCCGCTTCTCAATTATGAAAATGTCATGAAATCCATAATCATATTGAACTCTGCTTCAGGCTACAACTTGGGCAGCCGTCACTTTACAATATCCACATCGGGGATAATCCCGCAGATAAAAATGCTCCAGAATGAAAATCTCCAGATACGCCTCGCGGTTTCCATCCATTCCGCCAGCCAGGATAAAAGAGCGTCGCTTATGCCGGTATCGAAAAAATACCCGCTGCCTCTTCTTATGAAGGCTTTAAAAGAATACCAGGCGGCAACCAGGCGAAGGATAACATTTGAATATGTTCTGATTGAAAACATAAATGATTCTGCTTCCGACGCAGACGCTCTTAAAGAGCTTCTTTCAGACCTCGATTGTAATCTGAATTTAATCGCTTTCAATCCTGTCGAGGGGCTGCCTTTTGCTCGCCCGCAGGATAAAGCTGTCGGTATTTTTATGGGGCTGCTCTCGGCAAGGAAAATTCCATTCGTACTGAGGAAAAGCAAGGGCGGCGAAATCAGCGCGGCATGCGGCCAGTTAGGGGCATCCCGCGCATGCGGCCAGGTCAGAGTCTAATCAGCCTTATTTTCCATATCGACCAAAAACTGCAGCTCGTCATCGATTTTATCGGGATTTCCTGTGTTGGCTATAAGGATCGAACGCAGGTGAGTTACGCTATCAACGTCGGTTTTAACAAACCTGAATCCCGCCTGTTTCCCATTGAGATGGACAAGATCGGATTCGAATGAAATAACAATATCCGAATTAATAAGGCTTATCTCAACTATCCCATGTTTAAGGATTTCCTCTCCGAAGTCCTCGTCAATCTCTACCAGAACCCCTTTGAGAGAAAGGTTCAATACCCTGCATGAATATTCCCTTGACCCGGTTTTAAACTTGCAGGCAATATTAAAACCAACCCTTGAGAATTTTCTGTTTTCAGGCATAAGCCCTCCCTACTCGAGAGCATCATTTTAACCTGAAAATAGTTTTTTGACAAATCATTATCAAATGATCTGCCATCAGGCTGAACTTTATTTACTTTTTTATTTAATAATTTATAATTATATGCGTCAAAGGGGTAAATAAAATTATTGAGGGAAAATATGTTGAAGAGAGCTTTTTTATTCTGTTTTGCTGCCGCAGCCTGTTTTATGATCCAGGGGTTTGCCGGAGCCGAAAGCCTCACCCTGATCAACGATTTTGAGAATCAGCAGACCGTAACCGCATTCGGCGGAAGCTGGTTTACAGTTAATGATGCCGCAAACAATGGAAGCAGCGTTGCAGAGCCTATGCCGTTCGTTGTCACTAAAATCCACGGAGGCGGCGCAGGCGGTTCGGATTGTTTCGCAAAACTCACCGGAAAAGTGACTGTAAAGTTCCAGTACGGTTTCATTGCCATGGATTGCGACCTGGTTTCGAATGCGGTCTGGTTCGATCTCACTAAATACAAGGGGATAAAATTAGCCGTCAGGGGCGATGGGAAAGATTACAAACTACAGATAAGGGCTCCGATCAACACGGATTATTGCTATTATACCCATATTCTGCCGACTACTGCATCATGGACAGCGCTTACGCTGCCTTTTGACACATTTAAACAGGAAAGCTGGGGTAAATTTACGGATTTCAATGAAACCTTCCAGCATGCCATCGGCCTGCAGTTCCAGACTACTACCCAGCCGATACCTTCGGTTGACCTCGAAATTGACGATATTTATCTGTATAAATAAAAAAACCCGTCTCCCGGAGGCGTCCCCTTAGGGACGTCACCAGGTGACGGGATTATTTTTTATCCGTTATTCCGGCGGGGTTATCTTTCCATTGAGACGTTTTGAGAACCGCAGAGAGGGCAGCTTGTTTCAAGCAGGTCGTTTTCCTCATCGGTCTCTGTAACAAAATCAAGCCATTTATGCCCGCAGTCTTCGCAAATGAACTTGGCTTCAAGCTCTTCATCCATATCGTTTATATCTTCATCTTCCGAGATAGCAGGTTCTTCGTCTTCGAATTCATCTCCGCCGTTCCCCAATTCATCGGCCTCATCTCCTTCATCTACATAAAGATCATCTAAATCATCAAGCTCATCGCTTGAATCCGACGCATCATCCCCGTCATCGTCTTTACCGATAAACTGGTCTACATAGTCGAAATCGTCGAGGTCGTCAAATTCTGCATCATCAGCTATCGAATTACCCATCATGTCCTTCATATACATACCCTGCTCCTAAGTTATTGGCGAAACAAATATAGTATAATAATATTAATCTTAATTTTGGATATGTCAAGAAAATTTGTAGATATTTTTGCATAAAATTATTTCATTGATTATAATATATGTCTTGATTACGGGGTGCCTGTACTCGAAGGGTGCCTGTGCCCGAAGGGAATAAAATGGTTGCGGATTGTATTTTTTGCAAGATAATCAGCAGGGAAATTTCTTCGAATATAATATTCGAGGATGAGAAGATAGTAGCGTTTAAAGATGTCAATCCCCAGGCCCCTGTGCATATAGTGATTATTCCCAGGGAACATATAAGCACGCTCAATGATGTGACTGATTATACGCTATATTCAGACCTTTTCAAGGCCATACAGAAGCTGGCCGTGGAAATGAGAATAGACAGGAACGGCTACAGGGTGGTTGCGAACTGCAACGGCGATGCCCTTCAATCCGTTTTTCATATCCATTTTCATCTTCTTGGAGGAAGGGTATTCCGCTGGCCCCCGGGTTAAATCTTAAAATTATTTAAAGAGGTATGAAATGCTCCAGGTTGACGTAAGAGACAATGAATCTGTTGATTCAGCTTTAAAAAGATTCAAGAAAGAGGTTGAAAAGGATGGTATTCTTACCGAAGAGAAGAAGCACCGTTTTTATGAAAAACCCTCCGAATCAAGAAAGAAAAAAATCTCGACAGTTCAGCGCAAGATTGAAAAAAAGATCAGGAAGATGCGTCTGATGAGCCGGTATATCTAAGAGAGAGAGATTGTAATGGCAATTTTTGACGATATACAAAAAAAATACATTGATGCAAGGAAGAAGCAGGATAAGTTTCTTTCAGGCGTTTTATCGATGCTTGTATCAGATCTTAAATATGAAATAATCAATAAAAAGAAAGATCTGACGGATGAGGACGTGCTTGTTTTCATCCAGAAAACCCTTAAACAAAAAAGGGACGTAATGCAGGAGTATATAGCGGCAAACCGCACCGACCTTTCAGACAAGGAAAAGTCGGAAATCGAATATCTTTCAACGCTGCTTCCGCCCGCATTGGCTGAAGAAGAATTAGCAGATATTACCAGGCAGGCCATAAAGGAAACCGGAGCTTCCTCCCCTTCCGATATGGGAAAGGTCATGAAGGAAGTTATGGCTCAAACCCGCGGCAGGGCGGATGGCGCAGCCGTCAAAAACAAGGTATCCGAACTGCTTAAAAACCTTTAAACTTTCAGACCTTCAGCATCGTTACTAAAATTTCATTGCTGTTCTTTATTTTCAGCTTGAAAGTCTTATCCGGATAGAATTTATTATTAAGACCGTCGAGCATGCCCTGCTCCACCAGGATTTTAGCGTCTATATTTTCAGCAGCCAATGCGATCCTTTCGGATATATCTATTGCGGAACCGGTTATAGCGTATTCTTTTAACCCCATTCCCTTGGTTTCAAATGCCCCGGTTATAATTGTACCGCTGTAAATCCCTGAGTGTATATTCGACGTGCCCCCTTCATTATCAACAAGCTCCCAGATATCGGCGATCATTTCCTGCGTCGCCTCAATAGCGTTGAGCTTCTCATGCGCATAATAATACGGCATCCCATAGACTATGACAGCCTTGTTCAGCTGAAAAAACGGATAAGCCTCGTATTCGTCGGCATACTGCCCGATCACCCTGAAAATACTGTTAACCAGGCTGATATATTTTTCCGGTGAATACTCTCTCAAAGAAAAGCCAAATCTTATTGTGGCTACGGCCGCAGTCTTTTCCTCGCCCTCAATGACAAGCCCGCTTTTATCGATTTCTTCCCTTATGTTTTTTGAAATATAACCGTTTAAAAGTAAAAGGTTTTCCGTCCGCCCCTTGAGGCTGTCCTGGAATTCCGTCAGCCCTGTTTCAATGTAGCCGAATTCGTTCCCGTCATCGATGCTTATTTTACCCGGTTCGCCGAGCAGGGACAGGCTTTTTATCATTGTATAGATTTTTTTTGCCTTGAATTCCTTGTAATATATGAAGAGAAAAACAAAGATCCCGTTTATGATCATGGTCAGAGCGAAAAGGGCCAGGTCCGTTACGGAAATATTCAGGCTGGAATTCAGGATTTTCAAATTCATCGCACCTTTATAAGGAATATAAAAGTATTTGAAAAATATATAAGCGGCCGGTTCTAAAAATATTACCGCCATATATATAAAAAACGGGAAAACGCTGGCGCCGGGAATCCTAACATTTTTCCTGTTTATCAAAACTGTAAAAAACATTGACTGGAGATAATAATAGATAGTATTTACCGGTATAAAAACAGTAAATATCAGAAGCAGGGTCATGAAGTCGTTTTCAAGCTTGTAGAGATAATAACATGACATGGCAAGAATGAGGAATTCCATCAGCATGACAATTACCGGAGTATACTGGAATATGGCGCTGAATTGACGGGGAGGGGCTTCTTTGCCCTTATTTCTCTTCCTTAGAGATCCTGAAAATACCTGGAATATTATAAATAAAAACTGGAATAAAGAGAGTAATAGATAAAAATACAAAACAAGGACATCAAAGCGGAGATTGAAATACTGGAGAGCAAAATAAAATATCCCGATAATTCCCGCTTTATAAAAGAGAAAAACCAGCAGATTGAAAAATGGAGCCATAAATCCCCCCGGATCAATTAATTTTCGGAATAAGACCTTAACAAATTAAGAGAAGGCTTAAAACACTCAAAAATAGCTATTTCACACCTCTTTTTTTATAATAGGAATCCATAAGGATTGATTATGCGCCAGAACAGGATTACAGTAATTTTCTTTTTATTTATTCTTTTTTTTATCCTCCTGCAGATAAGGATTATATCGATTTCCATTTTCCCGGACCCCCGTTTAAAAAACATGGCAGCCGTCCCGAGCACAAGGGGTTCTATTATCGACAGGAATTCCAGGGAATTAGCCGTTAGCTCTGCATTTTACTCTTTATATGCAAGGCCAAAATTAATGACGGCGGCAAGAAGGCATGATTTTTATAACCTTCTCGCGGTCAGCGCAGACCTTTCCAACGGTATGCAGCTACTTGAAAGCGATAAAAATTTTGTCTGGCTGAAGAGGAAGATGACGCCAGGCGAAAGCGCCGGGATCAGGGAAATAGTTTCGGATATGAAAAAGAGCAATCTTATTGTCCATGATGAAATCGGGGTCATAACCGAAGAGGGCAGGTTTTACACATCTGCTGCGTCAACTCATGTGGTAGGGGTTGTAGGGATCGATAATACAGGCCTATCGGGACTCGAATTGTCGATGAACGGTTATCTTGCCAAGGGCTATAGTGTTTATACTACTCTCGACTCGGAACTTTCGGCAATTGTTTTCGAGGAGCTTAAAAAAGGGATAATTGAGAACCAGGCTGAATACGGAAGCGCAATAATCATCGATAACAGTTCAATGGAACTGCTGTCAATAGTGAACTTCCCTTCTTATGACCCAAACGATCTGAAAAGCATTACGACTTTTAATCTCCAGTCTAAAGCAAATTCGAGCATATTCGAACCCGGGTCTGTCATGAAGCAGTTCAGCGCGGCATTCGCCCTTGAAAAAAAGTATGCGACGCCGTCGTACCCGGTTTATGACTGTCCGGGATATGCAACAATAGATGAACAAACCTTTTCCTGTGAAAATCCGCATGGAAAGGTCGACCTGACCTCGATAATCCAGAAATCCTGCAATGTTGGAATGGTGCAGGTCGCGGACAATTTCAAAAAACATGAATTTTACGAATTCCTGAGAAATTTCGGGTTCGGGGAAAGCCTGCCCCTTCCCCTGCTTGAGAATTCAAGCGGGATTTTAAGGACGCCCGACAGGTGGTCGGCCCTTTCTAAATACATGATAGCGATCGGCCAGGAAATCGGCGTAAACGCATTGCAACTTTCCATAGCTTCAAGCGTGATAGCCGGCGACGGCGTTTACAGAATGCCTGTCCTGATAAGAGGAATAACCGATGAAAGGGGAAACAATATATACAGGCCCGGGTTTAAATCTTTCAGGGTTATATCATCCGAAACCAGCAGAGAGCTTTTATCGATGATGGAAAGGGTCGTAAGCGAGAACGGAACGGCAATAAAAGCTAAAATCGAAGGCGTTACAATAGCCGGAAAAACCGGCACCGGGCAGATAGCTAAGGAAAAGGGACAGGGATATTACAAGGACCTCTTTAATGCCGTTTTTATCGGATACGTTCCCTCGGTCAGACCGAGATACACGGTTGTCGTGGTAATAAGCAAATCCCATGGCGATTATCATACGGGAGGGCTTGTCGCCGCTCCGGTTTTTGCCAATATAATAAGGCGTATGATCACTTCAACCTCGTATTTTACAAACGAATAGGCTTGAGGGGCTTAGTATGGGTTCATATTCTATCGAAGTGCTGGAAACCAGTGAAGGGCTCAGGAATGCCAGGATCCATGCCGGCGGCAAATCATATACTCTGCATTCATCCCAGCCGTTAAAAGAAGCCGAAAGAATAGTGAATAATTTCAATCCTGAAATGGAATGGGTCCTTGTCGCCGGTTTCGGCATGGGACATGTAATCTCCTATGTGCTGGAACACACATCCTTCAAAATCATAGTGTTCGAACCCGATGAAGATATATTGGAGCTTGCGGGAAAGTCTCCCGATATCAAAAAAGTCATTGCCGACCCGAGGGTAAATATCATAAAGAACGATATAGCCCGAGTTATTGATTTCCTCGAGGATAAAGGCATCAGGGAACTGACATTCTATATACACAGGCCGTACTTCAGCATCTTTCCCGATGCTATGGCGAGTCTCGAGGGAATAATTGCGGCTTACCTTTCAAAAAAACAGATAAACAAAACTACCCTGAAAAGGTTCCAGAAAGTATGGCTTCGTAATATCATTAAAAATTCATCCTATTATTTTAATTTACCGGGAATTAACGATATCAGCCATAATTTCAGGGACAAACCTGCCGTTATAATCGGAGCGGGCCCGTCCTTAGCTCTTAATATCGATATAATTAAAAAATTCCAGGATAAGGCCGTTATTATTTCAACCGACACGGCATATATTAACCTCTGCAGCTTCGGAATAAAACCGGATTTCATAGTCAGCGTTGACCCGCAGGATAAAAATAGCCTTTACCTGCTTTATGCTTTCGACAGTTCATCAAAGTTAGTGATCGACAGTGCGGCTTCATTTATCAGTTTTGTGAAATACAATCCACTTAATTTGATAATCTACGATTCGATTTTCCCCATCTATAACGATCTGAAGTATCTCTGGGGGGAAAAGGGACAATTGGCCTGCGGTGGTTCTGTATCGACCACAGCGTTCGACCTTGCAAGATTTTTAAAATGCGATCCGATTATCTTTACAGGCCAGGACCTGTCATACCCGGGCAGGCGGACCCATATAAAAGGAAGCATCCTCGAGGAATTTTTATACTCCAGGATAAACCGCTTTGATACTTATGAAAATTATAATTCAAAGATGCTCCTGCTTTCCGACAGGATAGAAATTGACGGCTGGAACGGGACAAGGGTCCATACCGACAGAAAATTTTTAACTTTTTTGGACTGGTTTAAAAAAGAGATAAAAGAGACAGGCGCTTCAGTTATAAACTCGACTGAAGGGGGGGCCATAATCCAGGGAGCATCGCATATGACTCTCGAAAAAGCCCTTGGCAAAGCTTGCGGCGGGAGCTTGAACAAAGAAGTAATTGTTTCAGGCAAAGAGCGGGACCAGTCTCCGTTCATTGAACTTCTGAAAGAACTTAAAGATAAGATTTTAAAGATGGAAGATCTGGCGAAAAAGGCTTTTTACGCATCAAAACGCGCCGTTTCCAAATTCAAGAGCGGTTCAAACGCAAAAGAAGAATTCGGCCTTATGACGGAATTCGATGCTTTTTTTTTAAAGAGCTTTAGCGGCGGCGGGGAAGGAAGTAAAAATAAGCCTGTGATAGCCCGCCTCCTTGAATTCACAATGCAGGGATCGATAGAAATGATATCTAACCTTTCCGCAGGAGCCGATTTGAACATAGATACCCTCGAGGCCTGGAGTTCCCTGTATTCTGAAGCCGCGGACGGCCTGGCGTATATCAAAAGGCTCATAGATAAGAGGCTGGACCTGTCCCCGCCCAAATAACATGCTACCCCCTTATGAAGGTAAGGCGATGCCGCACCGTCATTCGAAGGCTTGAGTTTCACAGCGCAAAAAGCCGGCAAGCAAGCGCACTGTCCGAATCCCGATTTTGGTGTGATGATTAATATTGTAATTTTATAAGGTTAAATTAAATAATAATTTCGAAAATCGGGATGAGTTCGCTTGCAGACGTTTTGAGACGCTACAGTTCAAGTATTCGATTACCCGTGAGATAACAAATAGCCCTCCGGCCGGCGGTATATTATTTGATTCAGCGAGCGTTTGCGGATTGCATCCAGACAGTAAAAACCCCGCCTCCATTACAGAAGCGGGGCTTTATTAAGAATATTTGTGCTATTTGTTGGTCGAGGTCGTAGCTGCCGGCGTTGTTGTAGTTGTTGTTGCAGCCGGTGTCGTTGTTCCGGTCTTAGGAGCGTTCTGTTCTGTTGCAGACTGCTGGCGCCTCATTTCCTGCTTGTAGAGATATATCTTCTCGCCGATAGTTCTCAGGTCTTCGACCCTTTTCTGAAGCCTTTCAGCGGCAAGAATGCCCCATGCGGCTTCATCGTCTATATCAAGTTCTTCGCGGATAATAGCCCTGTCGTATTCAATATCGACGTCCTTGAAATAGATAACAAAATCTCCGCCATGCTCTACTTCAGGTTTGTATACTACGTAAGAATCGAATGCAATATATGGATAACTCCTGGGATAAAGGGCGATCCTCTGGATTACCCTGTCCTGAACGTTTTCAGTATATTCAGGATTTGTCCAGACTAACTTTCTCCAGCCGTCATAGAATACCGAACCCATGAAATAATCCATGATCGAGTCGTTTCTATCGCGGATCCTTACTCCGACCTGCATCTGGTAGTTAAGACCGTAAATCCATGAAGACACTGACTTGATCTGCCCGACATTCATCAGTATACCCATTATCAGGCTGTTTTCTTCTTTATTTGCATTTACGTTAACATCTGAACCGTCATCATAATAGGGATAGAAATTGAAAGGAGGTGAAACTACAGCCCAGGAAAGGAACCTGCCTTCAATAAAGTGGATCCTTGCGCCGAGTACATCGCCGAACTTCTTGCTGGGAACCTTCATTGTGTAAGATAAAACATTATTCCTGACAGTATTCGCCGATGATGCCAGGGTAATTTTCCATTTACTGATAGCCCAGTCATCTCCTGCAAATGTGACTTCGGGATAGCCATACTGTGAAAGATCGGTCGCTTTACCCTTTGCAACCATATTGGAATGAATTACATTATCCTTCTCAGCCACTGAAGCTATATTCGAGTCGTAAACATTAAAGTCGATCAGTGTATTTTTGACTGCAGAGAAAGAGATTGAACTCATCATCATTAAAAACAAACTTGCAGATAACCACACTACTCCTTTCTTCATATATCCACTCCTTTTAAAAAGAATTCTTACAATTACCGGATTTATTTTATAACTATTTTAAAATATGTCAATATTTATTTTTAATTATACTAAAGGGTTTTAAGCTTATTCCGATAATCCTAACAGAGATACCGGCGCTTATCAACATAATGATCGGAATCACGCATATAGAAGTTTAACTGCTGACTATAATTATTTTTTTATTTTATTTCGCAATTGAATCGGGCTGGAAAGGTTCCAGTTTCCAAGCTTTGTCCTTAATGGTTTATCATCGGCATAGATGCTTAGTTTTTCAATAGAAGTGCCGGCTTTTAAAGTTTCTAAAAGGCCATCCAGCACCCATTTTGCATTCTCCCTGTCCGACTGGACAAAATCAAGAAAATCCGGATTGAAATTGATTACCGCCGACATTTTTCCATCAAGGTTTATAATCCATATATTGTTGATCTTAACCTTATCGCTTAATGGAAATTCCAGGTCATACCTTACAGGGCCGAGAAAATATTCCCTTATCAGCTTCTCTTCCTTGGGTGTTTTCAAGGACTGTGCATTATCCAGACGTCTCTGTTCTGTTTTCAGTGATTTGTAATCTTTATCGGGATAATAAAAACGGTATGATCCGGCCGATCTTGTTAGCAGGATGATAGCAAAAACCAGGATGGTAAGCGCTCCGCATAAAATAACGATAAAGCTCAGGTTCTTTATTAAACTCATTTCTTACTGACCCCTCATTTTGTTGTATTTTACGATGTAAGAATTTATACCCATTGCAATCTCTTTTGCAATTTTTTTCTGATAGTCCCTGTTGTTCAGATTTCTCGCCTCTGCCGGGTTAGAAAGATAACCTATTTCGACTAAAACCGATGGCATATAACTGTATTTGAGAACATAAAAATTGGCTTTTTTATTACCCCGGAATTCTGTTAATCCGGACTTGCTTATAAAACGCCCTATTTCACCGGACAGATCTTCAGACTGCCTCCTTATTGTATCTTTAAGCAGGTCGGAAATTATAAAATTCAGGTTCTCCGTTCTGTCTATATCAGTTTTGGAATAACCTGCGTTCTCAACCGTTTCAACAGCCAATGCCTCATTGTCGGTGGCCCTGTCTGAGAGCGAATAGACCTCGAGGCCCCTCACATTGTTGTTAAAAGATATATTTCCATGTATGCTTACAAATATCGGATTTTTTCCCCTTTTGAGGAAAGCAGTTGCGCTCTGGGTCCTGTCTTTAAGAGAGACATAAATATCCCCCTTCCTTGTAAATTCAACCGGGATATTCAAATTGCTTTTAAGTAAAAGCCCTGTCATCCTGGCTACCGATAGAACGACCTCTTTTTCCTTGATGCCTTCAGAACCTATTCCTCCGGGATCTTTTCCGCCATGACCCGGGTCGATGAGCACCATGTCAATAGGGGAAAATCCATTTCCGCCGCTGTAAACATTATAATTCGTTTTAACAGCCTGGTCACCTTTTTCACTTGTTTGAGCGGAACTGCTCTGAACAGGATGCGAAGCGTAAGAAGAAGAAGGAGAATGGACAGATTTATTCGTTGAATTGAATAATTCTGTGATTTTATCCTCATAATCCTGTGATAATTCAATTTCTCCCTTCCGGTCTATCGACGGGACTGTATTCATGTAATAAATGCTGCCGCCTGCTACGATATATGGCAGCGCAAGATAGATCCTGACGGATCTGTCAGAGCCGGATAAATCCACAAAACCATAATTAATATTATATTTTGCGCCTATTTTAAGCCTGGAACACAGGGCGGAAAGCGGTGTATCAGCCGTTAAATGCTGCAGGGGTAAAAAAGCGGTGTACAGGGCGAAGAGTCCGCAAATAATCAGCTTTTTAAATTCCATAAATAATACAAGCCCTTTAGTGTAAGCTGCCTGTCGATCAGGCCTATAGATTCGGATGATGTTTTAATAAGTTTGGAAAGCCCGCCTGTCGCTATCACCTTGTATTTTTCCCATTTCATCTCAGCGGCTATCCTGCCGGTAAGACCGTCTACCATCGCGCCTGTTCCATAGAGAATACCCGAACGGATCCCGTCGATAGTGTTTCTGCCGATCAGCGCGGAAGGCTTGTTCAGGTCTATATGGGGCAGTTTCGAGGCTTTTTTCTCAAGTGCCCTGAGGCTGGTCATAATTCCTGTCATTATAAGCCCGCCTTCATATGAGCGCCCCTCTTTTACTATATCAAAAGTTGTAGCGGTGCCGAAATCAACTATAATCAGGTTTTCATCCGGGTATAGAATACTTCCCGCATACGAGTTTACGAGCCTGTCCGCGCCGATCTCATTCGGGTAATCATAATTTATTGTCAGGGGAATATCATCCTTTGTTATGAAATAAGGGATCGTCTTATAATATTTCTCGAACATATGCAGAAATTCATAATCAAGCTGGGGAACTACGCTCGATATTATTACTTTACCCTTTAGATCAGCTCCCTCGAGCCCCCAGAGCCTGTAAAGTTCCAGAAACTTTATTGCCAATTCTTCCGTCGTGGCGGATTTCTCGGTCCTGATATTCCCGTTAAATTCCGGTTCACCTTTCCCGTTCTCTGAAAATACCCCGAAACTTGTATTTGAGTTGCCTATATCGATTGTTACAATCATCAGCTTCTCCAGTTCTATTTTGATTCTTCCTTCAAAGGCCTTGACATAAGATTTTTAAGGGCCCCCGCAGGCGTCTGCCTTTTTTCAAGAATATCGTAAACCGCATGTGAAATCGGCATTTCAATTCCAAGCTCATGTTCCATCTGAATTACAGTTTTTACTGTTTCAACGCCTTCCGCAACCATCTTCATCGATGAAACTATTTCTTCTATCGGCCTGCCCTTTGCGAGTTCTTCCCCGACCCTGCCGTTCCTTGAAAGCGTGCTGACACAGGTTACTATCAGATCCCCCATGCCGGCCAGACCTGTAAAAGTGTCCTCCTTTGCGCCGAGTTTCATGCCAAGTCTTTTCATTTCAGCAAGTCCTCTTGTCAATAGGGCCGCCATGGTGTTATCGCCTAAACCAAGCCCCCTGAGTATTCCGGCTGCAAGCGCAATCACATTTTTAACAGCACCGGCAGTTTCGACGCCCAATACATCGTTATTCCGGTAAAGCCTGAAAACATCAGTTGATAGGGCAGACTGGACAATCCTTGCATTATCCCCGCTCCCGGATGCCGCCACAATGCTTGTAGGAACGCCCCTTGCCACCTCTTCGGCATGGGAAGGCCCGGAAATAACGACAATATCTCCTTCAGGCTTAAGAACTTCTCCAAGCACCTCGCTCATCCTCTTTTCCGATGGAAATTCAAACCCTTTCGCCGCGCTTACAATAATTGTACCTTTATCCAGCCAGCGGCCGTATTGCCTTTCAATAAATCTTGCTGCTGTAGCCCTCATGAACTTGGAAGGAACCGTGAATATCATGATTTGCGCATCAAGAGCTATATTTACATCAGATGTTATCCGGATACCTGCAGGAATTTTTACTCCGGGAAGATAATCAGGATTTTCCCGCCTGCCTGCCAGGGGAATTGTCTCCTCTTCGCTGTAAGCCCAGAGTGTAACATCGTTATTAGCCGATGAAGTAACGGCGAGAGCTGTCCCCCAGCCCCCTGCCCCTATAATCGATATTTTCATTTCATAGTCCCGCCTGATTTTTTTGATAGCAATCCATCATCGGAAATAACGATCCGGTTATTTTTAATATCGCTTCTTGAAAGGCTCGAGATAATTTTTATCGCATTTCCATTATCGTCATATCGAGGCACTCCGCGCAATTCCCCTGATTCATACTGGACAAGGGGTATTATTCTTCCCGATAAGAAATCCCCTTTTCCGTCGAGAGAAACGTTGAGTATAAGCGTATATTTTCTCGCACCGTCAGTGCGCATCATCTCATATGTAATAAAATTCCCGAGAGAATACGCAATAAGTTTGTTTTTATATATTTCCATGGCCCTGACGACATGAGGGCTTGAACCGAGTATCAGAGAAGCGCCGCTGTCGACTGCGAGGCGGGCGAATTCTATCACATTCCCCCTTGCCCCGTCCCCGTAATATTCCATGGCATTCCTGACATGCATGAAATTTTCGCCTTCGCCTCCGCCATGAAACTCAACTATTACAATATCGTTTGAAGCAGCGGTCATTTTGATGAAGTTTACATATTCCCGGGGCTTTAATATATTATTCGAGAAATCGAACCAGGAAAAACCGATAACGGCAACCCTTCGACCCTTGATGGTGTATGTCAGCACCTCGTTTTTAAGAGCTATATATTTAATTCCAAAACGGTCAAGATTTTTCCTCGTATCGAGGAAACCCCTTTCTCCAAAATCCATTGCATGGTTATTCGCCTGATTAACCGTGGTGATATGCGCATCCCTTAAATACCGCATGTAATCGGGAGGCATCTGGAAAGCCCAGTTATTACCGGCGCTTACATCTTTTGTGCTGTTGGAATATAAAGTAGAAGCCCCTTCGAGATTTGCGATAACTATGTCCGGGTTCCCGTTTGTCATATATGGTTCGATGAATTTTATTTCGGAAGCCCCGCCTTCCGGAGGAAGTTTCGGGACGGGATATAGAGTGCCCAGCATTACGTCGCCTACGGCGTTGACAACTATATCTTCCGGGTAAATCCCGCCTGCCGCGATCAGTAAAGCGCCTGAAAATAATAACCCGAGAAGGCTCTTCAAAGCTTTTTCCTCAGGATTTCATTGACCGCCTTCGGATTTGCCTGGCCCTTTGTGGCTTTCATGACTTCGCCCACGAAAAACCCTATAAGTTTTTCATTTCCCTCTTTGAACTTCCGGACTTCGCCCGGGTGGGCCGCTATGACTGCGCCGACCGCCTTTTCAAGTTCGCCGGTGTCGGAGATCTGTTTCAGTCCGCCCGCTTCGATTATCATTCCGGGCTTTTTACCTGACCGAACCATTTCCAAGTATATATCCTTTGCCATTTTGCCGCTGATGCTGCCGTTTTCAATGAGATCGAGAAGCCCGGCTGTATTGCCGTACGGAACCTTTTTTTCAAATTCGCCTATAGGCAGTTTCATCAAGTTTACCAGAGCATTTGTCTCGGAAAGTATCCAGTTCGCGGCCTTCTTGGGACCCGCCTTTGTCTTCTCATTTACATTTTCAAAATAATCGGCTAATTCCATCTCATCGGTAAGCGTCTCGGCGTCCTGGAGAGGAAGCTTGTATTGTTCTATAAAACGGAGCTTTTTTGCCCTCGGCAGTTCAGGAAGGGTTTTTTTAATTTTTTCAATATCCTCCGGTTTCATCCTGATCGGCGGCAGGTCCGGTTCGGGAAAGTACCTGTAATCATTGGCCTCTTCCTTGCTTCTCATGGGCAGGGTCCTGCCTGATCCGGCGTCGAAAGTCCTTGTTTCCTGGTCGATCTTCTTGCCTGTGGAAAGGAGCCCTTTCTGCCTTTCGATTTCATAATCTATGGCATGCCTAACGCCGTTGAAGGAATTCATATTTTTAACTTCGACTTTTGTTCCGAGTTTTTTTTCGCCCGCCGGACGGATCGATATGTTTGCATCGCAGCGTAAACTTCCCTCTTCCATGTTTACGTCGCTGACACCGATGTATTTCATCGTATTCCTGAGTTCTTTAAGGTAATAATAAGCCTCTTCGCTTGTGCGGATGTCCGGTTCGGATACTATTTCGAGAAGCGGTACTCCGGCCCTGTTAAGATCGACAAGGCTATAAGGCCTGCCTTCCGCATGAATAAGCTTGCCGGCATCTTCTTCCATATGAGCCCTTGTTATTCCGATCTTTCTCACGCTTCCCCCGGGAAGATCGATATCTAAATATCCTCCCTTTGCTATGGGGAAATCGAATTGCGATATCTGGTAGCCCTTGGGAAGATCCGGATAAAAATAATTTTTCCTGTCGAACTTGGAAAAGGACGGAACTTCGCTATCGAGAGAAAGCCCTGCCTTTACAGCCTTTTCGAGCGCCTTTGCGTTTAAAACCGGCAGAACTCCGGGCTGCCCCATGCATACAGGGCAAACATGAGTATTCGGCGGCGTTCCGAACTGCGTCGAACAGGAACAGAATATCTTTGTAAGTGTGTTTAACTGAACATGGACTTCCAGCCCTATGACGGCCTCGTATTCCATTATTAAGCCTCCGGGATAACTCAATTAATCAGGAAATATTTTAACTTAATCCGTTAAAAAAAGATAATTCTACTTCAGCCCGAATTTTAATTCCGCAGACAGGACGGTTTGTTCGATCAATGTGATTATTGTCATCGGCCCGACCCCGCCCGGTATCGGGGTATATGCAAGGATATTGACCTTTTCTTTAATATTTTCAAGGTCTGTATCGCCTATATTCCCTTCGTTATAGCCGGCGTCTATCAGCACAGCGTTATCCTTTACCCAGTCGGCTCTTATGAAGCGCGGTATCCCGACTGCCGCAACGATAATGTCGGCCCGTTTGACAACCTCTTTTATTTCCCTTGTTTTTGAATGGCAGATAGTAACCGTAGCATTCCTGTTGAGAAGCATCATGGCCATGGGCTTGCCCAGGATCGGGCTCCTGCCGACAACGACAGCTTCTTTGCCCTCTATTTGAATATTGTACCTGTCAAGCAGATGAATTATCCCTAAAGGCGTGCAGCTCCCGAAGAGCATATCGTTCATTGCCACTTTTGCAAATGAAGCGTATGTAACCCCGTCAACATCCTTGCGGTAATCGATCCTGTTGAAACATTCCCTTTCGTCGATCTCTCCGGGTACCGGATGCTGAAGCAGGATGCCATGAACATTGTCATTGACGTTGAGTTTATTTATTTCTTCCAGTAATTGAGATGTTGTCGTGGTTCCGGGGAGTTCTATTTTAAGTGATTCCAGTCCGGCGCGTTTACAGGCATTCCCCTTCATCCTGACATATGTGACTGAAGCCGGATCATCCCCGACCAAGATCGATGCGAGGATCGGAGTTGCACCCGATATCTCTTTTATTTTATTGACACGCTCTTTCAGATTCTCATTGATCTCTTTTGAATAAGCCGTTCCGTCAAGAATAACAGGGCTGCCCATAAATTCTCCTTTGTGCCCGCCAGGGTACTTGTGCCCGATAGGGCATGCCGGCAGGCCTTAAAACTTGTATGCCGCGCCGAATGAAAAATCTATTTTATAGCTCGAAGCCGTCATATTATACAGATAAATTGATGAGTCATCCATGGCCCACCCGAAAAGTATCATCGGTTCGAAGTAAAAATTTTCACTGATCTTGATATCCGCCCCGGCTCCTATTTTAATGAAGGCTGTATTCATATTGCCATAGGTGTTGGTCAGTTCATTGGTGCCGTCATGCCCTTTGAATATTACTGAATTGTATTCGAACCCCATTGCAGGCCATATGGAAATCGAATCAATTATCTGTATCGGGTATTTCCCCAGGATCTGGAGAGAGAGGTTCTGAACGGAATAATTGTTTGTGTCATTAACATTATATGTCTGAGTCCCGTTGGAATAACTCGATGAATTAGGCGCTGTATCATTGACCTGGTAGCCGAAATCCACCCGTATGTATTTGAAATCGCAGAATAATCCGAATCCGAGGGAATTATAACTGGTATTGTTAACACTGATATAAGGGGTATTGGCATTGCTAAGCGATACGCTTGACCAGCGCGGGATAAAACTCATATCTATCCCGAGCATGATTGGAAGTTCCTCCGCAGAAAACGCCGATGCCGTTAAAGTCAATACGAACGCAAAGGCGGCAATTAAAATTCTCATCATATCCTCCAGTGTAATTTTTAATTATCATACCATTATATTCCGTATAAAAAAACAACGGAATATTATAAGTAATTTTTTATTTATTTTCGAGAATATGATGGATATATTTACCGCCGGATCGCAGCTTAGCCTGGCTAACCCTCTATGTAGACAAATGTCTGGTTCAAAAGCTGGTACGCAATTTCCCCGAATGTAATGGGCCCCGTAGCATTCCCGGTCTTTTTCCCTTCGAGTTCGGCATAGATGTAGTTCAGGATACAATTGCAGGAAAACAGGATCTTCTTGTCCCCCAGATTCATGAGGGCTTTTTCGAATGCCATTATATAATCCCCTACCGGAGCGGCAATTTTATAGACCATGTTCTTAAACACGGGGGCATATAGATGAACAATCCCTGCATTCTTGTCTATGGATTGAAAACTGGCATTGACCATTGCGCCTGAAAAATTTCCTACTAGCGGAAGTTTTGTGTCTATATTATTTTTCTGGATGTATTCTGCAAGATTGGTCCGGCTGCCGTTGACCCTGCAGTCCTTGATATCGAAGCCTTCCTCGTCGAATTCAATGGAATCGCCGCTTCCCGGTGAGAATATATTGATAATTCCTATCTGAGGGACTTTACCGTCCAATACGGTACAATTAAGAGCTATACCACGGTCGGTATAAACCTCGCCGGTTATGCCGTTCATAACAGTTGCTTTCTTCTTCCCTATTTCGTCCAATGCTATTCCGCTAATCCAGCCGATTATAGGATTTAAAAACATTTTTTCATAACCCGGTGACTTTTTAGCATATTCGATATGGACGGGAGATCCGAACGGGAGAATTAAAAACGCTAAACCGTTTTCAGCAATATCTTTAGCTATGCCGGATATGGAATCCTGGGTATATGATATGATTTTTGTATTTACAAAGCGGCTTTTATCGATGTCCGTTACGAATACTTTATCCTTTGAAAATAACCCGCCGTTTTCAGCAATAAAATAGGGAATAGAACCGCCTATCCATGTCCCCCTGGGGAGCCTGCCAAGTACATCCTGGTCCCCTGCGATCATCATAACTTCGCCGTTATTTATTTTTCTCCCTGCCTCTTCAATTGTAATTAACATAAAAACTCCTTACTGAAATATTTTATTCAGATCTTCCTTGTAAAGCATTTCATATCGTTCAAAAAAACTGTAAGCTTCATCGACAGACATGTTCATCTTTTCGGGCGTAGGTTCGTTTTTATACTCCCGTCCCAGCCGGCTCAGAAGCATCGAGGCGGCAATAGATTTGAACTGGTAGATTATCTTCCCCTCGATCATTTGGCTCCATTTGGGATGATTTTTAGGCACTGTCATTTTAACCCCCTGCCTTTTAATTCAAAGCCGGAGTGATTCTAATTAATGTTTTAAATTTTGTCAATAAGAAATTTTTTTAAAAATATTTTTAATATGCACTTGACAATAATATTTTAATGGCTTAATATATACTTAAGCTTATGCAGTATATGTAAACACAGGGGGTAAATATGTCTCAAAAAAACGACTGGAATCCGGCCAATTACCTGAAATTTAAAAACGAAAGAAACCTCCCGTCAATCGACCTTGTGAAAAGGATCGATGCCTCCATGGTTTGCGCCGATATCCTGGATATAGGTTGCGGCCCCGGCAACAGCAGTTCTCTTTTACTGGAAAGATGGCCGGGCTGCCGCCTGACAGGCATCGATAATTCACCTAAAATGATCGAAAGAGCGAGCAATGACTATCCCGGCCAGGAATGGATCGTAAGCGGAGCGCATGAGTTCGAACCGCGGAAGAAATTCGATCTTGCTTTTTCCAATGCCGCTTTCCAGTGGATACCTGACCATCCTTCACTGATCAAAAAGTACAGCGGACTGATCAACGAAAAAGGAGCACTGGCAGTCCAGCTGCCTCAATTTTACGACATGCCCGTCGGCAGATCATTGGAAAAACTCTCTAGTAGCCTTAAATGGCCTTCCCTGGCAGGGGGATGCGAGGGCCTGTTCACGACCCTCGAACCGGGAACTTATTACGATATACTTTCATTATACTTTCGCCGGATAGAAATATGGAATACTGATTATATCCATATTTTCGATACGCATATGTCAATCTTCGAAATGATACAATCAACGGCGTTGAGACGCTATCTTGGCCGTCTAAAAAGCGAAACGGAGAAGACTGAATTCGAAGCCGCGGTTATTGAAGTTATTAAAAAAGATTATCCTGCCAGGAAAGACGGAAGGGTGCTGTTCCCGTTTATGAGGTTTTTTTTTATCGGATATAAATAACGGGGTTCGGATATTAAATTCCGTTAATCCTGTCCGAGAAGCTTTTTTATTTCATCGGCGCCTGCGCCGCTTTGATGCAGATGAGCCGAGATGCTCCGGCGGAGTATAAGGATCCCCGATTCCCTGGAAATGCCGGCTTTCTGCATAGAGTTCCTGAAAACATTTTCAATCGCATCACCTGTTATTTTCGAAACCGAATCGGGCCCGGGGAACAGCCATGGCGAAGGCCTGTAAATCTCTATATAGGGTCTCAGGAGTTCGAGTATGCTCTTGCTCAGAGAAACTGCCCGCTCCTTTTTAACCCTGCCGGAAGCCTTGATATGTATGATATTTCCATCAAAATCTATATCTTCTGACCTTAAATCCTGTATTTCATCGGCTCTGAGGCCGGCTGAATAAGCCAGCACAAGCATGAGCCGGTTTTTCGGGTTCTGGTCAGCTTCTATGATCCGCCTTACCTCTTCCCTGGTCAGAACATCGTAATCGCTTTTATTCATATATTCCCCTGAATTAAATTTTAAGATACATATTTATTATAACGTTAATCCCAATAAAATCGATTCATCCAAGAAGCACTTCATTCCATTCTTTGATTGTTATTTTGCCCGCAATGCCTTCAAGCACGAATGGATCTTGTTTAATAAATTCATCTGCATATTCCTTGTTTTTAAAAACACCCATTGAACATTCAGAAATATTTGCAAATGTTCCAATTGCAATTACTTTCCCTTCTTTTGAAAAAGTATCAACAAGTATTTTATGCCGGGGATAAACTTCTTTTATTTTTTCCATGGTAACTGCCCCAAACTCATAAAAAACTACCGCTTTCATAAATACTCCTTTACTGATCCGGTTCCAGAAGCATTCTAACAATATTTTATCAACCATATAAGGACAAGTCAACATAAATTCCATCTCTGCCAGTGCAGCCTCTGCGGCTTTTGCAGTGAAATATTCCAAATAAAGGCCGGATCTTTTATAATATTCCGGGAGGATATCATGAAAGTAATCGCATTCAACGGAAGCCCCAGGAAAAACGGCAACACATCCCTTTTGATCAAAACAGTCCTTGAAGAGATTGAAAAAGGAGGAATAGAGACCGAAACCATGCAGATTGGCGGGAAAAAGATAAATTCATGCAGGGCCTGCTACAAATGTTTTGAAAATAAAGACGGCAAATGCGTCATGAAAGACGATGCCGTGAACGAGTATGTCGCACTGATGTCGGCCGCCGACGGCATAATAATCGGCACGCCTACCTATTTTGCCGATGTTTCATCGGAAACCAAGGCCTTTATTGACAGGACTGGTTTTGTTTCGAAGGCTAACGGCGGATTGTTAAATCGGAAGACCGGGGCTGCCGTGGTCGCGGTAAGACGCACCGGCGCTCTCCATGCGTTCGACACGATCAACCATTTCTTCCTGATCAGCGGGATGATAGTTCCCGGTTCCACATACTGGAACATAGGCTACGGCAGGGAACCGGGCGAGGTCGGCCAGGACGAAGAAGGCATCGAAACTATGCATGAACTCGGACGCAACTTTGCCTGGCTTTTGAAGAAAACGCACGAATAAGTTCACATGCGGAGTCACAGAGCCACGGAGTAAATTGAAACCGCAGATTCCGCAGATTTCGCCGATTTATATAATCCAGCCATTTTATATTTCGCTCCTTATTATTTATAAAATGATTTAATATTATTAAAATTATTAAATTTTAATAATCTCAGAATTATAAACTAAATTACCATAACCAAGTTTATTAATAACATTTTTTAAAGAATTCTTTTCCCAATTCATTAAATATGGTGATAGGATGATTTTCTCAATTAAAGTGTCAATATCAATAGCTAAATCATCATTAGAGTTAAGGAATGGTTTAGAAAGAAATATTCTAAATTCATGCTCGTCTTGTAGTATTAGAAAAATGTAGAGCTTTTTTCTCTAAAAAAGAGAATAATTTATACAAATCAAAATATTTCTGAATTTTTTGATTATCTTCTAAATTTAATTCTAATAAAGGATGCTTTTCAAATGGCATGATTAATCTGCAGTTCCGCCTGTCCGGGGCCGCCCAGATTCCCCATTAAAAAGGCAAAATAGGGCCATGAGAT
>CAZHNM010000028.1:0-23210 GCA_964533855.1 uncultured Brevinematales bacterium
CGGACGGAATGGGAGCGTTGAATTTTATTAAAGCACTGGCCGCTGAATATATAAACATCGCATACGGCCCGTTCAAAGAATGGGGCGATATTTTCAGGCCGGGACAGACGCCGGATCCTGAAGAGGCGGAAGATTCTTTCATCAAATATCATAATGTAAAAGCGCCTCCGCCTTTAAAGGAGAAAAGGGCTTTTCATATACCCTATGAAAACCTTTCTTCAGGCATATATAATATCATCACCGGTATAGTCCCACTCGGGCAGCTGTTGAAAATATCGAAAGGGTATAATGCGACTATAAACGATTTTCTCATGACAGTCCTCTTTGAATCATACCAGGATTTATATTTCAGGATCAATGAAAATAAAAATACAGATACTAGTCCCATCAAGATCATGATCCCCCTGAATTTGAGAAAGATCTTCGGCTCAAAAACAATGAGGAATTTTTCACTCTTTTTGATTCCGGGAATCGATCCAAGGCTTGGAAGGTACAGTTTCGATGAGATACTTAATTATGTGCATCATTATGTCAGGCTCAATGCCAATGCAAGGTCCGTCCAGCCCGATATGGCCAGGAACGTCCGCGGTGAAAGGAACATGATTATCAGGGTCCTGCCCCTGTTCTTGAAGAACATCCTTATTTCCGGGGTTTATAAAGCTATCGGAGGAAAAGGAGTTTCAAGCGTGCTTTCGAATCTCGGGGCTGTCATCATGCCGGATACAATCGCTCCTTATATTGACAGGTTCGATTTCATACTCCCTCCCGAACCGACTTCAAAAAACAGCTGCAGCGTGGTCAGTTTCAGCGACAGGGTCAGTATTTCTTTCGGCAGAACGATCGCCGAAACGGATATTGAAAAATATTTTTTCAACAGGCTTGTCAGGATGGGCATCCCTGTTAAAATAGAAACCAATTGAGAGGTGAAATATGCCGTTTTGTTCAAAGTGCGGTGTGGAAGTCGACGATATAATTACGGTGTGCCCCCTTTGCGGCACACCTATCCAGAAGTATACGCCTGACGACAAAATCCCTAAAACTCCCTACCCGCAGGAAAATCCCTCGCTTGATAAAAAAGCGGAAGAGCTCAATCTGCATTTAGCCTGGCTTATAATAACTGTTATCTTTTTTATTCCCCTTTTTGTGCTGCTGACAATAAACTTTGAATATAAGGGCTCCGGCTCATGGACAGGATATGCTCTTTGTTCGATAATTGCAGCGTGGCTTTGCCTGACGATCGTGTTTTTCTTCATCAGGCATTATATTGTTTATTCGATCGGCATTATGATCGTGATAGGGCTGCTGCTGTTCTTTTTCGATCTTCTTTATGACAATCTGACTTGGTTCTTCCCGCTCGGTCTTCCCGCGCTGGCCCTGCTTTATATTCTGTCCATTGCCGTTGTCATCCTTACGTATAAAGCTAAGGAAAAGGGTTTTAATATCATCGCTTTTATTCTCATAGCGGGCGGAATATTCTGCCTGGGCTTCGACAGCCTTTTTACAAGGCTCATTTTCAAGACTGTTAAACCATCATGGTCGCTTGTGGCGATGTCCGTATTACTGCCGACGGCGCTGCTTTTCCTCTTTCTTCACCATGTCATGAAAAAGAAAATAAAATTCAAAAGGGTCTTTCACATTTAGCGGCGAACGACGCGAAACCCGTAAAAATAATACTGAATATAGGGGTAGTAATAGTAGCGGCAAGCAACCGCCGCATAAGCTGCTGACTCATACCAGCAGCCGCCGCGATTTACACGGTATGAACCCGGAGACAATGAAGCGGTGTAGTCAGGGTCGGTTATCCCTCCCCCCGTATAAGTGCTTGCATACCAGTCCCAGCACCACTGGAACAAATTTCCGCTCATGTCAAAGAGGCCGAGTTCGTTGGCGTTTGCAGCGCCCGCGGCATGGGTCGTACTGCCGCTGTTGGCCGCATACCATGCATAGCTTCCTATATTGACCTGGGCCCCTCCTGCTTCGACGCTTCCCGCATATCCCTTGGCATATCCGAGGGTGTTCACGCCGCCGGTTATGTCCCCGCTGATCCCGTCGCTTGAAGCCCCCATCGCAGCCCACATCCATTCCATTTCCGTCGGCAGCCTGTAACCGTTAGCAGACCAGTTTGCAGCAGCCGCGTCCCATGCCGAATTATCCGCTGACGGTATCGCACCCCAGAAAGAAGGAGAAGTGCTTCCGTTTATCGAATAAACAGGGGTCAGACCTTCTTTAATGCTCAGATCGTTGCAGAAAACCAGGGCCTGGTACCATGAAACCTGATCCGCCGGGTGACTTGCTTCCGAAAAAGAACTCGGGTCGGCGATTCCGGTAACCGCCTGGAACTGGACGCCTGTGATATCAAATTCGCTGAAGTGCAGGTATACCGGTATATTACAAATGTCCGCCGCAGTGGAGTCATATTGAAATGTTCCGGCCGGAACATATATTAATGCGCCGATATTAGCAGATACGGCGTTAGTCGGCCCCAGATAATACGAAGGGCCCGGAGGGCTCGAAGAACTCGAAGAGGAGATGCCGTTAAACCCGGGAGGCAGCAACAGACTGCATGAATAGAAAGAAAACAGCAACAGTGCCGTTATAAATTTAACTTCCATTAATTCCTTCCTGTAATAAACATTTAATTGGTGGAATAAGCGGCGACGGCGGCTGACCCCGAGCCTATGGCGGCGAAAATGGGGATCCCGCCCGGATAAGAGACTCCTGTTTATATTACAATAACCTGTATTGGAAATATGAAATTGCGGCAAAATAAATTTTTACCCTACAGTTATTAAAGCTAATAGGATTGCTTTTTCTCATTCACTTTTATTAATTTTTCCATGCTTTCTCAGGGCCAGAGCCTTTCCTGCCGGTTTTCCTTCAACTTGCTTCCATAGGAACTCGATGAGTTCCTGTACAGAGGCTCCTTTTAATAAAGGGCTGAAAGATTTATAAAATTTTTCTTCTACTGCGATAATTTTTCCGGCAGAGTCCCGGCCTTTTTGAGTCAATGTAATCCTGACCTTTCGCGCATCTTCTTTAACTGTATTGAGTTCTACAAGCCCCGCCTTGCAAAGCCTCTTAATTAAACGGCTCGGGCTGCCTGTTTCGCAAACAAGCAATTCACCAAGCTGGACAAGCGATAACGGTTCGAAATCATATAATACCCGTAATACTTCGCTCTGGGAGGGAGTAAGACCTAACGGAAACAGAATCTCTGCAAATATACGGCTGCCTTCCCTCTGTGCCGCGAGGATGAGATAACGCAGTTCCTCGACCTGTTTCAATTGAATCTCCCATAATTATTAGAATGATCCGTCATCATTGACGGATCATCAATTTTATGCTGTCCTGATCAAGGTGTCAAGTAAATTTAATGTTTAAGTTAACATGCCAGACCATGTATCCATATATTTTATAATCGCTGTTATTATGAAAATAGCCTATCCATAAATTGAGGTTGGTCGTTCCGGGATTTATCGCCACATCGCCTGTGTAAAGATCTCCGTTATTTTGCAGGAAAAGTGTAAATTTATTATTTTCATATCATTGCCGGACAACCCTGAAACCGACATTGACGCCTCCGTCATACGGAATACCATTCACACGAATGGCAACCGTGGCGTAAGACGCATCGTCGTCCCAGCAGCCGCCGCGCATGACGCGGCCACCGGCAGAGGCCCATGCCTGCCCGCTATAGCCAGCCCCGCTAAAACCAACAGGGTCAGTCAGAGCACCCTTGTTTCCATTATTATAAGCTGTAGAACCGTCCCATGCATCCCAGCACCATTGCGCCACATTCCCGCTCATGTCATACAGGCCGAGTTCATTGGCATCCAGTAAGCCTACATTTGTGGTTGTCTTGGGGGATGGGATAAAATCTGATGTCATAGCATAGTTATTAATGCTATTAGCCCCCGTACTGCCTGCAAAAGCCTTATTGTACCCGGTGGTATAAGTCCCGCTTGTGTATCCATATCCGCTGGTTGCCCCCATTGCCGCCCACATATATTCCATCTCAGTAGGCAGCCGGAATCCGTTTGCTGACCAGTTTACCTGAACCACATCCCAGGCTTGACTATCTGTACCTGCCTCAGGTATAGGCCCCCAGGCTGAAGGATCGGTGCTTCCTCCGATGGAGTATGCCGGGGTCAGGCCTTCAAGTATACTCAGCTTGTTGCAGAAGAATATGGCCTGATACCATGTCAGCCTTTCAACCGGGTGATTAACCTCTGAAAAAGCACTTGGGTCAGCAATCCCGGTCACATTGGCGAACTGCGCCCCGGTTATATCATATTTGCTCATATGAAAGGCTGCTGCTATTGTACAAACGTCTGCTGCCGTGCTGTCGTACTGAAAAGAACCTGCCGGAACAAGTATCATAGCGGAAACGTAATCTTTTGAACTTGAACCTCCGGCCGAACCGGAACCTGGAGACGAAGAACAAGCAGCGATCATTAAGGTCAAAGTGACAAAGATCCCGTAAAAACAAATGTTTCTTTTCATATTTATCCCCCTTGTATTTTCTCCTTTCGTCTGAGCCAATATTTTAATAATAAAACTTATGATCTGTCGTCCGTCGCTACCTGCCCGGACTTTTTTTTAACAAGATTACAAGATATAAGCCATAAAAAATGGCCCCGGTTAAGGGGCCTGGTTGCCTCCCGTGGCCTCGGGGTATAAAGCGTGGGATTGGGAGTTGGAATGGACCTGCATTGATGGGTGGCCTTTATTAGCTACATTCATTTTGTCCTATGGATTGCAAGTTTTTATCCACAGCTTAAAAGTTAACGATCATTATATGGCGGCATTTTAGCGATTTGGAAATAATATTAAATTATACAGCTTTATTCAGGAAAATCCTGATTATTTTTTCAATTCAGAATAATCAATTGAAGCCAGATTAAGGTATCCGTTGCTGTCGATCTTATAATATGATAAAGATATCTCTGTTTTCTTGAACGTCCAATCCAGCGCCTGGGACGTGCCGCCTTTTTCGGCCGAAGGCCTCCCGAAATCCCTTCTGAGCATACCTGATAATTTTTTAATCATCGCTTCATACTCGGCTGAATTTGCCACAGAGTTTTGAAAAACCAGGGAAGTCGAATAAAGCTTATCATTGTTGCTGAAGAAAAAAACAAGCGTACAGGGATAACCGGCATAATTGTATTTATACCTGAGGCGGATTCCCATATCCTGCCTGGTTTCATCTAAAAGCACAAGCCTGGATCCTTCTACCTGCTTGACCTTTCTAAGTCCGTCACCCCAGGAATAAAGCTGCAGATCCTTTCCTGAAGCATAAGTAGCACTGAATCCCTCCATGCATGCCAGCGATAAGGCGATTCCCGCAAAAAACAAAACCGTTTTTCCCTTCATCTATTTTACCCTCATTTAAACTTATATTTCCCATATTTTTTAATACCGGTTCACCCATCCGGCTATTATAATAGGACAAATTTACCTTGTCAATTTCAACTTTTGACTTTTCTTTCCCGAGTTATTTCATCTGGAATTGATATTCATGGCCGCAGATCTTTCACTGATCAATTTAAGGAGTTCCCTGGCGGCTTCTGCTGCTCCGATTTTTTCTGAACCTGTTATTCCCAGCCTTGTTCGCAGCTGTCCGGTAAATATAGCTAAACGGAAGTACTGTTCAAAAAACCTCAATGCCAGGCTCTCATGGAGATCCCTGTATTGAACCGCCCCGAAAACATTAACAAAATATGTTTCAGTAAGGCCGGTTGAAGTTGTAGTTCCCTTACTCATGGCCTTTCCCTCGTTAAAAACCCTGAGGGCGTCTTCGGCACTGCGGTATCTTTCAATAATCGGGTGTGATTCATCAACATCTTCATAATTATTTGCATAAAAAACATAGTCAATTTTGTAACCCCTAGTAACGTTTGCGTATGTTGTCACAGGAAGAACAACCCTTGAATTAGTCTGACCCGGATTAAGGATTATCGTCCTGTCCAGTTGACCAAAGGCATAACCTGGCTGAAGATCGTCAAGCCTTACAAAAGCGCCTATCTCGGTTCCGTAGCCTTTGACGTTCCCATTCTGATCGATTTCAAGAGAACCCATATCATCAGCGATTATCGTAATATTTCTTATCAAATCTCTTCCAATCATTCTGAAAGCCTCAAGCGTTTCTGATTTTCCGGCCCCAGTATCGCCAACAATCAGTATTGTCGCCGATATGTCGTTCTTTAATTCGATATTGACCATGGCGCCATGAAAAGGGAGCCGCCCTGATTTCATCATCTTTATGTTATATAATGTCAACGCCATTTTCTTAAGATAGCCGAAGTAGCCAAATTCATCGCTGCCGGGAATGGACGCAGAAAGAATGTTATTCTCCTCATCATCAAAGAATATTGTTGGGTTTAAAGGGAGATTTGCAGGGGCGGGGCCGTTTATGCCGAATAAAAAAACAGCATCAGGGACCCTGTTCAGAAACTGGTCTTCCGCAAGCGCGAATAGATTGCTGAGAGAAAAGCCAAGATCATAAAATTTTTCATGAAAGTAGATATTTATTAAAAGCGGCCCAACCTTAGCCGGATAGCATAGCCATTCTGCGGGATCCAGATCGGCCGCCTCCACGGGATTTATATTAACCCTCTCAAACGAACCGGTTCTCTTGTTCATAGGGGAATTGAACAATAGCGGAGGGTTTATAAGGATCTGGCGGATGAGTGGAATTTCATTGAGTTTATTATAGGCCGGTGATCCAAAATCAAACCTGATGGATGAAACAATGGTAGCTATTTCGGCGCCAGCCCTTACCTGCCTGTAAATATTGGGGTGAATCCCGGTTATATTTTCCTCAATATCCCTATAGGTTCCCCTGACAAGGTTTGTTAATGATTCTATTGTTGAATTAAATGTTCTGTATGGCCTTTTTTCCAGGAAAAAAGGCATGGATTCGCAAACCAGGAATCTCTCGAAATCCCTCCAATAATTATAAAAATGCTCCACAAAATCAGCCAGGAGGCTTGGCTCCCTGATAAACCTTTCAGAGTTTTTAACTATTTTGGATATGAGATCTATCTGTATCTTTGCAAGAAAAAAGAAAACCTTGGTCAAGGAATCTATGTCGCTTTTATCTATTTCTAAAATATTTTTATCGAATATTTTAAGCAGAGGGGACTCTTTTTTTGCCAGGTCTTTTATGCACCTGGCCAGGACTTCCTTGAACAGATCGCTTGAAATTAGTTCTTCCTCGCTCTCACACAGCCTGTCTCTCACCCTCATTATCAGTTTGTTTCCAACGAATTTATAATTATAGATATCCATGGCAGACTCCTTGAGAATTCTCGTTTTCTAATCAAATATTATCATAATATTAACCGAAAGATTTTATAACAGATATTAATTTTGTCAAATTGGATGGGCGATCAAATTCAAATCCATAACGGGTTAACCTGTTAAGCCTCTAAATAATTAAAAAATATAACTGAGCCGAGCCGATCTCCTTTTTTATCAAAAGTGTCTTTAAGGGAATATATAATCTCCTTTTTTTCGCCGCTTTTATTGATCAAAGATGCCTTACCGATCGAATCATTCATTTTCATTTTAAGGATATCTCCAAGATCTTTTCCGGCGGCTTCGTCGGTATTGTATCCTGAGAGCGAAGCGGCCTGGGTATTAATGAACTTAATTTTATCATCAGTATCAACGGCTATCAGGCCATCCTTGACATTATCGATGACTGTGTAAAGCCATTCCCTTTCTTTTTTTACAATAACGTGTGCCCGATGCATATAAAAAGCCATTTCAATCGCTATCTGCAGCTCCCTCTGCTGAACAGGTTTTATTATATACCCGAAGGGTTCAATAATCTTGGCGCGTTCCCTTGTATTATCGTCGTAATACGCTGTCAGGAAAATTACCGGAATATCAAATTCTTTCTGTATAGTTTGTGCTGTTTGTATTCCATCCTGGTTCCCTTTTATAACTATATCCATCAGGATCAGATCGATATCCCCTTTTTTAACCTCATTAAGCGCTTCTTCTCCCGATCCGGCGATTTCAGCCGTTTCATATTCAAGGTTTTGCAGCTCTTTTTCTATTTCCCTTGCTATCATGATCTCGTCTTCCACAATGAGTATTCTTCTTTTCAGCATAATTGTTCCTCCAGTTTAATCTTTATTAAAAACCTTCAAAAAATCATCCGCGGAAATTTCCTTTATTCTTTTATAAAAAAGACTTTTTTCCCTTCCGTCAAGCTCCACTCCAAAAAGAGTATAAACATTTATGAAGATATTAGAATAACCTGCGCCATTAAAAAAATCCTGAATCCTTTCCAGCGAAAGAAGACTCAATATTTCAGGAAGGCGGTATAGAACCGAACAGATGTTGTCACTTTTAAAAACCCAGAACGTTTTCTGTTTTTCTATTAAATTTTCCTCCATGAGGATATTCAGTTTTTTCCTCGAATATTTCTCAAAAGAAGAATCATTTGTCGTATAGTAGTTTTCAAGCCATGTATTGTCAATAAGAAGCCTGTAATGCAGGAATATGTCATTGAGATCCATGTATTTCTGATTAATATTAAAGGCGGTTTTCCAGACTGAAAGCGCTTTATAAATTTCACCAATATCTTTATATGCCTGGCCTATAGCATAAAGAATACCGCATCTTTCCTGGACAGGAATACGAATCAAGTGGTCGTCTGTCAGCTCGATCGCCTTTTCAGATTTATTATCTTTAATCAGGCATATCACGATTTTTAATAATACGTTTCCTGAAATATTATTATCCGTCAATTGAGATTTCAATACCGTTATAGCGTCGCTAAACCGCTTTAAAGCAATGTAGTTATCTGCTAAAAGGAGAGAGGCTTCATTGCCGGTTGTCAGGGAAACATCTTCGTTTACTTCAAAATACTTTTTAATTTCGTTTATAGATTTCTGATATTCGCCAATTTGATAATATACTTTAGCCAGCATCAATTTTGCCTTGCTGAACTTAGGCTGATGGGCGGTCATTTTTTCAAGACAATTTTTTGCGGGAATAAACATTTTCTGTTCAAAATAAAGTCCGGAAATGTTCCAGAGGGCAACTAAATTATTAGGATGTTTAGCCAGGACCATTTTATAATATCCGAAGGCTGTATCGATTTTCTTTATTAAACGGCAGAGATTGGCAAGCTTAAGCTGTATTTCCACACTTAAACTCTGTTTATTAATTTCCTTTAGCTGAATAAGAGCCTTTTCATATGCTTCAATCGCCATATGGTATTGATAAAGACCTTCATATGCGTTTCCCATATAATAATATATAAGATAATTAGCCTTCCTGTTTCTTAAATACTTCAAAGACAATTCAAGTGCCTGTTTAAAGTTTTTTTCCCTGATCGCTGTTTCTATTAATGACATCTCAAGATTTTTATTGATTGTCTTCAATACCAGATAAAAAATAAGCGCAGCCGCTGAAATAAAAAGCAATAAGATAAATACGAATTGGGAATCGGAATTAGTCAGGCTGTCAACTATATTGTCCATACTCAATCTCCGTAACTATTTTTTAAATTCTTTTATGATACAGTTTATCTTTAAATCGGATCACAGCTTTCAGCCCATTTTCCGGTTCGAAAGTTACCTTCCCTTCCAGCTGTTTTTCAGCTATATCATGAATAATCTGCAACCCCATTCCGCGGTTTGATTTTAAGTCAAAATCCTTCGATACGCTGACGCCGTTGTCTGAGACCTGCAGTTCCAGATTTTCTTTGTCTATCCTGTGTAGAGAGATTTTAATAGAACCCATCCGGCCATTTGGAAAAGCGTATTTGAGTGCGTTTGTTATCAATTCGTTTATAATAAGGCCGCATGGTATGGCTGTATCTATGAGTACCTCCTCATCTTCAAGGTCCAATATAAAGCTGATTTTATCTGACAGGCCGTAATAGCTTCGTTTCAGAAGGTCAGATAGCTCAACAATGTATTCCTGAAGGTTGATGCTGGATAAGTTATTCGATTGATAGAGTTTCTGATGGACTTTAGCCATTGAGGTTATCCTGTCGGACATTTCATGGAATACGGCTTTTACTTTTTCATCTTTAACATATGAAGTCTGGGCACTCAGCATTGAGCTAATAACCTGCATATTGTTGTATGTTCTGTGATAAAGTTCCTTGATAAGAGCTTCCTTTTCCTTTAAATCCGTAATATGCTCAGTGATATCCCGGAAATACCAAACACGGCCGAAATAAGTCCCGCCAGGACCAATCATCGGAGCCGAATAGCGGTCAAAATTCAAACCGTCGGTAAGGACTATTATATCCCGGCTTATCTCGTTATGATGTCCGTACAGGAAGCGTACTTTATCCAGAAATTTTTCAGGGTCGGTAAGTTTATTTAAGATAGAATTCAGGGCCTTTTCATCGGATTTCGATTCCACAATGTCCTGCGAAATTCCCCACATAGTAATAAACCGCCTGTTCATGGATATAATTTTGCCTTCTTCGTCAACTATCAAAATACCGTCAATCGAAGCTTCCTGCTGTGTCTTCAGAATTATATTACTGAATTTCAATTCATCTTCGGCCTTCTTTCTTTCATCAATTTCCGAAAGGAGGTCTTTATTTGCCTGGATCAGTTCAGCCGTGCGTTCGCTGACTACCTGTTCAAGCCTCTCCTTGTTAAACTTCAGCTGTAGCTGAGTATTGACACGTGCTTTAACAATCTCGTTATTGAAAGGTTTTGTGATATAATCCACAGCTCCTAACATCAAACCCCTTCCTTCATCCTGCCAGTTGTCCAGGGCTGTCAGAAATATGATGGGGATATCTTTTGTTTTCCTTCCGCTTTTAAGGGTCCGGCATACCTCGAAGCCGTCCATATCGGGCATCATAACGTCAAGGAGAATAATATCCGGCGGTTCGGACTTTACCGCTTCCAGCGCACGCTTTCCGCTTGGCGCCGGGCGGATATGATACCCGCATTCCTTTAAAATAGCCGATAGGAGATTTAAATTATCCGGATTATCATCGATAATCATCACTGCAGGATGTTTATTATTAATTTTATTATCATTCATATCCGGTTCCTTATACCATTTTGTTAAAGGTTTTACGAAAGTCGTCCTGAACTTCCATAAACGCCTCGATAATCCGGGGATCGAATTGCTTCCCGCTTTCCTTTATGATGATATCGCAGCTTTCTTCATGGGAAAAAGGCTCTTTGTAACATCGCTTTGCCCTGAGAGCGTCATAAACATCAACAATAGTCATAATTCGCGCGCAGAGCGGAATTTTTTCACCTGAAAGTTTTTCAGGGTAACCCTTTCCATCCCACCTCTCATGATGAAAATTCGCTATTTCTACCCCCGTATTAATGAATGAGTTATGTGAAAATTTTTTTCTGACCTGCCTGAGAGTCTCAGCCCCCAATGTCGTATGTGTTTTCATTATTTCAAATTCCTCCGGCGTATGCCTGCCGGGTTTTAGAAGGATCCTGTCCGGAATAGCCACCTTTCCGATATCATGGAGGGGACTTGCATGAAACATATCGTTAACGAAATATTTGTCGATCCACATTTTGAAATCTTTCTTTTTCATAAGCTGATCGCAAATAAATCTGCAGAGGATCTGCACCCGTTCCAGATGTTTGCCCGTATCGTCATCCCTGGATTCGGCCAATTTTGCGAGAGCGAAAATGGTCGCCATCTGCGATTCGGATATCTCCTTCACCTGCGCCTGAACCAGATCTTCAAGTTTTTTATTATATTTTTCAAGTTCCGTTTGAAAATGGTAAAGCTTAAGATGGGTTTCGACCCTTGCCTGGACTTCCTCATTATTGAAAGGTTTTGTCACATAATCGACTCCTCCGATGGCGAAGGCTTTAACCTTATCGATGGTTTCGCTCAGGGCGCTGATAAAAATCACGGGTATTTCTTTTAATTTCTCATCATGTTTAAGTATTGTGCAAACATCGAAGCCGCTCAATTCGGGCATATTGATATCCAGCAGGATGAGATCGGGCGGGATTAAACCGGCGCCCTGGAGCGCTTGTTTCCCGCTTGTCGCCGGCCTTACTTTATACCCCTTTTCCTTGAGTATTTCAGTCAGGATCTGCAGGTTAGCCGGTTCGTCGTCCACTATTATTATATCTCCGTTCATACTTTTCTCCTGCTTTTCAAAAGCTTTATCATTTCATCGAATTTAAAATTTTTGGCCATTACCCTGAGTTTCGAAGAGATATCCGGATATGTCTTCCCTGCTTCATCAATCAATTTCAGCAGGTTGTCAAGGTCAAGCCTCAAAGCCGCTACAAGCATCCGGCTGACCAGATTTTCCGGGAGGTCTGAGATGGTATGAGCCGTGAGCTTATCGGGTTTATTTTTTTTTGAAGAGTCTTTCGCATAATTAAACTGAACGCCCAGTTTAGATTTTAAAACATCATAAATTTCATTTATTTTATACGGTTTTCTTATATATCCGTCAAGGCCCATGCCCTTCATTTTTTCAATGCTATTATCAAAAGTTGCAGCGGTAACTGCAATTACAGGAACAGTTTTCTGAAGGTATTTCATCCTTTTAATCGCTTCAGATCCATCCATAACCGGCATTCTCATATCCAGAAAAACAAGGTCCGGAGTTCTATCTTTGAATTTTATTACCGCTTCCCTTCCGTCGGCCGCTTCTTCAACATCGAAACCGGCTTTGTTCAATAAATCCTTTAAAAGCATCCTGTTCGCGGGCTCGTCATCCACTATTAAAATGTGAAAGATTCTCTGGCCTTTTTTCAGCCCTTTAATATTTCTCAGTTCTTTTTTTAGTTCAAGTTCGGGCGCTATTCTTTCTTTAAAATCAAGCTCCAGCCGGAAGCAGCTCCCTTTTCCGTCTTCACTTCTAACCGTAATATCGCCTCCCATCAGCCGCGCGAACTGCTGGCTGATAGACAATCCTAGCCCAGATCCTCCTTTTTTGAGGCTGATAGCCGTCTGCTCGAATTTAGTAAATATTTTATTAAGATCCTTCGGCGTAATTCCCGGACCGGTATCTTCAAACTCGGCTATCAAACGGCAGAAGCCGTTTTCTTTCCTTTTTGAGCTCACCCGCACGGTTATTTTTCCATCATCGGTAAATTTGATTGCGTTGCCTATCAGATTAATAAATATCTGACGCAGTTTATTTCCGTCAATTTCAATATACCCCGGTATCCCGGGGTCTATCTCCATCCTAAGTTCCAGATTTTTCTCTTCAATCCGGACAAAAAACATTTTTTCAATATCTCTTAGAAAAGCTTTCAAATCAAAAAGGTCGGGACTTAACGAAACCCTTCCTGATTCGATTCGCGATATTTCAAGAATATCATTTATAAGCGCCAGGAGGTGCTCTCCCGACCGGTTGATTGTATTTAGCCATTCTATTTGACGACCTGTCAAAGACTCGTCCTTAAGCATAAGCTGGGAGAAACCCAGTATTGCGTTCAGCGGAGTACGGATTTCATGGGACATGCTTGAAAGGAAAACAGTCTTGGCAGTATTCGCCGCCTCAGCCTGTTCTTTAGCAAGCTTCAGGTTATGTTCCGACTTTAACAGTTCGGCAGTTCTTTCACTGACAATTTCCTCAAGATGATCCCGATAATGGAGGATCTCCTCCTCGTTGCGTTTTCGATCAGTAATGTCATGAACCGAACCGACGAGATGCGTACAGCGCCCTTTATTATCAAAAACCGGGGAAATACTTACTTCTCCTATCAATTGTCCGGCCGGGTAATCAGAAGTCTCCTCCCAGCGGACAATGTTTTTTTTATCAATAGCCTGCCTGTATTTACCAAGAACCAATGAAAGCGAAGGTTCGGGAATAACATCGCTGATCAATCTTCCGATTATCTTTTTCTCACTCATTCCGGTGACTTCGCAAAACGCATGGTTAACCGAAACAAAACGATAACATTCACCGCCTTCAACCGAGAGATAATAAATTATATCCCCGACAGTGTCATATATTGATAAAAGCCAGCGTTCACTTTCCTGAAGGGTTTCCTCTATTTTTTGACGCTTTTGAATTTCCATCTCAAGGTCAGAATTGATTCTTTTGAGGTCATTTTCCGCCTGCCTAGTCTGCACCATTTTATCTTCAAGCTTTCTTATCAGGGTTTCGTTATATTCTTTAAGTACGATCAGTTCCGGCTGTTGAATATTTTCTTCAGGATGAATTTTATTTTCCTTAATTTCTCCCAGGATTGAATATATAATTTTCAATATCTCAACCGGTTCCTGAGGTTTAAGTATAAAACGGGTCGCCCCGAGACTTAACGCGAATTCCTCGTCCTTGGGGTCCGTATATGTCGCCGTATAAAAAATGAAGGGTATCTTTTTCAATAAAGGGTCTTTTTTACATTCACGGCAGAACATAAACCCATCCATCACAGGCATCAATATATCCGATATGATTATATCCGGAAGATTCCTGCGCGCGAGATCCAGGGCCTCCGTGCCGTTAACTGCAGTGATAATTTGAAATTCTTTTTCGTCGAACATCGACTTCATGAAATAAAGGTTCTCCTGTTTGTCGTCGGCAACCAGTATTTTTTTCATAACCGTTTCTTCTTTATCAATATTTCAGATGGAATAAACTCTTCCAGCTGAGAGATGAAAGTATCCGGATCGATAGGCTTTTCGATATAACCGGTAGCGCCAGCTTCAAATGCCTTTTCCTTGTCGCCCGGCATAGCGTACGATGTGACGGCGATAATGGGCGTATCCCTCAAGTCGCCGTTTTTTCTTAATTCGCGTGCCACCGAATAACCGTCCATTTCAGGCAGTTGAATATCGAGAAGAATTGCATCGGGCAATATACCTTTCGCCGCCGCGATCCCTTCGGACCCGTTAAACGATTGAAACACCTCGTAATTATTGCTTTCAAGGAGGTAGGTGAGCATGTACATATTCTGTTGATTGTCTTCAATAATCAATATTTTAGGCTTCATTAATATTTCTCCTCATACCGGCAGGCTAATTGAGAAAACGCTTCCTGAACCGAATTTCGATCTTACTTCGATCGATCCGTTAAGCAGTTCCAGCAATTTTTTACAAATTGACAAACCAAGGCCGGTACCTTCATATTTCCTTGTAAGCCCGTTATCTATTTGAATGAACGGCTTAAAAAGCCGGTCAATTTTATCCTTTTCAATTCCGATCCCTGTGTCGATTACTTCTACAGTCACAAATTTTTTTATTAAAAAACATTTTATCGTAACGGAGCCTTTTTCAGTAAATTTAATGGAATTATTGACCAGGTTCATAAGAATTTGCTGCACCCTGAGCCTGTCTCTTTTTATTGTATCAATTTCAGGAGCGATCGATATATTTAATTTAATGCCTTTCTTTTGCGCGAGAGGTTCGTTCAATCCGACAGTTTTATTAATTACTTCGGGAAGATTAAATGTTTCGGAATTTATCTTTAACTCCCCGGCTTCAATTTTTGATATATCAAGAATGTCGTTTATTAAAGAGAGGAGATGTCGCGAGCTCTGCTGGACCATTTCCATCTGTTTCTTTTGTTCTTGATTGAGCGGACCCGGTCTCTCCTGCAAAAGTATCCCGGTAAACCCTATGATTGAATTAAGAGGTGTCCGTAATTCATGCGACATTGTCGCCAGGAAAGCCGATTTGAGCCGGTCGGCGTCCTGCGCTTTCTCCATCGCGATTTCCAGTTCGGCGGTTCTCCGCGCTATACGATGTTCCAGATCGCTGTTCAGCCGGAGAATCTTCTTTTCCGCTTTTTTTTGATCCGTAATATCGCGGATAGTCTCAATGGCGCCTGTAAGGCCGCCTTTACTATCGAATAATGGAACGACTTTAGTCCAGAAAACATGATTATTGCCGTTTAATTTGATATCCGCTTCGGCAATAAAAGCATCGCCTTCCTTTTTAATATAATTATACTCTTCCTCGATTTCCTCGTTAATATTAAATACCTGGTCGATCAATATCGGTCTCCTGGCCCCATAAAAGGACAAAGAATATTCATAATCCCCTTTCCCCAGTATAGACGCCGCTTTAACGCCGGTCATCTCCTCAATGGCCCTGTTCCAGGCTATTACTACGCCATTGAAGTCTATTACAAAGGTCGCATCGGGTAAAAAATCTATAATTTCAGATAAACGCTTTTCAGATTCCTTCAGCGCGTTCCATGCAATATTCCTTTCCGTTATATCCTCTACGAAACCCTCAACAAAACAGACGGAACTATCTGCGTCCCTGACGGCCCGCATATATAAATTCGCAGTGAAAGTTGTTTTGTCTTTACGGTAATATTCGACTTCAGTTTGAATATACCTGTCGGTTTTTAAAACCTTTTTCAGAAGTTCTTTTCTGGCCATGGGATTTACAAATAACTGGCCTGCAATATCCGTTATCGATCGGACCATATCTTCCGCTGACTCATATTTAAATATGCAAGCTAAAAGCGAATTAACGGATAGAAACTTACCCTCAACAGTGGATTGAAATATACCTATCGGGGCGTTTTCAAAAATGTTTTTATACATTAACCGGCTTTCTACAAGCTTTTCGTTAATCTTGTTTTTTTCTTCCATAGTTTTCATAATTTCTTTTGTTTTTTTATTGATCGTTTTACGGAGGGTGTAATTCCATGAAGAAAACACCAGGATTACAAGTAATATCAGCGCTAAACTGTAATACAGGTAATAAATTATGTTATTATTGTTTAGATCGTTGCCGAGCCATTTCCGTTTTATTTCCATGTATTTCGATTCGGGTATCTCAGAAAACCCTTTTTCTATAATGTTTAAAAGTTTCGTCCGCCCCTTTTGCACCGCCCTGTGAAGCTGTTCTGTCGAAAGCGTGAATGAGTACCGGTATTGACCGGCTATATTCATCTTGTATAAATAATAAAGGGCTGAAGGTTTGTCAATGCAGAAAACATTAATTAAATTGTTCGAGGCTGCCCTGATGATCGACTCATAGCTGTTGAACTCCATAAGGTTGCTGATGCCTTTCGACTTCAAAATATCTATGTCTGCATCACCGGATTTGACACCGATTATATAACCTGAAAGCGATTTTATATCATGAATCCCGGAAATGTTCCTGTTAAAGAAAACCGGGACTTCAATATTCTCATATGGTTTTGAAAAATCATATAATTTTGCCCTTTTTTCATTATAAAAGAAATTGTCGATACAATCGGCTTTCCCGGCAGCCATTAATCTCTGCGCCTCATCCCAGTCCATGGCCTGAAGATCTACTTTAATACCTGTTTTTTCAGACCATAGTTTCCACTGGTCGGCAGCAATTCCCTGGAGCTTACCCTTATCGTCCCTGAAAAAATAAGGAGGGTATTTATCGTCCGCTAAAACGATTATCTTGTTATTTACCTGCGGGAAAGAAATTGAAAAAAGAAACAGGCCGGAAGCAATCAAACCGGCCTGAACAATTTTAAGCGTAAGAATAAAGGTTTTATTACATTGTTTTAACAATGCCAACCCCCTTTACCTTTAAAACCGCAAAATCATCAGGGAGATGATGATCCCGTAAAACATTAAACTGATAACGCATCGCGATAAAGCTCTAAGAAAAGGCATACCCCCCTTACGGTTATCTGCCCCATAAATCTTTATTTATACAAGTATAATCTAAACTCAAAAAAAAGCAACTATATTTTAATCAAAGGTTAGCCCAGGCTATACAGGATAGCCTGAAGGGTCAATGCTTAATTTACATGGGTAAATAGTTACGAAAAATAAGATGCATCGATCCGTGGTTATATTTTAGAGGGGATACGGATATCCCATAATCCCCTACTCCACAAGGAATAGCGCAACTTGTAAAATCATTTTATACCCTTACTAGCATAGGCAAACCTTCTTCGAGCATTTCCTAATATGAAACTTCATAGCTTCGTAAATATTTTTTTACTGTTTTTGACATTAATCGTTTGAGGATGTAATTTTAACTTATGAGGCGGGACATGAGAAAAATAATCGTCTTATCAATGATTACATTAGATGGAGTAATGCAAGCACCTGGCGGACCTGAGGAAGATACATCTGGCGATTTCAAATATGGCGGCTGGGTTGCACCTTATTCTGACGAAGTTGGTGGTAAGGTCATAGAAAAACAGATGAAACCTGCAGACCTTCTTTTGGGCAGAAAAACATTCGAGATTTTTGCTGATTATTGGCCAGAGCATGAAAATGGATGGCCAGGTATCAATGATGTCACAAAATATGTCATGTCCAGGACAATGAAAAAGTCAGATTGGAAAAACTCCGTTTTCCTCAGAAACTTGGCAGATATCGAAAAGCTCAAAAATTCAAAAGGTTCTGACATTAAAGTTTGGGGCAGTAGTAAGCTTATTCAGCTGCTACTTAAGAATGATTTAGTGGACGAACTCTGGCTCAAAATTTACCCGCTGACTCTTGGTAAAGGTAAAAAGTTGTTTGAGGACGGCACGATCCCGGCGGCATTTACATTAATAGAAAGTTCGGTTACACCAAGTGGAGTGATTATTGCCAATTACAAGCAAGCTGGAAAAGTCAAGACAGGTACTATTGGAGCTTAAGGAGAAATAAAATGAGAAAACTAATTGCAGCAATCAATATGACACTTGACGGGTTTTGCGACCACACGGCAATGATTGCAGATGATGAATTACTTCAACATTACAATGAGCTATTAAGTAACGCAGACACCCTTTTATACGGAAGGATAACATATCAACTTATGGAAAGTTATTGGCCAACCGTAGTAAAAAATCCTACTGGTAACAAACCAACAGATGAATTTGCAGTATTAATCGACAACATTTCCAAAATTGTTTTTTCCCACACGCTGAAAAATGTTGATTGGAAAAATGTAAAGCTGGCAAAGGGAGGCATTAAAGAAGAAGTTTTAGAACTCAAGAAACAAGCAGGTAAAGACATTTTAGCCGGCAGCCCAAGTTTAATAGTAAGGTTAATGCAACTTGATTTAATTGATGAATTTCAACTCTGTGTTCAGCCAATTATTTTAGGAAACGGTTTGCGATTATTTAAAAACATAGATGATAGAATAAATCTTAAACTCATAAAAACAAAAATCTTTGGCTCTGGTTCAATAACGCTTTATTATGAGCCGGCAAAAAAATGACTGATGGCATGAAACGACACGTCTTAGGACGAAGAATAGCACATGCCCATTAATTGAGTCTTTAGTAGTGTCTATTTACTGGCATTAATATGTCAGTGTCAGTAAGTCACATAACTCTATATTTTTTACTGGCCATTGAGCCTGCGGCTCAAGACCTTCGGCACCTGACTGGTGGCAAAATTTGTCCCCGACTTACGAAGCGGGCGTAATGAGGACGCGAAACGAAGTGAGCATAGCAGAATTATACCTGAGCGATACAGCGGAAAGCGAGCGGTTGTCCGAACCTGATTATGTTAAATGATAAAGACGGTAAATAATTCGAAGAAATCGTTCTTATGAAATCTCTAATAATCGGGGTGAGTTCCGCCCGCAGCTGTTTTGAGACTCAGCAACTCAAGTCTGCGAAGTAAACGAGGGGTGCGTTCCTTTGTTTCTTTGAAAATCATTTTACCCTTACGGGCACATGCTGGCAGGGGACTGGCAGAATCATTAAAAAGTTTAATTTTTCAAAATATGGGACAAATGATTTCATTTTTTGAAAGAAGCGAAATTTATGTTGACATGCCCTGTTTAGGTTGATAAAATGTTGGTAGAGTTTATTGAGACTCGGTTTTCTGGAATTTCATGATGCTAAACGAAAATTTTCGACTAATATACTGCCGATAAAACGATATGATAAATAATTCCAACCTGGCCGTAAAAATTACGGATTCGGAAAATGAAAGAAAAGACTTCCCCGATACATTCTGGGAAATTGTATTATTTATAGACGGTGTGACGGATGTCCGGATCGGATCGCAAAATTTTTCCATTAAAGCGCCGGTTTGTTACTGCCTGAACCGGAAAGAAAGCTTCAATGTTTTGAATCGCAGCCGGTTTCTTGCCCTGGGATTTGATCCGAGAATGGTTAATTCGACGTTCAACCCGGAACAAATATCCAGAAGCAGGCCGATGCCTGAAGATTATGCGGGCAGACTGGATTTATTCTGGGCGGATTGTTTTATCAGGGATTCGGGGGAACTATTAAAGCCTGTTATTTTATATCCACAAAGCGTTCGTTTTCTTGAGGAAAATTTTATTAAAATCGGTGATGAACTCACAAATAAACCGGATTCCTATTGGCCATGCCGCGTCCGTTCATTTCTGATAGAGTCGCTTTTGCATATAGGCCGGATCTTTCATCAGCCGGGCCGGATTCCGGATAAAACCCCCGGCATTCCGGATCATCCGTCGGAGAAAGTACGTTTATATCTTCAAACACATTATTCTGAAAAGATCTCGCTCAACGGATTGGCGAATATGTTCTGCACTAATAAAACTTCTCTGGAAGAAAATTTCGCCGAACTTACCGGAAAAACTGTTTTCGCGTATCTTCGGGATCTCAGAATTTCCCTAGCCAGGAATCTTCTTCAGGAAACGACTTTGACTGTCGCTGAAGTCGCTTTAATGGCGGGATATGCCGATCCGACTCATTTTGGGCGCATTTTTAAAAAATATCTAAAAGAGCTACCCGTAAGATACAGAAAAAGATTTGGCGGAAAGTAAATCCTGCCGGGAAGCCGATTTTTCCTGCCCGTTAACAATCCCTTTTATCCTTAAAGCGTATTAATATTATGAGCTTTCAAAATTTAATTAATTCGGGGAGGAAACAGTAAGGTGAATATTATCTACTCGGAAAAAGATGAGAAAGACCTTGATTTAATCGGGGATTTGTGGGTGAAGCTGATCAGGTTTCATACCGAATTATCCCCCTATTTTACCGAAGAATACTCAAATAAAAGTTTTTTTGACCGGAAAAAAGAACTTTTAGAAAAATCGGAAAACGGTATTTTGAAGATTTTTATCGCCGAAGACAAACGAATTATTATCGGTTATTGCATATGCACCATCAAAGCGGGTGCAGGCGAGATCGATTCTATTTTCGTCGAAAAGGAATACAGGAAACATAATATCGGGGATGAATTTTTGATAAAAGCCGAAGAGTTATTTGAAAATAATTCGGTTAATAAACAAATTCTCAGCGTTTATGCGGGTAACGAGGCTGTTATAAAATTTTACAACAGGCATAATTATTACCAGAAATATATCGTACTTGAAAAAAAAGGAGTAAATAATATGAAGACGGCTTTACTGATTATCGACGTACAGAATGATTATTTTCCGAAAGGCAAAATGGAATTAAACAATAGTATGAATGCAAGTATTAAAATTAAAGATTTATTGAATCGTTTCAGAAATATGTCTTTACCGGTCATTCATATCCGGCATATTTCCATCAGACCAGGGGTTTCATATTTTTTACCGGATACGGCGGGCTCTGAAATACATATGAATGTTAAACCGATAGAAGGAGAAGAGATAATAATTAAAAATTATCCGAATAGTTTCAGAAACACAAAGCTTGATGAGTATCTTAAAGATAATAATATTTCAAAACTTGTTATAGCAGGTATGATGACGCATATGTGTGTCGATTCGACGGTACGGGCGGCGTTCGATCTGGGATATCAATGTATTACAGCCGGCGACTGCTGCGCCACCAGAAATTTAAATATTTTTGATAAAATAATACCGGCTGATAGCGTGCAACTTTCTTTTTTAGCGGCATTAAACGGGGTATATTCCAGAGTCTTAACAAAAGATGAAGTAACCGGATTATTATCCAGATAGTTATCTTTAGATCATAGGAAGACAAAAAGATGCTAGGTAAATCAGAATTTATAGATGAGATTCTGAAGAATGCTAAAGACCCTACCGATTTCAAAACAGTCTGGAATGATTTGCAGAAAACCCTGCTTGAAAAGATGCTGCGGGGGAAAATGACCAATCACTTATGTTAAAAGAAAAACGGGAAAGGGAAGAAACCCGAGAACAGCAGGAACCGCAAAGAAAAGCCGGCTGCGCCATATATTATTGGCGGATATAGAGTTGGGACATCAGAGAGAGTGGATATCTCATAACTACCTACCCTGCAATAAATAACGCAACTTGGAAAATCATTTCACCCTTACGGGCATAAATACTGGCAGGTGACTGGCAGAAGTTTTTTATTAAATCCCGCAAAATTCTTATGCCGATATTGATAAAATTCAACTAATTGCCAACACTAAAATTTGATTTTATTATTTAATATTGTCATATTATTATTGAGGTTATTATTGTTTATGTTGGATTTTAAAACAGCTGCCGAACATATTAAAAAAGTCAGCCCTATTCTTTTGTCAAAGTATGGTGTTAACAAGATCGGGATTTTCGGATCAGTCGCCCGGAACGAGCAAGATGACAATTCTGATATTGATATACTTGTTGAAATGAATCATAGATATACTCTATTTGAAATTGGGGGTGTTTATTCAATTCTAGAAGAAGAATTAAAGAATAAAATAGACCTCTCTGAGATTAATCATCTTCGTCCTGAACTGGCAGATTTAATCAAAAAAGAGGTCCGTTATATATGAAGAATTCAAACAGGAGTCAGGAACATAATGTGAATGATATAATTGAATATTCAAAAATGATTATTGAATTCACAAAAGGCATGAATTATGAACAGTTTGAAAAAGATAAAAAAACTCAATTGGCTACAATAAGATGTATTGAAGTCATAGGAGAAGCGGCTTCAGAATTAAATGACCTGACTAAGATAAAATATCCAGGTATAGAATGGAAAGAGGCCATTGGCATGCGTGGCAAAATGATCCATCATTACGAAGGCATTCAACTTGATATTATATGGGATACCATTCAAAAAAACATCCCTGAATTACTAAATAAAATGCAAAATGAAGTAGAAATAAAATCTGAAAAACACAAAGACAAAAGCCCAGGAATGGGAATGTAGCCTACAAATCTATAAAGTTTTATAAACACTTCCGGTTTATTTGCCAGTGCCAGTAAACTCCTTAACTCTATATAATCTACTGGCGCCTGACTGGCAAAATTTCGTCAAAACTGCATTTTTTTGGATAGATTGGCTGGTTTGGCTGTATTGGTTAGAATTTCATAAAAAGCCGTTTTTCAGCCAAATGAACCACTTTAACCAAAGAATATTGAGATTATTGTCGAGGACCGGGTAGATTCCCCAGTGTCAGGGCCATGAGATTCCCCACCTT
>CAZHNM010000029.1:0-22404 GCA_964533855.1 uncultured Brevinematales bacterium
TTCTGGGTCGATTTTAAGTTTATTAATTCCTGTTTTAATAAATTTGTTTTATGCCGATAAGAATATTTTTGTGATAAATTCATTGGTATTCGGGTTAGTCGGTTCAGTGGCTTTTGCGGAACACTTCTCCAGGAAAATTTTAAATAAAAAGTAGTTTTACCGAGTATGATAATTGAAAGAAAGTTTAAGAAATTCTTTATAATTGAATTATAAAATTTTATTCAGATTGTGTTTGGCAAATAATTCCAAATCTTTTATTCGCCATTTTCACATTATATGATTTTTTATTATACATCTACACATATCTAAGAATTTCCATTACGCAACTTTTTGTCCATCTACAACTACATTGTTGACAAAAATCAATTCTCCCCTTACCATATGACTAAATACGTACTTTTAGTCACAGAGTATACAGAGAGGTGTTAAGTATGCCTAGAGCATGGAGCGATAGAGAAAAAGGCCTTATAAGGGACGCAATGCGCAGCGAAGGATTGAAGCTCTTCGAAAAATTCGGCCTCCGGAAAACCACCGTGGATGAAATATCTAAAGCTGCCAGGATATCCAAGGGGGCTTTTTACTTTTTCTATCAATCCAAGGAGGAGCTGTTTTTTGATATAATGGAATCCCTGGAAAGTAAATACAAGGGCGAGATATATGGAAGCATCATCCCCCCGGGCAGGTTTACCCGGGAGGGTTTCAAAAATTTCTTCAGGAAACTTATCGCCATCCTGGTTGAAGTACCGATTTTCAAAGGGATAAATCCGGAAGATTACGAATACCTGAAGAGGAAAATCCCCGAAGAAACCCTTAACAGGCATATCGACAGGGATTTCGGTGAAATGGAAACTCTTTTCTCCTCCTGGATGGAGCAGGGATTTATAAGGACGATAGATATTAAGGCTCTTTCAGGGGTTTTATTGTCGTTGTTTTACTTAAGCATGCACCGTGAAGATATCGGAGCTATAGACTTTTCGGCAAGCGAGGAGCTTATTATCGACATGCTCTCAGGATACCTGGTTATCGGAGAATAAATATGTATATATTATCTCTTGCTCTCAAGAACATCCTGCGCTACAAGAGAAGGACAATCCTGACCTTTTCGATATTAGTCTTCGGCATCGCCCTTTACATATTCATGACCGGTTTTATTAAAGGCCTCAGCGCCCAGGCCTTTGAAAACCAGATACAGTTCGAATCCGGGGATTTCAAAATAAGGGCTAAAACTTTCGATGAAGAGACTCCCTACGATATTAATAATTTCATGACCGACTACAGGAGTGCGGAGGCTGTTCTTAAAACAAAACCATATGTCAGGTCGTTTACGGAAAGGGTTGAATTTAAGGCAGAACTCGACAATGGCAGGGTTTCCTCCCCAGTCCTCGTGGTTGGGATCGATAAGGGCAAAGATAATACTGTTTTCAACCTTACAAACTTTATCTACAATGGAGAACTCATGCCGGGCGGGGCGGTCCTGGGCAGCACCCTGGCCGGCGATATGGACGCCTCCGTCGGTGATACTGTATATATAACCTTTCATAACGGCCAGGACATGATGGATTCCATTGACCTTGAAATAACGGGGCTTGTAAAGTCGCCCGACCCTCAGGTAAACGGTTCTACCGTTTTCATCCGCCTTGACCAGGCCCTTAAATTCCTGAATAAAGACTGCATTTCTGATATTTCCGTCAAAACCTTAGATTACAGGAAATATGAAGAATACGGGAAAGACCTTGCAGGATCCCTTCCCGGATATGGGATCTATGACTGGGCCAAACTTGGGGAAGACACTGTCGTCCAGGCTCAGTCCCGTGAAAAGATTTTCATGATATTTCTTGTCTTTATTGCCGTGATCGGCCTCGTAGGCATAACCAACACCATGCTGATCTCTGTATACCAGAAGCAGAGGGAGATCGGGACTTTAAAGGCCCTCGGAGTGTCGGACAGGGAAGTCCTTTCTCTTTTCATCATCGAGGGATTCATGATAGGTTTTCTCGGAAGCTTTTTCGGGACGGCGGCCGGTATTTTACTCTCGCTTTACCCGATGACGGCCGGACTGAATATAACGGCTATTTTCAATACAACGAATATTAGCGGCTTCAATGTTACCGGAATTGTAAGATCCCGCCTCGATTTTATGACCATTGCCGGGGCTTTTTTAACCGGTATTGTCTTCAGCGCGGCTGCAAGCTGGTACCCTGCGAGAAAGACCATGAGCAGCAAAATCGCGGACAGCCTCCGTGCGAATATTTGAGAGGTGTTTATGCTTTTTTCATTAAGCCTTGCCATGAAAAATGTCCTGAGGAACAGGAGGAGATCGATCCTTACGGCTCTTTCCATATTCACCGCGTCCATAATAGTTACATACGGGATCGGGTTCTTTAACGGGATATTCGACGGAGTGGGCAGGAATTATATCGATTATTTAACGGGGAATTTTAAAATTACGACCTCAGGGTTCGAAAAATACGAGCGTTTCCTGCCTGCTTACGAGTATATTCCTGACAGCGCCGCCCTTGTTTCAAATTTATCCCTGATAAAAGGGGTAACCCTTGCCGAAGAGCGTATCCGTTTCGGGATCATCATAGGAAAGGGCGAAAAATCCGAGGCAGCCATGGGCATCGGTGCGGACCTCAGGAGCAGCAGGCTCGGGCTTGAAAGCAGGATCGCCGGAGGGAAGATCGACAGCGAAGGGCTCTATGTATGCGGGGGGCTTGCAGACAGGCTTGGCATAAAAACAGGCGACCGGCTGCTTTTAGCTGCCGAAACTTCGGAAAGGGGCCTTAATGGCATTAAACTTCCTGTGAAAGGCATAATACATTTCGGCATAAGCATGATCGACAAGCGCTCATTTTTTATCGACCTGAAAAACGCGAGGAAGCTTCTTAAAATGCAGGGGGGCATAACAGAAATATATGTCTTTACCGGCAGCGGGACCGGGAGGGAAGCGATGAGGGGCAGGATCGATAAAATTCTGCCCGCAGGATTGGTTTCAAGGGACCCGGACCAGCAGACCGGGGGGATATACAGCATGATGCAGTCAGTCGGTTACGCCTTATACGTGCTGCTCGTCCTAATCCTGCTTCTCGCGTCCTTTGTCGTCGTAAATACTATGGTAATGGCGGTATACGAGAGGATGAAGGAGATAGGCACCCTGAAAGCCATCGGCATGTCTGACGGGGGGATTTTCCTTAATTTCACGATAGAAGGTATAATAATAGGAAGCGCGGGAGGTATTACCGGCGGATTGTCAGGGTATCTCCTGGTAGTTTTATCGGCGGTAAAAGGGCTGAATTTCAGCAGCATGCTGAAAAATAGGGAAACCCCGGTCAGCACGATAGTTTATCCAAGCACCGGGATCGAGGTCCTTCTTGCAGCAGTCATAATAGCTGTTTTGATTTCCACGGCAGCCGCAGTCATTCCGGCATTGCGGGCACGGAAAACGTCCCCGGCGGACGCCCTCCGCAGCATTTAATTATACTTTGACAGGCGAGGTTTTTATGCTAAAAGACAGCGAATTCTCTCTTGACGAACTAATAGATATTGTTAACAAAATCCTGAACTTCCGGGATCCCTACACCTTTTCGCATTCCGAAAGGGTCGCGGCTGTTTCCCTTCTGATAGCCCGGGAGATGAAGCTTCCGGAGAAGGAGCTGGAAATAGTTCACTATGCGGCGCATCTGCATGACATCGGCAAGACCGGTATCCCCGACAGCATATTGAATAAGCCCGGCAGGCTGGATAAAAACGAGGTTTTCATAATTCAGAAGCACTCTTCGATCGGCGGCACAATCCTGTCGCGCCTCCCCATGTTCGGCGAGATAGCTGATATAGTGATCCATCATCATGAGAGGTTCGATGGCCTGGGTTATCCGTCGAATATTTCAGGAAAAGATATCCCCTATCAGTCCTGCATTATCGCGGTTGCGGACAGCTTTGACGCCATGACATCGAACAGACCTTACAGGAAGGGGCTGTCTTTCGAATACGCCAGGGAAGAGATAAACTCCCATTCAGGGGACCAGTTCAATCCCGGAATAGTCGATGTTTTCAACCGGATAGCCGGCAGGATACCCGCATCCGTGGAGGATATAGGCGATACCTTAGTTTCAAACAACACTATAATAGATATGATGTTCGAATCTCAGGACATTCTCCATTCGAAAAAGATATGATTATTTCTGCGAATGCGTTTTATTCATTGCGGCTCGCTTATTCTGGTCCATTTCCATCTTGCGCATCCTGAAGTTCCGGGGAGTAACCTCTACAAGCTCGTCCTCGGCGATAAACTCTATCGCTTCATCGAGGGAGAGGGTCCTGGGGGTTTTCAGGACGACAGTCTGATCGGATGTTGAGCTTCGCATATTTGTAAGCTTTTTTTCCTTTGTTATATTAACATCGAGATCCTGGTCGCGGTTATTCTCGCCGACTATCATGCCTTCGTAAACTTCGGTACCTACGGTAAGAAAAAGCTCCCCGCGGTCTTCCATGGCGAGGTGCGCGTATGAGTTCGATTTTCCAGCCCTGTCCGCTACAAGCACGCCGTTATTCCTGTGGCGGATAGTGCCTGCCCATTCCTTGTATCCTTCGAAAAGGGTGTTTATAACCCCGAGGCCGCGAGTATCGGTCAAAAACTGGCTTCGCAGGCCGATAAGGCCCCGTGTCGGGCATATATATTCGAGCGTCACCCTTCCCGATCCGTTATGTTTCAGGTTTTCCATCTTTCCCTTTTTCTGGGCCATCTTTTCGGTTACTACTCCGACATATTCTTCAGGAATATCGAAAAAGACCCTTTCATACGGTTCCTGGAGCGCTCCGCCCACAGTCTTTGTTATAATAGTAGGTTTTGAAACCATAAGTTCATACCCTTCGCGGCGCATGGTTTCGATGAGGATCCCCAGCTGGAGTTCACCCCTGCCCGATACCTTGAAAGCATCTGCACGGTCAGTCGTTTCGACGCGGATTGAAACATTCCGGAGAGATTCTAATTCGAGCCTTGATTTTATATATCTGGTAGTCAGATACTTTCCCTCCCTTCCGGCGGTAGGGCTTGAATTTACATAGAAGATCATCGAAACGGTCGGCTCGTCGACACGTATTCCCGGCAGGGGCATGGGATCATCCTGCGAGGTGATCGTATCCCCTATGCTGACATTTTCAACGCCGGATACCGCGATCACATCCCCCGATTCCACCTCGGTCACCTGTTTTTTGCCGAGCCCGTAAAATGTAAAGAGGTTTGAAAATTTAATATTCTTTGTTATATTTTCGCCGCTGCAGAGGGCATACTGTTTCGACAACTCCAGCCTGCCGTTGAACATCCTGCCCAATGCTATCTGGCCTATATAGAAATCGTAATCGAGATTGGTTACAAGAAACTGAGGGATCGCGGCATCGTCGCCGGCCGGCGCGGGAATGTAATTTATGATAGTCTCGAAAAGGGGTTTCAAATCCTTCGATTCATCGCCGATTTTATTATAAGCCACGCCTTCGGGGGCCACGGTATAAAGTATCGGGAACTCGATCTGATCATGATCGGCGCCTAAGTCTATGAACAGGTCGTATACTTCGCTGACGACTTCGTCTATTCGCGCGTCTTTCCTGTCTATCTTGTTTATCACCAGGATTACACGGAGCTTCTTTGCCAGGGCTTTTCTGAGGACGAATCTTGTCTGGGGAAGCGGCCCTTCGCTTGCGTCAACAAGCAAAAGCACGCCTTCCACCATGTTAAGGCCCCGTTCCACTTCACCGCCGAAATCGGCATGCCCCGGAGTATCTATAATGTTTATCTTGATCCCTTTGTAATAAACGGCTGTATTCTTGGCGGCTATGGTTATGCCGCGTTCTTTTTCAAGGTCCATCGAATCCATGACTCTGTCGAGGATTTCCTGGTGGTCGTTAAAGATGCCGCTCTGCCTGAGCATCGCGTCAACAAGAGTGGTTTTACCATGATCCACGTGGGCAATAATTGCTATATTGCGGAAATTATTCTTTATCACAGGGGAGATTATAACCCGCTTTTAAGTTTTTGTACATTAATAGCTGCCTTAAAACCGGACTATGAAAAATCGCCTGTTATTGTCCTGCTCTTCGATATCATTTCGAAACCCTTTCTAAAGGTGCTCCTTGATAGAGCCCCGACAACCATCCGGGGTTTTCCTTCCATAGGGACAAAAAGTATCGAGGGTATCGTGTTGATGTCAAAATATACCGCAAGATCCTGTTCATGGTCAGTATTTACCTTATAAACTTTCACCTTCATATCGAATTCCCCGGAAAGGTCTTCGAGTATGGGCGCCACCATCCTGCATGGCCCGCACCAGTCTGCGTAAAAATCAATAACACAGGGCATGCTGCCCGAATACTTCCATTCTTTTACCGCTTCGAAATCAAAAACCAATGATTTGAAAGACTTTGCATCGAGCTTTTCAACCATACCCCTTCTCCTTTAAATGCATAAAAAAATCATCCCAGGTCGGAGAGGATCTTTTTCACCCTCTCATCTGAAATATAATAACAGGTTTCGACTCCTGTTTTGCGGGCCGTGATTAATCCGCGGTTTTTCAATATGCCGAGATGCTGGGATACGGTTGATTGGGGGATTTTCAGCTTTCCAGCCATTGCGCTCACATTGCAGACCGGCCCCCCGCAAAGGCCTGCTATGATCTGCAGCCTTACAGGATGCCCGAGCGCTTTAAGTATTTCACTGTCGTTTTCAAAATTCATTTTCCCGCCTCTGTTAAGTATCATTATATTACAATAAAGCGATAGTTATGTCAAGAAATTTTTATTGCCGGATTAACTTTGACATGATATAAAGCCTGCTCTATAATCCTCTGTCATGAAGATATCAAATGCAGCCGCCGGCGCCGGCATAAAATTACTTGAAAAGACAATTATACTCTCGCCGGGACTGGTCCTGGTCCTTATCATCGCGGCGGCAGCAAGCGTATTCGGAACTTTCTTCCCCGTTGTGGGAGCCTCCGTATTCGGTATGATAATCGGGATCATTATCAACAGCCTGATAAATATCCCTGAAAATACCAGCCCCGGAGTGGATTTCTCATCCAAAAGCATCCTGCAGTTTTCTATAATTCTGCTTGGCAGCACGCTAAGTTTTAACCAGATCACAAAGACAGGGGCTTCGTCCTTTTTTGTAATGCTTTTTACAATCTCAGCAGCTTTCATAATCGCGTACGGCGCGGGAAAATTATTAAAGGTCGATACGCCCCTGAAAAGCCTTATCGGCGCCGGGACAGCCATCTGCGGCGGTTCGGCTATCGCAGCCGTTTCATCCATAATCGACGCGGATGAGCACGATATTTCCTATTCCATTTCAGCTATATTCCTGTTCAATGTCGTCGCGGTTTTAATCTTCCCCCCGTTAGGCCGCCTCTTCGGATTAAGCGATTACGGATTCGGCCTCCTTTCCGGGACCGCGATAAACGATACTTCTTCGGTCGTCGCCGCGGGTTATATTTTCAGCAATACGGCAGGCGATTTCGCGGCTATCGTGAAACTGACAAGGACTACTATGATAATACCCGTAAGCCTTGCTTTCATGGCATACACATTATTCTCCAGGAAAAAAGGACCGGCCGGGGATTTGAAATTCAGCATATTAAAAATATTTCCATGGTTTATCCTGGGATTTATCGGGATGGCTTTGATAAATTCGACGGGGATTATAGACCAGGCATTTTCATCAGGCATAAAAGATTTCGCGAAATTCATGATCGTGATGGCCCTATCTGCGATAGGCCTTAAAACGAATGTCTCTAAAATGATCCATACAGGCCCGAAACCGCTGCTTCTCGGCCTTTTTACATGGCTTGCGGTTATAATAACGAGCATAACAGTTCAGGTATTAACTCGCCAGTTATGATTAAGTTTACGAGCCCTTCAAAGCAAGCATGAGCATGCCGATCGGCTCCTGCCATTTTTCCTCGCGATAAAAAGGCAGGCCTATCTTTACAAGCCTTGTATCGCCCCATCGTGTAAATGTTTTGAAAAGCCTGTCCCAAACCGATAAAACCGAGGAATAATTTGAGTTGTACTCCTTCATCTCAGCAGAATGGTGCATCCTGTGCATATCCGGAGTTACCAGGAAAATGCGGATAATCCTGTCGGCCGGAGCGCTCAGTTTGATATTGCTGTGTTCAAAGAGAGTGCAGCCGAGAAAAACAGCTTCATACATTGCCAGCGCTGTAATATTCATTCCCAGCAGTATGAAGACAGGTATCCTTAAGCTTCCGGAAATTAAAATCTCAAGCGGATGAAAACGAAGTGCGGTCGAGCCGTCCATCTCCGTATCGTTATGGTGGGACCTGTGAAAAAGCCATAAAAAAGGTATCCGGTGATTGGCCATGTGCCATACATACATCCAGAGGTCGAAAAGGAGAAAAGCGAGGACATACCTGAGCCAGGCCGGAATATCCTGCAGATTCATAAGCCCTAAATCATTTACTCTGATGATGCCCGCCAGGTACTGATTTACGCCGGAAATAATCAACAGACCTATAAGGCCGTTAAGAAGGCTGATAGACAGATTGTAAACACTATGCCTTAGATGGTGAAGCCTTGGAAAATAATTCGGATTGAAATGTTCGGCCAGGAAAAGAACGGGATAAATTATCGCCAGGACTATAATTTTATAGTTCATTTGTCCTCTCAATCAGTATTATAGAACAAAAAGAAAATTTATTAAATTACTTGCTATTTTAATAACATTGTTATATCGTAATATTATAATAATATGTTGATTAGTCCAAATTAAAAGGAGACTTCCATGAAAAAGAACATGGGCTTCATTGACCGGGTTATCAGGCATAGGTCTAAAATAGTTATCGTCGGCGGGGTCGCCGGCGGAATGAGCGCCGCGGCAAGGCTGCGCAGGCTTGATGAAAGCGCTGAAATAATCGTCCTGGAAAAAGGCGATTATGTTTCTTATGCGAACTGCGGCCTTCCGTATTATATCGGCGGTATGATAAAAGAACGGGAAAAACTTCTGGTGCAGACCGAGGCCTCTTTTGAAAACCGCTTTAACGTCGATATACGGCAGAGGTCGGAAGTAATGAAAATCGACAGGAAGAATAAAACGGTCCTTATAAAAGACCTTTCTAAAGGCGGGGAATACACTGAAAATTACGACAAACTGATCCTTTCACCGGGAGCGGAACCCGTCATGCCGCCCCTGCCGGGGATCGATCATCCGGGAATTTTTACATTGAGGAATATTCCAGATACCGACAGGATCAAAGCATTTATATGCGATAGGAATCCGCAGCATGCGCTTATAATAGGCGCGGGGTTCATCGGCCTGGAAATGGCAGAAAACCTGCACAGGCAGGGAATATTTGTCACTATTGTCGAAATGGCGAGGCAAATCATGAATGTCCTCGATTTTGAAATGGCGGCCCTTGTCCACCAGCACCTGAAAGAAAAGAAGATCGAATTTTACCTGGACGACGCCGTAGAATCCTTTGAAGACAGCGCGGGGAGGGTCAGGGCCAGATTAAGAAGCGGCAAGGAAACCATTGTGGACATGGTTATATTATCGATAGGCGTCCGTCCTGATACGCGTCTGGCTAAAGATGCGGGTCTAAACCTGGGTGACCGCGGCGGAATAGCCGTAAACGATTATATGCAGACAAGCGACAAGGATATTTACGCCGTGGGCGATGCGGTTGAAACGCTTAATCCGGTCCTCGGGAAGAAAGTCATTGCCCCCCTCGCCTGGCCGGCCAACAAGCAGGGAAGGATCGTCGCGGATAATATTGCCGGCGGCAATAAAATTAAATACAAGGGCACGATCGCGACTGCTATCGCAAAGGTTTTCGACCTGACCGTGGGCGTAACGGGTGCGACGGAAAAGCAGCTGACCAGTGAAAAAATTCCGTACCTTGTGACAATCGTTCATCCTTTTTCGCATGCAGGCTATTATCCGGATGCCCTGCAGATGAGCATCAAGCTAATTTTTTCGCCGAAGGGCGGTACGGTTTTAGGCGCCCAGGCTGTCGGCTGCGACGGGGTGGACAAGCGCATCGATGTGATAGCTGCGGCAATCTGGAATAATAATACCGTTTACGATCTGACTGAATTTGAGCATGCCTATGCTCCGCCGTATTCATCGGCAAAGGATCCTGTAAATATGGCGGCCTTCACTGCGGAGAATATATTGAATGATAAGGTAAAAGTCATCACATGGGACAGGATAGATTCTTTAAACCCTTCTGAAACAGTATTCCTCGATGTCCGGACTCCCGAAGAGATAAATTTCGGCAAGATCAAAGACGCGATGACTATCCCGGTTGACGAACTCCGCAGCCGTTTTAAAGAACTTCCGAAAAGGAAGAAGATCGTCGTATATTGCCGTGTCGGTTTGCGCGGTTATATCGCTTCACGAATTCTCGCACAGTCCGGTTTTACGGAAGTATATAACCTGGCCGGAGGATATCTCACATATTCAGCTGCCGGCGCCGCTATGCGCAGTCTCAGGGATTGCTAGTCGATAAGAAAACCGATGTAAAAATATCACTGGAGCGAGTTTTTTGCAATTGATGCAAAACGATTTTATTATATATGCCTGGAGGATCATCATGAGTACTGAGGATGAATTGAAGGCAAAGATCGCGGCGTTGGAAGCCGAGAACTCGGCACTGAAGGACAGGTCGTCCCGCTCCATAAGCCTCAAGGTCAGCGAGAAGGGTGCAGTATCCCTTTACGGGCTTGGAAGATTTCCGGTCACGCTCTACAAGGAGCAGTGGGAGAAGGTGCTCGACATGGCTGGCGATATCCGGAAGTTCGTCAAGGATAATGATCCCCTGCTTAAGAAAAAGGAAAAGTAGCCTGTGACCGGCCATGATTTTAATACCATAAGCCCTTCGGCGAAATCCTTATTGATTATGAAAGGCCGGACGGATATCCCTTTTGCAAAACAGGTTTCGGAAATGATATACCCCGGAATCTCCGGGCATGATTTCAGGCTGAAGCATTTTGAAAACAGGTACCGAAGCATCGATTCCATGTTAAACGGCCTTGGAATCAAAAATATTTTAGAACTCTCTTCGGGCTTCTCATTCAGGGGCCTTGAGACGGTAAAGAGGAAGGGGTACCACTATATCGATACCGACCTGCCGGGTGTAATCGGGACAAAAAGAAAATTTTTAGAAGCGCTCCTGGACCGGGACCCGGGCATAAAAATTGAGGGTAAACTGGAAACACTGCCCCTGAACGCGTTAGATGAAAAGGAGTTTAATGATATCGCGGACCGTTTCCCGGACGGGGAAATCGCGATCGTAAACGAAGGCCTGCTTATGTACCTGGATACGGCTGAAAAAGAAAGGCTCTGCGGTATTATCCATGAGTTGCTGATAAAACGCGGCGGATACTGGATAACAGCGGATATTTATATTAAATACAACCGCGAAATGCCGGACTTCGTTCCTGACTCCAGGACCAGGGAATTTCATGAAAAACACCGCATTGAGGAAAATAAATTTGAAAGCTTTGATGAAGCCGCGAATTTTTTCGGCAGGATGGGATTTGAAATAGATAAAAAAGAAACGGGAAAAATCCGTGCATCCTGGCGATTACGCGCGTTAAAGGTTTAATATGGGAGTGAATAAAAAAAACTTATTAAATATCATTTAATATTTTATTTAATATATTGACATGAAACCATAAAGATGATAATATCATTCAATTTAGCACTATTAAATAGTAATTATAAATTTTTATAGGAGGAGTAGTTATGAAGAGAGTTCTTTTATCAGTAGCTGTTCTTGCGGCAGTAGCCGGTTTTTCTTACGCTGCAGATGCACCGTTTATCGGCCTTGCAATGCCGGAAACTCATGTTCTGCGCTGGCAGCATGACGGCGCTTCCCTGAAGGAAGATGCAATCGCAAAGGGGTACAGAGCTGAAGTAGCTTTCGGCGATGCCGACCAGAGCAAGCAGAACGAACAGATCCAGGATTTCCTGACAAAGGGTGCAAAGCTTCTCGTTATCGGTTCGGTTAACGAAGGCGTTGGAACAGTTGTAGCAGATGCTGCTAAAGAAAAAGTAATCGTTATTGCCTATGACCGTATGATCACAGGTTCAGGCGATTATGACTACTACATCACTTTTGATAACTTCAAGGTCGGTCAGTTCCAGGGCAGAGCTCTTGAGGAAAGTCTCGGGCTTGCCAAGGCTACAAAAGACAAACCGAAGATCATCACTCTTTTTGCCGGTGCGCCTACTGACAACAACGCTAAAGTATTCTTCGACGGCGCTATGTCTATCCTTCGCCCTTACGTAGAGAAAGGCGTTCTCAAGTTAGTCGGACCCGCTCCGCTTAAGTCAAGCGATGAGGCTTTCACTAAGATTACTACAGAAAACTGGCATGCCGATGTCGCAAAAATGCGTATGGAAAACCTTCTTAGCGATGCAGCAAAAGATGTCGTTCTCGATGGAATTCTTGCCCCTAACGACACCCTCGCCCGCGCTATTATCGAAGCATGCTCCAGCGATGCTAAATATGTTAAGAAGCTTCCTGTTGTTACAGGTCAGGACGGCGAAGCCGCTTCCATAGCTTATATCCGCGACGGGAAACAGTATATGACAGTGTTCAAGGATACGCGCGACCTCGCGAAGTCTACTATCGAACTTGCCGATGCTCTTCTTAAGGGCAAAACACCCGACATAAAAGGTGCTCGCCTTGACACGACATCCTACAACACAGGAAAGAAATTTGTCAAAGCCTATCTCCTTGAGCCCGTAATTGTTACAAAAGACAATTACAAGAAGATCATGATCGACAGCGGTTACTACAAAGCTGAAGATATCAAATAGTTAATTGGATACTTTAAACCGGGCCGCCGTTAAGGCCGGTCCGGTTTGTTTTTTTATTTTAAACAAGGGATGTAAAATATGAGCGAATACATACTTGAAATCCAGAACCTGACAAAAGATTTTCCGGGAGTTCGCGCTCTTGATTCCGTCAGCATTAAAGTGAAAAAAGGTGAAATACATTCCATCTGCGGCGAAAACGGGGCCGGAAAATCAACACTGATGAGCGTGATCAGCGGAGTATACCCGAAAGGCAGCTATGAAGGAAAGGTTTTCTTCAAGGGCAAAGAGACCCATTATTCAAGTGTTAAAGACAGCGAAAGGGAGAATCTTGCCATTATTCATCAGGAACTCTCGCTCAGCCCATATCTTTCCATTTATGAAAATATATTTCTGGGTCACATGGAAACGTACCTGGGGATTATCAACTGGAATAAATATATTGCCGAATCAAAAAAGTACCTGGACCAGGTCGGATTGAAGGAAGAACCGGGCACCATCGTGAGCAGGTTGGGGGTTGGGAAGCAGCAGCTCGTTGAAATAGCCAGAGCGCTCTCGAAAAAAGTCGAACTACTTATTTTAGACGAACCTACTTCCTCCCTGAACGACGATGAAAGCGACAAGCTCCTGGAGCTTATCAGGACGCTCAAAACTCAGGGGATCACATGCATAATGATCTCCCATAAACTCAAAGAGATTCTCAAGATCGCCGATTCGGTATCGGTGCTGCGCGACGGCAAATCCATATCGTCATACGATGTGAAAAAAGACTCCCTTAACGAAGCGCTGCTCATCAAGGATATGGTCGGCCGCGACCTTGACACCAATGTGGAAAAAAGTATGGTGAACACGGGGGAAAAAGTCCTCGAGGTAAAGAACTGGACCGTCTATCATCCCGATTTCCACTCGCTGAAGGTTGTCAACAATGCTTCTTTCTACCTTAAAAAGGGCGAGATCCTCGCTTTCTGCGGCCCGATGGGTGCCGGAAGGACGGAGCTGATGATGAGCATTTACGGCAAGTCCTACGGTTCAAGCAGCAAAGGTGAAATATATCTTCATGGCAAGCCCGTCCATATGTATACCCCGAAAATGGCCCTTGACGCGGGCATCGGATATGTTTCAGAGGACAGGAAAACCCTGGGCCTTATCCTCATACAGAGCGTAAAAAATAATATAACCATATCCAGCCTTGGTAAAATGTCCAGCCTGGGAATGGTCAGGGCGCAGGATGAGATCAAGGCCGCCGAAAAATACAGGGAGTCTTTACGCATCAAGACCCCGTCGATAAACCAGCTTGCGAGAAACCTTTCAGGAGGGAACCAGCAAAAAGTGGTTTTAAGCAAGACCCTCCTTGTTAATCCAGATATCTTCATAGTTGACGAACCTACCAGGGGTATCGACGTCGGGGCGAAGTTCGAGATCCATACCATCCTGAGAAATCTCGTGAAAGAGGGTAAAAGTATAATTATCGTCACTTCGGAATTAACGGAAGCTCTCATTATGGCAGACAGGATATATGTCATGAACGAAGGCAGGATCAAGGGGATGCTGTCACGGGAAGAAGCAACCCAGGAAAAAGTGATGCATCTGGCATTATTAAAACAGGAGGAAGCAACTATATGAGTAACAGCCAGCCTCAACACACAAAGTTAAGCACTTTGCTTGCAACCAATATCCGGAATTATTCGATGGTCCTGATGCTTATCGCCATTATGGTCGTGTTCGCTTTTCTGACTGCGGGAAACAATTTAAGCTCGCGTAATATAACCAACATCTTCATGCAGAACAGTTATGTCCTGATTTTAGCAGTCGGAATGATGTTTGTCATCATAATCGGGAATATCGACCTCTCCGTCGGTTCTCTCGTAGCTCTGGTGGGCGCCTTCTCCGCTATGATCTATAATACGGGGATAGGTCTTGTAGCGACAGTGGCTTTAAGCATCATTATCGGAATCCTCATCGGGGCTTTCCAGGGCTTCTGGATAGCTTACCTGAAGATACCTGCTTTCATTGTGACTCTCGCCGGAATGATGCTTTTCAGGGGTGTGACATATATCGTGACCAATGTCACCCCTATATCTCTCATAGACGATACTTTCAAGCAGATCGCCACCGGCACAGTGAATATAAACGCTCTTACGGTCGGCGGCGTTTATTATACGGCGTACCTCGTCGGGATTGCGCTTTTCATAATATACATATTTTCAGAGCTTATATCGCGCGCTTCGAAAATGCGTAATAATTTCGAGGTTCTGTCAACCGGATTGTTTATCGGGAAGCTCCTTCTGATTGGGCTCTTTATTGGCTTGATTTCGTGGAAATTCGCCACTTACCGCGGACTTCCGACAGTTGTGATAGTTTTAGGGTTTACGATCTGGCTCTTTTCATTTATAGCCAGCAGCACCATCCTGGGGAGGTATATCTACGCCGTTGGAGGCAACGCCCGATCGGCGAAATTATCCGGTATCAATTCCGAACAGGTTACCTTTCTCGTACATGTAACCATGGGAGCTCTCTGCGGTCTGGCGGGCGTAGTATTTACCGCTTATATGAACGATGCGCTCCCCCAGGCGGGTTTAGGCATGGAACTTGACGCTATAGCCGCGTGCTTCATCGGAGGCGCATCGACTACAGGAGGCATAGGCACAATTATCGGTGCGATAACGGGAGGCCTCGTAATGGCCGCTATCAATAACGGTATGTCCCTGATGAACCTCGAAGCCCACTGGCAGTACGTGATGAAAGCATCTGTTTTGCTGCTTGCCGTCCTCTACGATATCTATACACGCCGCAAATCGGGCCTTGGATGATTATAAACTTTTGATTGAAATGTTATCGAATATAAAAACCGGCGGGCTTAACCGCCGGTTTTTTCTTTGTTTTCAGCCTAAAGTTGACAGGGCTTTGTACTGAGCCTTGACCGATGTGTAAAGATCTTTATAGATTTTATAATATTTCCTGTATGTTTTCGAATTATTATTATCGGGATTCTGAATGCTGACGGTCTTTATGCTCTCGCTGCAGGCCTCGGGAACATCTTTATAAATTCCGGTCCCTACCCCCGCTAAAAGCGCGACGCCCAGCGCCGGACCTTCGCTTGAATTGACGGTCATTACTCCGGTTTCGAACATATCCGAGAGCATCTGTCTCCAGAGAATGCTTCTCCCGCCTCCGCCCGATGCCCTTACTTCATTAACGGGAATTCCCATTCCTCTTATAATTTCCATGCAGTCGAGGAGGCTGTATGAAACTCCCTCCATAACCGCGCGAAGCATATCGCGCCTCGTATGCCTTGCCGAAAGGCCGAAAAACACGCCCCTTGCATCGGGATCGAGATGCGGCGTCCGTTCGCCCATAAGGTATGGAAGGTAAATCAGCCCTTCGCATCCGGGCGAAGAAAAACCGGCTTCCTGATTGAGAAGCTCGTAGGGGTCGATCCCCATCTGGGCCGCGGTTTCTTTCTCAGCCTGGCAGAAATTATCCCGGAACCATTTCAGGGACAGGCCCGCCCCCTGCGTGACGCCCATTATATGCCAGGTATCGGGCACAGCATGGCAGAATGTATGCACCCTGCCGAGAGGATCTATGGTCACCTTGTCCGTGTATGCGAATACCACGCCTGATGAGCCTATCGTGGAAGATACAACACCGGGACGGACGATCCCGTTGCCGACGGCCCCGGCCGCCTGGTCTCCCGCCCCGCCGGCAACGGGCGTTCCTGCTTTCAACCCTGTCAGCTCGGATGCGGCTTTAGTAACATGACCGCTTATTTCAACGGATTCATGGAGCTTTGCAAGCATTGAGATGTCTATTCCTAATTTGTCGAGCACTTCTTTGCTCCAGCTTCTCTTGGCTATATTCATGAACTGCATGCCGCTTGCGTCGGAAACCTCCGTAGCGAATTCTCCTGTAAGCATGTAGCGGATATAATCCTTGGGTAAAAGGATGTGCCTGGCCTTTTCATAAATTTCCGGCTCATTGTTCCTGACCCACATTACTTTTGATGCCGTAAAACCTGTAAGCGCGGGGTTGGCCGTTATTTCAATGAGCTTCTTCGCGCCGATTTTAGATGTTATTTCCTCGCATTCTTTAGCTGTCCGCTGATCGCACCAGATTATCGAAGGACGGAGGACGGCGTTATTTTCATCGAGAAGCACCAGGCCATGCATCTGACCGGAAAGGCCCACACCCTTGATGTCCTCCGGTTTAGCTCCGCTTTTCCTGATAACTTCCCTGACGGTCGCTACAACGGCGTTCCACCAGTCTTCAGGGTTCTGTTCGGCCCAGAGAGCCTTCGGCTGATACAGCGGGTATTCGGACAGGGCGCTGGCCAAGGAATTTCCCTTAAGGTCGAATAAAACAGTCTTGGTTCCCGATGTTCCTATATCGATCCCGAGCAGATATGCCATGTTAAAACTCCTTTAATCGAGATAATCCTGGATAGGCAGCAAAGCGGCCCCTAAAAGCGTGGCCCTGGATCCAAGCCGCGAAGCCGCTATTAAAACATCGCCGGAGCCTTCGAAGGCTTCCGTCGTGAAAACGCGTTCTTTCAGGGGTTCGATTAGAAGATCGCCGAAAGTATCGATCTCTCCTCCGATAAATATCGCCTGGGGATCCAGGCCCAGCATGATATTCTGGATTCCGATGGCAAAATAATCCAGGTATTCATTCCAGACGCCCATGACTGTCCTGTCCGATGTTTTGATGGAATTCATCAGATCCGATATAGAATAGCCGGAATTTTCTTTTAAGCCCATAGCCTGTTTGCAGCTGCTTATCAGGGCATTTTGCGAAGCATATAATTCCCAGCAGCCCCTCCGGCCGCAGTTGCAGAGTTTTCCCCCGGGAACTACGGTCATATGCCCGAATTCGCCTGCGCGCTGGTTTTTCCCCTTGTATAATTTTCCATTGATGATGAGCCCTGTCCCTATTCCGCCGCCGACAGATACATAAACAAGCTCTCCCGATTTTGCGGCTTTTCCAAGTTTCAGCTCGGCTAAAGCGCCTGAATTGGCTTCATTTTCGATATAAATCGGATAATGGAAAGCTTCTTCGAAGGGTTTGAACAGTATATCCTTCATCCCCATATTCGGGGCAAGCTCAAGGGTCATTTTTTTCTGATTGACCGTACCTGGAAGTGAAAAACCTACCCCAAGGACTTTCTCAGCCGGAATCCCGAGCGATAGGAGGATGCGCTCAATTTCTTCTGAAGTCCGGTTCATCACTTCATCGATACGGCCGAAAGGTTCCATCACCAATTCCGATTCAAAACGGATCTCCAAATCAAGATTCGAAAGGAGAATCCTGACTTTAGTTCTGGTAATTTCAACTCCGAAAGATACCCTCGCGTCCGGCAGGTAGCGGACTATGACCGCCTTCCTTCCGCCTGTCGATTCGGCGGTGCCGGCTTCTTCAACGAGACCTTCGTCTATCAATTCCTGTATATTGGAAGCTACAGTAGGAATGCTGATCCCGGTCTTCAGGGAAATAGCCTGCCTGGTTAGCTCTCTTCTGACCGATAGGAGATTGATAATCTTCCTGCGATTATAATTTTTAATCGCCTTGTGGTTAATTACAGGCGAATTCATAAACGTCCGGGCTACTTTGTTTCAAGAATATACTGGTTGACTAATGCCTCCAGCATTTCCTGGTGTCCCGACTTGTTAACGGGAGAACTGTGCAAAAGAGCATACTTTTCCAATGATGTAAAATCAGCCTTGCCGCTGACTATATCCTTGCCGATGCCCGTCTTATAACTCGAGTAACGGTCTTCGACAATTCTGTCGAGAGCTTTATCGTCGATGAGCCTCTGCGCCGCTTTCAATCCGCGGGCAAATGTATCCATTCCCGCTATATGGGCATAAAAGAGGTCGATAGGCTCAAAAGATCCGCGGCGCGTTTTAGCGTCAAAGTTTGTTCCGCCGCTTTTAAGCCCGCCGTTCTTCAAAATTTCTATCATTGCAAGGGCGGTAGTGTTCAGGTCCGTCGGGAACTGGTCGGTGTCCCATCCTAAAAGCACATCGCCCTGGTTCGCATCGATGGAACCGAGCATTCCGTTGATCCTTGCAAGGTTCAGCTCATGCTGGAAAGTGTGGCCCGCAAGTGTGGCATGATTTACTTCTATGTTGAGCTTGAAAGTTTTATCGAGTCCGTAAGTCTTCAGAAAGCCTATAACAGTCGCAGCGTCGAAATCGTACTGGTGCTTTGTAGGCTCCTTTGGCTTGGGTTCGATAAGGAACTGGCCTTTGAATCCTATTTTTTTAGCGTAATCGGCAGCCATCCCAAGGAAGCGGGCAAAATTGTCGAGCTCAAGCTTCAGGTTGGTATTGAGGAGGGTTTCATACCCTTCCCTGCCTCCCCAGAAGACATAATTCTCTCCGCCGAGTTCAAGAGTCACTTCAAGGGCTTTCTTGACCTGGGCGGCCGCAAACGCGAAAACATCGGCGTTGCATGATGTCGAAGCTCCATGCACAAAGCGCGGGTGGCCGAAAAGGTTCGCCGTTCCCCAGAGAAGTTTTATTCCTGTAGATTTCTGCAGTTCCCCGGCAAGTTTTACAATCTCATCAAGACGCTTGTTTGTCTGTTCAAGGCTATCGCCCTCGGGCGCAATATCCCTGTCATGGAAGCAGTAAAAGGGGACGCCGAGCTTCCGAATGAATTCGAAATTCACATGCATCCTGACTTTTGCCTTATCCATGGGATCGCTGACATCGTCCCAGGGACGTATCATCGTTCCTGAACCGAACGGGTCGGAACCTATCCCGGTCATCGTGTGCCAGTATGCGACGGAAAACCTGAGATGGTCCTTCATTGTCTTTCCGCCGATCTTTTCTTCCGCGTTATAATACTTGAAAGAAAGCGGATTTTTAGAGGCTGATCCTTCGTAAGGGATAGCCGGTACATCTTTAAAAAATTCTTTCATATAATAGACCCCTCTATTTTTCAAACTGAGGAATTATACCATTTATTAATTTCAATGTCAACCAAATAAACATCTTTTAAAATAATATTTAGGAAGTACCGTCAAAGAATTTACATGGCTGAAAAGAGAAATTTAAAGCTGCGGTTTTACAAAACTATTTTCTTGAACGTGCGGATATTATAGAATTCGTCAGCTTCGTAATTTCCGAATTTATCCTGGTTTTCGGCAAGCTCCTTTACGATATCCTTGATCGAATATTGCGGCGCAAAACCGAGCTCCATCGCCGCCTTTTCGCAAGTGACCTTGTAGTTCCTGAAATCCTGGACATTCCTGATATCGAGGGTTATTTTTTTGCCGGTGAGGATCTCTACCTCTTCTTTTACGGAATCCGCCACCTGCCCGACAGTGTAATTCCCCGATGCGACATTAAAAATACCGCTGATCGAATAATTCGCCTGGACGCTGCGGACAAATCCTGTTACGGCGTCCCTGATATCGTATATAGGCCGCCAGATTGAGGCATTGTTGACGGTTATCTTTGCCTCGGTCATGGCAGTTTTGAACATCGTGTTCACGATCAGGTCGAAGCGCATCCTCGGAGAGAAACCGCAGACCGTGCCCTGCCTGAGAGCTATTATCGAAAGGGTTTCATCCTGGAGCTGGAGCACGCCCCGCTCGCCCTGGAGCTTGGATATTCCATAGGGGTAATTGCAGGTTGCCGGAGATTCTTCATTGTAAAGCTTATCGACTGTATATCCGTAAACGGAACAGGATGACGCATATATGTAGCGGCGGATGCCCGCTTTTTTTGCGATAAAGGCAAGGTAAGAAGGAAGGGCGCCGTTCATCACGAAATTTTGCGAGGGGCTGAATTCCGCCATGGGATCGTTCGACAGTCCCGCAAGGAAAATCAGCTGCTCGTACCCCTTGAAATCGGCTTCGGTGCAGTCGAAAAGATTTTTCTGAGTGACCTTTACACGGGAGGGGAGTTTATTTCCAAACCATAAAGCGTCTATTACATCGACTTCGTAGCCATGGTCCAGCAGGACCGGGACAAGTCTTGAACCGATAAAGCCGGCGCCGCCGGCAACCAATATTTTCATATTCAATCCTCTACTTAATCAGAATATTATATTTTGAGACGTCGAGCGATGTATCGGCCGGGACTTTGAAATCAATTTCATGAATCGACAATTCCTTGATATCTTTGGTTTCATCAAGGCTTTTGGCATATTGATAGACCGTCTTCCTGGGTCCGCCGACATGGAATGTTCCGGTTACATCCTTCTCGAGGAGCTTAACTATCATTTTCACAATTACGGACACGCTCTCGCGCGAGGTCCACTGGTCGGTGAAGGCCTTTTCATAAGGAAAGATATTGGGGCCGAAAGTCGTCCTGATAATAAGGGAATTATCATACATCCTGACCGCGCATTCGCCTCCGAGCTTTGACCACGCATATTTATTCACGGGATAAACAGGGTCATCTTCCTTATAATTGCCTTTATCCCCCTTGAATACGTAATCCGTGCAGATATAGGTCAGTTTAATTTTATATTTCATGCAGGCTTTGACCATGTTTCCCGTTCCGATAATATTGGCGTCAATGGCTTTTTCAGGCTCCCTGTCGCATTTCGGAGGGGAAGTGAAAGCCGCCGCATGGATGACCTGGCTTATATTCCTTTCTTTAAAATAAGCGTCGATTTCATTGAAGCAGGAGATATCGAACTGCTCGATATCGACATAATTGACGCCGGGAAGGTTTTTTTTGAATTCGCCCGCTAAGAGCCCGTTTCCGCCCGTATAAATTATAGATTTCTGGTCCACTCACATCTCCTTGGTAAAGTTATCCGACCTGCCGTCCTTTATCCAGTTCTCCAGGGTGAAACCGTTGCGGTCCTTGTCGGTAATGATCATGCCGCCTGAGGCTATCTTATCGAAACGGGCTTTCAGATCTTTATCGCATAAAGCCCAGTCTATGTCGCCGGCGAGGGGCGATATTCCGGCCTCGCAGCCCTGGCTGTATTCGCCGGAGCATAAATATTCGATCGCGCTTTCTGCTTCAAAGAAATTTCCATGCGCGAAACCGGGCGGAACCCATATCCATTCGCAGTAGTCTTTTGTCCTCTCCGAAGGCATGTCATACATGGCCGCTCTTCCGAAATTCGGGGAGCCCTTCCTGATATCGAGAAATATATCTATCATATGCCCCGATAAAGTCCTCACGAGCTTTCCCATAAAAGGGTTCCACTGGAAATGGAGGCCCCTGATTACGCCGGGAACTGAAAAGCTTTCGTTCATCTGCAGGAATTCAATCCTTTGAAAAACATCTTTTGTATCCGGATGGTTTTTAAGGTCGCTTTTCCTGAAATGCTCGGAAAAATAGCCCCTGCTGTCGCAGAAGCGGGCAAACCGGATGACTTTTACTTCCGGTATGGAGAGGGATTTTACTTCGAGGATTTTCATAAAGAAACACCTTCCAGAGAATAATTCGCAGACAGCGCAAAGAAAGCCGCCCGGTTAACAGACAATAATTATAAGTTATTACCATTAAAATTCCAAATAATAAAGAGCCCTGCCGTTTATCCCTGAACTAATCGATTCTTAATATCGGCACAAAAAAATCGATGGGGTTTACCGTCGATCTTACATT
>CAZHNM010000030.1:0-17358 GCA_964533855.1 uncultured Brevinematales bacterium
TAGCTTTTCTAAGATTATAAACGTTCAAATATTGAATTATTATGAAAATTGTATGAATATTCGGTTAATAATACAGGGAGCTTCCCCCTGTGAAAAAGAGTTACGCACAAAAACGCACAATTATTCACTAATCAATGCGGCTAAAAATCCGATATTTTTAAAGAGAGCTTTAATTCCATGGAGGAATTTGTATGTTTTTTGACATCAGTTCAGGATACGGGAAAAAGATGCAGATGATCGAAATGGCCCTCAACGCCAATGTTGTCAGGAGAGATGTGATAGCCGACAATATTGCCAATGCAGACACACCGTTTTTTAAGAGATCGGATGTCACATTCGAATCTCAGCTGCAGCGCGCCGTCGAATCCGAGAAAGAGCCCGAATTTCCGGCACTGCTGACTGATAAGAGGCATATAGCCTTTGACGAAATGATCGATTACAGGACAGTCAAACCGAAGGTTCAGGTTGAATATGATTCTATCAGCCGAAACGATAAAAATAACGTCGATATAGACAAGGAAATGACAGACGCTACGAAAAATGCGCTTCAATACAACGCGCTAACGGAAAGTTATTCACGCAACTTGAAAATTCTTGACATGATGATGAGATAGGGAGGGAAATCATGGGAATGTTCAGCACATTGAATATAAGCGGAAGCGGGCTTACGGCTCAGCGCCTCAGGCTCGATGTGATAGCAAACAATATCGCCAATTCTACGACTACAAGGACGACCGAAGGCGGGCCTTTCCAGAGATCTGAAGTCATATTGCGCCCTATAGACGACAGCCTGACTTTCAAGAGCTATCTTCTGCCCGATAATCTGAAAAAACATGCGGGCGAGGGAGTCAGGGCTCTCAAAATTGAAAAAGATGAGAAGCCCCCCCGGATGGTTTATGACCCGACGCATCCCGACGCCATCCAATCGGGAAAGTTCAAAGGGTATGTAATGTATCCCAATGTTAACATTGTTGAAGAAATGGTTAATATGATAGCCGCCAACAGGAGTTATGAGGCAAATGTCACGGTAATAAATTCCGCGAGGCAGATGTTCGAAAAGGCTTTAAGCATAGGAAAATAAAATAAAAAATTTTTAAAAAAAGCTTGCAATATTAAAAAATAAAGTCATAATTATAGTAGTTAAAAAATTACTACGGTGAGGAGGGGAAAGATGGTTATTTCAAGAGAACAGGTTACCGGCAATAATCCCGGGTTGAAAACAACAAATGAACTCCATTTTAATGAGAACGGTCTTATCAAGCCCAGGGAGGAGTCAAAAGCCGCCCCCTTTTCCCAGGTATTATTAGACGCCGTCAATCAGACTGACGCAATGGAAAACGACTATGATGATCTCGAGAAAGAGATGGTTCTTAATCCCGAGAAAGTGGACGTGCATGAGGTCATGATAGCATCCGAAAAAGCAAGGATGTCTTTGTCGTTTTTAAAGAGCATAACTGAAAAAGCTATGAAGGCGTATAATGATATCATGATGCTCAGGTAGTAAGGAACTCGGGAGGAGGGGAACATGCCGAATTTCAATGAAATATTGAAGAGAATTCAGGATATCTTCAATAAGATGACTCTTACGCAGAGATTAATATTAGGCGTAATTGTTGTAGGAATAATTGGATCGATATTTTTCCTGGCTAATTTTTCAACAAAAAGCACATATTCGATGCTTTATAAATCTCCGCTTTCGGCGGAGGAATATGCCAGGGTTACAAAAAAACTCGGCGAATGGAATGTAAAATTCGAAACTAAAGATGATAAGTATATCCTTCTGAGCGATGAGTCCCAGAGCCGTAATATCAGGATGAGACTCGGTCAGGATGGGATCATTCCCTCCAATGTCAAGGGATGGGAATTGTTCGATACGGAAAAATTCACGACGACGGATTTCGAAAGGAATATCAACCTCCAGAGGGCCCTGATAGGGGAAATGATTAAACACCTCAAAAGCCTTGACGATATAGAAGATGTTTCAATCGAAATAAGTTTCCCCAAGGATTCTCTCTACTCCGATTACCAGTCGCCTACGACGGCGTCGGTTCTGATAACACCGAAGCCTTACTCCGATTTCACGGAAAACAAGAACAAGGTAAAGGGCATTGTAAATCTCGTTGCCTACGGAATTCCGAATTTAAAGCCCGAAAATATAGTAGTTGTCGATGATAAAGGCAATGTGCTTTCAGATCTCCTCGTTCCCGATGAGGGTTCGGATGCTGTTAAAATCGCAAGGGAACACCTTAAAATCAAGGAAAGGGAGCAGGCGATCCTTATTTCCAAAATCAAAGAAGAGCTTACAAAATCGATAAGCCCTGAAAGATTAGTCGTTTCAGCTGATATAGAATATGACTGGACAAAGAAAAAATCGGAAGCGGATAAAATCATTCCGACTGTCGTAAGGGAAAGGGACCCGCTTCTTTCTTATGACAACAGCTCCAACGAGGTTAATATACCCGTAAGCCAGAAGGAGACAAAAGAGGACTTCCAGGGGCCCGCTTATGTTCCGGAAGGGCCGGCAGGCGTTGAAAACAATGTACCTCCCGCATTAAAGGACAAAATGGATCATTTTACCCATTACTCGAAGAATGAGAATATAGTCAATTACCAGAACAGCAGGGAAAAGGTCTCTGAGGAAAAGGCTCCCTATGAAGTCAAGAGAATTTCTGTCGCCGTTGCTATAGACGGCATCTGGGAAATTCTCAGGAAAGACGATGGAGACCCTATCATTACCAATGGCGGAATTGTTGCCAGGGTTTATCACCCTGTTGAAGACGCCAGCCTCAGGAGCTATGAAGACTGGCTAAAAGGCGCCGTCAACTATGACGCCAGGCGCGGAGATGACGTCGTAGTGAGGTCTATACCTTTCGATCATACAAAAGATTTTGAAAAAGATAACGAAAATATTAGAAAAAAGATCCAGCTGAGAAGGACGCTTCTTGCGTCGATTGTAGTGCTTTTCCTGCTCTTCCTGGCGACATTGGCTTACAGGGCTTTTGCAAGGGAGTTCGAAAGAAGGAGAAGGCTAAGAGAAGAAGAAATCGCGCGTCAGCAGCAGGCAATGAGAGAAGCGGCGCTGCGGGCGGCTGAAGAAGAAGCTGCAACCGTCGAACTCTCGATAGAAGAGAAAGCGAGGGCTGAACTGCTTGAGAATGCCATCAATATTTCGAGAGAAAGGCCCGATGATGTTTCCCGCCTGATCAGAACCTGGCTTGCCGAGGAATAGGAGGGCATATGCCGGACAATAAAATGGCAACGGCAAATACAGAGACGGCTGTCGCCGAGCAGGCAGGCGGAGCGCACAAAGCAAAAGGCTCCGGTAAAAGGGATAAGAAAAAAGCTCTGACAGGCAGGGAAAAAGCCGCTGTGTTCCTTGTATCGATAGGACCTGAGGTTTCAGCGGATATATTCAAGCATCTCAAGGAAGATGAAGTTGAAGAACTGACATTTGAAATAGCGAGAATCGATAGGATCGATTCTGAAGAAAGAGACCATGTCCTGATGGAATTTCAGGAATTGATGATGGCCCAGGACTTTATTCTCAACGGCGGCGTCGATTATGCAAGAGAGGTGCTGGAAAGGGCCCTGGGGACCCAGAAGGCTGTCGATATCATTAACAGGCTGACATCCTCCCTGCAGACAAAACCTTTTGATTTTATAAGAAGAACGGATCCGGTCCATTTGATCAACTTCATTCAAAACGAACATCCTCAAACTATAGCTCTGATACTTTCTTATCTCGATTCTCAGAAAGCCGCGCATATAATAAGCGCTCTACCGCATGAAATCCAGGCCGATGTTGCTAAAAGAATCGCTACCATGGACAGGACATCTCCTGAAATATTACGCGAGGTTGAAAGGGTGCTTGAAAGGAAGCTTTCCACATTAGCAAGCGAAGATTATACTTCGGCCGGCGGCATAGATTCTGTCGTTGCCATACTTAATAATGCGGACAGGTCGACAGAAAGGAATATTATAGAAGCCCTCGAAGAAGACGATCCCGACCTTGCCGAAGAGATCAAAAAGAAGATGTTCGTATTCGAGGATGTTATAACCCTTGACGACAGGTCTATCCAGAAGGTAATGAGGCATGTAGATACATCCGACCTTGCAAAAGCTCTTAAGGCTGTAGACCCCGAAGTCCAGGATAAGATTTACAGGAACATGTCCAAGAGAGCAGCACAGATGCTCAAGGAAGATATGGAATACATGGGTCCGATAAGACTTAAGGATGTTGAAGAAGCTCAGCAGAAAATAGTGAATATAATAAGGAAACTGGAAGAGCAGGGCGAGATCGTGCTTTCCAGGAACGCGGAGGATGAGATTGTAGTCTAATGGGACTTGGCGCCATCTTTAGGGGCGCTTAGTCCCATTTGATGCCGCTTGCGGAGCAAGCGGCGCTAGAACTTGATGCCGATAACTTTGTTATCGGCGCTAACGGCACTTAAAGGCCTGGCGCCATCTTTAGGGGCGCTTAGCAACCAGCGGGAGTCAGTGTCTGTATTGTTGCGCTAATTCACGGAGAGATCTAGACTAACTTATACCGTTTACGAAATAAACGGTATAAAGGGGACTAAAATGGCAAATTACAATGATGTACATGCAAAGATATTAAGGTCGGGGCAATACTTGATAGAAAGCACCAAGTTTGTTGTCCAGGCGCCGAAGGTTTTCAGAAAAACCAAGGAACAGGATGTCGACGAATCTACCAAAAGGATAGATGACCTTCATAATGAGATCAAAAATCTTGAAAGCGAGATCGCTGTCAAAATGGAGAAAAGCGAAAAGGAAGCTGATGAAATAATAAAAAAGGCGGAGCTTGACGCTGAAACTATCCTGAAGGAAGCTGAAAAAAATGCCTTTGAAAGAGTTAAGAAATCTATGGAGGAAAAAGAGGAGTCTGTTAACCTGCAGTCATCGGAAGCCGAGAGGATACTCAGCGAAGCTAAAGAACAGGAGGCCCTTTTATTAAAGCAGGCCGGAGAAGAGGCTGAAAGGATAAAAGGCCTTTCAAGGAAAGAAGCCTATGAAGCCGGCAGGGATGAGGGTTTCAAGGAAGGCGGAGAGGAAGTCAAAAACGCCGTTGAAAGGCTTCATTCAATAATAGGGGCTACAATTAAGGAACGTGAAAAGATACTCGTAAACAGTGAAAGGCAGATAATCAATCTTGTCCTGACAATGGTAAAAAAAATAGTTAAAAAAATGACAGATGAAGACAATAAAATTGTCATTAACAATGTCCGTGAGGCCCTGACCCTGGTAAGGGGGGCAATGTCTGTTTTTATTCATGTAAACCGCGAAGATTTTGAATTTGTATCGAGGCACAAGGCTGAATTGATAAAAATGATTGAGGGCATGCCTGAAGTTAAGATAATTGAAGATCCGGCTGTCGACAGAGGCGGGGTTTATATCGAGACTGACATAGGGGAGATCGACGCTAAGATATCAACACAGCTTGAAGAGATCGAGAACAAGATCAAGTATTATATGCCTGTGAAAATCCAGACCAGGATGCCTCCGGCTCCCGGTGGAAGAGCCGCAGGTGGCGGCGGCAAAGCGGATGATGAAACAACGGAAAAGGAGATTGAAGAATCTCAAAGCGCAGAAAAATCTTTGCTCGATAATTAAGGATGAATATATGACGGAAACTGATGCCCTTATTGGCGATAAGGTTACAGGCAAAGATGTTTTTGAAAAGTATGAAAAATCCCTTGAAAGGGCGGTTCCTATCAAAACAATCGGAAGGGTAAGCGATGTCGTTGGCATTTCAATAGAATCCATAGGGCCATTCGCTTCGATCGGAGATATCTGTCAGATCGACACCAACGGTAAATCAAATCATAAATTAAAGGCTGAAGTCGTAGGTTTTAAAAAAAACAAGACATTAATAATGCCACTTGGAGAAGTCAAGGGAATTTCACCCGGAATTAAGATCCTTAATCTCGGAAGAAAACTTGAAATACCTGTAGGCAGGGAGCTTCTCGGCAGGATAATAGGCGGAGACGGCACCCCGATTGACGGAAAAGGCGATATAAGAGCGATGGAATATTACCCTGTTGACAGGAATCCGCCAGATCCGTACAAAAGAAAAAGGATAACCGAACCTATAACAACAGGCATTAAAGCGATCGACGGGGTTCTCACAATAGGAAAGGGGCAGAGAATAGGCATATTTTCAGGAAGCGGTGTTGGAAAATCCACTCTTCTCGGGATGGTGGCAAGGAATACTACCGCTGATATCAATGTTATAGGCCTCATAGGAGAAAGAGGAAGGGAAGTCAGGGACTTCATAGAAAGAGACCTCGGAGAAGATGGTCTAAAGAGATCAGTTGTCGTATCAGTAACATCGAACGAACCTCCTCTCCTGAGAATAAGGGGCGCTTATGTTGCGACAGCCATAGCCGAATATTTCAGAGACCAGGGACTCGACGTCATGCTGATGATGGATTCAGTTACAAGATTTGCGATGTCGCAAAGGGAAGTCGGTCTTGCTATCGGCGAACCGCCGGCGACAAAGGGATACACTCCGAGCGTTTTCTCGGTTTTACCCAGGCTCCTTGAAAGGAGCGGTTCGGCTGAAAAGGGGACTATTACGGCATTTTATACGGTACTGGTCGAAGGCGACGATATAAACGAGCCGATTTCAGACGCCGTGAGAGGTATTCTTGACGGTCATATCATTCTTTCGAGGAATCTAGCGTCAAAAAATCATTATCCTGCAATAGATATATTAGGCAGTATCAGCAGGCTTATGGTCGATGTGACAGGGGATATCCAGAAAAATAACGCCAATAAGCTGAGGGAAGTGCTTTCCACTTACAGGGATGCCGAAGACCTCATCAATATAGGGGCATATGTCAAGGGATCCAATCCGTCGATAGATTATGCACTCAGTAAGATTCAGAAGATAAACCAGTTTATAAAACAGGGTATTTTCGAAAATTCGTCTTATGAAGAAACCCTCTCCAAGCTTAACTCGATTTTTGAAGAGCCTCGAAATCGGCGATAATATTATCCGCTATGACATTTTCTGGTATTTGCGGTCTCTCTCTGCATATCCTTCCTGTTTTTTCGATATAATAAGGAAGATTTTCAAGCATTTTTAAAAGATTCTCCCTGAGCGATTCCGGAGATAGTTCATCTTCATCTATGGCAATGCCGCAGTTGTTTGAAGTCAGGTAAAAGGCATTAAGCGCCTGGTGGTTATCGGGCGAATTTTTGATGGGTATGAGAATGGAAGGCTTTTTGTAATTTATTATTTCGGAGATCGAAGATGCCCCGGCTCTCGTTATGATGCAGTCGGATGCGCAGAAAAATGCATCCATCCTTTCTATGAACCGGTATATTCTCAGGTTTGGGTACAAAGCGGAAAGCCCTTCAGTATCAAGCTTTTTATATTCTACCGAACCGGCGCTCCAGATTACTCCTATGTTGTTCTTTAATAGATCGGGCAGGATACTGATAACACATTCGTTTATAGCCCGGGAACCCTGGCTGCCGCTTGTAATTCCTACGATATGTTTAAAGCCGGTCAAATCGAAAAATTTCTTGGCCTCTTCACTGGAAATTGTTTTATGAAACAGGGAAGGGTTGCCTGTAAAAACGGTTTTTTTACGTGGTATTTTGCCCGTTACGGGAAAGGATGTGAATATTTTCCTCGAAAACGGCGCGTAAAACCTGTTTGTAACGCCCGCTACACTGTTCTGTTCGATTATATAGAGGGGCTTACCGAGAACAAGCGCTGAAAGGGCAACAGGATTTGAAATATACCCTCCCGTTATGAGAATAAAATCCGGTTTGAATTTCTTTATATGCCAGAATACATTGAAGAAGGCGGCAAGGATTTTAAATATATAAACAGGCGTTTTCAGTGACAACTTCCTCGACATGTTTTTAAGAGGGAGAAGGTACCTGTCTGCCTTTTCAACTATTTCTGCAACAGGAAAATTCAGATCGAAGGAGCTCATGACATAGAGACATCCTATATTCCTTCTCCTGATTTCCCTGTACATCGATATTCCCGGTATCAAATGGCCCCCGGTCCTTCCTCCGCTGATAACCGCCCTCATTTGTTCATCCTTAAAAAATCATTTCCGGAAATTTTATAATTCACCCCGGCAAATAGCAAGTTTCACAGAATAAAAGAGGCAATTTGTTTAAACAATTTATTTTAATTATAATTTAATAGCCTTATTTCCCGCAGGGAGTAATTAAATGATAAAAGAAATTATTATAAGCACTTTTATTTTATTTTTAACGGGACCGGTATTTACGCAGACCGACGAATCATTCTGGAGCAACAGGACTTCGGGTTCTAATGAATGCAAAAAGTCGTACGAGTATTACAGGGATATTTTTACTCAAGAAAAGAATTATGAAAACGCATGGAAATTTGCGCGCATAGCTTATTATTACGCCGATAACTTCGTGAATGAGCCTGAAAAGAAAAAAGCCGTTTTCACTCAGTCAAAAGATGCTTCGGAAATCGCAACAAACCTTTTTCCCGGAGGAGTTGAAGGGCATTATTATTTAGCCATAAGCATCGGTTCCTGGGCGCAGGCAAACGGGGTTTTAGAAAGCCTTTCCGCAGTGGATAAGATCATTAAAGAAGCGACAAAAGTTATAGAAATCGATCCGTATTTCCAGAATGCGGACGGTTATACGATACGCGCCAGGGTTTATCATCTTGCGCCGCCAGTAATAAGCGCCGGCGACACGGGGAAAGCCATTCTCGATTATGAAAAAGCGATTATTTACGGGCCGGGCAACAGGACCGCTTTCAGGTTTTACGCTGAACTGTTAATGGATACCGACAGGAAAAAGGCTAAAGATATAATCGAAAGGGGACTGGGCATACCCATTGACAGGGATAATGAGCGTTCCGATATGGAAGAGATAGAAAATTTAAAAAAACTTCAAGCCAGGCTGCGGAATTAAGAATCAGTGCACCGGGGTTTTTGCCGCTTTTATTCCCTTGCTGCTGATTTTATGGCTTATCTTCTCTTTTTTAAACGATACGGAAATTTCTATCGGGGATTTAAGATCTTCCGTGCTTATGTTTTCATGGAGAAGAAGCTCCGTCGCAGGAATCTCTATATGTTTGGCTATCGCCCTCGATAAAGACCTTGCACCGTACTTGCTTTCATATCCGTTTGCGATAATGTAGTCCCTGGCTTCAGCGCTGACTTTAAATTTAATTCCCTTTAAGGATAAATTTTCGTTAAGCTCGAAAATCATCCTGTCGAAAATTTCAGTAAGAACGGAACCTTCAAGAGGATTGAATATGACAATGTCGTCAATCCTGTTAAGAAATTCGGGCTTGAAGTACTGTTTTAGCTCGTTATACAGGTATTCCTTGTTTTTGTCCCCGCTTGCCGAATTATCAAGGAAGCCCATGTTCCCCCTGTTAGCGAGTTTATCCGTTCCGAGATTCGAAGTCAGTATGATTATTGTATTTCTGAAATCTATCCTGTTGCCCAGGCCGTCGGTAATAAAACCCTCGTCAAGAATCTGCAGCAGCATATTGAATATTTCCGGATGTGCCTTTTCGATCTCATCGAAAAGAACTACGGAATAAGGTTTTCGCCTGACCCTCTCCGTCAATTCTCCGCCCGATTCATGGCCGATATATCCGGGAGGGGCTCCGACAAGTTTTGAAACGTTGAATTTCTCCATGTATTCGCTCATATCGACCTTGATAAGGTCTTCTTCGGAGCCGAATATAAACCGTGCTATTGATTTAGCGAGCGCGGTTTTTCCGACTCCCGTAGGCCCGATAAAGATTAAGCTTGATATGGGTTTTCCAATCCTTTTGAGGCCTGCCACGCTCTTTTTAATCGCATTTGAAACTGTTTCTATGGCGTTTTCCTGGCCTTTTATGCTTTCCTTCAATTCTGCAGCAATGTTTAAAAATCTTTTCTTGTTGTTTTCATCGTCCAGGCGGTGTATCGGGATATTGGTAATTGAAGAAAGGACAAGCTCGATCTCTTTCTGGTCTATGATGATCTTTTCCATCTTATTTTCAGAAAGCCATTGGGATTTTGCTTCTTCGTAAATTCCTTTCAACTCCTTGATCTTATCCCTGATATAGGCTGCTTTTTCATAAACCTGGGATTTCACCATGCTGTTTTTCTTTTCTTCAAGATCGTTTATCTCATGTTCGACTTTAAGCAGTTCCTCCGGCTTTCCGTCGAGGGATATGCCGCAGAATGAACCGGCTTCATCGATCAGGTCAATAGCCTTGTCGGGAAGCTTCCTGTCTGTGACATACCTGTTGGCAAGCTTCACGGCAGAATCGATTGCCCTGTCCGTATAGGAAACGTTATGAAACTGCTCATACTTGAATTTAATTTTATTAAGTATTTCAATAGTTTCGTCAATTGTCGGTTCGTTGACTATTATTGTCTGGAAACGTCGGAGAAGAGCCTTATCCCTTTCGAAACGCTTCCTGTATTCATCGAATGTAGTTGCCCCGATGCACCTTATAGAGCCCCTTGCAAGCGCAGGTTTGAGCATATTTGAAGCATCGAGTGCGCCTTCAGCGTTTCCGGCCCCGAGGATAGTATGGATTTCATCGATAAAAAGGATAACATCTTCAGAATCTTCAGCTTCTTTTATTATATTTTTCATTCTTTCTTCAAATTCGCCCCTGTATTTAGTTCCAGCAACCACAAGCCCCAGGTCAAGCAGCATGATCCTTTTATCTATAAGCTTGTCTGGAACTGTGTTATTTGATATAAGCTGTGCGAGTCCTTCAATTATGGCCGTTTTACCGACCCCTGGTTCGCCGATCAGTATCGGATTGTTCTTCTGTCTCCTGCAGAGGACCTGTACTATCCTTTTTATCTCGGAGCTCCTCCCGATTACAGGATCAAGCTTATCGGAAGAGGCCATCAGCGTCAGGTTTTTTGAATACCGGTCGAGAAACTGAGTCTTGACCTGCTTTTTCTTAAGCTTGGTAACATTTATCTCGCCGTAGCCGACTGTCTTTATCACGGACTGCCGCATAAAATGAAGCTCGATGTTCCTGTTGGCGAAAATTATGGGAATGAGCGCATCAGGATCCTCTTCAGCTATAAGGCCGAGAAGTATATGCTCAGTACCGATATAATTATGTCCGATTATCCTCGATTCCTGCTTGCATAGCTCTATTACGTTCTTAAGCCGGTTTGAAGGAGGAATTCCCCCGAGAGTAAGAGTATTTGTGGATTTGCTCCTCAAAATCATTTCAAGTTCTCTTTTAATATCGTCGAGATCGAGGCCAAGATAGACAAGAGCCCTTATCCCCGAGCTGTCGGATTCTCTCAGGATGCCCAGAAATAAATGTTCGGGCAGGACCTGGTCATTAAAAAGCCTTCTGGCTTCCTGCTGGGCAAGTATTGTAATTACTTTTTGGGCCCTTGGAGTAAAACCTGTAAAATCGTTCATGAAATACTCCGATTTTTATATTTCAAATTCGAAATGCAATTTTTCAGCATGTTGATCCTTACGCCGGGGATATCATTCGGCTCTATCATAAGTTTATACTGGAGATATTCGTCGGTGCACTGAAAAATAAGGTTTCTTGTACGGTTAATATTATCGGCGGTTATATGCTTTTTATTCAAGGCGTCTATCAGGGAAATATAGTAGACCAGATTATTCCAGTCTAAACTGTCCTTTTTGTTTATTTCTAAAATTTCCTCGAGAGAGAGGTCAAGTTCGTCCTGCTTGATGAAAAAAGCTTTGCGGCAGTCCATTTCGACTTCCATTGTCCTCTGCAGAAAGTTATCGAATTCACTTACTAATTCTTCTTCGGAAATCCCGAGCGAGAAAATATTGCAGACATAAAAAAGCGGAGAGTCGTTGGAGGAAGCTGCTATATTTGTGACGGAATAACCGGTTTTATTGGCGGTATCTATAAAATTCTCTATATTTTTTTCACCGGCAAGACCGTAGAGATTGACAAGGGCCGATAGCCGGAGCCCGGTCCCGAAATTCATGGCCGATGCAGTAAGGTAACCGAATTTTTCATCGAAGGCAAAATCTATTTCATTCTCTAACTGGATAAGTATGCTTGAAATCCTGTTATACATGCTTTTTATGTTATAGCCTTCTTCGATGGAAAAAATACGTATGTGATCGTCCTCATTGAGGAGCATAACCCAGTTTCCACTAATGTCGTAGGCTAAAACCCTTCCGTTCCTGATAAATTCATTTGTAATAATATGATTTGACTGGTAAATAAGCACTTTTTCCCGGGGCATTTCATCGAGTGATTCAAGGGTTATATCTACGGGCAGGTTTGAAATATATTTAATTAATTGTTCGTTGATATCGCTTTTTTCCTTTTCGGAAAGCATGTGGGGAAATTTTATCCCCTCCAGGTTACGGGCAACCCTTACCCGGGTTGAAAAAACAAAGTTATCCAGGACGTTCCTTTTCCTTTCCTGGTGTTTGGGGAAATCAATTGATCTCATCTTCCTTTCCGACAGGATAGCTGCCTATAAGCCTCTCAAGTCTTTTTTTAGTTTTTTCCGCTTCTTCGTATCTTTCCTGGAAAATAAGCTTTTTCAGCATGTTTTTCAGGAAAAGGACCTCTTTTTTCAGAAGATAAAGCCTTATATATTTTTTCGGCATCCGCCCCCTGTGAACAGGACCGCGTTCGACTTCAATAATAAAATCCCTGATAAATTCCCTGAATGTCTGATAGCAGACTGGACAGCCGAAAAAGACATCGCTTTTTAAATCGCTATCCGTCATGCCGCAATTCGGACATTTTAATCCGTTCTTATCATCTTTGTTCAGGACATCGCTTATAAATTGAATATTTGAAACTATGGCTGTAAGAAGGGTTCTCATCTCTTCCAGGGCGTCGACAACCCGCCTGTCTATAAACTGGAGGCTCGAAATTTTATCCCTTCCGTTCATGTACTTTATGGCGCAATGAGCACATAATCCTTTTTCTTCCACCTTTTCGTCTGTAACAAGCTTGACAAATATAAGAGCTTCCTCTTCACCGCAGATACTGCATTTCTGAAGGCGGTAAAGCGCCATAAATACCTCTCTTGATCTTCTTTTATAAAACTCTTTATCGCTTATTAATTTTAACATATTTCATGAAAAAGGTAAAGGACAGGCTTATAACCGCCAGCCTGGCCGTACGATCAATATATGGCCGAGTTTTTCTGGGGCGCAAGGCGTTTCTTTTCTAATTCCATATTCCTTCTATACACGTGAACCATCTTTTCTATGCTCGATACGTCCTTGGAGAATATCTTTCCATCCTGTATGCTCAGGGTTTTATCATCATCGAAAAGTTTTTTAATGGTGACATGACCCTCTTCGGCCATAAATCCGACTAATTTAATAAGCTCTTCGGAACCGAAATCGAAGGTATGCGACATATTCAGTGCTACCGGCACTCTGGCTTTTTGCAGATGAGTATAAAGGGCGTCATAAAGCTTGCCTATGGGGTCCTTGATAAGCACGTTTGAAAACTGCTTATAAATGACCCATGTCCTCTCGCTGAGAAGTTCTATGATCTTTGTTGCAATTTCCGGATGGGCCTGGACCATGGGTTCGAAATTCGCCTTGCTTACCACCATCAGTTTGGCGTTGCCGAAAGCTATCGCGCTTGCGCTCCTCGGTTTATTGTCGAGCAACGACATTTCTCCGAAAATATCTCCTTTTTTAAGGACGGCAAGCATAATCTCGTTATTATTGACAAGCTTCGTGATTTTTATTTTACCTTCCTGGATAATGTAAAGTTCAGCTCCGGGTTCATGTTCCAGGAAAACTATCTGGCCGTCCTTATAGATGGAGTAAAAACTTTCCTTGGCAGGTAAAAGAGAATCCTGCGACGGATTGATTTTAGCAAGCTTCATCTTTGCCATTGGAACGTAACCGCCGTCCGGGCAGAATTTTATGTAATGGAGGTAAGCATAAGCCGCATTGGTGGTCATATTCATTGAATTATAATATTCGCCGATGTTGAAGAGATAATTGGGATTTTCCTCTATGGAGGATTTGAGAGTCATTTTAGTCAGAAGAGAATCGTAATAACGAAGCTGTTTGCCGAAATACCTGAGGATTTTCATTGCTATCGGAGTGTTTTTCTGGATCAGCGCTCCGAAATGCTCCCTTTTCACAATTATTGTCGAAGTGTCTTCTATTGCCTGAACCGTTTCAATGCGAGGACGCTTTGTCATGCATGAAATAACCCCGAAGAAATCACCGACAGTCAGCAATGTACCGTTATCAGAGTCGAGATTGGACGCGAACCTGTTCTCAACAACTTTGCCCTGCTTGATAATAAAAAACTCGTTGGCGTCTTCCTGGTCTTCAACAATGATATAGGAATTGTTTTTGAAATTGGCTACTTCGAACACAACATCATCAGGCATTTTAACTCCATCTACCAGTATATTTTCGACCGATTACCCCGCGCAGTTAAATATTTTTAATTAATAGTGAAATTGGCCTTCTGAAAAAGGGCCTTTAGTTATATTTTAATTCTATAAATCAAATTATTCAATTAAATTGGGGGCATTTTAATTAGTATAATATAATTACATCGGGGGATAAAAAGTCTTGACATCTTACTACATATGTAGTATAATTACCTAAATTGATCCTAAGGACGAAGAATGGAACAGAAAAGAATATTCGGCGAACTCGAACTAAAGGTCATGAATGTTTTGTGGGAGAAAAAGGAAGCAAGTGTGTACGAAGTTCAGAACAGCATAGGCATGGATGTGGCTTACACGACTATTCTGACAGTTCTCTCGAGAATGTTTGCTAAAGGCATGGTTGACAGATCAAAGGCGGGTAAAAATTATGTGTACAGCATCAAAGTTGAAAAAAGCCAGGCTATAAGTTCCATGCTCGATAAAATTAAAAAATCGATTTTCGGCGGAAAATCGTTTCAAATGGTAAATTACCTTATAGATAATGCTGATGATATTCATGATGAAGAATTAGTTCTTATCAGCAACTTGATTGAAAAGAGAAAAAAGGAATTAAAGAGGGAATAAACAGAAAATGCCTGGCGAAATTTTAATCTATTATCTGGCGAATATATTTTTCAACAGTATTATTGCTTTCGGATTGAGCGTGCTTGTCGTTGAGTTTTTTATTATGGTACTGACTCTTAACAGAAAGAAAATGTTCAAGACGATCTATTTTTTAAGAATGCTGCCGTTCATAAAGATCATTTACGATGTTATTTTTCATTTTAACACAGCTTCATGGGCGATCGCGAACGGTATAGATATAATAAACCGTGTCCCGCAATCGATGATTCTTGATATGGGTGCCGGTTATCTGCAGCCGTTCATTCCGCTGTTTTATTATTTTGATTTCTCGATTTATCATAAATACACGGTCAGTCTTGCCGATATTATTACCCAGAATATCGGTTTCAACTATACGCTCGGAATAGTCCTGGCTCTGCTGACAGGGTCACTTTTCCTGATTTTGTATAACTTTATCAAAATGGTTTATTCTTTTATTACAACCAAGATCCTGCTTTCCGGCTCGAAACTTTCAAAGCGGGTAATATCCAATGCACTTCTCAATAAAAGGCTTTTAAGAAGGAAAACAGAGGTATTTATCTCCCCTGAAAAGGGATTTTCCCCGTTTTCTTTCGGTTTTATACATCCGAAAATTATCATACCGGCAAATTTCAACAAAAAATTGACCGCCCGTGAATACGAGGTCCTGATTATCCATGAAATAGGGCATATCGGTCTTTGGAGCGTATTTTCAAGGTATTTTGTGCTTCTTATGAAATCGTTTTTCTGGTTCATACCGTTTATTCATTATTATTCATCCAAAATCAATCTTACAATGGAACTCTCCTGTGATAACAGCTGCTCTTACTATAACTGCGATTCCCTGACCCTGGCCGAACTTTTAAAGAAGGCCGCTTATTATGTAAAATCCCCTAAATTATCATCCGCTACCGCCCTGTATTCCGAATTTTCTCCTCTTCTTCTCAGGGTCAGATCCCTGCTCGATATATCGATTATGAACAGGGATAAAAACGCAGGAAGTTTATTGCTCAGGACAGGTTCAAGCATCGTTGTACTTGCCCTGTCCTTTCTGATTGCATTTTTCATATTGAACAGCCGTCTCGGAATTATCTAAGAAACCAATCAGGCTCATATCTTTAAATTTTTTTAAGTCCGCTATATAATTAACGGCAAAAAATATTTAGGAGTTTCTGATGTTCAGACACTGCTTTGCAGCGGGATTGGTTCTTTCTGCATTGGTTTTGTGCGCCGGGGCCGCATTTTCAACAGATTTTATTTCTGACGACTATTTTGAGGCAGATCCTTTTACCGTTCACTCTTTCGGGCTTGCAACTTTCGGATTTCATTCAAATACTTTCCAGATACGCGATATGTTTCTCAGGGGTAATTACAATTTCAGCGATGACGTGAACGAGCTCCAGGTTTTCGCAACCGTCTATGGCTATAAAGACACGCATGATCCCCAGACTAATTACGGGTATGACCTTGGAAATCTCGACCTCTACGATTACGGTTCGGAATACAGGCTTTTTCAGCGGTTTTTCGTCTCCTTCAGGGGCGCGGCCACATACCAGTTCAACACTGAAACTTATATGCTCCTGCCTTCATACATAAACAGCTACAACTCCACGGAAACCTATGATTCGCCGCAGCAGTACATCGCAAATAATATTAATTACGTTATTCCGCCGGCGGGGATCAGGATAGGCTACATGGACGATCATTATGAACTTGCATATTCACAGGGCGATTTCAGGCACGACATACCCATAGGGGTTCTCGGCAAAGTCACATATGACGATTATTATTTGAGGGTTTTATATCAGCATTCGGAGATAATCACGAACTGGTTCGATACCGGACTGTCGAATATCGCTTCATCCGTGCAGGTGAGCCTCGGCGGCAGCTACAAGACCGGCGATTTAACTTTTCATGGGATTATTGAAGGAGTTTACTGGGGCGGCGGTTCCTCCAATCCTGCCGACCAGACATATGATCCTATGAGCGGCAATACATGGTTCAGGTTAGAGGAAGCCGTAACGTGGCATGATTTCACGCTGGGTCTCAGGCAGATCCTGTCGAGTTATGCGCCAACGCTTTATGAAGTATCCCTGAAAAAGGAATTATTCGATGTAGATTCGTTTGGAATTTTAATAGGATCCGATGGAGTATATACGCGATTTTATATAGGAGATGAAATTAGTTTTTAATTGTTTGACTAAAGAAACAAGGCTCTTTATAATATTTTTCATTCATGCCGGGGTGGTGGAATTGGTAGACACGCTAGCTTGAGGGGCTAGTGGGCGTTTAGCCTGTGTGAGTTCAAGTCTCGTCCCCGGCA
>CAZHNM010000031.1:0-16430 GCA_964533855.1 uncultured Brevinematales bacterium
TTAGGTGGGTCGTTATTTTGCCGACCCCTGGGTCACTTGAGGTGCCGGATAGCATACCTCAATAGTCGTGTTGTTAGTATCCAGTATTTTCCTTGTTTCTCCATCTAAAATAATTATTGGAATATTTACAGAATCAAAAAGAAAATGATATTTCTGTTCGCTTGCAACTAGCTCTTCCTCAAAATATTTTTTTTTAGTAATATTATCTAAAGAAACCCAAACTTCTGAATTAGAATTATCTTTATCCGATGCCCAGACTCTAAAATTAAGAATATATCTATGATTGTCCCTATTAATATATTCTAATTCAAATCTTTCACTGATACCATTTTCCCTGACTTGATTTATAATATTATCCAATAAAATCTTTAATTTTTTTTGATCAGTGATTTTATTTTTTAAGAAAATTTCAAAACAATTATTTTTTTTTAATTCTTCCTCCGAATAACCGATAATAGTTGAAAAAGACTTATTAAACCATTCAAAATTTCCATTTTTATTGATTAATGCCAATCCTTCGTCAAAATTATTATATGAATTCTTTTCTATTTTTCCATAATCATTTGATTCATCTATCATTATTTCGGGCATAAAACCATCCTGTTTTTTAAAAAGAGTTTTCTAATATTTGAGATCTTTTTGAAAGAATTTAAACATTAACCAGCTGCATTTAAAAGAAATATTTTTGCTTGATTAAATTGATTTTTGGTGGCAAAGGATTTGATTTCATATATCATACATTTCAATTAATATTATATACTATTTTGAAGATTTCGTAAAATACGATACAACTTTATTATTCAAAAATCGTCACATACCGCTTATACGGATATCACCCCAGAAAACCCGTGAGCGGCGAACTTGCGGAACCTTCTTTACCCTCCGAAGCAAGGCCCGAGAGGAAAGCCATCCTTCCCGCCTGGACGGCAAGAGAAAAGGCCCTGCTGATCATAACAGGATCGGGTGCGGCCGCAATGGCCGTATTTACAAGGACAGCGTCTGCCCCCATTTCCATCGCCTCCGCCGCGTGCGACGGCCTGCCTATACCGGCGTCAACCACCACCGGAAGTTTCGAATTCTCGATGATCATTTTAATAAAGTCCCTTGCTAAGAGACCGCGGTTCGAGCCGATGGGGGATCCGAGGGGCATCACCGTGGCCGCCCCCGCGTCATAGAGAGCCCTCATCGTCACCAGGTCCGGCAGTATGTACGGCATCACAATGAACCCCTCTTTTGCAAGGATCTCAGTCGCCCTGACGGTCTCCGCGTTATCCGGCATTAGATATTGCATCTCATGGATGACTTCGATCTTGATAAAATCGCCGCATCCTAATTCCCTGGCAATCCTTGCGATCCTGACCGCTTCGTCGGCTGTCCTCGCCCCGGAAGTGTTGGGCATGACAGTCACGCCAGCCGGTATGTACGAGAGTATGTTTTTTTCACCCGCCGATTTGTCCACACGGCGCAGGGCAACCGTTATCAATTCGCAGCCGGCCGCCGCGACTATCTCGGGAATGAGGGCGGAGGAGGAAAGCTTCCCCGTGCCGACAAAAAACCTGCTGTTGAATGTTTTACCGCCGATTGTTAAATTGTCCATATCCATCATGCTAAACCCCTGCAGGGAAAAAATCAATGATTGAGCCGGTCTCCACCCCCCCGGAACGTGTATTTAAGATTAATTGTTTATCCTGCCGATAACTATATGCGATATTGTTAATAATCGTATCAAGAGGTTAATAGATGAAAATCCTTGAATTAAAAAACAGGAAACTTTCTTTGACCAACAGCGGGAAATTATCGCTTTTTTTTGTCGGGATAGGTTCGGCTTTCGCGAAAAGGATATACCAGACGAACCTTCTGATTATCAAAGGTGACGACCATGTCCTTGTGGACTGCGGAACCAGGTTTTCCCAGGCCCTTTTCGAACTCGGTCATAGTATAACCGACATAAAAACCTTCCTTATTACGCATTCTCATGCGGACCATATCGGCGGACTGGAAGAGGCGTCCCTCATGGGAAGGTATTTTGCAAAGAAAAAACCGGGGATGGTGATAACGGAGAGCTACCAGGATATCCTCTGGGACATGTCTCTCCGGGGGGGATGTTCGTTTAACGAGGAAAATAAAGGACAGGTCCTTGGATTCGCGGATTTCTGGGACGTCATCAGGCCCGTCAGGCTGGAAAATTACCCCAGGGAAACTTTCGAAGCCGTTGTCGGAAACATAAACCTGAAGATGTTCCGGACAAAACACATACCGGACAGTTCGAAAAGCTGGGAAACATCTTTCTGGAGCTGCGGCCTTATAATAGATGAAAAGGTAATGTTTACAAGCGATACTCGCTATGACGAGGAACTTATCGTAGCATATGACAGGCTTTTCAAGCTTGAAAGCATATTCCACGACTGCCAGTTTTTCACGGGCGGTGTCCATGCATCTCTGGACGAACTGAACGGCCTTCCCCAGGAAATAAAGGCGAAGACCATCCTTGTCCACTACGGGGATTCATGGGAAACATACGAAGAAAGGGCAAAAGAATACGGGTTCAAAGCCCTGGGCCGCCAGCATGTCTATTACCAGTATGAGTGATTTTTTCGAGGCCTATTCGTAAAGCTTGAGCGGCATCGAGATGTAGATGAAGTTTTCATCGCCGATTGTCTTGAACAGCATCGGGCTCCCCTGTGAATTGATGACGAATTCGATCCTCTTCCCCTGGGTGACTTTCAGGAAATCGACTATGGCCTTGTAATTGCACATTATAGTTATCGGAGTGCCCTTGTAATCTATCGCCAATTCCTCGCGCGCTACCCCATAGATGGGATGGGTCGTCAGGATCGTCAATTTATTTTCGGACAGTTCGAATTTAGTCTTGCCTGTCTCAGGGTCGCTCATCACGGATACGACGTCAATGGCCTGCAGGAACTCCGCGCTGTCAAGAGTTATAATATTAACACGTTCTGCCGGTATCACATCCTTGTAATTGGGGAACTTGCCGTCAACGAGGTTTGAAAATACATATACCTGCCCTATCTTGAAAAAAGCCTGGTTGTTGTGGACCGAGAAGAGAACGTCCCCGGTTGAAAGAATAGGCTGCAGCGTCTTGAATATCCTCTGAGGAACTATGACCCCGAGCTTTACCTCTCCCTTCTTCTCTTCGTAATCCCTGGTAATAACCGCCAGCCTCTTGCCGTCGCTTGTCACAAATGAAAGATAGCCGTCTACGGATTCTTCAAGATATGTCCCGGTAAAAGCGGGTTTTGCAAAGTCGGTGGAAATGGAAAACTCTGTGGATATTATCTGTTCAAGGAGTGTCTCCTGGGAAATTTTGATGAATGTCTCCCAGTTGAACTCGAAAAATATCGGATAAGCTTCGCCCGACACGCCGTTGATATTGAAAACAGGGTTCTCTTTTCCCTCCGGGTTAAGGATGACTTCATGTTCGTTATCCGCCCTGGTTTTGAAGGAGATCCTCTCGCCCGGCAGTTTTTTAACAGCCTCGAGAAGTTTCTTTGAAAGCAGGGCTATTTTACCCCCCTCTTCCACTGTCCCTGTCGCGTCTACCTTGACACCGTTTTCGCCGTTATAGGATAAAAGCATTATCGTACCGTCGCTCTGAGCCTCTATATAAACATTGAGCAGCATGGCAAGCGGAGTTTTAATATTAATGATCGAATCGGCGATACCGAGATTCCGGATGAATTCTTCCTTATTCACGGTGAACTTCATGTGTCCTCCTTTGCCTTGAAAATTATAATTTTCTTTCACAAATTTATCAAGTTTAAATAATTAAACTTAAGTATGGAGAGGCCCTGCCTACTATTTGATTTTATCGAGTTTATAATGTAAGATAAATCCATAAATTTCCGGAGATATTTCATGGCAGAAAGATCCAAACTCGGCGCGGGCGGGGCGGTCCTCCTGCTTATGTTCCTGGTCATACTTGCCGGTTTTGCGGTTTATGTCTTTAATTTCACGATAGCGAACAGAAAGATCGACCTGGAAAAAGCCCTCGCGAATGCCAAATCGGAATACTCGTTCGCGCGGATAGAAGTAATATCTAATGACAATAATTACATCACCGCGGACATAAGGCTGCTCTCTCCGGACGGGTCCGTGATTACAGATAAAACATTGACCCTTGAAGGCGGCGATATATATCTTGAATGCAAGGTTGCATCTGCGGGAAACGGAAATTTCAGCAATGCGCTTGCATTCCCATTCAATGTTTACACCGAGAGCATCACTCCTGAAAGGGGCCAGTCCCTTACAAATCTTTATCTTGTTAACGGGTTCCCCTTGACATATAAGGTGACGAATATGAACAGGCAGTATATGGACGCCGTTGCGTTCCTCTGCGCCAGGGCCATGGCGGCAGGGCCGGAAAGCAGCGCCGGAGGCGGCGAAAACCGGACTAATATAATGGTCAATGATACAAGGGTTCTCCTGATGGATATTTCCCTTCACCCGGGATCGTTTCACAGCATTGAAGAGGGCAGCATTTTTAACTGCATCGTACACCCCAACGGGGGTCTTGAACTTATGGAGGTAAAATAAATGGAAAACCTGAAAGCCCTGCAAAACCTTGGAAGCGTCGTAAACGCCCTTTTGAATTTTATCGGGCCGATCGCAGCGGTCGCCCAGTTCCTTTTCCTGACTTTCTGGGGCTGGCTTATCATAGTATTTTTTATTTTAATTATCATAGCGGGGCATGCAAAGGATAAAAGCGGGCATTTCTCTATGACCGGCCTGTTAGGCGCAATACCGGAACTGCTCTTCGGTTTTTATTCCAGCCTGGCAAACATCGTAATAGGGCTCGTACTGATATTTTTCATTGGTTTTGTATATTCTACAATCAAAGACCTGAGCACAGGCCTTTCCCTTTACCGCGATGTGAAAATGATGGAAGCAGCCCTGAGAAACCTCAAATCCGAAAGGAAAGTTATGGAGATAAAGGCCCTGCCCGTTATCAACGGTGATAAGAGGTCTATAGACGTGAAAATCACATATTTCGCATATTCTCCGGCAAAAGACGCCGACGTTACCGGAGGGTCAGCCGAGTATAATATACAGGGCAGGAAGCTCTTCGTGGATTTCGGGGTGCTTAATTTCGATTACACCCTTATTGAAAAGGGCGAGATCAAGAACATAGCTTTTCCGGATAAACTCTTCAGCGATACTGTCAGCCATGACGGCGGAGTTAATATTTTCACCGGGAAGGACCAGTTCCCGGCGACATTCAATGTAGAAGATAAAGATCTTTTCATACTCAATAAAGGAGATTTCCAGACGGAGGTCCTCAAATTCATATCGGCGGTAACCAACGCGGAAGCCGCCAGGAAATTAGGGATCAGGACAGCTTACGGAGAGGCAATAGGGATATTCCCTTCTGCTGACAGGGTCTATACGTTTTATTCAACCGGGACTGGAGGAGTTATCGTCAGATAGCAGCCGGGAACGGCTGCCGGATCGGGAGGGTTTATAATGAGTATTTTTATCAGCGTAGCTACTGCATTCCTGTGCTTTTTTTTAATCCTGTATTTCAGAAGAATGGACAAGCGCAACACCCAGCTCCAGACGCTTAAAAACTTTATCGCGTCTTCTATCAACAACATGAAAATGATGTTCCAGGATAAGGAAAAAGAACTTCTCGATAAAACCATAAATCTCGACATCTCCCTTAAAAAATTAGATAAAGCCTCCACTTATATTAACAATAAACTCATGGATATCAAGGACACCCTCGCCTCTTTCCAGGAAATAAAAGAGGGCATTTCCGGCGATATAAAACAAGCTTCCAGGTTTAACAGCGATATAGCTTCGTTAAGGGAAAAACTTACCGATATAAACGCGGTATCGGGCGATGTCGACGGACTCAAGCGCGAAATGAACGAAATGAAAAAGCTCTCCGATGATTTGAGATCGGAGGTCGAAGAATCCCGGGACTGGGTTAAATCGAGCGTAGAGGATTTCCGGGCCAACGCTCTCGCGGAACTCGACGACAGGGAAAGGGAAATCGAGAGCACTATCGAAAAGCAGATATCCGAATTTTCAAGCGATTTCACAACTAAAGCCGATGAAGTCCGGAACGGCCTTAACATGACGATCGAAGAATATAAAAAGGAAACTGACGTCTCGGCCGGCGATATCATAAACGGGGCGAAGGAATTAAAAGAGAGCGTGAGCGAAACTTTAAGCGAATTCAACGGCCGCTGGAACGAGACGGTCAAGCGTTTTAACGAGATGAACAGGGATGTCATGAGCAAGACTTCTATAATGGAATCAAGGCTTGAAAAGAGCGGAAAGGACCTTGAGATAAGGCTTGAAGACGCAAAAGCCCTGATCAATACAAGGACAGGAGAGATGACAAAGGCCCTCACCCAGGCATTGGAGGCAGGAAAAGCTTCGATAGAAGATAAAAAAGCCGGGCTTGAAGAAAGAGTGAATGCGCTGTCGGCGGGTCTCGACAGGCAGCTCGGCGATATTGAAAAAGGCTATAACAGCAGGATCGAGGGAATGGACGAGAGGATATCCTCTCTTAAGAGCGAAATCGACGGCCTGCAGGATAAGATCACAGGCGAGGCTCGCAGCATATTCAGCAGCATGGAAAACGAAATCGCCGGGGAGATCGAGGCGATGAAAAGATCAGCGCTCGCAAAAGCCGATGAAAGGCTGAAAAATATTGAAGAGATGTATTCGAAATCAGAAGATCAATTGGAAGATGAATTCAATAAGCAGATCAGCGATATAAATTCAAGGCTCGTAGCCAATTCCTCCGCCATTAACGAGATGGGCGGGAAACTCAGCGGATTTGTCAGGGATGTGACGGATAAATTCAAAGATGACATCGCTTTGCTTCAGAAACAGGCCACGGTCGAAGCAAGGGACGTCATCGCGGAAATCGGCGAAAAAGAAAAGGAGCTCAATACCCTGCAGCAGGCTGCAAGGGAGGAGATAAAAGTTATGGGCAGGGAAACCGCGGAATCTGCCCTGCAGAGGATAAAGGACAGGGAAAAAGAGATCATCAATATGATAGAAAAGTCGGCGGGTTCCGTCGGCGAAAAAGTCTCCCGCCTCGATAATATTGTCGGCAAGTTCGAGTCGGAATTCGACAGGTCGCGCTCAGAGATCGCCGGCAGCGTGGCCTCGCTCAAGAGCGATGTGGACGGCCTGCAGGATAAATTAACGGGCAAGGCCGAGAACCTGTTCGGCAGACTTGAAAACGACATAGCCGGTGAAATTGAAAAACTTAAAAAATCGGCCCTCTCGAAGGCCGACGAAAGGCTCAAAGCACTTGAAGATATGTACTCGAAATCAGGAGAGGAATTAGAAGAAGATTTCAATAAAAAGGTGAGCGGGATAAATTCAAGGCTCGTCGCTAATTCATCGGCCATAAACGAACTTGGCGGAAAGTTAAACACCTTCGTCAGGGATGTGACGGAAAAATTCAAAGGGGATGTGGCGGAGCTTCAGAAGCAGGCCTCGGTCCAGGCTAAGGATGTTATTAACGAAATCGGCAGCAGTGAAAAGGAATTAGGCGTTCTCATGCAGACCTTCAGGGAAGAGATCAAGGCTGCAGGCAGGGAATCCGCCGATTCGGCCCTGCAGAGGATAAAGGACAGGGAAAAAGAGATCATTACCGTTATAGAAAAATCGGCAGGATCGATCAATGAAAAGATCATGCGCCTGAACGGCACTGTCGAACACTTCGAATCCGATTTCGACAAAGCGCAGCAACAGATAGCAGGCCTGCAGGAAAAAATCACGGGCAAGGCCGAGAACCTGTTCGGCAGACTGGAAAACGACATAGCCGGTGAAATTGAAGAATTGAAAAAATCGGCCCTCTCGAAGGCCGATGAAAGGCTCAAGGCTCTTGAAGATATGTATTCGAAGTCCGGAGAGGAGTTAGAAGAGGATTACAATAAACGGATCAATGATATAAATGCACGTCTGGTTTCAAATTCCTCCGCTATTAACGAGCTTGGCGGAAAGTTAAACACCTTCGTCAGGGATGTGACGGAAAAATTCAAAGGGGATGTGGCGGAGCTTCAGAAGCAGGCCTCTCTTCAGGCCAGGGATGTTATCGGTGAAATCGGCGGAAAGCAAAAGGAGCTTAACGCTCTCCTGCTGTCCGTCCGCGATGAAATAAAGGGCCTGGGCAGGGAAGCTTCGGAATCCGCCCTGCAGAGGATAAAGGACAGGGAGAAAGAGATCATTACCGTTATAGAAAAGACCGCGGGATCCGTAGGCGAAAAGATCGCGCGTCTCGACAGCTCCGTGGACCGGTTCGAAGAGGGTTTCAACAAAAAACTGTCGGACACACAGGCGTCGATTATGAACGAGCTGCAGGAATATAAAAACAACGTTGAAAAGCTCAAAGTCATGGGTACGAATGCCCAGGGAGAAATAGATAATATAGTCGCCGGCAAAGCGGAAGAAATGGAAAAATTCATCAACAACCTTAAAATCGAATTCGCCGGCGAATACGAGGGTCTCCTGAAAGAAACTAAGGGTGAAATAAAGAACCTCGGCTCGGAAGTCGCCCAGGCCCGCTCCGCAGCGGCAGAGCGCAAAGACCTTATTTTAAAAGAAGTAACTGCGGCCCTCGAAGAAGCGAGGGGCTGGTCCCTTTCGCAGATAGGGGCTCTTAAAGACGAGATAGAGAGCGCGAAACTCAGGACCGGCGCAATGATCGAGGATATAAGGGATGAATCCGAAGTCATGCTCAAGGATTACAACTCCTCCCTGTCTGAGAAACTCGAGGAAACCCTTAAAGGGGCGGATGCCGAATTCTTAGCTAAGAAATCCGAGCTTAAAGACCTTACAAACGATATGATCGTCTATGTCAACGATAAGGATAAGGAAATAAATAAACGGATAGAGCGGCTTAATACCTTAATGGACGACGCCGTCAAGAAATCCGAAGGCCAGATCATTTCAATAAACAGGATAACGGAACAGCGCTTCCAGAAGTTCTACGAAGAACTCGCCGGCAAGGGAGAGGAAGGGATCCATAATTTCAGGCAGGAAATCGACGGGATCGTTAAAGAGCTGAAGGCCGAAACGCTGACAACGATAGAACTTTATAAGAACGAACTTACCGGCCTGAAAAAGGGCCTCTCAGAAAACAGGGAGGAGATCCTTGTCATCGAAAAGGGTATGGATTCCGGCAAGGGCGCCATTGAAAACATCAGGCAGGAGATAGCTGCGCTTGAAAAGGCCATAGACGTGAAAAAGGCCGGTTTTGAAAATCTTGTCAAGGAAAAGATGAAGGAAATCAATAACAGGATCGAAGTTGAAAGATCCGTGATGGAGGACGAGCTCGCTAAATTGAAGGGCGATCATTCGAAATTCCTGGAAGGTCTCCGCGACCAGGACAAAAAATTCATCATCAAATCCTCTGAGGAAAATATTAAAATACTGCAGGAAACCCTTGCCGGCTACAAGGTCCAGATGGAGCAGGAGATAGTCAAATTCAAGGGATCGTTCCTGCCTCCCACCGATGAGATCATCGAAAATCTCAATGACAGAGCCGCCGCAATACAGGACGGAATGGAGAAGAAGGCCGGCAGCTTCACAAGGGACATGGAGGATTTCATCTCCCGCATGAAGAATAAAGAGGGGGAACTTGCCGGCAGGACGGAAGCCGTTGTCAAAGACTTTACCTCCAGGATCAACGAGTATAAAGACGGTTTTTCAGAGACTATAAATTCATATATAAAATCATCAGGCGAAGACTACAAAAAAATATCCGGCAATATATCGGCCATGGAAAAAGAGCTTAAAACTTTCGAAGAGAAAACTGTCGTTGCGATCAGGGACAAGGCTGTCGCCACCGAGAACGATATCAGCAAGAAATTGAAAGAGATAGCCAACAACTTCGACGCATATGTCAAAAAGAGCGGCGAAGAGATCGCGCAGGCGTATAATGCAGGCAAAAAGGATATTTCCTCCCTGATGCTGCAGCTTAAAACCGATAAAGAGGAGTTCAAGGCCGGGATAGTCGAGGATATCAGGGAACTCGGCAGGAAGACGAAGGATATCGAGACGCGCTACGATACGCTTCTGAAAAAAACAGGCGCCCTCGACAGGGCCGAAGGCCTCGCCGCTAAATCTAATTCACAGATAGAATTGATGACAAAATACGTTAAGGATCTCGAAAGCAGGAAGAAAGATATCGAGGAATCCCTCAAAACGATAGACCAGATAAGGACCGAGAACAGGGACCTAAACGGGCTTCTCATGAATCTCGCAACGGTTAAAAAGGAAACTGCCATGGTTTACCAGACAGTGACCGATGCCCTCCAGAAAGCGAAGGAAACCGAGGGGCTGCTTTCAAATATCGAAAAACAGCAGGTCAAGGCGGAGGAAGTCAGGAAAACCCTTGTCGATACTATCAAATTATATGAAGACATCAAGATAAAAGCGGCCGAGGTGGAAAAGAAAAAGGAAGTAATAAACAAGATCATGAATTCCGTCGAAAATTCGAGGGAAGATCTCAAGGATATTACGGTCAAGATAACCGGCGCCGAAGACAGGATCAGCGGGATAGTCAAAATATCGAAGAAGATCGAAGACGACATCAAGACGGCGCAGGCCGGCATCTCGAAGATATTCGGAGAACAGGACAGGGTCAGCTACGCTGTCGACAAGATAGTTGATATCGAAAACCTTTTAGCGCATATTGAAGAGGAATCGAAAAAGGTCCAGAAGATGAGGGACTGGGTAGCAAAGCTTGAAACAAAGCTCGAGAGGATGAGGGAAACCCAGGAATCCGCCCTCGATTCAAAATCCGGCGGAAGGTCATCCAAGGCCCTGTCAGACCAGGGCGCCGACGAAGATGTGATAAAAAACATATTGAGGCTTAAGGAACAGGAATGGAGCATCGAGGATATATCCAAAAGCCTGAAAATCTCAAGGGCTTACGTGGAATTGATTCTTGAAAGGTACGTTCAATAATAAAGAGGCGGAAGAAACATGCTTGATATCAGATTGATAACCGAAGACAGCGCAAAAGTTAAAGAAAGGCTTAAATACAGGCGGGTACAGTCCGATTTGATCGATACGATAATCAGCCTGAACACTGAAAAAAGGGAAACGCAGAAATCGGCCGACGAGCTCAGGAACATGAAAAAAACCCTCTCGAAAGATGTGGGAATGCTCAAATCAAAGGGAGAGGACGCTTCCGGGATCATGGCAAAAGTCGCCGGGATCAACACCAGGCTCGAATCGCTTGAGGAAAAGGAAAAATCGGTGAACTCAGGCCTCGAGAGCGCAATGCTGATAGTCCCCAACCTGCCCTTAGAAGATGTGCCGGAGGGAGCCGACGACACATCGAACGTGGAAATAAAGAAATGGGGAACCCCTCGTAAATTCGATTTTAAACCTTTGCCCCATTTCGAATTAGGACAGAAGCTCGGAATACTGGATTTCGAAAGGGGCGCCAGGATATCCGGAAGCGGGTTCACGCTTTACCATGGGGGAGCGGCAAAGCTGGAGAGGGCTTTAATAAATTTCATGCTCGATACCCATGCGCAGGCCGGATACGAGGAAAAGCTAGTGCCTTTTTTAATAAATTCAGCATCCCTTCAGGGAACGGGGCAGCTTCCGAAATTCAAAGACGACCTCTACAGGATAGATTCCTCGGACCTTTACCTTAACCCGACGGCAGAGGTCCCTCTGACCAACATTTACCGCGGGGAGGTGCTCAGGGAATCCGACCTTCCATTAAAGATCACCGCGTATGCGCCCAGTTTCAGGCTCGAGGCAGGGTCATGGGGAAGCCAGACCAGGGGCCTGATCAGGCAGCACCAGTTCAACAAGGTAGAGCTCGTAAAGTTCACAAAGCCCGAAGATTCAGCCGCAGAGCATGAGGACATGCTTTCCGAAGCGGAGAAAATACTAAAGCTTCTCGAACTTCCTTACCGGGTTGTCCTTCTTTCCAGCGGGGACATGGGTTTTTCGGCGGCGAAATGCTATGACCTTGAAGTCTGGCTGCCCGGCCAGAGCGGGGCCGAAGGGGGCTACAGGGAAATCTCCTCTGTTTCCAACTGCATGGATTTCCAGTCCAGGAGGGCATCGATAAAATTCAAGAGGGATTCTACAGGCAAGCAGGAATTCGTCCACACCCTGAACGGATCCGGTCTTGCAGTCGGCAGGACCCTGGTCGCCGTCATGGAGAATTACCAGCAGGAGGACGGAAGCATTTTAATTCCCCTGGTTCTCCAGAAATATATGGACGGTTTAAAGGCAATTACGGCGGCAAAGCAATAAAATCCCTGAAATAGTTGTAATATTTTAATTTTATTCTATAATTTCAAAGCAATAATAAGGAGGTGATATGCAGTACTCGAGGAGCGGCCTGGAAGGCGATGTGGTACAGTATTCGATCAGCGGCGATTTCACGATCTTCTTTTTAAACAATATAAAACTTGATATTGAAAAAGATATAGCCAGCGGGCGGGTGTCAAGCCTGGTTTTCGATATGCGCAGCGTCAATTACATCGATTCTGCGGCAATCAGTCTTCTTATTATGTCCGGAAAATATAACGACACCAAGGGCAAGCGTCTTATTATCAAGAACCCTACCGACGTTGTAAGAAGGATAATTGACAACGCGGAACTTTCATTTGTAGATTACATTAACGAATAGGCGAGGCGGCTCTTTTGACTGAGAATTTGCAGCCGCAGTAATCCTGCCTGTAGACGCCCAGCCTTGAGCAGGCGGCTGCCGATTTCCTGTAGCCGTCATTTTTCTTGAAATCAGATTCTATATATTCTATGCCGTATTTTTTCGACATGCCGGCCCCGATCTCGTTTATCTTTTCCGAATCTTTCCAGGGGGAGAGCGTAAGGGTAGTTGCAACGGAATCGAAATTTTCTTCATGAGCCTTACTGAAAGTCCGTTCAAGCCTCATTGAATAGCATTGAAAACATCTCTTTCCTTTTTCAGGCTCGCCTTCAAAGCCCCTGACGGCTTCTCTCCAGATATTCCTCCTATCTTCCGAATCGTCTCCGATAACAGCGATGCCGGCGCCGATGACTTTTCCAAGCTCGCCTTTGCGCTTTGAATATTCCGCTTCCGGTGAAATGTTGGGATTATCAAAATAGAGGGCTATATCGAATTCCGGACGCGATCGGAGGGCCTTTTCCCATTTATCGCCGCCGGTCAGCACGTTCAGGCACTGGGTAAGACAGGGGGCGCAGCAGGTATGCAGGAGCATCCTTTTCTTATTCATGGTAAATAACAGGTTCTCCTGAAATTTTTTCATAGCTTATTTTATTCATGGATATCATCTTTATCACCATGGGAAGGACTTTGTGCTCTTCTTCAAGGACCCTTGCCGAAAGTTTTTCCCCGGTATCGCCCGGGAGTATCCTCACTCTGGCCTGCATAATACGTTTTCCGCCGTCTACTATCTCGTTTACATAGTGAACCGTACAGCCGGTGTATTCTTCGCCGTCTTCAAGGGCCCTCAGGTGGGTATGCAGGCCGGGATATCTGGGAAGAAGCGAGGGATGGATGTTTATAATGCGGCCCGGAAAGCTTTTTATGAACTTATCCTTCAAAATCCTCATGAAACCCGCGAGGACGATAAGGTCGGGTTTTGCCTTTCCTATTATCTTTATATAATTATCCTGGGCTTTCCCGTCTAATTTAGTCCTGAATTCGCCGGGATCGATGAACTTTGCTTTAATGCCATGCTTTCTCGATATTTCAAGAGCCCTGGCGCTTTTATTATCGCTTGCAACAAGCGCAATGCAGACCCCGTCAAGGAATCCCGATTCTATCGAATCGATCACAGCTTGGAGGTTGGAGCCCCTGCCTGAAACCAGGACCGCCAGTCTGTATTTCATTTTCTGAAAAATATGTTTATTATATCGTTCTGCAGCGCGAAGACCATGATTAAAAGGATGCATATAACGCCGGCAATTTCTATCTTTTCCCTGGCTTTATCAGGAAGGTTCCTGCCTGAAACAATCTCGCCAATGCTTATCAGGGCGTGGCCCCCGTCAAGACCGGGTATGGGCAGGAGGTTCGCAAAGCCCAGGGCTATGCTTATGTATGCCATGAACCAGATCAGAAACCAGAGTTCGGCCCTTGTCGCGACAGTCCCTGTGAACTGGAGTATCCTTATCGGACCCGCCATGCTCTTTCCGGCGTCAACCTTTCCCGTCACCATGGCCTGCACTCCCTTGAAAGTGAGGACTATCAGGTCGTCGGACTGGTTAACTCCGCCTATAAAGCTCTTTATAAGACCGTCAGCCTTTATCTTTTTCATATATCTCGGGCTCTGGGAGGGATCGAGTTCGATGCCCAGACTCCCGGCGGCGCTGCCGGAGGGAATACTCATCTTAATCCTGATGTTATTGGTCAGCGCAGGATTCTTCAGCTCCGCCCTCGCGATATCGATATTCAGGACTGCGCCGCTTGACTTTGTCTGCATGTAATCCTGAAACTGGTAGTAATAATCCATCCTTACATTATCGACGGATCTGATCCGGTCTCCCGGCCTCATGCCCGCCTTAAAAGCGGGCGAGTTGGAAACGACATACCCGACGCAGGAGTAATAAAGCGGTGAAACGCCTATGAACGCCGCGCCGCTGTTGGTGTTGAAGCGGGGCGTAACAGATGTGCGGTTGGTCACTCCGTTATGAAGGTATGACATTTCAAGTTTTTTATTGACGTTGAACATCACAGCGGGAAGTATGTCGTCGAATTTTTCTATATTTTTATTATCGATCGAGAGCACCGTGTCTCCCGACCTCAGGCCCGCCGCCATAGCCGGCGCGGAAGGAGATTCCATAACCTCCACCTGGCCTGTCATGATCGTGGCATTGTATCCGAAATACAGGAGACATGTCATCAGTATCACTGCAAAAAAGTAATTGAACACGGGACCGGCAAGAGAAGTGGAGAGTCTGGAAAGAGGCGGCTTGTTCAGCCAGGCCCGGGCGTCCTTTTCCGTTTTATCATCCCTGTCCTTCGATTCTTCGCCCCTTAGCTTGCAGTATCCGCCGAAGGGCACAATCGAGAGCCGGTAGCGGGTCTCCCCGTATGTAAAACCTATCAGCTCTTTTCCGAAACCGATCGAAAACACATCGACTCCGATTCCGTTAAGCTTGGCTATAATATAATGGCCGAACTCGTGAACAAAAACCAGAACCCCCAGAATGGGAATAGCGATTATATATACAAGAATATCCATTTTATCCTCTATTTATCAGCAAAGTTACTTATCAGGTTCGTACATCTTCCTATCAGGAAAGTGTTCGTGGTATCGACGCCTATTTTCAGGGCGTTAGAAAGGCTTTCGAGAGCGCTTTTTTTATCGTTTAATTTCATTTCCGCGACCCCAAGGTTGATTAAAGCCTCTCCCATCCGGGGTTTAAGAACGATCGCGTTGGAGCAGTCCGCAGCGGCACCCTTGAAATCGCCGAGGTACAGCTTCGAGTAAGCGCGGTTATTGAAAGCGACAGCCATTTTAGGATCTATCCGCAGGGCCATCGTAAAATCATCCACTGCGCTGAAAAAGGCCTTTGTGTCATTTTTCACCATGCCCCGGTTGTTATAAGCCTGGGCAAAGGCCTTGTTAAGCCTGATCGCCGCATTGTAGTCCTCGGCCGCAGGAGAGAGATCTCCCATCGAGTACTGGGCAAACCCCCTTTCGTTATAAGCCTGCGCAGAATCCGGAGTGAATTTCAGGACAAGATTACAGTCCCGGATAGCCGCCGTATAATTTCCAAGTCCGTTCTCAGCCTGCGCGCGGGTCATATACGCCTGGGGGTTCTTGGGATCCAGGTCAAGAGCAATGTTGAGATTTTGTATCGCGCCGTTATAATCCTCAAGCTCGACCCGGGCTCTTCCGAGGTTGACATAGGCTGCTGTCATTTTCGGGTCCTGCTTCAGGGCTGAACTGAAATCTTTCGACGCGCCGTCATAATCGCCCCTGCCTAATTTATCCAGGCCGTTCTGATTAAGTATCGAAGAAGTTATATTGACGCACCCCGCTGCAAGCAGCGTTAAAAAACAAACGGCGGCAGCTGTCCCTGAAAAAGACATTTTATTAAAGAGCATTCCATCCTCCTGTTATTGAATTAGCAACCGTATATTATGGCATACTAAGCAATATTATTCAAAAATAAGCCGGCCATGATTCGTCTATCCGGTCAGGCAATCGTTTTTTTCCCGGATAAAATATCCCTGTGCTCAGACTCCTCGGCGGCTAACTTATAAAGGACCTGGATCATCGATAACTGCAGCATCTTCGATGCCGATCATTATATCGAGTATTTCGGTTTCCATCAGCGTCTCCTTATTAATAGATTATATTGAACCGCCCTTGTTGTAAAGATATTTAACTTAGCGCCTTCAATCCCTAAGCTAATCGATTCTTTTTTGGATGATATGTTAAAAACCATGCTAAAATAAA
>CAZHNM010000032.1:0-16008 GCA_964533855.1 uncultured Brevinematales bacterium
ACGGTAAACCCCATCGATTTTTTTGTGCCGATATTAAGAATCGCTCAGTTCAGGTTTTAAATTGACACCGATGCAAGTAATTTGTTTTATGATAAAATTTCTATTATAATTTTTTGCTCTTTCTCCTTTTGGCGAGGTTATAAATGGGTGCTGAATTAAATCATATCAAGGTCAAGCTGGTTATGCCTGTACTTTATTCCGACCAGGCCCTTTTGTCAGGGGCGGATGAAAGGCTGCAGGAATTATATGGGGAAACGGATTTTAAAAGCCCTGTCCTGCCATTCGATTACACCCAATATTATAATCAGGAAATGGAATCAAAGGAAATTAAACGCATTTTCTTCTCTTATAAAAACCTGATTGAAATTACCGACCTGGCAAAGATAAAAAAAGAAACAAACAGGATTGAGCTCGAACTCTCAGTTGACGGCCGCAGGCATGTAAATTTAGATCCCGGGTATCTCGAACTCGGAAAGTTCGTGCTGGCGACAACAAAGGACCAGCAGCACCGGCTCTATATCGCCTCCGGTATTTACGAAGAGATCACCCTTTATTTTAAAGACAGGCAATGGCGAAGCTGGGACTGGACCTACCCTGATTACAGGAGCCAGGATTATAAAGATATTCTCCTGAAAATCAGGGAAATCTATAAAGCCCAGATAAAATAAGGGGGGCGCTTTATAAGGCTAAATTGCAATTCGCAGGATGATATTTTATAATCATGAGCTGTTTTACATTATCATTTAAGGAGAATAAATGGCTTTCAGCTTTTTCCCCCGGGAAGATAAATTCTTCGACATTTTCGACCGCCAGGCTAAAGCGATATTAAATACTTCGAATTATTTCAAGGACCTTGTCAGGGAAGGCGTCTTCGATGACGTCAGCGTCCTGAAAATGCATGACTACGAGCATGAATGCGATGTAAATACCCATGATATAATCGGGCTCTTAAACCGCAGTTTCATCACCCCGTTCGACCGCGAAGATATTCACCAGCTAGCGCAGGAATTAGATAACATAGTGGACATGATCTATTCCATTACAAAAAGGATCAATCTATACAAGATCAAGGGCTTTAGCCAGGACCTGCTTCAATTTGCGGATTATATAGTGCAGGCCGCCTCTGCGCTTGAAAAGGCATTGAACTGTTTGAGGAGGCAGAGGATTATCCGGCCTATTCTCGACAGCTGCATAGAGATAAACAAGCTTGAAAATCTCGGGGACCAGCTCAAGGACGCACTGGTCGGGAAATTGCTTGACCAGAACCCTGACGCGATTACTTTTATTAAATGGAAGGAAATCTTCGAAGGTACGGAAACTGTTCTGGATATATGCGAGGATGTCGCCAATGTTATCGAGACAATCCTTGTAAAACAAGCCTGAAATGGGACGAAGGTAGAATCGTATGATTTTCATTATTTTTCTGGTCTTCCTCGCCCTCGCCTTTGATTTCATCAACGGCTTCCATGATTCGGCCAATTCTGTCGCGACAATAGTCTCTACAAGGGTCCTTTCCCCGAAATACGCCGTTATATGGGCTTCTTTTTTTAATTTTATAGCTTTCTTTTTCTTCGGTCTTAATGTCTCAAGGACGATAAGCCAGGGTATTATCGATATTTCGGTCATCGATTCGATGGTGATATTTTCAACCCTGTCGGGCGCAATAATCTGGAATCTGATAACCTGGTATGTCGGCATACCTTCCAGTTCATCCCATGCCCTTATAGGCGGATTGATCGGTTCGGCTATCATAAAGACCGGCAGCATTAAAGCCCTTATCTGGAGCGGAATTATCAAGACAACCCTTTTCATATTCATTTCGCCTATATTCGGGCTGATCCTAGGTGTAATTATAGGATGGGCCATATACTGGATCTTCAGAAAAAAAAGCCCCATGCAGGTGGATAACTTTTTCAGGATAGGACAGTTTTTCTCGGCCGCCCTTTACAGCATCGGCCATGGCGGAAACGACGCCCAGAAGACAATGGGCATAATCGCATCACTTTTGTTCGGAGCCGGCCTGCTCGGAAAGGAATTTTCAATCCCGTTCTGGGTTGTGCTCGCATGCTATTTATCAATGGCGCTGGGCACCGCAACCGGCGGGTGGAGAATTGTGAAGACCATGGGCCAGAAGGTCGTAAAGCTCAGGCCGGTGGATGGTTTCTGCGCGGAACTCGGGGCCGCTGTATCCCTGGCGACGTCGACTTTCATGGGAATACCCGTCAGCACTACCCAGACGATAGCCGGATCGATAATGGGTATAGGAATGCTCAAGCGGTTCACATCTGTCAGGTGGCAGGTCGCCCGGGGGCTGGCCTATGCATGGATACTCACTATCCCATGTTCGGCCGTTCTCTCTTCGCTGTTTTATTTATTGATCAGGCATTTCAAAATCTAAAAACCCTAAATTCCCGTGAGCGGCTTTTTAAGAAAACTTCCGATCGTGCCGCCCTGGGGCTTGGCGGGTTTATAAACAGGCTCCTTCTCTTTCGGCGCTCTTGCTGCAACATTCCTGACGTAAGAAGAGGGTCTGGCCGCAGGCGAAGGCCCCTTAGCTGCCGAATATTCCGCATGACAGGAATTCTTCTTCAGGGAAAGGGATATCCTCTTCCTGACCGGATCGATATCTATGATCTTGAAATCCTTGATATCCCCGACTTTTAAAACATCCATCGGATTTTTAACATAATTATCGCTGAACTCTGAGATATGTATAAGCGCCGTCTCTTTGATGCCGACATCGACAAAAGCGCCGAAATCGACAACATTTTTAACCTTGCCTTTGATCGGCATCCCAGGTTTAAGGTCCTCGAATTTTACGACTTCTTTCTGGAGAACCGGGGCAGGATAACCCTCGCGCGGGTCCCTGTTAGGTTTCTTCAGCTCATCGATAATATCTTTTACTGTCGTTTCGCCCATTCCGTATTTATTTATGAGTTCAAGCCTTTTTTCCCTTGAAATTTCTTTATTAGCCTTGATATCTCCAAGTATCTGCCTTGCCGCGGCATAATTTTCCGGGTGAACCCAGGTATTGTCAAGTTCTTCAGCGCTTTCAGGTATCTTCAGAAATCCGGCGGCCTGTTCGAAGGTTTTATCTCCGAAACCGGGGATATTCATCAGGTCATCTCTTGAAAGTATAAGTCCCTTGCTGTCCCTGTAGGAGACAATGTTTCTTGAGAGGGTTGTCGATACACCTGAAACATATCTCAGGAGAGCGATAGAAGCGGTGTTAAGATTCACCCCGACATTATTCACTACCGATTCCACCACTTCCGTCAGGCTTTCGCTGAGCGCTTTCTGGTTGACGTCATGCTGGTAGAGACCGACGCCTATCGATTTGGGATCGATCTTGACAAATTCCGCAAGCGGGTCCTGTATTCTTCTTCCGATAGAAATTGCCCCGCGGATTGTCAGATCTAATTCCGGAAATTCCTCTATCGCTATGTCGGATGCGGAGTAAACTGAAGCACCGTCCTCCGAGACTACCGTATATTCAACCGGAAGGCTGTATTCGGTTATGGCCCCGGCAACAACTTCCTGCACCTCATGAGAGCCTGTCCCGTTGCCGACGGCTATCAGGGCTATGTTGTATTTCAGGACGGCATCTTTAATTGCTTTGATCGAGGCGTCCCTGTTATTCTGGAAAAACAGGAAATAACTCAGGAATTTCCCGTTTTCATCGAGTGCCGCGGCTTTGGTCCCGGTCCTTATGCCGGGGTCCACACCGAGCACTCTTGTTCTCTTTATCGGGGGCTGCATCAGCAGGCCTTTAAGGTTTTCGGCAAAAACAGAAATGCCATGATTGTCGGCATTTTCGCTCTGATACCCTCTTATCTCCCTTGTAACCGAGGGTATTAAAAGCCTTTTCAGGGAGTCCTCGACTGCCGATCGATGATAGGGATTGGCAATGGCTACGAGTTTAAGCATTATCTCCCGGGACTTTTCTTCATTAAACTCTATGGCCGATTCAAGCTCTTCTTCCCTGACTCCCCTGTTGATAGCAAGAATCCTGTGGGGTTTTATTTCAGAAATCCTTTCACGGTAGTCGTAATACATCTTGTAAACGCTGGCGTCTTTATCTTTTTTACCCTTAACGGCAAGTTCTCCCTGGCTCCTTACAAAGTCCAGCAGAACCTTCCTGTTATCAATATCCTGGGCAAACCTTTCAGCTAAGATATCCATAGCCCCCTGAAGGGCTTCTTCGGCATTATTAACCCCTTTTTCAGGATCGATAAACCTCCGGGCTTCTTTTTCAATATCTGAAATTGAAGCCATCAGGTCAGCCAAGCCGCTTAGTCCTTTTTCGATTGCTATCATCGCACGCGTTTTCTTTTTCTTTTTATACGGGGCGTACAATTCTTCCAGCTCGCTTAATGTATCGCATTTTTTAATGTTATTATACAGATCTTCCGTTAATTTTCCCTGGGAGAAAATTCCTCTGAGTACTTCCAGCCTTCTTTGTTCTAAGTTTTCGAGGTAAGAGAGTTTATGTGAAATATCCCTGACCTGGATTTCGTCAAGAGTCCCGGTCGCCTCTTTTCTGTACCTTGATATGAATGGGATAGTGTTTCCCTCCTTTAGAAGGGAAACTGTCGCCAGAGCCTTCCATTCCTCGATCCCGATATCCGAAGCAATCTTCTTAATAATTTCCTTCACGCTTATTTCAAGTCCGTTGATAAAAGCCTCATTAAGCTCCATGAAAATTCACTCCTTTACAAAAAATATGTCCTACAACAGGCTCCTGATTTCATCCCCGTTTTCGGGATCCGCAGCCTTTTCCGACAGAACCCACTCTTCTGTATGAGTCATCGGCAGGCCGGGGTTAAGCAGGTAAATGGGACTGAGCGTCTCGAGCTCGTAAAAAGATTTGCAGGTGTAGATTTCAACGGCGCAGTTATCGTCCGGATAATTGCCCGAGTAAATGTAATTGTACTTTTTAATAAAAGTATAATTTTTTTGCGCTATTCCGATAAATCCTTCATAGCCCGCTCCGCCGACCTTTCCTACCCTGCCGTTTGGTTTGACAAGGAAAAGGTCCGGCGTCTGCACATACTGCCTGCTTTTTATATTTGTTTTTTGTTTTGACCATTTCTGCCAGTAAATTATCTTGCAAAGCTGCCATTTTCCCGGACTTGCCCACGGGAAAAATATAGTACCGGAATCTGCGCGGACGCATGACAGGCCCCACAGGCCGGCGCTGTAAACCATTTTCCCGGTATTCATGAGAACGTGATCGACATGGAAACGGGAGTTTTTCTCGCTGATTACCAGGCTTTTTTCGAGATGCAGATCCCTGTCGGTTGCTGTGACTGTCAGGCATCCGTCTTTAATTACGGCCTGGCATGGATTGTTATCCGCTTTAGACGTAAATTTTGTCTCGGGCGAAAGCCAGAATCTATGCCCCCCGTAATTGCGGAAGCCTTTTACCTTTTTCACTGGTTTGTTTTCAACATACATGATGTTCCCCGTCTTTTCAGTACCGTAATACAATATTCTGGGCCCGAAACCGGAAGCCACAACCATTTTCTGATTGCCTATGGTCAGTTCATAACAACCATTGTAGCCCTCAAAAACTGTCTGTTTAATATTCATACCTGCACTCCTAAACACGGGATCATCCCCGTCATATTAATCAGATTATTGTATATCAAAGGGCCTGTTTTGTCTAAAGAAAGGCCCCCTGAAAAATTTGCAATATTTCCTGCCTGAAAGTAGGATACTACAATTAATTCCGGAGGAAATGATGATCAGGACCGCATATTATATAATACATATTTTCTTTGTTTTCGTGTTTTCTCTTATATCCCTTATTCCTTTTCTATTAATAAGAGTTATCTCCGGAGATAAGGTATGGGAGAAATTCCTGTGCGCAGACCTGTCCGTCTGGGCTAGATTCGGGCTATGGGGCACAGGATCAACATTCGAAGTGTCCGGGCTTGAAAACCTGCCTGAAGGCAACGCGGTTTTCATGTCAAACCACCAGAGCAATTTCGATATTTTCATAGTTATCAGCTATTTCAAAAAATTAGTCGGCTTCATCGCCAAATACGAACTCCGTCATGTTCCGATATTAAACCTGTGGATAACCCTGACCCATGGGATTTTTATAAACAGGAAAAATATGAGGGACTCCTATAATACAATAGAAGAAGGCATCAAATCCCTCAAAGACGGGAATTCGCTTGTTATTTTTCCGGAAGGACACAGAAGCAAGGGTCCCGTGCCGGGAAATTTCAAAAGCGGAAGTTTTAAATTAGCCCTGCTGTCCAATACAAGAATTGTTCCGGTTACCATAAAGGACTCGTATAAAATTTATGAGGAAACCGGTTTTATTAAACCTGCTCATATAAAGGTAACGATACATCCGCCGGTCGAGACAAAGGGGTTATCTGAAGAACAGAAGCGAACTCTGCCCGCCCTTGTCGCCGATATAATAAAATCGGCCCTGTAATTTTTTTTGGATAAGGATATGCTTAAACTGCAGAATATCAAAAAATACTATAAAATCGCGGGTCTGAGGAAAGTCATCCTTGATGACATATCGTTCAATCTGGAAAAAGGCGAAATAATATCCCTGACCGGAAAATCGGGCTCCGGAAAAACCACCCTGTTAAATGTGATATCAGGGCTGACAAGGCCATCGTCCGGATCTGTCTTTCTCGAAGGCAGGAAAATAAAATATTTTCTGGATATCATGCCTTCAAGGATGCGCAACAGGAAATTCGGTTTCGTTTTCCAGTCTTTCAGGCTTCTTCCCGGTGAAACCGCCTGGTCGAATATCCTCCTCCCTGCCCGCATATCCGGTCTGATCACCCGAAAAACACTGGAAAGAGCGGAGGAGATCCTTGAAAAACTCGGCCTCACCGAATATAAAAACACGAGAACCCTGCTCCTTTCGGGCGGACAGAAACAAAGGACGGCGCTCGCCAGGGCCCTGATAAATGACCCTGACATTATCCTTGCCGACGAACCTACGGCAAACCTCGACAGCGAAACGGCTGAAGAGATCCACAGCTTTCTTGTTGACTTTGCCAGGGCTGGAAAATCAGTCCTGGTTGTCACTCACAATGAATATATGTTTTCACATTCCGACAAGATATATTCTCTTGCCGATGGAAATATAAAGGAAATGAGGAAAAAGGTTAAATAATGACAGAGAAAATTTATTTGATTATCAAAGAATGTTTCTCCGGCAGGTTTGTTTCAATCGTCGTTTTCATCGTTACCGCAGCTGCGGCTTTTTCTATCGGTTCGTTTGTAATTATTGTACAGAGCGTTGAAAATTCCGTTATCCGGAAATTCGAATCGGCAATACCTCCAGGTGAAATTAAAGTCAGCCGGAATACAAAGGAACTGAACGGAAAATCCCTCGCATGGCTTTCCGGAATTAAAGGGGTAAAGGCGGTTTATCCCCTGAGCGCCTCGCAGATACCGATGCAGGCTGTCATCTCAATTTTCGGCTTAAACTACAGGACAGACCTTGTCTGCATAGGAGCCCCCGCGGAATTTGTCCGTGCGGATATCGAGGGAGCGGAAAATAGATCAGATTGGCTGAACTGGAAACCGGGAATGGAACTGCCGGTGCTTATACCCGGAATTCTCCTTGAAGCGTATAACAATAGCATGGCCGAACCTAACGGACTGCCTGAAATAAAACCCGATATGGCGGTAGGGAGGGAACTCCGTATAATTTTCGGTAAATCCTCGGTTAAAGAAATAGACGGTTATTCGCCCGAATTATCAAGAGTAGCCGGCTTTACAGATAAAATAAAGAGCATATGCCTGGTCATTCCGCTGCAGGCGGTAAAATTTTATAATAATAAATTTAAGGATAAGACCGCAGGAGATTCCTATATAAGCGCGTATGTGCTTGTTGAAAGCCACAAAATGCTGCTCGGAGTGGCAGAAAAGATTGAAAAGGCCGGCCTGACCGCCCAGACAGATAAAACCCTGTCTGAAGAAATGCTTTCATTTAAAAGGAAGCTTGAATCGGTATTTTTTCTTATGACTTTTATTGTGTTTATCCTGGCTTTGTTTTCGGTAATATTTTCAACGATGATAGCAGCTTTGCACAGAATGGATTACTACCGCCTGCTCAGGGTCCTGGGCGCCTCGCGCATATTCATTACAATTTCACTCCTGTTTAAATATTCATTAATAGGATTTGCCGGTTCATTCGCCGGATTTATAATTATGCGCAGCCTTCTCGGAATTTTTATTTCATCTCTTAAAATTCAGGGTTTTGAAATATTGATGGGAAATGCCGGATCAGCAGATGTCTGGAAAGCTGCCGGCGCAGGGGGTTTAATATCATTTCTTGCAGCTCTTCCGGCCCTCTTCATGGTACACTCAGGGAAGATGAACTTAGATCAATGATTCATTCCGTATTTTTCCATGATCTTTTCATAGTCGACACCCTTCCGGTATCCGCAGAACTGGTCTTTACCCAAAGATTTGGCATGATAACAGGCGTAATCGGCCTGTTTCTGGACAGAATGGTACATTTTCAAAATATCCTTGTTGAATATCTGCCCGCCTGCCGAATAACTGACATTAAATGACGCTCCCCCGATACTTGCAGTTATCCTGATAAAACCGCCCGAACCGGCGGGAATACGGATTTTCCTGATCTCATTTATCAATTTCTGGGCATATTTTTCAGCTCCGTCTAACTCGGTTACGGGCAGGACAATATCAAATTCTTCCCCTCCGAACCTGAAAAGGTAATCGGTCGGACGCGATACTTTCTTCATAGCCCTGGCGACGGCTATCAGGACATCGTCGCCTGCGGCATGCCCGTATATATTGTTGACCTTGCTGAAATCGTCGAGGTCCATTCTCAGGTACGATAAAGGCAGGACTGCAGATTTCTTGCTTGACTGCCAGTATCGTGATATCGCCTTAACAATATTAACAAGTAAAGCCTCATTGTATTTAAGAAGTGATGTTTTATTATCAATATTTATCCTTTCTTCAAGAACTTCATATTTTTTGAGAAGCGTGTAATGCTCCATCTGGATTTCTCTGAGAAGTTCTATAACTTCCTCATCAATATTATCCTGAAGGGCGAGATGAGAAAGTATTTTCAGGGCTATGACCTCGAAATCACTTATTGATTTCTTCTTTTTACCGGGATTAGTTTTCATACCATCGGTCCTCGTATAATTATTATTTTAATTTTCGGAATAATTTTTAATTCTGTTACTAATATGACGATTTATTATAAAAGTTTTACATTTTTTTTGCCGAAGAATCTGGAAAAGGATGAGGAAAATGGGGGAAAAGAAACGTATAATATAGGGTCCTATTTTTTCCCGCCGGTCTGCGTCAATAAATCTACCAGCTCTTCCTTTGTAATACCCTGCGCTTCTATTACTTTATTCCTTGAACTCATTCCTCTCAGGATCGATATGTTTTTCTGAGGTAAGGACAACAGTCCCGACAAATACCTGATAAGCTCGCGGTTTGCCATTCCCTCTGCCGGGGCCGATTTTAATTTCACAGAAATATTGTCTCCCGTAAGGCTTATCTGGTTGATTCCGCTCTTCGGGTAGACTCTGACATCAAAAAGGACGCCTTGAGATTTCTGGCTTATCATATTTACCTGTAATTGTTCATTAGAGCCTGCAGGGCAAACTGAACGAGCTGGAGAAATATGAACACATAAAGCGGGGATAAATCAAACATTCCGATCCTTAACGGAGGAAGCACCTTCAGAAAAAAATTCTGGACTGGAGCGCATATGCTTTCCGTAATCCTTACAAGCGGATTATCCGGTTCGAGATTGAAATAACTCAATAGAATAAAAAACAAAAAGACATACATATATATCTCTGAAAATATATAAAGGAATTGCAGGATTGAATATACAGGCATCTATTTTTCCCCCATTTCTCTGGAACGCGCAGCAGCCGCTCTTACCGCATTTATGACAGTAGCGTTAAATGCGCCGTTTTCAAGGGCTAAAAGCCCTGCGGCCGTGGTTCCGCCAGGCGATGTCACCCTGTCCTTTAGTTCTCCCATATGTATTCCGGCTTCAACAGATTCAGCCGCCATCGCGGCAGAGCCGCTGACCGTATAAACGGCAAGTCTCCTTGCAACATCTCTTGGAAGTCCCTCGAGGACTCCAGCGTCGGCAAGCGCATTGATAAAGGCAAATACATAGGCCGGCCCCGACCCTGATAAACCGGTAATAGCATCGAGAAGCTCTTCCTTTTTGACTATTTCAGCTATTCCTATAGAATGAAAAATATCTAAAACGCTTTTTATCTGTGCTTCCGTAAAAGGACCGTCAAAATAGACTCCGGAAACACCCTCTCCTACCAGGGCAGGCGTATTAGGCATCGCTCTGGCAATAAGCGCCTTTTTCAGATGTTTTCTCATCACTGAAACCTTGATACCGGCGGCAATTGAAATCAGTATTTTCCCCGGTGAATCGAATGACTTCCTGATATCCGCCAGCGCTTTTTCGATATCATGCGGTTTTACCGCAATGATCAATACCTGGGAGCCCCCGGCAAGCTCCTCTGTGCTTTCAGCCGGTTTAACCGACCACCTGCCGACCGCTTCCTTTACTTTAAGGGCGTCTATATCGTAAACACGGATCTCATAAGCATTTTCCCTTGACAGCCCCGCAATCAGCGCACAGCCCATATTCCCGCATCCGATAATTCCTAATTTCATTTCAATCCTCCGGGGGTCAATATTTTGATGTAACGCTGTATGTCTCCAGCAATAGCGCCAGTTTTTCACAAAAATAATCTATTTCTTTCCTTGTAATCGTAAATGGCGGCAGAAGCCTCAGAACATTTTCTCCGGCCCTCAGCGCAAGAATCCCGGAGTCAAGGAGGCCCTTGACGGCATCTTTAACAGGGTAAGCAGGGTTAAGTTCGATACCGATCATAAGACCGAAAATCCGGTTTTCTTTTATCAGGTCTTTATATTTACCTTTGAGCTCCTCGAGTTTCTTCAGGAAGTATTCTGAAAGGCTGTTTATCATTGAAAGCATTCCTGAGTTCAACTCATCCATAACGGCGCATCCCGCAGCGCATGCCAGGAAATTTCCCCCGAAAGTCGATGCATGCATACCCGCTTCCATGAAAGCGGCCACATCTTTTACAGCCAGGACCGCACCTATTGGAAAACCGTTCCCCAGTGCCTTGGCCATAGTTATCATATCAGGCACGATGTCAAAATTCTGGTAGCCGAAATTCCTGCCAGTCCTTCCCAGGCCGGTCTGGACTTCGTCAAATATTATCAGAAAATCGAACTTTTTCGAAAGATCCCTGACTTTTTTTATGAAAGCGCTCGAAAGAGGATTGATCCCCCCTTCACCCTGGACAGCCTCGAGAAAAACAGCGCATACATCGTCGCCCATCTTTTTTTCCAGTTCGCTCTCATCGTTAAATCCTATGAAATCAACGCCCGGCAGAAGGGGTTCAAACCCGCGCCTGTATTTTTCCTGGCCGGTCATGCTTATCGTTGCAATCGTTCTGCCGTGAAATGATCCTGAAAGGGAAAGCACCCTGCTTTTACCCGGGTTCCTCTTGATGCCCCGTATGCGAGCCATTTTCAGCGCAGCCTCGTTTGCTTCCGCCCCGCTGTTGCAGAAAAACAACTTCCCGGGGAAGGCCGCATTGCAGATCTTTTCAGCTAATTCCGCCTGTCCCGGTATGATGAACAGATTGGATATATGGGATATTTTATCGAGCTGTCTTTTTATCGCGTCGTTTATCCTCCGGTTCGAATGTCCGAAACCGGTAACCCCGATACCCGATGTCAAATCGAGATATTTATCGCCTCTTTCGTCATAAACCCAGTGGTCATGACCGCTGACAATAGCTATGGGAGTCCTCGAATAGAAGGGTATTAAAAATTCAGCCGAATTCCTGATCAGGTCTTTCATATTAAACTACCTATTACGCCCTGCGGGCTTTTTTAGAAGTGCGCCTAATTATAAATTATTTTTTGCGATTATAAAAATAATCGTAAAAACAGATAATTTGACAACCTGAATCGCCTGAAATAGAATTTCACTAAGAACAGAATCAAGAGGTTAAAGAATATGAAGTGTTTTACTGCATTGATCCTTGCTTCGCTTCCCGTTTTCGCCCTTATAGCATCATGCGGGGCTCCCTTAGGGGAAGCGGCGATCAGGGGTGATGCAGCGTTTATAAAGAACTACAAGGGCGATGTCAACGTATCGGAAGCCTCTTACGGCATGCCGGCGCTTGTTTTAGCGGCCAGAGCCGGACACAAGGAAGCTGTCAAAGCCCTGCTCGAAGCAGGGGCCAATGTCAATTCCAGAGACAGCGAGGGTAATACAGCCCTTATAACGGCAGTTTTTTATGGAAGAACGGACGTTGTTGAAACTTTGCTCGCGGCGGGAGCCGATACGAATGCGATATCCACCATGATTTACGATATCAAAGAAGGTTCACAATATTACTACGGGCCGATGACCGCCCTGGACATCGCAATGAAGAAGAATTTTACTGCGATAGTAAAACTGCTCAAGCAGGGGAAATAAGGCAGGGCTCATGCATTCGCTTTTAGCGGACGCATGGAGCTCCTCTTCCATAATGTTAAATGCTATGAAAGGATTGAATTCATGAATTTTAAAGCTGTAATTTTCGATCTCGACGGTACTCTTCTTGACACACTCGATGATTTAGCCGATTCAATGAATATCGTATTAGGCAGACTGGGCTTCCCGTCTCATGAAAGAGCCGAATATAAGATATTCGTAGGTGACGGAATGAGGAAATTAGTTATCAGGGCCCTGCCTGCTCAGCAAGACCCGGGAACCGGTAACCTTATCGATAAGGCCTTGGGTATGATGAAAAAGGAATATAACCGCAGGTGCTTTTTAAAAACCAGGCCTTACGAAGGAATGGCCGGCACCCTGAAAAAACTTTATTCCGGAGGCATTAAACTCGCCATTCTGTCAAACAAGCCGGAAGCATTCACCCGGAAAACAGTCAGGCGCCTTTTGCCGCGAAACTATTTTTCAATCGTAACCGGCCAGAAAGAGGGCTTTCCTCTGAAGCCCGATCCGGCCGGAGCCCTTGAAATTTCTTCGAGGCTTATTATTCCTCCCCGGGAAATCCTGTACTTAGGGGATACTTCCACGGATATCATAACGGCTAAAGCGGCCGGGATGCTCCCGGCAGGAGCTCTCTGGGGATTCAGGACCCGTGAAGAGCTCGCAGGCAGCGGAGCCGCCGTTCTGTTCCAGTCGCCGATGGAACTGCCTGAGTACCTGGGTTTTTGAATATATCGCTAATTTGAAGTTTCTCCGATCAGCTCTTTTTTAAAAAAGGCGCCGGCTTCTGTCGCTTTGTAGGTTTTCCAGTCAGAAAATAAGGGCATAGGCCAGTATTTGTTTTTATAAAACACAAAAGCCGTCCAGGAAATATTTCTTTCCCTGGCGAAATTTACCGCCTTTTCCCCCCAGGAGGGGTCTTCTTTAAATGAGGATGGTTCGATGGTATCGTTCCTGTCAAAGCCGAATTCTGTAATTATAATCGGGTAATCCTTGCAAAGATACCCCCAGGCTGCCGTCCAGTTAGTTTCAGGCGGCAATTTAGCAGCAGTTGATGATTTCATATAGGTTCCGGGGTATATGTGCACTGCCAGAGCGACCCCTTTATTCCGCAGAGGAAAAGATCTGAAATCCCGAAGGTCGGAAGCGTATGCGAGGCCCGATACCAGAGGGATAGCCCTTGGATTTACAGCGTATATCTGATCGATAATTCCGTCGGCAAAATCCCTCCAGTCCTTCCAGGCGAGTGAATTATCGAAACCATGCGGCTCATTGAAAATCTCATAAAATGCAACCGCCGGGCGGTCTTTGTATCTCGACGCAGCCTCCTTCCAGAAAGCCGACATTTCTTCCCTCGAAGTGATGAACCCATTATAAGTCTTATCGAAGAGGTTATGAATTAAATCGCCCTCGGAATGCCAGTCTATGATTACATACATTCCATATCTTTCACAAAAGCCGACCGCTTTATCTAAAACCTTGAACGAGTCTTCATCTCCATGCTTGCGGAAATTTCCCGGACTTACAGGAATGCGGATCAATCCGGCTCCCCAATCGGCGGCTTTATGAAAATAGTCTTCCGTCAAATGGCCCTGATCGTACAGGTCGAGCAGATCACCGATGTTCATACCCTTCAGGATAATCCGCCTGCCGGCAGATGTGACTATTTGGTTCCCTTTAACCTTTAAAAGCGGCAGGGGGTTATCCGAAACACTGATATTCAGGTCCGGCACTTCCGGAATTGCTTCAGCAAAAGGCTGAATCGGGCTGTTATAACATCCGGTAAAAAAAACCATTGCTAAACAAAGAACAACCGGGCTGAATATAGCGGCTTTGTAATATTTTTTCCTTCCGGTCATTTTTTTCTCTCCTTCCCCCTGAGACGCAGTGATTATACCATTGCCAAAATATCATGTCAAACCGGGGGGAGAGGTCAAAACTCTCATAATACCGGCTGCATTATTTTTTCCCGGATAATATTTTTATCGAGGCAGTATCTGATAATGTTTTTGAAACCCGGTTGAAACCTGCTATAATCCATATCCTGGCCGGGGAATAAATTTTGCGTTTCCGTTAAATCAAAATTATGGGATTCCTCCAGGTAAGGCAGGAACAGGCTTAATTCGGGTATAAATCTATCTTTAAATCCAGGTTCATCGCTTATAGGTATAAAATTCGGTATTTTTACATTGAGTTCAGAACATATAAAGCAGATCAGCTCTTTTATTTTTACATTTGTCTTGCTTGTGATATTGTATATGTTCCCGATAGTATCGGGCCTCTCGCCGATCTTGAACATAAGATTGAGAAAGAAATCGATTGGTATTATATTCAATGAAGTATCAGGGTTACAGGGAAATTCATTCATTAACTCTCTTGAAAGCTTAAATAAAAATAAATACAAAATATTTGTGGTGGTTATTTCCCCTGTTTTTGAATTTCCGGATATTATAGACGGTCTGTAAATAGTGACAGGGAGTATTTTTTTACTGTATTCTATAACCAATTTTTCCGCTTCGTCCTTTGACGATTCATATGAGTTTATAAATTCTTTCTGGAAATTATCTGTTTTTTTGCTTTTTATGCCGCTAACATAGGCTGTGCTGATATGATTGAGTCTTTTAAAACATCCGGCTGCCTGGCATTCTTTAGAAAATTCAAGGATATTATACGTGCTGTTCACATTAATTTCTTTGGTCTTTTCTACGGTTAAATCAAAGCGGATAGTAGCCGCACAGTGATAGATAACATGAATGGATTCGCATAATTCCTTATAAATAGTTTTTTGAAGGCCAAAATCTTTATTAATAATGTCGCCCTCGACAACTCTTATCTGTTTTAAAGCTTTTTCATATCTATCACCGGAAAGTAATGATCTAAGCATTTTATCGACCCTGGAAGATGCCGGTATGCCTTTCTTTTTATCGTTTCTTACCAGAAGAACTATATTGTCGTTCGTTCCTTTTACCAGTAATTCTTTAAGGATATATCTTCCGACAAACCCTGTCGAACCGGTTATCATAATATTATTTTGCATTCAGCCCGCCTCGTATTTTATCATTGCCGGTTAAAAAAACCGGCAGAGAAGTAAGGGATTATAGCAGGACTGAAACATCGTGTCAAACCATCTGTTTTGAAAATGAGGTTTTGAACCGGACTTATACCTGAACTGAGCGATTCTTTTTATCGAGACAAAAAAATCGACGGGGTTTACCGTCGATCATACAGTAGTTTTTCAATATTTGAATTTTATGGTTTTGTCAAAACATCATTGACTAATATTACAGAAAATATTAATGCCAAACAGTTTTCGACCGCAGTTTCCCTATATATTTCAATAGATGGTTTATTCAATCGTTACACCGGACAGGCCGAGGTACATTTTTTCCAAAGCTCGAACAAATTCAACTGTTTAATTACTTCTTCCCGGAATTTAATTATGATCTTTCCACCGCTTTTAACAA
>CAZHNM010000033.1:0-13063 GCA_964533855.1 uncultured Brevinematales bacterium
ACGGTAAACCCCATCGATTTTTTTGTGCCGATATTAAGAATCGCTCAGTTCAGGTCTCACTCGTGATTTGATCATAATTTGCTTTTTTTTTATATTTAATATATTATATAGTAGAGGGATATGGGTATTATCTTTTTCCGGGGAGGAGGAATTCATGAAGAGGGCCATTATTTTTGGCTGTATGTGCATACCTTTGGCGCTTTTGCTTTATTGCAGTCTGACCAATGACAACACGAGAATAGAAGGAAACTGGTGGCAGAATAATATGGTCGGTCCGGGCGGCACAGTTTCGGCAGACAGCATAAACAGTTCTTCGAACCTGACATCTTTCAATTCTGACAGGACTTATACCTATTCGAATCCCTTTACAGGCGATCAGCAGACAGGAACATGGATAATCGATCAATCGATGAAGATAATTACAGTTTATCTCAATCCGGTGGGTACGATTAGCAACTCTAATTATACTATAAGCAACCTGGTTATTTCGAACAGGTATGATTTTCCCGATTCGTCATCTTTAAAGCTGATTAACCCTACGAATTCCGTGTTTTACACCCTGTTCAAAAAGAACTGAAAGTTCAGAAACCCAGGCGCTTGAATTGTTTCTCGATATCATGCTTTGAAATGCTGAAGGCGACAGGCCTGCCATGAGGGCAGGAAAAGCGGTTCGGGGTTTCTTCCCATTCTTTAACAAGCGCCAATGCCTCATCCTTTGAAAGGGCCTCCCTGGCCCTGACAGAACGTTTGCATGCCATCTGTTTTAACGCTCTGTCTATGAAATCGAGAGGTTTTGCACCCCCGGGGTTTTCTTCGAGAGTTTCAATAAAACCTTTCAGGGCATCGGCTGCGTCCCTGTAATCTATAAATGGAGGAGCCGCGCTGATTAAAAAGCCAGACCCCCCGAAATGCTCGACAGAAAAGCCCATGCTTTTGAGAAGCGGCAGATTAGAAATCAGTTCATCGACAATTCCGGACCTTACTTCTAAAGATACCGGATTTAAAAATTCCTGGGCATCCAGGAGGTGTTTTTCAAACCTTCCTTTTAATTTTTCATAATTTATCCTTTCATGGGCGGCATGCTGGTCAACCATTATCATTTCATCTTCATTCTCAAAGAGCAGGTAAGTCATGAACAGGGATCCGATGTACCGGCAAAGAGATAATTTTATCTCCTCCTTTGCTCCTTCCCGTTTGAAAAGGTCCCCGGGAGGAGCATAGGATTGGTCCCTTACGGTCATAAAAGATGAAATGGCTGAGCCGATCTTTTCTTCAAAGGGTGTAAACCGGACCTCGCCCTCATCGCTTTCACTTATTCCCGTATTTCTTTCGATGGATCTTTTTACGGCTTCTCCTGCATTTCTGGTTATCAGGGCTTCATCCCTGAACCTGACTTCCTTTTTCATGGGGTGGACATTTACATCCACAAAAGCCGGGTCGATGGTCAGGAATAAAAACACTCCGGGATAATATCCTCTTGGAATGAGATTGCCGTATGCATTGTTTATTATAAAATAGAAATTTTTCCATTCGACCGCCCTCCGGTTGACATAGAAGGACTGGTACATCCTGTTGGGTCGCAGAAATACCGGTTTTGTGACGAAACCCGATATGCTGAAATTACCGCTTATGCCTTCAACAGGGATAAGATAGGCCGCAGCGTCCGGATAAAAATCGGCTATCCTCTCCAGGCAGGTGCCCTTTTTCGGTGAAATGTATTTTCTCTTTCCCTCCGAAATGAATTCAAAACTGATCCCTGGAAAAGCGAGAGCCTTTTTAACTATCTCCCTTTCGAGCTGTTTTTGTTCCGCCTGCGGTCCCGAGAGGAATTTTTCCCTGGCAGGAAGGCTGTAAAACAGGTCCTTGACTATCACAGTTGTGCCTGTATTCATACCGGTCTCTGTGACATTAATCTTCCCGCCGCCGCTTTCCATCCTGTAACCGCCTGTGGAGCCTTCATGCCTTGAAAGTATGACGACCCTGGAAACCTCGGCGATGCTCGAAAGGGCTTCTCCCCTGAACCCGAGAGTCTTGAGGGTGTCTATATCCTCGAAACTTGTAATCTTGCTCGTGGCATGGTTTTTTATGCATAAGACAAGGTCGTCCCTATCCATGCCTTTGCCGTTATCCTGGACTTCTATGTACGACTTTCCGCCGTTCGAGACACCTACGGAGATCCTGTCGGCGCCTGCGTCTATGGCGTTATCAAGGAGTTCCCTGACGATCGACGCAGGTCTTTCAATAACTTCGCCCGCCGCGATCTTTACTATTGTGTTATAGTCTAATTCGCGGATCAGGCCCACAGATGATTTTTCCTGTTTAATTTCAGGGAATAATAAATTCCGGCTGCGCCGATAAGTATCATGGGGATGCATAAAACCATCCCCATTGTCAGCCAGCCGCCGGCAAGGTAGCCGAGCTGGGCATCAGGTTCCCTGAAAAATTCGACAAAGCCCCTGAACAGGCCGTAACCGGCGAAGAAAGATGAAATAATCAGGCCCCTGGGCTTATGTTTAAGCCTCGATATGATTAAAAGTATTATGAAAAGAAGCAGGCCTTCGAGCGCCATTTCGTATATCTGGGAAGGATGCCTTGGAAGGTTTCCCGGCGCGTTACGGAAAATCATTCCCCACGGCATTGTTGTAGGCCTGCCCCACAGCTCGCCGTTTACAAAATTTCCCCAGCGTCCAAGGAAAAGACAGAACGGCAGAGGGACTACGAAAACATCGGCATAATCGAGGAATGTTTTTTTCTTCGCGGAAAGATAGATCCACTCCGAAATCAGCACGCCTATGAACCCTCCATGGAAGGACAATCCTCCCTCCCATATCTTGAAAATATCGAGGGGATTCTGCATATAAACGCCGAGATTATAAAAAAGCACATAACCTAATCTTCCGCCGATAATCACGCCGAGGAAAGCGTAGAAAATGATATCGGAAAGCTCCATTTCGGTCGTCTTGATCTTTCCCTTTTTAATCTGGTAATAGATATAAAAATAAGTGAACATGAAACCGAGCACATACATCAGGCTGTACCAGCGGATGGCAAACGGCCCCCATATCTGAAGTATGAGAGGGTTGATATCAGGCTGGATAAGGAATGCTTCTATCGGATGCATGAGACTCTCCTTAAGTTTTAAATTACAGCACTAATTTTATTAATAATAACAGCTTTAGTCAAAAGAATGCGATTTCCGAATGACGATTGAGGTTCAGTGCTTGCCCATTCGAAAATCAACAAAGCGGCACTATTGCCGCTTTTTGTCTTTCTTTTTTATTCGTATCCTTTTCGACGAAAATACTCTGTCCTGTAAACGGATCTTTTCCGGTATAATACATAAGAGAAGAGTAAGTCGAGGGGGTCGGGGTGAATATCTGCACCTGTTCGGGGTTTATTCCCAGGGATTTTGAGACAGCCCTGTCGAGGCTGCGCATTTCACCATCGGCGCATCCGGGGTGTGCGGCGATGAAATAATAAGTCAGGAACTGCTTTTTCCCCGTTTCATTGTTAAGCCTGTCGAAAATATTTTTAAACCGGAGCAGTTTTTCCCAGGAAGGTTTTCCCATGAGCGACAGGACCCGCTCATCGCTGTGCTCGGGGGCAAGCTTCATCTGTCCCGATGTATGGTGTTCGATCAAATTCCTCAGATAGGCTTCGCCGTATTTTTTATCCTGCAATATCATGTCGTGCCTGATCCCCGAGGTTACGAAAACACGGAAATTGCGGCCTTTAACTGTTTTTAATTCCCTGATCTTTTCAAGGATGGAAATCTGGCTCTTATGAGAAAAATTTAAATTCGGACAGGCTTCCGGAATGAGGCAGGATCTTGAACTGCAATGCCCGCCGCCGCTTCCATCACGGGAGCAGCTTGAGAGGTACATATTGGCCGTAGGGGCCCCGGCGAGGTGCAATGTCCCCCTGAAAGCGGGATGGCTGTTAAATGAAGACGCCTCCCTCAAAATGGACTCCGCGCTCCTCGATACTACGGTCCTGCCCTGGTGGACGGAAATAGAACAAAAACGGCATTCACCGAAGCATCCCCTGTGGGTTATGATGGAAAACCTTATTGTCTCGATGGCCCGCACTTCCCCCATCTTTTTATAAAAAGGATGAACATCGCGCTGGAAAGGCGACTCGTGTACCTTATCGAGCTCATCACCAGTAAGGGGCAAAGCCGGAGGATTGTGCACCAGGAAGCGTTCGCCGGTTTTCTGGATAAGTCCCCTGGAGCCCTGAGAATTGTTATCATAAAACGTTATAAAGGAGTCCGTGAATTTCTGCTTATCCATCTGCACTTCTTCGAAATCGGGGAGTCTTATATAGTCCTCAAACTCTCCGATGCCCCCGGCTCCTTCTATGAAGCAGATTCCCTTTATATCTTTCCAGGTTTTTTCAGATTTCAATGCCCCGGCGAGTTCAAGGGCCTGCCTTTCCCCCATGCCGTAGACCAGAATATCGGCTTTGGCATCGAATAGAACAGGCCTTCTCAGGCTATTATCCCAGTAATCGTAATGAGCAATTCTCCGCAGGCTCGCTTCGATCCCGCCGAGAACTATGGGACTGGTATGTTTGAAATATCTCCTGATCAGGTTCGTATATGCCATGACGGCCCGGTCCGGCCTTTTATTGTTGATTCCGCCGGGAGTAAAGTCGTCCGAACGCCTTTTTTTAAACGTCGGCGTGTAGTTGGCGACCATGGAATCGACGCATCCGGCGCTGACGCCCCAGAAAAGCGAGGGTTCTCCAAGCCTTGTAATGTCGGCGGGTCCGTTTATGTCCGGCTGGGATATAATCCCGACCTTGAAACCATTATCAATTAGCGTATGCCCGATTATTGCGCATCCGTCGAAAGGACTGTCGATATAAGCGTCGCCGCTGACGAGCACGATATCCGGCTTTTTCCAGCCCAGCGCTGCGAACTCCTGAAGTGTCGTGGGTATGAACATATTTCTCTCTTGAGTTATTTTAACACCCTTCTCTTAAAATAGACAGAAATAATTGTGTTAAAAACCTTGACAACCGGTCAGGTTCTGATGGAATAATCGCAGAAGGCTCGACAATCGTAACTCGTTATGATAATATATCCTATGAAAAATACTTTTCTTTTATTCTTCATATTTTTCTGCTTTTCAAATGCTTTCTCCCTGGAATTTATGGATGTAAAGGATGTCAGGTCCGGAATGAAAGGCTACGGTCTTTCCGTGTTCAGCGGCTGGGAGCCGGAAAAGTTCGGAGTCGAGATAATAGATGTAATCAAAAACTCGAATCCCGGGGGGGACATTATTTTAGCGCGGCTGTCGGGACCGGATGTCGAAAAAAGCGGGGTAGCCGCTGGAATGAGCGGAAGCCCGGTTTATATCGGAGATAAACTCATTGGAGCGGTAGCCTATACCTGGGCCTATACTAAAGAACCCTTATGCGGGATAACACCCATAAAGCAGATAATATCGGAAAAAGATCACAATGATCCTCCGGCTTCCATGGCAGGCGGGGCTGATAATTTTAAACAAATATCCACTCCATTACTTATCAACGGTTTTACCGGAAGAGGTGAAGAAACAGTCAGGAAGATGTTCGATAATTATTTTGTTATGAATACGGGGGATTCCGTCAAAAACTCCGGAAGCGTTTCCGGCCATCCGGAATTAAAAGCAGGAGATTCGGTTGCAGTAAACCTTGTGGACGGGGATTATAATGTGGAAGGGATCGGGACCGTCACTTATGTTTCGAATGACGATATTTATATTTTCGGCCATCCGATGGACCTCGCGGGCAAAGTATCTATACCTATTTCCAGGTCTTATATTTACACTGTAGTTTCCTCGAGCTATTTCTCATTCAAGCTCGGGACTTCGTCAGAACCCCTCGGCGCTGTTGTTTACGACGGCCAGAACGGGGTATACTGCCGCAGGGGAAAAGATTTCGACATGGTGCCCGTCAGCATGGATGTTATAAATGCCGGGCTTTCCCATCATTATAATTTCCGTGTCGCGGACAGCAGGTATTACTTCCCCGCCCTGTGTTCAGGAGCTCTTTCTTCAGCCATGCTTAACCATACCGGCTATCTTGACGATAAAACAATAAATCTGAAATATGATATAGATATTGAATACAAGGGCAGGTTTTACAGGGCGCAAAACTCATTGAAATATTCATTCAATCCGGCTTATTTAAGCGTTTATGGAATGATTTCCGACCTGAATCTCCTTTTTGCCTCCTTTTATGACAATAACATCGGCGGGATAAAGATTAAGGGAATGCGCATCGGAATTGATATAACAGAAGGTTTAGATTATTATATAGTGGATAATTTAACGGTTGACAGAAACAAGTATTTTCCGGGCGATACCATCAGGGTCAGGGTACTGCTGAAGAAATACGGTTCGATTTATGAACAGAAGGATTTCGAGATAAAGGTTCCCGAAGGCACCAGGCCAGGGCAATACTGGCTTGTAGCGGGAAGCGAACCATATTTCTACGGCGAGGCCGGCAAGCTTTTTCCGAAGTATTATGCAGTTAATGACATTGATGACCTGGTCAGGGAAATGGGCCAGAAACAGGATATCACCAGGCTAGCGGCTGGAATAACTTTCGCGAGCCAGGGTGTTATGGTTAATGATAAAAGGCTGGAAAAATTTCCTCTTAATTACCAGTTTTTGTTCGGGTTTAACAAACCCTGGGACAGAGCTAACCCGATGCTCTTTCCAGGATGGATCATGAATGAAATTCCGATGGAAAAGGCCGTTTTCGGATTATTGAAAGTAAGCGTAAATATCGAAGAAAAGCAATCTATAAATCCGGAGTGATTTATGCCAGAAAAAGAGATTACGCAGGCTGTTTACAGTGATAAGTTCTGGACAATCCCGAATGTGCTGACAATGATCCGCATGATACTTGTCGTTCCCATAGTAAATCAGATGCGGATCAATACGCCGGAATCTAATTTTGTCGCCTTTGACCTCTTTGTTATTGCTTACCTGACCGATTTCCTCGACGGTTTCCTTGCCAGGGCCCTTAAATCCGTGAGCAAGATAGGCCAGATAATCGATCCGATGAGCGATAAGATCCTGACGGTGACTGTTTCGGCCCTGCTTTATTTCAGCCATAAGACAGGCGCTTATTTTTTCCTTTTAATCCTTCTCAGGGATCTGGTGATTTCAATGGGCGCTATTTACGCCATGAATTCCAGGAAAAAAATGATAGTGCAGCCTCAGCTTACAGGCAAAATCACAACCCTTGTTCTCGGTCTTGTCCTGGCGCTTTACCTGTTAAGAGACTCCTTCATCACGAATTTGTTCGGATTTGGACCCGGCCTGGGACTGGCTGTAAAATACGGCACATGGCTTGCCTCCCTGATGCTCGTGCTGTCAGGCCTCAATTACGCTGTTTATTATTACAAGGGATTCCTGACTAAAAAAGCTGCCGCAAAATAAATTTAAAGGTATTTTATGAAGTATGTTGTCTTTTTGATCGATGGAATGGCGGATTACCCCCTTGCGGAATTAGGGAATAAAACACCTCTTGAAGCAGCCCGAACCCCGAATATAAATAAAATGGCCGAAGGCGGCGCTGTTTTCGGGACTTTTCTATCCCTGCCGGAAAAATATCCGACATCATCAGACGTCGCCAATATGTCAATCCTGGGATGGGACATAGGGAAGTATTATACAGGACGCGGAGCTATTGAAAGCTATGGAATGGGAATTCCCCTAGAACCCGATACAGTAGCATTCAGGCTGAACCTCATTACCGAACAGAATGGGATACTCACGGATTATTCCGCCGGCCATATAGACAATAACGAATCGGAAGAAATAATTAACGGCCTGGAAAAGGAATTCGGCAGTCCCGCCTGCGTTTTCAGAAGCGGCGTTAGCTATAGAAACCTTCTTTATCTCAAGGGGAAGGCATACAGCGCAGAAGTCGATTATGAAAAGCCCGATTCATCATATGGAAAAGAATGGAAAAACCTGCTGCCAAGGCCCAGGTCGCAGGCGGGGGAATTAACATCGAAAACTCTCGTTGATCTTATTTACGGGACAAGGGATTACCTTAAGGGTCATCCTGTAAATATTAAAAGGGCCGGCAAAGGACAAAATACTGCAAATATGATCTGGCCATGGTCCGGCGGGAAAAAACCGGATATGCCTTCTTTCAAGGAGATGTACGGCCTGGAAGGGGGAATCATATCCGCTGTGGATGTTGTCCTGGGAATAGGGAGGCTTGCCGGCATGGAGGCTGTCAGACCGGACGGGGCTACGGGATTTATAGATACGAATTATGAAAAAAAGGCCGCCGCAGCGGTGGATATACTGGAGAAAAAAGATTTTGTCTATGTGCATATAGAGGCCGCGGATGAATGCGCCCATCTCGGCGATCTTGCCGGCAAAATAAAGGTTATCGAGGACTGCGACAGCAGGCTGATAGGGACTTTTCTCAGGGAATTCGACAAAAGAATTGGCGGCGCAGTCCGCATGGCGGTTATTCCAGACCACCCTGTTCCGATAAGCCTGCGCATGCATACGCGCGATGAGGTGCCTTTCATAATTAGCGGACCCGGAGTATCTCCGGACGGATCTATAACCCGGTACAGCGAGAGGGAGTGCCTTCGCGGAGGATATACCCATCTTAAGGGCAGGGAGTTCATGGATCTGCTTTTCAGCGATAAAATAGACAAGCACAGTTAAGGAGAAATAAATGGGCCAAAGGGAGCAATACCTCGATTTTGCATTTTCATGCGCAGAGAGGGCAGGGAATATAATAAAAAAAGGATTCCATTCTGAAAAGGATGTATTCTTTAAAAGTTTCGCGAATCCTGTCACGCAGTACGACAAGGCTTCGGAAGCATTGATAACCGGAATGATAGATAAAAAATATCCCAGGCATTCTATACTGACCGAGGAAGGACTTTCAAGGGAAAATGACGCATCGATCAAGTGGATAATAGATCCCATTGACGGTACGGTTAATTTCACACACCGCATTCCGTTTGTCAGCGTATCTATAGGCCTGGAAATTGATAAAGAAATTGTCCTGGGCGTCGTGTATAATCCGATGCTTGGCGAATGGTTCTGGGCTGTAAAAGGGCAAGGCGCTTTCTTCAACAGAAAGATGATGCATGTATCGGGTGTAAAAGATCCCGGAAAGTCCCTTATTGTAACCGGATTCCCCTATGAATCGGCCGGAAGGGTTGAATTTCTTATGAAGCCTCTTGTTAAAATCAGCAATAATTTCACAGGCTTCAGGAGACTGGGCTCTGCCTCAATAGATATGTGCTACGTGGCGAGGGGAAGCTTCGAGGGCTTTTACGAGGAAAACCTGAAACCCTGGGATACCGCAGCCGGGAAAGTCATAGTAGAAGAGGCCGGGGGAACATTGTCGGATTATTCGGGCAAATCCTATGACATTTATAAAAAAACGATAATAGCTGATAATGGACTTATCCATGGAGATATACTGAATTTGCTCGAAGATATTCCTACCCCCTGAAGCTGGACTTGAAATTATATCAATATTGATATATTATTATTGATATGATTTGATAACTTCATTATTAAAATCTTTCACGCTCATCGGTAAATTATGGTATGGAAATTGCAAACATAGATATTATAGGTTGGGAGTATTTATGCAGGGCATCGGCGCACAATTAGCGGATTCTATCAAGATCATTTTAACAGTGCTCGGAATTGTCAGCGCTTATCCTGTTGTTTCAAGCAATAATTTTTTTGTCTACAGGAGCCTGAGAAATCCGACGATTATAAACGGCCAGTTCCGCTGCGGCAATCTTATCAATAAATCCCTCGAGGGTATAATCGACAGCGGCATACCTGTCAATATTGTTTATGATCTCAAAACCAGGGCCGCGGGCAGGGAAATATATAAAATTTCCCTGATCAAGAACATTCATTTTAACGGTACGAATTATTACCTCAACGACAACGGCCCTTATACCTTCAACATTATGACGAATATCCTGTCCGTCCAGGAATTCATATTTCTGACCAATGCCGATATCTATGCAGGCGTGAATCTTGAAACAGAGGTTAAGCTTCTCCTCAGCTGCGATATGGCCCCCGATATTATTAATTTATGGGGCAACAAACCGAAGGTCGTGCTCAGCTATAATTTTGATAAATCCGGGCAAAAGGACAAAAAATGAAAATACACTTTATTATAATTTTCATATCTGCGATGATCTTCATCCTTCTGACGTCGCTTCTTGCAAGCTACACGATAATTTCCAATACCCAGAAGGAGTTCGAGAACGAACTTGTGACATTAACCAGATCCTCGGCTCAAAGCGCGGAGGTTTCGAGGCGCGTGTCCCTTTTCAGGGCGTTTTCAGATGAGAGGGCCATCAATATAACGCGTTCCGTGCTCGGAATATTTTTCTTTGAAGCTGTAGTAATGACCCTTTTATACTTCTTATTTATTTTCGGCGTTACAAAGCCAATAGGAAGCTTATCAAGCGCCGTCAGGTACGTCTATTTCGGCGGAAGTGAAAAGGAACTTCTGCTAAAAGAAAGGGGCACCGAGGAGATAAGAATTTTGATCAGGGCCTTCAATGAAATGATAATCAAACTCAAGAATTATGAAAAAATCCTGGGCAACATCCAGAAATACAGGGGATGGAAGGAAATTTCAAGGATAATAGTGCATGAGATCAATAATATAATTTCCCCTATCCAGACTTACATGGAATTCCTGATCGATAAAGTGAATGAAAAGGATAAAGTGCATTTTATTCTCAACAAGCTTAATGATATGAAGCTTATTTTAGGGAAATTCCGTGAAATATCGCATTTCCCGGATGCGAGCCTCGAGGACAAGGATGTTATCCCCATTATCGAAGAGGTGTGCAGGGAATTTAAAAACGCTAAATTATCCCGGGGTAAGGAGAATGAGTTCGTATTGAAGATTGACACCGTTCTTTTCAAGGAAACGATCAGGAATCTTGTAAAAAACGGCATCGAAGCCGGCGAGGGTGCAACGGTCGATGTGACGCTTGAAAACGGCGGCGATAAAAAAACAATTTTAATCAGGGATACGGGGTGCGGGATGAGCCCTGAAACCATTAAAAAGATATTTGAACCCGGGTATTCGACAAAAAAGGGGAATATCGGCATAGGGCTTTCTATCGTAACGAGCCTTGCCCAGGAGCAGAACGCACGGATCGAGGTAGAGAGCAGGATAAATAATGGGACAACATTCCAGCTTGTTTTCCAGGAGGGATTATGAAACTGCTTATTGTCGACGACAATGAGGATGTTATTTCGAGTTTAAAGGGAGTATTCGGAGAATACGAGATAATCGGAGCCGACTGCATTAAGAATGCAAAGAAGATACTCGCTCTCGACAGCGATTCAATCGATATCGCGGTTATAGACATGAAGCTTGGAGACGAGGACGGCATCGACCTTTTGAGCGATATCAAGCAGAGATATCCCTTTATCGAATGTGTTATGATATCCGGGTATTCAAGCGTCGAAAAAGCGGTGCAATCGATAAAAATGGGAGCTTTCGACTTTGTAGAAAAACCGATTTCATATCAGAAGATGAAGGTTGTAATAAACAATGCACTGGAACATAAAATGTTTTCGAGCCTTCTGAAGAAGGAAATGGAAAAGTATAAGATCATCGGGGAATCGCCCGCGGTTAAAAAGATGAACGATCTGATAGAGAAGGCGGCGCAGAACGATTTTCCCGTTTTGATAACGGGAGAAAGCGGCGTCGGCAAAGAGCATGTAGCCCACCTTATACACCTGAAGAGTAAGCGCGGAAAGAACGAAATGATAAAGCAGAATTGCGCGGCCATCCCTGAAAACCTTTTTGAAAGCGAACTTTTCGGGCATGAAAAGGGGGCCTTCACCGGCGCTTCCGGGGCAAGAAAAGGAAAGCTGGAGCTTGCCGGCCTCGGGACGCTGTTTCTCGACGAAGTAGGGGATATGCCCCTTTCGCAGCAGGCAAAACTGCTCAGGGCCCTTGAGGACAGGGAGATAACCCGGGTAGGAGGGGAAACCAGGACAAAGGTGGATTTCCGCCTGATCTGCGCGACCAACAGGAACCTCAAGGAAGCCGTTGAAGAGGGGAAATTCAGGGAGGACTTTTTTTACAGGATCGGCGTTCTCGTTGTGAATATTCCGCCCCTCAGGGAGAGGAAAGAGGATATAAAAATCCTCGCGGAGCATTTCTTCAGGCAGGCTTGCATTGAGAACGGCTCTGTTATAAAGACAATAAGCCAAGAGGCTATGTCGCGGATTATCGAAATACCGCTGAAAGGAAATATCAGGGAACTTAAGAACATGATGCAGAGGCTTTACGCCTTTTCTGAAAGCGATGCGATCAATCCCGATGATGTGGGCAGGATAATGGGTTCGCAGAATAAAGACGGCGGAGACGCCATATTTCAAAAAACAATGCAGTACAGCGAGGCAAAAAAACTCCTCGAGAAGAAATACATCGTCACTCAGCTCGCCCTCAACGGCAACAATGTGTCCCGGACGGCTTTAAGCCTCGGAATCCTGCCGAATAACCTCCAGAGAAAGATAAAGGATCTGGAAATAGTATTAAACACTTAGGGGTTGCTACCCTTAGTGTTTAGTATCCCGCAGAGACGCAAGCCGATGCGGGACTTCCCGTCACTTAGTGCCTGACTGGCGTCAGGCCTAAGAGGAAGGACAGAGAGTACTGTCAATAATTCCTATAACGGATATAAGCGATGATTTTCGGATTTACATATTAACAAAATAATCGTTTCAATGATGCCGCTTATTTATGGTATAAGCCTTTAATTCCTTATATATAAATATGAAATTATCGTACGAATCAGCCGAACTTTCATCATTTGTGGCCCATTTTAGATACTTTTTTATTTCTTTATTATCATAAATACATTCTACATACCAATCAAAACCATGATAAATATAATCTATGTCTAACAGTTTTTTTTTCTTATATAATCCTAAATCCTCAAAATGGGAAAGTAAGAAATCATCAATTTCATAAGCAGTATAAATATTTTTCATATGCCCTAAAACATTCAATGAAGCATTAGACA